>CAYLWU010000062.1:0-2475 GCA_964387475.1 uncultured Ohtaekwangia sp. | reverse complement strand
GTGACGAAGGCGTTTCTGGTCTTCAACGCAAACCTTCGGCATTTCGTTGGGATCAAGCCAAAGATTGCTTTAATAGGGAACGTGATGGCGAGGCCTGCTTCCGGCCGAAGCCATCTAAACATGTTCCGCCCACGCGCTCTCCTGAGTTTTGTTGCACCTTCGATTGCCTAAAGCCAACTACCCAAAAATCAGACCTCAATTTGTTGTCACTTCCCTCTAGGAAAATCCGGGTTTTTGGGTCTATTTTAGTCGGACAATAATGCATGAAAATATTTCCCTCGATCGCACACGGATTCAAGCGATTTTTATGGTATTTACTTTTTGTGTTTTTGATACCTGGGTTATTTGCACATCCAATAGCATTAATGTTCCCCGGCAACGATACCGTGTGGGGAATTGTTTTTGGCGCGTTGGCAGTAGCTGGCTTTTGGCTTGCCGGATACATTGACGACGGCCGATCTAAAACAAAACAAAAAGACGCAGCCAAACGCAAGCTAAATGAGTTACGAGACACTGGCCAAGTCATCTCACATATTACGGAAGCGCGCTTGACTACAAAGGATGTTTCCAAGTTAAACGCTCAAAAATGGGGACTCATGGTCATTTATCTAATTGCATGTTTAATCATTCCGGTAGTAGTCATTGTCTTGCTAGAATCGGAAGTAGCACAATGGTGGACATTGCCGGTAGAAATTCTGGTTGTTGTGGCTACCTTAACGTTGTTGTACTGGTTAAAGCGGAGTGATTTTGACAAGCGAACCCGCGATATTGCCACGCAAAACAAGCATGTTGTACGCGGCTTTGTTACAGACAAGATTATTGAGACGGACGAAGACAGACCGGATAACTATTTTCTCCAAATTGATTCCGTGCGGGTGCCTGTGAGCCACCGCATTTATACCAAATACGAAGTAGGCGATGGTGCAGAGATACATTACTTCCCGCCGCAGCATAATTTTTTATTGTACGAGGCGAAGCTGACCATCTAAAACTACACCGGTTCGCAGCCCGCGATCTGCTCACATTTTCGTCAATCTAATTCTCGAGCGCCTACGTTTCTTCGTTAACTATTTACACCAAACACGTAGAAATTTTCTTTTCGTGGGCGGCAGCCGGGCTGTACGCTATACTCCTCGTGCCAACCACACATGCCCACGCTACTGCGGGGTGCCGCTTCCATCCCTGCCGCGAGGGCTTGCACGTTAAAGCGGGTTGCCTGACCAATTTTCGTGTTTGATCATTATTGCTTTACTGTTCGATATTACATTTCGGGTCAGGCCACCCGTAACAACCAATTGCGACCAACATCAACTAGGATGCGAATTATTGGCCCAGTTGCACCAGAATGCGGAAGCCTTTCAGTTCCGTAAGCTCTTTACCACCATAGCCATAGTTGAAGATGTGCTTCCCGGGGGGGCCAAAAACTTTTCCGGCATGAATGCTGCCATCTGTGCGTGTGAATTGACCCACGTAATAACTTTTACCAACATCTGTCCCGACCAACACGGCATTCTTGGGTACTGTTCCTGCGTACGGAACCCATTGCAGGGGCAGCTGTCCTTCATTAAGGAGCACCTCAAATTTCGGGCTCACAATTTCATTTCCGCCCCATCCAATGTTACAGCTCGTTCCCACCACTTTGCCGGGGTGGTTGGCACCATTATGAAACGCACGGCACACGATCAGGTCTGCTCCATTTTCAAAACCACCACTCACCGCGTTGGCCGGCATTGTGCCCGTGTAGGCCACCCACTGCAACGGTTGCGCGCGCTTTGGTTGAATTTCAAAATCCACGTTTGCACCTTCAATCTTTCCGGTGATGCGATCGCCCGCCACCTTGCCGACCCACACTTCACGAAACTCACCAATATTTAACAACACCACCTGCTGACCGTTATTGAAAATTCCTCCATACAATCGCTGCAACCCGGCACCCGGATTATTCAGGTTGCTCTGCCCGGCATCAAAGGTCTGGTTGGTAACATTTGAAATCTGAAGTTCGCCACTGCCCACAATGGCACCTTGTTGAGTTGTTTTCCAGATGAGCGTTTTGCCCTCTTGAAAGTAGTCACGGGCACTTTGTGCCTGCAGCGTGCTCCCAGCGGTAACCGATAGGAGCAACGCAAGTAAAAAAATATGTCTTTTCATGGGAGGTAGGGAGGTTTAGAGTAATCAAATATACCATGGTTAGGCTAGTAAACAATCTCGTCACGTTTTCGGGGCGCTTCATGGCGAGGCCCGTCTCGGGCCGAAGCAATCTCGTCACGCCCCACCTACTCGAAGCGCATTCAGCACACTGCTAAACCCAGATTGCTTCGTCCTCGTCTCTCATACTTCGAGACTCGTTCCTCGCAATGACGGGTACTACTTTATTAGGGAACGTCATTGCGAGGCCCGTCTCGGCCCGAAGCAATCTCATTACGCTCCACCTACTCGAAGCGCATTCAGCACACTGCTAAACCCGGATTGCTTCGT
>CAYLWU010000061.1:0-5600 GCA_964387475.1 uncultured Ohtaekwangia sp. | reverse complement strand
TGGCGCGTTTATCAGGCAATGGGTGCCGGAGCTTCGCGCGTTACCGGATGCGTTGTTGCATGAGCCGTGGGCGATGACGGTATTTGATCAACAACTTTACGGATGCACATTGGGTGGCGACTATCCGCACCCTGTGGTGGACATCCAAAAAACCTACAAAGCGGCCTCTACGCAGTTGTATGCGATGAAGCGGAATGCCCACGTGCGGCAGGAAGCAGTCCGCATATTGGCGCAACATACCACCGAGAACCGGATGGAGTAACGTGAATTAACATGGAAGCGATCTGGAAAACCGGCACGCCGCATTTAGCGGAGGCATGCCCGAGAAATCCCTGATGGCAGCACTGCAATTTGGGATGTCTCACATGTGTTAAACATGACCAGTTTTTGAAGTGGCTTCCAGGGCTAAAACTATTTTTTATTTGGCCGCCGGTATTTTACCGGTGGTGCCGGCTCCGGCTTGATGTCAATCGCCTGGGTTTTCATGAGCTTCAAGGCTTCTTCTACGGCGCGCTCCAGTTGTGGGTCGCGCCCGCGCACGACATCGGCCGGAGTTTGTTGCACCTCGATATCGGGGGAGATGCCTACGCCTTCTACGGCCCATTCGCCTTTCACATCGTAAAATCCGCCGCGTGGTGCTACCATGCGGCCGCCATCTACAAACGGAGGTGTGTCCCACGTGCCGACTAATCCGCCCCACGTTTTTGTACCTACGAGTGGCCCGATTTTCATCTTGTTAAACAAGTAGGGCAGCAGGTCGCCACCGGAGCCCGCGCGTTCGTTGATCAACATTACTTTCGGCCCGAAGATGCCAGCATTGGGGGTGAGGAACGGCCGGTGGTCGCTGGCGCGGCTGTTGAAATAGCCGTGCAGCTCGCGCGCCATAATGTCAACCATATAATCGGCCGCAGAGCCACCACCGTTGTTTCGTTCGTCTATGATGGCGCCTTTGCGATCTTGCTGTGCAAAGTAGTAGCGATTAAAGTAGGTGTAACCGCCCTGGCCCGTGTTGGGCACGTACACGTAGGCCAATTGCCCTTTGGAAAGTTCCTCCACTTTTCTGCGGTTGCTCTCCACCCAATCCATCATGCGCAATTGGTTTTCGTTTTCCACAGGCACAACGGTTACCACACGCGAACCTTCGAGGCCGGGCTTGCTGTTTACGCGCAGTTTAGTTTGCTTGCCTGCAGTTGCTTCGAAGTAGGCATACAGGTTTGTGGTTGTGCTTACGGATTGTCCGTTTACTTCCAGCAGGTAGTCGCCCGCGGCAATGGATACGCCGGGTTCGCGCAGCGGCGCCTTGAGTTCCGGGTTCCAACTCTCGCCCAAGTACACTTTTTTAAAGCGATACGCCCCTTTGTCAATCTCGTAGTCTGCGCCAAGCAACCCAATGGGTACGGATTTCACATCCGGGAAGTCGCCACCGTTGGTATAGGAGTGGCCAACCGCCACCTCGCCGCCAAGGATATCCACCACGTAGTTCAGGTCGGTGCGGTGGCGCACGTGTTCAATCCACGGGCTGTACCACGTGTACACGTCGTTCCACGGTGCGCCGTGCACGTTGCTTACATATAGAAAATCGCGCTGGTAGCGCCACCCTTCGCGGAAAATTTGCTTCCACTCGGCCATGGGGTTGATTTTGATTTTGAATGCGTTTAACGCTTCCAACTTGCCATCGCCCACTTTCTTGCCGTTGTCGGACGCACTGAGAATTCCCCAGGTGGTGTTGCTGCGGTAGAGCACGGATTTGCGGTCGTTGCTTACGGTAGCATCATTTACGGGCGCCAAATACACTTCACTTTTGCGATCTTTAAAATTGTAGCGGTGCAGCGTTTGGCCCTGCTGGTTGGCTACCTGCTCGAAATAAAATACGTAGCCATCTGGCCCGGGCAGCAGGCCCGTGTAGTTACGTAGGGGCACATCCACCGGCAAGATGCGATTGGCCAGGTTGTCGGTGTCGATTTTCACTACCGGGGCTGCATCTTTCTTTTCGTCTTTGGGCTTTTCTTTTTCCTCATCGCTGCGCGGGGCGAGGGGTGAGGCATCTTCTTTGGCGAGGACTGCCACATAGAGCGCACGGGTGACCGGGCGATCGTATGAACTCATGTCAAGCCAGCCGGTATTCAAACCGTAATTTGTGGAGGCCAGAAAGTACAGATACTTTCCGGTGGCGTCCCACACGGGCGAAATCGCATCGGCAAGCCCGTCGGTGATTTGGATGGATTGATTGGTTTCCACATGGTGCACCTTGATCACTTTGTAGTGATTGTCGAGCAGGCGGGCATACGCAATCCATTTGCTATCGGGCGACCATACCGGATTTAGCGTGCGGTTGGGGTGGGCATAACGCTCGGTATCAATTTTTTTTGCGGTACCAGTGGCTACTTCCATGTTCCATAAGTTGTAATCCGTATCTGTATAGGCAATGTATTTGCCATCGGGCGACCAAGCCGGTTTGAAAAAGAATGTGGGATTGGCCAGCGCGATGGCCCGCGGTTTTTCCAGTCCTTCCTGATCGCCAATCATCAGTTGGTATTCTCCGGAAGCATCGCTAAACCACGCAATCCGTTTGCCATCGGGCGACCAAACCGGGGCACGATCGGCAGCAGCCGAGTTGCGCGTAATGTTGCGGGCATCGCCCTTTTCTTTGGGCACAGTAATAATCTCGCCGCGGAATTCAAACAGTGCGCGCTGCCCGGTGGGCGATAGCGCTGCGTTAACCAGATTCGCTGGGCGCACATCTTCCCACCGATCCCGCGCCCAATGAAAATCGCCACGTACATAAATCGTGAGCCGTTGTGTTTGATTGGATGTAGGATTGAGCACGTGTAAATAGCCGCCGTGCTCGTACACAATCTGGCCGTTATCTGCATCCAGATTCTTTACATCAAAGTCTGCATGAAAAGTATGTTGCTTTAATTCGTTGGTGGCGGGGTTAAACGACCAAATGTTGTTGGCGTAGTCGCGCTCCGAAAGAAAGTACACCACGTTGTTCAGCCACACCGGGTTGGTGTGGCGCTCGTTATCGGTTTGGGGTGTTTGTTTCAGGGCGAGGGTTTTTAAATCTACGATCCAGATCGGTTTCGCCTGACCGCCGCGGTAGTTACGCCATTCCGGGTCCCAGAACCCAATTTGTTGGTAGGCAATCTGTTTACCGTCTTCCGAGATTTCACCAGCTACTGCGCGTGGAATTTCCAGCGGCACTTCCATGCCACCCGTACGCTTGATGGTATAAAAGCGCGATTCTTTGGTGGGTACGCTTTCGCGCGATGAGGTGAAGAGCACACTTTCGCCATCGGGTGTCCAACCCGTTACCTGATCGGGGCCGGGGTGCCACGTCAGGCGCACGGGTTGACCGCCTTCCGTAGGAATAACGTACACATCGGTGTTGCCATCGTACTGGCCGGTAAATGCAATCCACTTGCCATCTGGCGAGAAGTGGGGCTGGCTTTCCTCGCCTTCGTTGCTGGTGAGGCGTTTTGCTTCACCGCCGGTGGCAGGTACCAGCCAGAGATCGTTAGCATACACAAACGTAATTTGTTTGTTACCCAGAGCGGGTTGCCGTAGCAGTTGTGTGCCCTGCGCGCAGGCAAGTGTGGTTGCAATACAAAGCGCAAGGGTAGCAAGCTTTTTCATGGGCAGGGTGTTTTGGTTAGCCCTAAGTTAGTTTACCTTTTTTCCTGCTGGATACCGGTTATGTAAAAATTCGGACATGTTTTTGGATTCAATTCGCACCTACTGCGGTTTTTTTGGACTGCTGCATGTGCAGGGCTAAACATCTACGAATTCATGACCCATTGGTAATTATGGTCTGTTCAGCAGTAAGCGCAAAATTCTCATCGGATTCATGCCAATGAGAAACATCCAAGTTGAGAATGCCCGTGTTTTCTTATTTTCACCCCGATGATTTCGGCAGAGAATTGGTTGTTGATTGGGTCGCTGCTGTTGTTGGTTAGCATTATCAGCAGCAAGACGTCCTTTCGGTTGGGTATTCCTGCATTGCTGATTTTTTTACTGGTAGGTGTGTTGGCGGGTAGTGATGGTCCGGGGGGAATTTATTTCAACGATCCAAAAGCCACACAGTTTTTAGCCATTGTGGCGCTTACGCTGATTTTGTTTTCCGGCGGCTTGGACACAAAAATCGAAAGTGTCCGGCCGGTAATCTGGCAAGGTTTTTCGCTTGCCACGCTTGGTGTTTTTTTAACCGCCGTGCTTGTTGGCGGCTTTGTGTCATGGCTGCTGGATTTCAGCTTTCTTAACGGCATGCTGGTGGGCGCTATTGTATCGTCTACCGATGCGGCCGCGGTATTCTCGGTGCTCCGTACACGCAAGGTGGGCTTGAAGGGCAACCTGCGTCCGTTACTGGAGTTGGAGAGCGGCAGCAATGACCCAATGGCTTTTTTCCTCACCATCACGCTCATTCAGCTTGTTACTCAGCCAGAAGTAGGCGCGTGGATGCTGTTGGTGTTGTTTGTAAAACAGATGATAATTGGAACTCTGGCTGGTTATGGAATGGGGCGCGCGATGGTTTGGCTGCTCAACAAAATCCGGTTAGATGTGGAAGGCCTGTATCCCGTATTATTAATGGCGATGGTATTTCTAACCTACTCAGGTACTGCATTTTTAGGGGGTAATGGTTTTTTGGCTGTTTATCTCGCCGGTATTCTATTAGGCAACGCGGTTTTTGTACACAAGAAAAGCTTACTGCGCTTTTATGATGGCTTAGCTTGGCTCATGCAGATTGTAATGTTTCTCACGCTCGGTCTGCTCGTCTTTCCGAAGGAAATTGTGCCTGTAATGGATGAGGGTATTTTGGTTGCGCTCTTCCTCATGTTTGTTGCGAGACCTATTGCCGTTTTTGTATCTCTGGCCGGGGCAGACAAACTAAACGTCCGGAAGAAGCTGTTTATTTCCTGGGTTGGCTTGCGGGGTGCCGTGCCTATCGTGCTGGCAACATTTCCAATGATTGCCGGCGTTCCCTATTCCGATATGATCTTCAACCTCGTGTTTTTCGTGTCGCTTTTGAGTGTGATGTTACAAGGCTACACACTTCCCATGGTAGCCAAATGGTTGCACGTTACCGTTCCCGAGCGCGTGGCTCGAAAATCGTTGTTGGATCTGGAGTTAAACGAAGAGGGCAAGTCGCAATTATTCGAGTTTCACATCACGTCAGCCGCAAAGGCAATGGGTAAATCAATCATTGAATTAAATTTACCGCCGCAGGTAATTATTGTTTTGATCCGCCGCGACCGCCGGTACGAAGTTCCGCGGGGTACGACCATCTTGCAGGAAGACGATCATTTATTTGTGATGGCAGACCGCCTTGAGCGGGGCGAAGAATTGGTGCAATGGTTTGGTGAGCGGATGGAGAAAAGTGGGGAGATAGGATAAGGCGCTTAATTTTTTTTTGACTTGTGGTTTGATGAAACGTGGTGCTCATCGCTGACTCGCTTCCAAAATAATCATGTGCGGCCTAATCGTCCTTTTTTCTCGTTATACTTTCCGAACTAAAACTTTGTCAATCTTCACGCCATCCATATCCAGCACTTCCAACTGTAGTCCCTTCCACTGAATTTTCTCACCGGTGCGGGGAATATGGG
>CAYLWU010000060.1:0-7156 GCA_964387475.1 uncultured Ohtaekwangia sp. | reverse complement strand
TTTTCTTCACGTGTTTTTCCACAAAGTACTGCGCGAGGGCCGCGAGCTTTTCCTCACCCGCACTGGTGATTTCATGAAAATACGATTTGAGTGTGCTGTGCATGGTAAGGCCGGGGCGCGCTGCGGCAGTTGCGCTTTCGCGAACAAGTTACCGCATGATGCCGCAAGATTCAAGTGCCACGGCCGAGTTGTTTAACGTGTGGGTGGAGTAAACTCAGACCATCCGCTGGCGCGTGGCGATATTAAAGCCGCTTTAGCGGGCAGATTGTTTTTTGTGGCGGAGCACATATTAATTATCAATATGTTAACTAACATTATCGCGTATCGCGATACGCGATAAAGCTACTGAGAACAGAGTAGCTGGAAGGTCCCCATTCTTCGCATCATCTTTGCTTCAGGACGCTAGGATTCCGTTCAGCCGCGAGTGCCCGATATGGGAGAGTCTTCGGAGAGAGGAAGAGATATCGGGTTGGTCGCCTTTAGATTTTAAGATTTACTTGTAGGTACGCAAAAAAGTTACTATCGCGCACTTGCGTAATCTTTACTCGTGGCGTAAGTTAGTACTAAGAAAAATCAAACATGGATAAAAATAGAAGAGTGCAATGAATGTGGCCAACGAATCCGATCCAACTGTAACCCCTAATCGATTGGAACGACCTGATATTTTTAATCTCAAAGAAAGAAGATGGTTTTCGATAATTCTATTTTGGACTCTTGCTCAAACAATCGGATTGTTTTTAGGAAACCAACATAGGCGGGAAGAAATGTCGCGTGACGAGCGGTATCGATATTTCGAAGGGCCAATTCCCTTTGGTAATGCCGAGCACTTTGATCTATCCGAGTACTTCTTTTATGTGGGCGGAATTTGGTTGTCCTTTTTTGTTTTTTGGTTTTTGAAGAAGCCAGTAGATAGGGGCTTGTCTGACAAAAAAGCAGTCATGATGCTCTTCTATGGGATAGTTGTCTTCGCAGTTCTGGTGTTCATATGTAACATGGAAACACAAACGGATAAAAAGTGGTTACCCATAGAATAAACTCAAGCGACAATTCTTGAGGGTTAGCAAACACCACATAACCAAACACTTTATAGTTACCCGCATCCCGGTAGATATAATTGAACTGAATGTTATTCTTTGAAGCGCTCATGATTGTGGTATTTCAAAAATTCCGGATCAGGCATAAACTTTTTTGGAAGTGTAATCTGCTTATTGTGAAACAGTACAAAGTTTTGTTTGATGCTTTTGATTGACTCTTTCTTCAGTAAAATGGACGACACTTTTACGGTATAATCTTCAATAATGGTTATGAGTCCGTTATCGAAGGCTTTATCATGAAGTGCGTTTAGCGCTAATCCATTTTTTGGATTTAACCGGTTAGTCGTATCCTGACTCCAAGGCTTAATGTGACTTGCAATCAGTAGCTCCGGTTGATTGATGCCGGTGATGCAGCAACTAAAATCATAATTCGCCATCACCAATGTTCGAAACACAACTTGATTCGTTCTTACTTTGACTATTCTTTCTTTTTCTTCGCCACTTTTCGGTAGTCCATTTATGTCAATTTCATACAATCGATCAACAGTTGTTTTTTTCTTTTTCGCATAAAGATTTTCACTTTCAGTAAATAGATCGTCCCAATTATTGAAGAACTCATTCCAGATTTCTTTGTCCAAGTTACTCACATTCGAAGCACCTTTGATTCCTCTCGCTTTTAATTGTGGATCAAGACTTGCAAAGTTTACAAGTTTGAAAGCAACTGAGCCGGGAGTACGATGAATAAGGTTTGCTAACTCAATCACATCCGGATTCCTGCTGTGTAGCTTTCCGAAAGGAAGTTTGCAGTAGAGGTTAATCGCGAGAATTAGTTCTTCACGTGTCCATAGTTTTTGGCCTTCTTTCATGCTCCTTCAGTAACAATAGTAAAATTACAGTTATCACCTAATTATTCCTTAGGGTTCATAAACACGGCCCATCAAAACTAGCGACTAAAGGTTCACTAGGATATTTACTGTCTTATCGAGCCTGGGTTCCGGCTACCAGAAACCAATGCCCGGCAGCCCGAGAAGCCGCCCAAGGGACTGGTTTCCGGTTTCTGGTCTCTGGTCTCTGGTCTCTGGTTTCTGGTCTCTGGTTTCTGGTTTCTGGTCGCTGGTTTCTGGTTTCTGGTCGCTGGTCTCTGGTTTCTGGTCGCTGGTCTCTGGTTTCTAGTTACTAGCAACTAACAACCAGCAACTAGCAACTAGTGACTAGCAACTAGCAACCAGCAACCAGCAACTAGCAACCAGTGACTAGCAACCAGTGACTAGCAACTCATACCCATTCAGTGCAGTTCGCTGATCCACCTGCGCACGAGTTCTACACCTTCTTCGTGTACGAGCGTGCGGCCGAGTTCGGGCATCATGATGCCGGGGTGGGTGGATTCGATGCGGTATTGCAATATGGATTGATCGGGCTGGCCGGGCACGATGCTGTACAACCGCCCGCCCGAACCTTTGCCGGCGGCCACGGGCGCTTTGCCGATGCCGAGTTTGGCGCGATCGGTAACGCTGGCGAGCAAATGCAGGCCGCTGGTTTTGCCGGGGCCATCGGGCCGGTGGCAGTGTGCGCAGTTGATCTCCAGCCACGCGCGGGCGCGCGCTTCAATTCGCTCGTTTGGGTTGTCGTACGCGGCGAGTCGCGGTAGCGTGGCTATGGGCGGCAGGCTATCGAGTAAGTGGTGCTGCTGCCACTCGATGAGTTGACTGACCGGATGGCCGGGCAACGTGCCATTGAGCTGGCGCGCGGTAGGGCCAATGGGCACAACACGGTCGCCCCGCTGGTGGCAGCCTTTGCATTGGTTGGCGTTGGGTATGGAATAGTTGGTGGTGCGCACGCGGCCATCGGTGTGCGTCCACGAAACGGGTAGTGTTTTGCCGGCTACATCCAGATAGGCTTCGGTTTGTTCTTCGTTCCAGATGTACGGCAAGGCCTTCCATGTTCCGTTCTCGAGCAGGAGTAAACGTGTTTCGAGAATGCGCCAGTTGGTTGCGGGTGTGCGAAAATCGGCCGGGTAGAAAAAGTTTTTGATGAGCACGGTGCCTTCCGGAAATGTAAGTACATCGGTGGCGTGGTAGCGCGCGCGGGTGCCCTGCGGAATTTTGATGAATCTTTTTTTGTGTGCGTAGTCGGTGAAGAGCGCAGCATTAAGTTCGTACGGGGTTACGCCCGCGGCTGGCTCCAGATTTTTGAGCGGGCCGGTGAAGAAACCGTAACTGGAAAGCGTAGGTTTACCCAACGCGGAGAGATCGGTTGTGTGTGCTACTTCCTCCACGGCTACGGGCTCCGGCCGCGGGCCGCACGCGAAGGCGAGCAGCAGAAATGAAATGAGTGATACGCGTTTCATTTGCGTGCGTGCGGCTGCGTACACGTAAAAGGTGTTACGTCTTTCGAGAGGCTGTTGAAATCGTTGGCGGCATCCAGATCGATAAAGGTGATGTTGCCGTTATCGTGGATGCAGATGTTGCGTTGCGGCTGCCGGGGGTTGGAGATGCCATCGTACACAACATCGGGTGGGCTCATAAACGATTTGGCGATGAGCAGTTGGCCAATGTCGTTGCGAAGGGTGGGAAACCAGTGGCTGTTTTGAAACTGGTTGTGGTGCACACGCACGTTGTACGGATAGGGATTGTAGAGGCTGTCTTCGCGGAAGCGGTTGTCTACCGTTTGTACGCCACCGATGGCGTTGGTTTGTTCCTGCTCGCCTTCGTTAAGGGCGGCCACGAGTTCGTAGCTTACAATGGCAAGGCCTACGGTGCGGTTGTCTTCCATTTTATTGTTGTGCACGTCTATGTTGTGTGTGGCGAGAATCATCATGCCGGAGCCGGGCGGAATGCTGGCCACTACATTTCCTTTTTGGGCGAAATTGGGGTGGTTGTTGTCGTGCAGATAATTGTCGTACACCTGGGTGGTGTGGCCGTATTGGGTAAGACCGGGCAAGTCGAACACGAGCAGGCCGCCGGTGTTTTCCCACGCTTCGTTGCCGTAGATTTCTACATAGCGTGAGTTTTCGGCTTCAATGCCCGCCACATTCCAGTAGGCTTTGTTGTTGCGGATAATTACGCTGTCGGACTGGCCCACGTAAATGCCGGCATCGGAGCTGCCCATGGCGATGCATTCTTCCATGAGTACGTTTTTGCAGAGCACGGGGTAGAGCGCATACGCGCCGTTTTCGGTTTTCGGACCTCCGGACCATACCGAGCGGATTCTGCGCAGCGTGATGCCGCGCGTATCGTTAATCTTCACGTTATCGCCTTTGGCATCTTCCACGGAAAAGTCTTGCAGTACAATGTTTACGCCATTGCTCACTTGCAGTCCCTGGGCGCCCTCGGTTTGATTCTTCCACGAGAGAATGGTTTTGTGCATGCCCCGGCCGCGAACGGTAATATTTTTTTTGCCATCGAGCGCGAGGCTGCGGGTGAACAAGAAGTGACCTTCCGGCAAATCGATCGTATCGCCATCGGCTACGGTGATGAACTGGGTTTGTAGTGATTTTTCGATGCTCTTCCAAACAATTTTTTCTTCGGGTGGGGAGCAGCGCACGAGCAGGGCGATTGCCAGAAGGGGAACAAGGCCGTTGGTTAGCTTCATAGCCAAATGTACTAAAATTCGCCCCGGCAGTAAAGGCGAAAAGTACCGGCAAAAGCAGGCGTTAGGCTGCCTGATTCAGGCGTATGAGCCGTTCGCGCAAGGCAATGGCCGCGCCGCGGTCGAGCATGTTGGGCAGTTCGCGCAGGGCGGCGTTAATTTTTTCTGTAGCCTCGGGTGCTTTTCCGTCCAGCAGCAGCAGGGCCGCTTCTGCTGCGCTAATCTGTGCCTTGGGTAGGATGGCCGATGGTTTGAACTTCTTCCAGTAGCGCTCAGCCTTTTCGCGGTCTTTTCGGGCGATGGCGAAAAATAAGGTGGCATCCAGCCATACTGCATTGCGAATGCCCTCGGGAATGCTTTCAAAACCCGCGATGTAGTTGAGCAGGTGCTGCTCGGCCAGGTCGAGATCGCCTTTGTCCCACGCGGAGGAGAAAAAGTAGCTTTGAATGTACACGCTGAAGGGCGAATTCAACTTGTGCCCGAGTTGCTCGGCCTCCGTCAACTCCTGCCAGTTGAGCAGGCGCGGCCGCACGCCACTTATCGTTTGCGAAATCAGTGTAAGTATGAGCAGTTCGAAACGTGACCGGTCTCCGCCGCGCAGCAGGTTAAGTATGCGGCCACCATCGGAGGTAAAGCCGCCCGTGGTAAATGGAATAATCGTGACCACGAAAATCAATGCCGAAAAGAACGCGATGAGCTGCAGAAAGTAGCCAACGTACGCACCCGCCGGAAGCACTGCATATAAGGTGTAGCTTAACCCGGTAAGCAGCAGACTGGCCAGCGGACCGCCTGCGGCATAGATGCTGAATCGTTTTCTGAGATCGTGTGTGCCGGTGGGAGCGCAGATGACCATACCGCCCGCCACATTTACATTTTTATTCCATTTGAATTTCCAGCCGGTTTGTTCTTTGTCCCACATGAGCGGGCCCACCACAAACATCCGAAAGTCAAAGTTTTGAGAGATGCCGGCTACGGCATGGCCCGCCTCATGCGCTGCGATAACGAGAATGATCACGGGCAGAAAAGCGATACCCCAGAGCACGAATACTTCCACGGGCAAGTCTTTGCCTGCGTCAACGCCAGCGCTGGCAATAAGAAACCCGAACAGCCCACCGGCCGCCAGGGAAATCAACGTGGGAATAATCTTCGCCTTTTTCATTTTCGTTTTCATCTCTGCTGATGAGTAGGGTGGGGAGCCGAAAAATTACAGACTTAAGCGGATTTTGTTTTTACGCCAAAGAAAAACCGCATGATGTTGAACGGGCGGATGGACACGTCACACCGGCTTCGGCTTAGTGTCGCTCACCAAAATTCAGCTCGCCAGCGGTCACGCTCACCGGAAGTACATTCTGTTTTGGCGGCAGGGGGCACGTGGCGTGGGGCGAAAATACACACGGAGGATTGTAGGCTTTGTTAAAGTCGATGTGCGTTACACCGGTTGCATCCGGTTTCTTCACATCGATGAAGCGGCCACCGCCATACGTGGTCTTGCCGGTGGTGGCATCCGCAAAGACAACAAAATAGTCATCCTTTCCGTCCAGCACATCGAGGCGCAATTCACGGCCCTGGTAGCGAAAGAGAAGAGCTCCGGGCGATTTTTGCTCGTAGGTTTGCCCGATGATGTTGGTGATGGCGATGGTTTTCAGTGAATCGTACTTCTCGAAGCGTGCCGGCAGGTTCCAGGCCGGGTCTACCGCGAAGCGAGGTATACCCGGAAATGTTTTCAACGCATTACTTTCGAGGTCGCGGAGACGGATACCCAATTTATCCTCGCGTTTGATGATGTTCCACCGCAGCGCGCCCATGTCAAGCTGGGGGTTGCGGGCCGAGTCGGGATGAAAGATCACCGCCTTTGAAATAGGGTTGCCGCCCAGGCGGATGTCAACTCCTTTTTCCACCGTTAACGTAACCGTTCCGTTGTTCACGAAAAAAAAACCGGCACGGGGCGGCACAGTTCCCTCCGGAAATACAACATGGTTGTCGGCAGCACTGCCAAATGTGTTGAGCCCCGGTTGCAGCCAGAACAAGCCGATGAGGTTTACCCAGCCGTTGGGCGCCAGCACATCGCTGACGCGCTTCGCATGCCAGGCTTCAATCTCGGCCTGATAGGCAGCCAACGCCTGAGGATCCGGCTTTTTCCGGTCGCTGCAGGCCCCGAGCAAACAGAAGAATAGAACAATCAGTGCAATGCGATACATATCCTACACGTATGGTCTGCAAATCTAATCAGCGCCACCAGGTTTTGGATATGGCGGAGATCTTTTGTCGACTGCAGAAAGTATTTCTACCGGGAGGACATGGGCTGCTTTTTCATTTGCATCAGGAAGCGATCGGGTTCTCCAACGAAAATCTAATTTCCGTTACCTTCGTGAGCATGAGTAATCTCAGGAAAGCCACACCGGCCGATGCTGCCGCCATCAACCAACTCGTGAACTCGGCCTACCGGGGCGATGCCTCGCGCCAGGGCTGGACCACCGAGGCCGACTTGCTGGATGGCACCCGCATCGATGAAGCGGCCATCCGCGATTTGATTG
>CAYLWU010000059.1:0-8460 GCA_964387475.1 uncultured Ohtaekwangia sp. | reverse complement strand
TTTCAGGGGCGTGTGGCGCAAGCTGTGCGGGTTCGAGTCCCGCCTTCGGCACAAAAAAACCCGGCTTACCGGGTTTTTTTGTTTTCTAACGGTGGCATCAGGAGCTAAAATACTCCTTCATCCGCTCGAAAAATCCTTTGTCGCTTGCATCCGGGTGTGGCTGGAAATTTGCCGAATGGCGCAGACTCTCCAGTTTGGCCTTCTCATCGCTGTTTAATTTTTTGGGGATCCAAACGTTTACATAAATTAGTTGGTCGCCCGCTCCATAGCCATTTACATCGCGTAGACCTTTTCCGCGTAAGCGCAGAATTTTGCCGCTTGGCGTTCCAGGGTCAATTTTAATACGCACTTTGCCACCAACCGACGGTACCTCTACAGAGGTGCCCAGCGTGGCGTCAATGAAGCTAATGTGCAGCTCGTAGATGAGGTTGTTTCCATCTCGTTTCAGATCCTGATCTTCTTGCTCTTCAATCAGGATTAACAAATCGCCCGGAATACCGCCTCCGGGGGCTTCGTTCCCTTTTCCAGCCATGGAAAGCTGCATGCCTTCGCCAACGCCGGCTGGGATTTTTACCGTAAGCAGATCTTCTTTGGAAACCAGCCCTGAGCTGTCTACACCCGGTGGCCGTTTATCTAGAATCTGACCTGAGCCATTGCACGTGCTGCAGGTGGTAGCAGATACCATTTGGCCCAACATGGTGTTTACCACTTTTCTTACCTGGCCACTGCCCTGGCAGGCGGGGCAGGTTTTGAACGTAACGCCCTCTGCCCGCACCAGGCGGTTCACTTTTATCTTTTTCTCAACGCCATTGGCAATTTCATCCAGCGTAAGCTTGAGTTTGATGCGCAGGTTAGAACCTTTGCGTTGCCGCGTGCGACCGCCGCCCCCGCCGCCAAAAAAACTATCGAATGGGCTGCCGCCTCCGAAGATGTCTCCAAACTGACTGAAGATATCGTCCATGTTCATGTCATGGCCGCGGAAGCCGCCATTGCCACGCGAATGCCCGAAGCGATCATATTGCGACCGCTTTTCCGGATCGCTCAGTACTTCGTAAGCTTCGGCCGCTTCTTTGAATTTCTCTTCTGCGTCTTTGTTGCCTGGGTTTTTATCCGGATGGAATTGAATGGCTACTTTGCGGTAGGCTTTTTTTATCTCTTCTGCCGTGGCGCTCTTGGTTACCCCCAGAATTTCGTAATAATCTCGTTTGGTGGACATGCTTGATTCGATTAGCTACCGATAACAACTTTGGCGTGGCGAATCACCTTTTCATTCAATAGGTAGCCCTTTTCCACCACATCAATAATTTTTCCTTTCAATTCCTCGCCCGGTGCCGGAATCTGTGTGATGGCATCGTGCAAGTCTGGATCAAACACAAGCGAAGAGGTATCCATCACTTTTACGCCCTGCGCATCGAGCACTTTTTTGAATTTATTTTGAATCAGGAAAAAGCCTTCCGATTCTTTGTCATTCTTTTCGCGGAATGCTTTCTCGGCGCGGTCAAAATCATCCATCACGGCCAATAACTCTCTTACAACCTTTTCGCTGGCGGTTTGAATGAGTTCCAGCCGCTCTTTGGCCGTTCGTTTCCTAAAGTTCTCAAATTCCGCGAAAAGGCGGAGATACTTATCCTTCATTTCTGCCAATTCGTCTTGCAGTTTTGGGGTTGAATTACCCTCAGTTTCCGATTTCTGGGCCTCAACGTTAGGCGTTTCTACGGGTGCTTTCGCCTCCGAGGTATTTTCGGACGGATTCTGGTTGTTTTGATCGCTATTTGATGTGTTTTCCATGGATTGAAGAACAGGTTTCTGTTATTAATCAAAAAACTAGCCAATTCACCTGTTGTGACATTAAGACAGCTAATGCAGTTGGCGCCAGAGGAGGTCTTTTAATGCAGTAATGCCGGTTTGGGTTACCGCAGAAATGAACACGGTGGGCACGTCTGGCGGCAACTCTTTTTTTAATTCTTCGGTAAGTTCTTGGTCCAGCAAATCGCATTTGCTTACCGCCAACACGCGTTTTTTGTCGAGCAATTCCGGATTGTATTTGCGCAGTTCAGTTAACAAGATGTTGTACTCGTTGGCGATGTGCTTGGCGTCTGCAGGCACCATAAATAATAGCAGGGAATTTCGCTCGATGTGGCGTAAAAACCGAATGCCCAACCCTTTGCCTTCTGCCGCCCCCTCAATAATCCCGGGGATGTCTGCCATCACAAACGATTGATTGTCGCGGTAAGCCACCACACCCAAATTAGGGGTGAGTGTAGTAAAAGGATAATCGGCAATTTTAGGTTTAGCAGCCGATACCACCGAGAGCAATGTGGATTTACCTGCATTTGGAAATCCAACTAAGCCCACATCCGCCAACAGCTTCAGTTCTAAAACGATCCATTCTTCTACGCCGGGCTCGCCTGGCTGTGCATGCGTGGGCGCCTGGTTGGTGGAGGTGGCAAAAAAAGCATTACCCTTACCGCCACGGCCACCGGGGGTGAGAATAAACTCCTGGCCATCCTCGGTTATTTCCACCCGTACTTCATCGGTATCCGCTACTTTGGCTACGGTACCCAAAGGCACTTCAATAATTTCATCTTTGCCACTCGCTCCGGTGCGGTTTTGCCCTTCGCCCAATTCGCCTGCCTGTGCAATGATGTGCTTGCGGTATTTCAGGTGGAGGAGTGTCCAGAGCTGTTTGTTGCCGCGCAGAATAACATGGCCCCCGCGGCCGCCATCGCCACCATCCGGGCCCCCTTTGTCGATAAATTTTTCGCGATGAAAATGCAAACATCCAGCTCCGCCTTTTCCGGAGCGCGACATGAACTTTACATAATCAATGAAATTGGGATTTGACACAATCAGGGGTTGCCCACTACGGCGCAGATAGCATCAAATATAGACTCTATGGAGCCGATGCCTTGGATATTTTTTAAACGGCCGTCTTTCTTATAGAAGGGTAGTACATGAACGGTCTTTGAAAAGTATTCGGTGATGCGCTTGTTCAGCTTTTCTTCTTCATCGTCTGCCCGATTTTCTATGGTTTTGCGCTTGGCAATACGCGCACGGACTTCCGCTTCGGTTACATCCAAAGCCACTACATGGTGAATGGCTGTACCACGGCTCTGCATAAACTGGTCAAGTGCTTCGGCCTGAGCCACAGTACGCGGAAAACCATCGAATAAAAAACCTTTGGCCTGCGGGGTTTTGTCAAGCTCTTCTTTAAGCATGGCAATGGTGATGTCGTCCGACACCAACTGGCCGCTGTTCATGATTTCCTTCACTCGTTTACCCAGCGGGGTATCGTTCTTGGTGTGCCAACGAAACAAGTCGCCCGTAGAGATGTGCACAAAGCCATAGCGCGTAATCAGCCTTTCGCTTTGTGTGCCCTTGCCCGCGCCGGGAGGGCCAAAAATCACCATATTTCGCATAGGTAAAGGTGTTAGTGCGCCAGTACCCGGTTTCTCCGGGTTTTTTGGCGGGCGCGCAAGTTAAGGAGGTATTAGGCAAAGAACAACCGCGGATTTTTAAACCGCGGTGTGGTAAATCTCAGCCAGATTTCTGCCCAGGCCATCATAATCCAACCCATAGCCCACAACAAACTCATCATCCAACTCAAAGCCCACGTATTTTACCTCAACACCTTTTTCGCGGGCCGGCTTTTTGCGCAATAGCGATACGGTTTCTACCGACTGTGCCCCGAGCCCTTTCAACTCAGCTACGATCGTTTGAAGCGTTAAACCAGTGTCTACTATATCCTCCACAACAATCACGTGTTGCGCAAAAACGCTTTCCTCCAATCCAATAATCGATTTAAGCTGCCCGGTACTGAGCGTACCACTGTAAGACGAGACCTTGACAAATGAAACCCGGCACTCCATGCGCACGGCTTTTAAAAGATCGCTGGCAAACATGAAGCTCCCGTTCAGAATGGCAACGAATAACACTTTTTTGTTCGCGTAGTCTGCGTTGATCTGGTCGGCAAGGGCATGTACTTTTTTTTGGATTTGACTTGCCGAAATTAAGCCGTTGAAATGGCGGTTGTGTAAAGCGATGGTGCGGGTAGGTTTCGTCACGCGTACGTTATTTTATATCGAAAATACTGTCAACAAGCTTTTGCCACAATTGTTGTGCCGCTTGGTCTGGCGCGAGGGTGCCGGCGGCTACCTGTTGTTTCAGGGCGTCCATGCTTTTTCGTATCAGCGGTTTTTCGAGCAGACTTTGAAAGTGCTCTTGCACGAGGTGTTGGAAGTGGTGCACCTGTTGTGCTTGCCGGTTGGCAAGAAAATAGCCGTTTGCCTGCGCGTGATGTACAAACTGTTCTACGGTAGTCCAGATTTGGGCTACCCCTATGTTTTCCAGCGCAGAGCAGGTAAGCACGGGCACGGTCCATCCGGAATCGTTGGGCAAAAGGAAGTGCAGTGCTTGTTGGAGTTCCGCTTTCGCAAGGTTCACTTTTTTCAGATTGTCGCCATCTGCTTTATTGATCACCAAGGCATCGGCTAGTTCGAGAATTCCTTTTTTAATGCCTTGTAATTCATCGCCAGCACCCGGAAGCATCAGTACCAAAAAGAAATCCACCAAATGGCGCACGGTGGTTTCGCTTTGACCTACCCCTACGGTTTCTACAAGCACAACATCGTAACCCGCCGCTTCGCAAAGGCGGATGGTTTTGTGCGTGCCATTGGCCACGCCGCCCAGCGTACTGCCCGCAGGCGTTGGCCGAATAAACGCGCGCGGATTTTTTGCCAACGTTTCCATGCGGGTTTTATCGCCCAGAATGCTGCCTTTTGTTCGCTCGCTGGAAGGGTCAACGGCCAGTACAGCCACCTGTTTGGATTGTTCAGTTAAAAACGTGCCGAAGGCCTCAATAAACGTGCTTTTACCAACCCCCGGTACACCGGAAATGCCGATGCGCACGGTGTTGTTCCGGGCGGGTAATGCCGCAAGCAATTCGTTAAACGCATGCTGATCTTCTTCGCGTTTGCTTTCGGCCAGCGTAATGGCACGGCTTAGAAAAGTACGGTTTCCCGCCTGCAGGCCCAGGGCCAGCTCCCGCGGGGTGGGTTCAAACCTTTTTTTTCTATCGCTCATGTTCCGGGTGAAATTTATAACTTTAAGTCGTACCAAACCTGCCTATCGCACAAGATGAAGAAAGTACTGATCGACAGCTTCTTCGGAACGCTGTTTGTTTTTGCGACACTGCTGGGTCTTCGTGAAATTGCCGGGCTTAACGCCCTCAACGCTTTTGATCCCATCGGAAAATCGATCGGAGATGTGGAGTTAACCGACATCGCGTTCTCTCAATTGCGTTCCGAACCCGAACTCGACACGAGTATCATCATCGTAAACATTGGCCCTTTAGATCGCGGTGGTATTGGCGAACAGATTCGGCTGCTCAGCAAATTCAATCCTAAAGTGATTGGATTGGATATCATCTTTTCGTGTGGTGATGGTTTATATGATTCTGTGAATTGCCCGCAGTTTTACGATACAGCGGCCAACAATAAGTTTGCGCGGGCCATTCGCGGATTTAAAAATGTGGTTTTGGTGAAGCGACTGGCCCAAACCGATTCCTTGTTACAAGTAGCGGGCGATATCGATGTGTATGATTCGATGGAACACACCGATCTGCATTTACGCCAACAGGCGTTCGAGGGGTATGCCAATCTGGAAACGGAAGCGGCGCACCAGGAAGATCTCAAGTCCTGCCGAAGGTTCAACCCGGTGATGACGGTACGCGGTGAGCAGCATTATGCCTTTGGTGTGATGATGGCGATGTTGTATGATTCGGTAAAGACCAAAAAGTTTCTGGATCGGAAAAAGTATTCTGAGGTGATTAACTATCGCGGCAATATTGTCGACTGGCACGGTGCCTCTAATTTTTCTGGCCGGTACATGGTGCTGGATTGGGAACAAGCGTTGGATACCACGTCTTTCGTACCGGAAATGTTGCGCGGTAAAATCATCATTCTTGGTTCGCTTGGAAACGATTTGCGCGACACCAGCTGGGACGATAAGTTTTTTACACCCCTGAATAAAAACTATGCGGGTAAAAGTCGGCCGGATATGTATGGTGTAGTGGTTCACGCCAACATAGTATCCATGATTCTGAACGAAGACTATATTAACGAGTTGGCATATTGGCAAGAACTGTTAATTGCGGCGCTGTTTGTGTTCCTGAATCTTGTGTTGTTTTATTGGATCAACCGGAAGGTGCCCGTCTTGTTCGATACGTTGAGTATCATACTGCAGCTTGCACAGGTGGTTTTGCTCTCGTTCCTGATGATCGAGTTTTTTGACTGGTTCGACTTTAAACTCAACTTAACCACCACTTTGGCAGGGGTTGCACTGGTTGGCACGTGTTTTGAGATTTACAATTCTGGCATAAAATCCTTTTTCCGGTGGCTTAAGGATAAATTGCTTACCAAACGGGTGCAAGGGGTATAAAATGCCGTCTGAAAGGTTGAATTTTTATAATTTTGGTTCACAGAAAAAAGAAAACATGAAAAACAAGCTCGTTTTTGCGATTTTAATGACAGGACTGTTGGCAGTTCCCGGGGTGGCCCAGGACTTTGCCTTTCGCGTGATGGCCACCAAAGGTGCCAATGAGGTGAAATCAGGCGATACCTGGCAACCCATCAAAGGCTTTATGCAAATTAAGCTTACGGACGAAATTAAGGTCGTAGACAATGGTTATCTGGGGTTAATGCACGCCAAAGGCTCAAGCCTGGAAGTACGGCAGGCGGGCGTATACAAAGTGGCCGATCTTTCGCAGAAAGTAGCCGGCGGATCTTCGCTCATGAACAAGTATGCCGATTTTATGCTTTCGAACAATGCCGAAGGCAAGAAAAACAAACTCAGTGCCACCGGAGCGGTGCACCGCGGGTTTGGCTTGGATGTGTATTTGCCTGAAAACCAATACTCCGATATTTTTAATGATAAAGTAACCGTAAAATGGCAACCGGCAAAGTCTGGTGGGCCTTATGTCGTAACTGTAACCGACATGTTTGGCGAGGAAATTGCAAAACAAGAGCCGCAAGAGGCGTTTGTACAATTTGATTTGAGCCGCCCCGAGTTTGCCAAGCAAGACAACTTACTGGTGTTGGTATATGCTAAGTCCGATCCGGCCAACCAAAGCGATTCGTATCTGGTAAAACGTTTAAGCAAGGTGCATCGTGAAACGGTTCAGAAATCCCTGGCCGACTTGAATTCTGGTTTCCAGGAAGACAACGCGCTGAAGCATTTTGTGTTGGCATCTTACTTTGAAGAGCAAAAGTTGTTCATCGATGCCATTGGCGAGTACGAAGTGGCAATTAAAATGGCCCCGGATGTAGACGCCTACAAAGAGGCTTACGAGGATTTTCTGTTGAGAAATCGCCTCAAAGACAACAAGTAACGGACGCCAAAAAATCAACAAAGGGCCGCCCAGCTTGGGCGGCTCTTTTTTTTGATTTGCGCCAGAAACAGCCACCGCACACGATTTGGCTGTGCATTTTATTCGTGTATTTTTGCCCACCAGTAATCAACCAACCACTCCATGAGTGTTCTCGTAAATAAAAATTCAAAGGTGATCGTGCAGGGTTTTACCGGCACAGAAGGAACTTTCCACGCCAGCCAAATGATTGAATATGGTACTAACGTGGTGGGTGGAGTTACGCCCGGAAAGGGTGGGCAGCAACATCTCGATCGTCCGGTATTCAATACGGTTAAAGAAGCTGTTGCTAAAACTGGTGCCGATGTATCGATCATTTTTGTGCCTCCGGCATTTGCTGCCGATTCGATCATGGAAGCCGCGGAGGGCGGAATCAAAGTGATCGTTACGATTACGGAAGGGATACCGGTGAAGGACATGATGACGGCCAAGCAGTACGTAAAGGAAAAAGGCGCTACGCTGGTAGGGCCCAACTGCCCCGGAGTAATCACGCCGGGCGAAGCGAAAGTTGGAATTATGCCGGGTTTTGTTTTCAAGAAGGGAAGAATTGGGATCGTTTCGAAATCGGGAACACTTACGTACGAAGCGGCCGATCAGATTGTGAAAGCGGGTTTAGGCATTAGCACCGCTATTGGAATTGGTGGCGATCCAATCATCGGTACACCTACGAAAGATGCTGTTGAACTTTTGATGAATGATCCGGAAACGGACGCGATTGTAATGATTGGCGAGATTGGCGGCAATTATGAGCCCGTTGCTGCCCGTTGGATTCAGGAAAACGGAAACAAGAAACCCGTCGTGGGTTTTATTGCTGGTCAAACGGCCCCTCCCGGTCGCAGAATGGGCCACGCTGGCGCGATCATTGGCGGAGCTGAAGATACAGCAGAAGCGAAAATGAAAGTGATGAGGGAATGCGGACTACACGTGGTTGAATCTCCAGCCTTAATTGGAGAAACGATGTTGAAAGCATTAAAAAAGTAAGCAATTCCCCGCTTAAAAGGCGGCTCTAAACTCCTTTTCCAGGTAATGGTTTAAAC
>CAYLWU010000058.1:0-9097 GCA_964387475.1 uncultured Ohtaekwangia sp. | reverse complement strand
GGCCAAATAAAAGTTACCGTGATTCGCGAGATGCGCAGTGTGGCGTACGCAAAATAGGCCATTTAATAATGTTTATGTTAAGGGTTTCATTCGAAACCCTTTTTCTTTTCCGTGCTGCAATCGTTGCCACCAAAATTCAACTTTGATGTTTCCGCGCCAGTTGTTTACTTGAAGCTTTTGTACGTTTGTGAATTACTCCCGCATCGCAGTTAAGATCATTTTCTTTCTCAACGGATTTGTACATGCAAACCTGTTCTCACGTTTGCCGCGGGTGCAAGAGTTGTTTCAGCTCGACAATGGTTCGCTGGGCGTGGTGTTGTTATCCTCCTCCATTGGTGCATTGGGCGCAATGCCGTTTACCGGTTGGGTGATCATCCGCTTCGGAAGTCGAAAAATCACCATCTTCTCCGTATTTTTTTACTGCCTGCTGATTCCGTTGGTACCATGGGCCACGAACATGGTGGGTTTGCTTGCGCTCTTTTTTCTGATGGGCGTATCTGCCGGCATGTTGGATGTGTCTATGAACGCACAAGCGGTGATGGTAGAACAACGGCACGGTAAACCCATCATGACTTCATTTCATGCGCTCTTCAGCATCGGCATGATGTTGGGTGCAGGTGCTGGCTCCCTCTTTGCAAAAATGGATGCGATTCTCTTTGTGCACTTTGCCATCATCACCACGGGCAGTGTAATCATCGCCTTCTTTGCGCGCTATTATCTGATTCACGATGCGCCTCAGCCTAGAAAAGAAGGCCCGGCGTTCCAGCTACCTAACGCCGCCATGGTTAGCGTAGGCGTTATTGCATTTTGCAGCATGCTGGGCGAAGGCGCGATGGCCGACTGGAGTACCAACTATTTGGAAAATATTGCTTTCGCGGATGTGGCGGTTGCGCCGCTGGGGTTGTCGGCTTTTGCACTCGCCATGACCATCGGCCGGTTGTTGGGCGACGGTGCCCGGCTGCGCGTAGGGGATAAACGTTTAATGGTTTTTTGCGGATCAGTAGCCTGCATCGGTTTGGCTTTGGCCATTACTGTACCAACACCCCCGATGGTCATCAGCGGATTTTTTCTGGTGGGTATCGGGCTATCGGTTATCGTACCCATTGCCTACAGCATTGCCGGTAACACCCGCGACTTGCCGCCCGGTGTGGGTTTGGCCATGGTTACTACCGTTGGTTACTCCGGGTTTTTATTTGGGCCACCGATCATCGGCTTTTTGGCCGATTGGCAAACCCTGCGGTTTGCACTGGGTGTCGTCTTGTTTTTATTTTTGATCATGATCGGCCTTAGTGCCCGCTACCATGCAAATCGAACATCAGGAGAATAACGCGAAGGGATCATTCTACTTTGAACAAGCAGGAGCCCGGCTGGCCGAAATGACGTATTCACGGGCGGGAACCCACCTGATGATCATTGATCATACCGAAGTGTCGGACACCCTCCGTGGCAAGGGCGCTGGTAAGCAACTGGTGCAGGCAGCGGTGGAGTATGCCCGTGAGCATCAAATCAAAATTCTACCGCTTTGCCCCTTTGCGAAATCTGTTTTTGATCGCACAGCGGATTGGCATGATGTCTTGGATCGCTAACCATGCCGTTGCTCGTAGCTGATACGTATCGGGCCCCGGGTTACCTCTGGAACAGCCATGCGGAGACCATCGTGCCCAGTTTGTTCCGCAACGTGAATGGAATTCAATACACCCGCGAACGACTTGAGCTTACCGATGGCGATTTTTTGGATCTGGATTGGTTGTGCGGTGGCCATCGTAAACTGGTCATCATCTCGCATGGGCTGGAGGGCAGCAGCGAGCGGCACTACTGCAAGGGCGCAGCAAAATATTTTTTTCTTTGCGGGTGGGATGCACTGGCGTGGAATTGCCGCGGCTGCAGTGGTGAAATCAACCGCCTGCCGCGGTTCTATCATCACGGTGCTACCGATGACTTAAAGGCCGTGGTGGACTATGCGCTTACAAAAGCGTACGATTCCGTGGCGTTAATTGGTTTTAGCCTTGGCGGAAGCCTTACGATTAAATACATCGGAGAGAACAAGGGCAAACTACCAAGTGAGGTGCGTGCCGCAGCCACCTTCTCGGTACCGTGCGACCTGGGCTCCAGCGCCCGGCAACTCGATCTGCCCGGAGGTGCATTTTATCGGAAGCGGTTTTTAAACAAACTAAAAAAGAAAGTGGAAATGAAAGCCAGGCGCATGCCTGGGCAAATCACCGCAGCACATTTTCAGCACATCCGCACATTTGAAGACTTCGATAACTACTACACGGCGCCCCTCCATGGCTTTGCCGATGCACAGGATTTTTATGCGAAAGCCTCGTGCGGCAATTACTTGCCCGACGTATCCGTGCCATTGCTGTTGCTTAGTGCAGCGAACGATCCCTTCCTGCCGGAAGCGTGTTATCCCAAAGCCGTTGCGGCGGCCCATCCCTACGTGTACTTACAAATTACCCGTAAAGGTGGCCACGTGGGCTTTACCCTGCGGGGTACTGAGGCCAACTGGATGGAGTTGCGCGCCTTCGAATTTATTTCCGATCACATCCGATGAAGACGGCATTCGTCTTTTCGGTTGGCGTGCTGTTGCTCAGTTGCCGCACCCCAGATAGCCAAGCGGAACTATGGCTGGCGCCGGACAGCACTGCACTGGCATCATCCGACTCGTTGGTGCGATATGGACGCGAGTTAGTTGCAGCCACTGCTCGATACCTCGGGCCGCAAGGCCGCGTGGCACAAATAACAAACGGTATGAATTGCCAGAACTGCCACTTGAAAGCGGGCACGCAACCCTTTGGCAACAACTTCGGGTCGGTGTCATCCCTGTACCCGCGGTTTCGAGAGCGCTCGGGTGGGTTGGAGAGCATCGAAAAACGGGTGAACGACTGCTTACAACGAAGTCTCAACGGGCACCCAATCGACTCATTGTCGCACGAAATGCGCGCTTTTGTTGCCTACTTTCATTGGCTTGGTCAGCAGGTGCCCAAAGGCACGCGGGCAGCAGGTTCTGGCCTGGTGCCGTTAGCATTTCTACCCCGCGCCGCAGATACCGTACGGGGCAAAATCCATTTCCTGGCAAAGTGCAGCTCCTGTCACCAAGCGGATGGGCGCGGCACCCGCCATCCCGCGAAAGCGGAATTCATATACCCGCCGCTGTGGGGCGATTCAAGTTTCACTACCGCTGCAGGATTATACCGCCTCTCGAATTTCGCCCGTTATGTGTACGCCAACATGCCGCAAGGGGCTACCTACACCGCGCCACAACTTACACCCGAAGAGGCGTGGGACATTGCCGCTTATGTTTTGAGCAAACCGCGTGTGCAGAAAACATTTACGGAAGATTGGCCCGTGCTTGCTACAAAGCCGATCGACCACCCGTTCGCACCCTATGCCGATTCTTTTCCGCAAGTGCAGCACAAATACGGACCTTTTGGGCCCATCGAAAAGTACTATCAAGCGCAACCGAAGTAGTTGCGCCCCCGGGCGCAATACAATGCAGATAGGTGAAGCCAAGTAATTTGATGTGCCGGGCAATGATTATACCCGCGGCCACGATGGGCCTTCAGTACCTAAGAAAAGCAACAGGCGTACGTAAAGCGTTATTACTGTAGCAACAATGCTGCGCGTTTGTAGGCCTCATCCACGGACTGGCCATTCAGGATGTTTAAGCGCAGGGTTTCCACTAATTCTTTCACCCGTTCGCGGGTATAGCCAAATTTAATAGCAAACAGATTGCAGAGTTTTAACTCTTCCTCATGAATGTTCTTATCGATGGTCATCATGTGTACCAAGTCGTACAACTGACTAAACCGTTCGCGTGCGTCGGTTGGTACTTCAAACGAAATACCGGCCGGATTCTTCCGGATTTGCTCCAACTGTGCCGAGGAGACATTATTTCGCTTCGCAATTTGCCGAAGCAGATCAAATTCGATCTCTTCAAAATTTCCATCTACCGCGGCTACTTCAATCAAATTTTTCATGTGGCTGCGGGCGGTACCCTTTCCTTGACGAAAGAGTTGAAGAATATCCGAAAACTTCATAGCAAAACGCGAGTTGGTTTAAAACGAAGGTACATATTTTTTTAAGGGTACAAAGCCTTCGCGAAAAAACGTTTCCACCAAAAAGATAAACAATCTTGCCGGGCGCAAGTTTTACCCGTTATGCTGCATTATCAGGTCATCAACCGCGAAACTACTCGCCCGTGGGTGGTTTTTTTGCATGGTGCCGGTGGGGGCATCTCCTCCTGGCATTGGCAACGGCCTGCCTTTGAGGCAGCGTTTCGCATACTGTTGATTGACTTGCGCGATCACGGCCACTCGAAGGGCATTACACCGGCTTTTAACAGCTACACCTTCGATATCATCTGCACGGATATCTTCCGTGTACTTGAGGTAGAAAAAATTGGGCGCGCCCATTTCGTTACGCTATCGTTCGGCAGTGTGCTATTACAGGCACTGAGCCTACGCAAACCGGATTTGATCGAGAAAGCGGTGATTGCGGGTGGCATCTTTAAGGGCACAACTGCCATTGTTGCATTTACCAATCTGGCCCGGTGGCTGAATCCGTTTCTTTCTTATCCCACGATGTATCGGATTTTTTCTTATTTGTTGATGCCACGACCTAATCATGCCCGCGCGCGAAGAGCTTACCAGTTGCAGGCAAAAAATCTGTCGCGCGAGGAGTACCTGAAATGGGTGGCATTGTATGCCGAGTTCTTTGCACTGCTGAAAAAGTTCTATGAGTTGCCTCTGCCCTACCCAGCGCTGCTGATCATGGGCGCGGAAGACTACGTGTTTCTTGGGGGCGCCAAATCGTTTGTGCAGAAACACCCGCGCGCCGTGCTTCGGGTGTTGCCCCATGCTGGGCACATTTGCAATATTGATCGTCCGCAAGCCTTCAATGAGCTGGCACTCAATTTTCTGTTGGATACTCACCAATCGCAAACGCCTACCGGCGCGCGTCCGCATTTAGGTGAGGTGAGGGAAGGCTAAAAATGATTCCCGTGCTCACCACGGCCTACTCGCCATCCATTTCGTGCCCGTGCTGTTGCAGCAACTGGCGGGCATTTATCCGATGGGTGATCCACACGACTAGCGTGTGCGCCGCGCGAAACTGACGCTCACCCGTTTGCACGTACCGGTGCATATAACCCAACTGAACCTGCATCCGGCGCATTTGCAACCCACCCATGACGGACACCCGATTTTGGTCGAACGTGTTGTAAGTAATCGTTCTTCCGAAGTTAACGAGCAACTCGTTGTTGAGAGACACAAATGGGATCCACCCCTGATTGGTCGGGGGCATGTTTCGCCGGAAAGAGGTGAGAAAGCGCACCCGATGATTGAAGGTGTAGGCGTTTTCCACCAATTGCCCGAAGCTGACTTCTTGCCGAAAGCGCGCATCGTAGCGAATCCGGTGGGTAAACGAGTGCCGGGAATCGATCGGCAGCACGAACTGAACTTGCCCCCAAGGACGCCACTCCCACCGGTTTAGAACTTCTGTGCCGGGCGTTGGCAGCCATAAACGGGCAAAGCCCGCGGTTGCACTCCCCTTGGCAAAAGACCTTGTAGCACCCGTGCGCACCACGCCAAAGGCAGTGGGCACAAAATGAAAATCGTTCCACCAACTCCACTTTTCGGAAAACTGGATAGAGGTCATGTATCCCACCCAGAATTGCGGGCCGGACGTAACCTCTTTGGGCTGCCCGCTGGCCAGTACACAAGCACAGCAAAAACCGATCACAAGAGCCGGTCGCATTTCAAGCTTTCATCTGTTGAATGTATTGAAGCAGCGTGGCCTGGTCGAGATGCGGCCGAAACGCGGTGTAATCGATACCTGACTCCAGCAAGAACTCCGTGATCAGTGCCCGGGATATCTGTACGAGGTTTTCTTTCTTCCACGGCTTCTCGATATAGCGATGGATGGCGGCGCGATTGATGGCCTGAATGGTATCTTGATGCGTAGCCAGGCCAGTGAGCAGGATTTTACGTGTATGTTTGAAACGTGAATCCCGGTTTACGCGGATAAGGAAATCCACCCCGGTTTCCTTCGGCATCACATGATCGGACACGATTAGAGCAACCCGGTCGCCCTCGGCATCTGTTTTTTCCAACAATTCCCATGCCTCGTCTGCCGAGGTACACTCCTCCACTACAAAGGCGTCTTCAAAATCCTGTAAATCATTCGCGATGGCGCGCAACACTTCGCGTTGATCTTCCACTAAAACAATAAAAATTCTTTCCATAGTTAAAAACTTTTGGGTAATGATACCTTGAACGTGGTTTGTCCTGGCCGGCTCATTACCGTGATCTTCCCATCGTAACGCTCTATAATCCGTTTCACAATCGACAACCCCAGACCTAACCCAAAGGACAGGCCGCTGACTTTCGTTGTGAAACTGGGCTCAAAAATTTTCTTCATCACCTCATCGGAAATACCAATGCCATTATCGGTAAGGGAAACGTGATACCAGCTACTTTCCTCTGCCAGCTGAATGCGTAACTCCGGTTGAGCGGTTCGGGCCACATGCATCGCCTCGCAGGCATTTTTTATGAGATTAATCCACACTTGCACCAGATCTCCGGTACGCACGCACAGGTGCGCATCCGCGGGCACTTCCAGCGACACGTGTACCGGTTCCACAAGTTTTTTGGTGAGCGTTAACGCCTCTTCAATCGTTTCGCGTAACGATACCTGCGCTGGCTCGGTGGAAGGATTGGCACCCAGATCGCGTACCGAGCGAACAACATGGGCGGCATGCCGGGCGGCCAACTTCATGTCGCGCAGGACAAACGCCGCATTAGCTACAGCCTCAAGCGTTTCCAGCTCTTTCAGGTCGTGCTTCATCAATTGATCTACCTCCTGATCGGTGAGATTGATCCGTGCCAGTTGTTTGGCCACCTTTAACGGCAGCCGATACTTCTTTTCCAAACGATCGCGTTGGGCCCGCACCTGCTTGGTATCCAGCTCCTGCCCGCGGGTTAATCCCTTCTCAAAAACACCGAGCCATTTCTTATCGCGAAGAAAGCCAGCCAATTCCTCGGCCAGCCACTGCGTGTTGCTCTCCAAAATACCAATAGCATTGTTCAGCTCGTGTGCGAGACCCGCCGCCAACTGGCCAAGTGTTGCCATTTTCTCTGCTTCGCCCAACTTTTTCAACGCTTCGTGTCGCTCCCGGTTAAACTGGTGCGAGAGTACCTGCCTCAGGTAAATTTCGTTGATGAGAACCGGCAGGAAATCGAGTGCAAACTGGTCGGGGGTAGTAGGCAACTCATCACGATCGAGATACGCCACGCGTGTGGGTTGAGTGGCGATAAACGTCATGTAACTTATATGCTCGTTACTAAAAAAGCTGTACACCCCGACAAACATATCTTGATTGATATGCAAAGCTTCCCGCGGTTTCCCGCGATCGTCTTTGAGGTACCCCGTGAGTGCACCCTCCAGGATGAGATACAATCGATCGTTGTATTCTCCTTCTGAAATCAGGCATTCACCGGCTTGCACCGGGTAGATGCGTGCACGATCGGAAAAATATTTTTCCTTGATTTGCTGGATATCCTCCCGCACTTCAAGTTTGCGCTTCGCTGTCATACCAATACCTGCGTACTCCGCAGCACAAAGTTTAACAAAAGCATATACAAAAACCCCACCGCGCCCATCAGTAATCCGATCTTAACTAAATCCCGGGTTTGGACGGCGCCGGTGGCATGTGCCAGCGCATTGGGCGGTGTACTGATCGGGAGCGACATCGCCAGGGAGATCGAGAGCGTGGTAGTGAGAATAATCAGCGAACTGCCACCCACAGCCTCAAGTCCCGACACAGTTGTACCCAGCGCGGCAACCAACGGCAAAACCAAATTGGCCGTGGCGGTGTTCGACATAAAATTAGCCATGAACAGCCCAATACCAGCCGCACTTACCAAAACAAGCACCGGTGGAAAATTCTGAAAAGGAATATGCCGAATGAGGTTTACCGCGAGGCCGGTTTTTTCAAGTGCGAGGCCCAGCGCTATACCACCCGCTACGAGCCAAAGCACATCCCAGCTGATCAGCTTCAAATCTTCCTTGTTGATGATCCCTGCACCCAAAAAAACACCTACAGGCAAAAGCGCTACCACATAGGCATTCATCCCGTGGAGAAAATCAAAAATCCAAAGAAGAATAGTTATCATGAACGTGGCGTATACAATGTATGCTTTGGGCGAGCGCATGAATCGTGTTTCCATTTTCAAATCAATCCGCTGCGCGCGGATAGGCCAAAAAAAGTTCACCGCGTACCAACCAACCAGAGTGAGTATAACCACAGTTGGAATTCCAAAAGCCATCCATTCGCCAAATGAAATTTGCATGTCAGTCATGAATTTCAGCGCGATGGCATTTGGTGGCGTTCCTATAGGTGTTCCCATACCGCCAATGTTGGCCGCTACGGGAATGGCAACGACAAATGCAACGCGGGCTGGGTCATCTTTTTGAAAAATGGTCAACACTGGCATCAGCATTGACAACATCATCGCGGTGGTTGCCGTGTTACTCATGAACATGGAAAAGAAAGCGGTAATCGTCATGAGGCCAAGCAGTACCCAGCGCGGTTTTTTGCCAAACTTGGGTAGGAGAAATGCGGCCATGCTCTGGTCAAGTCGGTACTTGGTGGCTGCTACCGCTAGAAAAAATCCACCGAGGAACAACATGATCACCGGCGAGGCAAGTGTACCCATGATGTCTCGGTGAGACATCGGAGTTCCGTATTGCGGATCGTCACTTCGAAGTGCAATGAAGCTGCTGTCGGAGATCAATACCAGCTCCAGCACAATAATCAACATCGAAGTTGCATAAATCGGTATCGGCTCCAGAATCCAGAAAAGCGCCGCAAAAACGAAAAGCGCAATAACTCGGTGCTCAATGATGGTAACCGGAAAAGGCCATATCGACACGGGCAAAATCCAAATAAGAAGCGGCAAAAAAACGGCAACAGCTGGGCGAACCCAGCGAATTAGTTTTGTTCTCACATAAAAGAATTAAAGACGCCTAAAGGTAGGTCTTAACATCGCATGCTGGACCTGACTCCATACACATGATTAGATGATTTTAATCATGC
>CAYLWU010000057.1:0-10866 GCA_964387475.1 uncultured Ohtaekwangia sp. | reverse complement strand
TTGTGCCTCCGAAATAGCTGTCGGTAATGTTTTCCCAGGTTTGCCCGGCATCTTTTGTGCGCCACACGCCACCGCCCACCGTGCCGAAGTAGTACAGGTTAGGCTGGCCGGGCACGCCCGTTACCGTGCAGGAGCGACCCCCGCGAAAGGGGCCCAACTCGCGCCAGCGCATGCCCTCATAAAGTTTTTGATCGAATTGAACAGTGGAAACATCGGGACTTGATTTTTTCTTCTGGCCGATGAGCAACCCGGGCAAAAGCAAGAGTAGAAGCAAACTGAAACGCATATCCATGATTTTTAATAGGCGTTACTAATTAGTGAAAAACATGTATTGCAGAAAGTACTCCTACATCAGCGGTAGTAATCTTTGTTTAAAATTAACGGCAGCCCCAAAACAGTTACAAAAGGCATGTTGTCAAGACAACGTAGAACTAGCAAAATCGAGTAACAACCAACGCGCAGGTGCTACGCACAGCCTTTGGATTTCTGTAATCCGCAGTTGGGAATCCTCTGGCCATATCACCCGATTTTCTTACTTTTCATCCGTAAATGAAGTCGTATCTCCCAATCCGCATGGCGGCTGTGTTCCTTTTCGGGATGATGGTCGCACAGGCCCAGGTGCCTGCACAACTGCAAACCCAATTGGAACAAGAAGCGCAACGCCTCGAGCAGCAGCTCATTCAATGGCGTAGGCATTTTCATCAATACCCGGAACTCTCCAATCAAGAATGGAAAACCAGTGCCTTTATTGTAGAACATCTCAAGAAGCTTGGACTTGAGATACAGTACCCCGTAGCGAAGACCGGGGTTGTGGCGCTACTGAAAGGCGGCAAGCCAGGGCCCGTGGTGGCGCTTCGTGCCGACATGGATGGCCTGCCGATTACCGAGCGCAACAGTTTACCCTTTCTCTCGAAAGAGCGGGCAACCCTTGCAGGGCAGGAAACCGGCGTGATGCACGCGTGCGGTCATGATGGCCACATGGCCATTTTGCTTACCGTGGCCGAGGTATTGACACGCTATAAAAACGACCTGCGCGGCAGCGTAAAGTTCATTTTTCAGCCGGCCGAAGAAGGTGTGCCCGCGGCCGAAGCACCGGCCGGTGCGGAATTGATGGTGAAGGAAGGCGTGCTTGCCAACCCCAAGGTAGATGTCATCTTCGGTTTGCACATTCAGTCGCTCATGCCCTCCGGACAATTATCTTACCGGCCGGGCAGCCTGATGGCCGCCGTGGACGGGCTCGCCATCAAGATCATGGGGCTTGGCGCGCATGGTGCCACGCCGTGGGACAGTGTTGATCCGATTGTGGTAGCCTCGCAAGTGGTTTCCGGTTTACAAACCGTGGTGAGCCGCCAATCAGAATTAACGAAAGGCGCTGCAGTAGTCACCATTGGCAGTATTCACGGCGGCAATCGCGGCAACATTATCCCCGAAGAGGTGAACATGCTGGGCACCATTCGCAGCTTCGATGAAGGCATGCGCAAAGATATTCACCAGCGCATCGGGCAAACCGCTTCCCGCATCGCAGAAAGCGCCGGCGCAAAAGCCGATGTGCAAATTCAAATCATGTATCCCGTTACCTACAACGATCCTACGCTGGCAGAACGCATGGGGCCTACGTTGGTGCGTACCGCGGGTGCCGATCGCACAAAAGTGATCTCGCCCGTAACCATGGCCGAGGATTTTTCTTTCTTTCAGCAACAAGTGCCGGGCTTCTTTTTCTTTTTGGGCGCCTATCCGGCGGATCTGCAACCAAACAAGCCCCCCACCCACCACACAGCCGATTTTATGATTGACGAAAAAGCGCTGCTCACCGGTGTGAAAGCGCTGGTTAATTTAACGTTCGATTACATGTACCAAAAAAATAAGTAGTTCATGAAAAAAATCTTTATTCTCGCATGCATCTCCGCATCTGTTGGTTTTGCGCAAACGAATCCTAAACTGCAGGCAAAGCTTGAACAACAGGCCAAAGAGTTGGAGCCGAAAGTCATTGGCTGGCGCAGGCACGTGCATCAATATCCGGAACTCTCCAACCGCGAAGTAAAAACGGCCGCCTACATCACCGAGCATCTCAAAACACTGGGATTAAAAATCCAAACCGGGGTAGCAAAAACCGGTGTGGTAGCCCTGCTTGAAACGGGTAAGCCTGGGCCCGTGATCGCCTTGCGTGCAGACATTGACGCCCTACCGGTAACCGAACGCAACAGCTTGCCATTCGCTTCAAAAGAGCGCACGGTGTTCAACGGCCAGGAGACCGGCGTAATGCACGCCTGCGGCCATGACTCGCACGTGGCAGTTTTAATGGGTGTGGCCGAAATCCTGTCGAAGAACAAAGCCGACCTGCGGGGCACAGTGAAGTTTATTTTTCAGCCTGCCGAAGAAGGCGCCCCTGCCGGCGAGGAAGGCGGAGCAGATCTGATGGTAAAAGAAGGTGTGCTGGAAAACCCGAAAGTAGATGTGATTTTTGGTTTGCATATTCAATCCATTTCTCCGCTGGGCCGAATTACGTATCGCCCGGCGGGCATCATGGCGGCATCCGACTGGTTCAGCATCAAGGTGAAAGGGAAACAATCGCATGGGTCAGCTCCGTGGATGGGCATCGACCCCATTGTGGTGAGCGCACAAATCATCAACGGTCTGCAAACGATCATTTCTCGCCAAACCGAACTTACAAAAGAAGCCGCGGTGATTACGGTGGGCCGGATGCAGGCGGGCATTCGCGAAAATATCATTCCGGAGGAGGCATTCATGGCCGGCACCATTCGCACGTTGGATGAAGGCATGCAACAAAAGATTCATGATAAAATCCGCCTTACGGCCACGAAGATTGCGGAGAGCGCCGGTGCTACCGCTGAAGTAACGATAGATAAAAAGACACCCGTAACGTTTAATGATCCCGCGTTAACGGAAAAGATGGTAGCCTCATTGCAGAAAGCAGCCGGAGCTGAAAATGTGATTCGCATCAACGCAGTAACGGGAGCAGAAGACTTTGCCTTCTATCAAAAAAAGGTACCCGGCTTTTTCTTTTTTGTTGGCGCCATGCCGCCCGATCAGGATCCCAACAAAGTGCCCGCCCACCATACGCCCGACTTTATGATCGATGAGCGTGGCTTTTTAACGGGCCTGAAGGCGATGCTGAATGTTACTACCGATTACATGTTCATGAAGTAGCCGCCCGCGTGCACTACGGGTAGCTGCTTTCGTGCGAATACAACGCATGGCTAGATCAACTTGTTCTTCCAGCGACCTGACTGCATGTACAGATATGCCATCGTAAACATGCTGATCCAGTACACCCATTCCGAGCCCCACCCCCACACAATGGAGAGATGGAAGTACTCCAACGTGAGGTAGACGTACACACTGTAAATCACAAGCGTAATCAACTCAATCCATAAGTTTACCTGTGTGTTGCCGGTGCCGGTAACCGCATTGAGCCAAATGGTACCGAACGACATCATGAGCAATGCCAGCGACACAATGCGAAGTACCGGAATGCCTTCCTCAATGAACGCCGTGCCTTGTCCGTAAAACGATAGAAACCATTCCGGCACGGCATTCAAAATCAGAAACAAGACAAACGAAATTCCCAAACTTAAACGTACCACACGTTTAATGAGCGGCATCACCTCGTGCTGTTTTCCCTGGCCGATGACGTTGCTCACCATGGTGTTGGTAGTGGAAGCAAAGGCCCAGCAAAAAATTCCAAACAATCCGAAAATGTTGCGCATGGTGTTCGAGATGGCCAGTGCGCGCGCACCGTGGTGTTCTACCAGAATGTAAAAATATTCCCAGGTAATGATGCTGATCGAATACTGAGCAATGAGCGGAGCCGACTGGATGAGAATAAGCCGGGTGAGCGCCGGATTCCACGTGATCTCATCAAAAAAAGCAAAATCACGATGGAGTTTTTTGCGATGAATCACCGCGTAGATCACCACCAACCCGATACCCTCGGCAATGATGGAAGCGTACGCTGCCCCATTGATGCCAATTTCGGGGAAGCCCCACTTGCCATAAATCAGCACGTAATCAAAAAAAATGTTTGCCAACGCCTCGCTGAGTGTACCCCACACCAGCAACCGGGTTTGGTTGGTACCTACAAGCAGCGCGTTGCGCATCACATACAAATACAACAGGGGCAGGCCCCAAATCCGGATCAGCAAAAAATCGATAACCTGTTGTGCGGTTGTGGCGCTGTGAATGGTTGCCCGTAGTACATACGGTGCCAATGTGTAGGTCAACACGATTCCTATGGCCGCAACGGCCAGTGCAATCCAGATGCCGTGGTAAAATAATTTACCAATCTCCTTCGGCAGATTTTGGCCCGCTCTGCGGGCAATAAGCGCCTGCAGGCCATTGTTGAGACCGCTGCCGATTACGGCAAAGATGAGATAATACACGCCCGTGATCCCGGCCGTGGCCAACTCTTGCTCACCCAGGCCGCCCAGAAAAATGTTGTTTGTAATGAAATTGATTTGCGGTACCAACATCGCCAGCGAAATCGGCAGTGCCATCTGCAATATGGCGCGGTAGCTGGTTTCAAGGCGTAATTCCATGGGCGCGCGAAATTAGCGATAATAATTCCACGAACACCGATTGGAAAAAAGCCAACCCGGTGGCGTAGAAGAAAAAGAATCAGCGCGATGTTGTAATTTCAACGGAACTTTTCGTACTCATTGCAAAACAATTCTTCCATGCGGTTCAGTAGCCCATTCACTCGTTTCTCTGCGCTGGCGTTTCTGCTTGTTTGTTTGGCCCTGAATGCCCTCGGCCAGTCGGATAAAGCCCTGCTTTGGAAGATCACCGGCCCGGACCTTTCTGAGCCTTCTTACTTATTTGGTACTTACCACCTGCTTACAGACAATTTTTTTAATACGCTAACCGAAACGGCTGGGCCACTGAAGGCCGCGAAAGGTGTGGTTGTAGAAACCATCATCGACTCCGCCCAATTAGCAAACGTGGCAGGGGTAATGGTAATGCCCGGCCAGAAAATTTCTAACCTCGTTACCCAAGCCGATTTTAAACTTATTGCAGCTGAACTAAAACAGACGATGGGCATATCGCTTGCGCAATTCGACCAAATGAAGCCCCTCACCATTGCCGTGATGATCACTCTGGGCTATGCCCAAAAACGAAACGCAGAAACCTTGGCACGTTACGCGGGCAAACCAATGGACTACCACATTGCCGCTACCGGCAAACGGCAGACCAAAACAGTTACGCAACTTGAAACCATGGAAGAGCAGTTTAAACTGTTGTACGATGCCTTTCCGGTAGAGGAACAGGCGCGCCAGTTGGTGGCATTGGTAAAACAAAAAGAGTTTGCTGCCACGGCCCAGGTAAAACTATTGCAGCTTTACCTGGCTAAGGATATGCCCGGATTGCATGCCTATGCGGAATCAATGCCTAAAGACTTGGGTAACTCCGATTTTTTGTTGAAAAACCGAAACGAACGATGGATGAACGTATTGCCCGGCTTGATGAAGAAGGAGGCGCAATTCATAGCTGTGGGGGCGCTGCACCTGCCTGGCCCGGACGGATTGATTGCACTGCTGCGGAAAGCCGGCTATACCGCGGTGCCGATTACACAATGACGGGCAGGGCGAAGTGCAACGCGAGTTTACCGACCAACTAAACCAATGCCGCGGCATCATCTACAAGGTGATACGCCTGTATGTGAATGATGCGGAAGATGAAAAAGATCTGTTTCAAGAGATCGTTTTTCAGGCGTGGAAGTCGTACCCGCGTTTTGACGGGCGCTCAAAGTTTTCTACCTGGCTGTACCGGGTAAGTTTGAATACCGTGCTCACCTTCAAACGCAGGCCCGCGCCGGTAGAACGCATCGAGAACCTGGAACGCGTAGCGGGTGCAAACGACCCGCACGAGAAACGTGAAGCCACCGAGGCGCTCTACCTCGCCATCCGCGCGCTAAGCGAGATCGATCGGATGATCGTAACGCTGCACCTGGATGGGTATGAGAACGAGGAGATAGCCGATATCTCCGGACTCTCTAAAAACAATGTAGCCGTGCGGCTGCATCGCACCAAAGAAACATTAACCAAAAAACTGAAAGATCAGGCGGTATGAACTTACAAGAGGTTTGGAAAAAGCTGGAAATGGAAAAGCTGGAGGTGGCACAGCCTTCGTTGCTTAATCCATGGGCTACCAAATCAAAGCATCCGGTAGCCAAACTGAAAGACGCGTACAAAATAACAACGATTTTTTCCGTGGTCTTTTTAGCTGTCTTTGTTGTACTGCTGTTTTTGTTTGATCAATGGGTGGTACAAGTAGCCATAGGTGCCACGATTGTTGGTTACGTCTTCTTCTTTGTTACCAATTTTTCAATGTTTCGAAGAATCAAAACGGGGTTGCCGCTGGATGGCAGTGTGAAATCAGCATTGCAGAGCACGTATGATTTTATTACCGCTAACATCCGCTTTCAGGAACGTACCGCCTTGTTTATCTATCCGGTTGCGGCTGCCGCCGGATATGTGATGGGCGCGGCCGCGAGTGGAGCCGATGCGTGGGAGTTCATCCAAAAACCGGTAGTGCTTTGGTTGTTGCTTGCTTTTGTGATTATCGCCACGCCCCTCTGCTGGATGTTAACCCGGTGGATGTACAAAGTTTCGTATGGTGTATGCCTCGCGCAGCTGCGCGCCTTAATAGAGGAACTGGAGCAATCAAATTAAAGCAAATCTTCATTGGGCTGATGATCCAGCTTGTGATTGATTGCCCGGATGGCTTCGTCCAGTTCGAGCATGCAAGTGCCCAAGAGTGCTCGAATTCGCTTTTCTTCAGCTGGATCGGAAGACATCTGTAGCAGGTTGAGCAGCCCGCGGATACGGCTCACGGGCGCACGGAGGATGTGCGAATTAAAATGCGCGTATTCTGTTAGCTGCACGTTTTGTGCCCGCAAGCGCTGTGTGCGTGCTACTACCTTGTCCTCCAACGATCGGCTGAGGACTTCCAACTCCTGATGCTGCGCTACAAGCTGATCATGCTGTTGCCGAATGGTATGGTTCTGCCGCTGTACTTGATCGTAGAATTGCCGGTTCAACCAGATTACGTAAGCAACGGCAGCATTGAAGAATGTCGCAAACATATAGATATTAATCCGCCAACCCTTGCCAACCTCCACCCGCGGCACTAACTCTTCTGCTACCATGAAAAATTTAATGAAGTCGATGAAAAAAATGATCAAGAGTGAGGTGACCAGAAAAAAAGACCAGAACACCCATTTTTCCCGATGATAAGAAAACACAATCTGGACCAGCAGCGAAGCGACAATGGCATACCAGGGCAGCACGATATAATCGCGCGAGGTAGAACCGAGTACGAGCGGGATGAGGACACAGGTAAAAAGTATCCAGGCAGAAACAAACACGATCCGTGAGAATAAATACCACTGAAGATAGTTGAGCAACAGAGCAGTGCTCGCTACCACAAAAATGATCACGGGAACGAAACCGATAAAATGATACCCCGCACCAGTCAGGTAATTCTGGATATTGAGGAGCAGGAATAATCCGACAATACCGCCCACGATCAAGTACACTCCATTAGCTAGCATCGTTACCCGCCTCAATTCGAGATCCATATTGCTGGAAACACCAAGCTTCACGAAGCGGGAGATTTTCATTTTCTGATTACTAGAAAGCCCGAAAGCTACCGATCTTTACGGAACACAAAAACCGTAGTTTCGTTACGAAACCTACATTCGTGCCATGAAAAAACTTTCGCTCGAAGCCCTGCAGCGGGTATCCGTGGAGCAGTTCAAGCTATCGCCCAAATTACCGGTCGTTTTGGTGCTGGATAACGTACGCAGTCTGCATAACGTGGGCTCGGCATTTCGCACGGCAGATGCCTTCCGGGTAGAAAAAATTTTCCTTACGGGGATTACCGGCACCCCGCCCCACCGCGAAATTCATAAAACTGCATTAGGGGCCACCGAATCAGTGGCGTGGGAATATGTAGAAACCACCGATGCCGCACTGAAAAAACTCAAAGCAGAAGGCTACGCGATTGCAGTAATAGAACAAACCTCAGCAAGCATCGGGTTGCATGAGTTTCATCCACAGCAGTATGAAAAACTCTGCCTCGTGTTTGGAAATGAAATCCACGGGGTGAGCGAAGAAGCCTTGCCTTGGGCAAATCTCGCGTTAGAGATTCCGCAAGAAGGCACAAAGCATTCACTTAATGTATCCGTTTGTGTAGGAATTGTATGTTGGGAAGTATTCAGATCCCGGGTTGCCTTGGCGGGATCGAAATGAACCAACCACACGTCTATTCCATCGTTCGCCACCAGAACGTGAGCGGAAATTCTTTTTCCAGATAGATGGGTTGCCCAATGCGGGGCACCGTAAGCATCACCCCTTTTTCGGATGCCGCCAGAGTAGCCCGTTCAATTGGTTCTTTCCAGGGGTGCAAAGCCAATCGAAACTTGCCCCAATGCATCGGAAACAGCACGCGCGCCTGCAAATCCCTGCTTGCCAACACCGTTTGTTCGGGCATCATGTGAATGTGTTTCCACGCCTCGTTGTATTGGCCGCATTCCAACAAGGCCAAATCAAAAGGACCATGCTTTTCGCCAATCGCACGAAAGTGTGCACCATAGCCACTATCCCCGCCAAGGAATAACTTTAAGGTGTTAGATTGAAGCACAAATCCTGACCATAACGATTGATAGCGCTTAAGCGTTCGGCCGGAGAAATGGCGCGCCGGTGTAGCGGTAAATGCCAATCCGTGCTGCTCGGTTTTCTCCCACCAATCTAATTCGGTGATTTTGGAGGCCGGTATTCCCCACCGCAGGAGGTGCGCCCCCACGCCCAATGAAGTAATAAAGTGCTTTGTTTTCGGGGCCAGGGTGGTGATGGTTTTGTAATCCAGATGGTCGAAATGATCGTGTGTAATCAGCACAAGATCCAATTCCTGAAAATCGGCAGCTTTGAAAACCTCCGTGCCGGCAAATCCTTTCGTTCCAAACGCATAGGGGCTGGCGTAACCGCTAAAAACAGGATCGACCAAAATCGAGACGCGGTCTATCCGCAGAAAGTAGGACGAATGCCCAAACCAAACCAAGAGCGGCTCCTCGGCTTGTTCATAGCTCGACTGCCACGGGTGCACTGGCACCGGCGTAGCAGGTTGGCCCGCCTTGGTGCTGGAGGTTGCATATTCGCGCAAGGTTTTGAAAAAGGCTGAGCGGCTTACCATTACCGCTGTAGGCTCGGGATTTTGAAATGCACCTTTCTGGTAGCCAGGCGACCGTAAAATTCGGTGGCGCAGCGTACCGCGCGGCAGCGCTCCAAACGGTGGTTGGCGAAACAACAAATAAATGCCCGCAGCCGCGAAGAGAAGAACAATTAATAGCCAGATCATATCAAAAAAGGAAGCAATTCCCGTTGGGGATTACTTCCGTAGTCGGTGACGCATGCGATTTATTCTTTTTCGTCTTTTAGCTTCGCCCAGTTGGCATTTGCCTTCTTAATGTAGCCCGCAGGGTCTTTGTTCCAGGTTTTAGACACATCCAGATCGTAATTGAGATAAAGTTTGTCGTCCAGAATCGTCCATGCTTCCGGCTCAATCTTTACCTTATAATTACGCGACACGCCGTAGGCACAAAAACCACCAAACTGGGGGGCATACTTTTCCGGACTGGCTTTAAAAAGATCCAGATGAGCCTGCGAGGCAAAATACCAGGTGGCGTCCTGCCATCGGTAGGTGAACTGCTTCTTACCCTTAACCGGCTTCTTATCCGTAAAATAGGCCACAGGATCATAGCCTTTAATGGCGCCCTCGGAGTTTTGATACACCCGTTGGGCCGAAATCAAAAAAGGCAAAAGGCTGAAAAGAAAAACAAATCGAATACTCATCATAATTGAATTTACAGGAGTAAACGTAAGTGCCATTGGTTTTGAACCGAAAATGTGTGTGAATCAGCAGCTAATGTCCGCTGAATGACAACCCCTAGTTCAACAAATCAAAAAAAATTCCAAATAGTATGCATGCATACTAAATCTTTTTCTACCTTTCCGCACTCGATTGCAAAAAATGAAAAGGGAGGAAACCGTGGACTATCACATCAAAACCGCCTGGCATGCCATTGCACGCATGTACAACCAGCAGGCGCTCAAGTTTGATGGCACGATGTCGATTGGGTATGCCCTGCTCAACATCTCTTCGGAGGAGGGAACTCCCGCCATGAAAATCGGACCGCTGATGGGACTGGAACCCCGCAGCCTCACCCGGCTGTTGAAATCAATGGAAGAAAAGGGCTTGATCTACCGCCAGGTGGACAAGAATGATAAAAGGTCGGTACGTGTGCTGCTGACGAATGAAGGGAAGAAGATGAAGGAAAAATCGCGCGAAACGGTGCTTCGATTTAATGAGGCCGTGCGCGAAGAGATTCCTCCGCATAAGCTGAATGTTTTTTTTGACGTGATTCAGGAAATAAACGAGGTAATTGAAAGAAAGACGCTGGTGGTTGGTTGATCGTTGTTCGGCATAGTTTCCGAACAGTGAATAACGACCCGCCTAACAAACAAACCGAACAACTATAATAACAAGGTATGAACCGTTCTATCAAGAAAGTGGCTGTACTCGGCTCGGGCGTTATGGGCTCTGCCATCGCCTGTCACTTTGCCAACATCGGGTGCCAGGTGCTGCTGCTCGACATCGCCCCCAACACCCTTACCGAAGAAGAAAAGGCGAAAGGCCTAACACTCGAAAGCAAGGCCGTGAAAAACCGCATTGTACAAACGTCTTTCGACCGCTGCATCAAGTCGAGCCCGGGCCCGATTTACAGCAAGAAGTTCATTCCGCGCATTTCACTGGGAAACTTCACGGACGATTTTTCAAAAATCAAGGACT
>CAYLWU010000056.1:0-11842 GCA_964387475.1 uncultured Ohtaekwangia sp. | reverse complement strand
TGGAGCAACTGCGGCAGCAACCCGGTGTTTTGCAGGTAGCGGCTTCGGGCGCTGTACCGGGTCGCGAGTTTCCCGGCCGGCCGTATCAACTTCCCGCGGCCAGCAGTCCTACCCGGGCCGGCATGGGCATTGGCACCAGCACCCTTTTTGTTGATGAAAGTTACCTTGGCCTGATGAACATCGCACTGGTAAAGGGCCGTGCGTTCGATACTGAAAACCGCGCAGCCGATAGCCGGTACGGCATCATTGTAAATGAATCCTTTTTGCACGCCTACGGTTGGCGCCAGGAGGATGCCATCGGCAAACGAGTGCAGTATTTTGATCCCACCCTACGCGCGTTTACGGACAGCCAGGTGATTGGTGTGGTACGGGATTTCCATTTCCAATCGTTTCGTTCTAAAATCGAACCACTTGTGATCCGCCTGCGCAACCCCGAAAACAATGCAACTCATGCCGTTCTCGGTATTACTTCGGTGTCGTTGAAAGTATCCGGTGAAAATGGTGCGGCACTGCTGGCTGCACTTCAGCAAACATGGAAGCAGATTGATGATCGGTATCCGTTTGACTTTGCGTTTCTGGATAGCCAAATTCAGGCACACTACGAGGCCGATGAGCGGTTTGGCAAGCTCTTCATTACGTTTTCGGTTATTTCGATCTTGATTACTGCGCTGGGTCTATTCGGCATTTCGCTGCTCACGATTGAGCAACGAACCAAGGAAATCGGCATTCGAAAAATACTGGGTGCATCGGCAAAAAATCTTGTTGCGTTACTCACGGGCCAGTTTATGAAACTCCTGGCCGTGGCGCTGGTGGTGGCGGCACCGGCAGGCTACTGGGCCATGGAACGCTGGCTAGCTGATTTCTCCTACCGGATTCATGTCTCCGTAGTAGTCTTGGCGGTAGCCGCAGTTGTGGTGGCCGCAGTCGCACTGCTAACGGTAGGCCTACTGGCATTAAAAGCCGCTGGCCGCAACCCGGTGGAGTCGTTGCGGGCGGAGTGAAGGGTCAAGCGCGAGCAATCCACGAAATGATGTCGAGTAACCGCACCGATTGAATTTTCATTTTGCTAGAAGCCATCTAAAAAGTAAACATCCCGTTGATCGAAAATGCACCACCTCGCCGCAAGTTTCGGCATGCTCAAGTCATCAGTACCGCCCAATCGCTCGCTACTTCTCATACTCAATCTTCGTAATCCGCCAAACAAAAGGGCGGGCAGGTGTATGCACCGTTACCTCCTCGCCTACTTGTTTCTTCATCAGTGCCTGTGCCATGGGCGAGTCCATGGAAATGTAATCCCTACGGCCAATCAACTCTTCGCTCCCCACAATACGGAAGCGGTTTTTCATACCTTTATCATTCTCGATCTCCACCCACGCGCCAAACATCACTTTACCCTCCTGGTGGGGCGAGTAGTGCACCACCTTCAAATCATCTATACACTTGCGCAAGTATAAAATACGTTTATCAATTTCGCGCAGGCGCTTTTTGTTATAATGATAATCAGCATTCTCCGAACGGTCACCCAGACTCGCAGCCCACGCCACTTTTTGCGTGGTATCCGGCCGCTCCACGCGCCATAAGTGGTCTAATTCGGCTTTAAGTTTTTCTAATCCTTCGGGTGTAATCAGCAGCGTCTTCATTGGTGGGCGCGAAACTATTTAAATCAACTGACTTTTTTCAATCATCACGTTGCGCAAGAGTTCGATATTTTTTTTCGGGCAATGCCTTCGGCCCGGGCTATTCGCTGCAATCCACGCGAAACGCGTGGGATTTCCGCTGCTATCCCTATTGCGGCGGCTCCGTGTGCAGTTATTGTTCGCTTTAAAAGGATGTGGATGGGCCGTGTTCAAAACAACGCAAAAATTCCCGTAAGGCATTTTAAGTCCGCACTAATCGCTGATCTCCACCACGCGCTTGTTTTGCAATTGTTTCATGGGCTTCGGCACAATCTTCAATATCTCATCGCGCAGCGATTGGATCAATCGGGTTTTTATATGGTCGCGGTGGGTTACCAGGCTCACCTCGCGCACGGGGCTTGGCTCTTTCAGGCGCTTCACCAGCTTGCGCTGGGGTTTAGTAAACTCCATCACCGCTAATTCCGGAAGAATGGTAATTCCATCGCTCTTGTCCACCATCCGCTTCAGCGTTTCCATGTTGCCGGTTTCGTACCGAAAGTGGAAGTCGCTGCTTTTGCGCAACTCACACAAGTTCAACACCTGCGATCTGAAGCAATGCCCTTCCTCCAGCAGCCAGAGTTGGTTCGGGTCAATGTCTTGCGCTAACACATATTTTTTGCCGAAGAGCGCGTTCTTTTTAGATACGTACACAAACAGTTCTTCGTAGAAAAGCACATCTTCCTTAATAGAAGGATCTTTTAGCGGTGTTACCACCAGGCCGCAATCCAGCCGGTTGTTTTTCAGTTCGTGAATCACTTCCTCAGTAATGGTTTCTTTCACAATCAAATTTAGCTGCGGGTATTTGCTGCGCATGTACTTGTATAAATGCGGCAGCAGGTACGGAGCCAGCGTGGGTATAATGCCCACGCGCAGCTCTCCGGCCATGGCGTCTTTTTGATCGCTGATCAGTTGCTTTACCAGCTGCGCCTCGCGCAGTACTACCCGTGCTTGTGCAATAATGCTAATCCCGATCTCGGTGGGAATCACCGGCTGTTTGGTGCGATCGAATATCTTAACGCCCAACTCCTCCTCCAGTTTTTGAATTTGCATACTCAGCGTAGGCTGTGTAACAAAACACTTGTCGGAGGCCAAAACAAAATGCCGGTGGGTATCCAGTGCCACCACGTATTCCAACTGGGTTAAAGTCATAGATAATAGCTATATAATCATAAAAATAATCAATTTGATTTATTGCCGGGCTGATCGTAGCATTGGCCTGTTTTTATCGTAACATCAAAATTCATTTATAGACTATGGCAAATCAAACACACGCGCCCGCAGCGCCCCACGCCCTGAACGGCAACGGCAAATGCCCGTTTCATGGCGGTGAAGTAAAGCAAACCGCAGGTACCGGCCCGCGTAATCACGATTGGTGGCCCAACCAGCTCAAGTTGAACATCCTTCGGCAGCACTCCGCACTCTCGAACCCGATGGACCCGAAGTTCAACTATGCCAAAGAGTTCAAAAAGCTTGATCTCAAGGCAGTTAAGAAAGACATCTTTAAGTTAATGACCACCTCCCAGGACTGGTGGCCGGCCGACTATGGCCATTATGGTCCCTTCTTCATTCGCATGGCGTGGCACAGCGCGGGCACGTACCGAATCTCCGATGGCCGCGGTGGCGCTGGTGCAGGTACCCAACGCTTCGCACCGCTCAACAGCTGGCCAGACAACGCCAATCTGGACAAAGCCCGGCTGCTGTTGTGGCCCATCAAAAAGAAGTACGGCAAAAAACTTTCGTGGGCAGACTTAATGATTTTGGCCGGCAATTGCGCGCTGGAAGCGGCGGGCTTCAAAACATTTGGATTCGCGGGTGGTCGCGAAGACGTGTGGGAACCGCAGGAAGACATTTACTGGGGCCCGGAAACCGATTGGCTTGGCGATAAGCGCTACACGGGCGATCGTGAACTGGAAAATCCGCTCGGGGCTGTGCAAATGGGTTTGATTTATGTAAACCCGGAAGGCCCTAACGGAAAACCCGATCCGCTTGCCGCGGCACGCGATATTCGCGAAACGTTTGGCCGCATGGCCATGAATGACGAAGAGACCGTGGCGTTAATTGCCGGTGGACATACGCTTGGAAAAACGCACGGTGCTGGCGACCCAAGTAAATACGTGGGCCGCGAGCCCGCTGGCGCCAGCATTGAGGAGCAAAGCCTCGGTTGGAAAAACACGTTGGGCACAGGCCATGGTGTAAACACCATTACCAGCGGCCTGGAAGGCGCATGGACAACAACGCCTACCAAGTGGAGCAATAACTATTTCGAAAACCTGTTTGGCTTCGAGTGGGAACTCACCAAAAGTCCGGCCGGTGCGCACCAGTGGAAACCGAAAGGCAATGCCGGTGCCGGCACTGTGCCCGATGCCCACGATCCTTCGAAACGTCATGCGCCCATGATGCTCACCACTGACTTGGCGCTACGCTTCGATCCCATCTACGAAAAAATCTCACGCAGCTTTTTGGAGAACCCGGAAAAGTTTAACGATGCCTTCGCCCGGGCGTGGTTCAAACTCACGCACCGCGATATGGGGCCGGTGGCGCGGTACCTCGGGCCGGAAGTGCCGAAAGAAGTGTTGATCTGGCAAGATCCGCTACCTGCAAAAAAACAAAAGCCGCTCACGCCGCGCGAGATCAGCGATCTCAAGGCGAAGATTCAGGCGACTCGGCTAACCATAGGCGAACTGGTAAATACTGCGTGGGCTTCGGCTTCCACTTTCCGCGGCTCCGACAAGCGCGGGGGTGCCAACGGTGCACGCATTCGCCTGGCACCGCAAAAAGACTGGGCCGTGAATAACCCGGTGCAGCTGGCAAAAGTGTTGAAGACGTTGGAAGGCATTCAGAAAGCTTTTAACGCCAGCGGAAAAAAATACGTGTCCATGGCCGACCTGATTGTACTCGGTGGCTGTGCCGCCATCGAGAAAGCAGCTAAAAAAGCAAAGCTGGATGTGAAGGTTCCGTTTACGCCTGGCCGCGTAGACGCGTTACCCGAACATACCGATGTGGAGTCGTTTGCGGTGTTGGAACCCGCTGCCGATGGATTCCGGAACTACAAAAACAAAAAGCACAAAGCCAAAGCCGAAGACCTGCTGGTTGATAAGGCACAACTCCTTACCCTAACGGCACCTGAAATGACAGTGCTTGTGGGGGGCATGCGTGTGCTGAACACCAACTTCGATAACTCCAAACATGGCGTTTTCACCAATAAACCCGAAACGCTCACCAACGACTTCTTTGTAAACCTGTTGGATTTTGGCACCACCTGGAAAGCGACAGACGCTACTGAAGAAGTGTTTGAAGGACGCGACCGGAAAACCGGAAAGGTAAAGTGGACCGCCACGCGTGCCGATTTGATCTTTGGGTCGAACTCCGAGTTGCGCGCCATTGCCGAAGTGTACGGTTGCGAAGATGGCCGCGAGAAGTTTGTTCAGGATTTTGTTGCCGCCTGGCACAAGGTGATGAACCTAGATCGGTTTGAGTTGAGCTAAGCGATCTGCTTTTTACACGTAAAAAAGCGAACTGCAAACAGTTCGCTTTTTTGTTTTCACCAAGAACCGTCACTTCGAGTTCCGCCTCCTCAAGGTGAAGAGCACCGTTACGACAACGCCCCTGGCGCAGGCATTCCTGCGGGTCGGGATTTGTCTTCGGGTAATGGAACGAATTCGTGGTTGTCGTTTGGGGGCAGTAGAATACGCCCCGCCTTCCAATCGGCTTTTGCTTGTTCGATCCGTTCTTTGCGCGAGGACACAAAGTTCCACCAAATGAAACGCTCGCCTAACGGCTCGCCACCCAACAGCAGTAACGTGCACGCTTCGCCCGCTTTCAGTACTGGCGTGCTGTTTTTTGTGAACACCAAAAGTTGCCCTGCGGTGTATGTGCGGCCATTCACCTCCAGTGTGCCGTGCACAAGGTAGGCGCCGCGCTCGGTGTGCCCCTCGGGCATCGCGAACTTCGCCCCGGCGGCTAACGTAACGTGGGCGTAAAACAAGGGCGAGTGCACCCGTACCTCGTTTTTTAAGCCGTATGCCTGCCCAGCGATTAAACGCAGCCACACGCCCGAGTCCGTGAACACGGGAAGTTTTGTTTCCGGGTAGTTAAAAAATGTGGGGTCGGCTTCTTCATCGCGCTCGGGCAGGGCCACCCACGTTTGGATCATTTCCAGCTTTCCCCCGGCGAGTACGGCAGGATCTTCAAACCGCTCGCTATGGGCAATCCCCTTGCCTGCGGTCATCCAGTTTACCTCACCCGGCCGAATCACTTGCTGCACGCCAAGACTATCGCGGTGGGTTACATTGCCACCAAACAAGTAGGTAACTGTGGATAAACCGATGTGCGGGTGTGGCAATACATCCATCGATCGCGCTTGCGTGGGTGCCACGGCAACGGGGCCGGCATGATCCATAAAAATAAAGGGGCCCACCATCCGCTTTAAGCGAAACGGCAAAATACGCTTCACTTCCATACCGGGTGCTAACGATGCTTTTCGCGCTTCAATCACAAGTTCGATCATGGCCTGAATATACGGATTTGGTTATCGAATAAATCCCGGTAATTCCGCAAAGAACTTACCTTGTTCGAGATTGAGATAGTAATCTTTCAATGCCCACACGAGCGCCTTGTATGAGCTGAACAACTCGCGGTTGAAATTGATCAATGTTGAGATCTCCACGTCGGTTAAGGTCGCGAGCGTGGCGGGGTCGTACAACTTCTGCAACTCTTCGGGATAGCTGGCACGTACCTTTTGAAATAGCTTCACCAAGGGTTCGAATCGATCGCTCTCTTCTCCTGTTCGCATCAGCGCTTCCACTTCGCGGCAAAAGCGAAGCATAGATTCCTTCATATATTCGTAGTAGCGGTACTTCGCTTCGTTAGATGATTGCCGGAACTGGGCAATGTCGTCCAGTGAATCACGGATGCTTTTGGAGGCAAACAACGCGTTTCGCATGGCAGCCGCTAACCGGCCCGCGTGTTCATCTTCTTCCGGCGTAAGCACGCTTTTGTTGATACCAAGGTAGTAGCTGTGCATCTCGCCATGCATGCGCTTTAATTGCTCGTATTTTTCACCGTGCGGTTTTTTGTGGAACGACTCGTCTACCGACTCCGGATGAAAGTCGTTATGGAGATGAAACGAGTGCAATAAGAAATCGAGCGTATACCAAAGGTAACGGCCCGCTTCTTTCTCCAGGGCCTCCACCGCCAGATCGCCCGAACTTGAGGGCACCAATTTTAAGAACTGCGTGCCACCGTCATCCTCGACAAAACGCCTGGTGAGGAACCGATCGAAAAGGTTAAGGAAGGGAAAAAACAACAGTACCCCCGCCACATTGATGAACGTTTGGAAAAATACAAGGGCCGTGAGTGGGTTGGTTAGTCCTATGCCATTCGTGACGAGCGCATACACGGGTTGCAAAAAAATCAGGACTACGCCAATGATAATCGTGTTGAAAAAAAAATTACCGAAGGCAACTCGTTTCTTTGCCGGAACGCCGCGCATGGAAGCGACCAGCAATTTCACCGTTGTACCCACTTCTGATCCTAACACCAGTGCCATTCCTGCATAGAGTGTGATCGCGTCTGCATGTAATGCGCTTAGTACGATGGCAACGGTGGCAGAGCTTGACTGGATGATTGAGGTTAACCCAAATCCCACCAGCACAAACACCCACGCCGGATAATTGCGCATCACGCTGAAGTCGACCTCACCTGCCAGATGGATGAAGCTGCTCTTCATGAATTCCAAGCCAATGAAAAGCATGCCGAAGCCTACAAGGAGGCGCATCCAATAGTACGCGCGGCTCCCCGACCGCGCAGCAGCAAGTGCAATGCCACCGATGCCTACGAGCGGCCATGCCAACGCTTCTATTGATACTTCAAAACCGACGGTGGCCACGAGCCAGCCGGTGAGCGTGGTGCCAATATTCGCACCCATAATTACCGCCAGCGCATTTTTCATGGTAATCACGCCCGCGCCCACGAATGCCAACACCATCAGGCTCACCACCGAACTGCTTTGCAGCACCGCCGTTACCATTGCCCCGCCTGCGATCGCTTTAACTTTGTTATTCGTGTGCCGGCGGAGAAACAGTTTGAACGTTCGGCCGGCGAGTCTGCGCAGACTTTCTTCCAGAAAGCCCATCCCCAACATGAAGATGCCGATGCCGGCAAGCATCTTAAAAATATCGGCCCATGCAATCACGTCCGTTTGCATTTATGATTCCATCGAGACGAATGATTCAAAAGTGAAATTTCGCTACTTCGGCACCATTTGGCGTAAACGTGACCATGAACAATTCGCCATAGTCATCGCTGGGGGTAATATCCGTGCGCCCGGTCAGTGCTTTTAGGAGTTCCGCCAGGTTATAGGAGTGGCAAACAACCAATGTGGTGCGCGAGATATTTTTTAAGTCAGTTGCCAGACTGTTATTCTTCACGTCATAGTTTTTGATGGACACGCCTGCTGCGCGTGCCACAGGTTCACCCGTTTGCATCGTGCGTCGGGTGGCCGTAGAAAATATCTCTTCTATGCCGGCACTCTGCAACAAATAAGCCAACCGCTCGGCCCGTCTTTTCCCTTCGTCCGACAGGTTGGGATCGTCTGTACTTTCAAGGGCTTTTTCGCAATGGCGCACAAGAAAGATGCGGGGTGCACTTTTCTGCCCCCAACCCCAGGAGGCAAAAACGATCGACAGCACCACCGTCAGCACCCATTTGCCACCGACGCGAGTTCTTTTCATTTGATTCATCGACCAAATATACAGTTCGCATGAAAACGTGGCAAAGGGTGGTCCCTGCCGCGGTCTGAAGTTACTTCTTGAAAAACATTCCCGAGCCAGGAATATGATTTGCATCCCGCCAATTCGGCTGCCAGAACATGCGCTGGGGTTTTGCCGTTCCGTCTTTGTCTTGCACCACCACATTCAGGCGTAACGTACGCCAGTCCCCCTGCATTTTTTTGAAGTAATCAATTGGCACCGCTACTTCAAACGCATAGCCGCCGCTGTTTCGAACACACTTCCACTCAAGTCCTTTTTCACTCTCCTCCATGTCCCACACGCTGTTCTTGCCTTTCGCATCTTCCGGACTGACGATAAAATACAGTGATTTTTTAAACCAGTCCTCCCCCGTTTCTGACGCACTTTGCGCCTGCGGCTGCCCGTCCATCACAAAGCCCACAAAATCCTGCGAGAACGTGGGCACGTCAGTTTTGTTTTGGATGTCCTTGTCGTTCACCTGTACGGCCAGGTACACATGTGTTGCTCCGTATTGAATGTGGAATGCGGCTCCTTCGGGGGTTGTGAGCGCGTACGGCAAATCCCACTCGGCCAGGTTACCATCTATCTTCACATCTGTTTTTCGTTTCGTGAGCGAATAGCGTTTCACGGGAGCTGCGTGAAATTGGAAGGGTACAAAGAATTCCGCCTTGCCCCGCTGATTTTTTATAGCAACTTCTGCTTTTACTTTTACCGGTTGTAATTGTTCCACCGGTTTATTTTTTCGCGGCTCTACTCCCATCGCCAGAAACACCACGGAATTCGGAGGAACGGTTGTTTCCGGTTTGGGGAAATCCGATTTGATGTCCCACGAGAAGCCGGAAGAAAAACGCACGGTCATGGGTACATCGTAGGAGTTGGTTACGCGAAAGCGAATAGAATCTTTCCGAAAAGGGCCATCCAAGTACAAAGGTTCTACGCGGATGACATCGGACGACCACAGTTTGGTGGTGAACGACTCCACCGCCTCGGTATGCATTTTCTCATCGAAAATACCTTCCAGTTGCAGGTTGGCCAAAACGGGCCCGCGGTCAGTCATGGTGATCAACGTAAAGTGATCGAACTCGCCAAACTGCGGGCCACGCAGTGACGATGCACCGCCAGTGGTAGCCAGCATGTAGTAGTTGGATTGATTGCGTTCGTACTGCACGTAGTGATGGCGGTGGCCCACAAACACGGTGTGTTTCCGGGCAGTGAGTAATTTTTCTACATCAAACCACCTTACGGGATCGGTATCTTGTACCCATAGTGGTTGGTGCATGAAGAGCATCGTCCAGCGCACGTCCGGGTGCGTTTCCAACGTTTTTTTGATCCATTCGTATTGCGAATCTGAAATACTGCCGCGCCCGGAGCCGCGGGTCTGGTCTTCGGAGTTCATGGCAATGAAGAGTACGTTCTTGTACACAAACGAGTAATGCTTGGCACCTAACCGCCTTTCCCAAATCCGCTCCTGCACGGGGTTGGTAAGGTCGTGGTTACCCGGCACGAAGAAGAAAGGCATGTCGAGTTGATTAACAAAACCGGTGAACTCATCCCACTGACGGTTGAGTTCAACGGTGTCTGTGGTGTAGCCTTCAATCAAATCGCCCACGCTCATCACAAACTCGGGCTGCAGCAGGTTGAGTTTCCGTACGCCTTCCTCAAACACACCCGGCCGGTGGCCTCCGGTACGATCGCTAACGATGGCAAATTGAAATTGGCCCGGTTTGTCGTTAATGGATTTGGGCGTCCACGGCTTCGGCCCGGCAATTTTCGGGAGTTGAATATTGGGATGATTCTCAGGTTGCGCGGATAGCAGTTGTGTGAGCAGGAACAGACAACAGGCGAATGCCATTCTAATTTTCTGCACTATAGCGGAATTTCTCATAGGTCAAATGTAGTAGAAAAGCGGCTTAACCGGGTTATCGAAATGTTATGCAATGGCTAGTTTCGATGTAAGGGAATTCGGACTTCCACTTTGGTGAACTCGCCAAATACTGACTCTACGTTTATTGAACCCCCAAGTTTCGCAACCGTTTCCTTTGCGATATATAGTCCTAATCCAGAACCTGTCTTTCGATCGGTAGCCCTGTAGAACATGTCGAAAATTCGAGGAATATGAGTGGAGTCGATACCAATGCCATTGTCCTCAACTGTTAACGCAAGCTCATTATCCGTTATCCGAAAAGTAACAATAATCTGATTTTCGGTTTTTTTTGTGTCTCGGAATTTGCACGCGTTTGTAATGAGATTGTTTAGAATCACAAGCATCCGCTTGCGATCGAGCAATACTACTTCCGCTCCTTCAACACGCTCTTGAAACCTGACATCTTCGGCTGATAACTGCACATACTCGCGTACCTCGGCCAACAACACCCGTACATCCACCAATTCATACTCAACATCAATACGTGTATTACGTGAGTATTCCAGTATGTCTCGGGTAAAAGTATCCAAACGTGTAATACTGTTCCGAATGTATTGAAGGTACATCGGCCAGCTATTTGCGTCTTTATCCTTCTCTGCGATATTGACTAGTCCAAGTATTGTGGCAAGAGGGGCCCTGAGGTCGTGGGAAACGCGGTATACAAAAGAGTCCAATTCATAATTGGTTTTTTGCAACTCTTGGAATTGAGTTTGAAGGCGTTCCTCCGCATTTTGCCGCTCAATGGCGCTGCCAATCATGCTCGCGGCTGCTTGCAGCGCACCACGTTCTGCGGCTGACCAATTGCGTTTGTGATCGCATTGATCAAATCCGATGAAGCCCCACCACTTCCCGGTAACAAAGAACGGGATCACGATGAGTGATTTGATTTGCTGCTGCTCCAAAAGTGGCTGTTCATTTTCCGGAAAGTCGTCAACCGAACCAAAAACGGTCTTACCCTCGCTCATTAAATCGATCCACCGCTGAAAGCCAACTGCTTCAACTTCGATGTGCTGCAGTTCAGGAGCAGAAATTTGTGGTGCGACACCCGGCGCGCACCACTCGTAAGCCAAGCTTGTGTAACGCCCTGCAGGTTCGCCCGGCTCGTGCCGAAATACATACACGCGACTCGAAGCCGTTGCTCGCCCCAAACGCATTAAAATCTCATTAATGCTGTTTTGCCAGTTCCTATTGGACAGTAACTCTTTCGCTGAAAAGGCAACCGCTTCTAAAAGCTGTTCTTCCGGAGTGAGCGTGCGGTTTACGAAGATGTTGATATTAGCGGAGTCCTTCATCATACTACTACAAGGCACAGATGTGTAAATGTAAGAACCAAATCGGTTACCTGCAGCAAGGCTGTAGATTCCAAGCTTCGCCCCGGAACTGCCCCAGATGTACTCCCGCACTCTCTCCACCCTCACCCGCCAATTTTTGACATTGATCGAACTACTCGCGGGCATTCATCGAAATCCTGACCCCTCGCCCTGTTTGCGCAT
>CAYLWU010000055.1:0-12277 GCA_964387475.1 uncultured Ohtaekwangia sp. | reverse complement strand
AAGCCGTAGCGCGTGCCCATGGCAGCCGCTTTGCGCACATCCAGCCCGCCAACACTATGGTGCGAGCCGATTTGATTGGCGATGAGTACCTCGTGGAGATAGAAGCCGAAGCTGAACTTTAGCTAGTGAGTACTTTTTTTGAACTGCCGCGTGAGTGATTGAGCGGGTCTGATCGAGCCCGAAATGGCACGTGTGTTGGATGGCGAGCCGCGAAAGCACGACCCCGCGGCCACTCACGAACTGTGGGACACGGGCCTGGCAGCGGCGGGGGCACGCCCAAAAATTCTAGCGCGCAAACTTGGCCTTCAACTTGGCCAGTTTCTCCTCCATGGTCTCTTCTTTTACCGCCGGCCGTTGGTTTTTCGGTTTACCCGGTTGGGATTTTTTTTCGGGTGCCGGTTGGGCGCCAAACGGATCAGACTTCATTGACAATGCAATGCGCTTGCGCGGCACATCTACTTCGATGACCGTGACGTTCACTTTTTGCTGCACGGCAATGACCTGTTGGGGATCTTTTACAAACCGATCGCCCAAGTGGCTGATGTGCACAAGCCCATCCTGGTGAACGCCAATGTCTACAAAAGCGCCAAAATTGGTAACGTTCGTTACGATGCCGGGAAGCAGCATGCCAATTTTTAAATCGCTGATTTGATTAACACCTTCCTGGAAGGAAAATATCTCGAACTGTTCGCGCGGATCGCGGCCGGGTTTTTCGAGTTCTGCAAGAATATCGGTTAATGTGGGCAGACCGACTTCCGCACTGACGTACTTATTCAAATCCAACTGCTTGCGCAATTCGGTATTCGTCATCAGATCTTTGACTGAGCAATTCAAGTCTTTTGCGAACTGCTCCACGAGATTGTACCGCTCCGGGTGAACGGCGCTCGCATCCAACGGGTTGGCCGCTTCGCGGATCCGCAAAAAACCCGCACACTGCTCAAACGCCTTGTCGCCCAAGCGCGGCACCTGACGCAAATCTTCACGGTTTTTAAATACCCCGTTTTTCGTGCGGTACTCTACAATACTTTTTGCAAGTGCAGGGCCGAGACCAGATACGTACGACAGCAATTCTTTACTGGCGGTGTTGACCTCCACCCCGACCGAGTTTACACAGCTGATGACCACATCATCTAGTCCTGCTTTCAGGCGAAGCTGATCCACATCGTGCTGGTATTGTCCGACACCGATCGATTTGGCATCAATTTTTACCAACTCGGCAAGCGGATCGGTAAGCCTGCGGCCAATGGACACAGCACCCCGCACGGTAACGTCCTGATCGGGAAACTCTTCGCGGGCCACATCACTGGCCGAATATACCGATGCACCGCTTTCGTTGACTACTACGATCAGGATCGCGCGGGGCAGGCCGATGGCGCGAACAAACGACTCCGTTTCGCGACTGGCCGTACCGTTACCAATGGCGATGGCTTCGATGTGGAAACGTTCACACAACTCTTTTACTACCGCAGCCGACTTTTGCGTTTCGCGTTGCGGCTCATTCGGATAAATTACCGTATTAAACAACAACTCGCCCTGCGCCCCGAGGCAAACCAACTTGGTGCCGGTACGAAATCCAGGATCGAGCGCGAGCACCCGTTTCTGCCCAAGGGGTGCTGCGAGCAAGAGCTTTTTCAGGTTTGCAGCAAAGACCTGAATGGCCTCTGCATCTGCTTTTATTTTTGTTTCCAGCCGAATCTCCGTTTCGATAGAGGTTTTGATCAGGCGTTTGTAGCTGTCTTGAATGGCGAGTTCCAGCTGTGCACGAGCGGCAGCACCCGCGGTTTCCCTAATAAATCTTTTACCAAGGATTTGAAGTGCATCGGCTTCGGGCGGAAAAATATCCATAAGCAAGAAGCCTTCCTTCTCGCCTCTGCGCATCGCCAACAGGCGGTGCGAAGGCACTTTGTTTACCGGCTCGCTCCATTCAAAATAATCTTTGAATTTTTGCGCCTCTTGTGCCGCCGCCTTGGATTTAATCACGGCGGTTTGTACCACCCCTTGGTGCCAGAACAAATCGCGGACGGATTGCCGCGCGTCCTGATTTTCGCTGATCCATTCCGCTACGATATCGCGTGCACCTTCCAGCGCTTCCTCAGGTGATGCTACGCCAAGTTCTGCATTAACGAAAGCCGCAGCCTCCGCGAACGGATCGTTACCTTCCTGGGCGAATAGCTTTTGCGCCAGTGGTTCGAGGCCTTTTTCTTTCGCCACGGATGCCCGTGTTTTGCGTTTCGGTTTGTACGGCAGGTACACATCTTCCAGCGCTGCCAGCGTCTCCGCACCCACCACCGCGGCAATCAATTCGGGCGTGAGTTTGCCTTGTTTTTCAATGGAGTTGAGAATGGCTTCGCGGCGCTTATCCAATTCGCCCAACTGTTCGTGGCGATCGCGCACCGCTGCCAGTTGTACTTCGTCCAGGCTACCGGTAAGTTCTTTTCTGTAGCGGGCAATAAAAGGAATTGTGGCCCCTTCGGCCAAGAGGTTTACTACGGTTTCTACCTGACGTGTTGAAATGGCGAGCTCGTTGGCAATGCGCGAAATGTTGTTCATGCTAGACTAAATCCGGGCGCGAAAATATCGGATTTATTGGAGTAGCCGCGCGAAAATCAGGAATAATTCCGGGCAGAATCACGCGGATCAAAACAAAACATTTTTGCTACATTCGTTGTATCGTTAGCTTTCCTTCACTATGAGAATCCTGTTCGCCTTCAGTATTTTTACCACAGCACTGGTATGGAGTTCATGTGATGATGACGTGGAGTTGATCTCCCGGTACCAGCAAACTTGGGAAGTTGCTGTAAATGACATCACCTTGAGTCCCCTTACGGTTTGGGCAGGTACGCTTCAAGCAGACGGAACAACAACAGTTTTGCTTACGGAACAACGAACAAGTAGTGTAGACCAAAAAATTTGGGTCGTTCGGATCGATGCTACTGGTGGGCAGCGCACGGTAAAAGAAATTGGGGCTGGCGTGTTTCTGATGGACGTAACGGCACAAAGCAACGGAGGGATTTTTGCTGTGCTGCAAAACGCCACGACCGGAGGCCGGTTTGAGCGTGTCTCCATCGATCCAGCGCTTAATGTGCAGCGGATCGAATTTCAAATCAATCTCCCCAGCACATTCCATGATTTGACATTTACACCCAACCACTACTTCATCAGTGAATACCTAAGTGGTTCAGCAGGCATCCGCGTGCGCCAGTTTACCTATGAGCATGCGGCCGGATGGAACCAAACACTTACGAAAGAGCAAATCAAGCCGTTTCCGGTACCGTTTGGCGATGATTTGATTTTCTACCGTACCGATAGCGAGAATTTTCTGGGGCTGACCTCAATTATTGCCGCTACAGGAGCAGAGCGCTGGAACACGAATTATATTCCCGGTGTATTGGCGAATCGGCTTCCACCGGGTTGGATGTTTTCTCCTTTTTTTTCCCGGGATGAATTACTCCTCGCAAACTTCAATCTGAACACCCGCCAATTTGTAGCGGCAAAAGTTAACACGAGCGATGGGAGCATCAGTGAGGAACGAACGGTTGCGATTCCACCGGACCTGGACGCGGCAAACCCAGTTTCTTTGTTGTCCGATGGCGGACTTTTAGTTGTTTGCAACACCATCACCGGCACGAGTGTTTTAAAAACAGATAGGCAGGGTAATATTGGCTGGCGCGGGAATTTTGTACCTAATGGGCGAGTTTTTGCGCGTGCAAATGGCCCGCTCGTGGTGGCTACACCACAAAAGATTTACATGCTAGAACCTGTAGTTGAATAATTTTCCGGTTAGGAGAGAGAGTGCGACATCCCTATTTGCAGCGCTGCAAATAAGGATTTCTTTGTCGTACTTCCCTCGAAATCACGCTGCTCATACTTTTGAAATGGCTTCTAGCTGAACAACATCGCGTTCACCAACCAGAGCTCACACTCAGGTAGCCTAAAGTAAAGCTCAAGTCCTGTTGGGTGCAGGCGCCTTTCATTTCAATTTGTCCGAACAAAAACACGAAGGAGCAGGTGCTGAGAAAAGTCGTGCGGGTTGCTCATCTTCTAAGTTGCACGTTAACGCATTCGAGAATCATCTTTTTAACAATTCTTTTACAGATTTTAACAAACCTGTAACACGGCTTTTGGTGCCGCTCGGATTTCTTTGCACGCAAAAAAAGATATGAACAAAAAAATAGTGTTTGCGGCGGCTGGTGTTTTCATTGCAACAGCAATGGGGTGGTTCTTTTTTAACAAGTACCGGGTAGTCGTGCCGCCAGTAGACGTTTCGCAGAGCGAGGTGGGCTGGAGCGCCAAAAGCGTTACCGACACCCATGTGGGTAAAATAAAGCTAACCAAGGCAGAGTTGCAGTTTCAAGATGAACGCCTGGTGGGTGGATTTTTTGAGGCCGACATGACCTCCATTACAGTGACGGATATCACCGACGCGAAACACAATCAGGATTTCATCAACCACATCACTACGGAAGATTTTTTTGAAGTAAACCGATTTCCGACAGCCACTTTTCGAATTACCGAAGTGGCCCAGCAAGCGGGTAACGACTACCGCGTGAAGGGCTTGATGACCATTAAAGGCAAAGAGCAAACCATCGAATTTTCAGCCACGGTAACGCCCACGCCCACAGGAAAGCGTACGTCGGCTACGCTGCCGATTGACCGCACCGCCTTCGGAATTGAGTATGGAGCAGAAGGAAAGCGCGGCTCCGAAAAAGACTGGTTCATTCATAACGAATTTACACTCCAAGTGAATGTGGTGACGGAATAGCGAATCCCTTGACGCTGCTTTTCAAATGCAACTGTGGATGTGGACGCATGGCATAAGCGCCCACCCAAACACGGCAAAAAATCCCTACCTGACTATAGGCGCGTGCCGAGCGTGACTCCTGCTAGCCCTTCCTCTTTCACAAAGGGCTGGTTGTACAACCGCTTGCCTGTGGCTTTAAAAAATGCGTTTGCCACAGCGCCACCTGTAGGCGGCAACGCCGGCTCACCCAGACCGGTGGGGTCAATGCCGTTGTCTACAAAGTGGACTTCGATTTCCGGAACTTCGCGCAAGCGGATCAACCGGAAGGCATTAAAGTTTTTTTGTTCAGGCTCGCCATTTTTAAACGTGAGGTTTCCAAAGAACGCGTGGCCCAAGCCATCCACAATACCTCCCCGCACCTGTTGCTCTGCTCCGCTTTTGTTCACCACAATTCCGCAATCGCTCGCGGCATAAATTTTTCGCAGTGTGGGTTGGTTGTTTTTGGTCTCCACCTCAGCTACCTGCGCCACGTAAGAACGGTGCGAGAAGTACACGCTGAAGCCCTGTGATACCGACTTTTTGCCCCAGCCGGATTTTTCGGCTGCGAGTTGAATGACACTACGCATGCGATCGATATCATACTGAATGGAACCTGTAGGCTGCTTTTTGGCTTTATCGAGCAGCGCCAACCGAAACTGCACCGGATCCTGGTTGGCTTCAAACGCTACTTCATCTAAGAACGACTGTTCCGCAAAGGCAAGGAAGTTCGTGATCGGTGCACGCCACGCACCAGTGGTTACGGGCGACTTCAATTCCACGGAGTCGATCAGCAAATTATCCACCGCACCCGACGGGAAGTTGTTTTCGCGCGTAGGGTTGCCGGAATTAATCCCGACGCCCCGCAGCTTGTAGCCAATCAGGTTTCCGGCCGCATCCAACGCTGCCTCAAAGCGATAGCGCACCGCGGGGCGATAGCTGCCCCCGGCCATGTCGTCTTCGCGGGTCCAGGTAACTTTTACGGGCGCTTTGAGGATGCTGGAAAGTTCAGCGGCCTCGGTGGCGTAGTCCGTTTTTAATCTTCGACCAAAGCCACCGCCCAATCGGGTAAGTTCCAGCGTGACTTTATCGGGCGCGATGCCCAACAAGCGCGCCACCTCATTGCGGGCTGCATCCGGCGTTTGGGAAGGTCCCACCAACTCCGCCCCGGTTGCGGTTACATGAGCGAAAAAATTCATGGGTTCCATCGGGTTGTGCGGCAGAAACGGACACTGATACTCGCGCACGATGGTTTTTGCTGCCCGCGTGAAGGCGGCCTCCACGTCTCCGTCTTTCCTGCGCACGGTAGCTTCTTTGCTATCCAGGTTCAGGCGCAAAGCCTGATCGTGATCGGATGAACTTTCGATCGTGCCGTCCGGCTCGTATTCAACGCGCAACTTTTTGCGCGCCTTGAGAATTTGCCAGGTGGATTTACCTACCACCGCAACATTGTTTTTGAACTGCACAACATCAACAATGCCAGGCATTGCCTTGGCTTCGGCCCCATCCACACTTTTGATCTTCATGCCAAAACCCGTGGGGCGCTGAATCATGGCGTGAAGCATGCCTTCGCGGTACACATCCATCCCAAAGAGCGGCTTGCCGGTAATGATATTTTGGTTCTCCACGTTTCGAACGGCAGAGCCAATCAGGGTGAACGCCTTTTTGTCCTTGAGCTGCACTTCTGCAGGCACGCGAAGCTGCGCGGCATCGGCCGCCAATGCCCCGAAAGAGATGGATTGCCCGGCTGAATTCCATACCTGGCCCTCGCGCGCCACCAGCGAAGTTGCAGGCACGTTCCAGCGCTTGGCCGCTGCCTCGATGAGTAAATGCCGGGCGGTGGCACCCGCTTTGCGCAGGCGTTCCCACGAATGTGGAATTGCCCCGCTCCCGCCGGTCAGCTGGCGTTCGAATCGTTTTGTATCAAGGTGCGCCTGTTCTACGCGTACCTTTTTCCAATCGGCATCCAGTTCTTCGGCCACAATCATGGGGAAGGACGTTTTGATATTCTGGCCCAACTCTGGGTTAGGCGAAAAGATCGTGATCACGTCATCAGGCGAAATGAGCAAATAGCTATTGAAACGCACGTCATCGGCCGCCAGCGCGGCAGCCGAAACAACCTGTACTTGATTTCCTGCGGACGCATCCCAATGGAAGCCGAGCATCAAGCCACCGCCTGCCGTAGCCGCGAGCTTTAGAAAATTTCTGCGCGAAGTGTGTTGATTTTCCATGGCGATCAGGGTTTCATTTTGTTGGACGCGACTACCACCGCCTCACGAATGCGATGGTACGTGCCACAGCGGCACAAATTGGCATTCATGGCTGCATCTATTTGTTCTGTAGTTGGCTTTGGGTTTTTGGCAAGTAACGCTGCGGCCGTCATGATTTGCCCCGCCTGGCAGTAGCCACACTGGGCCACATCTACTTCGTCCCAGGCGCGTTGCACCGGATGAGTTCCCGTTTCGGAAAGCCCCTCAATGGTGGTTACGGGTTTTGTGCCAATGGCGGCCACGGGCAACGAACATGCCCGCATGGCGTTGCCGTTTACATGAACGGTGCAGGCGCCACACTGACCAATGCCGCACCCGTATTTGGTGCCGAGCAAACCCAGGTGATCGCGCAGCACCCAGAGCAAAGGCGTATCTGCATCGACATCGGCCTGATACGCTTTTCCGTTAATCTGTAGTTGATAGTTTGGCATAAGCAGCGTTTTAACCGGAGAAAGATAACAAAAATGCAGGTACGCGTGGCGCCGTTTTATGCGAAGTACCCCGTGGGGTTGCCGCCGCGGGCAAAACGAAACTGCTTGAATTTTGGAACTGCGAAAAATTGCTTTACCTTAAACCACCGATACACGATGCCCGCTACACCCAAAAAGCTTTTTACCACCGATTACGAGCTACACGCCTCCATCAAGATGTTGTACCCGTATCTGGAATCTGCCGGTGGCTTGTCGGAATGGTTTGCCGATGATGTACGGATCAGCCCGGAAAAAGTATTTACGTTTGAGTGGGATACTGAAGTGCGCAAAGCGGTGATCAAGAGCCACCGCGCCAATCATTTTGTGCGGTTCGAGTTTCTGCCCGAAACAGAAGCGGAAAAAACCGATCCCGCCTACTTTGAGTTGCGGCTGGAAATTAACGAGCTGACACAAACCACGTTTTTGAAAGTTACCGACTATTCTGATTTTAACGATTTGGAAGAACTGCGCGATTTGTGGGATGGGTTGGTGGACAACTTGAAAAAAGTAGTAGGCGGTTGATCTGTGCGACCGCGCCGGTCGGCCTTGAATCTCTTCACGAGGAAACGTTACCGATTTTTTTGATGACTGCAACCGCGGCAATTGCCGGCATTTGATGTTTGCCGGGCTTGCCAGAACACGAACAGCCATGATTGGTTTGACTACGGATTCGGGAGCTGGCACACCCGCAGCAGGGATTGAGTGGGTTTGTTTGAGCCCGCAGGCGGCGGTGCGGTGGGTGGCGAGCCACGAAAGCCCGGCCGCGCAGCCGGGGCCCGGCGGGTGGGGCGCGCGGGCTGCCCAACATTTGCCCCTGCTCCGTTTAAACATGCGCGTGGGCATTGGTGCGAAAGGTTATTTTTGCAGCCTAATTTGATTTTATGACCCTTGCCAACATGAACCCGATGGAAACGCAGGCGTGGCAGAAACTTACTGCCCAATACCTGGTGATGCAGGCCACGCATTTGCGCGAACTGTTTGCTGACGACCCGCAGCGATTTGAGAAGTTTCATCTTCAGTTTGAAGACATTCTGGTGGATTTTTCTAAAAACCTGATTACGCAAGAAACGCTGGACGACCTGTTGGCACTGGCGCGCGAGTGCAAGCTGCCCGAGGCGATGGAGGCGATGTTTAAGGGCGAGCGCATTAACCAGACGGAGAACCGTGCGGTGTTGCATACTGCGCTGCGCAACCGCGCAAATACCCCGGTGATGGTAGATGGTGAGGATGTGATGCCTGCGGTAAACCGGGTGCTGGCGCAGATGGAATCGTTCGCGAACCGCCTGCTCTCTGGCGAGTGGAAAGGATACACGGGCAAGGCAATTACGGATATTGTAAACATTGGCATAGGCGGCTCTGATCTGGGACCGCTGATGGTAACCGAAGCATTGCGGCCCTACCACGCACACATTCGCCCGCATTTTGTTTCTAACATTGACGGCACGCATCTGGCGGAAACGCTGAAACGGGTAAACCCGGAAACCACGCTGTTCATCATCGCCTCGAAAACCTTTACCACGCAGGAAACGATGACGAACGCGGAGTCTGCAAAGAGTTGGTTTCTGCAAAATACCAACGGGCAAGGCGATGTGGCGCGCCATTTTGTGGCGGTGTCTACCAACGCTGCTGCGGTAAAAGCGTTTGGCATTGATACCAACAACATGTTTGAGTTCTGGGATTGGGTGGGTGGCCGCTACTCGCTGTGGTCGGCCATTGGATTACCTATTGCCTGCACCATTGGGTTTAAAAACTTCGAAGCCCTGCTGGAAGGTGCACACGCCATGGATCAGCATTTTAAAACAGCACCGCTGGATAAAAACCTGCCGGTGGTATTGGCATTAATTGGCATTTGGTACGTGAATTTTTTTGACGCAGCCTCGGAAGCGATTTTGCCGTACGATCAGTATCTGCATCGTTTTGCGGCGTATTTCCAGCAAGGCAATATGGAAAGCAACGGTAAATCCATCGATCGCAACGGGCAACACGTGCTCTACCACACCGGCCCGATTATCTGGGGCGAACCCGGCACGAACGGGCAACACGCGTTTTACCAGTTGATTCACCAAGGCACCCATTTGATTCCGTGCGATTTCATTGCCCCGGCCATTAGCCACAACCCGTTGAGCGACCACCACGAAAAACTGATGTCGAACTACTTTGCACAGACCGAAGCGTTAATGATCGGCAAATCGCAAGACGAGGTTGAAGCCGAATTGAAAAAAGCGGGGATGAACGAAGAGCAGATCGCCTTTCAGGCACCGTTCCGGGTATTCAATGGCAACCGGCCTACCAACTCGATTTTATTTAAGCAACTTACCCCGCGCACGCTGGGCAGTTTAGTGGCGATGTACGAGCACAAGATTTTTGTGCAAGGCGCAATCTGGAATATTTTCAGTTTTGATCAATGGGGCGTTGAATTGGGCAAAGTGCTGGCCAAGAAAATTCTGCCGGAGCTGCAAGCGCCAGCCGAAGTGACCAGCCACGATGGCTCAACCAATGGTTTGATCAACTATTTCAAACGATTGAGAAACCACTAGCCCAAACACGGGCTTGGATTACAGAACGGTTACGTTATTTTTAGCGCCTGTTTAATTTCTGAATGAGCCATTCTATTCAAAAAATTGCGGTGTTTACTTCCGGTGGCGATGCGCCCGGAATGAACGCAGCCATTCGCGCGGTGGTACGCGCTGCCACATACTACAAAAAGGAAGTGTTTGGCATCATGCGCGGCTACGAGGGCATGATTGAAGACGAGATTGTAAAGCTCGGCTCCCGCTCCGTAGGAAACATTCTGCAACGGGGCGGCACCATTTTGAAAACTGCCCGCAGCGAGGCATTTCGCACGCCCGAGGGCCGCGCCAAGGCCATTCAAAATCTGAAAAAACAAGGCATTGATGGCGTGGTTGCCATTGGTGGCGATGGTACGTTTACCGGGTTGCACAAGTTGTATGAAGAATACAAGTTGCCTTCAATCTGCATTCCCGGCACAATCGACAATGACCTTGCCGGCACTGATTTTACGATTGGGTATGATACGGCAACGAATACCGCCGTGGAAGCTATCGACCGCATTCGCGATACTGCATTGTCGCACAATCGGTTGTTTTTTATTGAAGTGATGGGGCGCCACTCCGGTTACATCGCCATTAACAGCGGCATTGCGGGCGGTGCTGTAGCAGTGATTATTCCGGAGGCGGAAATGAGTTTTGAGTCGCTGTTCAACCTGCTGCAAGAAGGCGGCAAGACCAACAAAAAATCAAGCCTCGTGGTGGTAGCCGAAGGCAGTAAACTGGGCAGCGCTAACGAGTTGGCACGCATGGTGGCGGAGCGATCTTCCTATTTCGATATTAAAGTTACGATCCTGGGCCATTTGCAGCGCGGCGGATCGCCCACGTATTTCGATCGGGTGCTGGCCAGCCGCATGGGGGTTGCCGCCGTAGAAGGTTTGTTGAACGGCAAAACCGATGCCATGGTGGGCATACGCAACAACCAGATGGTGTACAATCCCTTTCATGAGGTGATTGGGCACACCCACGAAATCGATGCAGAGTCGCTGCGCATCGCGAAAATTTTGTCAATCTAGAAACTGAAATAAAACCGGGCGCGCGGGCGCTGGAAAACGATCATGTCATGAAAGAGTTAACCGTTGGGATTGATATTGGTGGTACAAACACAAAGTTTGGCATTGTAGACCGTGAGGGCACGGTGTACCATCAGGGCAACATTGCCACCACCGACTACGAAGAATTCAGCGACTTTTTTGATGGGATGGCGGACACCATGCGCGAGGCCATTCACTTTCTGCCCAAAGACACGCGGGTGGTGGGCATAGGTGTGGGTGCCGCGAATGGAAACTATTACAACGGAACAATTGAACGTGCCACCAACCTGAAGTGGAAAGGCGTTCTGCCCCTGGCCAGCATGTTTACCAAAGAATTTAACGTGCCCTGCCTGCTTACCAACGATGCCAACGCGGCGGCCGTGGGCGAGATGATTTATGGCAAAGCCAAAGGCATGCGCGATTTTGTGATGATTACGCTGGGCACCGGCCTGGGCAGTGGCTTTGTGTGTAATGGTGAATTGGTGAACGGCCGACACGGCATTGCGGGTGAAGTAGGCCACACTTCTGTAAACCCTAACGGCCGGGATTGCAACTGCGGTAAACGCGGCTGCCTGGAAACTTATGTGTCGGCCACCGGCATTCGCAGAACGGTGTACAAATTACTGGCCGACCACCTAGAGCCGAGCGAGTTGCGCAGCATTAGCTTTGATGACCTCAACACAAAAATGATTACCGAAGCCGCCCTGCGCGGCGATGTGGTTGCCTTACACGCCTTTGAATACACCGGCAGAATTTTGGGCATGAAACTGGCAGAAACCGCAGTACACACCGACCCGGAAGCAATTTTCCTATTTGGTGGCCTTACCCTTGCCGGGGATTTGATTTTCAAACCCACCATCAAACACATGGAAGAAAATCTCATGCCGCTATACCGCGGGAAAATCAAAGTGTTGGCCAGCGGTCTCTCTAATCAAGCCGCGCCCATTCTCGGGGCCAGCAGCCTGGTGTGGGATTATCTGGATAAACAAAAAGAAAAACACGCCGTGGCATAAACTACAATTCGTGCAACGGGTGCGGGAAAGTAAAATCATTTCAAACTATCTTTCCTCCACAAAGTGAAACCCCATGACCGATGCGCGATTCCATCTCTATGATCTGAAAGTAGAGGTTATTGAAGGCGACAAGCCGTTTGTTTGCA
>CAYLWU010000054.1:0-13812 GCA_964387475.1 uncultured Ohtaekwangia sp. | reverse complement strand
GCGGACAAGAGTTCAAGTACATCTATCATCGGCTGAAAAAATATCTTCTCGTTTGAGAAATTCTGTTTTGTGGCTGCGTCATACAACGGATTGGAAAGGACAAACGGCGAGTGCTTACTCATGTAGCCAATCGTTACGTAACGCAATGCTGATGGCCTCAGTCATATTTTTTGCTCCCGCTTTCCGGATGATGCTTTTGCGGTGGCTGTGTACGGTGTTGGCCGAAACCCGCAGCCGGTCGGCCACCTGTTTGCCCGAAACGCCCTTCATAAAGAGCTGGAGTATCTGTGTTTCGCGCTTTGTGAGGGGCGAAACGGCAGAGCCAAACAACCAACTTAGGTCCGCGCCACATGAGCCACCCAACAAGTTGGGCCTGTTCCCCGTGTGCTGTTCGAACACCGACCAGCACGGTTGACTATCGCCCGGCATCACGTGAGTGAGATCCGTCATAATGTTGAGCGAATACAGCGGTTTCCCTTCCGCGTCAAACGCCACAGGTCGACATTGTTGGTACACCCAAATTGGGTAGCCTTTTTTGTGGATTAGTCTAGCGGTGAGATTAAAGCTGCAGTTCGTTTTTTGGTCCGCCGGGGTGTTGATCAAAAAAAGAAATCCCTCGGTAAAGTTAATCTTGAATTGCTGGCGGTCTTCCGGATGGATATGATTTACCAGCCAATTCATCCCGCCGTCTTTTAAATCCGCGGGATCGTGGCCGCTTACATCTTTGAATGTGGGGCTCACGTACGCGCATGAACCATCTTGATAGTTGGTGATGGTAACAACCAGGGTGCTGAGCGTGATCGAGCTGTGGAAAAAATCCAACACACGCACCAAGCTATCCAGGTCGAATGCGGTGGTTGACTGTGCGGTCATAAACTAGGTTCGGCATATGCAAGATAAACACGCCAAACAGTATGCGCAAGCCTACCTTCGACGAGGGGGTTAACAAACTGGACAGGATCATTTCGCATCGAGCTGAAAAAAGCCCTATTTTAGACGAGACGCAAGTCTCCGTGGGGTCTTACACTGCAACACTCAAACCAAACCAAATCAAATCCTGACTGCTGCTAGCCGCTTTTGGGTTTGCGAAAATATTTCCAAAACACTTTGGTTCGTTGCCCAGATTTCTTCGCCGTCATGCGAGAATCTCGATTGGACATCAATCAGTGAAAGTCTGAAGTAAGTACGATCTGCCGGGCTTTGTATCAGGATACGCTAAATGGATTTAAAGAAAGCAAAACTGGATCGCCGGGAATAACTGCCTCGGTGGGATATTTGATAAGCTTTGTCAGCTTGTTTATTTACCACTAAAACATTACGTTGTATGAATATCGTGCCTAATTACTCAGAGATAGCAAACGATTAAAACTGATTTTGTCGCGCGAGTTGTATTACCCTCCAAGAAAATATCGTGGCTGCACCCGTTGCCTATCAAATTTTGCCCCAGCACATCCCCATTTTGGGTGATAGTCGTTCAATTTCAACAACCAGTTCTTTTTTGGGTTGGAAAATGATCGTATCCCTATTTTGGGTTAGGTCTGTCGTGCGAGCCACATTCGGGCACTAACTTATCGCGGTCGAATTAGATTAGTTGATGCGAATCCAAACAGGTGTTACGTTAGTTTGCTTCTTGCTCCTTTCAGTTTACGCTGTGTATGCAAAATGTAAAGTGTTTCAGCGGAAATTTTCAGGAATACGGCGTGCCAGTTTTATTCAAGGATTCCCTGAAGTTTTTCTTTGGGCTTATTCAAATTCGCGAGGGGACAAAAATGAGGAGCGTGTAATCTTGGTCGACCGTCAGGATTCAGTATCTCAAAGTCCCGAATCGGTAGGCTATCCTGACGACCTGGAAACTGATGGAATCGAGGGTTACGTGAATAACCTTCAAAATCAGCAACAAAAATCTTCAGGCTTATTAACATCCTGTTTTTCACAGGTTGATGATTACGTTTTTTCAAGATTGAAACAGCAGCGTATCATAGAAATGGCGGGAGAAACGGCACGGCGATTTAATCAACTTAAACAGGAAGCAAAGAACGGTCGAAGTAAATTTCAAAGGTGCGCTAACTGCAAAGGCCAAGGCGGGGTCAGATGCGGCCCATGTATTGGCCACGGCACAGAAAGATGTCATAGCTGCGATGAAGATGGCGAAGTGAGTTGTGTCGTTCGCTTTCGCGTTAGAAGCTTTGGCACGCTTTCGTGCTCTGGCTGTCGAGAAAGCGGTGTGGCGAAGTACTCCATCGGTTCAGGCAGAGGCGAAGTCAATGTGTATAGAAAGCTTCGGGGTAGGTCAGGATAACTATATTTTCTGTGCTGGCGCGGGTGTCGTTTTTAGACGATTCCGACTTTTCTGGCATCAATGATTAATTTTAAATATTTTCTGAAATAAAACTTATCATGAAGCTTTTTAAAAAATACGTTCTAGTTATTTCGATTTTTCTCTTTTCAATTTCGGCTTTTGGTCAGCCAAGATGGACCGAATGGAAAAACGTATATCAAGAGGGCCTGAATGTTGCCCAGATAAGTTTTAAAATTAATGGATGTGGCTCCGGTTCAACTCCTAACGTTGTCAATTCTTATTGGCGCGGTCGGAACACCTTTACAAGGCGCGGTGCAAGTGTTACGGGCAAAATTGTGTATAGACGATGTACGGGCGAATTGCAGTCAACAACATTCAGAATCAGCCTCGAAAAGCCGTTTGAAGATCCAAACGAAGGTGATTGGGGAAAATTGTTTTTAGGCGCAAAGCACGTGGAGGAGATTATCGATGTTGAGATTTGGGATCCATATAGAGAAAAAGGAAACTCCAATATTGGAACCAACGATAAGAGCTTTGGAAGTATGCCAAACTTTACTAACGAAAACAATCGAATAGGAAATCGGGATGATGCCGAACGAGCTAAGCTTGAGCGACAACGCGTGCAACAACGGATTCGCGAAGCAGAAACAGCACGGCAGCAAGCAAGAGAGAAGGCGAAATCGGAGCGTGAGGAAAGGCTGGAGCTTGAACAGGAGCGCCTCGCGCGTGAGGCAGAAGACAAAGCGCGGCGCGAACGGGAGCTGCAAGAAAACTTCAATGATCTGCAGAATCAACTCAACGAAGACCAGCAAGCGAGGGATGAATTGTCGGCAGAGTCTACGGCAAATATAGCTAGTAGTGCTGGTCTTCTTGGGGCATTAATATTCAACGATGTTGGCCCGGAGTTTGACCGCCCAAAGAACAAGTTCAGGAAAGGCTCTTGGCGATTCACAATTAACTTTGGTTACTCTGCTGCTCTTTTTCCGGCCTATGTAAACAGAACCTCAAACATTGCAACAATCACCACAACTACAAGCACAACGTCTACAATAGCAGGTTTGCCCGGTGCGCCTGGGCTGGAAGGCGCGCTCCGCTTTTGGCCGTTTTATAGTAAACATTTTGGTTTTAGTCTTGGAGGGCAAGCGACGGGAGCAATGTTGCCGATCAGCGGCCACACCTTATTGTACGACTACAATTATGGAGTCAAGGCTTTTCTTGGCTCTGGTCCAGTGAAATTACTTGCTGAGTATTCTATGGGCGATCGAGGCTTAGACCATGTCCGGAATTATTCGTTAGCGGTTTCAAATCTGGGGTCCGAAAATCAAAATTTAGCAGTTGGCGCCACGTTTTATTCGAGAATTGGCTTCGGGCCCCGCATTTCCTTCTCAACATACACTTCCCTCGGTAACCTAGAACTTCTGTATGTCATGGAAGATTATGAAAACCTTAAAAGAATTTCGGGGCATGGATTACAGGTAAACTATTACGCGCATAACCGAATTCGAGTATCGGCTGAAGTGCTTTTCTCCGCGGCAAGGATTGGAATTATCTCACACGCTTTGGAAGCTGGAACCCAAAATACCGGTTCTATTTACAAGCTTTCAGTTACCCGGTCATGGGATTCGTTTGGGCAACCCAAACGTTGAAATCTTTGTCAGATTAAGCTCTCAAAATTACAAATTCCAATAGTCAATATCAATATGAAATCACCGAGTATCAGATACCTTTCGTTTCTTCTACTGTTTGTCTTGTCTTCGTGCGAGCAGACTATAGACCCTCTTGATAAAAAGCCGGTGGCAGATTTCAATTTCACCCTTGGTGCCGAAGGTCGGGTACAGTTTGCCAATCTTTCTCAGAACGCAAAAACATTTGCGTGGGATTTTGGGGATCAGAACACGTCAACCGACCGATCGCCACAACATCAATATCAGCGAAACGGAACCTTTCGTGTGTCGCTCAACGTAACCGGCGACAGGGGGACAGATGTTTTGACAAAAAGCGTACAAATCACAAACATTCCCGAAAATGGTCAAGCCACTTTTTGGTTACAAAATTTTTCGGGATGCGCCGCCCCGGGGATTACGATCAATGGTGAAACGCGCAATATCACGGGAGGTTTGTCTGCGGCGCCTGCCTGCGGTGCCGCCGGCACGGCTACGTTTAACTTACGTCCTGGCACCTATAACTACACAGGCGCTTGCGGGAGCACCAATTGGAATGGAAGTGTGACGGTTACCGAGCGCGGCTGCCAACTTGTGCAGTTGTCTTCGTCTGCAGGCACCACTGGCGAAGCGGTTTTCTGGACAAAAACCAACCTCAATTGCGGTACAATTACGGTAACTATTTCTGGACAAAATAGAACAATCACCACTTTTGCTGCGAATGAGCCCTTGTGCGGCGCAAGTGGTTTTGCCACCTTTGCCTTGCCGGCCGGCAGTTACTCCTATACCGCGAGTTGCACTGGCCAAACCTGGAGCGGCAACGTAACCGTTGCTACCGGGCAATGTCAACGTGTGGAACTTACGGCAACTACACCTCCTGCGGCCACAGGTAATGCAGTGTTTTGGGCGCGCACGAATCTTGGATGCGGAACAATTACTATAAACGTAGACAACCAATCGAGAACGCTTACGAGTTTTTCAAGTTTGGAGCCTAATTGTGGTGCCGCCGGGTTTGCCAATTTTAACTTGCCTGTTGGTTCGTTCAACTACACCGCAACATGTCCAGGACAGAATTGGAGCGGGACCGTTACCATTACCGCAAATGGTTGCGCTAAAGTGGAACTGACACCAAATGTGCCCGCTTCCGGAAACGCCATTTTCTGGACGCGTGCAGACTTCGGATGTGGAAATATAACGGTAACCATTAATACCGAATCGCGCACATCCACTTCATTCGCAAACATTGCCCCCAATTGCGGCGCTTCCAATTTTGCCAACTTTACGCTTCCCGCAGGCACTTATCAATACACGGCTCGCTGCACGGGGTTAGAATGGAACGGTAACATTACAGTTACGTCGGGTGGGTGTGTTCGGCAAGAGCTGACCGCTTCTACCCGCACCTTTTCGAATAGTGTTTTCACGGACATTCGTATCACCTATAATGGAATTACAAAAACGATAGAGCCTGGGAGAAGCGTGGTGTTTGCCGGATCGCCCAACTCTTCAGGTTCTTATCGGGCTGAAACCTCCGGTCGTACCAATCAGGGTACTCAGGTCGGTTTACTCATGGTCTGGGAAGAAAACTTCACTTTTCCGGCCAGCGGCAACGCCACTACGAACCTCGTACTTTCACCGAGTTTCTTCTTCCTCCGAGTTACTAACCAATCCTCCCGAAACATTGAACGCATATTGGTTAACTATCAGCTTTCAAGTCAAACAACTGATAATATTGTTCTAGCAAGCGGTGGTGTAACGTACAACGTTGGCTATTATCGAGCGTTCTCGAATTCGAATGTTCGGGCGGAATCTGGAAATTGGTTTTGGTCGTGGCCATCACCATTATCAGGTATTAACGGTCAACCCGGACAGGTAGTAACAGTTACTGCCAATTAACGTGGATTGGTCTTAACTGTGAAACAATGGCAAGAAGTTTAACTTCAATTGCGCGCGTGCCGCTTCCGGCTTTGTTTACTACAAGGCTTGTTGCAGCGGCGGGGCCTCTTTTGGGTTTTGATCAATGAATGTGTGAAGTAAGACAATCCGCCGGGACTTAGTATCGGAATGCCCTGAAACGGATTTAGCGAAAGCAGATCGGGATCTGCCCGTAATAACTGCCTTGGTGGGTGCCGAAAGGGCTAATTCCAAAAACATGTTGTCTGCCTTGTCGCGGCTAGCCTGTAAGGTCTGCGTTACGGCGATTAGTTGATTACGCTTTTCAAAAGAGGCAACAATAGCCAGTCGCGATTCAACTGTTTGATACGGGTTGAACTTGGGCCGCATGAACACGGTTGAAAATTCGTACAGAGTCGCTGATAAGTATACCAAAATACCCAGTGAGGTGGCTTTGTCAGGCGCCTTTCGGCTAACGGAGAATGGTAAAATGTGGGCGCTAATTAACGCATTGGTATCAAACATAAATGAGCTAGTCATTTTCCTTCAGCAAGGCATTGAGTATGTCTTCGGTGAGCCCGTTACGCAAGGCCGCGTTTCCAAATTCGTCCAACTCTTTTTTGTATACCGCTGCGGTGGCGTCATTAACTGTATTAATTTACTCAAAGCTATTGAGTACCTGATGACAGCAAATTTATAAAGGCGTTATTAGCTGTGTTGGAGGAGAATGACCGTCCTTTTATTTCAGCTCAGTTACTTTACACCCAAGTGTATAACCGACTGCAGAATAACACTCGCCAACTACCACAATACGCTCCTATTCAAGATGCGGATGATGAAGGTGTAGCGAGCGCGTTCGTTTTTGTAAAACGGAATTAATAGGGTGCTCGTTTCTTCCTACTGTCGGCCCACGGGGCAGGGATAGCAGCGGAAATCCCACGCGCTTCGCGTGGATTGGAGCGAATAGCCCGGTGGCGCGTTTTCGCGCCAGCCCCCCAACTATACTTCTGCCGGCAAAGCGAAGTCGGGAAGTGAAATCTTGGCTACCAACCGCGCCTCCAGCACGTCGGCCCATGTTTGCATGTACGTAATAACGTCTGCCTTTTGATTGTGCTTTGGATGGCGGGTGTGTGGCGGCAGGGCCTGCAAAACCGCTGGATCAGACAAGCGTTCCAGGTGCTTTAAATCGTCTGTAGAGAGTCCGGCCGCGAGCAGTTCGGAGATCAGATCATCCATAGGTAGGCCGCTCGTGGGACAATAGTCGTTTAATTGTTCCGTCCAATCGCCATGTCCGGTCATGGCGCGTTTATGAATGTCTTCCTTTTTTAGTTTCGTGATTTGTTGAGCCAAAAAACCACAGTTACATGAGCCCATGTGGCCCCACTGGTAATAACTGCTTTGCCCGAGTTGGTGCGCCGCCTTGCGAATGGCCAAAATCAACTCCACACTTTCCTTCGCCATAACCTATTTTTTAATCAACTTTATAACTTTAAAAATAGCGAATTGTTTGGTCGGCCTTTTTTTGTTTACCTGATTTTTTGGGTTGCGTTAGCTGCGGTTATCTTAAGCCGTTGCACCCCTGCGCCCCCGCCGGTGGCGGTGCGCGCGGATTGGTATCCTGAGGTGGACTCAACTTTCCGGCCGCAAGATGATTTTTACCGCTTCATTAACCACCGCTGGCTGGGGCAGCCCCAGCTTGCCCCGGGGCAGGTGGCGGCCAGCCCGGTGTTGAAAAGGCAGGAGGAAGTTCAACGCATACTTCTGGCGCGTTTGCTGGCGATTGAAACTGACGGCAGCTTTCCGGAGGGAACGGATCAACGAAAGGCATTGAATTTTTTTACCTGGGCGAGTGACTCGGCCGCTGCCGAGCAGGGCATTCGCGCAGTTCAACCGTGGCTTCGGCAAATCCAGGCGATAAAAACAGAGGTCGACTTTTTGCGCATGTTGCGCCAGTTGCAATCCGCACGGATACCGGTTTTTTTTGATGTTGAACAAACCACAGAAACAACGATAATGGTGTTGCCGCTTTCGCGGGAGGATCGCCTGGCATTGGAAAGCTGGAACCCCGGTGCGAAGCGTGTACGCGCCCAGGTTATACAAACCGCTTTGGAGCAATTGGGCGTTACGGAAACCGAGAGCAGCCGAAGGGCGCAGGAAATTGATGGCCTTGAGAAAGCCTTAGACGCAGCGTATGCCAAGGGCGGCGCCGAGCCGGTGCGCCGCAGGTTGGCAGAATTTGTTCGTACCACGCAGGTAGCTTGGGAGGCCTTCTTCTCGCTCGCCGGTAACGATACGCTGGTGATCCACCGGCCGGCCTACTGGCAGGTGGTAAATCAGTTTATTGCAGCCACCTCAAATCTCGATCGTAAGAAGGACTTTCTAATTTGGCGGGTGTTGGCAGCAAGCGCGCCTTTTTTGGGACCGTCGTGGCTGCGGGTGGTGTATGGCGATCGCAAAATCGACTGGCAACGCCACAGCCTGCTGGTTACGCAACGCGTCTTCCCGGATGTTTTCGGGCGGATGTTTGTGCGCGGCAATTTGGACTTAAATGAACAAAACCGTGTAGCAGAATTGGGCGAGCACGTGCGGCTGGCGCTCGCACAAAAAGTAAAGGAAACAAGTCGGTGGCCGGATTCGCTGAAACGGTATTGGCTGAAAACGCTGGCAGTGCAAGAAACATCCGTGTTGCCCGCCCGACCGTACGAGAGCTACCAGACGTTGGAGGCGGGGCGAAAGGGCGTGAATTCCTGGGCCGCGCGGATGCTGGGGCTACTTTCGCAGCGCACGATTCATGCGCCGGGCGACTCGGTGATGCGGTCGCAGCCGTTTTCAACGGCCGTACAACTCATCGCACATGATAGAATCTTTGTGCCACTGGCACTGTTGGAACCACCATTTTTAACATCGGATGCCGCCTGGAATTATGGTGGCTTAGGTGTGGCATTAAGCCGCCAACTACTACACCAGATGAATGCTACCTCTGCCGGTGCCAATCTGGAGGTAAACATGGTAGACGTGGCCTACCGCGCCTGGCAGCGTTACAAAATGGAATCGGGCCAAGTTGCCGCAGACGATTTCTCGTTTTTCGCTGCCGTAGCGTATCATCACCGCGAGATCAACCTGGGCGACCCGGCCGTAGGCGCGGAGCGGGCGGCAGAGGTGTTTGATGCACTCTCGAGCTTTCCACCATTTTATCAAAAGTTTGGCATCACCACGCGTGACAAGATGTTTCGCGAAACGAAGTATCGGGCCGTGATTTGGTAGAAATGGTTCCCTTTGCTATTATTGCCCCGTAATATTGAATCATGGGAAAAGGAGATAAAAAATCGAAAAAAGGAAAACGCTGGAGGAATTCGTACGGTGTTTCAAGAAACAAGCAGGCCATAAAGGCGCGGTTGAAGCGCGCGGCCTCGAAGAAAGTAAAAGTAGAGTTGGAAGCAACGGCAGCTAAGCCGAAGCGTGCAGCTAAGAAGAAAGCCGAAGCCTGAAATGAATACAACCTATCAAGCATGGTGGTGGCGCCCGTCAACGGATGTTGATCGGTGCGCGCATGCGCGATAGAGTGGATAACGGAATATTACCGAGCCCGCCCCGATCAAAACCGGAGCGGGCTTTTTGTTTTTTTAATACGATGAAATACACGATCAATACCCATACCCAGAAATTGTTGGCCGATACGCTTACGCCTGTAAACATGTATTTGAAGTTACGCGATGTGTTTGCCGGCAGCATTTTGCTGGAAAGCTCCGACTATCATGGCGATGAAAACAGCTTATCGTACATCTGCTGCGATCCAATGACCTCATTCAGCGTAGTAAACGATGAAATTCGTGTGGCCTACCCCGATGGCACGGAGCAGATCACTACCGTTGCCGAGCCCAGCGCGGTGTTGCGCGCATGGATTGAATACACGGGTTCCTTTAAAGCTACATCGCCCGACGGCAGCTATGCACACACCGGCTTTTTTGGGTACACCAACTACGATGCTGTGCGATACTTCGAAAAAATTTCCCTACCGCAGGCCGATGCGGAAATTCCGGATTTGATGTATAAGATGTACCGCTATGTGATTGTGGTCAACCATTTCAATAACGAGATGATGTTGTACCAACATGAAATTGGCGATGCACCGCCACAACTGGAACGCGTGCGGCAAATTTTATTCAGCCATCGGTTTTCCACCTATCCGTTCCACCGGGTAGGCGAGGAGCAGTGTTTCACTTCGGATGCTGACTTTATACGCCAGGTGGAGCACGGCCGCCAGCACTGCTTCCGGGGCGATGTTTTTCAGCTCGTGCTCTCCCGGCGCTTCGCCACTGGTTTCCGGGGCGATGAGTTCAACGTGTATCGGGCGCTTCGATCGATCAACCCCTCACCGTATCTCTTCTATTTTGATTACGGAAGCTTTAAGCTGATGGGCTCTTCACCCGAGGCACAGCTTCAAGTGAAGCACGCCAAGGCGCACATCTATCCCATTGCCGGTACCTTTCGGAGAACGGGCAACGATACCGAAGATGCGGAGTTGGCGGCGCAATTGGCAAAAGATGAAAAAGAAAATGCCGAACACGTGATGCTGGTGGACCTTGCCCGCAACGATATGAGTCGCCATGCCAGCGAGGTACGCGTGGACGTGTTCAAGGAAATTCAATTTTACTCGCACGTGATTCACCTCGTTTCAAAGGTAACGGGCCACTTGCATCCGGGAGTTTCATGCCTGCAGTTGGCGGCCGATACCTTTCCGGCGGGCACACTTTCGGGCGCGCCCAAGCATAAAGCAATGCAATTGATCCAGGCGCTGGAACCCGTGCCCCGCGGATTTTATGGTGGGGCCATCGGCTTTGTTGGCTTAGACGGATCGTATAACCATGCCATTATGATTCGCACGTTCCTGAGTCGCGGAAACCAGTTGATCTATCAGGCAGGCGCGGGCGTGGTGTCGAAGTCGGACGCCAACTCCGAACTTCAGGAAGTGAACAACAAACTTGGCGCATTGCGCAAAGCAATTGAACTGGCTACAACCATGTAACGGATAAATACTGCGATGAAAATACTTGTGTTCGATAACTACGATTCGTTTACCTACAACCTGGTGCATATTCTTCGGGAACTAGGCCACTCGCCCAGCATTGTGCGGAATGATGAGATTGCTGTGGATGAAGCCGGTGCGTACGATAAGATTTTGCTATCGCCCGGGCCCGGCATTCCGGATGAAGCAGGCGTACTAAAACCGTTAATCCAAAAGTGGGGTGCCACAAAAAGTATTTTGGGTATTTGCCTCGGCCATCAGGCGATAGCCGAAGTGTTTGGGGGCACGTTGTTTAATATTCCGAATGTGTTGCATGGAGTAACCTCAACTACTCGGGTTGTGTGTGCGGATGAATACCTGTTCTCAGGTGTATCGCCCGCGTTCCAGGCAACCCATTATCATTCATGGGCCGTTGCGCCGGAGCCATTTCCGGATTCGCTCGAGATTACCGCCACCAACCAGGACGGACTGATTATGGGCTTACGCCACCGCAGCTTTGATGTGCGGGGCTTGCAGTTTCATCCGGAATCGATCATGACGCCCGAAGGCCCACGGATGATTGCCAACTGGTTAAACCATTCCTCCAAATGAAACACCTGCTATCCGATCTCATAAACCATCAAACGTTAAGCAAAGAAGGAGCCCGACAAGTGTTGGTAGACTTGGCAAATGGAAAATACAACCCAAGTCAGACAAGCGCTTTCATGACCGTGTACATGATGCGCAACATCACCATTGAAGAGTTAGAAGGCTTTCGCGATGCGATGTTGGAGTTATGTGTACCCATCCAGTTTGAAGAGCCGGTGATGGATGTATGTGGCACCGGGGGAGATGGCAAGAACACCTTCAACATTTCTACGCTGGCCTCTTTTGTGGTGGCCGCAGCCGGGCAACCAGTGGCCAAACACGGCAACTACGGGGTGTCTTCCGCCTGTGGTTCATCTAACGTACTTGAGTATTTTGGATATCGCTTTACAAACCAAACCGATCAGCTCAAACAGAGTATCGCAAAAGCGAATATATGCTTCATGCATGCGCCGCTGTTTCATCCAGCCATGAAGAACGTGGCACCCATCCGGAAAGAACTTGGCGTAAAAACGTTCTTCAATATGTTGGGCCCCATGGTCAACCCGGCATTCCCCGCCCGGCAGGTGGTGGGTGTTTTTAGCCTGGAGCTGGCGCGCCAGTATGGATACTTGTACCAGCAAACGTCAAAATCATTTGCCATTCTCCATTCGGTAGACGGATACGATGAGATTTCGCTGACGCGCGGAACAAAAGTCTTTAGCAATATGGGGGAGCGGATGTGGGAACCGAACGACTTTGGTTTCCCCCCACTTCACGAAGCGGAAATTGCCGGTGGCGAAACGGTGGAAGCGTCCGCACGCATCTTCATTGATGTACTGGAAGGACGTGGTACACCTGCCCAAAATAACGTGGTCATCGCGAACGCCGCTGCGGCGCTATGGGCGGCAGATCAAAAGCTATCGCTCGCACATGCACGCGGGGTGGCGATGGATGCACTACGCTCCGGTGCTGCGCTTCGGAGTTTTAAAATGCTTCTCGAGATCAACCAAAAGGAAGCACGATGAATATTCTGGATACGATTGTAGCCGCGAAGAAGGCTGAGGTTTCTTCACGCAAACAAGCCCGCACCGTCAGGCAATTGGAGGAAAGCGCCTGGTTTGCTCAGGATAGGCACTCGCTGTGCGCCCGGCTGCTTGCCCCATTGGCCAGCGGTATCATTGCTGAGTTCAAACGCAAATCGCCTTCGAAAGGCATCATCAACGGTAAGGCCCAAGTTGTGCCCACCACCGCAGGTTACGTGCGTGCGGGCGCTTCTGCACTTTCTGTGTTAACGGATGAATCGTTTTTTGGCGGGAGCGATCGGGACCTGACAGACGCACGGGTGAATTCATGTCCCATTCTCCGCAAAGACTTTGTAATTGATGAGTATCAGATCATTGAAGCACGTGCCCTGGGGGCCGATGTGGTATTGCTCATCGCTGCTATTCTTGATCCGCCAACAGCAAAAACATTGGCTACCCTCGCGCATTCACTGGGCCTTGAAGTGTTACTGGAGGTACACAACGAGGATGAATGGGCGCGACACGAATCAGTGGGTGCCGATGTGGTGGGAGTGAACAACCGCAATTTGAAAACTTTTGTTGTTGATATTGCAACTTCAAAAGAACTGGTGGCCATCCTGCCAAAAGAAGTCCTCAAGGTTTCCGAAAGTGGTATTGATGATGTGGCGGTGATTCGCGAGCTCCGCGCACATGGGTATGAAGGATTTCTAATGGGTGAATATTTTATGAAGCACGATTTTCCGGAGCAGGCAGCCCATCGATTCATCACCGAACTTGGTGCACCATGAAGCCGCTGGTAAAGATTTGTGGGATGCGCGATAGGCAAAATCTGGCGGCCGTAGCTGCGCTTGAGCCGGATTTGCTGGGGTTGATCTTTTACAAACACTCACCTCGTTTTGTAGGATCGGATTTTCAATTAAGCGATGTTTTGCCGAGTGCAAAGCGCGTAGGTGTTTTTGTAAACGAGACAGTCGAAACAATTGAAGCGCTACGCACACAGCACCAGTTGCGTTGGATTCAGTTGCATGGGCAGGAGTCGTTAGCGATGGTGCAAGAGGGGTACCGGTTGGGTTGGTCGATGATTAAAGCGTTTTCCATAGATGAAGAATTTGATTTCGCCTCAACGTTGGAGTTTGCGCCGTTTTGCAAGTACTTTTTGTTTGATACAAAAGGGGCGTACCCGGGCGGGAATGTCCGTGCCTTTGACTGGGCGCTGCTAAAAAACTACGCTGGCAACGTTCCCTTTTTGCTGAGCGGCGGTTTAGCGGTGAGCGCGCTTAACGCGCTGAAAATGGTTCACCACAACATGTTGGCTGGGTTTGATTTTAACAGTGGGGTAGAACTAGC
>CAYLWU010000053.1:0-14198 GCA_964387475.1 uncultured Ohtaekwangia sp. | reverse complement strand
ACTTATTTCTGCGCAGGCTGCGCAAGGCGATGAGGAGATAGCTTTTGAGCATAGGCGGTGAGTAACCCGTTGCATGGGCAAAGGCAGTGCCACAAGATAATGGCTTGGATTTGAGTACAAAGGCGATTTACCGCCGCCGCGCGCCCGATCGTGGGAAAAAAGCGTTCGCCCGCGGACAGGAATAGCCTGACCCGACTGATCCGAAGTTCGGCTGCTATCTTTGCGCGGTGGAAAATCCCATTCGGAAAATCATTCACATCGACATGGATGCCTTTTACGCGTCTGTGGAGCAGCGCGATTTTCCCCAGTACCGAGGCAAGCCCATTGCTGTTGGCGGCTCCCCGCAAGGGCGTGGTGGTGTTGTTGCTACGTGCAGCTACGAAGCCCGGAAATTTGGTGTGCGCTCGGCCATGTCGTCTAAAGTGGCGGCCCGGCTGTGTAAAGATTTGATTTTTGTTTACCCCCGATTTGAGCTGTACAAGCAAGTGTCGCAGCAGATCAGGGCCATCTTTTATCGCTATACGGATTTGGTGGAACCGCTTTCGCTGGATGAGGCCTATCTGGATGTTACCACCGACCATCTGGGCATTGGCTCTGCCTTAGAAATTGCACGCCAGATTAAACGAGCGATTCGCGAAGAGTTACAACTTACTGCCTCGGCCGGGGTTTCCGTAAACAAGTTTGCGGCAAAGGTTGCCTCCGATCTCCACAAACCGAATGGCTTTACCTTCATCGGCCCGTCGCGCCTGGCAGCATTCATCGAACAACTGCCGGTAGAAAAATTCTATGGGGTGGGCAAGGTTACCGCAGCCCGGATGAAACAAATGGGGTTGCATACCGGAGCCGATCTAAAACGACTGACGGAAGCTGAGCTGATCAAATACTTCGGCAAGCCGGGCAAATTTTATTACCACATTGTGCGGGGCCAGGACGACCGCCCCGTGCGTACCGAGCGCGAAGCGAAATCAGTGGGTGCGGAAGACACGTTTCCGTTTGATCTTACCGAGCGCCACCAGATGTACGAAGAACTGGAGAAGCTTGCGGCCATCGTGCAGCACCGGCTGGCACGCCACCAACTCAAGGGCCGAACGATTACGCTCAAAGTAAAGTACCACGATTTCCGCCAGATCACACGCAGCCATTCGTTGGCAGACGGCACCAACGATGTAGAGTTGATCGAATCCACGGCAAAAAAATTACTCGACAGCACTTTCTCGATGGGGCAGCAGGTGCGGCTGCTCGGCATCTCTGTATCCAATTTCCACGAACCGCGTGTGCTCACCATCATTACCCACGCGGATGAGCACCAGCTAAAACTTTTTTGAGGCGCGGTGGCCACGTGCTGTGGCAAACCTTACAAATAAATCGCCTTACCTTGCACCCGAAAAAAGTATCCAACTACTTCTAAAAACACGAAAAGGGTGAGCGGACGTGTTTCACAAATAATACGCGCGGGTAAGCTGATTTACCGAATCGATTATCGCGATTGCTCGGTAAAAGAGATGATCGCGCTGTTGCACGAGCTGGACGATCGGCTATCCGAACATGACCGCCCATTTTCTGCAATTTCGCTGTTTAACAATTCGAGCTTTGCTACGGGTGAATACATGCGCGAGGCGGAGCGGGTTACCGCCAAACATCTTGCGCGGTTGCAGCATCTGGCCATTGCGGGCGAACTATCGATCGCCAAACAATTTATCCTTCAGGGCTTCAATCTCAATTTCCAGCGGAATTTTCAAACCTTCGAGAGTGAGGAGGCGGCGCTTGATTTTCTGGAGTGCCAGTAGGTTTTTAGAAGCCATCTCAAAAAAATATCCCGTCATGTCGAACGAAAGTGAGACATCCCTATTTACAGCGCTGCAATCACGGATTTTTCGGTCGTACCTCCCTCGAAATGACGCTTTTCATATTTTTTAGATGGCTTCTAGTAAAAGTGTTTTGTTTCGCGTTACCAGAAAGGCGAAAAATTACCACCTTTCGTCTATCAGAAAAAAGTTATGCAAACGATCTTAGGAGCTAACGGGGTGATTGGCCGGGAACTGTCGATGCGACTGCCCGCATACACCCAGCACATTCGCCAGGTGAGTCGAAATCCGCGCCGGGTAAACGCCACCGATGAACTCTTCGTAGCCAACTTATTGAACGAAGCTGAAACCGCACGCGCCGTGGCAGGAAGTGAAGTTACCTACCTGGTAGCCGGCCTTCCTTACGATACAAAAGTTTGGCAACGCGATTGGCCGGTGGTGATGCGCAACGTGATCAACGCCTGCAAAAAGCATCGATCAAAGCTGGTTTTTTTCGATAATGTATATGCATATGGTGCCGTGGCCGCACCCATGACGGAGCGCACACCGTTTAACCCCACCAGCAAAAAGGGTGAAGTGCGCGCCCAGATCGCCACCCAGCTGCTGAACGAAATGAAGGCGGGAAACGTGCAGGCACTGATTGTGCGGGCTGCAGATTTTTATGGCCCCGGTGCGGAACTGAGCTTAACCCACCAATCGGTTACCCTGAAACTGAAAGCGAAAAAGTCTCCGCAATGGATCGGTAACCCCCGATGTGTGCATACCTTTACCTACACCCCCGATGCCGGTGCTACCACCGCGTTGCTCGGCAATACGCCCAGCGCCTACCAACAAACCTGGCATGCGCTTACCAGCAAGGAGCCGCTTACGGGCGAACAATACGTGCGCATGGCGTGCGAACTCACCGGCCAGCCCTACAAACTTCAGGCAGTACAGGGGCTGGGGGTGAATTTGTTGAGTCTTTTCATTCCGGTGCTGCGCGAGTTTAAAGAGATGATGTATCAGTTCAATCGCGACTATTTTTTCGATAGCAGCAAGTTTGAAAATGCATTCCACCAAACGGCCACGACTTACCGGGAGGGCATTGCGGCCACGTTGAAGTAGTTTATATTTGGCGACGTATGAACCGCATTTTTCTTTTCCTACTTGTAATTTGTGGGGCCTGTACCGGCTCGCTCACCAAAGAGCAGCGCGAAAACATTCGCGAGAACATGAAAAACGGGGCGATTCAAAAAGTGAATGAAGCCCAGATTCTGGATGCGGCCTACGCGCTAGGCCGCGAAGTGGCGGGTGCTTATCTTGCCGATGTTGCCGCCAAGGCAACACTTGAAAACAAACATCAAGTAGTAATTCGCGAGTTGTTGCCCGATCAGCCCGGCTTATCCGAAAAAGAACAGGGTGTGCTTGCGGCGTATGTGGCCGGCGCAGCCGAAAACAAGATGGGCGATAATGTGCAAAAGCTGGGCACCGACACGATTATTTACACCCAACCCATCACGCGCGAACGACCCGATGGCTCGCTGGAGTTTATTAAAGCCATTGGCATTCGGATGCCGGTAAAGCAAATTGTATTGTCGATTCCGGAAGAGTAATGCCCGCGTGGAAAATCTGGATTGATACCGGCGGCACCTTTACGGATTGCATCGCCCACGATCCGGGCGGCCAGTTACATCGCCTGAAGGTACTCAGTTCCGGCGTACTGCGCGGGGCAGTAACCCATGCCACCACGCATGAAATTTTTACCGACATCCGCTGGCCCCAGCCGGCCGACATCTATGGGAATTATACCGTTCGCATCGGTGCCGGTTCACGTTCCTTTAAAATCGAATCAGTAAATACCACCTTGGGCGCCATTCGTGTAGCCGGAACTCTTCCGAAGTTAACTGCCGGCACATGGGTGGAAGTAACCACCGGGGAAGAAGTGCCCGTATTTGCAGCCCGGTTGCTTACGCAAACGGCTTTTCCCCATCCACTTCCGCCCATCGAACTGAAGCTGGGCACCACCCGCGGCACCAACGCACTGCTGGAACGCAAAGGAGCCCGCACCGCGCTGCTCGTAACAAAGGGCTTTCGCGATCTGCTCGTCATCGGCAACCAGCAACGCCCGGAGTTGTTTGCCCTCAACATCGTAAAAGAAGCACCGGTGTACACGTTAGTGCTGGAGGTGAATGAGCGCATAGACGCACAGGGTAACGTAATCACCACGCTGAACGAATCTGAACTCGAAAAACATCTGGCTGTGCTTAAAAAGCAAAAGATTGAGTCGGTGGCGGTGGCCTTCATGAACAGTTTTCGGAATGCAGCTCATGAAGAACGCGTAGCAGAACGATTGCACGAGCGTGGCTTTTCGTTTGTATCGGTGTCCAGCCGGTTGTCGCAGCAAATCAAGTTTCTGGACCGTGCAGAAACGGCCGTGGCCAATGCCTACCTGGCACCCATCATGCAAACCTACGTTGCGCGCATCCAGTCGGCATTGGTGAGCAGTACGTTTAAGGTCATGACCAGCGCGGGCACCTTGTTACCCGCACAGCGTTTTTATCCGAAAGACAGTTTGTTAAGTGGGCCCGCGGGCGGTGTTGTGGGCGCGGTTACCGCCGCACGGCAAGCGGGCGTAACGCGATTAATTGGGTTTGATATGGGCGGCACCAGCACCGATGTGTGTTTGTACCACGGCCAGTACGACTACCGGTTTGAATCGAAGGTGGGCCCGGTGCGCATTCAATCGCCTGCCCTGGCCATTGAGACGATTGCAGCCGGTGGCGGTTCGATTTGTGATTTCGATGGGCACCGCCTTACTGTTGGGCCGCACAGTGCGGGTGCTTCGCCCGGGCCCGCCTGTTATGGTGCCGGTGGCCCGCTTACCATTACCGATATAAACCTGTTGCTTGGACGGATTAATCCAGATGCCATGGCGGTGCCGTTGCAAAAAGCTGCAGCCGCGCACGCGCTGAATCGGCTAATCGAAAAAATCTACGCCCACACCGGGCAGCGCCCGAATCGTAAAAAAATGCTGCTGGCGCTGGTGCAGATTGCCAATGAGAAAATGGCTGCCGCGGTGCGCAAAGTATCTACACAAAAGGGCGAAAACCCCGCGCAGCACACCTTGCTTTGCTTTGGTGGCGCGGGAGGGCAACATGCGTGCGCGCTGGCCGACATGCTGGGCATGAAGGAAATTGTGGTGCCCTACGAAGCCGGTTTGTTAAGTGCTTTTGGTATTGGCCACGCGGTGGAAGAGCGGTTTGCCGAGCAATTGATTTTGGAGCCACTGGCGGCGTTTGCGCACAAAGCCGAGCAGCTATTCGCGGAGCGCTACGAGCACGCCCGCGCCCAATTGGTGAACGATGGCGCACCGCCCGATGCCGTGCGCGAAGGCACCCGGTTTGCCTGGCTGCGTTTCGTGGGACAAGAAAGCTCGCTGGAACTTACGGGCACGTACTCATCCGCGCAGGCATGGCTGCGTGCCTTTCAAAAAAAGTATCGCGAAGTATATGGCCACTGGCTTCCCCAGCGGGAGATCGAAGTGGTTTCGCTGCGCGTAACCGCCCGGGTAGTGGGTGCGCCAACATCACGAAAAAAACGAAGCGTACTCGCCTATCGAAAAAAACGGCCTGCGGCATTTCTGAATTGGGAGGCGCTGGCTCCCGGCGATGAAATCAGCGGCCCTTGTGTAGTGAGCAGCGCCAACTCCACCATTTATTTGCCACCGCACTGGCGCTTGCGCCTCAACGGATTCCGGCAGGCCATACTGAGTAAAAAGAAAAACACATTACACACTACTTCATTTTCGCGTTGGGCGGAGACGGAGTTGTTTGCCAACCGATTTACCGCCATTGCGCAAGAAATGGGCGCACTGCTGCAACGCACCTCGTTCTCGGTAAACGTGAAGGAGCGACTCGACTTTTCATGTGCCCTGCTGGACGCCCGCGGGCAACTGGTGGTAAACGCACCGCACATCCCCGTGCATCTGGGTAGCCTGGGGGTTTGTGTGCGCGAAGTGCTAAACGTGCTGCCGCTTCGGGAGGGCGATGTGGCCATTACCAACCACCCGGCATTTGGCGGCTCGCACCTGCCCGATGTTACACTCATCAAGCCGGTGTATTACCGGGGCAAACGCGTTGGCTTCGTGGCGAACCGGGCGCACCACGCAGAAATCGGAGGCAGCATGCCCGGCTCCATGCCCGCCCATGCCCGCACCCTGGCAGAAGAGGGTGTGATTATTGAGCCCCAGCATTTGCTCCGCGCCGGTACGCCCCAGTGGAGCGCCATGGAAAAATTGTTTTCCACCGGCCCGTATCCATCGCGGCTGCCGGAGGAGAACCTGGCCGACTTGCGCGGTGCACTTGCCTCCATTCAGGCTGGCGAGCAGTTGCTTCTTGAACTGTGTTCCATGCACACCCCGGCGCGCGTTACCGCCAACATGCATGCGCTCCATCAGTTTGCGGCAACGCTCATGGCGGAAAAGCTGAAGACGCTGGCAAAAAAATCGGTACACGCCCGCGAGCGGCTGGACGATGGCCGCCCACTACAGGTACGCCTGAAAAACGTACAGGGAAAACTGCTGATCGATTTTTCCGGATCAGCGTCACAACACCCGGGTAACCTGAATGCCACGCCCGCAATTGTGCAGAGCGTGGTGCTTTATGTTTTGCGCTTGTGGTTACAGCACGAAGTGCCCATGAATGAAGGGTTGCTGCAGGCGGTGGAGATCATCTTGCCGCAGGGTTTGCTTCACCCGGATTTTGCCACTGCGCCGCTGCCCGCGGTGGTGGGTGGCAATACCGAAATAAGTCAGCGGCTTACGGATACGCTGCTGAAAGCGCTTGGACTTGCTGCATGTAGCCAGGGCACAATGAATAATTTTCTTTTTGGCAACCACCGGTTTGGCTATTACGAAACCATTGGCGGTGGTGCCGGGGCGGGCCTTGGTTTTGCCGGGGCCTCGGCCGTACACCAACACATGACAAACACCCGCATTACCGACCCGGAAATTATGGAGTGGCGCTACCCGGTGCGCGTGGAAGAATTTTCCGTGCGCCGCGGTTCGGGTGGAAAAGGGCGTTGGCCCGGGGGCGATGGCATTGTACGACAGATTCGGTTTTTAGAAGCCGCGGTGGTGAATGTGCTAACACAGCACCGCATTGAATTACCTTACGGGATGCAGGGCGGCGGGCCGGGAAAGCCGGGCGCCCAGTATTTGATTGGCGCCACGCACCGAAAAAAATTGAAAGGTGTTGGTACCGTGGCGGTGGCTGCCGGGGAATCCATTCGGATTGAAACCCCAGGCGGTGGTGGGTTTGGGCGCAAGTTGTAAAGCGGCCCGGCGTTGCGCGGTTTATTGCCCCATGTCAAGGCGGAAACCGTGAATCAGGCGGCACCCGCGGCCCGGATTGAGCGCGTGTTTGAGCCCGTGCCGGACGGTGCGGTGGGTGGCGAGTAGCGAAAGCCGGTAAGCCGCCCAAAAGTAAATAGAAGCCATCTCAAAAATATGAAAAGCTTCATTTCGAGGGAGGTACGACCGAGAAATCCGTGATTGCAGCGCTGCAAATAGGGATGTCTCACTTTCGTTCGACATGACGGGATATTTTTGAGATGGCTTCTACATCAATTTTTCGAGTAAGTGCAGTTGGTTGCGCGCGCGATCTAAGTTGTGCAGCGGGTGTTTTACTTTGTAGTACACATTGCCGTTGAGATGGTCGGCCAGAAAGCGCAGGGCCATGATGTACGTCATCATCTTGCCTGCAAAAGGAATTTGTTTTTTCTCGTCTTCGGAGAGCACGTCTGACATGGGTTGCAGGTAACCGGCAATGAGCGCCTGTTGCACCTCGGTGCGAATGCGGATTTTTGAAAGGTCGGTTTCTTCTTCGCTTACCGGGCAAACGCACGTGCGCACCAGATCGCCCAGGTCGTAAATGAAGTAGCCGGGCATGAGCGTGTCGAGATCAATTACGCATTTGACCTGATGCGTGGTGCGATCGAACAGTACATTGTTGATTTTGGTATCGTTGTGGGTAACGCGCAGCGGCAACGCACCGGCGTGGATCAACTGTTGGTATTCATGCACCAGCGGTTGAAACGCCTGCGCGGATGCAATCTCTTTTTTTGCGCGGGTGATTCGTTCGGGGGTGGCAGTGGCGAGCGCGGTTTCGAACTGCTGGTAGCGCCACGCGAGATCATGAAACCGGGGGATGGTGGGCTGCAGCGCCGCTGGTGGTAATCCGGCGAGGTTGCGCGCGAAAAGCCCGAAGCCGCGGGCGGCCTCGTAGGCCTGATCGGCCGTCTCGATTTCTTCTAACGTATACGAATTCACCACGTACGGCAAGAGGCGCCACACGCCCTGCGCATGATCAATTGCCATGGCTGCGCCAGTGGTGGTGGGCTGCGGGTTTAGAAAAAAATAGTCGGGGTGATGCTGCGCAAGGTATGCGCCTACCACCTGCAGGTTGTGGGCGATGGCCTTGGGCTGTTGAAAAACGGCCGTATTCATTTTCTGCAAGACTACCCGTTGCGTGGCGGCTTCGAGCAGGAGTGTGGTATGAATGTGGCCTGCGCCCAACGGGATTGCATGCACCGCGTGCGGTAACCCGAATTGCGCCAGCACTTCGGGGGGCACCGCTGGCGTTACTTCCATAGGGGCGTTGGGTAGCGGCCGGCATCGTGCAGCGCGCGCAGGCGTGTGGTTACCTCTTGCTTGTCTTCCTGATAGGTTACGCCAAACCACGTGGTGCCACCGGTAAGCACTTTTACTTTGCCCAGATTTTTTTGAATGAGTTCATTCACCACCAACGGAATGTAGAACTCGGATTTCAGGTTGTGATGGTTGTTTTTCAAGAACGCATCGAACATGGTGGCGGCCAACTCGAATACCGAAGGTTGAAACCCCCAGAAATTCATGGACGTGGGCGTATCGGGCGAAAGCAGACGGTCGCCTTCTTTTTCTTTCGAAACGATGTTGCCTTGTTCTTTTACAATGGTTGTGCGCTCCACCACCGTTTGCAGAAATCCGTGGGCATCGGTTTCGCCACAGCCGCGCGATACACTGCCGTAGTCGGACAACACATTTTTAAGTGTGTAACCCACCATGGCGTGGTGGCCTGCGGCATCTTGCCGGAAAAAATCGGCCAGTGTCTGGAACGCTTCATGGCCGTAGAAGTCATCGGCATTGATTACTGCAAAGGGCTCTTGAATAACGGGGCGGGCGCACAACACCGCGTGGCCGGTGCCCCACGGCTTGGTGCGAGCGGGCGACAAGAGGGTTTCGGGCACCAACTTATCGAGCGACTGTATGACAAACGCTACTTCCACTTTGCCCTGCAGCTGCGGCAGAAACCTGGCCTTTACGGTTTCCAAAATCTCTTCGCGCACAATAAAAACTACTTTGGTGAAACCGGCCCGAACGGCATCGAAGAGGGAATAGTCCATGATGGTTTCGCCTGTGGGCCCGAATCCGTCTATCTGCTTGATGCCGCCATAGCGGCTACCGATGCCAGCAGCCAGTACCAGCAATGTGAGTTTTTTGTTGGAGTGCATGGAAGTGTAGATTATTTAACCTAAAATCGGGTGCGAAAATCGCAAAAAGAACCTGATTCACCATACCTCAAACCCGCATGGCCTCCCAGAAGCAGTATGTTATTTCCATTACCATTATTGGTGTTTTGTTTTTCATTTTCGGATTTGTGACGTGGCTGAATGGAACGCTCATTCCGTTTCTGAAACTGGCGTGCGATTTACAATCGGATGCGCAGGCGTTGCTCGTTACGTTTGCCTTTTACATGGCGTATTTTTTTCTGGCGGTGCCCTCGTCTTACATTCTCGAAAAAACCGGCTATAAAAAAGGGATGGCCGTGGGGTTGGCCGTGATGGCCGTGGGCTGCGTGTTGTTTATTCCTGCGGCCGCTGCGCGCAGCTTTAGTTTATTCCTTACGGGATTGTTTGTGCAGGGCATGGGGCTGTCGCTCTTGCAAACAGCTTCGAACCCGTACATTTCGGTGATCGGGCCAATCGCGTCTGCGGCACAGCGCATCAGCATCATGGGCATTTGCAATAAAGTGGCGGGCGCGCTGAGTCCGCTCATTCTGAGTGCCATTGTATTGGCGGGGGCGAGTGAAATAGAAACGCGCATCCAAACCACCACAGATGTGCTGGTACGTAACGAGTTATTGCAGGAGTTATCGCAACGCATCATTGCCCCTTACGGTGTGATGGCGGCCGTGCTTACCCTGTTGGCCGCGATGATTTTGTTTTCGCCCTTACCCGAGATTGAAATGGAAGGAGGCGATAACAGCGAGGGGCAACCGGCACGGAAAAGCATTTTTCAGTATCCGTATCTGTGGCTGGGCTCACTTTGCATTTTTGCGTATGTAGGGGCCGAAGTAATGGCGGGCGATGTAATTGGCACCTACGGCAAAGCGCTGGGCATGAGTCTGGATGAAACCAAAAACTTCACCTCGTACACCTTGTGGTCGATGGTGGTAGGGTATGTGATTGGCGTGCTCACCATCCCGCGGTACCTGAAGCAGGAAATGGCATTGAAAATCTCGGCCATTACCGGCATTGTTTTTTCGGCTGCTGCATTTTTTACCACAGGCTACATCAGCATTTTTTGTATTGCGCTGTTAGGCCTTGCCAACTCCCTGATGTGGCCGGCCATTTTCCCGATGGCGATTGATGGCCTCGGCAAGTTTACCAAAATCGGCTCGGCCATACTCATTATGGGCATTGCGGGCGGCGCAATTATCCCGCAAGCTTATCCGGTACTTGCCGAATCGCTGCCCCCTGCAACGGCATTTATGTGCGTGGTGCTGCCGTGCTATGCATACATTTTGTTTTACGCCATGCGCGGGCACCGCCTCGGCAAATCATGGTAAAATGTATTTTACTGCTGCTGATCTGTTTTGCAGCCGGGGCACAGCCGGCCAAATCGCTCTTTACGGCCTACGATTTTACCGCCGAGAACATTTTTAGCGAAAACATTGAAGGCCCCTGCTTTGATCGGGCGGGGAATCTGTATGTCGTGAACGTGCAGCGCGATGGCACCATTGGCCGGGTAGACGATAACGGCAATGCTACCCTGTTTGTCAATCTGCCATACAACAGCATCGCAAATGCAATTGTATTCAACTCGAAGGGTGAGATGCTGCTGGCCGACTGGATCGGGCATAATGTGCTAAAAGTAAACATGAAGACGAAGGGCGTGAGCGTGTTGGCCCACAAGGGATTTAATCAGCCCAACGATCTCGCGATTAATAAAAAAGATCAGGTGTTTGCATCCGACCCGGATTGGAAAAAAGGTACGGGCCGCATTTGGCGGGTTGAACCCGGAGGCGAAGCAACCGTGGTGTGGGACAATCTGGGCACCACCAACGGCATTGAGCTGAATCCGGAAGAAAACATTCTGTATGTGAATGAGAGCGTACAGCGTAAAGTCTGGGCATTTGATGTGGATAAGAAAGGTGGGTTGAGTAATCCCCGCCTGTTGTACGAGTTTAGCGATTTTGGATTGGACGGAATGAAATGCGATGCCCGCGGAAACCTGTATGTAACCCGCTATGACAAAGGAACTGTGGTAGTGTTAACGCCCTCCGGAAAAATATTGCGCGAAATTACCCTCAAGGGGAAGAAACCCAGCAACCTCGTATTTGGGGGAGCCGATGGGAAGACCGTTTTTGTTACTTTGCAAGATCGCAAGGGCATGGAATTTTTCTTTACCGATGTGCCCGGGAAAAGATTTAGAAAATGAAAGCAGTGTGTTTTTTGTTCGGTGTTGTCCTGAGCCTCGGTGCCGCCACGCAACCCGCCCAACCGTCTCGGCAGTTGCGGCAGTTGCAGCAATGGATGATAGGCGAGTTTAGCAGTGCAGCGCAGGCCGCCGCAGATTCCACGTTTTTTGATATCCGCTTGCAGGTGGTGCCGATCTGGCAATCCCGCACCGACGGCCTGTGGCTGTATGTAGAACAAGCCGCTGCAAACATGGTGAACAAACCCTACCGCCAACGCATTTACCAACTCACCCAAGAGGGCGATCGGTTCATCAGCACGATTTATACGTTCCCCAATCCGCTGCAAAAAGCGGGCAACGTTGCGTTGATAGAACAACTCACTCCCGATTCGCTCACCACGCGCAGTGGCTGCGAAGTTATTTTAGTTAGAAAAGGAAAGGCTGCATTTGAAGGAAGCACGGTGGCAAAAAATTGCCCGAGCGAGCTGCGCGGCGCGACCTACGCCACCAGTGAAGCCCTGATCCGCAAAGACGGAATGGTTACGCTGGACCGCGGCTACAACGCACAAGATCAGCAAGTGTGGGGATCTACCCGCGGCGGTTACGTATTCAAGAAAAAACAGTAAGGCCGCTTAACGCGGAAAAACTTTGAGATAGGTGAGTTTCTCGGTGATGGTAAAATTTCCCCGGTCTTCCGTGCGCACGCCCTCCAGTACATCAAACTGCTTATCAAAAGAAAACGTGTAGGAGGTACTTCGCCCGCGCTTCTCCAGCCGTTGATACACGGCCACGCTGTTGTTGGTTACTTTCGAGAATTCCCCGCGGATGGAGTATGACGGCAACACGCCGGTTTCGATGGGAATTTCGATGTACTCCCGGTTTTGGGATTTCATGTCTTTCATGATCGCCACCTGCCGGTAGTTTTCCTGCCGATCAATTACCCGTTCTCTTTCAGTGCTTGCCAGCAGCCCCCTGCCTTTCTTGGTTACCACAAGTGTAACGGAATAAATGCCTTCAATTGAGGGTGTGTTCGCCCCCGGCTTCGCCAGGTAGGCACGCATCACATCGTTAAAATTAATTTGCTCAAACGGATAGACCTTGTTGCGTTGCTGCATACTGTAGATTTTATGCACCGAACAGCCACCCGCGCCCAGCGCCAGCACGCTTGCGATTGCCATCCACACCCACCGACGTATCATAACGAATTTGATTTCCGCGGCAAGCTAACAGGAATTTCTTTGTGAGCCAGCAACTATACGCCACAACCGATGAAACACGATTCCTTTCAAGCCCACTACCGCTACGCTGCCGCAGGAATTTTTGCTATCTTTTTGGTGATGAATACCCTAAGTCAACCCCGCGTAGCACGGCTACAGCCACATCATACCACCGATTTCGCACAATTGATTGCGCTTTTTGAGGAAGTATTTGAAATGCCCGCCTATGAGCGGCCCACCCTGGCGCATCTGGAAAAACTACTTGCCCAGCCCGACTTTTTTGTACTGGCGGCGTATGTGAACGACCAACTGGTGGGCGGACTTACCGCGTACGTCTGGGATCAGTACTACTCCGATAAAAAACTGGCATATGTGTACGATTTGGCGGTACTACCCATGTACCAGCGGAAAGGTGTCGGACGGCTATTGATGGCCGAGATTCAACACCGTTGCCGGGAGGCCGGGTTTGCCGAAGTCTTTGTACAAGCGGAACAAGAAGACACACACGCGCTGGATTTCTACCGGGCCACCGGGGGTGTAGAGCAGGCGGTGTACCACTTTAGCTACCGGTTATAAGTTGTTTACTCTGCCACCACGCGAATTTCCACTCTGCGATTACGCGCGCGCGCCTCGGGGGTTTTCTCCTTGGTAAGTGGCTGGGTACCGCCAAACGCCTTGGTTTTAATGCGGTTTTTGTCTACGTCTTTCTCCGCGAGGTATTTTTTTACCGCCTTCACGCGCGCTTCCGATAGCTTCATGTTTGCCTCCGGCGCACCTTGATTATCGGTGTGGCCCTCCAGTTGAATGATCATCTTGGGGCGATCACGCATCAGTGCTGCGAGTTCATCCAGACCGTTAAACGACTCTGGTTGGATCACGTCTTTGCCTTGTTCAAATGTAAGTTGCGCCAGTTGAAATGTTTTGCCCTTTTGCGTTAGCTCCAGGTTGCGCACCACCTCTTGCTGATGGCCCCAGTCCCGCGGGTCAATGATCACCGAACGTGGCAAAAAGCCTTCTGCCTCGGCCGTGATCTGGTACTTTGCGGTGCCAAAAACTGCGAAGCGAAAACTGCTATCGTTAAACGATCCGGTTAAGCCCCCGGTGGGAAGACTTTTATATGTAATACGTGCCTTTATGCCTTTGCCGGTGGCCAGATCGGTTACTTTACCTGATATCGGAATTTCTTTCACCTGTGCCGTGGCGGCAGTAATTGTGAGCAAAACATAAAAAACAACCCTCATGTTGCGAATATAGTCAAACCCCAGCCGGCGGTGATGCGCACGTACTCGCGGTAAAGCCTGCATCCCGCTGAACCATCGCAGCGTCATTTCCGCGCGAATAATCAGAAAAACGAGTTTCCAGCAAATGACGGGCAAGTGGCGGGCTAAATTTTAGCTCCAAAACATACCGGCCCGTATCATTGCAGCAGAAAATTACCCCCATGCAACAACCCGAACTCGG
>CAYLWU010000052.1:0-15421 GCA_964387475.1 uncultured Ohtaekwangia sp. | reverse complement strand
ACAACACCCCAATTTATACAATTGCATTTATTTCTTCTGTAGCTGCGTAACCCCCATCGCACATATTCGCTTGAATAAGCTGGGTATGTGCAGTAAACTGGCGCCCGGCCACGGATTGGAGCGGAAACCCCGCCAGGGGTGGGCGGGTGTGTGGGCGCGGAGTTGCAGCGCAAAGCCGGGCGCGAGCGGCGCGGCGAGCAGCGGGGGCGCGAGCGGGCCGCCAACCGTTTTTACATCCGGCCGGTCGGCACAAAACACCGCGGGTGCGGGCGCGTAATGCACGGGTGTGTTACCTTTAGGGTAACGTATGGAAGACCTCCTCGCCCAAGCCGCCCGCTTTATTAACACCACGGCCAGTCCGGTTTTCCTTACGGGCAAAGCGGGCACGGGCAAAACTACCTTTTTAAAAAACCTGAAAAGCGTTACACACAAAACGCACATTGTGGTGGCGCCTACAGGCATTGCCGCGCTCAATGCGGGGGGCGTTACCATCCACTCGCAGTTCTTGCTGCCGCCGGGTACGTTTCTGCCCGATCGGTTTCTGCCCGAACACGCCACGGAGCAGGGGCGGGTGCTGAACCCGAACACGCTGGCACGTAAACATCCGCTGAACAGCGCGCGCAAACTCGTACTGCGCTCCATCGATTTGCTGGTGATTGACGAGGTGAGCATGCTGCGGGCAGATGTGCTGGATGCGATTGATTACCGCATGAAGGCCGCGCGCGGCAACTTCCGGCAACCGTTTGGCGGGGTGCAGGTGCTTTTCATTGGCGATTTGTTTCAACTGCCACCAGTGGTGCGCGGGGAGGAACAAGAGCTGCTGAGCCGCTATTACAAAAGCCTGTGGTTTTACGAGGCGCACGCGCTGCGCCACCAGCCGCCGGTGTACATTGAACTGCAAAAGATTTATCGCCAGCAGGATGCCGATTTTATTGCGCTGCTGAACCACCTGCGCAACAACCAGGTTACGCGCGAAGACATTGAACTGCTGAACCGCCACTACAAACCGGCCGCGGAGATTAACACCTTGAAAGAGGTAATTACGCTTACCACGCACAACTACAAGGCAGACGAGATTAACCAGCGCGAGCTGCGCAACTTAAAAAGTGCGGTGCATGTGTTTGATGCCTTCCTGGAAGGGGAGTTTCCGGAGCCCATGTACCCGGTGCTGCCTTCGCTGGAGTTGAAGGTGGGGGCGCAAATCATGTTTGTGCGCAACGATGCCTCGGAAGAAAAGAAATACGTAAATGGCAAACTGGCCACGGTGGTGGAAATTGAAGACGATGACGTGTGGGTGCAACTGGCGGAAACGAACGAGCGCTACCTGCTGAAGCGCGCGCGCTGGGAGAACAAACGCTACACACTGGAAACCGGGGCGCAGGCCATGCACGAAGAGGTGATTGGCACGTTTGAGCAGTACCCGGTTAAACTGGCATGGGCGATTACGGTGCACAAAAGCCAGGGACTAACGTTCGACCGCGCCATTATTGATGTGGAGCAGGCGTTTGCGGGTGGGCAGGTGTACGTGGCCTTGTCGCGGCTGCGCTCGTTAGCGGGTTTGATTCTGCGTTCGCCCATTTCTACCAACGCCATCAGCACGGATGAGCAGGTGGCTGCATTTGCCCAGGCCCACCACCAACCGGAAAAACTCGCGGCCGTGGCGGCCGCGCAGCAGCAGCGCTACGTGCAACAACTGGTGGAGAGTACGTTTGATTTTACGGGGCTTACCAAAGACATTGGCTTTGCCCAAAAAGACGATGCGCCGGTGCTGGCGGACGCCACCATGAAACCGGTGCTGACGCAACTGGCCGAGGCGCTGGAAAAGGAACACGGCAACACCGAAAAATTCCGGCGGCAACTGGGCGAGTTGCTGGCCGCGGGCGACCCCGCCGCGTTTGTGGCGCGCGTAGAAAAAGGTGCGGACTATTACCGTGAGTTGTTTACGCGGTTGGCCGCGCTGTTGGTAAACCACCTGGAGGCGGTGCGGCACCAGAAGCGGGTGAAGACGTATGTAACGCAGCTTACGGAGCTGGACGTAGCGCTGAGCAAGCGGCTGGAAGAGCTTGATAAAACGGTGGTGCTTGCCCGCGGCATTTTGGCGGGGCAGCACCAGTTTGATTTCGAAGCGCTGGGCAAGCAGCGCCAACAGGCGCGCGCGCGGATGCTGCAGCAGGCGACAACCACGGTGGCGCCGGAGGCGAAAAAGAAATCGAAAAAACGAAAGACGAAGGGCAGTGAGCCCAGCACGTACGAAATCACACTGGAACTTTTCGCCCGCGGGTTAACGGCCGCACAAATTGCGCACGAGCGCGGCCTCACGCTGGGCACAATTGAGGGCCACCTGGCCAAAGCGGTGGAAGGCGGGCGGCTGGACATTACCGCCGTGGTAACGGCCAGCGAACTGGCTGAGATTACGGCCGCGCTGCATACGCTGCCGCAGGGTTTTGGCAGCAAAGATTTGTTTGATGCCTGCGCGGGCCGGTTTAGCTACGGCAAGCTGCGGGCGGTGCTGGCGCACCACAAGCGGGCGTGAGGCGTTAGCCGGAGGCCAGTGTGGTTGCTGCGGCCGCTACGTGCAGTTGGGCAGGCGCGCCCATAATCCAACTGTGGTTGGGGGCATCGTGGCCGAAGGGCAGCCCAAATGCCACCGGGTAGTGGTACGCGGCCACGTGCTGTCGGACAATCGCTTCGCAGGTTTCGCCAAACGGAAGCTCGGTTTCTTTCATGGCGGTAAGGTGGCCCACGGCCAGCCCCGCCAGGTGCTGCAGTTTGCCGGCGCGTTGCAGTTGTACCAACATGCGGTCCAGCTTGTAGTGGTATTCATCCACTTCTTCCAGCAACAGAATTTTTCCGTGCGTATCAATTTCATCGGGTGTGCCCAGCGAATCAACTACCAATGAAAGGTTGCCGCCCGTGAGCGGGGCACGCACCGCGCCCGTGCGGTTGTGGGGGTGCGCGGGCGCATGCAGCCGAAAGGTGCCGTGAAACAAACAGGCGATGAGCGATTCCAGCGACTGCCGGTGCTGCGGCTGCCGCAGTTGAATGGGCATGGCGCCGTGAATGCTGGCCAGCTGTTCGCGCTGGAGGCGCAAGTGCAAGGCGGTAACATCGCTGAAGCCGATGATCCATTTGGGATGCTGCTGCAGCGCGGAAAAATCAAGTTGATCGATGATGCGGGTAGTGCCATAGCCGCCACGCGCACACAAGATGGCGGCCAGATCGGGCCGGTTGATAAACGCCTGCAGATCGCGCGCGCGTTCTGCATCGGAGGCAGCGAGGTACGAATGGCTGTTGCTGGTAAGCGCGGGCGCCACTTCGAATGCGAGGTTCCACGGTTGAAACACCGCTAATCCGGCCTGGCAATCGGCCGCTGCTATTTTGCGGGCGGTGGCTACCACGCCTACGCGCGCACCGGGAACCAGGCGGGGTGGAAAGCGCATGCCGCGGCTTAGTTGTTTTTCTTTTTACGCAGCAGGTTGTTCAGTTTATTCTGCAACTGCTCCACCGGTTTCTGCTTGGTGCTGTCTTTTCGGGTGGTGTCGGGTTTCAATAAATTATTGATCACGTCCCGCGGCTTTTGCCCTTCGGTAAGGTCTTTCACCAATTGGTCTTTCTTCTCCTCCACTACTTGCGTTACGGTTTCTTTTACTTCTTCTTTTACGGCCTCTTTGGCTTGTTGCACTTGTTGTTTTTGTTCGGTGAGCAGCAGTTTGCTTTGCGGATTATTGTATGTGCCACCAATGGCAATGGAAATAGGAATGTCCTGGTTGGGATTGGCATTGGTGTTGCCGGTGAGGCCCGCCAGAAGGCCCTGGTATTGCGCACCCAATGTACCTGCGGGCACGTTCATTTTCAACACGTAGTCGATGGTGCCGTCCAGGTTGGTGCTGCCGGCCACGTTGGTGGTGTATTTTCCAAACTTCACATCAAACGGTTTTACGCTGAGCTTTCCGTTTTGGATGGTGGCCGACATGATTACGTCTTTCAGCGTTACCTCATCGGTATCGTCTAGTTTGGTAATCGCGGTAACGCCACTCACCAGTTTCGACTGGCGTAGGGCAGCTTGTGCAATTTTTATGAGCCCGGCACCGCTTACGGTGGCGAGGTTGGGCATCATGTCTTGCTTGAGTTCTCCGCTGATTTTGAAATCGGTGCCAAAGTTGCCGTTCACCAGGCCTGCAATGGGCGCATAGGTTTTCACCACCGAAAACGAAGCTGCGGCCTGCTGGATGGAGAGCGCATCGATCTTCATATCAAAATCGTATTTCGGATGTTGGATGTCGTTGGCGGTGTACGAGCCGTTCATTACAAACGTGCCGCCCAACAAATTAAAGCGCAGCCCGCTCATGTTGGCTACGCCATCGCGCAGCACTACATCGCCCGCGGCGTTAGTCATCACGTACTCCATCATTTTCACGGTCTTCACGGAGGAGCGCAACACGAAATCAATATTGCGCGGAATGGGAATCACCGTTAACGAAGCCGTATCTTCCGGGGTGGTGGCTTCCTCGGTGTCGGTCATGAACTCATTCAGGTCGAGCAGATTGGCCTGGTAATCCAAATTGCCTTTGATGGTTTCGTTCTGGCCAAACACATAGCCGATGTAATTCATTACCGCACCGGATACGGCAAAGTCGCTCTTGCCGAGCGTGCCGGTGGTGTTGCGAAGTTCAATTTTCTTCGGGTCGAACACGGCCTGCGCGTGCGCCACGGTTACGTTGTAGGGCAGGTCTTTCATGGAAAACGCAAAGTTGGTGAGCGTTGCCGTGCCGCTGGTGGGCAGGCGGTCGTAGCGCTCGGCCGTGACATCGCTCATCTTCCCTTTGGTTTCCAGATCCGCTTTTACCAGGCCGGCCACCGTCATGCCTTCGAGCGGAAAAATGCGGGTCATCTTTTCCAGATCAACGGCACCTTTAGCTTTGAGATCCCACGTGTAGTCGTCCAGATTTTGAAGCAGCAGGCTGGCATTGAATTTCTCGTTGTCCAGCACCATGCCAAAGTCTTTCACCTCCACCACCGTTTCCGCCATCTTGCCCGTGGTATTTTTTACGGAGGCAGCAAGGGCCAGTTGTTCCAGCGGCAGCGGAAACTCTTTTGATTTGGCGTAGCCATCGGCCAGCGCCATGTCAATATCAATGGCGGGGATTATTTTCCGGATGCTGTCGTACACACCTTTTGCTTTTGCATTCACGGCAAACTGGCCTTTCAGTTCGAGGCCATCCATCGGGAACATTTTCATCAGCTCGGCAAGGTTGAGTTTCGCGGCCACGGCGGCATCCATGCGGTAGTCTTTCAGGTTTTCGATCAGTACGCGCGCATCTACGGGGTTGGAGCCAAAATCCAGATGCATGGTTTTCAGGTTCACCACCGTTTGCTCCATCACGCCGGTCTTGTTGTCGATGAGTAAGTCGAGGTTAATGTTGCGCACGGCCGCAGGCAAGTCGGGGTATTGAAACATGCCATCGTTTACTTTCAGGTCGAGGTGGAAGGCCGGCATCTGCGTATCGCTGAAGGTTCCTTTCACAAATCCCGCGAAAGCGAGATCGCCCGACGTTTTGATGGAGCCAAAGTCTTTGGTGTACACCCCCGGCACGAGCGAGAGCAGACTCTTAAAGCTATTTTCCGGAGTAGCATAGGAGATGTCCATACTAAAATCGGTGGGGTTCATCTTGAACCAACCATCGAAAGCCAGGCCGAAGTCGTTGATCTTCGCCTGATTTTCTTTAAAGGTGTACTTGGTGTACTCCTCGCTGATTTCGATTACGGCATCGAGGGAAACGCGTTTGTTGGTAAGCAACTCCAGGCCATTGAATGCCGTAGTAACGGTATCGATCAGGGTGCTGGTGCGCAGATCAAAAACGGCCTGACTAAAATCTCCGCTGCCCTGGTGGTTCAGGCCTTTAAGTTGGAGGAAATACGGCAGCGATTGGTCATCGTATGCTACGTAGCCATCCACAATTTCCCAATGATCAATACCAAATTGAAAGGCGGTAGGTTCGTTTGTTTGGGTGGTTACGGTATCGGTAGATGGATAAGTGATGTTGTAGTTTGCGCGGCCGTCGGGCAATACTTTAATGGTGATCTGCGGCTCGACCAGCGAGATGCCTTTAACGCGAATCTGATCGCCAAAAATCAAATCTTTCAAATTCACTTCTACTTCCAGTTGCTGGAGCACGAACAGCGGCACACCGGCAAAGGGCTCGCGATTGAAAACGCCCAACTCCTTTACCTGAATGGTCATGTTTGGAAAGTTGCTGAAGAGCGTGAGATCAAAGTTGTTTACATCAAACACCACGTCTGCGTTTACGTTCTTGGCAATTTCTTTGTCGATAGCCGCTTTGATATCGTCTTTAAAAACAATGGGCAAAACAATGGCCGCTGCCAGCACCACCACCAGGAAGATGCCCAACCCAATGAGCACGCGTTTTACAATTTTCATGGCCGTACGATTAGAGAGTAAAGTTACAAAAAACGCCGCGCGCGAGGCGGGGATAACACAAGGGTAACGATGCGCAGGGGATTATAGCATCCAGCGCAGCACAAAATTCACCAACCGCTTCGTGTATGGGGTGTAGGGCGGATGAAAAAAATACGTGTTGGCCCACAGGGGCACTTGTTTGATCACGGGTTTTTCGTTGGAAAAGGCGTAAAAGCCAAACTGGCCGTGCGCCTTGCCAATGCCGCTGTTGTTTACGCCGCCAAACGGAATGTTGGGGTGGGTGTATTGCAGCAGGCAATCGTTAAAGACAAGCGCGCCGCTGGACGTTTCGCGCTCCAGTTGCGTGCGAAAATGGGCACGACTGCTAAACACGTACATGCCCAGGGGTTTTGGGCGGCTGTTGATGAACTGCACCACGTCTTCGTCTTTTTCATACGATACGATGGGCAGTACCGGCCCGAAGATTTCCTCCTCCAACACGGGTGCGGTAGCGGGGATGTGGGTAAGCAACGTAGGCGGATAAAACCGTGTGCTGCGGTCGGGTTGCCCGGCGGCGAGCACCTGCGCACCTTGTTGTTGCGCTTGTGCTACTAAATGCGCGATGCGGTCGAAATGGCGTTCGTGCACCAGCCGCGCATAATCGGGCGACTGTGGCGAAACCGGTTGGCCCGCGCCAAAAAGCACCGCTATTTCCTGTTGCAGTAACGCTACCAGCCGGGCCTCGTATGGCTTTGCCACCAACACATAATCGGGCGCAATACACGTTTGGCCATTGTTAAAAAACTTGCCAAAGGCAATGCGTTTTGCGGCATCAGCCAGTGAGCCGGAGCCATCCACCACCGTGGGCGATTTGCCGCCCAACTCCAACGTTACGGAAGCCAGTTGTTCTGCCGCGGCTTTCATAATGAGCTTGCCTACCGCGGGGCTGCCGGTAAAGAAAATGTGATCAAACGGCAGGCGCAGCAACTCCTGCGAAGTGGCCGCATCGCCTTGCACCACGGCCACCTGATCGGGCGGGAAGAGTTCCGTAGCCATGCGTTGTACCAATGCGCCGGTAGCCGGTGTGTATTCGGAGGGCTTGATGATGGCCGTATTGCCTGCGGCCAAACAAGATACCAACGGCCCCGCGCAGAGGTTGAAAGGATAATTCCACGGCGCAATGATGAGGCAAACGCCTTTGGGCTCGTAGCGGATGTAGGTGCGTGTGCCGAGGTAATGCAATGGTGCATCCACGGGGCGGGGCCGGGCCCAGGCGCTGAGGTCTGCAAGTGCATGGCGAACTTCGCTGAGCACGGGCATTACTTCTGAGATTTCAATTTCGGTTTGCGGCCGGTGGAAGTCCGCCTGCACCGCAGCCACGATTTGCTTCCGGTTCGCCATAAGCCAGCGTTCTAGTTTCTGTAACCGCAGCTTACGGTCGGCCAGCGACTGGCGCCGGAAAGTTTGGCTGGTGGCTTTTTGCATTTGCAAAAGCGAGAAGAAGGGGTTTTGGGGGGCAGGGGCTTGCATAGGGATGCCCAAAATAGCCGAAAATCAAAGAATTCGAGCCAATATTATTTCAATGTTACCAAAATATTGGCCAATATTAATTTAATGTTAATTTTATGTTACGAAAATGAAGCACGGGTGAAAAGATTCGTTTTTCTGCTTTTTCTGATGATTGCCGCGGGTGCTGCGCAAGCGCAGACGTTGCGGGAATTTTGGATGACCGGCACCAGCGCTGAGACCGGCCTGGCGGGTTTCGAAACCCGGGTAGCGCGCCACGTGCAATCGCTGCGGTCGCTACGCAGCAAAGACGAGGTACAATTCCTGTTTCAGGTGTACCGAAAAACCGGGCGGGCATTCCTTACGCACTACAAACCGTTGGTAGAATTCAGTCAATTGGCCGATGGGGTGTATGATTGTCTTACCGCCACTGCGCTTTACACCATCGTGCTGGATCAACTCCAGCTTCCGTATCAGGTGCACGAAACCAACTACCATATTTTCCTCACCGTGCAAGTGGGTGGGCGTGAGGTGCTGATTGAAACCACCGACCGACTGACTGGCTTCGTTACCGACCCAACCGAAATCAATCGCATTAAAAACAAATACGTGCAGCAAGTTCCGGTTGCCCGCGCAAACAAGAACATGTTTGAGTATTCCGCGCAGTTAGATCAACCCGTTTCCAGCACCCAGTTAAATGGGTTGCTGTTGTTCAACCAGGCGGTGAAGGCATACAATGATCGCAGCTGGGAAGAAAGCCACAACAAACTGCGGCAGTCCGAGCGGTATTACCAGTCGGCCCGCACGCGCGAGCTGCGGCAATTGATTCAACTTACGCAGTCGATCGCGTCTTAGTTCTCCAGAATTCGCACTTCCACCCGCCGGTTTACCGAGCGGGCCGCTTCGGTATTTTCGCGGGTAAGCGGCTGGGTGCCGCCAAAGGCTTTGGTTTTTACTTTGTGCTTGCCAATTCCTTTCGAAACCAGGTAATCGCGCACGGCCAATACGCGCGCTTCAGAGAGCTTCATGTTTTCTTTGGGATCGCCCCGGAAATCTGTGTGCCCTTCCAACTGGATAATCATTTTCGGATTGATATGAAGCATGTTTACGATTTCATCCAATTCCTTAAAGGACTCGGGCTGAATTTTCGCTTTGCTCTGCTGAAATGTAAGGTTTGGCAGCGGAATGATCTTGCCCACGTGATGCTCATGGGTGCGTGTTCGCGGTGGTTCGGTGGTGGCGGTTACCGGGGCGGGCACCGCGTCACCACGCGTGAGTTCAATGTCTAAGGTTACCACCCGATTTTGTGCCACGGCCGGGTCCAGCAGGAATTTGGCTTTGTTGTAACCGGGCGCCTCCACCACAATCGAATACTTTTCCCGATCGAACAACGCAAACCGATACTCGCTGCCGTTGAGCAGGCCTACGTGGCTGCTATACGGCAGACTCTCGTACGTAATGCGCGCCACTACCGCCTCTTTGGAGGCTGCACTGGTAATTTTTCCGGTGGCATAAATCAGCGTGTCTTCCTGGGCAAAACACGCACTGGAAATCACGAACGCAAAAAACGCGGCAACTCCTTTCATGCGTTGTTAGAGTTTAAGGATGATGAATTCTACACGTCTGTTTTTCATGCGGCCCTCGCGCGTGTCGTTACTCACGGCCGGCTTGGTTTCACCAAAGAAGGTGGTTTTTATCCGGCTTTCGGCAATGCCTTTGCCGGTGAGGTATTTGGTCACTGCTTGCGCGCGGAATTGCGAGAGCAACAGGTTGTAGGAATCGGGACCTGAGGTATCGGTATGGCCGGATACCTCCACTTCCATGGCCGGCTTTTCATTCAATAACGTTACGAGGCGATCCAGCTCAGGGAACGACTCCGGCCGCAGCACGGCTTTGGCAAAATCAAAGAAAATATTGTTGAGAGAAATAGTGGCGCTGGGCGCGATAGGCGTAATGCCAATGTCGGCAATGGTTTTTTCATCGGGCTTCATCGAGAAATCCTGGTGGTCCAGCGTTTGGTCTTTCTTCACGTTGCGTAAGTCGAGATTCTGGCTTTCGCTGATGTGGTCTTTTGCCTCGGCACGCACGCCATACAGTTGCCCGCCGGGCAGCGTAATTTCATACTCGCCGGTTTCCGGGTTGGATTGCGCAATACCGATTTGCTTGCCATCGGGCAGGCGCTCGTAAATGATTTTTGCGCCAATGGGCTTACCGGTTTTTGCATCAATCAGTTTCCCTTTCACAATCACGTAAGGTTCAGGCGCTTTGTAGAAAGGCAGCTTGGCGCGGAAGATATCGGTGTTATCGCCAGAGATCCCGCGCGAGTAATAGGCGTACTCGCTGGTATTGGGAATGTTAAAGAACAGGTCATCGGTTTTTCCGTTGATGTCGGGCCCCATGTTTTTGGGTTCCGTCCAGTTTGTCCAGGTATCGTCCAGGCGCTTGCTCATGTACACATCGGCACCGCCGTAGCCGCTAAAGCCGTTGGAGGAGAAATACATCGTTTGGTTGTCGGACGCCAAAAAAGGCGCAGTCTCATCGCCCGCGGTGTTCACCACACCGCCCAGGTTCAGCGGTTCGGTCCAGGTGGAATCGTTCTCCATGAAGCTCACGTACAGATCACGGCCGCCATTGGAGTCTTCCCGTTCAACGGACATCATCAGTGTAGTACGGGTGTTGGCCAGGAAGTAGTTGGCTTTGTCGCTGAAGTTATAGTCGTTTTTGATTTTCACTGCCTTTGGCGCAGACCAGCTGCCGTTCACGTTGTTGCTGATGGATACCCCGGCCAGCATTTTGCCGTTGGGCTGGTACTGGTTGCCCAGAATGAGCAGCACGGATTTACCATCCGGCGTAGCCGAACTTACGGCATTTACAAAGTTGGGGTATTCATTATTGAGTGTGGGCCCCGCGTTTTTGGCCAGCGTCCACTTGCCATCGCTTCCCAGTTCAGAATACCAGATGTCTTCTTTATCGTTAATGCCGCCCATGTTTTCGGGGTGGTTCTGGCGACTGAAGTACAACGTTTTGCCATCGGGCGAAAGCAACGGGTTGAGTTCACTGTACTCGCTGTTCACTTTTTCGTCCAGCCGTTCCACCAGAATACCCTCCGCAAGTAGCTCCGGTTTGTCGATCAAAGGTGTGATCTGAAAGGGCGAATCCGAAATGGCGAGGGCATCAATAGAAAAGTAGTCGGGCAGGATGGCGCCATCAAAATCCAGACGCACGGCGGCCACTTTATAGGGAGTTTGCTCAATGATGAAGTTCACCATCCGGCCAAGGCGCGGCACTACAATGGGGGTGGACTCGCGCACTTTGTATGCATTGTCTTTTTCATCGTACAGCGTAATGCTGGTAAGCGCAGACGGGTTGTGCGACTCGGCAATGGCAATTTGCCGAACCTGAATGGGGTTGGCGAATCCTACCTTGATCCATTCTTTGCGTTTGGGGCGATCGGGTGTCCAGGCATTGGGGTTTTGGCCGCCGGCCGGCATTACATTGGGTTTGCCCAAGATCTGGCGGGCGGAATATTGCACAGGGGTTAACTCGCTTGAAAACCCAATGACTTTGTCTGCCCACTGAACCACTTGTGCCTGGGTTTGGTGAGCCGTAAACAGCACCACCGCCGCTGCACAGATTAAACGCATCATAATCACAGTTTTTGAAACGTTAAACATAGCCATTTTTTTGAAATTGGACACAAAACCCTACACGGCCGGTAGGGCGAAAATCCAGAGGCGCAACGGTTCAGGGCGGGCCAACTGCCCGTTTCAATCGATAGAGGGCTTATTAAAAACCAGAAAACCTACATGCAATAACATGTTCCATTTATTGGCCGGATCATCATAATAATTCACACTTAGGCTTACCGGCCCAACAGGCGAATGCAGCACCAGCCCGGCGGTACCGGCAAAAAACAGCTGGGCAAAATCGCCATCCAATACCGCTTTCTGGTTGGTGGATTCCACAATTGATTCAAACGGTTTGAAGAGATATCCTTCCAGCCGGAAGTCCAGATTCTTGCGCACGGAAACCACATTGCGCCACCCGCCCGCCACGAAATTAAACGCCCGAAAATTTCGGAGTAACAATGTGCGGCTGTCTTGCAAGGGAAAAAAGCCGGGGGCGTTAGCAATGGTGCTGAAGTAGTTTGCCATGGGTTCTTGATTGGAAAACACGCCATCCAGATAAATGCCCGAACTGTAAATCCCCTTCTTAAAATATTGCTCCAACGTAAGGCGAATGCGCCACCACGCCACCTGGTTTTCGATGCCCTGCCGCACTTCGGATGTGCTGCCCGGCACCCAGCGCTGGTTCAGGTTAAACCGATCGATGGAGAAGTTAATGGCCGTGCCCTGGGTGGCGTATTGCTTTCGGTTGAGGGTGTTGGTAGAGAGACTAAGCCCGTAGCGGCCACCATTGAGGGAAAGTTGATCGAGCGTATCGCTGCTTACCAACACGCGCGAATCAATAAATTCATCATCGTTATTCAAATAGAAGCCGTACAGCGAAGCGCGATAGAGTTCACCCACGGGCCGCCCGATGGAAAGCCCAAATTTCCGGTCGATGCGTTTAAGCACCGTGGGATTAAACTGCTGAAAAAGCACATCGCGGCTCTCCAGAAAATCCCAGTCGTTAAACGTGGCTTGTGGTTCCAAAAAGAACTGGCCCGCATTGGGGATGTTGATGCGCGCCTTGAGCATTGCTGACTTATAAAAATTACCGGCGTAGAAGTTGGCTTCGCCATGCGTGAGTGTTCGGTTGAAGTAGAAGTAATTCAATCCCAAAAAAATGTGGCTGATAGAGCGCGTAGCAATCACGCCTCCGAAATCCACCTGAAAATCGTTTTGTGGGCGGCGCGAAAGCTCCAGCGCAAACTGATCTTTTTCATTGAGCCGGATGCGTGGAAAGATGGTCTGAAAAAAACTCGTGGTCATCAGGTTGAAATAACCCGCTTTGGTATCGCGCAGCGTCATGGGTTTGGTGTACCCTTTGAAAAACCGGTTGATGTAGCGCTGCTGGCCGGGGGTAAAACCATCGTATTGCAGCTCGTGAATTTGCAGCGGCTGGTTGCGGCTGTTGAATTTGTTTCTGCGGCTGGCCACCACTTCGCACGTACGCAGGTCGGTGGGCCGAAGCTGCGATTTGATCTGGGGTATCTGGCGCAGGGTTTGTGCGTAGCCACTATCAATCAAACTTTTGGCGCGCGCAAAATCAAACGCGGTATAGCGTTCTAAATTCGGTTGAATGTACACGCCATTGGCCGGTACCTTGGCGGGATCGGATTTATCCAACAGCATGTAGAGCAGCGAGCGCGAGATGAGTTTTTCGTCTTCACCATAGGGATACTCTTTGTACACTTTGGAAGAAACATTGCAACCGATGATCACTTCGGGGTTGAACTCTTTCTGGGCTACGTCTACCGGAAAGTTGTTGTACACGCCCCCATCGAACAGAAACTTGCCGTTAATGCGGATGGGATTGTAGAAAAACGGAACGGTTTGGGTGGCGCGCAGTGCATCGCTCAACAACCCGTCTTTAAGAATCACCTGCGACTGCGTAAAAATATCGGCCGCCACCACGCGCAACGGCACAAACAAACTATCGAAGTTATTTCTGGCAATGGCCGCGGGTTGTGCCAGCCGTTCGGTCAGGGCAAAGTTCAACGTTAGGTCACTGGCAATGGCCGTGTTGAGATTGAGCGAGAGCGCGGAATCCAGCGAGAGGTTGAAACGAATGAAAGAACCGTTATCGTCTGGTTTGTTGTAGAAGTAGTTATACCCAAGCTCCGGCTGGCCGTTTACCCAGCGCAAAAAATCCTCGGAGAGCACCATTTCCTCAATTTGGTCGGGGCTCATGCCCGCGGCATAGCAGCCGGCTACAATACCGCCCATTGAGGTACCCACTACATAATCAATCGGAATTTCGTTTTCCTCCAGTGCTTTCAACACGCCAATGTGGGCCAGGCCTTTTGCGGCCCCACCGCTTAATACCACACCCACTTTCTGTGCGTGCACTATCCCCGTAAGGGAAAGGAAAAACACAACGACCAAACGAATTGCAACACTCATCGCTCTCACTCCATAAAATAACTAAATTTTGAAGTGGCGATTGCTTGATCTGCGTCAATTAAATAACGAAGCGGCCACCACCACTTCGGGCGTGGGCTCCGGGTCGGCAATGGCATGCAATTGTTGGCGAATGGTTTCTTTCAGCAAATTAAACGTGGCGGTGTTGGCCGCATGCACCGGCTGCGAAGGGGGGAGCTCTACACGCAGCGCGTCTACCTGCACGCCATTGCGCCAAAAACGATAACACAAATGAGGCCCGGTGGCCAAGCCGGTGCTGCCCACATAGCCGATAATCTGCCCCTGGCGAACACGCGTGCCCGCCCGCACGCCCGCGGCAATTTTAGACATGTGCAAGTAGCCCGTAGTGTACGTGCTGTTGTGCCGCACCTTTACATAGTTGCCGTTGTTGGCTTTGTATTGCGCCTCCTCTACCAGCCCATCGCCCACGCTGCGAATGGGCGTGCCGGTAGGGGCCGCAAAGTCGGTGCCCAGGTGGGCGCGAAAAACTTTTGCCACGGGGTGAAAGCGGCTCAGGTTGTAGCGCGAGCTGATGCGCGTAAACTCAATCGGGTACTTCAACAGTGCTTTGCGCAAACTCTTCCCTTCTTCATCGAAGTAGTCGAGGCCTTCGCCCTGATCGAGTGGAAATGCATACAACGGCTGGCCCGCATGCTCAAACACAATGCCGTGAATCTGGCCTACTGCGTAGGGCCTTCCGTCTACCTGTTGCTCATCGTACAGGATTTTAAAGCGGTCGCCTTTTTGCAGACGCTGGAAATCCACTACCCAGGCAAAGATGTCTACAAATTTGTTCGTGAGTTCGTGCGAGATGCCCAGCGCCTCCACGGTTTCGCTCAGATTGCTTTGGATGATGCCGGCCACGCCTTTTTCTACTACCGTTACTGGGCGCTGGCAGGGTTCTACCCACAGTGAGTCTGACGTGAAATGAAAAATGGTATAGTCTACCGGGCTAGACTCGTACACGAGCGCGCGCAGCGTTTTGGCGGAGTCGGCATTTGCAAACACCGTGTATTTTTTTCGGGCCACGATTTTGCGGAAGTCGAATTGAGATTTTGGGATGCGCGCCAGTTGCTGATAAACGGCCGGTGCTACCGCATAGCCTTTGAGCAAATCGGTAAAGGTTTGGTTGCGCTGCACCTCGGCTTCGGATTTTTCCAGATCGGTTACCACCATGCCATACGCCAGTGTGGGGCCGGGTACCGCTGGGGCGGGAGCCGGTTTTACGGCTTGCTCAAAATCACCCGGTGTACTGAACCACGCCGTGTTGTTATCGAGCAGCACAAACGCCAGCGCCACCAACGCGGCGGCGGCCAGACCCATAAGTATTTTACTACGCATGCGAAGTTAAATCCACTACAGTTTAAAAAAATCTCCGTTGCCGGATGAGTTGAAAAAGTAGTCAAAAATA
>CAYLWU010000051.1:0-15710 GCA_964387475.1 uncultured Ohtaekwangia sp. | reverse complement strand
AAACATCCTGGCGATTATCATTCACCACCAAAAACAGAAACGATAGCGGCTTGTATTCCCATTGCACGCGCGTATTCAATGTGTTTGGTCTGGCGGCCGATTGGCATTGAAAGAAACTAATCCATTCCGCGGAGGAGGTACCCATCAACTTGTTAACAGGGCCGCAGCGCGCTTTTGATATTGCCAAAGGCCAAGACCCAACACAGCGGCACAAAACACGATCAGCGCCAGCGCATCGGTAGCGAATGTGCGAACGTGAGGTGGCTCATAAACGAATGCCGGCAGTTGATCGAAATCAGCCGATTGCATGCGCTCATTTGCGAACATGCGCGGCATGAAATAGCCGCGCCAGCGGTCAGCAAAGCGGATCACCTGTTCGCGAAAAGCGGTGTAGTTTGCCGGTGCCGTGCCTGCGAGTTGATTGAGACTGGTTTGCAGTAAGATGGAAGGCGATGCAAAACGCAATTGTTCCACCCATTGTTGTTGCGCCCGCAGCGCCTGATCGTGCCGGTCGATCACGGGTTGCACCGCCGCCTTCAATACATCTACCGATGCAAAATATTCCAACCAGAATTGATACGAATTTGCCTGCGTGCTGTCTTTTGGGGCCAGCTCCGGATGTGCCCGGTAGTAGTCTTTTAGAATTTGATTCGCATTTTTTTCGGCTTCGGCCTCTGCCAGGCGATACTGATGCAACAAATGAATGCGCGAAGGCACCGGGTAAAGGGTATTCGCCATTTGCGAGATTACCGCAGGCACTATCAACACCAACGCAATCCAGATGGAAACAAGCGCAACGGCATTGCTGCCCGAAGATTGCCCCAGCAGGTTTACCAGCAAAGCCACCAAAAACCAAAACAGCATATACGCCAGCACGAAACCGAGTAGCAGCAGCAGTGTGCTCACGTGTTGGTGTACCGGAAATCCGAAGACCAGAAAACTCAACACCACCGAAAACACCACGATGGCCGCCAAGAGTAGAAAGCGCACCGATAGCTTTGCCAACAGCCAGCGAAATACCGAAACGGGTTGGGCAAGGGTAAGCCGCAGCGTACCTGATTCGCGTTCGGCCGAGAGGATGTTGTAACTGAACGCCAGCACCAGCAGCGGCAGCAAGTAGATGCACACAAATGCTAAGTCGAAACTTCCAAACAAGAGTTGCACCGGGTTGGATAGCTCGGAGAAACCCAGCGCGCTGGCCTCGCCGTAGAGTACGGGCCGGGTATAGTGTGCAAACAAATCGCTTTGGCCGGTAGATACAAAGGCGAACGGCTGTGGTTCCATCGCGGCCACGCGGCCCAACCGGCTGCCTACCATGCTGAGCAGGCGCGGATCTCGCCAGGTTTCTTTCACGGCCTTGAGCCCGGCGGCTACCGAATCAATATCCGATTTTTGTTTGGCTTCTGCGCGAGCGAGCTCGTCTTTCGCTTTGGCAATGGCGGCCGTGCGTGTCGCTACTTTTTCTGTACCATTAAAGACCGCATAGGCCGTGAGCAACAGAAATAAACCCAGTACGGCAATGATCCACCGGTCGCGCCACAGTTGCCGCCACTCGTATTGAAAAATGGTTGTGGTAAACATGGCGTCAGGGTTTGAGTTGGTGTACCGCTGCACGGAGTGCAAAAAACGAAATCAGCACCCAGATGGCCAGCGTTAGTAAATTGCTTTTTTGGATGTTGATGATGGCACTGTACGACAGCGGTTGGTACTGAAATTCAGGAATGGCCTGCCACAAGGTGGCATCGGCTTGGTATGCCCAGTCTCCGGTCTTGGAATTGTTCATGAGGTCTCCGTTTAGTTTGCCCACCAACTCCAGTCGGTACCGCTCGGCAGCATTGGCAAAATCCCAGTGCGCATGATAATCGGTACGACAAACGCCCATGGATAAGAAGCGGGTAGGCAAGTAGGGCGAGAGTGCTGCTGTAGCGCGGTACACGCGGCTCTGGTTTTCAAAGGTCTCTTTCAGCAGTTGGTAGTGCGTGAAGTAGATTTCGGCTTCGTGCTCTTCGCCTTTTTGCATTAAGAACCCATTCCAGTTAAACGGTAAATCTTCTACGCGCGTCACGTTGTATTGGGCAAGCGTTTCCTGCTCCAGTTTTTTCGAGGCTTCGCCCCAGGGCTCGTGCCCGTTTAGGCCTGCCTTTTTATCGCGTGCAATTTGCTCTTCAAACTCCAGTTGGGTGGGGTAGGGGTACCATTTGTCGGCCATCGATGAAGCCACTTTTGGCATCGCCAAACAAGCCACCATCCATACCCCCAGCAATGCTACCAGCGAGGTATTACTGCGTTTGGTAAACGCAGAAACAAAAAGGGTAACGTTAATGAAAACGAGATAGTACACCAGGTAGATGCCGATCAACCCGATCAACGCGCTCCACTGAAATTCTCCGAAGTCAATGGTGCTGCTCAGCAACCAGCCGCTCAGCAGTAGTACCAACGCCAGAAAGCTTACTACCGGCACGAGCAGTGCCACCCACTTCGCCAACAGCACCTTCCACGCACCTGCGCCCTGGCTCAGCAGCAAGCGGAGCGTGCCACTTTCGCGTTCGCGCGAAAACGCATTAAAGCCGATGAAGATGATGAATAGTGGGATAATGAAAATCAAGATGAAGTCGGGCGTAAGGTCGCCAAACCGGGCCAGCGCGGTTTGATCTTGCGCGGCCATGTATTGTGCCTCGTTTCTGCGGTGCGCCTCCAGAAAAATACTTACACCTGAGTATTTATCCACGCCCTGGTCCAACAACGAAAGCGGGTATTTCGGCTTAAACGCATAGGTACCGTAGTGCGCGGCGGAGTGTGGATTTTTCTTTTCCTGGCTTACCCATTCTTGCCGGGCATTTTGGCGTGCCTCCGCATGCTGGTTATTTACAAACGCGTAGTACCGCTTGCTTACAAAAAGCGATACCATCAGCAAAGCAACCAGCACGGCAATGGCCCAGCGAAACCGGCCTTCGCGCACCAGCTCTTTCAATTCTTTTTTGATCATGACGTACAGCATCGCTCGACAGGTTTAGTTCATGTGTTGGAGGTACAGTTTTTCAAGTTCGGCATGGTTGATTTCGCTGGAAGCAAGTTGTTGCACAAGTTTTCCTTCGCGCATAATGCCAATGTGCGTGCCCGTTTCGATGGCGCGAAACAGGTCGTGCGTAGCCATTAGGGTAGCCACCCCTTGTATGCTGAGTTTTTTCAACAGCGCAGCAAATTCATTGCTTGCTTTTGGATCCAACCCACTGGTAGGCTCATCCAATAAAAGCGCCTTCGCCTGCTTGGCCAACGCGATGGCAATGCCCACCTTTTGGCGCATGCCTTTGGAATAGCCATTTACCCGTTGCGTATGGGCCGCTGTTTGTAAACCGGCTTCGCTCAGAAACTCGCGCAATTGGGTTTCCGGGTACTTTTTGCCTGCCAGCGCAGAAAAGTACTCCAGGTTTTCAATGCCAGTAAGCTGTGGATACAGCATGAGATTCTCCGGAATGTAGGCCACCCGTTGCCGCACGCTTTTTGGGTCTCGCGTAACATCAAGCCCGTCAATGCTGGCGGCTCCGCTGGTGGGACTGATGAAATTGAGGAACAGGTTGATGGTAGTGGTCTTACCAGCGCCATTTGAGCCCAAAAGGGCATAAATATTACCTGGGTTAACCGTTAATGTTAGTCCATCCAAGGCCGTTTTATGGTCGTACGCCTTGGTGAGGTTGAGGGCTTGAATCATAGTTTATGCAACTTTGTTGCAAAATCACTCAAATCATCCATATTTGCAACAACGTTGTAATAAGTAGTTAATCAAGGATTGTGTAAGGGGTATTGGCCGTTTGGGAGGTTTGGGAGATTCGAACAAACGTGCCGGTAACAAGCCAGTCGGGCTCCCCTTATACTTTCCTTCTTCACACCTAAACAGGCCCGGCGTTTTTTGTAATGAGTAAATTTCTTTTTTCGGTATTGCTGATGTTCGCGGTGGCAGAACCGCAGGAGTCTGCCTGGGCGATTTTCGAGCGCATACCGTTCAAGACCAAGTTCTTTAAAGAATACAGCGATTACTTTTTGGTTCCCCAGTTTGATGCTGCCATCCGGGCGCGCGAGGGCAAGCCCCTGATCGTGAAAGGTCATTACATGCCGATGGATGTAGGCCCCAACACCGTCATCGTATCGAAGTATCCTTACGCGGCGTGTTTCTTTTGTGGGGGCGCGGGCCCCGAGTCCGTAGCGGAAGTGGTATTCAAAAGCCGACCGCCCAAATTCAAGGCCGACCAAATCATTACCGTGCAAGGCCGCTTGCGTTTGAACGACTCAGACGTTACGCACCTGAACTTCATTCTCGAAGATGCCGAAGTTGTAACAGAACCCCGTGCAAATCAATGAACCGTTTTTGTTTTGATGCCAACGTTTATTCTATGCGATCTGTTTTTCTTTTTCCTGTGTTGTGCGCGGTAGCCGCGTGCCAGTCTCCACAAACGTCAGACGAATTGAAACAGGCGGGCGAAATCCACCTGCAAGCACTCGCACTGTCGGCACAGCTGGAGAACTACCTCGATTCGCTGGGGCAGACCACCACTGTGCCGCCCGATAGCCTCGCGGCCTGGAAGCGCGAGCTGGAAGCGTGGGAAGAAAACCTGGTGGAAGTGCCGGGGCTGGAACACGAACACGATCATGACCACGAGGGTCACGACCACCACCACCACGAAGCCGCGCCCAACATTACCGATGCCGACATGCTGAACGTACAAAAAGAAGCGCTGCGCCAGTTGCAAGCACTTCAAACCCGGATTCCCTCCAACCGCTAACCGCTATGAAACTGTTTGCTGATAAAAAACTACCCGTAACCGTATTGAGCGGCTTTTTAGGAGCGGGCAAAACCACGCTGCTCAACCACGTGCTGCACAACCGCGAAGGGCTGAAAGTGGCCCTGATTGTAAACGACATGAGCGAAGTAAACATCGATGCGCAACTGGTAAAAAACGAGATTAAACTCTCGCGCACGGAAGAAAAATTGGTGGAGATGAGCAACGGTTGCATTTGCTGCACCCTGCGCGAAGACCTGATTGAAGAGGTGGAGAAGCTCGCAAAAATGAAAAAGTTCGATTACCTGCTGATCGAAAGCACCGGCATTTCCGAACCCATTCCCGTAGCGCAGACCTTCACCTTCAACACCGGTGAAGAGCGACTGGATCTAAGCCAGTGGACACGGCTGGACACGATGGTTACCGTGGTAGATGCCTTTAACTTCTTCCGCGATTTTGGCAGTGCCGATACGCTGCAAGACCGCCACCTCACCACCGAAGAGAAAGATGAGCGCACAATTGTAAATCTGCTTACCGATCAGATTGAGTTTGCCAACGTGATCATCCTCAATAAAACCGATTTGGTGCAGCCCGATCAGTTGAAACTGCTGGAAGGCATAATTCGAAAGTTGAACCCGGATGCCAAACTGATCAAAACGAAATTCGGTGAAGTATCGCCCCGCGAAATCCTCAACACCAAATCCTTCGATTACGAAAAGGCACAACAGTCGGCCGGATGGATTAAAGAACTGAATAACGAACACACGCCCGAGACCGAAGAGTACGGCATCTCGTCTTTCGTGTTTCGCGATCGCAGGCCGTTTCACCCGGAGCGGTTCTGGCAGTACATCAACCACCGCTGGCCCGGCAACGTGGTGCGCAGTAAAGGTATTTTTTGGCTCGCCTCGCGGCCAGACGAGGTGCTGCTTTGGAGTCAGGCCGGCGGCTCATCAAAAGCGGAAGTGTATGGCAAGTGGTGGGCCTCTGTACCGCTGCGCCAACGGGCACAAAGCGCGGCGTATTTGGAACAACAAAACGAGCTCGCCAAAAAGTGGGATAAAACCTGGGGCGACCGGATCAATGAGTTGGTGATTATTGCCACGCAACTGGATCGCGATGTCATCACGCGCCAGCTGCAGGCTTGTTTGCTTACCGATAGCGAGTTAGTCGATTATCATGCGGGCACCCGGTGGGCCGACCCGTGGCCACTCTAAGTTGCAGCCCATGTTTGGATACACATTTTTAAAACGCCCGGTGCTGCGCGCGCGTGCCGTGCAGGAAGTGGAAGCGCTGAAATGCATCACGCAGCCCGATGTGCATCTCGCTTATCTGGATCGCATTCAAACCGCGGCCGAGCGGCAATTTTTTGCGGCCCTGTTACCTTCCTTCCGGGGATTTCAAAGCACCGTAGCCGCCAGCGAGGCACCCGCGCTCGTCGCATCGCACGTGGCCACGCATGTGCCCGCGTCGGCATTGGCGCACGCCTGGGCGCAGGAACTTGCGCGGGCAACGCATACGTTTGCCGCCATTACCCATGCCCAACGATTACAAATTATACTCAAGCGGGTGGAAGACGATGCGTGCCGGAAATTTCATACCGATCGTTACGATCTGCGCATGTTCTGCACCTATGTGGGCAAAGGCACGGAGTGGCTGGAAGAGCAGCATGTAAACCGCAGCGCGCTGGTGGCGGGCACCAACGACCAGATTGTAAAAGACTGGAGTAAGGTAAGACACATCGAGGCCGGCCAGCTGGCCATTTTTCAGGGCGAAGCCTCGGCACAAAACCGCAACAAAGGCATTGTGCACCGCAGCCCGCCCATTGAACGCGAAGGCGGCATGCGGATCATCTTTCGGGTGGATCCGGTGTAGATCGAACGCACCTGTCGGAGTAGTTTTCTTGTCACGGATCGTCTCTCGTTGTGATTTCTCGTTCGAAATGCGGTGCGCTAACATGTTGAACAGCGAGTATCCGATTTGAAAATCTAAAACTTGTTAGAGATTTCCTCTATTTTTATTGCCGATAAAGAATCAAAATACCTGTTTGCAACCTTGCCAATTTGGTAACAAAGGTCGAACGCATGAAACCCCTTTTGTTTATTTCCTGCTTGTTTGTGGTTTCAATTCTGAGCGCCCAAGTTCAGATCGATTCGATTAGGACAGTGATAAATGGGTCATGGCCCGTTTATAAAACTGAGGGTGCCGAAGAGCCAAGTAGTTACTTTGGCAAAGGTGAAGTCGTCACGATTGTCGGATATGGTGTCGACAGATTCCAGATCAAGTATTGGAGCTCTCGCCGTAGCAGTTTTTTGATCGGTTTTATCACTACCTATGCGTTCGATGGATTGGATGATTTGAAAAAACAGGTGGCAACATATTCTGAGAATAGGCGAGAAGAAAATCGAAAGGCGATTCAAGCCGAGGTCGACAAAAGAAACAGAGAATTAGTGGCCAAGTTTGGCAAGGTGAATGCAAGCCGAATAAACAACAGCGAGTATTGGATCGGCATGACCAAGGAGATGGCAGAGTTATCGCTTGGGAAGCCTGAGAAGATCAATCGAACTGTTACTGAGGAGTCAGTCAGTGAGCAATGGGTATATCCTGGAGTTTATCTGTACTTCAAGAATGGTAAGGTAGTTTCCTTTCAAGATTGATTGTTTTGTATTCTGCCTGTGGTCGGTGTTTTCACCGACCACAGGCTCAAACCGAAAAGTGGCCTATCAAAAAATAGACTACATGCATAACAACCCTGTGAAGGTGGGTCTGTGTAAATTGCCGGAAGAGTACAAGTATTCATCCTACCGTTTTTATGAACTTAACAAAGACGAGTGGGGTTTTGTCACACACTATGAAGAGCATTTGTAGAAAGCAATGGTTGCTGAGAGACGAAGTGGTCGGTGAAAACACCGACCACAGGCTAAATCTGGTTTGGCGAAATTGGAGTCTGATGTGTAAGCCTATATAAGTTGTACAATTTGCTGTAAATTTCCATCAGCAGTTTTTCTTCAACATGTATCCTATGAAAGAAAAAATTAGGTGCGAGTGGTATCTTCCTTTCGTTCTAGTGGTTCTAAGCGCATTTGTTATTTACGCCTGTTCTTCTCGCGAAGACTTTCAGATACGTTCAGAATCTACAACTATTGCTCAGCTTGAAGAAGGTGACGACTGGAGTCTGCCCTCGTGGGTAGTAAAGAAGGAGGGTACTGGGCTTTATGATTACCCGTCGGTAATCCAGCAGCCGGAACTTTACGCGGTCAATTTGACTTGGAGGGAACTAAATCCCGCTGAAAATATCTACAACTGGCAAAAGCTTGAACAAGCGCTGTCAAGTGGGCATAAGATATGGCTTCGAATTTTTGCCTCCGATACGTTGCACTGCCCGGATTGGCTTGGTCGCAAATATTCGAATTTGAGACCTCTCCAATACCCTGCCGAAGGCGGAAGTTATGGTGAGACAATAACCGGTTATAGTCCGGGCCGGTTCTATCCAATCTGGCAAGCTGACTTCGATTCAGCGTTTTCGAAATTTCTTTCCGCCTTTGGTGATAAAGGATTTGCTGCGCATCCGAATCTTGTTTTCATGTACGCACCCGGAGCGTGGAGGTGGAACGAATGGGAAGTTATTTTCACCGAACACATCCGCTCGGAGCTGGGTAGTGTAGAGTTGTTTTATCATTGGTTTAAGCGCCATATTGACAACTACGCCAATGCGTTTAAAAACGATGAGCATAAATTGGTGTTCACGGGATATCCGCAAATGGATAAGTGTGAAGCGCAGATCGATTTCGCTGTAGCCCTCAATGATGTGACTACGGGAAGAAATCTATTGACTGACTATGCAGTGAGCAAAGGGATGTCTGTTCGGGTTGGGGCACTGGAATATTTTAACGGATATAGTCATATTCCATCCTGGGGTGCGCCGGCAATCGCCCACAACGGAAAACGGTATCAGCGAATAGATCTCAATCATCCTCTACACCGCGATCGCCTGCGAATACTGGCTACAGAAAATGAAGCACTCGGTGATGAAAATATGATTTCAGGTACGGGCAGTTATTACTTTATCAAAATGCTGACGTTAAAGTCTCTCCAGCTAGGGGTGAACTGGCTCAATATGCAGGACAAGAATTATCTGCTTGCTCCGGATGTAATTGAATATGCGCGCAAAACGATGGGTAAGAGTCCTGCGGAATCGCCCGACGCTTGGGTTGTATTGCGGGAATGGTACGATGCCAGTTATCGCGCCGCCAGTGCTATCGACCAAGTGCCAGGTTCCAAAGCATTCTTTGAACAGCTTCAATTACCCTACCGGAATTGGGAAAAGTATTTAGCTCACCACGACTTTGCGCCTGGGGGTGTGACCGTGGCTACACAAAAACTTGAAGGCTCATCTCCGTTTCTCCAAAGCAATGGAACTTCGTATGAGGCGCTTCGAACAAACGTCAAAACGGGGGACAAGTTTATCTGTTTTACCGTGCTGGATGACTTTCTTTTTGATAACTCAAAGCCGGTTGAGATTAAGGTTACCTATCTGGACAACAACAGCACGCAATGGTTTGTTGAATACGATGGTGCCTCGGGGTCTTCGTCTACTGCAACCATTACAAACTCAAATGATGGAAAATGGAAAACACTGTCCTTTCAAATAAATGACGCCAAGTTTCGAAATCGAATTGAAGGAAACTTCGACTTTAGAATTGTCAATCAAGGTGCAGCCGATTTAACAGTGCGGCAGGTGCGATTAGTTAAGCTGACTCCCTGACGGCTGCTTCACCCCGGCATTGCAAATCCCTGGTGATTTGTTGTTCGACATGCTACGCGAACATGTTGAACCGCGAGGGTTCTGATGTGGAATTGGCGACGGATCGTTCCGCCAAGCGGGAGACGATCCGCGAAGGAAAGACTTCCTTGCTGGCGCGGCACACCGATACGCGGCAAAATGCGGCCGGGATGGAAGCGGCACCCCGCAGCGGCGCGGGCCGGTGTGCGGTGGCGAGGAGTATAGCGTACAGCCCGATAGCCGCCCAAAAGAAAATCTACGGCTTGCGCCTGCCCCGCGTATACCGTTGAAGACAATTGTTAGCGGCAGTTTTGCCAAAATTGCCGGAAGCCTGCATCTTTAGCACATGATTCGAGTGCTATTTCTTTCTGAACTATTTCTGTTGGTGGCGTTGGTCATGGGCTGTTCGCGCACGGCCTCTAACCGGGAGATGGCCGAAATTCTGCAACGCATTTATGTGCAGAATGAGGTGGCCGATAATTTTTTTGCGCCGGAGGCGAAGGTGCGCTATTACGATTCGCTGGCGTTGACGGTAACCTCTGAGCAACAAAAAATCACTAACTCGTATTTCAGGGCATATTTTCTGCTGCAATCCGGAGAAGTGGAGCAGGCCATTGCGATCTACAACGAGTTATTAACGCGCATGAATCCGCAGGAAGAAGAGGCGTACCGTTTGGTGAACTTGTATTTGGGTGTGGCCTACCTGCGCTTGGGCGAGCAGGTGAATTGTGTGAGCAACAAAACGGCGGAGTCGTGCATCTTTCCCATAGCTGGTGCGGGGATTCACGCAGAGAACTCTGGCTCGCAACTTGCCGCGCGCCACCTTGAGGCTGCCTTAGCCTTTGATGCGAATGATTTAGAGGCCCGCTGGTTGCTTAACATCGCGTACATGACGTTGGGCGGATACCCCGAACGCGTGCCGCCACAGTTTTTATTGCCCGGATTAGTTGCCGACAGCGAACGACCAATAAATCCGTTTCAGGAGATTACCGGCAATTTGGGATTGACCCCCCGCGATATGTCGGGCGGCGCGATTGTGGATGACTTCAATCAGGACGGTACATTGGACATTGTTACCTCTGCCTGGGGACTGGCGGAGCCGATGAAGTTCTGGGTGAACCGCGGTGATGGCACCTTTGAAAATGCCTCGGAAAAGTCGATGCTTAGCTTGTTAACCGGTGGATTGAACATGATGCAAACCGATTATAACAACGACGGGCTGCTGGATATTTTTGTGTTGCGCGGTGGTTGGATGGCCCGGTACGGGCGCCAACCGAACTCGTTGTTGCGAAACAATGGCGATGGCACATTTACTGATGTTACCTTTGAAGCCGGGTTTACATCTTTTTTTCCAACGCAAACGGCTACCTGGAACGATTTTAATAACGATGGCTGGCTTGATGTTTTTATAGGAAATGAAACCACTCAGGATGTTTACCCGTGTGAGTTGTACCTCAACCAAAAAGACGGAACCTTTTTGAATCTGGCGGCGGAATCCGGAGCGAACATTACGGATTATGTGAAAGGCGTAACGTCAGGAGACTTTAACAACGATGGCTGGCAAGACATTTTCATATCAACCATGAACCGAAAATGCTACTTGTTGCGAAATGGCGGCATGCGCAACGGCCACCTCCAATTTGAAGACGTTACAGCAGTAGCAGGATTGGATGAGGTAACGAGCAAAACTTTTCCAACCTGGTTTTGGGATTTTAATAACGATGGGCTGCTCGACATTTTTTTGTGTGGCTACGAATTTGAGAAGTCGCTGGGGTTTTACGAAGCTGCCGAAAAGTTGGGGCAGCCGCTGCGCGATGAGTTAAAGATGAAATTGTTCCGCAACAACGGAGACGGCACGTTTACGAACGTTGCCGCCGAGGTGGGCTTGAACCGGGTGGTGAACGCCATGGGTTCGAACTTTGGCGACTTCGATTATGATGGCTATCTGGATTTTTACCTGGGCACCGGTAACCCGGATACGAAGTCCATCATCCCCAATCGCTTGTTTAAGAATGAGGGTGGAAAATTTTATGATGTAACAACAGCTGGTCGCGTGGGACACTTACAAAAAGGCCATGGCGTAGCGTTTGCCGACCTGGACTATGATGGTGATCTCGACATTTTTGCGCAGGTGGGCGGCTCATTTAAAGGTGAAAGTTTTCAAAATACATTTTATCTTAACCCTGGCCAGGGCGGTAACAATTGGATAGGGATCCGGCTGGACGGCGTGCAGGCAAACAGGCCGGGCATCGGCAGCCGCATTACCCTTACCGTTACCGAGGAGGGGAAGACGCGCACCATTAGTCGCGACATGAACTCGGGGGGCAGCTTTGGGGCATCGCCGTTGATGGCGCAGATTGGCATCGGCACATCTACAAAAATTGATCGACTGGAGATTGTGTGGGCCGGGAGCAACCACCGCCAAACGTTAACCAACGTGGCACCCAATCAGTTTATCCGCATTCAGGAAGGCAACCCGGAAATCACCACCCTGACTTATAAAAAGATGACCTTTTTGCCTGCACCCGCTTTCAATCCTTAACAAAGAAAAGATATGTTCTTGGTGATTTGCAATCTCGCCGTTGTCTGAAATGACCCAACTCTTGTTGCGTACCGGCTTCGGTTTCGGGGACGATGCGCGACAATCTATCGTGCCCAATACGCTCCGCTGATATTTGGAATACCATCGCATTAGTAAAAAACCGGCATTCTGCCTGTGGTCGGTGTTTTCACCGACCATTAACTTTACACACTTTCCGCCATACTTTTTTCAGAGCAGCCAGCGCTACCGCATTGAGCCTTACCAGGCCACCATGTATAATCGTAAGGTAGCCTAGTAAAAGCTAGCCGATGTACACTACAACCCCATGACGGCGGGGTTGTGTGCCATGCCGAGGAATAGAGATATTCCTCGCACAAGTTTTATGAAGTCAACAAAGACGAGTGGGTTTTATCACACATGATGAGGAGCATCTGTCAGGTATGGTCGGTGAAAACACCGACCATAGGCAAAACCGGCATTAGAACTGGCGCGGCACACCGATAGGCGGCAAAATGCGGCCGGGAAGGGAGCGGCACCCCGCAGCGGCGCGGGCCGGTGTGCGGTGGCGAGGAGTATAGCGTACAGCCCGATAGCCGCCCAAAAGAAAATCTACGGCTTGCGCCTTTCCCGTAGGCTGCAACAACGGATAAAGCCCGTTTGCAACCTGCCTGGCAACGGTTTGGTTAAGCACTGCACGCGCATAACCGTTCACCAACTAACAACAATCAACCGCCAACTCAATGTCCTTACTTGCCCGCTCCAATCTCCTTCAACCCCTTGCCGCTCAACCACGTGTTCAGCGCGGTGCAGCTCGCGATCGTGCTCTCCAACTTCGCCAGGTGGCCGCCCAGCTCTTTGCTCAGTTCATCAAACACTTTGTAAGCGCCAGCCGTGGGTTTGTTGTCGCCCGTCTCTAAACTTCTGCGCACGGCCGACAGGCGGTTGCCGAGTTTGATCGGGAAGTTGAGCGGATCCTGACCGCTGCGGTTCTTCGTCTGGTACAAATCTTCTTCAATGGCGGTGAGTTTGCCGATCCACTCGTTTGCCTGCGCGGTGAACGTGGCATCGTTGGCTTCTTTGATGCGCTCTTCCGCCTGCGCTCGAATCTTGCGGATGCGGATCACCGCCTCGTTGGCGGCACTTTCTTTGTCGCGAATCTTCATGGCCAGGTCAAAGGTCTCTTTCAGATCGGCCTCGGTTACACCTTTCAGGTTGGGGTTAATCTTCACGTTAAACGGATACGTTTGCGTAACGCCACCGGCTGTTAATCGCACCTGGTACTTGCCGATGGGCGCCTTCGGCCCGTTCTGCGGGCGCGCCCCCCAGATTATGATGCCATCAAAAACAGTAGCGCCCGGATAGCGCAAATTCCACTTGAAGGTGTTCAGCCCCGCGGCCGTGGTAGGCTTGCCTTCGCCTGCGCCCCACCAATCTCCCGCGGTTGGTTTTTCCTCGGCTTTCGTTCCTACAAATGAACGCACCACACTGCCACTCGCATCCAGAATATCGAGCTTCACAGAGTCCACTTTGCTTTTCAGGTAATACTGAAACACGGCATCGTACACACCGCGGATGGCATCGCTCGGCTGAAACAACGTTACCGCTTGTTTCGTTACTGCTTCTGAATGTTGGCGCAGCGGATTGATATCATCCAGTATCCAAAATCCACGACCGTGCGTACCCAGCACTACGTCATCATCCTTCACCACCAAATCGCGGATAGGTGTGTCCGGCAAATTCAACTGCAGCGGTTGCCAGGCATCGCCTGCGTTAAACGACACATACGCGCCATGTTCCGTGCCGAGAAAGAGCAAGCCCGGGCGCACGTGATCTTCGCGCACGCTGCGCGCAAAGTGGCCGTCTTTAATGCCGTTCACAATCTTTGTCCACGTCTTTCCAAAATCCGTGGTGCGGAAAACATACGGCTGGCGGTCATCCACCTGATACCGGAATGCAGCAACGTAGGCCGTACCTGCCTTGTGCCGCGATTCATCGATCATGGCCACCACAGAATGCTTCGGCAAATCCTTGGGCGTAATGTTCGCCCAGTTTTTTCCGCCATCACGGGTAATGTGAATCTTGCCGTCATCGCTGCCGGCCCAGATCGTATTGATATCATGAAACGAAGGCGCCAGTGCAAACACGGTGGCGTAGATCTCCGGGCCATTCATGTCTTTGGTGATTTCCCCACCCGTGGGACCGAGCGTTTCCGGATCGGCATACGTGAGGTCGGGCGAAATTTTTTCCCAGCTCTGCCCATCGTTGGTGGTGCGCCACACGTGCTGCGAACAGGTAAACAACGTGTTGGCATCTTTCGGTGAAAACACAATCGGGTACGTCCACTGCCAGCGCTCGGGCAGCGAGCTGGCCGGCTCGCCCGAGAAGAAGCGCGGGTACACCTGGATGTCGCGAATCTGGCCGGTGAGCACATCCTTGCGCGTAAGCAGCGCGCCCTGGCTGCCCGCGTAATACACGTTCGGTTCGTTGGGGTGCGAAGTAATGTAGCCACTCTCGCCCCCGCCCACATCGTAGCCCCACTCGCCCAGCACGTTCATGTGGTTCCACCCTTCACTGGGCACGGCAATGGTAGAGTTATCTTGCTGCGCACCCGCCACGTGGTAGGGCACGTGGTTGGTGGTGGTTACATGGTAGAATTGCGTGGTGCAATAGTCTTGTTCGGTCCAGCTCTTGCCGCCATTCACACTTACGGAGCCACCCCCGTCATCGGCCACGATCATGCGCTGCGGGTTGTTCGGGTCAATCCACAGGTCGTGGTAGTCGCCATGCTTGCCCTGAATTTCCTGGTCGAACTTCACTCCGCCATCGGTGGATTTCCAGAAATCCACATTCAGGCAATACACCGTTTCGCGGTCGAACGGATCGGCATAGATGCGCGTGTAGTAGAACGCGCGCTGGCGCAGCTTGCGTTCGTCATTCACTTTCTTCCATGTGGCGCCCGCATCATCGCTGCGGTACACGCCTCCGTCATTCGCTTCCACAATTGCCCACAGCCGCTTGTTATCGGCAGGCGACACCGTGATGCCGATTTTTCCGAAAGGCGGTGCCGGCATGCCGGGGTTGCGCGTCAGCTCCGTCCACGTATCGCCACCGTTTTCCGATTTCCAGAGTTTACAATCCGGCCCACCGCCCCACATCTTCCACGTTTTGCGGTACACCTGCCAGGTGGTGGCATACACAATCTTCGGGTTTGTGCGGTCGATGATCAGATCCGCAGCGCCCGCTTTCGCGCTCACATACAAAATCTTCTTCCACGTGTTGCCGCCATCCGTGCTGCGAAACACACCGCGCTCTTCGTTATCCCCGTAAGGGTGGCCCAGCGCGGCCACATACACCACGTCTGGGTTGGTAGGATGCACGCGGATGCGCGCGATGGCCTGAGTTTCGCGCAAGCCCAGGTGGCGCCACGTTTTGCCGCCATCGGTAGTTTTGTACACGCCATCGCCCTGCGTAATGCTGCCGCGCAACTGCGTTTCACCTGCCCCGATGTACACAATGTCTGGATTGGTTTCAGCCACGGCCACCGCCCCGACAGACGAGGACGAAATTTTTCCATCCGTTACCGGAAACCATTCCTGCCCGCCATCCGTGGTTT
>CAYLWU010000050.1:11522-16451 GCA_964387475.1 uncultured Ohtaekwangia sp. | reverse complement strand
CCTACATCCGCTCCGGCACCGCAATGCCCAGCACGCGCATGGCCTTTTTCAACACATCGGCTACCGCTTGCGACAGCGCCAAGCGCAGGCGCATTCGCGCCAAATCGGTTTCATTAAAAATTGAAATGGACTGGTAAAACTGGTTATAACTTTTGGCCAGTTCGTACGCGTAGTTCGCCACGATGGCGGGCGAGTATTCGCGGGCGGCATCTTGCAAACGCTGCGGGTAAGCATTCAATACGCCAATCACTTCGCGTTCAGCCGGCTCAAGCGTGACCAAACGCAACCAATCGGCTGCCGCCAGCTGCATAGTGTCTGCCTTGCGCAGCAGCGCGCGAATGCGCGCGTGGGTGTATTGAATGAACGGCCCCGTGTGGCCCTGTAATTGGATTGATTCGTTCGGGTCGAACAACATCCGCTTCTTCGGGTCCACCTTCAGCAAAAAATATTTCAACGCGCCCAAGCCAATCATTTCCGAGAGCTCGCGCACCTGTTCCGCACTGGCGTCTTCAATCTTACCCAACTCGCGGGTTTGCTTTTCGGCCTCGGCCACCATCTCGGCCATCAGGTCATCCGCATCCACCACCGTGCCTTCGCGGCTTTTCATTTTGCCTGTGGGTAAATCCACCATGCCGTAACTCAAGTGAAAACACTTCTCCGCCCAGGCATACCCCAGTTTTTTCAAAATCAGGAAGAGTACTTTAAAATGGTATTCCTGTTCGTTGCCCACCGTGTACACCTGCCCTTCAATTTTCGGAAAATCGCGGAAACGCAAAATAGCAGTACCGATGTCCTGCGTCATGTACACCGAAGTACCATCCGCACGCAGCAGTACTTTTTGGTCGAGGCCATCGCCCGTTAAGTCCACCCACACCGAGCCATCTTCCTTCCTGAAAAAAATGCCCTGCGCTACCCCTTTCAACACCTCCTCTTTGCCGAGCAGGTAGGTGTCCGACTCGTAGTACAGTTTTTCAAAATCAACGCCCATGCGTTTGTAAGTAGCCGCAAAGCCATCGTACACCCAGCCATTCATTTTCTTCCAGAGCGCCACCGTGGCCGCATCTTTATTCTCCCACTTCCGCAACAAATCCACCGCGTGCAACATCACCGGTGCTTGTTTTTCCGCTTCTGCCTCCGGCATGCCCTGCTCCACCAACTGCTTCATCTCCGCCTTGTAGCGCTTGTCGAACTCCACATAGTACTTGCCCACCAGGTGGTCGCCTTTCAGGCCGCTGCTTTCTGGCGTCTCGCTTTCTCCGGCCAGTTGCCAGGCCGCCATGCTTTTGCAAATGTGTATGCCGCGGTCGTTAATAATCTGCACTTTGCGCACGGTATAGCCTACCGCCTCGTAAATACTCGCTACCGCATAGCCCAAAAAATTATTGCGCAAGTGCCCCAGGTGCAGTGGCTTGTTGGTGTTGGGCGAGGAATACTCCACCATCACTTCTTTGCCGGTGGGCGCGGTTATACCAAAGCTTTTGTCGCCAGCAATTTTGTGCAACGTGTTCACCCACACGTTATCTGCAATCGATAAATTCAAAAAACCTTTCACCACGTTGTATTTGCTCACCACCGGGCTGTTTTCCACCAGGTAGTCGCCCACAAGGCGCGCGGTTTCTTCCGGGCCTTTCCGCGAAATTTTTGTCAGCGGAAAACACACCAACGTATGGCTGCCTTCAAACTCCGGGTTGGTGGGTTGCAGTTGCAGCGACTCTACCGCCTGCCCAAAAAGTGCAGTCGTTGCTTTTTGGACTTCTTCGCGTAACGTGGAATCAAGGTTCATGAGTCAATAAAAATCGGCCTGCAAGTTAAGTGAAAGTTAGGAGTTCATGGCGGCAGATTTGTGCTTTGGGGGCATGGCCCCGCGCGGTGCTGCGCATGGCGCGGGGCCACCGGGCTTTCCCTGCAAGTCCGCGCCACGCACAAGCCTACCCCTGGCGGGCTTTCCGTTCAATCCCTTGCCCGCTAACGCCGGCAGGCGTGAAGGCAGCGGGCAGCGGTAGTTGTTGAGACTTGAGATGTGGGAATACAGATTTGAGATGTGAGATTTGAGATTTGAGAAGTGAGACTTGAGATCAACACAGTCTGGTTTCTGGTTGCTCGTGGCTGGTTGCTGGCAAGCTTCGGAAACGAGTCAGCACTATTCGGCCAGCAACGCGTGGCAAGCCGCCTAGAGCCAGCCGCAAGCCTACCTCAATAACGCTTTTTTGTTGTAATCGTGCGCTTTTGAATGAATCGAACTACAAGCAACTTCAGCAGCAAAAAAAATCCAGCGCCACAAACGTAGTACAGCACCGCGCGATCAGGTTGAAGTTGAGCCAACCACGCTACCCCCGGAAAAATGAATAGCGCCAGTAGCATTCCTGAAACGAAAAAATAGCGCCTAAATTTTTTCATGAACCAACCCAAGTTTGAAGCAAGGCTTTAAAATCACAACAGGTTGCCGGTACATTTCGGCCGGCGGTCACCCAGCAACCAGCCACCAGCCACCGATTCCTAAAACTCCGCGTTGCCGGGGAAGCGCGGAAAGGGAATCACATCGCGAATGTTGGTCATGCCGGACACAAACAGCATCAAGCGCTCGAAGCCAAGGCCAAAGCCGCTGTGCGGAGCAGAACCAAATCTGCGCAGATCGAGGTACCACCACAATTCTTTCTCCGGCAAACCCATTTCGCGCACGCGCGCCACGAGCCGATCGTACCGCTCTTCGCGTTGCGAGCCGCCAATGATTTCGCCAATGCCCGGAAACAGCACATCCATGGCAGCGACCGTTTTGCCGTCCTCGTTTTGGCGCATGTAAAACGCCTTGATGTCCTTCGGGTAGTTGTAGAGTATAACGGGTTTCTTAAAGTGTTTTTCCACCAGGTAGCGCTCATGCTCGCTCTGTAAATCGGCACCCCAATGCTCTACAGGATATTGAAACTTCTTCTTTTTGTTGGGCGTGGAGTTTTTCAAGATTTCAATCGCCTCGGTGTAGGGCAACCGCTGGAAGTCATTTTCCACTACAAACTTCAGTCGGTCGATCAGCCCGAGTTCGCTGCGCTGCTCCTGAGGTTTGGCCGCTTCTTCTTCGGCTGCGCGCTTGTGCAGGAATTCCAGATCATCGGCACAATGGTCGAGCGCATACTTGCACAAGTATTGTACGAACGCCTGCGCCAACTCCATGTTGTCGGTAATGTCGTAGAACGCCATTTCGGGTTCGATCATCCAAAACTCTGCCAGGTGGCGCGTGGTGTTGGAGTTTTCTGCGCGAAACGTTGGGCCAAACGTGTAGATATCGCTGAGTGCGAGCGCATAGGTCTCACCTTCCAACTGGCCGGACACCGTAAGGTTGGTGGCGCGCCCGAAAAAGTCGTCTTTAAAGTTAATCTCGCCGTGTTCATCGCGCGGCATGTTTTTTAGATCAAGTGTGGTAACCTGAAACATGTCGCCCGCCCCTTCTGCATCCGAGCCGGTGATGACCGGTGTGTGGATGTATAAAAAACCGCGCTCATGAAAAAACGTGTGTACCGCATAGGCCATCGCGTGGCGCAGGCGCATCACAGCGCCAAACGTATTGGTGCGGGCGCGCAGGTGGGCAATTTCGCGCAGGAACTCCAGCGAATGCTTTTTGGGTTGCAGCGGAAACTTTTCCGGATCGCTATCGCCCAGAATCTCTAATGCGCGCACTTTTACTTCCACCGCCTGCCCTTTGGCCGGCGAGGGAATTAATTCACCGGTAATGGACAAGCACGCGCCAGTGGTGATGCGCTTCAGGGTTTCTTCCGGCAATGCGTTAAGTTCTACTACCGCCTGCAGGTTGTGAATGGTGGAACCATCGTTGAGGCTGATGAACTGATTGTTACGAAACGTGCGAACCCAGCCTTGTACAGTTACGGTTTGTGACGCGGGCGCGGTGGCCAGCAGGTGCTTGATTTTCGTGCGTTTCATCCGACTCAGCATTTTTTTGGACGGCAAAAAACGGCATTTTGAGGGGGTAATGCAACCTTATCCCGAAAGGGGCTATGTACTTTTTGGGGTAGCATCAGTTGACCTCACCCCCGACCCCTCTCCAGAGGAGAGGGGAGCTGCCCCGACATAAAGAGGCTGTTTCAAAAGCATGAAGGACTGTGTTCGCGAGGGAGGAACGACCGAGAAATTCTGCTTTTGGCGCTGATGAAAATATTTCACTTCGTTTGTGATAGCGTGCAATTTTTGACGCGTTAGTTGACCTCACCCCCGGCCCCTCTCCGGAGGAGAGGGGGGCAGCCTCGCCCCAAGATGCTGTTTCAAAAGCATGAAGGACTGTGTTTGCGAGGGAGGAACGACCGAAGCAACCTGTTTTTGGCGCTGATGAAAATGTTTCGCTTCGTTTGTGATAGCGCGCAATTTTTGAAGCGTTAGTTGACCTCACCCCCGGCCCCTCTCCAAAGGAGAGGGGGGCAGCCTCGGCATAAAGAGGCTGTTTCAAAACCATGAAGAACCGTGTTTGCGAAGGGGGAACGACCGAAGCAATCTGCTTTTGGCGCTGATGACAATGTTTCGCTTCGTTTGTGATAGCGTGAACTTTTTGAGGCATCAATTGACCTCACCCCCGGCCCCTCTCCGGAGGAGAGGGGGGCAGCCTCGCCCCAAAAAGCCGGTTTCAAAAGCATGAAGGACTGTATTTGCGAAGGAGGAACGATCAAAGCAATCTGTTTTTGGCGCTGGCTGAAAATGTTTCGCCTCGTTTGTGATAGCGCGCAATTTTTGAAGCGTTAATTGACCTCACCCCCAGCCCCTCTCCGGAGGAGAGGGGAGCTGCCCCGACATAAAGAGCCTGTTTCAAAAGCAGGAAGAACCGTGTTTGCGAGGGAGGAACGACCGAGAAATTCTGCTTTTGGCGCTGATGACAGTGTTTCGCTTCGTTTGTGATAGCGCGCAATTTTTGAAGCGTTAGTTGACCTCACC
>CAYLWU010000050.1:0-11422 GCA_964387475.1 uncultured Ohtaekwangia sp. | reverse complement strand
TTTCGCTTCGTTTGTGATAGCGCGCAATTTTTGAAGCGTTAGTTGACCTCACCCCGGCCCCGCTCCGGAGGCGAGGGCGGTAAATGCGGCAACGATTGCAGCGGAAACCCCGCAAGGGGCGGACCTGTGCGCTGGCGCGGAGTTGAAGCGAAAAGCGTGGCCCCGCCCGGGGCAATTGGGGCGGGGAGCCGCCCAAAAAAGTAACACACCCAACTGCGCGGCATTTTGTATTTTCGCGCGCTAAAATCTGTTAACCATGAGCACCAATCGCCCGATTTCCGCCTTTATCGAAAAAAACTTTCTGCACTTTAATGCAGCCGCGCTGGTAGATGCCGCAAAAGGCTATAAAAAACACCTGGCTGAAGGCAAGAAAATGATGGTAACGCTGGCAGGTGCAATGAGCACGGGCGAGCTGGGCATTAGCCTGGCCGAGATGATTCGGCAACACAAAGTGCACATCATTTCGTGCACGGGCGCAAACCTGGAAGAAGATATCATGAATTTGGTGGCGCACAACCACTACCGCCGGATTCCTAACTATCGCGACCTAACGCCGCAGCAAGAGTGGGAGTTGTTGGGGAACCACCTGAACCGGGTGACGGACACATGCATACCGGAGGAAGAAGCATTTCGCAGGCTGCAAAAGCACTTATTTAACGTGTGGAAAAATGCCGAGGATAAAGGCGAGCGGTTGTTTCCGCACGAGTTTATGTTTCGGATTTTGAACAGCGGCGAGCTGAAGCAGTACTACGAAATCGACCCCAAAAACTCGTGGATGATTGCGGCGGCTGAAAGGAATTTACCGATGGTAGTGCCGGGCTGGGAAGACAGCACGATGGGTAACATTTTTGCTTCGTACGTGCTCACGGGCGAACTGAAGGCGAGCACCATGAAGAGCGGTATTGAATACATGGTTTGGCTGGCCGATTGGTACACCGAGCAGGCCGGCAACGAAGGCATTGGCTTTTTCCAGATTGGCGGGGGCATTGCGGGCGACTTCCCGATTTGCGTGGTGCCGATGTTGCACCAGGATTTGGAGCGCGATAATGTGCCGTTCTGGAGTTACTTCTGCCAGATTAGCGATAGCACCACTTCGTATGGCTCATACTCGGGCGCTGTGCCCAACGAAAAAATTACCTGGGGCAAACTGAGCATTGAAACACCCAAGTACATTATAGAGAGCGACGCGACCATTGTGGCGCCGTTGATGTTTGCGTATATCTTGGATATGTGATTATAAAATGCTGCACGCTTCAGGCTGCACGCGTGTAGCTTGTAACGTTTAGTGTTTCCGCCGCACTGCCAGCAACGGAATGGTGCCCTGGTAGGCGAGTTTGCGGGTAACGCTGCGCGCGAAGAGTTTATCCTGAAAACTGAGTTGGTGGGTAAACGTGGTAAGCAAATCCACTTTCGTATCGCGAATGTATTGGTCAATGGCTGCGGGCACATCGTCATCAATCAGAATTTTGAAATCAACTTTGTAGTTGTACTTCTCTACCACTTCGTCTGTTTTGAATTTCAAATCCTGAATCTTTTTGTCCATCGCAGGCACTACGTGAATCATGTGCACTTGTGCATCGAAGATTTTCGCAAACTCCACGATGGTATCCAGTTCCTTTTTAACGTTCTGTAGATCGGTAGCGTACACGATGTGTTTGAGTCCTTTGTACTCGGCCTGATCCGGGATGGCCAGCACGGGCACATGGCAGATTTCAATCACCGATACGGTGGTGCCGCCCAACCGCGCTTTCTTGAGTGTGGAAGCACCACGCGAGCCCATAACCACCATGTTTGTCGGGTGCTTTTCGGTATACCGTTTTATGGTATCGGCCACGGTGTGGCCACGCACCGCCTTGAACTCGATGGTGTAATTGCCTTTAATGTCGCGCTTGATTTGGTCGATGAGTTTGGCCCCTTCCTCTTCGGCAATTTGCACTAATGTTTTTTCAATCTGGCGCAGCCGCAAGTTGGCTTTAGGAATACCGTCAAGACGCACAACATTCAACACAGTATAGTGCGCGGCGAGGTTAGCGGCCATCTTCACCGCAAAGCGCGTGGCAATTTGAGAAAGACTTGAAAAGTCAGTGAGTAAAACGATTTTAGGTCCGCTCATATTTTCTGGATTGGGCTAACCAAAAATAGGCCTTTGATGTGGCAGATAAAAATTAAATTGCGTGAGATATTCCCCGCCAAATATGAAAATCCTATCCCTGCTTGTTGCTTTGGTATTGACGCTAGCGGTTGCTGGTCAAGGTATAGACGAAAAAAAGATTCACGCACATATTACGTTTCTGGCCAGCGATGAACTGGAGGGCCGCGGTACGGGCACGGCAGGTGAGCAAAAGGCGAACGCGTACATCGAAAAACAATTCCAGGCGCTGAAGCTGCAACCCAAGGGGGCGAGCGGATTTGATCAGCCGTTCGAATTCAAACGCGGCACGCATGGTACGGGCGAAGCCGGCACAGCAGAGAACATCATCGGTTATTTGGATAATGGGGCGGAGAAAACCATCATCATCGGGGCACATTACGACCACCTCGGTCTCGGCCACGACAACAATTCACTGGATGCCAATCCCAAAGGAAAAATCCATAACGGCGCAGACGATAATGCCAGTGGCGTAGCCGGTGTGCTGGAATTAGCGCGCTATTTCGCCACGAACAAGAAAAAAGAAGCCAGCAACTTCCTGTTCATTTGCTTTAGTGGCGAGGAGTTGGGCCTTTACGGATCGAAGTATTTCACCGAACATCCTACCATTGATCTGGCTACCGCAAACTACATGCTGAACATGGATATGATTGGCCGCCTGGAAACAGGCAAAGGCTTGTCGGTGAGCGGCAGCGGCACGAGCCCGGTGTGGGAGCCCCTGTTAAAAAGTCTTTCGACTGCTGAACTTCCAATCAAAACCGATTCGTCTGGCACGGGGCCGAGCGATCACACTTCATTCTACCTGAAAGACATTCCCGTGTTGCATTTTTTTACCGGCTCGCACAGCGACTACCATAAGCCAACCGATGATGTGGAGAAGATTAATGTGGCGGGCGAGGTCGCGGTATTAACGGTGATGGTAAAACTGATTGAAGCGCTGGACGCCCAGCCCAAACTGCAGTTCCTGAAGACCAAAAGCAAAGCCATGGGCAGCGCGCGTGCGTTTAAAGTAACCATGGGCGTTATGCCCAGCTACACCGCCAACGAAGCCGGCTTGCTGGTAGATGGTGTTACAGAAGGGAAGCCCGCACAAAAAGCCGGCATCGAAGCAGGTGATTTGATCATCCAAATGGGCGACATCCCGATCAAAGACATCAGCAACTACATGGATGCACTCGGCAAGTTCGAGAAGGGACAGACCATTCCCGTGCAAGTAAAGCGCAAGGGCGAAATCAAAACGCTTTCAGTCACGTTTTAAAGAGCGGTTACACCCGCTCTTCCACCTTATTCATAATCTTCGTTTGCACTTGAATCGACTCGTGGTGCACCAACCGCAGAAGGTCGCGGGTAAAGCCTTCGTCTAAGCCCATCGCCTTGGCCATGGACACGCGTGTATGGATGATTTCATCCCAACGGTTGACCTGCAAGATGGTAACGTTATTGTCTTTCTTGTACTGCCCGATTTTTTCTGAGATTTTCATCCGCTCGGCCATTTTGCTCAGGATGTCGTCATCCAACTGGTCGATCTGGTCGCGCAGCACCCCCAGGGTGTCTTTGAACATTTTGTTTTCGGATGATACTGTGCGTACCACTAAGCTGCTGATGATTTTCGCGAGCGCTGCGGGCGTTACCTGTTGTTTGGCATCGCTCCATGCGGCGTCTGGGTTGAGATGACTTTCAATCATCAGACCGTGCATATCTAAGTCGAGCGCTTTCTGTGCGATTAAGCCGATGAGTTCGCGGTTGCCGGAGATGTGGCTCGGATCGCAAATCATCGGCAGCTCGGGCACACGCGTTTTCAATTCAATCGCCAGATCCCACATGGGCGCATTGCGGAACGGCCCCTTCTCAAAACTAGAAAAGCCGCGGTGGATGGCCGCCAGTTTGGTAATACCCGCTTTGTTCAATCGCTCCAGCGCACCGATCCAAAGTTCAAGGTCGGGGTTCACCGGGTTCTTTACCATTACGGGAATGTCTACGCCCTTCAGTGCATCGGCCACTTCCTGTACGGAGAACGGGTTCACGGTTGTGCGTGCGCCTACCCAAAGAATGTCTACGCCCGCCTTCAAACACGCTTCTACGTGTGCAGCGGTTGCCACTTCGGTGGTGATTGGTAAACCGGTTTCCTTTTTGGCCGCTACCAGCCATGCGAGGCCAGGCTCACCGGCCCCCTCGTACTGGCCGGGACGCGTGCGCGGTTTCCAAATGCCTGCGCGCAACGCATGCGCTTTACCTGTGGCCGCTATCTGTTTGGCGGTGGTTACCATTTGTTCTTCGGTTTCCGCACTGCAAGGCCCACTAATGATAAACGGCCGGGTGTGAGACGGCACCCAGGATTCGAACGGCTGAATATTAAGTGTATTTTTCATAGCTGATGTTTCGATTTAACAATTTGGACTTATATGTTGATTTTTTGTTGAGGTAATATTGAATTCGGGTACGCTTCCCCCGCTGGTTTGGCGGTTCCTCCCCCCTCTCCTTCGGAGAGGGGGTCAGGGGGTGAGGTCAGCTTTGGTTTTTGCTGTTTAACTTCAATTCCTTCGAGTACTGAGCGGATGCGGTTGGCTTCGCGCATCACGCGCTGAAGCTCCTTCACATCGCGTTTCATTAACGCGTGCTGAAACCGCTGCAGGTGCATGATGTACTCCAACAAGGCCTGGCTGAGATACTCGGCATTTTGTTCAAAGATCGGTGCCCACATCTCAGGAGAGCTTTTTGCAAGGCGTACGGTGGATGTAAAACCACTACCTGCGAGGTTAAAAATATTTTTCTCGTCTTTCTCTATATCCAACACAGTTTGACCGAGTAGGAAAGAACTAACGTGCGAGAGGTGCGACACGTACGCCACATGGCGGTCGTGCTCCTCGGGCTCCATGTAGATGGTTTTCATCTCCAGCGCATCAAATAACCGAGATGCTACCGTTAACGCTTGCGCGGATGATTTTTCTGGCTCACAAATGATGTTCGTCTTGTTTTTGAAAAGTCCGGCCAGCGCAGCCGTGGGCCCGGAGTTCTCGGTACCAGCTATTGGGTGGGCGGCTACAAACTGTGCACGGTTGGGATGTGCGCGCACCGCTGCGCAAATCCGCTGCTTGGTGGAGCCCGCGTCAATCACCACGGTGTTGGGTTTTACGTGATCTAAAACCTTCGGAATTAACATACCCAACGCATTTACAGGAATGGCCATCAACAACACATCTGCTTCGGCTACTGCTTCGTCTTGGGTAACATACGCATCGATTAGTCCCAACTCCAGCGCGTGTTTACCATGCGTTTCGTTGGCATCTACGCCTACAAACCGCGTAGCCACACCCGCCTTGCGCCAATCCATCGCCATGGAGCCGCCAATTAAACCCAATCCAAAAATACAAATGGTCATACCGCGGTGATTTCGGTTTTCCGGTTCTTCGCTACAAACTCCCGAATCCGCGCAAGCGCCACCCGTAGTTTTTCTTCCGGTGCGCACAGCGACACACGTACGTATCGTTGGCCGGCAGCTCCAAAGATGAAGCCCGGGGTGATGAACACATGCGTGGCGTACAAAATTCCGTCTAGCCACTGCGCTACGTCCCGCACGTGCGCGGGCGCCTTCGCCCACACAAATAGCCCGGATTGCTGTGCGTGGTAAGTGCAACCCATCTCATCAAGTAACTGCCGCACCAGTTGGCTGCGTTTCAGATAAATATTGTTTAAGCCTTCAAACCAATCCGCATCATTTTTTAATGCTTCTACTGCCGCATGCTGCAGCCCCAGGAACATGCCCGAATCCATATTGCTCTTTACCCGCAGCACGGCATCGATATATTCCTTCTTGCCGGCCGCCCAACCAATGCGCCAGCCGGCCATGTTATGCGACTTGCTGAGTGAGTTGAGTTCTAAGGCCACTGTGCTCGCTTCCGGTACGGCCAGGATGCTCGCGGGTGCATCGTTTAAAATCAGGCTGTAGGGATTGTCATTAACAATCAAAAAATTCTTCTCGCGCGCCAGCGCAACCAGTTCTGCAAACGCATTGCCCGACACCGTAGCGCCCGTGGGCATGTGCGGATAGTTTACCCACATTACCTTCACCTTGGAAAGATCTTGCGCCCGCAAGGCGGCTACATCTACCGACCAGTTCGCATCTTCGCGCAATGTATACGGCCGAGGTGTGGCGCCTGCAATTTTTGCAACGGTTGCATAGGTAGGATAGCCGGGATCAGGAATCAGCACCTCTTCGCCCGGATTAACAAAGGCAAGCGTGATGTGCATAATCCCTTCCTTCGAACCCATTAACGGCAGAATTTCAGTCTCGGCATCCAATGTTACTCCATACGTGCGCTGCGAAAATGCAGCAATCGACTGCCGTAAAGCGGGAATGCCCTTATAGCTCTGATAGCCGTGGTGGGCAGGATTGCGCGCAGATGTATGCAGGGCCTCAATGGTATCGGCCGAAGGTGCGAGGTCAGGGCTTCCAATACCAAGATTAATCACGGGCAACGCAGGTGTGTCCAGCCCGCGGACTTCCGCCAGTTTCTTGCTGAAGTAGTATTCTTCCACCTGCGCAATGCGGTCGGCCATGGCGATATGTACGGGCTCACTCATGTTAATTGTATTCAATCTTTCCTTTTTTGTACTCTCCTAAAATGTTGAGGTTCTTCACCTGGCGCAGTACGCGTTGCACGGCCTCATCATAGTTCTTTCTTTTCTTCCATTCCACATCCACGTGTATCGAATACTCGCTTGGTTTACCAATGATCGGGATCGACTGAATTTTCGTGAGATTGATATTTGCTTCCTTAAACGTCATCAGCGCATCGGCCAAGCTGCCCACTTCGTTGCGCACTTCAAACGAGAGCGACGCTTTGTTGCTATCGGCTACGATGCCTTTGCGGGCCAAAATGAGGAAGCGCGTAAAATTCTTCTTGTGGGTCTCAATGCGCTTCTCCAGAATATTCAAGCCATACCGTTTCGCGGCAAGTTCGTTAGCAATGGCCGCTGTGGTGCGTAGCCCGAGCTCCTTTACGCGTTTGGCAGAAAGGGCGGTATCATCGCTTTCGCGGATTTCTACACCTTTCAACCGATGCAGGTAATCGGAACATTGCCGAATCGCCATCGGGTGCGACTCTATGGTTTTGATTTCCTTCATGGTAACGCCAGGCAACGCCAGCAACTGCATGTGGATGGGCAGATATACCTCACCCACAATCGAGAAATGATATTCTTGCAACAAAAAGTAATTGGGCAAGATGCTTCCCGCGATCGAGTTCTCAATCGCCATTACCGCATAATCCGCTTGCTCTTTCTTCAGGCATTCGCACAAGCCATGAAACGTAAGACACTCCACTACCGAAATGGCGTCTTTAAAGTAGGTCCAGGCGGCCACCTCGTGGAAGCTCGCAACCAATCCCTGAATAGCAATTTTCTTTTTTCGTTTCATGCGCTGGTAATCAAAAAAAATCCCCCGGGTTTTACGCGGGGGATTTTCTGAATTCGTTTTTGATGTTGCATCAAGATTTACTCATCCTATCCCCGCATGGGTTGGAAAAAAAATAATACCAAAAGTAAAATCGAGCTGCTTTCATCTTGTTACTGGCTCGAAGAAAGGCAGTTTTCACTGGAATCGCAAAATTTTCGAAAAAATATTTGCTTCAAGCCTGCTAACTAGCGTTCGGAGCATCCGGCTACACCGGGGTTTTATTACCTTGCCTGCTCAAATAATCTACAATGAAAACACCGCTGTACGGATACTTGCTTGCCTTGGTTTTAGCTGCCGCGTGTGGCCAGAAGGGTGGCGACCATGCCCACCACAATCATTCCGAAACAACCGGCAACGGCGCGTTATACGACCAAGTCATGAACATCCACGATGAGGTAATGCCGAAGATGGAGGAGCTGTATAACCTCAAAAAAGACCTCATGAAGCAGGTGGCCGAGTCGCCCAATCTGGTGGTTGAAAAGAAACAAGAGCTAGAGCAAACCATTACCCAACTCGACTCGGCATCGAATGCGATGATGACCTGGATGAACGAGTTTAATCCGCTGCCCGACTCCGCCAACCAGGACGCTGCACGCATCTATCTGGAAGGCGAGATGGAAAAAATCAAGAACGTAAAGACACTTACGTTAGAAACGATCGAAAAGGCAAAGGCCTTGCGGCAGCAATAATGGCATCTACTTGCTTTGGCGCCGGGCTGCCTTATGGTGGGGCAGTTCATTGGTAATCTTTTTGCCCTTACGCTTTTTGGCGGCCTGTTCCAGCCGAACGTTATAGCGAATGGCATCCCAATACTCTTTGCCGTAATCGACTAAAATTTCGGTGCGCGCCGGAATATCTTTTACGGCTTCAATGTAGCACCTGCGTTTCTCCGTTACGTAATCTGCATTGTTTTTGATCGTTGGCACACGTACGATGCCCTTGGCATCGTTAGCAAAATGAGCCACACCCTTCTTCGTTTTCCAGGCATCAATACAGTACTTCTGCGAGAAATAGAAAACATAGCCGTTTCTGTAATCAGCCATTTTTTCCACCTCTTTCCAGGTTACAATTTCGCCCTTATATTCCGTAATGCGGGTGCCTTTTGGTATGAAGACTTTGGTGAATAATCCCTTACCGGCTCCCGGCAGAGAAGATTTTTTAATGTACAGGTGTTTATCGAGTAATGCCATGAAAACAAATTATTGGCAAGATGGTAAAAATGATTCACGTAACCATTGCGAAGCCGTTATCGCACCACTGTTGTAGTTAGCTGCGAGCCGTTCACGGTAAACAACTGGATGTCCCCCTCGCTATTCAAGGAAACGCCCGGTTCCGTAGAAGCTTCCAGTGGCCGAGCGAGTGCAGGTGCACCCGTGGACGAAAAAACATGAACGAGTTGCTGCTCCGGATCGTAGAGCACAAGGATCGGTTTCCGTTTTTGGATTATTGCCTGGGGCAACACCGCGTTAGAGCCCGGGTTTTGTACTTCAAACAGCAACTCTCCGGCTTCCGAAAACACCGCCAGCTTTCCACGATCCAGGCGTAAAACAAAAAATTGATCGGGCTGTGCAAGCAAATGAAACCGTGCTTCCACGGAGTTCTTCGGAAGAATTTTTTCCTGCGCAACGGTGCCATCCGGCTGAATCCATTGCAGTTTTCCCGGGCGACTAAGTACAATGAAACTCCCGGCGCGTGTGTCCGCAGCGATGCCGGTAGCAAGGTCTTCCGGGCTGCTCCACGGGAACCCCGGCAGCACCTCACCTTTGCGGTTCGTGAGAAATATTTTTCTTCTCCCCTGGGCTACGAAGTAATCTTTACCCTTCATGCGTTGAAACCGTATGTTAAGCAGGTCTTCCCCAAAGGTTTTCGGATTCCAGCCCTCCAGCGTTTTCCCCTTGCCATCAAAGAGCAGCGCATCACCATTTGCATAAGTAACAAGAAAGCGATAGTTCCGGGTTTGATCGTAATCAACGATGGTCATGGCGCGAATAGTACCTTTCGGCAGTGGTATGGGAAAACCGTTAACGGCACGGCCTAGCCGATCTACGATATGCAGACGCTGGCCGGCCACAAACGCATATTGTAGTTTTCGGTTTTTGAAATAATCGATCTGATAAATATCAGACGCGGGCGTGCCCACCGGCAAACTCCACAATGTCTTGTCTTGCGATTGCAGATTCAATTGCCCGGATGCATCAATGAACACCACCTCTTGCGCTTTGGTGGTATGGTTAACCACTGGGTAAGGCTTTGTTTGGATAGCCTGATTCAGAGTAACCTGATTTGATGCTGCCGGAGTGGCTGACACGGAAGTGTTGGCTTCCCGCGGTTTAAATTGAAGTAAGATGCTGGTGTAGAACTGCTGATCTACATTTGAAAACTGGGCATACCCACGGGCAACTTCCGCAGCAAAAAAAACACCGTTCGTTTTCTCTGAAGCAGCTTGCGCAAAAAAATAACTTACGTTAGCCTCCTGGAGCATGGCCGTATGAAACTTCTTCCATGCAAGCGTTTTACCCCATGTTTGATCAAGAGCCATTTTTTCTAAAACCAATTGCAATGCTGCCTGGGTATTGGCCATAATAATGAGGTCCGCTTCAAATGCGTAGTGTAAGTCGGTAAACCCAGGCGCAAAGGGCCAAAAGAGAAGCTGCATGAATTGGCCGTGTTCCGAAAAATTAAGGTTGGATTCGTCTTCATTACCCTGAGCACGAATTTTCTTAAACTCGTTTACGGCTTTGGTTACCTCCTTCAACTTGCACACAATCACCTGCCCGTGATCCGTTCGGATAAAGCCAATTTCCCGATCGATGGACGAAAAAAAACGGTCGCCCGAGAAACCCGTGGTTTTAAACTGGGCCTGTAGCGAATCAAAAATTACTGGTTTGTCCGTTTGTAGTTGAGCCATCCGCACCTCATACCACGCGGCCGCATCCGAAACACCCAAATGCAAAAAACTTTGAGCACCATCCGGAACGATGTCTTGCAGCGTTACGGTTGTAGGGGTTTGGCGTTCCATCGATTTTAGCAATTGTCCGGAAAATCGGGCCGTATCAAGCAGTGTAAACCCATCGAGCATGAGTGTAGACGCACTGTGTTGAACATCAAGAATAGACCGGCTGGCCAGCGGCCAATCCATGGGAATGGCCGACCAATCCACATAGAGGTTGCCTTGATCTTGCCGCCGGTTAGGAAGCTTTTTTAGCTGTGCGAGTGCATGCTTTTGCGCGGGCTGCGTGAGCGTGCGGATCACCGCTTCAATTGCGAGCGAACTTGTGCTGATGGCAAGTTGATTATCCACCTCCAAAACCCAGAACGTGTCGTCTTTCGATCCGATTTGCCAGAACTCGTAGCCATTGAGTTTTCGCAACTTGGGCTCTGGTTGTACCGAAGCCTTGATGCGACTTAAAAGCCCGGGTGTAGCGGCTGTGATGATCACCTCGCTGGTGCGGTCTTTCTCAACTTTTACCCAAGCTACTGTACAATCGGTCTTTAATGAATCAAATGTGGAGAGTCGGGCAACCGGAGTGAACACCAAGGGCTGATTTTTTAGGTCTTGGATAGGTGTGTTTTCCAATACCGCTACAGTGGAAACCGGGAGGAGATCCCAGGTAGTTTTTTGGCGCTCCTGGCAACTGTGGATGAGCACGAGTATGAACAAGCAAAAGAGCGCAGTTCGGAAAGATGAAAAAATAGCCATCATGGGAATACAAATTAACGGCATTTACCCAAAGCACGAGTAAAGATGCCAATTGCCGGGAGTACAAAAAAAAACCCTGATTTTGATGATCAGGGTTTTATGAATAAAAAGTAGGCAA
>CAYLWU010000049.1:0-19392 GCA_964387475.1 uncultured Ohtaekwangia sp. | reverse complement strand
TTTCGTGAATTATGATTGCTGAGATTCCTAAGTAAAAAAATATATCGCTATTCATCTAAACTTGTATATCAGGGTTTGTCGGCACTGCCTACGGTGGCGCACCATTCTTTATCGTCATTTTTGAGTGGAAGCATTTCTTTAAAGTCAAATATTCACATTCATAATAGCCTTGTCTTAAAAGCATTAAGATTACTTCTACATTCCAGTCACCTATTTTTTTGGGTATCATTTTTTTTAATTACAGCTAACGTGAGTATTTGCGTTCGAGCGGGGCTTCTGAAGCCGCGTCCTGTCTCCGACAACAAACGCATTAAAGATACGAAAACGTTGGATTACGCGTCAACCCCGCTTGACGCAAATACATTGTTGGGCGTTCGTTGCTTGATCTAGTCAATTATTAAATTTCCCGATTAAATCTAAATCTTTCTTTGAAAGTTCATTGAAGGAAAATCGCTGTTCGAATTCTGAAGAATGTATTTTAACCAGTCGTTTGTAAACTTTTGTAGACTCAAGAGTTTTTGCCAACGGATCAAAGTATTTAATATTTGAAACAAAGAAAAATGATTCGAAATCGTTAAGGTGGTTGTCAATAAAGCCCTTGTTAACCACGGTAATAATCATTTCCTGATTTTGTAAAAGTCTTTCGGTATGCGTTGTCGATTCAAACTCAAGTCCTGTAAAAAAGAAACCTTCCGATATCTTCTGTAAACTACCATTGACTTTAACCATACTCGCTGGACGTAAGCCGTAGTTTGAAACTGAGAACTGAATTTTCCATTCCTTAGTTCTGGCGTTAAATACTAGGGTTAGCAGCCCTCTAAAGTCTAAAAGTGGTTTAGTAGAATATTCATTGCTCTTGGTCTGAGTTTTTATGGCATTAATCTGGTCAATCGCATAATCCTGTGCACTGTCTAGCCTCAAAATCATTTGTCTATTTTGCTCGATTATAGTGTCTTGCTTCAATAGGAGACTCTTCATTCCTTTTATCTCTTGTTGCTGGTTAAATGTCATCAAAGCAATAAAAGTTGATACCAATGTCAGGCCGATAGTAAAAATAATACCTATTCTTTCTAAGCCCGGTGAGACCGGTTTAATACCTAATGATTTCCACCATTTCTTAATTATTCTCCTATTTAAAGTCATAAGAATTAACTTCGTCTAATGCTCAATGTCTCTAAGTTTTAAAATTGTTGTCGACCTTGTCACGAATTCCAACTACTATGTTGTCCCAAAGCAATGACGCCCAACACCCGAATTTAAACAATTGCATTTATTTCTTTTATCGCGGTGTAACCCCAATCGCACAAATCCACTCAAATACGGTGGATATCTACTTGCCATTGCCCGTGTTCTTCCCTTGCAATTAGATTTGAACTGCTCGTTGGTGAAGAACAACAACGAGGGCTGAGGAAGGCCAACCGAGCATGGTCTTTTATAAGAAATAGTTATAACACATTATTAGTAAGCTGAAAACTACATACACTGTCAGGATTTTATTTATTGTTTTCAGTCGTTTGTTTTCTTTTTCTAATTTCTCGATGCTTTGTCCTGAGTCCATATTGCTTATTTTAGTCAGTCGGTTCTTTCGTGTCTTTTCCTACGGTTGGCGATTGTGTTGTGGCCAGTTGATCTTCGTCCGTTATTGTCACACAATTCTTCATTTTTTCGCTGTCGGTTGTTCTGAAGTCGGCTAGTGTCCACGGTCAACAAAGGCTAACTCGATATTTTTTACGTCATCGTCATTTTCCCATTTCCAAGTCAAACGTTACTGTTTGTGGAAACGAAATGAGTCCACATGTTGCGAATTGTCCGCGGAACTGAATTAGTGAATCAAAAGCGAGTATGTTGATGTAAAAACTAAATATACACCAGCTACAAGTCCGAGTATTGTGTCAACCCGAAGTAGGGCATTAATAAAGTTAGTCCGCTTGCTGTTCTTCAGGAGCAACCAAATGAAAGTAGCAGTCAGTGCGAGTCCAAAGATTAACTTGAAGTATTCCATATTATCATTTATTTATGGTCATTAACGAAAAACCTATCATTGTAGTCGACCGAAATTAATAAACTTTCACATCACTGTCCACGGAGCAGGGCCAATTGGCCACAACACCCGAATTTAAACAATTGCATTTATTTTTTTATCGCGGTGTAACCCCAATCGCACAAATCCACCCAAGCTAAGCGGGGTATAAACGTGTGAAAAAAGCCCGCCCGGCCACGGATTGCAGCGGAAACCCCGCCAGGGGTGGGCGGGTGCAGGGGCGCGGAGTTGGAGCGTAAAGCCGGGCCGCGTGGCGCGGGCAGGTGCACGGCACGCGGGGCCGCCAAAAAAAATTTACTTGCCACTGTCGTCAGGGATTTCTCGGTCGTGCCGCCCTCGACATGACGTTGATGTTGAGCGAGTGTGAACCATCCCAAACTCAGCGCACTGCCGTCAGGGATTTCTCGGTCGTGCCGCCCTCGAAATGACGTTGATGCTGAGCGAGTGTGAACCATCCCAAACTCATCGCACTGTGGTCAGGGATTTCTCGGTCGTGCCTTCCTCGAAATGACGTTGATGTTGAGTGGATGTGAGACATTCTACGTGCAGTGCCGCGGTCTGCGATTTCTCGGTGGTGCCGCCCGCGAAGGAATTGATGAGTGCTTTCTAAAAAAAAGTGGCGCCCGCTGGTGTGCGGGCGCCATCATCATTCGCGTTGACTACGGTTACAAGTGAATTACTTCTCCGTAGGCGGCTGCCGCAGCTTCCATCACGGCTTCGCTCATGGTGGGGTGTGGGTGCACTGACTTGATGATTTCGTGGCCGGTGGTTTCCAACTTGCGGGCGGCTACTACTTCGGCAATCATTTCGGTTACGTTGGCGCCAATCATGTGTGCGCCTAACCACTCGCCATACTTGGCATCGAAAATTACTTTTACAAAACCATCGGGTGCGCCGGCAGCTTTTGCTTTGCCGGAGGCGGTGAACGGAAACTTGCCCACCTTCACCTGGTAGCCGGCTTTCTTAGCGGCTTCTTCGGTGTAGCCCACGGAGGCAATCTCGGGCGAGCAGTAAGTGCAGCCGGGCACGTTGTTGTAGTTGAGCGGCTCCGGATGGTGGCCGGCAATTTTTTCTACGCAGATGATGCCTTCGGCCGAGGCCACGTGCGCTAACGCGGGGCCTTTTACAATGTCGCCAATGGCGTACACGCCGGGCACGTTGGTTTTGTAGAAATCGTCTACCAGCACTTTGCCTTTTTCGTGTTTTACGCCTGCGTCTTCCAGGCCGAGGTTTTCGAGGTTGGTGGCCACGCCCACGGCGGAGAGCACGATGTCGGCTTCGAGTTTAATTTCTCCGGTGGGGGTTTTTACGGTGGCTACGCAGCCTTTGCCGCTGGTATCTACTTTGGTAACTTCAGAACCGGTGTAGATGGTGATGCCGGATTTCTTGAAGCTCTTTTCGAGTTGCTTGGAGATTTCTTCGTCTTCTACGGGCACAATGCGCGGCAGAAATTCTACGATGGTTACTTCGGTGCCGATGGCGTTGTAGAAATAGGCAAACTCTACGCCAATGGCGCCGGAACCTACTACCAACATTTTTTTAGGTTGCTTTTCCAGCACCATGGCTTCGCGGTAGCCGATAATTTTTTTGCCGTCCAGCGGCATGGAGGGCAATTCGCGCGCGCGGCTGCCCGTGGCGAGGATGATGTGCTTGGCGGTGTACTCGGTTTTTTTACCGGTGGCATCGGTTACTTCTACCTTGCCGCCTTTTTTTAGTTTGCCGTGGCCGAGCAATTGATCGATCTTGTTTTTCTTGAGCAGGAATTGCACGCCTTTGCTCATGCCTGCGGCTACATCGCGGCTGCGTTTTACCATGCTGGGGAAGTCGGCCGTGGCATCTTTCAACTGAATTCCGTAATCGGCTGCGTGTTTTACATATTCAAATACGTTGGCGCTTTTGAGCAGGGCTTTGGTGGGGATGCAACCCCAGTTTAAACACACGCCCCCGAGTTCGGCTTTTTCTACCACGGCGGTTTTAAGGCCGAGTTGTGAAGCGCGAATGGCGGCCACGTAGCCCCCGGGGCCGGAACCGATTACTATTACATCGTAATTCATGCAGTGCTGATTTTTGATTATGCGGTAAAGGGCGGCAAGTTAACGCAAAATGGCTGTTAGAAAAAGATGATGCGGCCGGTTCAAACCGGAGGAACGCACGCGGTTGGGCTAGACAAAACCCTTTCGGGGGATGGGCACGCGGTGGGGGCAGGCATGGCCGCACCTACGGCGGGCAGGCAACTGCGTTGGTGCCAGCGGTGTGCATTTTGTGCCGTGCGCACCAGCGGATAGCTGGTGAGCACGATGAGCACGAGCCACACCACGCGTGGCGGCAGGGCATAGCGCGTGCACGCCATTTCAAACCCGCGCAGCAGGGGCAGGTAGAGCAGCAGCGGTACAATGCAGAGGTAGCGGTCCAGCTCGTAATGATCGAGCGGCCCGAGCACCACAAACCCCGCGCAAAATACGATGGCCAGCCACACCGGCAGGGCGAGTGCATGGGTGCGGAACTTCCACAGCACACCCAACGCCACGAGGTGAAGCACCGCCAGCAGCACACCCCACAGGGCATGCGGTGGCGCGGGGAAAAATGCTGCCGCCAGTTGTGTGCCGGCGCGCATAAAATTGCCGGGCACCGCACTGAAAAACGGGTGTTGGTAAAAGGCAAACGCTGCGGGCACAAACCAGGTGTTGTAGCTGTTCCACGCCCACATGCCGCTGGTGCAGATCAGAAAAAAAGCAGCCGCTTGGGTTGCGCGGGGCAGCGAAAGCCCACGCGCCAGCAGCCAGCCGGTAGCGAGCCCGGCAATCCAGAACACCCCGGCATTGCGTTGCAGGCACAACAGAAATCCTAATGCCAACAGCCAGCCGGTGAGTAGCCGATCGGGTTTTTGGGTGTGGTGGTACAGCATGGCCAGCGCTAGCGTAACAAACACCAACTCCGACCATATAAATACAGAGATGAGCAGCAGGTGCACCCCCAGCAGTACGCTTAAGGCAAAAATCGCGCGGGTGCGGTTGTCTGTAAGATAAACCATGCTGAGCCGGTACACCAGCCAGCTGAGCACAAGTTTGCAGAGCAGGTGGATGACGTTGGCCGACCAGATGGGGTCTGCAAACAGGTTGAGCAGCACCGGGTAGAGCGGTGGCCAGTGGGCGTAGTGCGATCCATCGGGACTGAGAAACACGCCGCTTGCGCGGAAACTGTGCGCTGCGGACAAATACTGAAACGAATCGGAGGTGAACAAGAACCCGCAGTAGCGGCTGTACCCTTCTACCAGCAGGGCCAACACGGTGGCACCCGCCACCACTAATTTCAATACCCCATCGCGCGAAAGCGGCCCCTGCATAGTCTGCTAATTAAATACTAATTTTAGGCTTTTGGATAACTAATACAGTTGAATCATGAATCTATTGCAAGGAAAAACTGCGCTGGTAACGGGGGCCTCAAAAGGAATTGGTCGCGCCATTGCCCTGCGTTTTGCACAGGAGGGCGCGCACGTGGCGTTTACCTACCTGAGTAGTGTAGAGCAAGGGGTGGCTTTGGAAAATGAATTGCGCGCCTTTGGCGGAAAGGCAAAAGGCTATCGTTCGGATGCCTCCGATTTTGCGCAGGCAGATAAATTGATTGCCGATGTGGTGGCCGATTTTGGCACGTTGGATGTGTTGGTAAACAACGCGGGCATTACCATGGATAACCTGCTGCTGCGCATGAACGAAGAGGCGTGGGACAAAGTGATGAGCGTTAACCTGAAATCGTGTTTCAACACGGTGAAAGCGGCTACCAAGCCGATGATGAAGCAGAAGAGCGGCTCAATTATTAATATGACTTCGGTGGTGGGCATTAAAGGCAATGCAGGCCAGGCCAATTATGCCGCATCGAAGGCGGGGATTATTGGATTTACGAAATCTGTGGCGCTGGAATTAGGTTCGCGCGGCATTCGCAGCAACGCCATTGCGCCGGGCTTTATTGAAACGGAAATGACCGCCAAGCTGGATGAGAAGACGGTGCAGAGCTGGCGCGATGCCATTCCGCTGAAGCGGGGCGGCCGCCCCGAAGATGTGGCCGATGCATGTGTGTTCCTGGCGTCGGATATGTCTACCTACATCTCCGGGCAGGTGTTGCAGGTGGATGGTGGCATGCTTACCTAAGCGTTGATTTGGTTACCGCTTTGCGCGGATGGAATGACCGACGCCATCGGTATTTCGAAGCGCTTTCAAAAATATCCCGTCATATCGAACGAACGTTGGCCATCCCTATTTGCAGCTGCAATCAAGGATTTCTCGGTTGTACCTTCCTTGAAATGACGCTTTTCATATTTTTGGGATGGCTTCTGGGTATTTTCATGAAGCTTGCGCCACTTGGTTTGTTAAAGACGTTTCGGTTTTAAGACCGCCTCTTTTTATTGCGGGTGTAGCGCCTATGAAAAGAAGTTAAACATTTGAAATTTTAGGCGCTGCAGTGCTACCCATGCGGTAGTTCTGCCAGCACAAAACCAACGCGGGCTGCACACTGTTTAATATGCACATGATGCGGACTTTATTATTTGTACTTGCCGTAACACTGGTGATGCCCGGTTACGCCCAAACGCTGCGCGGCACTGTGGTGGACAGCGTTACCCTGGAACCTCTTGCATTTGCCAACCTGGCATTGGACGACCGGCGCACCGGCACCACTACCGATATTGATGGCCGGTTTCAGCTCAACTTGCCGCCGGGCTACTCGGGAAAAATTTTTGTGAGTTATGTGGGGTATCGCGCGCAAGCGTTATCCATCGAGGCCGTGCGGAAGTCGCCAAAAATCCGGCTTCAGCCAACGGCGCGGCAGTTGGGTGAGGTGGTGATTCTGGCGGGGGCCAACCCGGCCTGGCGGATCATCCGCAATGCCACGCAGGCGAAAGACAACCATCGGCCGGAGCGGCTGGATTCGTATGCCTACACCTCGTACACCAAAGTGGTTTTTAAACTAGAGGGCGAACCTGTTTCGCCCGACAGTCTGCGGAAGCAAAACAAAAAACAGCAGCTTACGCCCGAAGACTCTTCGGTTATTCAACTCGACTCCATCCGCAACAAACAGCACTTGTTGGTGACGGAGTCCGTGGCCGAGAAGTTTTACGTACGCCCGAACAAGCAAACCGAGCGGCTGCTCGACTACAAAATCTCGGGATTTTCCACTCCGCTGCTGGCTTCGTTGCCAAACGACTATCAGCCGCTTGGCTTTCAAGATGATTGGATTACGCTGCTGGGCAAGCCCCACTTAAACCCGCTCTCCCGCAACAGCGAAAAGGTCTATGATTTTACCCTTACGGATACCACATTTTTTGAGGGCGACTCGGTGTTTGTGATTACGTTTGAGCCGTTGGGCAATTCCAACGTCAACCAACTTTCGGGGCAGTTGTCCATCAGCCGCAATGGGTGGGCATTGAAAAATGTAATTGCGCGTTCGGCCGATCCGTTTACGAAAATTGACTTTCGTATTCAGCAAAACTATGCGCGCGTGGCCAACTTCTGGTTTCCCGTGCAACTAAATACCGATTTGTATTTTAAGGAAAACCGCATTGGCCCGATGTATCTTGTGGCGGTGGCGCGCAGCTATCTGCAGGATGTGCGCATCAACCCTACCATTGATCGCAGCGTATTTGCGGATGCGCAGGTAGACCTGGGCACCACGCGCGACACAACGTTACTGGCCCGGTACCGGGCCGAGCAGCCCGATAGTCTGGAAACGCGCACGTTTGAGTGGTTCGATTCCGTGGCACAGAAGATGAAAGTATTTCGAGCTTTCGATCGGTTGGCCGAAGGACTTTTTGCCAACGTGTATCCCACCGGGAAGATTGATTGGCAACTGAATCGCGTACTGCGCTTCAACCGCTTTGAAGGCGCACGCCTCGGGCTGGGCTGGCGTACCAACGCGAAGTTTTCCAAAGCGTTTTCGCTTGGGGCCTATGTGGGCTACGGCTTTCGCGATGAGCAATGGAAATGGGGTGGCGATGTTACGGCCAACCTGTGGCGGCGGCGCGACTGGACGTTACAATTTGCATATGCCCGCGATATTCAGGAGCCGGGCGGTTCGCAGTTTTTTGAGGGCTACCGCTCGCTCTCAAGCTATTCGTTCCGGCAATTGGTGGCCAACCGGTTCGACCGAATGGAGTTGTTCCGGGTGCGCACGAGTTGGAAACCCACTACTTCGTGGCGTGTGCGGGTGGGGTTTGATCGCACGGTGTATACCCCGCAGTTTGCGTACGGGTTTGTGCATAACAACGAGTTGCTCAATTCCTTCCGCACCGCAGAGGCCACGGCCGAGTTTACGTACATCCATCGCTTGCGCGAGGCGCGGCTCGCAGGGCGCAAAGCACTGGTGGGCTTTGAGCAGCCGGTGTTTTCTGCCGCCGTTGCCCGCGGTTTTACGGGCCTGTGGGACAGCCAGTTTGCTTACACGCGTTACGAAGCATTTTTTGCTAACCGCTGGAAGCACCGCACGCTGGGCACCACACAACTTGCACTGGTAGGCGGCTACCTTGATGGTGTTGCCCCGTTGCAGAAGCAATTTTTTGGGCCGGGCAGCAACGAAACCGGTGTCTGGGTAACGCATACGTTTCAAACGATGGGCATTTATGAATTTCTGAGCGATCAATATGCCGCTGCATTTTGGAAACACAATTTTGGGTGGCTGTATCAAACCCGCTACTCCAAGCCGGAGTTAATTCTCTGGCAGGGTGCAGGCTGGGGGCGCTTTGGCAATGCGGCCAATCGCGAGGGCCATCAGCAAATTGAGGTGCGCGATTTCAGCCGCGGGTATTTTGAGTCGGGGCTTGGAGCCGACAACATCGTGCGAACCAACTATGCCGATGTGGCGTACTTCGGCATTGGCGGTGGCGTTTTTTATCGCTGGGGTGCGTATGCGTTGCCGGGGCTGCGCGAGAATGTGTCTTTCCGCGTTAACCTAACGTTTAGCTTTTAACCCGCGCCCACGTTCTTGCCGACAGCGGTCGCTGCAATACACAACGTGTTCCCAATCGCGCGCCCACTTTTTGCGCCACGTAAACGGGCGCTGGCAACTGGGGCAAATCTTGGTGGGCAAATGTTCTTTTTTTACACCGCGCATGGCAGCAGATGATCTACTGAAGCAGAAACCGCGGCTGTGGGTGTTTTGTTTTGAATTGCCGCTTCGATCAGAGACCTTGCCGGAAATCTTTTACGGCTTCGGCCGAGCGTGTAATTTTTTCGAACGTGGCGGTGATGCCCGCGCCCAGTGGCGATTGCGCACTCAGTCCAATCCAGGTGGTGGCGGGAAAATCGTTTTTGTACACCCGCGCCAACTGCCACGTTACGCCATCGGTTGAAAAGTAATAGCCGATGGATTCCACATCGGAAGAAATTTTTAGGAAAACGCTGGGGCTGGCAACTGCTTCGTGGTTGTTGTCATCCGAGGTGCCCAGCGTACGTACCGTTACGATTCGGGTGGCTTTACGTTCGTCCATTTCGAAGGCAAATTTTTGCCAGTGGTTTTCATGCTCAAAAACATACAGGGCGCCGGCATCGTAAGTTGAGTCGAATGCGGGAGTAACCTGAGTGGTAAATGTAAAGGGTTGGGTATTGTCTATGGCCGTGAGCAGCAGGGGTGCATTACCATATTTTTCTGTGCCGTTTGGTGCGTTAAAATAATCGGTAGCCGGGCCGCTGGCCATTTCCAACGTTGCCTGCTGCACGCGACTTGCGTTTGCGGCCCCGTTGAGTGCGCGCGAAAAGGTAACGTTACCCACCACGATGTTGCAATTTTCGCCTTGAAACGATGCGGTGGTGCAGCCAATGGCTATTCCCGTAAGGCAGATGATGCATGTGCGAATGAGCATAAAAAATAAAGTTAACCCCCAAGGTATTACATCGCTGCCAGCCAAAAAATGGATGGACGCGGACAAAGAAAAGTCCAACCGTTACAGGTGGCCGGGCAATGTTACGGTAAATGTAGAGCCCTGCCCGGGGCGCGAGGTTGCATACACGGTACCGCCCAGTTTCGCAACGGCTTCTTTGGTGATGAACAACCCCAGGCCAGAGCCTTTGCTCCGATCGGAGGCGCGATAGAACATTTCAAAAATGCGGGGTAGCAATTCTTCGCTTATTCCGATGCCGTTGTCGGCCACGCTGATCATCACGTGGTCGGGCGAAGCGGTAGCAGTAATGCGTACCCAGCGTTCTGCTTTTTTGGTGTCGGCATATTTGATGGCGTTACCGAGCAGGTTTTGCAACACAATTTGTAAGCGCGTTTTGTCTACCACCAGGGTGTCGGCAGGGTCTACGTTTGCGGCGAACGTCAGCCCCTCGGCTTCTGGCAAAAAACTGCAATCGTCAAGTAATGCCTGAAGAAACGGCTGTAACCGAATGCGTTCGGGCTTCACTTCGGTACGCGCGTTGCGGGCGTAGTTGATGATATCGTAGATGAACTGATCCTGCGCGCGCACGCGGCCTTCAATCAGCCCCACGAGCGTGCGCACTTCGGCCGGATCTTCGGTAATGCGAATCAGGTTGATGATTCCCTGAATGGAACTGAGGGGTGAGCGGAGGTCGTGCGATACGCTGTACACAAACCGATCAAGCTCTTCGTTTACTTTGGTGAGTGCCTGGTTTTTTTCCAGAAGCGATTGCTCTTTTTGAATCAACTCTTTCTCGGCCTCGCGGTTTACCACTACAAAAAAGTTAAACGCCAGAATGACCAGCGTTATCGAGATCGCGTAATTCAACACAAAACTGGCCTGCACGTAAAACGTGCTGGGCGGGTCGTAAGCCAGGTGGAAGTCGCTGAAGTAGGAAAAGAGAAAGAGGAGGCCGGTAAAAAAGATCACCAGCCACATCACTTTTTTCTGACTAAAGTCGAATAAAATGACCGACACCATACTTACCGGAATAAACAACATGTACACGCCGGTGCCGGGCGGATCAGAAATGAAGGCATAGAACACCACCACATTGAATGTAACCACCAGTATGACCTTGGCAGCCAAAAACCGCGCTTTTTTTATGAGATGAATTACCCACACGCTATTGGCGGCAACGATCGCATACCCCAATAAGCCATAGAACACGCCATTTAACACATCAACGGTGGAGTACACTACGGCCACCACCAGTGCAAGCAGGCACATGTAGGCCATTAAAATTACCCGCTTACTTTCGGTGCCCCGCTCAATACGAAGTTGCAAACCAAACAGGCGATTAATTTGATCAAGGAGCGGAAGCATGATGTGGCGTAGTGGTTTTCCCGGCCCGTTACCGGAGGCCCTTCGCCAAAGGTGCATACTTGCCTGCGGTTGTCTGGTGCATTCTCTGCCCAAACCTTACATGCCGGGCTGTTTAGTGGAACTTACGAGGCGGAAATGTAGGCAAAACTGTAATGATCCGGGTCGAACCACGCCAACTCCGGTGTTTCAGGTGTTGGTATAGTGCTGGTTCTACTGTGCCCACCCGGCCAACGCGTCTCTTCAAAATGAATTTTTCCGAAATGCTGTCACAGGTAGATCAACATGCGATCTAAGGGTGAAAATAACAACGAATAAAGTATGAAACTCTCATTTAGAATGAAACGGAACCTTGGTCGCACTGAGCGGATCATCCGCGTAGTAATTGGCGTAGCCGCTCTGGCTTCATGGTACTTTGGGGCTGTTGCCGGCACGGTAGGTATTGTTACCGGTGTGGTGGCCATCATGCTGCTGGGCACATCTGCCGCTGCCCATTGCCCGCTACACCAGGCAGTAGGCATAAACTCCTTGAGTAAAGGCGGAGTAAGCGAAATGGCAAGCACCACAAAAAGTAAAACACCCATCAAGCGTATCGACAGTGGCGTAGGTGCAGTGGTGATCAGCGTGTTGGCAATCGGGTGCCAGTTTCAATCACCGCCGCCGGTGGGGGAAGGCCCGGGTTTAGGTTACGCGCAGGTAATTGAGGTTACCGAATTTTCGTTGACGGAAGGCACGGACCACGCTGCGTTTATTTCGGATGTGCAACGGTTGAACGATAGTTTTTTCGCAGCACAACCTGGTTTTATTCACCGTTCGCTCACGCAGGCGAACGACACCTTGTGGGCAGATGTCATTTTTTGGGAGAGCGAGGCTGCATTAGAGCAGGCGATTCGCCACGCTGAAACTGATTCGGCTGCCGTGGCTTTTTTTCGCCGGATTGATCCGGCACGCGTGCATATGCAGCGGTACCGGATCGTTGATCTGTTTGCGGGTAGGCGGAACAACCGCAAATCAAAACCGATATCTTTATGAGGATGACTGAAAATCCGTTCTCCGCGCACTACCGCGATCAGTTGGACAATGAACTGATTGCGGCCGCACTGGCCGGCTCGCGAGCTGCCCTGGAGGCGTTGGTAAAGCGCCATCAGCATTACATCTACAACGTGGCGCACAAACTTGTGCTGAGTCCAGACGACGCACAAGACATTACCCAAGAAGTGCTTGTGATCATGATTACCAAACTCGGCCAATTTCAAAGGCAAAGCAGTTTTAGAACATGGCTCTACCGCATCACCTTCAACCATTTTTTAAAGATGAAGAGGTACTGGCTGGAAGAAGTGGTAACCGACTTTGATACCATGGCGAAGCAGCTAGACGCTATTGAAAATCACGACCTGACACCATTAGAACAGGCAGAGATGCGCACAATGATTGAGGAGGCCAAGCTGGGTTGTATGAATGCGATGCTACTTTGTTTAGATCGCGGGCAGCGACTGGTTTTTGTATTAGGTGAAATCTTTGGCGTAGATCATCTCCTTGGTGCCGAGTTGCTCGGGATACGCCCGGATAACTTCCGCCAACGGCTATCGCGGGCACGCAAAGACATGTATCAGTTTATGAACCGGAAATGCGGATTGTTGAATGAAGCAAACCCCTGCAGGTGTGCAACTAAAACAAAAGGTTTTATCAAAGCCAACTGGGTTGATCCGGCCACGATGAAGTTCAATACACACTACTTACAACGCGTGCGCGAGGTGGCGGCACAAAGTGCAGCCAACCTGGAAACCCTCGCGGATGCTCAATATGCAGAATTGTTTCGGGATCATCCTTTTCAGGAGCGCGACCATGTGCGGAAACTATTTAAAAATCTGTTGGTGGACGAGCGCATCGTCACTACGTTCCGGTTGCGGGAAGACGAACAACAGCTAGGGTAGAACGGCTGCTATTTCGTTTCCGCTTGGCCAAATGAGACCGAGAACTGTTGGCACCAGATTAAAGCAAATGAGAACTGATTGACGTCCGTCGCCGCAGGAATGGGATAAACCTGTCGGCCATTCGTGGATTTTAACCGCCCCAGATTAACGAAGCTTGAAGCTTTTGCATCGTTTGCGAGGTACACGCGCAGATCAGGCCCGTTGCTGGACGAAAACATGTCTAACAACAAGACGCGGGTTCCATCCGGCTGCTGGTAGATTTGGGCTTCGCCAGCTACGTTGTAATTGTTAGCACCCATCCACACACCCGCGCGCAACAGCGTGGCGGTCTGGGTATCGAAAGCATCATTCAATGTTGTGGTGGGTGTGGCGTCTTCAGTTTCGCACGCTGCTAACAGTAAAAAAAGTACCAAAATCCGGATGTTCATCTCTAAAATAGTTTTGTGATTCCCACACCAAACATGCTGGCTTTATTTCGAAACCGATCGTTTGGCTCGGGTTGCTGCTGTACGGCCACAGCCGTGGTGTATTCAACGAATAAAAATTGGTAAGCCACCGTGGCAGCCCAGCTTTTGGTAATATGATAGCGGATAAAAAATTGTGAGTTTAGTGTACCCCGATCATGATTACCCACTAAGAGTATATTCAGCGGGGTCGGTCGGGCCTGCACCAGCTGGCCTTGATTTCCATTTAGATAACGACCATTCTTGTTTGCGCCAAATGAAACGCCCACGGCATCGATGTTGAAGCCCAGCGATACTTTTTCTGATAACCGATATCCGAGCTGAACAGCCAAATTCAACGCATGAACCTGCGCGGTGGAGAGCAGCAGAGAGTCACTTTTCAGTACGTCAACAGCCAGGTCTGCGGGTGCGGTTGCGTGGTATTGGTTACTGCCGATATAGGACGTGATGCGTGCACCCAGACCAATTTGAAATTTTCGGGAAGCCCCCGGCTGCCAATTATAAAAGTAGTCGAGCGAAAGGCTACCCTGGCGTACGCCAGCAGCTATGAATGCGTTGCTGGATTGGAGAACCGGTTGCGACTGTGCACGCACGATCCCCGAAGCCACACAAATTAAACAGAGAACAAGCGAGATGCGCATTTTTTCTACAAAGATTAAAATGAAAACTTCTAATGCTTGTCGTGTGTGTGACAAAGTCGTTCATTTCCACTCCTCTTTTTGAGAATTTGGGCAAACGGTTTGGCGACGGCCAGAGATTTTTAGAGAATTGTTTTTGATTGTCTTTCGCCCGACACGCGGCGCTGAACGATTGCTAATCCCACAAGGTTATCATGCGTAAACCAAAAAATATGAAAACACCGTTTTGCTTTTTGATTTTTACCATGCTGTTGACGGCCATTCCCGGATTTGCCCAGGTAGATCCGGTGGACGCAAAAGGACTTGCTTTGGGCGGCTATGATGTAGTGGCGTATTTTTCGAATGCGGCTGTTAAGGGCCAGGCCGAACATCAAACCACATTCAAAGGAGTTACCTATTACTTCAGCAGCGGTGCGAACAAGCGGGCCTTTGATGCAGCTCCGGAAAAGTATTTGCCGCAATACGAAGGCTTCTGTGCGCTCGCGGTAAGCTATGGAAAGAAAATTTCCGTAGACCCTGCAACATTTAAAGTTAAAGATGGGAAACTCTATTTGTTCTTTCATGGTAAAACCAGCCGCGGCCGTGTAAACTCGCTGGAGGCATGGGAGAAAGATGAGGCTCGCCTTCAGAAAAAGGCCGATGGCTTATGGCCCGATGTAAAGAAGAAGAAATACAAACCTGAGGATTCGCTGTAACGAGCCCCTTCGGAAAATATCCACGTACGATTTTTTTCAATTATATTCTTAAAACTAACTCCCTTTCTTTATGCGATTAATTTTTGGTGTCATTCTTTTAACGGCTCACATGCTCGTAAGCGCTCAGCAGGCCGATTCATTACAGTATTGTATTGGAGCTACCGGTGTGGGTGTAGGTGGCTACGATGTGGTGAGTTATTTTCAAGGGAACACACCGGAGGTAGGCCGCTTGGATATTTTGGCAAAGCATGATGGTGTGGTGTATTTTTTCTCTTCCGAGGCTAACCGGAAGGCATTTATAGCAAACCCCCAGAAGTTTCTGCCGGAATTCGGTGGCTGGTGTTCCATGACGCTGGCCATGGGGCGGGCTACCCGGCCGAAATACGACAACTTTTTGATTCGCGATGAAAAGCTCTACTTGTTCGAGCGTACGCTGTCGGTAAATGGCAAAGAGCTATGGCAGAAAGATCCGGCACGTAACCAACAAGTTGCCGCCAAGAACTACCAGCAATATCGCACAACCGGGAAAATTCAGTAAGTAACATTGCAGCAACTGTGGATCATTGGCTGGGCGGCGTTGCTGCTGGGCTGTGAAATGCGCCCGACTGCCTACACCATTCTGGGCAACGTAGAAGATCCGCAAAACCGGATCGCCCAAACCCTGGCAACGGTACTCACGGCCCAACTTCAGGATAGTGTACAAGTGGTGTATGGTATCGGTTCCAGGGCAAATTTGGATTCGCTGGAGCGTGGTGCTGCCGATTTCGGCATCATTGATAATCACGCGCGCTTTAGCGACAATGTATCGGCCGTCTTGCCGCTGTATTCGCAGGTGCTTCATGTGTTACACAAGAAAGACGTCCAGCCGCGCTCGTTGTTGGAGCTTTTGCATAACAAGAAAGTATTCTCAGGTGTGGAAGGCAGCGGCACGCGCCAGTTTGTTGACGACCTCATGAATGATTTGGGGATTCATCCGCACGAGCGGCGGTTTGTGGATGTGTACAACTTTTTTGAAGCAGATGTCATTTTTGCATTTACCGATTTGCTAACCGATGATGAGCTGCGCGATCTGGGGGACTATACCTTGTATAGCCTGGATGACGTTGCTCAGCTGGGTGCAGGATCGTTCGCAGAGAGCATCTGTACGCGGCATCCCCAATTCGAACCCTTTGTGATTCCCGAAGGGCTATACGGCACATTTACCAAACAGCCCGTTCTTACCCTTAAAGTGGATGCGTTGCTGGCCTGTCGTGCGGATTTAGATCCAGCCATTGTTTTTCGTGTGTGCCGCGTACTTTCTACGCACACGGAAGAGCTGAAGAAAATTAATCCGCTGCTGTATCGCTTAACACCAGATTTTGATTCGCGGAAGCTGAGTTTTGGCGTTCATCCGGGGGCGCAGCAGTTTTTGGAGCGAAACGAGCCATCGTTCTTTGAGCGGTATGCCGAACTCTTCGGTGTGTTGATCACTTTTTTCGTGGCGCTGGCCAGTGGTGGCTATTCCATTGCGCAATGGCAGCGCCAGCGAAAAAAGAATAAGGTGGATGTGTACTATCAGCGTATCACTGACATCCAAAGCAGAACACGCGAGTCGACCAACGAAGTTGACCTGCGCCAACTGGAAGCCGAGCTCCGTGCCACGCTGGAGGAGACGATCCATTTGGTGACACGTGAGAAACTTTTGGCCGATGAATCGTACTTGATTTTTCTACATCTGGCCAGCGTGGCACGGCAGGAAATACATGAGCGATTGGATCGGATGGTCAGATCCGGGGTTTCGAATGCGCCATCCTGATTTCAGCATTATTCGTAGTATTTGTTTCAATTTTTTTGCACGTTCGTAGTCAGCATGCCCGATATTCTGTTACAATTTATTCAGCACTATACCCGGCGGTTTCCTTTTCCGGAGCACGCAACCGATGCCTTGCGTGCGCACCTGGCGGTTGTTCAATTCCCGAAAAATCACGTGCTGTTTCAAGAAAACAAATCGCATGATTATGCCTACTTCATGGTGGCGGGTGCCGCGCGCGGCTATTACCTGAAAGCGGGAGTGGAGGTAAACACGTGGTTTGCTTTTGAGCAGGAAATGGTCGGGTCTTTGCACGTGTACAAAAATCTGCCCTCCCGCGAAACCGTAGCGTTGCTGGAGGATGCCACACTGGTTTCCATCAACCTGCGCACGTTACGGCCTTCCGTGCATCACGATTTACACCTCAGTAATTTTGTGGCAGCAGTGGTTGAAGAGTATGCGCAGTTTCTAGAGGACCGGATTTATTACTCCCAGTTCATGACCGCGGCCGAGCGCTACGACATGCTGCTGAAACACGAAGCGAAGGTAGTGCAACGGGTGCCGCTCACGTACATTGCTTCCTATCTCGGTATCTCCCGAGAAACACTCAGCCGCTTGCGCGGGAAATGATTTTGTGACATTTGTCAAATGCCGTTTGTAGTGCCGCGCGCACCTTTGTGTAACGAAACAAGTGATGCAAAGGAGAGCGTTTGTTCGGTTGGCGGCCCTGGGGGCCACCGCTGGTCCATTTTATGCGTTTGGAAGCCGGCCTGCCCGTGCAGAGGAGTGGTATGACGTGGTGGTGGTGGGTGCCGGGTTAGCGGGCCTTACTGCCGCCCGAACGCTGATGAATGCAGGTAAAACCGTGCTGGTGTTGGAAGCACAAGACCGCGTGGGTGGCCGCACGTGGTCGCAGCGCGTTGGCGAAAATGATTTTATTGATATTGGGGGGCAATGGATTGGCAAGGGGCACGACCGGATGTACGCACTGGTGCGCGAAGCCGGGTTACAGACGTTTCCCACATTCACCGCGGGGCAGAGCATCTTCCGGCATCGTGCACACAACAAACGGTACCAAGGCGAGGCTCCGCCAATGGGGCTCTTTGCGTTACTTGCTGCAAGCAAGGCCATCCAGCGGTTAGACCACACTGCAGCAACACTTTCGTTAGATGCACCCTGGCAGTCGCGCGATGCCTGGCAGCTCGACAACCAAAGTCTGGAAAGCTGGATTGATGCCACCGTCGCTAACCGCAAGGCGCGCACCTTTCTCAAACGGGCAGCAGAAGGGGAACTCTGCCAGCCAGTGTCGGACATATCTGCGCTTCAGGCCCTGGCCGCCGCCAATGGCACCGGCTCTTTTTCGCAAGCCGAAAAAGTGCAAGACGGTGCGCTGCGCGACCGGATTCTGGGTGGTGCTCAGGGTGTGAGTCATTTTTTGCACCGCCAACTGCACACGGCAGTAAAACTCAACACGCCCGTTTCATTTGTCACCCAGCTGGCCGACCATGTGCAGGTAGGGAATGAGCACTTCTCCGTAGGTGCCCGAAAGGTGGTAATTACCGCGCCGTTGCCCGTGGTAGCAAAAATTCAGTTCACGCCCGAGTTGCCGGAAGAAAAAAGAATGCTGATTGGCAGTATGACGATGGGTACGGTGCTTAAATGCCATGCCGTGTACCCAACCCCGTTCTGGCGCGACTCCGGCCTCAATGGTGCAAGCACATGTCTGGATGAAGTGGTAGAGCTTTCGGTGGATAATTCGGTGCCCGGCTCCGCACGCGGTATTCTTACTTCGCTGATCCATGCCGATCGTGCAAAACAACTTTTGCGCTTGAGCCCAGAAGCGCGGAAGCAAACCCTGCTGGCGGGGTACACGCATCTTTTTGGCGAGCAGGCGGCAACGCCGCTGGTCTATCACGATTATTCTTTCTCGGATAACCCGTGGGTGGGCGGTGCGTATTCGGGCTTTTTCAAGCCGGGCATCTTCTCGAAATACGGAGCCCATCACGCCAAAGCCTGTGGCCACATTCATTGGGCAGGTACGGAAACAGCGTTGCAGTTTCGTGGGTTTATGGAAGGGGCGGTGTTGTCGGGCGAGCGGGTAGCGCGGGAGTTGCTGGTGCTACTTAAATCTTGACGACTGGGGATTTATTACTCAAGATCAAGGATAGTATTGTGATGGGATTGTTGGTGTGAGGTGATCACACCGGACACGGCAGGATAACTTTGGTATTTTGTTTGGATTCAGGCAGCTGGATTGCTTCGTCCTCGTCCTTCATTCTTCAGGACTCGTTCCTCGCAGTGACGGAAGGCGCGTTATGGCGAGGAGCCGGAGGTGACGAAGCCATCTCCACAGTTCATTTCGCCACGTTTAGTGTTATCGCCTGACATCACCCAAGCCGTTCGACATTTTCAATGTTGAACTACAGATCAATCGGATTTGTAATCCGTTTTCCCTCCAACCGTATCAGGTGTTATCTCTTGCGAGTAAACGGATTAGAAATTCGCTACTTTTTGGCTTTAGCCGATGTGTACCGAAGTCCAAATCCAAATGGATACAACGGATCTTTGGAATCGTACGGCACGTCTTCTTTCTGATTGCGCACAG
>CAYLWU010000048.1:0-20653 GCA_964387475.1 uncultured Ohtaekwangia sp. | reverse complement strand
CTGTCTTCCAAACGCCACCGTTGTTCACCCCCATGTAAAAAACATTCGGCTGCGATGGCACACCCACGGCACCTACGGTGCGGCCCGCCCGGAACGGGCCGATCACGCGCCAATGCAAGTCCTGATATGCAGATGGTTCAATAGGCTGTGCATCCGCGAAAGCGAACAGCAGTGTAAAAAGGAACGTGAAGTAATTCTTGCTCATACGGCAACGAAGTAAGCAAATCCGCACGAAAAATGTATTTATTCGCTCGCATCGCGCAATTAAATAGTTACCTTTCCAACAAATTAACCCCGCATGACGCTAGACCACAATCCCTATATGCCGATATGGAACAAGTATCGTCCCGCCATTTTAAAGTTGATGGTCGAATCGGCTAACGAACCGCAGCAATACAAGTTATCGGCTCATGAGTTTCGTGCGATGACGGCTAAACCCAAAACGACGTACACATTCGCGCTGGAAGCATCGAATGGTAAGGCATTGAATCGAATTTCGGATATTCCGGTGGCTGTGGATTTGCTCCTGATGCTTCAGCAATCCAATAAGGCCATGGAGTTGATGAAAGAGTCTACCTATGCACTCAGCATGGATCGCAACTTTGTGTTGCACGTTTCACGCAAGTAAGGCTACCCCAAATACGATTTTAGCAGCTTGCTTCGCGAGTTGTGGCGCAATTTGCGGGTGGCAGTTTCTTTGATCTGTCTTACGCGCTCGCGGGTGAGGTCGTATTTGTCGCTGATTTCTTCGAGCGTAAGTGCCTGTTGGCCGTTCAAACCGAAATACAACGAAATCACCATCGCCTCCCGTTCCGACAACGTAGCTAACGCACGTTTCAGCTCCTGCTGCAACGATCCGTCCATCAGCGGCTGATCCGGACTTTCCTCGAGGTGATCTTCCAGTACATCCAGAAGGCTATTGTCTTCCCCTTGCACAAACGGGGCATTAACGGATACCGATCGCCCGGAGACTTGTTGCGTGCTGGTTACTTCGTCTACAGTTACATCCAGTAACGATGCAAGTTCTTCGGCTGTTGGCTCTCGTTGAAATTTTTGTTCCAGTTCGGAGAACGCTTTTGAAATACGATTCAGCGCGCCCACCCGGTTGAGCGGCAACCGCACAATGCGCGATTGCTCTGCCAATGCCTGCATGATGGACTGACGGATCCACCACACGGCATACGAGATGAACTTGAACCCGCGGGTTTCATCAAAACGCGCGGCCGCCTTCATCAAACCAATGTTGCCTTCATTAATTAAATCACCCAACGTAAGGCCGTTATTCTGATACTGTTTTGCCACAGACACCACGAATCTCAGGTTTGCCTTCGCCAGTTTTTCAAGGGCTACCTGATCGCCTGCGCGAATACGCTTGGCCAATTCTACCTCCTGCTCCGCCGTAATTAAATCGACTTTCGCAATTTCGGAAAGATATTTATCGAGCGAGAGGTGCTCGCGGTTGGTGATTTGTTTAGAGATTTTTAGCTGACGCATAAAATCGGATTAACTTAATTGCGCGGGAAGTCCCGCTTTTCGTAGAAACACAAGATGCGATACAAATGCAGCCCACATGCTGCCGTACTCCCGGTACGTAATGTTAAACTCGGCACACGTTTCGCGCACCAGCCGGCTGATGGCCGGGTAATGAATGTGGCTAACCCGCGGAAACAGGTGATGCTCAATCTGAAAATTCAAACCGCCCAGCATCCAAAATAAAAAGCGACTCTGGGTGGCAAAATTCGAAGTGGTTTCTACCTGATGTACAGCCCACTCCGTGTGCATCCGCGTGGGCGAATCCACGGTTACCGGGAAATGTGTTTTCTCCACCACGTGCGCTAATTGAAACACAATGCTGATGAATAATCCACAGGTAAAAGTTACAATCAAGTATCCCACCAGCGCGTATAGCCAGCCGGTAAAATACACGGGTATGGCCAGGTAAATGGTCACGTAAAATATTTTGGTTGCCCAAAAAATGAAATGTTCGCGCACGTCCAGCGGCTTAACTTCGGTGTGCTGCGCGATCTTTTTCGAGAAGTATTTTACAAAATCTTCATAAAACACCCACGCGATGTACGAGATTCCATAGAGGAAGACCCAGTACACGTGCTGAAAACGATGGGCTTTGTGCAGCGGTTGGCTGGGATGGAGCCGCATGAACGGTTCCACGTTAATATCCGAATCGCTTCCGTGAATGTTGGTGTACGTGTGGTGGTTTACGTTGTGCTTGATTTTCCAAAAGTACGTATTGCCCCCCAACACGTTAAGGAAATAGGCAGCCACTTCGTTCACCCAGCGGTAGCGGGAAAAACTTTGGTGGCCACCTTCATGCATTACATTGAAACCCAGCATGGCCAAATGCAAACCCAACAGCACCGCCAGCGGAATGGCAACCCACACCGATGGCTGTAATACGATCAAGATCAGGTAAATCGTTACTGCAGACAGAAACTGAACACTGCCTTTAAAAAAAAGCCGTGCCCCTCCTGCCCGATTCAGTTGATTGCTCTGGAAATAGTGATCTACCTTGCTCTTGAGACGTAGAAAAAATGCTTGCTGACCTGTTTGGAATGTGGGTTTCTGCATGCGCTTAGTCAATCAGTTGAACCCGCACGGCATTCAAACCTTTTTTGCCGCGTTCAACCTCAAATTGCACTTTATCGTTTTGTTTGATGGAATCAATCAAACCGGATTGGTGTACAAACACGTCTTCGCCTGAGTCGGAGGGCTTAATAAACCCGAATCCTTTTTCCTGATTAAAAAATTTCACCGTTCCTTGTTTCATTGTATTAATTGTTTTCGTTAATGGTTTTCTTGTTTTCTGTGGTTATCCTTTTTTCGGGCGGCTCGGTAGTAAGGTTACCGTTTTCGTCTACATAAGCCAGCATATTCTCCAGTGCGCCGCCTTGCGAGTTTTGCTTGCGTTCTTCTTTACGCTGTTCTTTTTCCTGCTTTTTCTTGCGTCTTTTTTCTTCTTTTTGTCTTTTAATGAATTGATTCGATCTCGACATGCGTTAATGTTTGGTTATTCTAAAACGGCAGTCGGGGCTGAAAAAATACACCGGCCACCCGTATTTTCAGCTAAAAAGATTGAGAATAGAAAGAACTCTGAAAAGAGATTTGCCTTACTAGAACAGAATGATTTCTGCTAAAAACGTTCACAAAGGTAACCCGAATTATCCGGATCGTTACTACACTACGCAGATTAAAGTTATGATCTTGCTGTGATCAATCTTTTTTGGCCGAAATCCGCGAAAAGCGCGAAATTCCACCTTCCTTAACCTTTCCCTGAGATGTACCTATCGCGCAGAAAGTTTATCCGGGCAGCGGGATTTAGCCTCGCAGGCCTGGCCCTCCCCAAAGTTGACAGTTGGGCGCAAACGGCCAAAGTCTACCGCGTGGGCGTAATCGGCACCGGCTGGTACGGTAAGAGCGACTTATTCCGCCTCATGCAGATTACCCCGGTGGAAGTGGTTGCCCTTTGCGATGTGGACAGCAATCGTTTAGCAGAAGCAAATGCACAGGTGAAATCGCGGTTACCCGGCGCAAATCCCCGCCTGTACCGCTTCCACGAAGAAATGCTCCACAAACATGCACTTGATCTGGTGTTGATTGCAACGCCCGACCATTGGCACGCGCTACAGGCAATCGATGTGTTGCAGGCCGGTGCGCATGTGTATCTGCAAAAGCCAATTAGCGTAGACGTACTGGAAGGCGAGGCAATCTTGAACACACAGAAACGATTTCCGCAAGTTATTCAAGTGGGCACGCAGCGCAGAAGCACACCTCATTTGCTGGAAGCCAAGCGCGAGATTATCGACAAAGGCCTGCTGGGAAAAATCGCGCAGGTAGACATGTTTTGTTATTACCACATGCGCAACAACAGCGCCCCGCAACCGCAGGCAGTGCCCACCTTTTTGGATTATGAACGATGGTGTGGCCCCGCGCCGCTGCGTGTGTACGATGGCTTGCCACACGGCGGCTGGTGGCGTGCGTTTATGGAGTACGGCAACGGAATCATGGGCGACATGTGTATCCACATGCTGGATGCGGTGCGGTGGATGTTGCAGCTAGGTTGGCCAACAGAAATTTATTCCGAGGGTGGGATACGCGTACAAACAAAAGGAAAGTCAAACATTACCGACACGCAAACCGCGATTTTTAAGTTCGATGAACTCACGTGTACCTGGAATCACCGCACCTGGGGCGAGCCCGCGGACCCTGCCTACCCGTGGGGTTACAAGATCATTGGCGAAAACGGCACACTGGCCTGCAGTCCATTTCAGTATGATTTCACTTCCGTGGATGGAAGAAAGATTCACCGCGATGCGGTATATGAACGTGAACAGTTTCCGGAAGACACACGCGAAGAAGGTATCGAAATACATGCCGCGCCGGCTACCCGCGCGCATTTAAAAAACTGGCTTGAAGCGATTGAGAACAAACAGCCGCCCGCTGCGCCTCTGGCGGAAGCACACTGCAGTACCGCAAGCTGTATTCTGGCTAACCTTGCGATGGAACTGAAGCGTCCACTGCAATACGATCCCTTAAAAAAACTCGTGGTCAACGATGTGGAGGCAACCGATAAACTGGCCCGCGCATATCGGGCACCCTGGAAGCATCCCTACCTGAAATAGCCGACCGATTGCTAGAAAAAATGGAGTTAAAACTAGCAGCCATATTAAAAATATGAAATGCGTCATTTCGAGGGAGGCACGACCGAGAAATCCTTGATCGCAGGGCTGCAAATAGGGATGTCTCACTTTCGTTCGACATCACGAGCTATTTTTTAGCTAGCTTCTAGTTTACTTTCACCAGCAAATTCTCGCCTAACAAGGCAAACTGTTCCTTCCACTGGGGGTCTTCCGGCGCGTTACCGTTTTTCTTGTTCGCGATGGACATCTCAAAATACAGATTCTGACTTTTGTAAAGATGAAGCCGCACATCTACTTTGGGATTGAACTTGAGTAGAATTGGAAACAACCGGTTTAATCGTTGCAACCTTTTCACATTATGATTTTCGTTGCTAATCCGTCTAAGTTCCTTAAAAACCGCCTCGGCCGCCATGCGCGCTACCTTATCAACATCTTCCACCTTCAAGCTCCACTTGGTCATCTCAGCAGCAATGCGCTCAAGCGACTTTACGTTGATCCGTTCCGGCTCGAAGGCGTCCAATAAATCCGCATTTAAGATATACTCAAATGTAGAACGATATGCGGGGGGAATGGGAATGCCGTTGTTGGCGAGCGCATTTACCAGCGGATAATCGCGGTTATACGTTCTTCGTAGCGATGCCTCCAGCGATTCGAGGCTTTTCTGCGCAATAACATCCAGCACCTTGCGCTTCTCTTCTGTGAACAACTGCCAGATCGTGTATTTGTCCGGCCCGAAATACGTTTGCATTACACCAATCACATCACCCAGGCGGCCTTCATCAAACGCACTTGTAATGCGAAACTGCATGCTGGCAAACTTATCGGCTTCCATATCCAGCGAGATATTGCCAATGATGTTGTGCACACCAATGCAAACTACCGCAAAAGCAAACCTTTTTTCCGACCATGTAACTAACGAGCGCACTTTTGTGATTCCCAATACCAAAACCTGCTCGCCCGCCTGTTTCTTAAGGAAGAAATCATTTGTAGCGGTGTAGTTGAACAATGGCAGCGACTCGGGTTCTTCCTCAAAAATGGAAGACACTGCATAGTGCATCCCCACACGGGTAAGGTTGGTTTTCGCGGGCAACACCAATTTTTCGTACACATTGGCCGCATGTTCATAAGTGGCCACGTTGCTAGGCGCTTTCTCCAACAAGCGCTTAAATTCGGGTTCGAGACTCAGCTCCCCAATCTGATTGGCTAATTGAATCACCCGGCAGGCATATTGCATGACTTGCGTGGTTTCAATGCCGGACACCTCATCAAAAAACCAACCGCAACTGGTGTACATCAACATGGCGTGGCGCTGCATTTCCATGAGCCGCAGCACGCGTGTAGTATCTGCTTCCGGGCGGGCGTGCTTGTGTAGAAATCGTTTAACGGTTTCTTCGCTACGCTTTAATATAACTTGCACGTATTCATTGCGGGCGCGCCAGGGGTCGGTCAGCACTTTTCCACCTTCGCGCTCAAACAGTTCCGCTGCCGTGTCGCGCAGCCAATCCAAAGCATCGCGCAGGGGCCTGCGCCAGAGTTGGTGGTAGCCGGGTTTGCCACCCGAATTACAGCCACAGTTTTCGCGCCAACGTTCTACCCCATGCACACAACTCCACGAGCTTAACTCGTGCACCTGCGCTTCGTACACCACTTCCGTTTTGCTCAGGAAATAGGGGTAATTGGCAAGTTCTACATGCTCATTTTTTTCGATGAAGTCGAGACAAAACGCCAACGCCATATCGCCATGCCGGTGATGATGGCCGTAGGTTTCGCCATCGGTGGCCATGTTTACAAGCTGCGGTTCGCCATCGGCCGTATTGAAACAATTCATCAGGTTTTCGGCAAACCGTTTTCCGTCTTGCAATAACCCGTTGAACGCCACCGATTGAGAAATACCGCCATCGTAAAAAAATACGATGATTGATGTGCCGTTGGGCAAGGACACCCGGTAGGCCTTGCGCGTATCCACGGTTTGATCGTTCACGGATTGCCAATCGTTCGTGCCGATTTTGCGAGTGGCTTTCGCCTGACGCGGAGCGAGAATGGTAAATTGAATTTCATGCTTCACCAACAGCTCCAGGGTTTCGGTATCTACGGCGGTTTCGGCCAACCACATGCCTTTTGGAATCCGCTTAAAGCGATGCTCAAAATCGCGGATGCCCCAAATGATCTGTGTTTCTTTATCCTGGCGGCTCGCCAGCGGCATGATCATGTGATTGTACACCTGCGCAACTGCGGAGCCATGACCATCAAAAAATTCAAAACTCTCCCTGTCGGCATCCAGCACGGCCTGGTACGTTTCGGGGTCGTTTACTTCCATCCACGAAAGTAAGGTGGGCCCAAAGTTGAAACTGATCCGGGCGTAGTTGTTCACGATCTTTCGGATGACCTGCTGCTCATCCAGAATACGCGATGCGGCATTGGGTGCATAGCACTCGGAGGTTATCCGCTCGTTCCAATCGTGGTAGGGATGCGCGGAATCCTGCACCTCAATCACTTCCAGCCAGGCATTTTCGCGTGGCGGTTGGTAGAAATGCCCATGAATACAAATGAATCGTTGCTCTGCCATTAACTTCCAAGTTCGAACTCTGCTTCTTCCGCACTTAACCTGAACACCATAACGGCCAGCGGAGCAACATTAATCCTGATCGAGTAATCTTTGAAATGATACTTTACCGGTGCAGTGACTAGCGGAGCGGCGTTGAGTACTCCGCTACCACCATATTTAGGGCTGTCGGAATTAAACAGCTCCTGCCATTTGCCTTTTAATGGCACACCCACCCGGTAATGGGTATGTGCTGCGGGCGAGAAATTGCAGACTACCAGCAGTTGTTCTTTCGGGTTTATACCCTTCCGCATGTAGATCAAAACGCTACTGTCGCGGTCATTGTAATCCACCCACTCAAACCCGCGGTCGTCAAACGGAAACTCATACAATGCGGGCTGCGATTTATACAAGGCATTCAGGTCTTGCATCATTTTCAAAATGCCCAGATGAGGTCCATGATCAAGCAAATGCCAATCGAGGGCACGGTCGTGTGCCCACTCGGCAAACTGGCCAAACTCACCACCCATAAACAGTAGTTTGGTACCCGGGTGGGTGTACATGTAACCAAATAATGCGCGCAAATTGGCAAAGCGCTTCCAATCATCGCCCGGCATCCGGCCCAATAGTGAGCCTTTGCCGTGTACTACCTCATCGTGCGAGAGCGGCAGCATGAAGTTTTCCGTGAATGCATAGATGATACTAAATGTTACTTCATCCTGATGGTACTTCCGGTAAAGCGAATCGCGTTTAAAATACTTCAACGTATCGTGCATCCATCCCATCATCCATTTCTGGCCAAACCCCAGTCCGCCCAGATACGTGGGTTTCGATACGCCCGACCACGCTGTTGATTCTTCGGCAATTGTTACTACGTCAGGGAAATTGGCATACACCACCTCATTAAATTCTTTCAAAAATGAAATTGCTTCCAGGTTCTCGCGCCCGCCGTGTTCGTTGGGCACCCACTCGCCTTCTTTGCGCGAGTAATCCAGGTACAACATAGACGCCACGGCATCTACGCGCAAACCATCAATATGAAAATGCTCAAGCCAGTACAGTGCGTTGCTGATCAAAAACGAACGCACTTCGTTACGACCATAATTAAAAATATAGCTACTCCAATCGGGATGATAGCCCTTTCGGGGATCGGCATGCTCGTACAAATGCGTTCCGTCAAACCGGAAGAGTCCGTGAGCATCGCCAGGAAAATGCGACGGTACCCAATCCAGAATTACCCCAATTCCTGCGTTGTGAAATGCATCTACCAAATACTTAAACTCCTGTGGCGTGCCGTAGCGACTACTGGGCGCGAAATAACCGGTAATCTGGTAGCCCCAAGATCCAAAAAAGGGATGCTCCATCACGGGCAGAAATTCCACGTGTGTAAATCCCAGCTCAGACACATACTTCACTAACTGATCGGCCAACTCGTGGTAACTCAACGAACGGTTACCTTCCGCCCAACTTCTGCGCCAGCTGCCGATGTGCACTTCGTACACTGAATATGGTTTGGCCTGGCCTGCCGTGTTTTTGCGTCTTTCCAGCCACGCAGCATCCTTCCATGCATAGTCGGATTTCCAAATGATAGAGGCCGTTTTCGGTGGCGTTTCAGCAAAAAATGCAAACGGATCCGCTTTCTCCAGATATTCGCCCGAGTTGGCGTGGATCGCAAATTTGTAGACTTCGCCCGGCATAACTCCGGCAAAAAAACCTTCCCAAATGCCGGATTCATCCCATCGTGGATTCAATTTGTGCTGGCCTGCTTGCCAGTAATTGAAGTTTCCAATCACAGAAACAGCCGTGGCGTTGGGTGCCCACACGGCAAAGTACGTGCCTGCTTCCCCCTGGAATGTAGCCGGGTGCGCACCTAGTTTTTCGTACAGCTTGAAATGCTTGCCGCTTCGAAAAAGGTGGATATCAAAATCCGTGAACAACGAAAAGCTCTCAAACTCACCGGTATCTGATTTTTCGGATTTCTTTGCCATGCGTCTGTTGATTACTTCGTTTTTTCTTTTTTACGTTCTTCCTTCTCACGAACATATCGATCCATAAGGTAATCAATTCCCCGTAAGGGAATAATTACCCAATCCGGCCGGCCGTTTAGCTCGTATCCTAATTCGTAGACTGCTTTTTCAAGCAGGTAGGTACGGATGAGCACGTCGTTCTCGTAGGCAAGTTTTGTGCCCATGCCCATACGTTCCATATAGGCGCCCAGGTAAAACCGGCTTACATAGTGCTGCCACTGTTCGGCCCACTGCTCAAGCACTTCAAGGTCGCGCTCGCGATAATTTTCGTTTAGCAACATCTTTCCAAACGCGGCATAATGAAAAGAGCGCATCATGCCGGCAACATCTTTAAACGGATTTTTCTTCAATCTCCGCTCGCTAAAGCTAAAGCCGGGCTCCCCTTCAAAATCGATGATGATAAAATCTTTTCCCGTAAACAGCACCTGGCCCAGATGGTAGTCGCCATGAATGCGTGTTTTGATGGCTTCGATGCGCAGCTGGTAGATTTCCGAAAAACATTCGAGAATTTTTTCTTCCATGGCCAGCAGCTTCTCCGCCAATGCACGCGTGGTTGGATTGAGTTTATCCAGCGATTGCTCTAGAAGCTTAAAACGATCGCGCACTAGTTTTCGCAGTGATGAATACAGCGAGCGTTGGTAGTTGGCCGTAAAATACTCCGGTGCAAATGCGGCATTGTTCGAATCGGATGCAAGCGCGAGATGCATTTCTGCCGTGCGCTGGCCAAGGCGCACCACACGTTCGTAAAAACCACGACCTACCAGTTCTTGAATAATTTCGGGGGCATCTTCAAACACCTGGCCGGGCTTATTTACCAACTTTGGCAGCTTCTCGCCTTTTACTTTGGTTAAGACGCGCTCGTAAAAGCGACCGACCGAATCGATGGTCATCGCCCATGAGTCGCCCTGATTTTCAACCTTCTCTTGCAACAAGCCAAGTACAAACGTACCGCCCTGATCGTCCCGGAACTCTACACTGCCTGCGTATTTTGGCGCATTCCGGAAACTGGTGGCTTCTGATAAGAAGCGAACAATTTCTAAATCGGGATTGATTTCATTCTCCAGCTTTCTGTAGAATTTGAAGAAATACTGATCAATGTAGAGAATGGCTGTATTGCTGGAGTCTGCCTTCAAAATTTTAGACTCCACCTTATCCGCATTCAGCTTTACGTACACACTGGCATTAAACTCCAGCGTACCTGCTTCTTCTTTTACTTTTTGTTCGCGCGCTATGCTGCTAAAGACGTGGTCACGGAACGTACGATCGTAACAGCTATCCAGAATAAATCCTACCTTATCCTGAATCTCGGCCCGGCACACCACGCTTTGCGGCGTGTATTCCACCCGATCGAAAATGGAATCGGATGAAACAAACGTGAGGGGGAGAAAATAGAGCTCGGGCAATCGTTGTACGTACGACACCTCAATGATGGTAAGGTAATGCGTAGTGCCCTCCACTTTTAGCGGAACGATCTTATGAAAACCTACTTTATTTACAATCTTCGCCTTGCCGCCAAACCAACGGCATTTTTTCATGAAAGGCTGCAATACTTTACGCTCCAATACGCGCAACTCATTGTAATTTTTATCGATTTTCTCCCACGATACTTCCGTTTTAAACAACTGCAATTCACCGCCACCCACTTCCTTTTTTTCGGATGCATCTACCTGGAACCAGTAGTAGCCATACGGCCCAATGGTAATGTAGTACTCGTTCGTCTCCACCGATCGAAACCGATTCTGGCTGAATACTTCCGTGATGTCCGACTCTTTAAATTCGGTGAGATTAAGGGTAGTTGATTGCGAGAATTGCGACAAATTAGCAACTACAATTACCTGCTGTTGTTCATGCGTGCGCACAAACGAAAGTACCTTGCTATTGCTGCTCTCTATAAACTTCAAGTCGCCACGACCAAATACACCCAGGCGCTTTCGCATGGAAAGTGTATTTTTTATCCACCACAATAATGAACTTGGGTTTTCCTCGTGCGATTCTACGTTCACCGACTCGTACCGGTACACCGGATCGGTAATGATGGGCAGGTACAACCGCTGCGGATTTGCGGTAGAGAACCCGGCGTTCAGGTTCATGTTCCACTGCATAGGCGTGCGTACGCCATGCCGATCGCCCAGGTAAATGTTGTCGCCCATCCCAATTTCATCTCCGTAATACATTACCGGTGTGCCGGGCAGGGAGAACAGCAACATGTGTAGCAGTTCGATTTTTCTGCGGTCGTTGTTGAGGAGTGGTGCCAGTCGCCTACGAATACCCAAATTATGTTTCATGTTGGGATCATTCGCATACGCTTTAAACAAGTAATCCTTCTCCTCCTCCGTTACCATTTCCAACGCAATTTCATCATGATTACGCAGGAACAAGGCCCATTGGCTATTGGCAGGTGTTGGTGGTGTTTGCTCGATGATATCAATAATCGGATAACTGTCCTCCGTGCGCAGACCCAAAAACAGGCGCGGCATTAGCGGATAGTGAAAATTCATGTGGCACTCCTGGCCATCGCCAAAGTACGATGCAGCATCTTCCGGCCACAGGTTAGCTTCGGCAATCAAAACCCGATCTTTGTAATTCTTATCGATGTGGCTCCGAAGCTTTTTTAAAAAGGCATGCGTTTGCGGCAGGTTCTCGCAATTGGTGCCTTCTTCTTCATATAAAAAGGGCACAGAGGGCAACCGGAAACCATCTACGCCCATTTTCATCCAAAAATCTGCCACCTTGATCATCTCCAGATGCACCTCCGGATTATCGAAGTTTAGTTCGGGTTGGTGCCTGTAAAACCGATGCCAGTAATAGGCTTTTGCTTCCTGATCCCACGTCCAGTTTGAATTCTCGGCATCGGGAAACATCACGCGTGCTTCCTTGTAACGGTCGGGTGTCTTACTCCACACGTAGTAATTTTCGTATCGCGAACCGGCCCGTGCTCTTCGCGATTTTTGAAACCACGGGTGTTGATCGGATGTGTGATTTAGAATTAGCTCAACAATCACCCGGATGTTTCTGCGGTGGGCTTCCTTCAAAAATGTTTTGAAATCCGCGAGCGTACCATAATCCGGGTGTACGTCCATGTGATCGGTTACATCAAATCCGTCATCCCGCAAAGGCGAAGGAAAAAACGGTAACAGCCACAGTGTGTTTACGCCTAAATCTTCGAGGTAGTCAAGGCGCTGAATAAGTCCCTGAAAGTCGCCCACACCATCGCCATTACTATCAAAAAAAGCGCGTACACTTACTTCGTAGATAATGGCGTCTTTAAACCAGAGCGCAGTTTGTTGCTTAACCGATGCAGCCATATTACATGTTGGATTCGTGCAGCGTTACATGAAATACATGAAAGGGCAACTTGTGGGGATTCAGTTCCACATAGTTCCATTCCTGCGCCCAGGTGTAACGTTCGTCTGTAAAAAGATCATGCAGTTTCATGTTTACCCGATCGGGCCGGATGGAAAGCTTCGCGTACGGCACTTGAACATATCCGGTTTGCACATTATTGGGATCCAGGTTTACCACGACCAGCACAATATCGCTTAAATCATCCGTGGCTTTCAGGTAGGCAATAATATTGCTATTTTCCACAGGGCAAAACGTGAGATTCCATGTGGAGTGGAATGCAGGATGTTGATGCCGAATTCGGTTCATCAACGTAATGATGTCGGTCATGCGGTTGGTCTTCCGCCAGTGATAATGTTTGATCTCGTATTTCTCAGAATTAAAATACTCCTCTTTACCTTCTACCGGGGTGTTTTCAAAAAACTCATACACGGGGCCGTACATGCCATAATTTGAGCTTAACGTAGCGGCAAGTGCGTACCGCAGAATGAAAATATTCTCGCCTTGATACTGCAAATGATACGGCAGAATGTCTGGTGTATTTGGCCAGAAATTCGGACGGAAGTAGTTGCGGGATGGCCCCTGCGTGAGCTCCGTTAAATACTCTACGATTTCCTGCTTGGTAACACGCCAGGTGAAGTACGTGTACGACTGCGTGAATCCTGCTTTGGCGAGATTGGCCATCACCTTTGGCCGGGTAAATGCCTCCGAAAGGAAAATCGTGTTCGGGTAGATTGCCTGTACTTCAGCAATCACCCACTTCCAAAACACAAATGGCTTGGTATGCGGATTATCCACCCGAAAAATTCGTACCCCTTGTTCTGCCCAATACAAAAAGACTGATTTCAGTTCGTTCCACAGGTTTTTCCAATCTTCGGTTTCGAAGTTAAACGGATAAATGTCCTGGTATTTTTTAGGCGGATTTTCCGCATACTGAATTGAACCATCCGGCCGCTGCCGAAACCAATCGGGATGCTCCTTTACATACGGGTGGTCTGGGGCGCATTGAAACGCCACATCCATTGCCAGATCAATATTCAGCTTTTTTGCTTCCGCGATTAACGCGGCATAGTCAGACAATGTGCCCAACTCCGGGTGGATGGCTTTGTGCCCCCCCTCATCGCTACCGATGGCCCACGGAGAGCCTGGTTCTCCGGCCTGCGCACGTACATTGTTGTTCTTACCCTTTCGGTTGATTTTTCCAATTGGATGAATGGGCGGCAAATACAGCACGTCAAAACCCATGGCGTGAATCCGCGGCAACAGTTTGATCACATCGCGAAAGGTGCCATGGCGACCCGGCTCCAAAGCGCTCGATCGGGGAAACAACTCGTACCACGTACTGAATAATGCTTTCTTAAATTCGCATTTTACCGAATACGTGGCGCTGCGTGTGCTGAATTGAATCAACGGATATTGACGGACAATTTTTTCAAACTCAGGGGTCCAGATTGATTGAATGGCTTCGGTAGTCTTTGTGCGGGCGGCGAAAAGTTCAGCATACTTTTGTACGCGTTCATCTTGATACTGCTGCGCGAGCAACGAAAGCATCTCCGCCCCTTCCATCACCTCTACGGCAACATCAACCTTCGCGTTTACTTTCTTCTTGATCCCATCCCACCACGTATCAAAATGATCGATCCATGCTTCTACATAAAATTCATATAAACCCTCCTGCATTACCTCGAAACTGCCGGTCCATTCATCGTTACCAAGAGGAACGAGTTCGCAGTAGTTCCATGCTTTTTCGGGTTTTGTCTTGTAGGCAACGCGGGCCCGAACATGATCGTGACCATCGCCAAAAATATGTGCGGCAACATCTACCCGCTCTCCTACCGTGCGTTTGGCGGGGTAAACACCGCCATCCACCACGGGTTGAACATTTTCAATGATAACTCTCGCTTGCGACATAGGTTATGGAACTAAAACGACTGAATGAAATGCAGGTATCTTCACGCCTTCGGTGGTGATTTGCGCCTGCGCGTGTGTGGAAAAATCAATTTTTGATACATCTGTGGGCAGTGGCAGGGTTACCTCTACGTCCGACAAATTGTGGACGGTAAGCACGCGTTGTCCACCATGCACACGGTAAAACGCAACAAGTTCCTGCGGCACCGCCGGGCCCAACTCCAACGATCCGTACGTTAAAACTGCGCTACTATTTCGGTAGTGAATCCACTTCCGGTAAAATTGAAACATCGACTGTGGATCCGTTTTTTGCTCAGCCAACGGTACCACCGTCTGGTCGGTAGAATAGCGTGGTTCCTCCCACCGGGTTTGAAAGGCATCCGTACCGCCGCGATCCCACAGAAAAGGCTCGCGGATATACTCATCAGGTTTCTGGCCCTTCATGCCGATTTCCTCGCCATAGTAAATGTAGGGAGTGCCGGGCAAACACATCAGAATAGAAGCCGCCACTTTTTGTTTTTCAGGCTGATTCAACTCACTTAGAATTCGGTTTTGGTCGTGGTTCTTCAGAAACGTAGCATCCACATACTCAGGGGTAATAGAGTTGTAATAATCATTGATCTCCTTGTATCTCGCAATGAGTCCTTGCGTGTCTTTACCCTGCTGAACAGCGGCCGTAATGGCGTAGCCCATATCGAAGTTAAAAAGTGCGGGTAATCCTTTGAGGTAGGGTGCAACATCCTTCGCGGACGACCAAACTTCGCCAACCAAGTACACGTCCGGTTTAATTTTTTGCATCTCGGTTCGGAACCAAACCCAAAACGCATGATTGTCGGACGCCCGGTCGGTAGGGAAAATATGTTTAGCCGCATCCAGGCGAAAGCCGTCTACATCCATGTCTTGCAACCAATACCGCCCGATTTCCACAAACTCCGCCTTCACTTTCGGGTTATCAAAGTTAAAATCGGGCATGCCCCCGTAGAAGTATCCATAATATTGTTCGGCAAGCGTGTCGTTGTTTACCGGGTGCCATTGGCGGATGTTATCAGAATCAAGCGCGGTTTCTTTTTTTGAGATTTGGTCGCGAATGGAGTCGCGCTTGGCCCACACAAAATAATCGCGGTACGGGTTATCCTTACCCTTGATGGCCTCCTGAAACCACGGGTGATCGTACCCGGCATGGTTGAGAATTAAATCTACGAGCACTTTAATACCACGCTGATGCGCGGCGGCAACAAACGCTTTGAAATCCGCTTCGGTGCCGTAGTCGGGATGAATGCCTTTGTAATTTGTTACATCGTATTTGTGATAGCTGGGCGAAGGCATAATCGGCATCAGCCAAATGCCTCCCACCCCCAGATCGCTCAGGTAATCCAGTTTCTGCGTAAGTCCTTTAAAGTCGCCCTTGCCATCGCCATCGCCATCCGCAAAGGAGAGCACAAACACTTCATAATTTACGCCGTAGGGCCACTTGGTGACTTTTTCGGGCGTTGAGTTACATCCCAGCAGAAGCACTGCCGCCAGAAATGCAGGAAAAAGAAATCGCTTCATTACTTTAATTTCAGAATGAAATATCCATAGGGTGGCACATCCACCGTGCACGTAAAGTTTGCATCAAAACCGATTTCCGCACCGCTGCGGAGAAGATCCCGGCCGATGAATTGAGTGGGATCTGTGAGGCCGATTTGATTTCGCACATGCTCTGGCAATTGCAATTTGATGGTGATGGGCTGCGGGTTAAATCCGGCAATGATTAATAACTTCTCCGTTCCTTCGGATCGCACAAAAGCCAACACCTTATCGGGAATGTTGCCAAAATGCAGATTATGGTGGGTTATGTCATGATAAGCGCCTCGCGCAATGGCTGGATTGGTTCGCGCCAGGTTCAACAAATCACCATAAAACTGTCGCAAGGCTTTCTGCTCATCGCTTAGCGCGCCGCCATCGTACTTGCCGCCGTTCACCCATTTCTGGTGTTCGGGCACGCCCCAATAATCAAAAATGGTTGTTCGTCCATCGTTGCCATTAAAGCCTTCCTCGCCGGCTCCCGGCTCGCCCACTTCCTGGCCAAAGTAGATCATTACCGGACCGCGGTCGATGGTGGCGCTCACCACCATGGCCGAGAGCGCTTTCCAGGGATCGCCCGCAAAGGCCGGGCTGGCAATGCGTTGCTCATCGTGGTTTTCAAGAAAATGAAGCATCTGGTCGTTGATGCCGCTGAGGTAGTTTTGAATGTGTGGAATATCCGCAGAGCTGCGTTGCTGCTGTACCAAACCGCGAAGCGTATCATAAAGCTGCACCTTATCGTACAGAAAATCGAATCGGCCCCGGTCGATATAATTTCGATACTCGTTCGGGTTGTAAATTTCTGCGATGAAGATCACATTCGGGTATGCCGACTTTATCTTGGGAATGGCCCAAGCCCAGAACTCCACCGGCACCATCTCAGCCATGTCGCAGCGAAAGCCATCAACACCCTTCGCGGCCCAATAGGCCAGGATATCGTGTACTTTTTGCCACGTATCCGGAATCGGATCAAAATATCCTTTGCGGCCGCCCTGAATGTCCACTCCGTAATTCAGTTTTACGGTTTCAAACCACTCGTTGATGCCCGGCGTGGCCGTAAACTGGTCGTTACCAGTAACTTTGGCCGGTACCTCCTGGAACTTGCCATCTTTGGTGGGGAAAACGTTTTCTGGGCCTAATGAGATGTAATCTTTGGGCGGCTGAAACGACTGGCCGGGTAAGTAGTAGAAGTTATTGGAGGGTTTAAACGAAACAGAAAGATCGTCATCGGCCCCGAAGTCTTTTGCACCTGGCGGTTTGGTATCCGATTGGTAAGCACGTGCAACGTGGTTCGGCACCAGATCGATGATTACCCGAAGACCTTGTTCGTGGGTTCGTTTGATCAGCGCTTCAAATTCGGCCAGGCGATTCTTTACGTCAACCGCTAAATCCGGGTTAACATCATAGTAGTCTTTAATGGCATAGGGCGACCCCGCCCTGCCCTTCACCACATCGGCATCGTCTAACGGAATTCCGAATGCCGTGTAGTCTGTGAGTACAGCATGCTCTAAAACGCCGGTGTACCAAATGTGTGTGGCCCCAAGCTCTTTCAGGCCTTTTAAAGCGGCCTCGTTGATGTCATTGAACTTACCCACTCCATTTTCATCGCGGGTGCCGTATTTTTTGTTGATTGTTTTGGTGTTACCAAACAGGCGCGTCATCATCTGGTAGATAACGACTTTCTCTGTTCCAACAGCACTGGCAGGCATGGATTCCGGGATTTTGGTTTGCGGGGGGGTGCAGGCAGCAACAACAACTAACGCCAGCACACAACTTCTACTATACCACATTGAGGCAAGTTAGAAAATGATCGCGGCACTTGAACGCATCAACCGAATAAAAAAGGCCGCTTTTGACGGCCTTTTTAGTTTTATTAACTGAATGACTAGTCGGGGCAAGTGCTGATATTGCACAATTCTAGCATGTTCAAGGACGGATTTACATAAAACACATTATGCATTTGATATGGCAAATTACCGGTACAACAAACCACCCGGATTGACGAATTCGCAAACGATTGCAAAATCCTGAGATCGGCTGATTATCCCAAAGTTCACCACTCATCAAAAAACAGAGTTTGTCTAAATCGATTTTCTTATCGCGAAATCTTCTCAACAACTAATGCCCGATAACTGAATGCTTGGCGCAATTCAATCGACCTGCATTGAATCATTATCTGCAAAAGTCTTTTGGTAAAGAGGTTCGGAAAACCCCAACGCAATCAGACGGCCCTCACGCTCGATGATCGGGCGCTTAATTGCGCTGGTGTGTACCATAAGGAGCGCGATGGCCGATGCCTGGTCTACAACAGCAGCTTTCGTGGTGTCTGGCAACTTTCGCCAGGTTGTGCCGCGCATGTTAACGAGTTCCTTCCACTCCAGCTGCTCACACCAACGCTGTAATACCTGGGTTGATATTCCTTTTGTCTTATAATCGTAAAAATTGAATTCAATTTGGTGTTCTTTTAACCACGCCTGCGCCTTCTTCATGGTGTCGCAGTTTTTTATTCCGTACAGGAGTACCATCCGTATTGCTTTTCTATGCTTTTAAGTTGGCGATAAATTTGTTGATGTCGGAATCCAAATCGGTGGACGTCGCCAAAAGGTTAATAAACGCGCTGCCAATAATCCCTCCGGCGGCATACCGACAAACTGTTTGGAATGTTTCCCGATTCGAGATACCGAAACCAATTAATAAAGGCCGTTGCAACTTTCGCGTTTTCAGCAAGTCGAAGTAAGCAAGTTGCTCTGCTGAGAAACTGGTGCGAACACCGGTGGTGCTCGAGGCCGAAACCGCATAAATAAAACCAGAACTCAGTCGATCAATCGTGGCGATCCGGTCGTCTGATGTCGTGGGCGCAATCAGAAACACGTGGCTAAGTTGGTGCCGTTCAAAAAATGCGGCATACTTCGATTCGTATTCGGCCAGCGGCAAATCCGGAAAAATCAATCCATCCACTCCGGCCGCTGCCGCGTCTTGAATAAAACACTCAATGCCGTACTGCAACACGGGATTTAGATAGCCCATGAGCACAATCGGCAACTTTACGGTTTGGCGCAACGTGCGAACCTGTTCCAACAAAAGCGGTACGGTCATTCCGTTTTCCAGCGCTACTTTATTGCTTTGTTGAATCACCGGGCCGTCTGCTAACGGATCAGAAAACGGAATCCCAATCTCAATCAGATCTGCACCTGCCTGTTCAAGGGATTTTGCAATCGGCACCGTATCACTCAGCCTTGGAAAACCAGCGGTGAAAAAAATGGAAAGAATATTTTGCTGCTTAGATTCAAACAGTCTTGTTAATCGATTTTGCATATCAATACTTGCCCCAACGGATATAGGTTTCTAAATCTTTATCGCCCCGACCGGAAACATTCACCACCACTACATCCGCCGCTTCCAACTCCAATTTGTCCAGTGCCGCAAATGCATGTGCTGTTTCAATGGCGGGGATGATTCCTTCCAAACGGCTTACTGCGATTCCCGCGAGCATTGCTTCTTCATCGGTCGCGCTAACGAACTCCACCCTTCCGGTTGCAAAAAGATGCGCGTGCAACGGGCCGATGCCCGGATAATCAAGGCCTGCTGAGATGGAATAGGGTTCAATTACCTGGCCATCTTCTGTTTGCATGAGCAGTGTTTTACTTCCGTGTAAAACACCGGGGCGCCCCAGCGCGGTGGTGGCGGCAGATTCGCCAGTATCCACGCCTTTACCCGCAGCTTCAACGCCAACCAGCCGAACATGTGCATCATCCAAAAAATGAAAAAACGCCCCGGCTGCATTGCTGCCGCCCCCTACACAGGCCACCACGTAGTCTGGAAATGGATTTCCTTCCACTGCCGTAAGCTGGTGTTTGATTTCCTCGCTGATGACCGACTGAAAGCGGGCCACCATGTCGGGATACGGATGGGGCCCTACGACCGACCCAATGATATAATGCGTGTCTGTAGGATGGTTGATCCAGTGGCGCATCGCTTCATTCGTGGCGTCTTTTAGCGTTTTGTTTCCACTGGTAACCCCTACCACCTTCGCGCCCAGAATACGCATACGTTCTACGTTAGGGCGTTGGCGTTCCATATCGAGCTGCCCCATATACACTACGCACTCCAAACCCATCAGCGCACACACGGTAGCTGTCGCCACACCGTGTTGTCCGGCACCGGTCTCTGCAATTATTTTTTTCTTTCCCAGCCGTTGCGCCACCAAAATCTGGCCCACCGTGTTGTTTACTTTGTGCGCACCGGTATGGCATAAGTCTTCTCGCTTCAGATAGATGTTGGCACCATATTTTTCCGAAAGTCGTTCTGCCTTAAACAGTGGCGTGGGTCGCCCAACATAGGTACGCAAAAGCTCCTGAAACTGTTTTTGAAACTGTGAGTCTTGGATAAAACCCAAATACTTGGTGCGTAGTTCTTCGATGTTTGGGTAGAGCATTTCCGGTATAAAGGCGCCGCCAAACTCACCGTAATACCCCTGTTCGTTAACTTGAAACTTCATGGTCTGTTTTTTAATTCGTTGATTACCGTGCCAACTAATTCTATCGATTTTATTCCTGGCGCTAGTTCTACCCCACTGTTAAAATCAAACCCAGCCAACATGTTGTGGTGAACCA
>CAYLWU010000047.1:0-22247 GCA_964387475.1 uncultured Ohtaekwangia sp. | reverse complement strand
TAGCTTTCTAAGGTCTTCAATAAAAAGGTTCGAAAATTGTACAGGGAGGGCGACAGATAAAAAACCCAGGTGTCACCTGGGTTTTTTTATTTTGTATCGTACCGCGTAAGATTGGAAGCCATCTCAAAAATATCCCGTCATGTCGAACGAAAGTGAGACATCCCTATTTGCAGCGCTGCCATCAAGGATTTCTCGGTCGTACCTCCCTCGAAATGACGCTTTGCATATTTTCGAGATGGCTTCGGGTTAAAATAATTCACCGATTGCCCCTGCGATTTTTTTTGCAGCTTATTCACCGCATTTTTTGCAGAGATTAAGTGGATTATTCACCGCATAAATGGCGCATGCTTGGGTAAAGGGGCCAAAAAGCGCGAAAAATTCACCTTCCCCGCAGCGCCGCCCTAATCGCCTCTTCCGCCAGCGGTGCCATTACGCGGTAGCCCATCAGGTTTGGATGCACGCCATCATCACCCAGTTCTTTTTTCAGGCCGTTACGTTCATCCGCCATCGCAGAAAAATAATCGAGATAAATGGCGCCGGTTTGTTTAGCGTAGGCGCGAATCATCTCGTTGAGGCGCACAATTTTTTCGGCTGGCGCCAACCCGGGGCTCCATGGATAATCGAACGCGGGGAGCACAGAACTCAACACTACGCGGATGTTGTTTGCACGCGCCTGCTCGCACATGGTGCGAATGTTGGCCATGATTTGTTCCAGCGTAATGGGTCCGGTGTTGCCGGCAATGTCGTTCGTGCCCGCCAGCAGCACCACTACCCGGGGTCGGAGGGCCACCACATCTTGCTGAAACCGTAACACCATTTGCGAAGTGGTTTGCCCACTGATGCCGCGGTTGATGTAGGGTTTGTTTGCGAAAAACGAAGCGTCCGCTTGCAGCCAGCCTTCCGTGATGGAATTTCCCATGAACACCACGCGCCCTTCACCGGCCTTCGGCGGGCCTACGGCGGCGTTCTCTTTTTGGTAGCGTTTCAATTGGGCCCAGTCCATCGGTGTATCAAAGGTATTCTTCAGCCAGCGAATACACGCCTCCATCCATTGCGCTTTTGCGGTGGGGTTAATCATACCGTAGCCGTGTTCGCCCTTGTCATACAAAAACGTTTCTACGGGCACTTGGTGTTGCTGCAACGCAGCGATGTACGTAAGCGTGTTCGCTACCGGTACAGCGGCATCGGTAAGGGGTGCGGTAATGAAGGTGGGGGGTGTGTTGCCCGTAACGTGCAGCTCATTCGAGAAATACGTTACATCTTCCTCCAGCATACCCAAAGCGGCCGCTGCGGTGGGCACGCGATTATTTTTGTAGTCGTCACCAGAGAACACTTTTGTGCCGATCAAATTCTGTCGCGATCCTTGGTGCGTGAGCTCATCTTGAAATGAAATCACCGGGTAATTCAGAATCGTAAAATCCGGGCGCAAACTGGTTTTGTTTGGATTGTTGATTTTTTCGTCTGTAAAGTGTGTGCTTACCGTGGCCGCCAAATGCCCCCCGGCCGAAGCGCCCATAATGCCGATCTTACGCGGGTGGAGGTTCCATTCTTTTGCTCGTTCGCGCACGATTTGTATTGCGCGCTGGGCGTCCATCATGGGTACGAATCGTTTGTCGTACATCGTGGCGGAATTCGGCAGGCGATAGCGTAACACAAAACCGGCAATACCGGCTTCGGTTAACTTTTTTGCTACATCAGTGCCCTCATGGCTGGTTGCCAGAATCTGGTAGCCGCCTCCCGGACATATAATCACACCCATGCCCGTAGCCTTTTCCGGTGTTGGCAAGAAAACGGTAAGTGTCGGCCGGTTTACGCCGTTCAGGATTTCAATCCTCGTTCCGTTAGCCGAAATGTGCGTAAGCGTTGTATCGGCAAGCCTGCCGGTACTGTTGGACGGCACACCCTCATACAAAGACACAATTTTTTGGGCCATGGCCAGTTGCCCGATCAGGCAGGCGAGCGAAACTAACTTCATCCTTCTACTTTTTATTTGCCCACGTTTTTTTCTCCTTGCCCACGCCCGTAACGGTGATACTTTTCCAGTTGGACGGCAAAGCTGTTTTTATTTGTGTGATCCCCGTGGGTGTAATTTCCAATCCACCGAAGCCCATCATCACTGCCTGTAAAATACCGCCGGCACCGGTGGCGAAGTACGGATTGGTGCCGCCTTTGCCTTCGGCAATGACACGGAACGGTGGGTTGAGATTCGGCACGTAGGCGTCTTTAAACCAATACAAGGCTTTGTCGCCATCGCCCAACCGCGCATACAACAAAGAAAAAACTGCTTGTGTCATGGAGGGCGTACCCTCGTTCGGCACGCGCTGCTCGTAATACACCAGGTCTTTGCGAATGGTGGCGGGGTCTTTTATTTCTTTGAGTGGATAGGCAAGTAGATTTACATCTGCCTGTTTAATGCCTTCGCCATTGTACGTGGCATGTTCGCGGGTGGTGCCGTCCGGAAATTTCAGAATCGGGATGTTGTTCGCCACGTTCATCCAATCGGCATCGGGTGCGATGCCAAGTAACTTGGCGGCCTCGGTGGCCATGTGCAGGTTTGCCCGCGCGGCTGCGTTAGTAAACGCGTTGTTGTCTACGTTCTCCGCCCACTCATCGGCAGCCACTACATTTTTGATTTCAAACTTTCCGGGGCCGTTGCGTTCTACGCGACTTGCCCAGAAGTCGGCCGTAGCGGATAGCATCGGGTATCCTTTTTCGCGCAGCCACACTTTGTCTTGGGTAACGCAATAATAATTCCAGGCAGCAATGGCCACACAGGCCGTAATGTGGTGTTCAAAAGGGCCGCTCAGCGCCCACACCGGGGTTTCTTCTACGCCCGTCTCCGCGCTTTCCCACGGATACATTGCGCCTTTAAAGCCTTTGCTGAATGCGTTGCGCTTCGCCGCTTCCAGGCGCTGAAAGCGGTACTCCATCATACTCTTCGCCAGTTCGGGTTTTAACACCAGCAGCGCGGGGTACATCCACAATTCTGTATCCCAAAAAACATGCCCATTGTAACCGGAGCCGCTCAGGCCCATGGGCGAGGGCGAAAGTGCGGTACCCTCGCGCGTAAACGAGTAAAGGTGGTACAGCATGGAGTTGATGTCTTGCTGGCTCTGGTCATCGCCTTCAATGATGATGCGACTTTTCCACAGTTCGTCCCACGCGCGTTGGTGGAATTGCAGCAGGCGCTCGCGGCCTTCCAGTTTGGCATAAATCGTGAGGCGCTCCGATTCGTTCAATGGGTCGTCATGGTGGGCAGAGCTCAGGCTGGAGCCGGCAATGGAAAAGCGATAGGTTTCGCCCGCTTTCAATTTCTTGCTGAACTTGATCAGGTGCATGTTGTTGTCCCACATCTCATGAATCACGCGCGGCTCCTGGCCGTGGGGCTCGGCAAACAGAAACGTATTGCTGGCGCACATCAGCAGTTTACCTGTAGGGCTTTTCGCTTTGGAGGTGAGTAGCCCGATCGTGACATGCGGGCGATCGATTTCGTTGTAATAATTTTCTACTTCACGCAGCGCATCCGGACTCTCCAGTACGCTGGCACCGGCAATGGTAATGTCTTTTTTTGGCGTTATGGTTACATCCATCAGCACAGTAAAGGGCAGATGCCGTAATGCGTAATAGGTGTAACGCACGGTGGCCTTATCGGCATAGTCAAACGAGGTAGTGAAGCTCGCTTTCTGCATGTCCAGCTCCTGCACCAGGTTGGTCGTGCTGCGGCTATCAAGCCTGCGGCCGTCTACTTCCAGGTACATGTTCAGCAGATTGAAATTTTTGAGGAAGTTACTTACGCGCCCGCGGCCGTACAGATCATACGTGCCCGCAAGCACCACCTCTTTTACTTTGAACGGTTCGGGACTGGACACTACGCCAATCATACCGTTGGCCACCGTAATGCCGTAATAGTTGGCAGGATCAATACGTGGAGCCGTGATTTTCCACGGATCGATAGACTGTGCAGAAGCAACCGTGGTAAGGCAAACAAGCAAGAACAAAAGTAAACGGAGCATAGCGCGGGGATTATCCTTGCCAAATTAGTGAAAAGGCGTTGGATGTAGCAGGCTTTGGGCGGCTATTCGGGTGCTCGCTACTCGCCAGCCCACGCACATGCCCTTTCGGGCTCAAACCCCGCAAGTGCGGGGCTCGCCCCCGGCCGCGGGATTACCGCCGGTAAAAAAGTAAAAAAATCTGTAACAAGTAGGGTGGCCTTGTATCTAAAGCCAAACAAATTCAAACTAGATCTATGAAAACAACTGTCCTGCTCTCGCTTTTCCTTATGCTGTGTTTATCCGTTTGCGAGGCCCAGAAAGCTTTTGATGTAGCCGTGATCGGGAAAGGTCAACCCGTATTTCTCTTTCCCGGATTTGGCTGCACCGGTGAGGTTTGGAACGAAGTGGTAGCCGACCTTTCGAAAGAATATCAATGCCATGTTTTTACTTTCGCAGGCTTTGGCGGTGTGCCCGCAATTGAAGGCCCGTGGCTAGCCACCATTAAAGACCAGGTCATCGCGTATACGAGAACAAACAAGATCAAAAAACCTACGCTCATTGGCCATAGCTTGGGAGGTACCTTAAGTTTGTGGCTTGCTTCGCTGGAGCCCATGATGTTCAAGAGTGTTATTGCCGTTGACGCCTTGCCCGCGTCGGCAGCGCTGATGATACCAAACTACAAGGGAGAACCCATAGCGTATGATAATCCTCAAAGTAAAATGATGCTGGCCATGGACAGCGCTTCTTTTGCCGGCATGAATGCACAGTCGGTTCCTTTCATGTGCAAGAACCAGGAGAAGCAAAAGGTGTTGATCAATTGGATGAACATGGCCGACCGCAAAACCTATGTGTATGGCTACATCGACATGTTAAATCTGGATTTGCGAGAATCCCTCGCCAACATCAAAGCTCCGGTTTTTGTATTGGGCGCAGCTAACCCAGACCGGGCTACCGTGGAGAAAACATACAACCAGCAATATGCCAAATTGCCGCCGGCAAAAATAGTATATGCTGAAAACTCCGCACATTTCATCATGTATGATCAACCAAAATGGCTGATGGAGAAAATACAAGAATACATTCGCCAGTAAATATTTTCGGCAGGTGGATAAGAAAGCGCGGTTTAACAGCTTATTTGATCAATACTATGCCAGCGTATTGCGGCTTTGCAAAGGCTACTTTGGTGGCGATGAAGCCGTGGCTTCTGATTGTGCGCAGGAAACATTTCTGAAAGCATGGGAGGCGCTGGACGGATTCCGGGGTGACTCCGCGCTGAGCACCTGGGTGTATCGGATTGCAGTTAATACGTGCTTGCTTCATTTACGAAAGCAATCAACGAGAAAGGAGCTACCCACCACCGTGTTTCCTGTCGTCATCCAGGAAAACGAGTCGATGGCAGATGAAGATAAGGTGCAAAAAATGTACGCTTGCATCCAAAAGTTAGATGAGAAACAGAAGCTCATTACACTAATGATGCTCGAAGGAGTTGAATACCCGGACATCGCCCAGGTGGTTGGCATTACGGAAGAGGCATTACGGGTACGCATTCACCGGATCAAGAAAAACTTAACAAAGTGTGTGGAACATGGAAACGTTTGATGAATTACAAAACGTATGGGTGAAACAGCCGAACCGCGTGACCGGCATTGCTGCTGCCGACTTAATGAAACGCGGGGAGCGCCAGGTGCTGGCGGTGCGAGCAGGGCAGGTCGGCACAATGGTGATTATTTCCCTCCTCATCTGCGCGTTGCTGGGATACTTTTTTGCAATGGATGCGCATCGGGTGAACGGTTTAACGGTTGGCCTTACCCTGATGATTTCTGTAATGATCGCACGCGTTGGCTTGGAGGCAATAAGCATCAGGCGCTTTCGCGCGATCCGTCCGGATGACTCGTTGCAGCAGTTTAGTTTGAAAATGAAAGGGTATTACGACTGGCGGGAAAAAGTGCATATTGTTTTTATACCCGTGATCTATGTGTTGTACATCGTTGGGTTTACGCTATTGCTGCCGGCGTTTGAGGCCAACCTTTCCCGCGGGTTGTATTTGTATTGTTTGATTTCCGGCTACGGATTTCTGATTGTATTCGCTTGGTTTTTGATTCGCATTTTGCGGAAAGAGCGGGCCTTGTTAGATTATCTGCAAAAACTAACAGACGACTAAGTCGATCGTGGGCGAGTGGTAAGCGAACGGGCAAAGAAAAAAATAAATCCGGCTTTCGGCCGGATTTATTTCCAAAAATTTAATCGGGCTGAACCCCTTTTAACGAACTATGGTAGCGCGCTTCCTTCCATCCGTCGGACGTTTTTTTCCAAATGATGGTAGCCAGCACACCAAACCGCAGCCGCTGTTCGGGCGTAACAAACACCTGATCGAAATCTACCACGCTGTAGGCCATGTCTTCGCCCGTTACTACTTCGTAATGGGTAATTTCCGACCACGTAGAAGCTTTCATCTCGGTGAGTTTTGCAAACAGCCCTGTAAACCATGCTTCCCACCCCGCGCGGTCGCGAATAATTTCAGAGCCACCCGTGGTGTTGATGTCCACGATGCCGTAGTCGTCATCGCAGATGGCCGCCAGCCGCGTGAAATTGAAATCGCGAACGCAGTTCAACATTTCTTGCGTGAGTGCGAAGAACGGCTTTGCCGTAACTTCGGCAGGCAGGGTAGGAGCAACAACCGTGGTTGTCATAACTACGCTGCTTTCGTAGAGTTCGATACCGCTACGCTGTACACCACCAGACCAAAACCAATTTTGTTGATGGCATCAGCGATGTTGTAGAATAAATCTACGTTGGCAGAACTCCAGCCCAAGTACACGTTCAGCCAGCCGCCCGGCATACACATGTACCCAATTGGGTAAATGGCCCAGCCTACCAATACAAACCACGCCAGAATACGCACGCCTTTTACTACCGTAGCGTTACCCGACTTGGCAGCGAGTTGTGCCACTTCGCCAAACCAAGCAGTGTACAAAATGTAGATGTAACCAATAGTAGACAACGCACCCCAGGTGAAGGAATACATGGTGGATCCATCTGTAAACGCTTCTCCAATGTACCCGGTAACCAACATCCACACCGATGCGATGATGAGTTTCCACAACAAGCTCAGTTTTGCACCGGCGGCTTTGGTGAGCAAATAGAACTCAACGCACATCAGCGGTACAGTCAGTGTCCAGTCGATGTAACGCAAGGCCGTTGGGTTTGAGCCCGTGGCCAGGTAATAATCGCGCATGTAATAGTAGTGTACCGCTGCAATACCCGTAATTAATCCGGATACCAGCAACGAGAGTTTCCACTTGCCTTCCACGCTGCTGCGCTCAGCGAAGAAGAACACCGAGGCCGCCAACATGGCCATATACCCGGTGAAAAAGGTAAATGCAATCGGATCATCCACGGGGATGTTCACGATGTCTGTAATGATGGTTTCCATAAAATTTGGTGTTTGGTTTTGGTGTTTCAACAGGGGTTTGCCGAAGTAGTTTTTTGTTGTTGTTCAACTTTTACTAAAAAGAAGTTAAACAAAATGAAATACCGTTGCTTTGTTGAATCACAAAGGTGCAAACGTGTGAAAGGCTTCAACAAAGCGATTTTTATGCCCAGGTGGTTTTTAGCCCGGTGCAACTCGGCTGTTTGCTGAGTAACGAGTTGTTTACCGTGCGCCCGGCTAGGGATTGAAGCAGAAAGCCCGAAGTGCGCGGGCCCGCGCGTGGCCGGACTTGGCGCGGAAAGCCCGGCCCGAGCCGCAGCGGAATGTGCGTGAGGGGCGCGGGAGCCGCCTGAAAAATCTTAACGGTTCTTGGTACTGGTCCCTGGCTTCTGGGTGTTCGCGTTCTAGCTACTTTTGAATTCTATGTCGTTAGCGTGGGTGCCGTGTTGCTTGAAGCGCACGGCAATTCTCCGTCACTTACCGCGGCTCTTTTCCAGTTTGTCCCACATCTCTTCGGAAATTTCTTCCAAGTGACTAAACTCGCCACCGTTGCGCAGCCACTCGCCCCCATCGATGGTTACGACTTCGCCATTGATGTAGGCGGAGTAGTCGGACAACAGGTAGGCCGCGAGGTTGGCAAGTTCCTGGTGTTCGCCCACGCGCTTGAGTGGGATGCGCGCGGCGGGATCGAATTTTTTTACGAGCTCGCCCGGCAGCAGTCGGCTCCACGCACCTTCGGTGGGAAACGGACCGGGCGCAATGGCGTTGCTGCGAATATTGTACTTGGCCCATTCTACGGCGAGCGACCTGGTGAGGGCCAATACACCTGCTTTGCTGCAGGCGGAAGGCACCACGTAACCCGAGCCCGTCCACGCATAGGTGGTAACAATGTTTAAGAACACACCGGGCTGTTTGTTTTTAATCCACCGCTTGCCCGCTGCAAGTGTGGTGTAGTACGTGCCGCGCAGCACAATATCGACCACGATATCGAACGCGCGGTGCGAGAGCCGCTCGGTGGGGCTGATGAAATTTCCGGCTGCGTTGTTTAACACGCCGTGAATGGCGCCAAATTGTTTCTCAGTTTCGTTTAACACATTTTCAATTTCTTCGTACTTGCGCACATCGCACGGCACTGCCAGCACCTGGCCTCCGGTTTCGCGCATGAGTTCGGCAGCGGATTGATCGAGTACTTCTTTCTTACGGCTGGTGATGACCAGATTTGCGCCCAATTGCAGCAGGTATTTGCCCATGGAGCGACCCAGGCCGGTGCCGCCCCCGGTAATGATAATGGTTTTACCTTTAAATGCGTCTGGTTTGAACATGCCTTCCATGGTGTATTGTTTTAAGGATTTTCTGAACGGTTAAGGTTAGCAAATAATGGCGAAATGACCTTATTTTGTGCACATTCATTTTTTAATCTTATGCGATTTGCTACTACTACACTTGCTGTTGTTCTTGTTTTTCTGTTTCAGGCATGCATCGTTTCGAAGAAAAAGTACGATGATATTCTCGCCCAAAAGGTAAAAGCCGAAGGTGAACTGGCCGACCAAACCACCAAACTGAACAAGGCAACCGCGGACATTGATACGTTGAACTGGTATCTGGCACGCCTGAAAAAAGATACCGCCAGTCTGGGTTTAGCGTCTCGCGCCCAGCAACAAAAGCTTTCTGAACTTGATAAAGAGTACACCCAGCTGAACAGTTACTACAAAAATTTACTGAACAGCAGTGGCAAATTAAACCGTGATCTAACCGAACAACGGGAGCAGCTGTTGGCGATTCAGGCCAACCTGGAAAACACCCGACGGGTAAACGATTCGCTGAGCAGCAGTTTGCTGGAGCGCGAGAAGAAAGTGAAAGAACTGGAAACGGTGCTGAGCAATAAGGATAAAGCCGTGAAAGCGCTGAAAGACCGCATTGCTAACTCGTTATTGAATTTTAAAGAGAGCGACCTTACGGTGAATGTGAAAAACGGCAAAGTGTATGTGTCGCTGGCGGAACAATTGTTGTTTGGCTCGGGCAGTATTGATGTGGATGCAAAGGGTGTGACCGCCCTACAGCAGTTGGCCCGGGCGATTAAAGACCAGCGCGATATTCAGATTATGGTGGAAGGGCATACTGATAATGTGCCGATTTCGAAGAAGTCGCAATACATGCAAGACAACTGGGATTTGAGCGTGCTGCGCGCAACATCTATCACAAAAATTCTTACCCGCGCGGGCGTAGCACCCAATCAGATTACCTCAGCAGGCAAAGGCGAATTCTACCCGCTGGGCGGAAACGATACCCCTGCAAACCGGGCGAAGAACCGGAGGACGGAAATTATTATTACGCCTAACCTGGACGAGCTGTTTAAGATTCTGGAAGCAAATTAGTTTTCTTACGGAGGCGTTTTTCGCGCAGCATTCGAAGGGGAAAGCCTTTTTGTAATTTTGAGGCGCTAAAACCACGAAAGACCTTGGCTGACCCGGCGCACATTTTTCATTATTTTCCCACACTTACCGATACGCAGCGTCAGCAGTTTACGCGGTTATATGCGCTTTACGCGGATTGGAATGCAAAAATCAACGTGATCTCCCGCAAAGACATGGATCAGTTTTATATCAACCACGTTTTGCATTCGCTTGGCATTGCCAAGGTGGTTACGTTTTTACCCGGGGCACAGGTGCTGGATGTGGGCACGGGCGGCGGGTTTCCGGGCATACCGCTGGCAATTCTTTTTCCCGACACCCATTTTCATCTGGTAGATTCCATTGGCAAGAAGATTAAGGTGGTGGAAGAGGTAGCTGGCGCTTTGCAATTGAACAATGTTCGGGCGCAGCAAGAACGGGCAGAGAAGCTACACGGGCAGTATGATTTTGTGGTGAGTCGGGCGGTTACCCGGATGAAAGAATTTTATGGTTGGATTCACGGCCGTGTGAAGAAAGATTCGGTTCACACCTTATATAATGGAATTCTCTACCTCAAGGGGGGAGATTTGGCCGATGAAATGGCCGAATTGCGTAAGCCCTATTCTGAGTATTTGCTTTCCCGGTATTTTTCTGAGCCGTTCTTTGATACCAAGAAGGTAGTTTATGTACCTCTGTAACGGATTTGCTTCTTTGAGAAAAACGTTTCAATTTTACTTTTGATGAAACGCCTGCAAGTAATCGCTTTATTTTTTTTGGCACTTTTCGTGCTGAATGCGGCAGGCTATTACTGGTTGTTGGCTGAAACGCGGCAGCGCGATGAAGAGGAGGCGCAGTTATTTTGGCAGGAACGCCAGAACTCCCAGGAAGACCTGATCACGATGAAGATTCCGCTGACGGTGCCGTACCTGCAAGGCACGCCCGAATTTGAAGCTACGTCTGGTCAGGTGAAGTTTCAGGGCGAGTATTACCAACTGGTGCAGCAAAAATTTCATAACGACACACTACACGTGGTGTGCGTGCGCGATGGGCAGGCAAAGGCTCGCCACCAGGCGTTGACCGAGTTTGTTCAGCAGTTTTCGCACAACGATTCAGACCATGAAAAGGGAACCGTGCCTTCGGTGAAAAACGCCGCCACGGAATTCGTATCGCATGTTATTTCAATTACTGCGGGCCACACCGGCTGGGTTTCTAACACATTGTTTTTCATTCCGCAGTCTTCCTTCCTGAACGGCCTTAGCTACGATCCGTTCATTCCGCCTCCGCGCGCATAGTTTACACCAATTGTTTTCCGCTTTCGCGGGCACTTTGTTGGGTTGGCAAAAGCCAATCTGGTTTTCACGTAAACTATTTTCTATGAAACGATTTTTTTACTTGTTGATATTTTTTTCATCCATCGGCTGCATTCAAGCGCAGACGCTGAACGATGGGTTGATGATGGCGAAGGGCGACTTTTGCACTGGATTTCTCTTTTCTCACGACCAGTGGAAAAACTACTGGGAGGGTGCGTTGAAACGCGACAACGGTAACATCGGCCGCCTTACCACCCAGGCGATTACCTACGCCGGTAATTATGGAATTTCCAATCGCCTTAACGCCATTGTGATGCTACCGTATGTGCGCACGCATGCCAGTGCGGGCACGCTGCGTGGTCTTGAAGGCTTGCAGGACCTTACGCTGGGGCTGAAGTACGAACTACTCCGCAAGGGCGAAGACAAGGTGCGTTATTTCACGCTTTTTGGTGTTGGCATTGTTTCCACACCGGTAAGCAACTACACACCCGATTTCTTACCCTTATCCATCGGGCTTGGCTCAACGAACGTGAGCGGCCGGATTACCGCAAACTACCTGCAATACCGGCAGTTCTACATCAACATTTCCGGTGGTTACACCTGGCGCAGCAATGTCGTGCTCGATCGGCCCGCGTATTTTACCGACGGAAGAATTTTTTACACCAATGAGGTGTGGATGCCGAATGTTTTTGATTACAACATAGATGTCGGACGAATCAGAAACGGGCTTCAACTCACCCTGAGCTATCAGCAGCAAAATACGTTGGGGGGCAGTGACATCCGCCGGCAAGACATGCCTTTTGTTTCCAACCGGATGAATATGTCGCGACTGAGTGCATTGGCCATGTATTACCTGCCGTTTCATCGGCAGTTGGCAGTGCGGGCCATGATTTCTCAGACGATGGCCGGCCGCAACGTGGGCGAATCCACCACGTTTCTCGGTGGGCTTTTATACACATTCCATTTTAACAAACAAACGATAAAGTAGACTACCATGAAACTTCAGCAGATATCCCGATTTTTTGTTCTTGTGGTCTTGTTGTTATTTTCTGCATGCAGTAAAGACATCGAAAATTTAGAGACGCTCCCCACAGCGGGTCCGGCATCTACAGATGCAAGCGCAGGTTCATGGCGAATGAATGTGCTCACCAGCGCCACCCAGATACCGGTGCCCGCACCGGCTGCAGTTACGTCGGATGCTTACCGTGCCGAGTTGGAAGCCGTAAAAGCGGCACAGGGCAAACTTACGCCCGAACAGCGGCAGATGGTGGCTTATTGGAGTGCCGGAGGCGTACTGCGGTGGAACCAATTCCTGCGTGAACTCGTGGCGAGATTTAATCTGCCGCCCACGCCGCTTCCCGATGGCACGTATCCCACACCCGATGCGGAGAATCCATTTGGTAATCCGGAGTTTCCCTTTGCAAATCCGCCCTATGCGGCCCGCGCCTATGGCTATGTAAGTGTAGGCCAATACGAAGCGTTGAAGGCGGCTTGGGCCTATAAGTATCAATACAATCGTCCGGCACCTTATCAGGTGGATAATGGCGTGGTGGCCTTGGTTCCGAAAAGCGATTTACCCGCCTACCCGTCGGAAGACGCGGTGTTGTCGGGTGTATCCGCGGAGCTTTTGAAAGTGTTGTTCCCGGCGGCTGTTCGTGAAATTACCCTTAAGGCCGCGGAGCAGCGACAGGCTGCGCTGTTGGCGGGTAAAGCAGTTGCCAGCGATGTTTCCGCTGGCCTGGCTCTGGGCAAATCGGTGGCTGCGGTTGTGTTGGCGCGCGCAGCTTCAGATGGCATGCGTACGGCAGTGGGTACAAGTGCGCAATGGAAATTGTTGGAGGATAACACCGTGGCGAAAGGTGAGATACCCTGGAAAAGTCTGGATATTCCTTCCCGTCCGCCCATGCTTCCGTTTTTTGGTCTGCGGCAAATTGGCAACACTGCTGTGGGTGTGCGTTGCTGGAACCTTACGGATAGCGAGTTGATTTCTATTCGGCCGGGCCCGCCGCCACCCACGTCTTCGCAGGAAATGGCGGCCGACCTCGCGGAGGTGAAGTTCTATGCGCGTAACATTACGCGCGATCGACTGGCCATCGTACACAAATGGGCAGATGGTGCCGGCACGTATACGCCCCCAGGCCATTGGAACGACATTGCTGCCGAGTACATTGCTGAAGCAAGGATGAGCGAGGTTCGCGCTGCCCGGGCGTTTGCATTGTTAAACATGGCCATTCATGATGCCGGTGTTGCTTGCTGGGAGGTAAAGTACTTTTACTATAATCCGCGCCCTGCGCAACTTGATCCCGCCATTAAGACAGCAACAGGTGTTCCGAACTTCCCGGCGTACACCTCGGGTCACTCCACGTTTTCGGGCGCAGCCGCAACCGTGTTGGCCTACCTCTTCCCGCAAGAAGCCAACTTCTTTCATGAGCAGGCACGAGAGGCGTCAATGTCGCGGGTGTATGGCAGTATTCACTACCGGATCGATTGCGAAGTGGGTTTAGAGCATGGCAAGCAGGTAGCCCAGTACACGGTAAATGCGGCGCGAGCGGATAACTCGAACTAAATCAATGATCCTAACTACAACAATAATTCCGCGCGAGGCAACGCCGGATGTTCAGGCGCTGTGCCCGAGCATCCGGGGTGTTGCCCTGCCCGCACGGATGGTACGAAGATCATAGAAGAATAGAAGATATAGTTTACCAACGCGTATGAACGTATCGCCTGTTTGCCCGACGAGGTGCGGCCACTTCGCGGCCGTGCGGCTGCTGGCTGTTGTTTTCTTATCGCTGCATGCGCACGCACAAAATGCCGATACCCTGCGTACCAAGGAGTTGGCACCGGTGATTGTTGAGGCCGCGCAGTTGCGCGAAAATCTCAAGCCACTCCCTGCCACACTCGGGAGTTGGCTTTTTTCTGGGAAGAAATCGGAGGTTATTACGCTGGCGGCTCTTGATGCGAACCTGGCCGAAAAAACAGGACGCCAGTTACTGGCAAAAGTTCCGGGTATTTTTGTGTATGATCTGGAGGGATCAAACCAATTGAACGTGTCTTTTCGAGGGCTTGATCCACACCGAGGTTGGGAGGTAAACATGCGACAAAACGGGATTCTGTTCAATTCGGATGTGTACGGCTATCCGGCAAGCCATTACAGTATCCCCATTGAGAGCGTGGAACGATTGGAATTGGTACGCGGCACCGGATCGTTGCAGTATGGTGCGCAACTGGGTGGTATGTTGAACTATGTTTTGAAGCAAGGCGACACCACACGTAAAGTGAGTTTCGAAAATATGAGTTCGCTGGGGTCGTTCAATTTGCTTAGTTCTTACAACGCCTTAGGCGGAAAGGTGGATAAAGTGAAATACTATGCCTACTACGTGCGTCGCACGCGAGACGGATACCGGGAGCAAGAGCACACGGATTATGATGCACAAGGTCTTGTCGTAACGTATCAGCCTACCGCCCGGTTCTCCGTGCGGATGCAATGGGTGCGTTCCAATTACGTGTACCAAGTTCCGGGGCCACTTACGGAAGAAATGTTTCGGGTAAACCCCAGACAAGCCACACGGTCAAGAAATTATTATAGTCCTACCATACATATTTCATCGGCCGATGTACAGTGGCAATTGCGTGCAGGTACGCGTATCCAATTCGTTTCGTCCGCGCTTTTTGGGCAGCGCAAAAGCGTGTTATTCGATCGGCCCGCCACTATTCCGGATTCCATCGCCACAGCCACGCGGCAGTACAGCGCACGGCAGGTGGACATTGATCAGTTTCACAGTTTTACCCAAGAACTACGGTTGCTTCACCGGTTTTTGCTCGGAATGCACAAGCATACCCTAACGGCCGGAGTACAGCGCCTTGATAATCTGTTACTACGCAGACAATTGGGGCGCGGAACTACAGCAACCGATTTTGACCTGACGCTAACAGACGGTACGTGGGGCCGCGACATACAGTTTAGAACTTACAACGTGGCGCCCTTTTTTGAAGCCCGGTTCACCCTTACACCCCGGTGGCATATCACCGCAGGGGCGCGTATGGAGTTAGGCAGGAGCCGCATGCGCGGAACAAGTCCGCTGTATCCATTAGAAAATACACCCGTACTGTTGCAACGCAGATTCCCCATGTTTGGGGGAGGTTTTTCTTTTCAGCTATCTAAAGAAACTGAGCTGTATGGTGGATTTGCGAACGGATACCGGCCACTCGTGTTGCGCGATGTAGTGCCAACCTCAGCGTTTGAGCGTGTTGATCCAAACCTACGCGATGCCCGCGGCACCAATATCGAACTTGGTTGGCGCGGCCGGCATGCTTTTTTAACGTGGGATATTACTGGATTTGCATTGTACGTGCGTAATCGTTTTGGCATTCAGGGATTGACAGATGCAGCCGGTAATTTTTTAGCCTACCGAACGAACGCGGGCGACTCACGCAACGTGGGTTGCGAGGTACTCATCGAGGCAGGCTGGCCGATCGGCAAGCAAACGAGTATATCCGTTTTTACCTCAACGGCGTTCATGAATGGACGTTATGTTTCCGGGCAGTTGCGTGCGGGTAACACGAACATGTCCATAGCTGGGAACATCATTGAAAGTGTACCCGCGGTACTTTCGCGCAATGGTGTAACCGTACGGGCCAGCCGCTGGAGTGCCACGGGACTGATAAGTTACACAGCCCAGACGTTTGCTGATCCGTTGAATACACGCCAACCCAATGCCACTGCCTCTGTGGGCTTAGTGCCCGCTTACCTGTTAGTAGATTTGAATGCAACCCTTCGCCTATCCGAAAAAATGGAGGTGAGGCTGAGTGCAAATAATCTTTTGGATGTAGATTATTTTACCAAACGGCCGCAGCTGTACCCGGGACCCGGCATTTGGCCGTCCGACGGTCGAAATGCAAGTTTGTCGTGGCTTGTTCGACTTTGAAATCCGGGGTTAAAAAAAGACTGGTTTAGTTTAGTTGTTTTTTGTTGAACAGAGGGGAAGCGCAAGCTTCCCTTTTGCATTTACAGCGCGCTCAAAGCTGTTGGCCGAGATACAGACCTGCGTACACGGCAAATACACAGAGCAGCAGGCTTGCGCCTACATACAGCGCAGCCGTTAGCGTAAAGCCACCCTGCAATAGGGTTAGGGTTTCGTTACTAAATGCAGAGAAGGTGCTGAAGCCGCCGCAAAACCCAACGGTCCAAAACAAACGGGTTGCGGGCGGCATTACGTATTTATGATCTGCAAAGCCGATGATAATGCCCAAGATCAAGCATGCGAGTAGATTCGCGGCCAGCGTGCCCATTGGAAATGAAAAGGCGCCTAATCCATTAATCCACTTGCTGATGTAATGACGCACCACACTACCGAGTCCACCGCCAACAAAAATGAGTACCACATTTCTCACGTTAACATCGCTTTCATTTTTTCAAAGACGTGATCTTTCAAGCGGGCGGTTTCGTTCAGATCGTCTGTAGTAATGGCAACGGGTTCGCCCACGACAATGGTGATCTTTCCCGGCCTTAATTTGATGGTGCCCGGAGGCATTAAGGTTCCCGCATTTTTCACCACCAACGGGATCATGGTTTGTTGCGTCTCTAACGCAATCCGAAATGCGCCTTCCTTAAACGGCTGCAACAGTTCTTTGGAACGGTTTTGTGTACCCTCCGGAAAGATCAGGATGGAGATTTGTTTGCCCAGAATATGCTTCAGGTTTTGGATGCTTCGCTTCCGGCTTTCGTTGCTGCTGCGGTCTACTACCACGCACGTTACCGAAGTAATCCATCCAAAAACCGGAATTTTTAATAACTCTTTTTTTGCCAATGGCCGGAATTGGCCGCGTATGGTCATTGCAATGCCCGGCAAGTCGAGAAAGGACGTGTGATTGCTTACGTAAATAAACGCTTGCCCTTTTGGGATTTTTTCTTTGCCGTGAATTTCATACCGGATAAACGTGAGCCAACTAAACACGTACGACCACGCCTTCATAAACAAATAACTGAAACCCACTGCCCGTGGCCCGAAGAACCCGGGCACAACAATAAACGGCAGGAACAACAGCATGAAAAAAGTAAACACAAAAAATACCCACGCGCGGTAAAGCAGCGAACCAAAAGCCCTCATGAAGAAATAGTTTACGCGAAGAACGAGGTTTGGCCGGGCACCGCTACCGGGTACTTGCCCTCGGCATCGGGCAGCACCGGCGGCAATGCATTAAAGTCGTAGGCGGTGGGCATCAGGCTGATGCCGGAGTTGAGCACCTTATCCCACTCCATGAGTTGCCCGGAATAGGTAGCCATCCGTCCGATAATCGCGGTAAGTGTACTTTTCGCTCCGTTCTCGGTATCATCAAACTTGTATTCGCGTTTGGCGATTGCTTCAAACAGCTCGTCATGCTCGGTTTGATATGGATTGTTTTCCTTCGACTTATCAAACTGAAATAAGACTTTGCCTTTACGATCCACCATGTTCGCATTACCAAAAAAGATGCTTCCCTTCGTACCCTGAATCTGCTCATCCACCCGGCTGAGCGTGCCTTTGATGTGACGGCACTGGCTGTTGAGTACGCTGCCATCGGCATACGTAAATTCCACGTAGTGGTGATCAAAAATTTCTCCATACTCTTTGCCGGTGCGCACCTGGCGCCCACCCATACCTTGGGCCTTTACGGGATAAGCGCCTTTAAACCAGTTCACCACGTCAATATTGTGGATGTGCTGTTCTACAATGTGGTCGCCACAAAGCCAGTTGAAATAATACCAGTTGCGCATCTGGTACTCCATTTCGGTTTGATTGTATTTTCTGGGGTTTACCCACACGCCATCGTTATTCCACCACGCTTGCGCGGATACGATATCGCCTACAAGGCCTTCTTTGTATTTCTTGTACAGTTCGCGATACGAATTCTGATAATGACGTTGCAGACCTACCACTACATTCAATTTTTTCTGCCGTGCCACAAGGGCTGCATCCAGCACTTTCTTAATGCCCGCCGGGTCGGTAGCCAATGGTTTTTCCATGAACACGTGCTTGCCTTGCTTTACTGCTTCCTCGAAGTGAATCGGGCGAAAGCCAGGCGGTGTGGTAAGGATAACAACATCGGCCAGGGGAATGGCCTTCAGGTAACCGTCAAAGCCGGTAAACTTGGTTTCTTCCGTTACTTTAACTTTGGCTTTTACATTTCCGGCTACGCCCGACCAATCCGATAAATCGTCTGACATCAGCGCTTGGTAGCATTCGTCAAGCCGGTCGCGAAATGCATCGGCCATGGCCACCAGCGTTACGTTTTGTTTGGTGAGCAGCGCCTGCATGGCTGCCCCGGTACCACGACCACCGCAGCCAATGAGTGCAACTTTAATGGAATCGTCTGCGGATGAATGATAGAACGATGCGTTGGCAAGGGCCGGCAAGCCTAAAAGTGTGCTGGCGGCAACAGCGGATTTCTTTACAAAATCTCTGCGCGACTGATCGATGTTTTTCATGGAGGTCAGTTTTTAAGTGAAGAAATGTAGCTCATCCTGCCGGAATATGCTAGAGGCCATCTCAAAAATATGAAAAGCATCATTTCGAGGGAGGTACGACCGAGAAATCCTTGATGGCAGCGCTGCAAATAGGGATGTCTTACTTTCGTTCGACATGACGGGATATTTTTGAGATCGCTGCTAATGATTTTTTATCAACGCGCAGCAATCAACCACCGCCGCATACGGCTGTTTAATCAACAGTAACAACTACTTCAGGTAGGGTTCGAAAAATTGATCAATTTCTTCTTTGGAGGGTTGTAGCCATGGCCGAACAATCCGGAAGCCAACAAAGCGGCCATCGGTTAACCACCAGCGGCTTTTGGGCACCTGGGGGTCGCGTTGGTTCCACTCGGCCTTTGAGGCGATGCGGTTGGAACAACGAAGTTCGGCTGCATCATCCAAATACGAGCCACCGCGCACCGCTTTTGGATAGCGCGACGCGGGTGCGTTCACAGGATCTTTCGTGCCACTTGTCTTGTAAAATGCAGGATCGTACTGATCCAGCGTCCACTCGCTCAGGTTGCCCAGCAAATCATAGATGCCCAGCGCGTTCGGCTTCTTTTCTTTTACAATATGAAACTTTGCTTCGCTGTTGTCTTTGAAATAAGCTACCTCAGCCAGTTTCTTTACGTCACCGGCAAAGGCCTCTTCCGTTTTGCCTGCTTTACATGCATACTCCCATTCCGCCTCTGTAGGAAGTCGGAAAAAAATACCCGTTTTTGAATAGAGCCACTTGCAATACATCATGGCCGCCTGCTGGCTCATGCTGTTAGTGGGATGTTTTCCATCGCGACCCATACCCCAGGTTAAATCAATGTACTGAGCCGTGGGCCGGGTAATGCCATCGATATTTTTTGCTTGCGGCAGTTGCTGGTTTTTAAAAAAGGCATCCCACTGTGCGAAGGTAACTTCGGCTTCGGCCATCCAAAACGCGCCCACGTCAATCTTCCGTACCGGGCCTTCGTCTGCTTCTTTTGTGCTGCCGCGCGAAAAACTGCCCGCCGGAACGGCCACCATTTTAAACGAGTGGGCTGTTCCCGGAATGGATTGATCGTACGTTTTAAAGTCTTGTGCTACAAGGGCAGTACCTGCACACAAAACGAAAGCAAGCAACAAAAAGCGCATCGGTTTTTATTTCGGTTAAAAATAAGCAATGCAACCTTGATTTATCTGCCCCCGTCATTATCTTTGCAATTAAAAGTACTTTTAAATGGAATCAAAATCAACGGCCCAGGATATTGAGTACATCCGCCACCTGATGGATCGCTCTGTTAAGTTTGTATCGCTCAGTGGCTTATCGGGCATATTGGCAGGTGTGTACGCTTTGTTCGGGGCCGCGTATGCGTATTACCAGCTGTACAGTGGTGCGGTGGCCCGCTCGGTAGAGTACTATAATGGTCGGATTCCCGTAGTCATCGATTTGCTCATCGCCGCATTTTTGGTTTTGGCCGCCTCGCTGGCTACCGGGGGGTGGTTTAGCTATCGCAAAGCACAAAAAACCGGGGCATCGTTGTGGAATAGCACCAGCAGGCGGTTGTTGATTAACCTGGCCGTGCCGTTGGCCGCCGGGGGTGTGTTTACGCTTGTGCTCGTTTCGCAAGGCAACTATCAATTGGTGGCCGCTGCGGTGTTACTTTTTTACGGGTTGGCGTTAATGAACGCCAGTGTGCATTTGTTTGATGAGATTCGCTACCTGGCCTACCTGGAGATCGTTTTAGGGTTAGTGGCGGCCTTTTTCCCCCGGCACGGTTTACTATTTTGGAGCCTCGGTTTTGGCGTACTCCACATTATTTACGGGGTGTTGATGTACAAAAAGTACGATCGATGAAAAACCCGTTTGATGGTTTTGATAAAACGCTGGAACACAGTACCCGGCTGCACATTGTATCTGTGCTGGCGGCCAACGATTCGTACGACTTTACCAGCCTGAAAGAGTTGTTGCAAACCACCGACGGCAACCTGGCAACCCACCTGAAAGCACTGGAACGCGAAAAATACCTTTCTGTGGTCAAGTCGTTTGTTGAACGCAAACCCAATACGCGGTACAAAATCACCGAACGTGGCCGCACCGCCTTCAAGCGCCATTTAGAAGCCATGGAGGCACTGGTGAAACAACAACGCAAAGCTTAACTTTTTTTACCCTTTAACTTTTAATATCAAAGTACTTTAATTAAACAAAAAATGAATCAACCAAACGAATCCGCCGGACTGATTACGCGCCTGCAGGTGTGGGTGCGGGAGTCCATCTCCATTAAAATTTTTTCCATCGGTGTCTTAGTGCTTTTGTTGCTGATACCCACCACGTGGATTCAGTCGCTCATCGAAGAGCGCCAACACCGCGCGCAGTCTGTGGTTCAAGACATCAGCGAAACCTGGTCGGGCGAGCAGGTGTTACTGGGGCCGGTGCTGGTGATTCCATATCTAAAAAAGGAATCCGTTCTCGATGAAAAACTAAACGTGCACCTGCGGGAGTATGAGGAATTAGCCTTCTTCCTGCCCCAAACGCTTACTGCCAAAAGCGAAGTAAAGCCCACACGCCTGCACCGGGGTATTTTTGAAGCTGCGGTGTACGAGTCGCTTAATGTGTTTCGGGCGCGATTCGAGGCGCCGGATTTTTCGGCACTTAACATTGCCAGCTCCAGCGTGCTGTGGAACAAAAGTTACCTGATTGTTGGCATCAGCGATTTGCGGGGCGTAAGCAGCAACCCATCGGTGCGCTGGGGTGAGCAACAACTGGAAGGCGAGCCAACCGATAACATCGGCATTGTGCTTCGGTTGCTCGAAAAGCCGGAACTGGCAGATGGCGATGCGCCCACGCTATTCAGCCGCACAAAAAACGAATTCAAAAAAGGAATTCGCATTCCGGTAAACCTCTCGCCCGACACGCCGCTGGATCAAGAGCTGGTGATCCAACTGGCGGTAAAGGGCAGCCGCGCACTGCATTTTATACCCGCCGGCAAGACTTCCGAAGTTGCCGTTAACGGCAAGTGGGACAGCCCCAGCTTTGTTGGTAGCTTTTCCCCGGCCAGCCGCAACGTCGGGCCCGCGGGATTTGAAGCGCATTGGCGGGTGCTCCACTACAACCGTCCGTTTGAGCAGCAATGGGTGGGCAGTAACCGCGAGTTAAGCGATGCGGATTTTGGTGTGCGCTTGCTCATTCCTGTTGGGCAGTATCAAAAAAGCATGCGTACCGCCAAGTACGGCATTTTGGTGGTCTTACTCTCGTTCGTGGCGCTGCTGCTGGTGGAGTTAATTACGAAGGCACGCATTCATGCATTTCAATATATTTTAATTGGGGCTGCGCTGGTGGTGTACTATTCGCTGTTGCTTTCTTTTTCTGAGCACATCGGCTTCAACGCTTCCTATTTAATTTCCAGCGGGTGTACCATTGCGGTGGTAACGTTATACGTCTGGACCATGTTGCAAAACCACCGCATTACCCTGCTCTTCGGTAGTCTGCTCGCGTTTTTCTATGTCTTTATTTTTGTCATCATTCAGTTGCAAGACTACTCGTTATTGGTAGGCAGCGTGGGCTTGTTTACGCTGGTGGCCGCGCTGATGTACGTATCCCGTAAGGTGAATTGGTATACTACCTGAGTGCTGCGCGCGGATGGTGCC
>CAYLWU010000046.1:0-23213 GCA_964387475.1 uncultured Ohtaekwangia sp. | reverse complement strand
GTATATATCAGGAGATTATCTGCCAACAAAAGAAATGAATTCACTATCGCATTCAAACGCCCAAAGTGCTGGCTACGAACTCTCCATTCGTGAGCATGGCTCAGCAAGCGGGCCCACTGAATCCGGTCTCTACTCTTCTTAAATGTGACGCTTGCGTGATGAGTTATGCTTATGGAAGGCACTACATGAATTTCAAAGTTCCGGTTTTTGATTGCCCGACTCAAATCATACTCTTCCCAAAAAAGAAAGGAATTTTCCGGGTATAGTTTACCGGCAGAAAGTGCGTCTCGTCTGATAACCAAACCCGTACCAAAGATCCAATCTACTTGCCTTGGCTCGTTGGTTACCATTGGCTCGCCAGCAGCCACAAAAATGCGCCATAAATCAATTTGATTATACTTCCGAAAAACAACCGTTGGCAGAACCCGCGAGTTTCCCTCAACAGTTGCGAAACCGATTTTCCCCACCTGTGGATTTAACTCCATATAGCCGACAGCCCTTTGAAGCGTATCGGGAAAGACTTCAGCATCGGGGTTGAAAGACATTACATATCTTCCCCGACTAACACGATATGCTTGATTCATGGCTACTGAGAACCCATAATTGTATCGATTTTGAATCACGCGCACCTTCGAATACCACGGTAACTCCGCAAAACCCGCTAAAGTACCATCTGTTGAGTTATTATCAACAACAACAACCTCATACGTAAACTGGGTTTGCGATTTAAAAATCGATTCGATACATCGCTGCAAATAAACTTTTGTATTATAGGATACGATGAGAATACTGAGGTCCATAGCTTTTGCTTAGCCGCACAAAGCTATGACGAAACCGCCGTGAAGAAAATTACATAACTTGCTTTTTTTTACCCTTGCTAAAAGTAGCGTACATTCAACTTTTGCTCATGGCAAGCTTGCTCGTGAGTATTTTAGTTACCCCCGAGTACCTGGATTTTCTTCAGGAGGATGAGTACGGCTTCGTGATTTTATTCACTCAACTGGTTGCCTACACATCGGTGCTTGATTTTGGCATTGGAAGTTGGTTGTTGCAAAAAATATCGGTGGGTTTGATCAGTGCTTCCGATCAAACCGATGCCATAATCAAAAAAAGCTATCGGGTTTTATTTCTTGTTTTAATTGTTTCGCTACCCATCATAGCGATTATCGCATTTAAAACTGATCTGTTTTTCAGTCTGCCAACGGGCCATGCTTTTTCGAAAACACTTTTCTTTTTTGCGTTACTTGCCAGTGTTGTTTCCATTTTCTTCAAGCCATTCACATCTATCCAAGTTGCCAAGGAACACCTTCGAACAAACGCTACAATTAATTTTTTCTCGCTCCTCATTTTTAATGTTGGATCATTGGTATTGCTTCACCTTGGGTGGGGCATAAATAGTTTTTTTCTGGCCCATATCACCAGCGTAATCATCAACCTTTCTGCCAGCAGTTACTTTCTGAAAAAGCAAAAGAGTTTCGCTCTGCACATCGGAATACCAACCCTTAGCGAAACTCAAACCGTTCTGAGCGGCAGCTTTTTCATTTTCTTGAATGCGATTTCGGCCCAAATCATTTACAATGGGGATCGAATCATTCTGGCCGGCTTTGTCAGCCTCAGCTCACTTAGCCTTTTCTCATTGAACATCCGGGTACTTGAAATCGGGCAAACTGCATTGATCAAAATGACGGACACATATATGCCGAAGATGATAAAGGCAGCCAATTTAGGGGTGGATTTCTGTTACACTTATTTCTTTCACATTTCACGTTTAACAGCAGTAGCTGCCATCTTGATACTGGCAAATATTTTTCTATTCAACCAAACCTTTATTACGCTTTGGATCGGACCGGAGTGGATAATGCCGAGTAGTGAAGCCTTGACCGCGAGCTATGGATTAGCGGTTTTTTTACATGTGGTTTTTCGAATCCCCAGTATTTTTTTGTTCGGCTTGGGTAAAAATGAAGGGTACACCAAAACATCCTTTGCAGATGGCATTCTGAACCTTACATTGTCATTTTTGCTCATCCCCAAAATGGGGGTGATGGGCGCAGTTACCGCAACGGTAATTTCAACTCTGGTAACAAGTGTTCCCGCAAACATTTATCTGCTCAAAAACGCTTTGCATAAGTCTCGAAGTTTCTGGCGCATCATTGAACCCGGCCTTATGCCGTTGGCCAAATCGGCACCCTTGCTCGGAGCCTCGTTGTGGGCTAGCTCAGCCATTTCGGCCTTTGCCGACAGCTGGCTGAGATTTGTTTTCGCAACTATTTTACTGAACCTTATAATTATTCCCGTAACGGTTATGATTAATTTTGGCGGTTTAAAAAACCTCCAGAAAGAGATCAATCAACTAAATCATGGATTTCACCGGTGAAAGAATTCTATCAAGTATAGGCGGGAGAATTGCCTTGGAGCATTTACATCGCTACGCGATTGCGCAGCAAATGGTAGAGGGAAAGATCGTTTTAGACATCGCGAGTGGAGAAGGATACGGCTCCCAACTATTATCTTTTGCGGCAGCCGAGGTTGTGGGTGTTGATTTAAGTGCAGAAGCTATTGCATATGCTCGCGCGCGTTATGTAAGACCGAATCTCAAGTTTATGGCAGGATCGGCAACAGCAATTCCTTTAGCTGATCATTCTGTAGACGCCGTTGTAAGTTTTGAAACTATCGAACACTTGGCGGATCACGAGTTGATGATTAGCGAAATAAAGCGGGTGATGAAGCCCGGTGGACTTTTAATCATATCCTCGCCCGATAAGGAATTTTACTCGGATGCCACAGGTCATCAAAATGAATTCCACGTAAAAGAGCTATACCGCCACGAGTTTGAAGATTTGATTAGAAAGAATTTCAGAAACCATTGCTTTTTTTATCAGGGATTTTTCATTGGCGGAATAGTTTTCCGCGACTCGCCCGCGAAATTGGAGTCTTTTACCGGCAGCTTCCACAACATCGGCAAAACAACTGGCTTGGCGCATCAATACAATCTTGCGATATGCTCAGACTCTCCCCTTTCGAATCTGCCGGAAAACAGCGCGTTTACGAACGATAATCTATACCAGTCCCTGGAAACATATTTCGACAAAAAGATCGAATCGATTTATCGTTCTAAAAGCTATCGAATCGGAAACATGATTGTTCGTGCGATTCGGCTTTTCTTACCCCGAAAGTAGCGCTAAGCTCAACATGAAAATATTGTTTATCGTTCCGTATTCGGTTGATTATGCCCCCTCCCAACGGTTTCGTTTTGAACAGTACTTTACGTTGCTCACCAAATGCGGGCATGAGGTGAGCGTGGCACCATTTCAAAGTCAGCAGCATTGGCAGGTGTTCTACCGTAACGGCCAGTCGATAAAAAAGGCTTTACTCATTTTTACCGGAAGTATGCGCAGAGTGGGGTTGCTTTTCTCCGCTCACCGTTTTACGCATGTGTTTATTCATCGCGAGGCGCTGCCAATCGGGCCGCCATGGTTTGAGTGGCTGCTGGCCAAAGTTTGGCAAAAAAAACTGATCTACGACTTTGATGATGCGATTTGGATGACCGACAAAAAAAGTGAGAATGGGTTGGAGAAATTGCTAAAATGGCGCGGCAAGGTGAGCACGATTTGCCACATCAGCCATTGCGTTAGCTGTGGTAACGCATACCTGGCCGCGTACGCCCAACAATTTAGTGCCCGGGTGGTCATCAACCCTACTACCATCGACACGGAATCTGTGCACAATCCTGTTCTTTGGCCATCGCGAATCACGCAAAGTAACGTAATCACCATTGGGTGGACAGGCTCCCGCACTACCTTGAAGTATCTGCAACCATTTTTGCCCGTTTTTTACCAGCTGCAGCAGCGCTTTCAAAACATACACTTCTTGATTATCGCGGACCAAAATCCGGGTTTTGAAAACCCCGCAATCGAATTTAAAGAATGGGGCCTCGAAACCGAAATTCGAGATTTAGCACAAATCGACATTGGGATTATGCCTTTGCCGGATGACGAGTGGTCGAAAGGGAAATGCGGGTTCAAGCTCTTGCAATACATGGCCCTTGGAATTCCCTGCGTAGCCTCGGCTGTAGGCGAAAACCGGGTAATCGTAAATGGTAAAAACGGGAGATTAGCAACGGACGAGAACTCCTGGATCGCTCAGCTTTCTGAGCTGATCTCCGATCCGGGCCTGAGAAAGGAAATGGGTGTAATCGGGCGCAGCTTTGTGATCGATCACTACTCCGTTAAGTCCAACTCAGAGAATTTCCTCTCACTCTTCGAATGACTTAACAACACCAGTGCCACGGCATAGAACGGTACCAGCGGAATTTTGTAGCGGGACAACGTGCCGAAATTAAACGTAGATACCCCAACTGCAAACGCAAAAATCAAGGAGAAAACGAACGCAAAAAGCACGTTTTTATCCACTACCTTTTTTGTTAATTGTTTAGTTGAAAACACAACGTAGATCAACAACCCGAGAAACGCCAGGCTTTCTAACGCGGACAAAAGCATCAGTGGATTTTTTACTTCCCATAAATAGGGCCGAAACAGGGTTACGTTTATGGCGGCAGGCGCAAGGCGGATCATCGATGCCATGGTGCCATCCAACTCGCCAAGGGTATAGCCAGATCCCGCCTCCCGCCCGGTCCAAAACCGAATATCGTATGCAGTTACGGCAGCCGTCTGCGCAATTTTGTCCAGGGAATATTTTTGGTCACCCTCCCCTACTTTACTCACAGAAAAATATCCGCCCGCCGCAATCATCCCTACCACAAACGGCACCAGCAACATGCGCAGCACACTGGAACGCACACGGGCGAACCAATGAAAAAAAAGCCAAACAGAAACGGCTGGCAGATACGCCTGCAGCACAAACTTTTTGATCGAAAAAATCACATAAAAGCTGAGGCAAATCAGCACAACCGCTGCCATATGGTTGCGGTGTTCCATGAACAACTGATAGATGGCGTATGTGGCCACGCCAAGCGCAGCCAAAACGAGGGTATCTTTCAACACCCCGCTCCCCCAAAAGAAAACAGAAGGAACAAACAAGCATGCCAACGCCAGGCCGAAGTGGGCACTGGGATACTGTTTGTAAAACGTGAGGAACAAACACCAGGCCCCAACAAAGGCAACCGTAGAAAACAAAATTGCGGTGGCTGAGTAGGAAGAGAAGGTGAACAAATCAAAAAAAGCAGCTACCCGAATCACGAAATACGAGGAGTCATCCTCGAAAAAAACAATCCTTCGCGAGTACTCATACACACCCGCGTGGGAATGATTGGAACCAAACAGCAGTTGCAAACCAACGGAGGGGCTATCAAAAAACGCATTCCAGATGTGGCGACTACCGTGGGTATGAAAGTTAAAGGTATCTCCGCCGGAATAATAAAACTGATAAATACACCCCAAGGCAATCGCGCCCAGAATTTTCACGAGTAGCCCGGGGAAAAAATACTTGCGCGTAGTGCGATCTGTAACCAGCGGGCGAATAAAATAAGCCGCGGCAAGAACCAGTACGATTACAATAGGCGTAACCACCAAATCCCGCATTTCCATGCTAATCGCCTTTTTCGAGTTTCTTTAACCGACTTTTTGCGCTTTTAAAAGCCTCATCTTTCCGGTCGGAATTTTTCTTCACCAGTTGAAAATAGCGTTTTGCATCGGCTTTGCGGCCCTGCCGCTCAGCGATCTCGCCCAGTTCAATCAGCGAATACAAGTAGTAGCCCGACTCCGTAGCACCCGTAGATTCTGCAAACTTCGCGGCCAACTCGTAGTATTTGCGGGCGGCATCCCAGTTGCGCCGGGCCCCTGCCAACTGCCCTAAAAAAAACGCGGCATAGCGGCCACTGGTGGCCTCGTAGCCTACCTTGCTGCTATCGATTTTCGCCAGGATATCTGTCGACTCGCGCTCCAACTCGGCATACATGCCGCGGGCATACAACATTCGGGCATAATAACGGTGAAAATAGGCGTTGTTGGGGTAGGTTTGGTAAAGGTACTCGGCAATCTGAAACGCCCGGGGCTGGTCGTTTTCATACCCATTCAAAATCCGCATAAGCCATACCATCGCCTCGGTGCGCGTGTAAAATGCGTTGTACGATACTTCTTTTAACTGCTTCAATCCCAATGCCTTGTCACCTTTCGGGAAGAACCACATGATGGGCTTGAGGGCTGGGTAGTTCTCGGGTACCCACACTGAAAAATAGTTATACAACCCATCGCCAAACAGGAGCTCCGGACTCAGGTCGTTTTTTTCTTTACACTCTTCCATGTAGTTCAGCGCGCTTTTGCCTGCGGTGGCAGCTTTACGCCAGTTTTTGCGCTCTTCATCAGAGTACAAACGCCCTTTAAAGCCGTAGGCGGCCGCCAGAAAAAACGCTGATTCGGTTCTGTAGGGCGGATGCTTTTTATACAGGTTTTCGGCCACGGTAATGGTGCTGTCCATGTAACTTAAAAACACATCGTCATACCGGGTATCCGATGTATTGGGCATAATTTTCCACCAGTTGCTCAGCCCCAACAAAAAATAAGGCAGCGGATGCCACCCATACTTTTGCTTAAACCACTTAAACTGCCGCTCGGCTTTAGAAAACTCGAAGTTATAAAGATCGTTTAACGCTTGAGCGCATTCCAACTGTACGTTGATATCGGAAATGAGAATGATGGTGGTATCGTTTTTTGCCGGACTTAGCGGCTGGGCCCCGCTGCTCACGGTGCTCAACCCGGCAAGTAGCCCTACCAACACAGTTACTTTTATTACCCAGCCTCCGTACATTGCCCGTTAGAACTTCAAAGAAACAAAAACCCCGTCATAAAACCCGCCCGTCTTGCAGTCAAACGCCATTCTTGAACCCTTCCTCAGCATCAACAAAAAAGTGGCTTTCCTGCTACTCTGCCTGCTTGCCTTCTTACTGTTGTTTGTAAAGATTTCCTTCATTGAAAACGAAACCGCCGCCTTCGAGTTTCTGGCCGACCAGCCCGGTGGGGGTATTTTGCAAACCATCAACGCGCTGAAATTGCTTACCATACCCGTGGTCTACGCGTGGAAATTTACCGTCATTGGGTTTGTGGTGTGGATCGGGTGCTTCATGTTTGGCTACCGGGTAACCTACTGGCAGGCCTGGGGCGTGGTGATTATGGCGGAATTTGTTTTTCTAATTCCCGAGTTGCTAAAAATCGGCTACTACCTCTTCATTGAAACCGATCCAACGTATTATAGCATCCGCGGCTTCTACCCGCTATCGCTCATGAATTTCTTCGATTACGAAACAATCGACAAGCGCTACGCCTACCCGCTGCGGGCGCTGAACTTGTTTGAGCCGGTGTATTGGTGGCTACTGGCCGAGGGAATTCATTTCTATGCCCGAAAGAGCAAGAAGATCGCCTGGTTTATTGTGGCGGGTTCGTACATTTTTATTTTCGTGATCTGGCTGCTTTTTTACATGGCCGTGTACAAGTAGCTTTACCAGCGCCGTAAGAATTAGCACATTTATTTACTGTATTTTCGCACTTCAAAATTTTCTTCATGCAGTTTACAAAAGCAAATAATCTGGTGGGTTGGTTGGTGTTCGGAGTTGCCCTGCTCACGTATTGGTTTACGTTCGAAGAAACGATGAGTTATTGGGATTGTGGCGAGTTCATTGCCGTAGCGTACAAACTAGAGGTATCGCACCCGCCAGGAGCCCCGTTGTTTATGCTGGTTGGCCGCGTGTTTTCTTTTTTGGCCATGGGCGATGTAACCAAGGTAGCGTTCTGGGTAAATTTCCTGAGCGTGCTGGCCGGGGCTTTCACCATTCTCTTCCTGTTTTGGTCGATCACTTTATTGGGCCGTAAACTCTGGGGTGTGAAGAATCCGGCCGACTTGCAGGCGGATCAAATCTGGACGCTGATGGGTGCCGGCTTGGTAGGTGCGCTGGCGTACACATTCTCCGACTCTTTCTGGTTTTCGGCTGTAGAGGCCGAGGTGTATGCCATGTCTTCCTTTTTTACCGCACTTGTGGTTTGGCTTATTTTGAAATGGGATATTATCGAAGACGAAGCTAAGGCCAACCGGTGGTTGATTCTTACCGCGTACATGGTCGGGTTGTCCATCGGGTTCCACCTGCTCAACTTGTTGGCGCTGCCCGCCCTGGGTCTGATTTATTACTTCAAAAAATACAAGCCATCCAAAGCTGGTGTTGTGGCGGCTTTGGCTATAAGCGGGGCATTGGTGCTTTTCATCAACGAGTTTATCATTCCCGGTTTACCCACCTTGGCGGGCGGCTTCGAAGTGTTTTTTGTTAATAACCTTGGCTTGCCATTTGGCTCGGGGGTGTTTGTGTTCATGTTGCTTTTGGTGGGCGGTCTTGCCTATGGCATCTATTTCAGCCAGAAAAAAGCGAATGTGCTTTTAAACGTCTCGCTGTTGTCCGTGGCGTTTATCCTGATTGGTTATGCATCGTACACCACAATCGTTATTCGGTCTAATTTCGATCCGCCAATCAACGAAAATGCACCCAAGGATGTGATGAGCTTTGTGCGGTACCTCAAGCGCGAGCAATATGGCAGCCGGCCGCTTTTCTCGGGCCCCTACTATACCGCTGAACTGATTGGCGTAAAACAGGGCGATCCGGTGTACACCAAAGGCAAAGACAAGTACGAGATTACCGATCGCAAGGTTGAGTACGAGTACGATCCTAACCACATCACAATCTTACCGCGCGTTTGGAATAGCGAGTACAAAGAATCTTACCAGCGCATTCTGGGCCTTGGCGAAGGCGAAAAGCCCACCTTTGGCCAAAATCTGTATTACATGTTCAAGCACCAAATCGGTACTCAATACATGCGCTACTTCATGTGGAATTTTGCCGGCCGCGAAAGCGATGAGCAAGGCGCAGATTGGTTGAACCCCACCGCCTGGTTTGATGATGTGCCCGAGCAACTGGCCAACAACCGCGGGCGAAATAACTTTTTTATGATTCCGTTTATCCTCGGCCTCATCGGCATGTTCTACCAATTCACCAAAGATACCGAGGGCTTTGCCGTAGTAGGAATTCTGTTTGTGCTACTGGGTATTGCCATTGTGGTGTACCTCAACACGCCACCTGAAGAACCGCGCGAGCGCGACTACATCTACGCCGGATCTACCTACGCCTACACGTTCTGGATCGGCCTGGCGGTGATTGCCGTAGCGGATCTCATTCAAAAAATGTTGCGTAATGGCAAGGCTGCCGCGGTAACCGCCACTCTTGTTTGCCTATCCGCACCCGCACTCATGGCCGCAGAAGGCTGGGATGATCACAATCGGTCCGATCGTTATTTCTCTGTGGATTCTGCCAAAAACTACCTTTCCAGCTGCGCGCCCAATGCCATCATCTTCACCGGTGGCGATAACGACACCTTCCCGCTCTGGTACGCCCAGGAAGTGGAGGGCTTCCGCACCGATGTTCGGGTGATTGTGCTGAGCTACTACAACACCGATTGGTACATCGATCAAACCATGCGGGCCGCCTACGAATCGCAGCCATTTCCCTACACGCTTTCGCTGAAAGATTATCAGCAAGGCGGACCAAACGATTACCTGCCGTATGCCGACCTGAAGCTAAACGCCATTGACCTGAAGCAGTACATTGAACTACTCAGCAAAAACTACAAAGAGTTGCGCAGTGGCGACAGGAACATCGTGCCCAGTAAGAATTTTGTATTATCAGTCGATACGGCACACGTGCGCGAACTGGGTTTTGTACCTCGCAACCTGCAAAAAAATGTGTTGCCGCAAATGACGATCCGCCTGAAAGGAAATGGACTGGAGAAGAAAGACCTGGCGTTTCTTGACCTGCTCGCCACGAACAACTGGGAGCGCCCGATTTACGTGAACTTTACGTCCATGGCGCAGCTTAATCTCGACCTGCGGCCTTATGCTATTGCCGAGGGTAACGCCTACCGCATCATCCCCGTAAGGAATCCCAACAAGGATGTTGACTTTGTGAACACCGAGGTGATGTACGATAATCTGATCAATAAATTCGCTTATCGCGGATTGGATAACCCCAACGTGTACTACAACGAAGACTACCGCGGTTTCGTATTGAACCACCGCAGCGGCTTAAACACGCTGGCCGAAGCACTGGTGCGCGAAGCAAATGAAGAAGCCACCTTGGGTGGGGCTGTGGTTTCCACCGAATTGCCGGCGGAAAACAAGATGGAAAAAGCCCGAAAAGTATTAATGTTCAACCTGGAAAAAATGCCCGACGCCGCGGTACCGTATGATGAAAGCTCCGTAGAGACCATCAATCTGCTCTTTCAAGTAGGAGAAAAAGAGCGCGCAGTGGAGTTGGCAAAAACCATTGGTGCACGTGCCGAAGAAATGGTAACGTACCTCATGGAAAAAGACTACGGCCTTACAAACGATTTGCGCAGAAACATGGTGATTCTGGCCGTGCTGCAACGGGTGTTGTACGAAAATGGCGAAAACGACCTTGCCAAGCGCTTTGAAGATAGTTACGACAAAGTCGCTGCCGGACTTGGCGTGCAATAAGCATTTTTACTCAAAAAATAGCGGGCGCCAGGTTTGCATCTGGCGCTCGTTTTATTTTCGGGCAATTAAAAATAAGTCGAGCGCAGTGTCTGCCTCGTCCGAAACAAAATAATCGCCAGCCGTTATTGCGCGGGCGGTGGACGTGCCCGCATACAACTTGTTGCGGTTCCAGCGATTCAAAATCTCGTAGGGGATTTTCAGTAACCCGGCCGGCAGGCGATGTTGCAAATCCAGCACATCCCACCGCATGATTCGTTGCACCGATTTCCTGTTTTCCTCATGGTACGCCATCACTTTTTCATTGCCCGCAATGCCTTTCATTTCCGCATGCGCAAACACACCTTGTGCAAGTTGCAGCAACTCACCGGCCAGATATTCCCGCACGTGCCACGGGTTCCGCGAAAGCGTTAGTTTTCGATTGGGAGTGGTAACCAATGCCACCCCGCCCGGCCGAAGCACCCGATGTAACTCGCGAAGGAAAAAGCCATCGTCCTCAATATGCTCAATCACCTGAAAACTGATCAGGGCATCAAAACTATTGTCTGCAAAAGGCAAAGGTGGCAGATGGCCCGCCACAAATTTTGCCGCAGGGAAACGCTGCCGCAACTCAGCAATTGCCGCCTCAATTTTATCGATGGCCGTGTAACTCGCCACAGCAGGCAATACATGCTCGATTCCGCGCCCCTCGCCGCACCCCACTTCCAACAGGTTTCCGTGAACCCACGCGGCCGCTTTGAGATATGGGGCGAGCAGCCGCAAGTGCACGGGCGTATCCGAAGTAAGGGCTGCAGAAGTAATTTCGGTAGTGTATATTTTGTTCACGGTTACAAATCTAAAGCATCGTAAAAACGCGGCCAAGATGAAAATTTTAAACCCTGCACTAACGAAACGTGTCTAAGAATCGTTTATTTGGCATACGCTTCTATGCAAAAACTAATTCTACTGGTTAGCTGGATGTTGCCCGCGGTGCTCACTGGCCAGGCCATCACCAATACAAACCTTAACCACCAGTACAATCCCAATTGCGAAATCCAGGTTCGCATGCAGGTCGTTCGGCAGCCCGGCCAAATGCAGGTGCTCTATGCCATGGAAACGATCAGTACGGTGGCTGGTCTGGATGCATACTCCATCAAGTGGGAAAAGCGCGCTACATTTTCGGACAAAACCGGGCAACTACTCGCCAATGATTCCATCACCAGCACATCGGCCCGTGGGCGCACCGGCCGCCTCACATTTCCCATCCCCGAAAAACCGTGGCTGCTTGTGCTCTCGGTAACCAATACCGCCAATCCCCGCACGTACCTGTTTCCTAAACTGATCGAGGCAAACTATCCCACGCAGGGAACCATTGCTTCGAATAATCTTACGGTCTGGAACCGTTTTGTTTCCAAGAACACCACCATCACCTACCAGGGCGCACCCGGCGTGTCGCGGGCCCGCGCGTACGCGTACAAATCTGATTTTCCCATGGCTTCCCCGCCGTTTGTGGAAAGAGAAAATCGGGTAGACCCGCTGCTGGTGGCCGATAGTCTTTTTTGGATCACCCCGCAAACACCCGTAACGTTGCGCACAGAGGGACTGTACTTGATCCAGGAAGACACTACCCAGGCACAAGGGGTGGCCTTTCGCGTGGAAAACGAAACGTATCCCAAACTCAGTCAAATCATTGATTTAGCCCCACCTTTGATTTTTTTAACCACCCGCGAGGAGTTTGAGCGGATTGCCAAGGCCGGCAGCAACAAAGCGGAGTTTGACAAGGTGATTATCGAAATCACGAAAGACAAGGAGCGCGCGAAGACATTCATGCGCAGCTACTACCGTAGAATTGAGTTGGCCAACTATTATTTTACTTCCTACAAAGAAGGTTGGAAAACCGATCGTGGCATGATTTACCTCATCTTTGGTTTGCCGGATGATGTTACCTATAACGGTGCCATGGAAATTTGGAATTACCGCAGCGTGGATACTCGCTTTACATTCGTAAAAAACGGATCGATCTACAGCCCCGATAACTTTATTCTTGTGCGCGATAAACGATTTGCCGAGCCTTGGTACAGCACCATTGATCTGTGGCGTAAAAGCCGGTTTTAGGTTTTCGCTTTCGCGGATGGCATCCTAAAAAAATCGGATTTCAACGAACAATGTCCTACTATTGCGGTGATGGAAAAAAAGGACATGATTTTTGGCACCCGTGCCGTAATCGAAACCATTCGTGCCGGTAAGCCAATTGAAAAAATCTTCATCCAGTCTGGTCTGGCCAACGATCTCATCAAAGAACTGGTAACAGAAGCCAAACAAAAAGGCGTGCCGTACACCTTTGTTCCGGTGCAAAAGCTGGAACGCTTTTCGTACAAAAACCATCAAGGTGTAGTGTGCCAACTGGCAGCGGTAACGTTTACACCGCTGCAAACCCTAATTGACCACGCCTATCACCAGGGGCGAGAGCCTTTTTTTATTTTGCTCGACCGCATTACCGACGTGAGAAATTTTGGAGCAATTGCCCGCTCGGCCGAATGCGCCGGGTTGGATGGAATTATTGTTGGCGAGAAAGGGAATGCCCCGATTACTGGCGATGCCATGAAAACCAGTGCGGGTGCGCTAAGCCACATTCCCGTATGCCGCGAGCGCGATTTAAAGAAAACCATCCAGCAGCTGAAAGACAACGGCATGACGGTTGTGGCTTGCACGGAAAAATCCGATCAACCCATCTATAACATTGATTTAAATAAACCTGTGGTGTTGCTGATTGGAAGCGAAGAGGACGGAGTATCGCCCGAGTTTTTGAAGCTGGCAGACCAATTGGCCGCCATACCGCAACGCGGTAAAATCAGTTCGCTCAACGCATCCGTGGCCGCGGGCATTGCCATCTTTGAAGTACTGCGGCAAAAAGCCTACAAATAATTTGACCCGTTGTTTTTTGCTTTTAAGTCGTTTACAAAACGTCTGAACAGGTCTTCTTTATCTTTCTCGCAAACAATGGTTACGTTGTTAAACACGCCCACCAGGTAGCCATTCAGACCCTGGGCTACAATAAGCTGGTCTTTCGGCCCTTTTACAATGCAGTTGCGCGAGTCGTACAGCATGGCATCGGCATCGATATGATTATTGCTGGCATCGCGTTGGGAGATATCATGCAGCGAGGCCCACGAGCCCAAGTCTGACCAACTGAAGCTACCCAACCACACGTGTACGTTATCGGCCTTTTCCATGATGCCGTAATCGATGGAAATGTTCTTCACCTCTGAGTAGGCTTTTTGGATGGCTGTTTTTTCGTTTGCCGTAAAAAACGAGGGGGCCGCTTCTTCAAAAGACTCCGTCATCTCTGGCAGGTGTTTACTAAATGCCTGTAAAATGGCCGATACACCCCAGATAAAAATGCCGGAGTTCCACACAAAGTCGCCACTTTCTAAAAACTTCTTGGCCATGGCCAATTCCGGCTTCTCCGTAAACGTCTTTACCTTTTTCAATTGGTTTTTCGACTCCAGAAACTGGATGTAACCGTAGCCGGTTTCCGGGCGGGTGGGTTTAATGCCCAACGTAATCAGCTTATCCTGGGCGCGGGCCTGGTCTACGGTTTTCCGAATAACTTGCTGAAACTCCACTTCGTTTAGAATCACGTGGTCGGCCGGACTCACCACCATCACGGCGTTTGGGTCCTTCATGGCAATTTTCCGGGCCGCGTAAGCGATGCAGGGCGCCGTGTTTTTGCGCATGGGTTCGGAAAGAATCTGATCGTCCGAAAGCATCGGCAACTGTTCTTTCACCAGTTGGCGTTGTTCTTCATGGGTCACCACAAACACATGCTCCGGAATGCACACGGGCATTAATCGGTCGTACGTAGATTGGAGCAGGGTTTTGCCTACCCCCAGCACGTCCAAAAACTGTTTCGGTCTAGCATTACGGCTATAGGGCCAAAAGCGGGTTCCTACCCCACCGGCCATTAAAACCACATACGTATTTTGGGACATACCTGTACGTTTAGACAATTCCCTCTTTTAACAAGTCATGCAAATGTATAAAACCCGCCAGTTCTGTGCCGTTCATCACCACCAATTGTGTGATGCTGTTTTTCTGCATCACCTCTAAGGCTTTCACAGCAAATTCTGATTGATCAATCGTTTTGGGTGTACGGGTCATAATCGCCGCTGCCTGCACATGCTGAATATCCACCTCTTTTTGCAGCATCCTGCGCAAATCTCCATCGGTAATGATCCCCAGCAAATCTTTGTTTTCGTTCATCACTGCGGTTGCACCCAGGCGCTTGGAAGAAATCTCAAGAATGACTTCTTTCAGCGTTGAATCCGGGCGAACCACGGGCAATTGATGCCGCACAAAAATATCTTCCACTTTCAGGTAGAGTTGCTTGCCCAAAGTACCCCCGGGATGAAAGCGTGCAAAGTCTTCGCTGCTGAAGTTGCGTAATTCCAATAATGCTACCGCCAGTGCATCCCCCAACGCCAAATGGGCGGTTGTGCTGGTGGTGGGCGCCAGATTGTTGGGACAGGCCTCTTCTGCAATCGTTGCATTTAATACAAAATCAGCTTGTTGAGCCAGATACGATTGCGTGTTGCTTACCAAAGCAACAAGTTTTGCCCCTCTGCGTTTTAGAATCGGAACAAGCACCTTGATTTCCGGAGTGTTGCCACTTTTGGAGATGCAGATGATAATGTCCTCATCGCGAATCATGCCCAGATCACCGTGAATCGCGTCTGCGGCATGCATGTACATGGAAGGCGTTCCGGTGGAATTTAGTGTAGCAACAATTTTTTGAGCGATGATGGCGCTTTTGCCAATGCCGGTAATCACTACGCGCCCGGTACTGGCCAGGATCGTTTGAACACATTGCTCAAACTCGTTGTTGATATACGAAGCAATTTGTGCTAAAGCCCGAGATTCATTTATTAATACCTCTCGTGCAATGTTTTGAATATTTTTTGCTAAATTCAATGTTAAAGCTGTTCTACGTTTGTTGGATGGCAAAGATAGACGATTTACACTGACCCTAACATATGGTAGTTGCTGAGGAAAAAGACGTTTTACGCGAGAAATTGAAACAAGCCTTTGGTTACTCGGGCTTTCGCGGCAATCAGGAAGTAGTTATTCGCAACATACTAAGTGGTAGGAATACTTTCGTGATTATGCCCACCGGCGCGGGTAAGTCGCTGTGCTATCAATTACCCGCACTCATGCACGAAGGGTTGGCGGTAGTAATATCACCTCTGATTGCGTTGATGAAAAATCAGGTGGACCAATTAAATGCCTACGGCATTAACGCGCGCTTCCTGAATTCAACTTTGAGCAAAGCAGAGATTACCAAGCTAAAAAAAGATTCGCTGGCGGGTAACATTAAGCTACTGTATGTTGCGCCCGAGTCGCTTACCAAAGAAGAAAATATTGCATTCCTTCAAAAAGTAAACGTTTCATTCGTTGCTATTGACGAAGCCCACTGTATTTCCGAATGGGGCCATGATTTTCGGCCGGAGTACCGCAAGATCAAAAACATGATCAGCCAGTTGGGCGAAATGCCCGTAATAGCCCTGACTGCCACGGCCACACCCAAAGTACAGCTGGATATTCAAAAAAACCTGCAAATGGAGGAGGCGGATGTCTTCATCTCTTCCTTCAACCGCAAAAATCTGTACTACGAAGTGCGGCCCAAGAAGGAGACCAAAAAGCAGCTCATTCGCTTTTTGAAAGAACACAAAGGCCAATCGGGTATTATTTACTGCCTCAGCAGAAAAAAGGTAGAAGAAATCGCACAACTATTGAATGTGAATGGCTTCAAAGCGGTACCCTATCATGCCGGTCTGGATGCCGATGTGCGCGTAAAAAATCAAGATGACTTTCTAAACGAAGAAGTAGACATCGTTGTGGCCACGATTGCCTTTGGCATGGGCATCGATAAACCGGATGTGCGGTTTGTAGTGCATTACGATGTGCCCAAATCGCTGGAAGGATACTATCAGGAAACCGGGCGTGGCGGGCGCGATGGATTGGAAGGACATTGCCTGATGTTCTACAGCCACAACGACCTGAACAAGCTCGAAAAATTCAATAAAGACAAGTCGGTGCAAGAGCGTGAGAACGCGCGCATTCTGCTGCAGGAAATGGAGTTTTATGCCGAGTCGCCCGTCTGCCGCAGACGCCAGTTGTTACACTACTTTGGTGAAGAATACAAAGAGAACAACTGTGGCATGTGCGATAACTGTGTGCATCCGCGCGAACGTTTTGACGGCACCGCACACGTGAAAATCGCGCTCGAAGCAGTGCTCCAAACAAACGAACGATTCGGGCTGGGCCATTTGGTAAACGTGATCCGCGGGGTAGAAGACGAATACGTAAAGAGCTACGGCCACTTCGATTTAAAAGTGTACGGCAAAGGCGATACAGAGGATGATGACTTCTGGAAGTCCGTTATCCGCCAGGCGCTCATTTACCAATATCTGGAAAAAGATATCGACAATGTAGGCGTGCTGCGCATCAGCGAAAAAGGCAAAAAATTTCTCTCCAAACCGCAGCCCATTGAATTGGCCCGCGACCACAACTACGCCACGGAAGTGGAAGACGAGGAAGACAGCCCGGACCGCACTCCCATGGCGGGCAAATCCTACGATATAAAACTTTTTGAGTTGCTGAAAACGCTGCGCAAAAAAGTAGCAAAAGATAAAAACCTGCCCCCTTACGTGATCTTCCAGGATCCGTCGCTGGAGGAAATGGCCACCATCTACCCTACCACCAAAGAAGACATGGCCTCGGTAAACGGGGTGGGCATGGGCAAGGTGAATAAGTTCGGAAAAGAATTTCTGGAACTTATTCAGCAATACGTAGAGGATAACGACATCGAAACTGCGTCGGACGTGGTGGTGAAATCGTCCGTGAATAAGTCAAAAATCAAAATTTTCATTATTCAGCAGATCGACCGTAAGGTAGACCTGGACGAAATCGCGGAAAGCAAATCCATCAGCTTTGATGAGTTGCTCACCGAAATCGAGAACATCTGCTACTCCGGCACCAAGCTCAATCTCGATTATTACATCGATCAGGTTTTGGACGAAGAGAAACAAGAAACTATTTTCGACTACTTCCTCAACTCCGAAACCGACAGCATTGAAGATGCCCTTGCAGAGTTAGGCGATGAAGACACGGACTTCACGGAAGAAAACATCCGCCTGATGCGCGTAAAATTCCTGAGCGAATACGCCAACTAGCCTTGCGCAAGACATTCTGGCCGAAAAGGTAGCCGCTTTGGCTACCTTTTTTCTTTACTACCTTTACCGCCTATTTTACACATGAATATTCTGTTGATTGGGAGTGGAGGCCGCGAACACGCCATGGCGTGGAAACTTAAGCAAAGCCCGCGCTGCGGCCACTTGTACATCGCGCCCGGTAACGCAGGCACGGCCGATCTTGGCACGCAACTACCCATTGCCGTAGATCAATTCGAGCAACTGGCACACGCCTGCCGCCACCACCGGATTGATTTAGTGATCGTGGGCCCGGAAGTACCCCTGGTGAAGGGCCTGCGCGACTTTCTGGAAGCCCAACCGGATTTAAAACACCTCCTCATTGTAGGCCCCGGCCAGGCTGGCGCGCAGTTGGAGGGAAGCAAAGATTTTTCGAAGCAATTCATGCTGCGCCATGGTATCCCCACGGCAAAAGCCCAAACCTTTACTGCTGCTCAACTTGCCGAAGGGCTGAACTACTTGCAAACATGCACACTCCCGATTGTGCTGAAAGCCGACGGCCTCGCAGCCGGAAAAGGCGTGGTGATTTGCGCTTCGCACGATGCCGCCCGGCAGGAACTAACAGAAATGCTGGCAGAAAGTAAGTTTGGTGCCGCCAGCGCCAAGGTACTGGTGGAAGAATTTCTGCAAGGCATTGAAGCCTCCTTTTTCGTGCTTACCGATGGCAAAGGGTATTGCCTTCTGCCCGAGGCCAAAGACTATAAGCGCATTGGCGATGGCGATACTGGCTTAAACACGGGCGGCATGGGCGCGGTTTCTCCGGTCATCTTTGCCGATGCCGGTTTTCAAAAAAAAGTAACGGAGCGAGTGGTAATGCCCACGCTACGTGGTTTGGCAAACGAGGGCATCCCCTTTCGGGGATTTATTTTTATCGGCTTGATGAACGTAAACGGAGAGCCTTACGTGATTGAGTATAATGTGCGCATGGGCGATCCGGAAACGCAGGCGGTATTGCCCCGGATCAAAAACGATTGGGTAGATGTAATGGTAGCATGCGCATCCGGGCGGTTGGAGGAAATCCAACTGGACGTGCACCCCGAATATGCCGTTACTGTTTGCCTGGTGTCTGGCGGCTACCCGGAAGCATTTGAAAAAGGGTTTCCAATCCGCGGACTTACCCAAGATCCGCTCACCTTTCATGCCGGCACCCGGGTTCAGGCCAACGAAGTGGTCACCGACGGCGGGCGTGTGTTAGCCGTTACCGGGATGGCGCCCACGCTGGCAGCGGCCCGCAACCAAGCCTACCAAAAAGCGCAACAGATTGCGTGGAATAAAGTGTACTACCGAAAAGATATTGGTGTAGATTTACAGACGATGGAACGTGCGATTGGAAAAAAATAAGTGCCATGGGCTGTAGTTGTGGAACTAAAAAAGACGGCCAAGTAGCCGGTTGCAATAATAACGGAGCGTGCGGTACCGGCGGCTGTAATAAAATGAATGTGTTCGACTGGCTGTCGAACATGGAGATGCCGCAGGTAGATCGGTTTGACGTGCTGGAAATCCGTTTTAAAAACGGGCGCAAAGACTTTTACCGCAATCAGGATCGCTTTGAGTTACACACCGGCGATGCCGTAGTGGTTGAAGCCACTAACGGCCACCATATCGGGTACGTATCCCTGCAAGGCGAACTGGTACGCTTGCAGATGCAAAAAAGAAAAGTGGCGAACGATGGAGAGATCAAAAAAATCTACCGCATTGCCAACACCAAAGACCTTGAAAAACTGGAAGATGTAAAAAAGCGCGAGTTACCCACCTTGTACCGGTCGCGCGAAATCATCCGCGATCTCAAGTTACCAATGAAGCTGTCGGACGTGGAATACCAGGCCGATAATACCAAAGCCACCTTTTTTTACTCCGCAGAAGAGCGGGTCGACTTTCGGGAATTGATCAAAATTCTGGCCGGTGAATTTAAGATACGCGTAGAAATGCGCCAGATTTCATTACGCCAGGAAGCTGGCCGGATTGGCGGCATTGGCGTATGTGGGCGCGAGCTTTGCTGCTCTACGTGGCTCAGCGATTTCAAAAACGTGGCTACCAGTGCCGCCCGCTACCAGAACCTATCACTCAACCCGTCTAAACTATCCGGCCAGTGTGGCCGCTTAAAGTGCTGCCTGAATTACGAACTGGAAACCTATATGGATGCCCTGAAAGACATTCCCGAGGTGCAACGCCCGTTACTTACCGAGGCGGGCGAAGCGGTGCTCCAAAAAACAGACATCTTTCGTAAGATCATGTGGTTCGGGTTTAAAGACGAAAGCAACTGGTACCCGCTCAACATCCAACGGGTAAACGAAATCCTCGAAATGAATCGTGCCGGTAAAAAACCTGCTTCGTTGGAAGTGAACATCGTGCCGGAAAAAGATACAGCCGCACCCCTGAACAATGATTTGGAGCGACTGGATAAAAAATACAAGAACAAAAAGCGGAAGAAAAACCGAAATCGGGGTAATCAAAATCGTGGTCCCCGGCCTTCCAACAACAAGCAATCGTAATGAAAGGTTGGTATGCAGCAGGTGTAGCCCTCCTGATGGTGGCGTGTGGCGATCCGAATTTACTCCTGGAACAAAACACCGATTTTAACGACCGGAATTGGAAAATCACGGATACACTCCGCTTCGAGTTTCAAATCAAAGACATTGCCCCGGCCTACTCCATCGACTACATGGTGCGTAACTCACTGGAGTATCCGTATGCCCGGTTGTTTGTTGCCTACCAATTAAAAGACTCTACCGGTCTGCTTGTTTCGGAGAAGTTGGTTGCCAATTACTTATTCCATGAAAAAACCGGTGAGTCTTTTGGCAGTAGCGCATTGGGCGATGTGTACGATCACCGTTTTTCGTTACTGGATAACTACCGCTTTACGCGAAATGGACGGTACCATCTACAGCTGGTACAACAAATGCGCATGGATACATTGCCGGGAATTATGGCCGTAGGCGCCCGGGTGGCTATAAAAAAGAAGTAGCCCGGAGAAGGTAAACCGGGCTACACTTCGGTTGTCTCACTTAGCAACAACCAAACCTTAACAAACTGCTTTTCTAAACCAAGAGCAAAAATATCTGGCTGAGTTAGCCACAGAAAAAACTTCTCCTTAAAAAAGAATTAGAACTGATTTGAGCCCCCCAGTGTCGGTTTTGCACCCAATTCTTTGCACGAGCAAAGATTCAAAATAAGTCAACCGCCAACCTCACAAACTGGGAAAGCGCATGGTTACGAAAACCCTATTCTCATGGATTTGGAAGGTAATCGCACCGTTGTGGATGGAAACGATCCGTTGAGCCAGCGAAAGACCAATTCCATACCCCTTTACCTGGGTGGTACCACGAATGCGGTAAAACGGCTCAAAGATTCGGGCGCGGTCTTCATCTGAGAATGTGCCTGGCGCAAGGGCATTTTCAACTTGTATTTGGAGCTGGCCCTCGGTGGCTTGGAGCCGCACCAGTGCCACATGGTCGGGGGAAAATTTACAGGCGTTTTCCAGCACGTTAACTACCGCCGTGCGTAACAGGTGGCCGTTGCCCATTACCCGCAAGCGCTCGGTATCATCCGGCATGGCATCAAAAACAACCCGAACAATATACGCTGCGTCCGTCTCTACCACATCCTGGCGCGCGTCCAAAATCACTTCGTCCACACGTACTTCCGACATGGTAAAGCCACTTCCCTGGGTAACTTTGGCCAGATCGAGTAATGTGTTGGTAAGTTGGTTCAGCTCCCGAATGTCTTCCAGCACAGAGGTAATCGTCTCCTGGTATTGCGCGGCGTCGCGGGGTTTAAGTAACGTCACCTCCAGTTGCGATGTTACTTTTGTAAGTGGATTTCGAAGCTCGTGCGAAACATTGGCAACAAATGTTTTTTGTAGTACAAACGCATTTTCCAGGCGCTCTAACATCTGGTTGAAGATGAGGGTGAGCTTGCCAATTTCATCCGGTTGATCGGCTCCGGTTAGCCGTTTATTCAGGTTGGTGGTGGTAATGTCTTGCACATCTTCCATTACCCGCTGGATGGGCTTTAATGCGCGGCCAGCGTACACCCAGCCCGCGAGACTTACCACGGCAATCCAAATCAAAAATGTAGTAGCCAAAAGATTGCGCAGCAGGCGCAAGTTCTGGTGCGCATCGCGATGAATAGCACCCGCAATCACAATAAAATTTTGTTGTTGGTGCTTGAAAAGAATGCCTATGACAGAGTAGGGATCCAATGCGAATGTCGTCCGCCTTTGCTTTTTTACCTGAGCCAATTGTTCGGGCGAAAGCCTGAAATCAATCGTATCGTTATTGGTATAAATTTCCGTGTAGGCACTGTCGAGGATGGAGATGTTTTCGCGAAAAAGGTAGTCGCGCTTGGCGCGGTCGATCACTTTCAACAATGCGGAATCCACCTGCTCAACCTTTAATAAAAGCGTGGCGGCCGTAACTGCTTTATCGTACAAACGGTTTTCGAAATCGCGTTGCCACTGCCACCGGGCAAACACATAAATGGCCAAAAACGAAAGCAGTAAAATGGCACTTACCAGAAAACCGAACTGCAACGTCAGGCGGGTGCGTATTTGCATACCGCGAAGGTACTAATCCGCGCGTAACACGTAGCCCATGCCAAACTGGGTGTGGATGAGTTTGGTGGGATAATCCCGATCCATCTTTCTGCGCAGATAATTGACATATACTTCCACCATGTTGGTGCCCGTATCAAAATCAATGTTCCACACGTGGCGCGCCAACTCCGCTTTACTTATCACGCGACCTTTGTTTTTCAACAAATACTCCAGCAACGCAAACTCTTTGGCAGTAAGATCAATGGGCATACCCGCCCGGCTAACTTGCTTTTTCTCTACCCACATTTTCAAATCGCCCGCCTCCAATACCAACTCCGTGGCCTGTTGGGCACGCTTTCGTTTCGCCAACGCCCGCAGCCGGGCCAGCAACTCACGAAACTCGAATGGCTTGGCGAGGTAATCATCTGCACCCGCATCAAACCCAACCACCACATCGTCTGTCTCGCTCAAGGCGGTGAGCATCAAAATCGGGGTATCAATGTTTGCTTCGCGTAGCGCGCGACTGATTTCGCGCCCGCCAATACCGGGAAGAATCACATCAGTAACAATAATGTCGTACAAATTCCGAAATGCCAGGTGTTTGCCCGTTTTGCCATCGAGTGCCGTATCTACCTCAAAGCCATTCTCTTCCAAACCTTTTTTCAGGTAAGCGGACGTCTTTACCTCGTCTTCAATTAACAGGAGCTTCATATTTCCACCGTGAATAAAAAGTAAAGGCGCGTCATTGGCGACTAAAAAGATTAGAAAAAAATTAGAATGGACTTGTTCGAACCAGCAAGCTCCCCTTTAAACGATAATTTGAACCATTCTATGGAGACCATTATCATTATCATTTTCGTCATCGGTTACCTGGCGATCGCCTTTGAGCATCCGATCAAAATTAACAAAACCGCCTCGGCCCTGATTACGGG
>CAYLWU010000045.1:0-24098 GCA_964387475.1 uncultured Ohtaekwangia sp. | reverse complement strand
TTTCCATGACTGCTTGATTTAGTCATAGATATCGTTTGGCTATAACCAGTGGCGGATTTTGAAAACGTCATTGTCCACCGTGACCAAACGTAGTAGCGAAGATAGATCTTTATACTTACTCGTCGCCCGCCATTGGTTATAGCTTTTGTTGGCCGCTGTGCACATCACCTACTTTTGATTTTTAAGTCTTTACTTAATTCTCTGTCGGTTGACAATTGTCCGCTTAAGATAAGTCCTTTTTCAACCAAAGGGACTAAAACAACTAATCTTGTATCATACTTAAGAGTCAAGTAATAGTCCGCTGTGTCCAACTGTGTTAAGGATTCTCCATTTTGATATAAATTGTATGAATGGAAAAATCCTTCATCCTTTAGTAATCCTTTAGGTTTTATCTCAAATTCGGGTGTATGTTCAAATCGGACGTCTCCCAGACAAGCATTGCAGAGAACATCATATCTTGATAAATCAGTCTTGTCGCTGTTGGCGTCTATTTCAATGTAATAGAGATTACCTATGATCTCTTTTAGAGATTTAATGTCAAATGTTGTTGCAGCTCCAGCCTGGTAACCAGTGTAATTCCAAGTTGGATAATGAGTATATTTTAATTCACCCGAAAAACTTAAAAATTCTTTTCCGGTTTCTAAATCGTAGAGCCTGTACCCATCCTCTTCGCTACAACAACCAGTGTCGGAAGTTTTATAAAATTTCTTAAAAACTCCCCAAATTCCTTCTGGGGTCTGTCCCTCTGTGTTGATTTCCCACATTAGCTTGTCGTATTTCTTCAAGCTCGTTTTAAATAGTTTCAGATTTAGTTTATAGTCGGGTTTGTCTACAACTCGGGGATTTATTGTCCTAAGTTTAGCTTGAACTAAAATGTCTTCATGGTCAACAGTTTCAAATATTGTCTTCTCCTCTTCAGTCACCAGTCTTCCTCCTTCTCCAACATACTCTTTTAATACCACCTGTCCTGCAATCTTGAAAGTGTCGTTAGGGGTTTCTGCTTTAGATTGTCCAATGTCTGGTTTTGATTCTTCCTTCTTATCTGCACAACTGAAACAGATAATTAGTCCTATGAGTATTAGTTTGTCTGTCATTTTTTTGTGCATTGCGGCCAACACCCCAATTTAACCAATTGCATTTATTTCTTCTGTAGCTGTGTAACCCCAATCGCACATATTCGCTTGCATCAGCTGGGTAGGTGTAGTAGACTGGCTCCCGGCCACGGATTGCAGCGGATACCCCGCCAGGGGCGGGCAGGTGCGGGGGCGGGGAGTAGCAGCGGAAAGCCGGGCGCGAGCGGCGTGGGCTTTGCGCGCCGGGGCGTAAATACGTGAGGCGACATCCAAAAAGAGTGGCCACGCGAAAATGTGGTCGGTGAAAACACCGACCACAGGCAAAATCAAATAAACACGGTGTTGCAGGCTGTTTGGCCTACAACACTTTTTTGTCTGAAAGTATTTTAAAATACTCGTCTTTCGATAGCGGGCATTTTGCTAAATCAATAAATTGTTTTTTGTCCAACTGGCACTGGACGGACATTTGTTTTATTAAGTAGTCATCAATTTCTTTTTTACTTCCATGACTAATCTTTGTATGAAGAATAAGTCTGTTATTATGATAATACTCAAGACGTTTATGGTCGCCTGGTGCATCAATGAAACCTTTCTTTTTTAGATTTCTATGTGTGTCTTTGGGGTCTAGTACTGCCATTATTCAACGGACTTAACAAGGTGATTAAGGAATACTTTAATACGATTCAACTTATCTGATAATTGGTCGTCATTTAACTCATTGTACCTTTTGTAAATAAAATCGAATTCCTCAGCGAAATTCTTTTCCGCATCGTCTTCTGTCTCACCTGTTCCAATTATGTCAAGCATTTCGTTATGAATTACATAATAGTCATTATCCTTTTCAAGAGATGAACGCAAAGGAAAGTTTAAAACATAAGCTTTGTCGTTAAAGACAATTACATCTGGGGAATATGAGAGAGTCGTATCACTTTTTCTGTAAAGCTCTTCAATCTTCTTTTTGGTTGTCCCTTTTTTGTTAGTCGTTAGTTTTATTTTCGCAACACCAAATTCTTCTGTCACTGGTCCCTCTAACTCAACTATTTCAGTTATAAGAAGTTTTTTGACTTCAGGTTTTAGTCTTTTGATTTTATAAATTGGTTTTATAGTCTTGTTTTTTTCAATGTCAACAATTGCTGTCGGTGCATTACCAAAACTATTTGTAAAGTCATACAGCTTGTCAACAATTTCATTTCTCCTCATAGCGTCAGGATACATGTCGCTAATTTTCAGGTACTCTGATTTGTTGGATAGCCCCATTAATTTTTCAAATCTTTGGTTGACCACCTTTCTTTGCTTTGCAATATTTCCGATTGAAGTCTGAATTCTAGGTGTAAATACAAACTCTGGTACTGCACTTCCATGTCGAAATCCTGATAACTCAACCTTGAAATTTTCAAGATGTATCGGCTCTTTAGAGTCAACGTCACTCTTTGCAATAGTTATTAAAAGGTCTTGTAGATTCTCGGCAATCTTGACCAAAGTCTCCACTGGAAGGGTATGAAACTTGCCCAATTCTCCCTCGATTTGAAAACTTATTCCTTTATTTAGGTCTATCTTCATTTGAGTTGTCCTCAATATTAGAAGTTTTTACTGTCCGGCCAAATTGCCGCCAACACCCCAATTTAACCAATTGCTTTTATTTCTTCTGTAGCTGCGTAACCCCAATCGCACATATTCGCTTGCATCAGCTGGGTATGTGCAGTAGACTAGCTCCCGGCCACGGATTGCAGCGGATACCCCGCCGGGGGCGGGCAGGTGCGGGGGCGCGGAGTAGCAGCGGAAAGCCGGGCGCGAGCGGCGTGGGCCTCGCGCGCCGAGGCGTAAATACGTGAGGCGACATCCAAAAAGAGTGGCCACGCGAAAATGTGGTCGGTGAAAACACCGACCACAGGCAAAATTGTCTCAATCTCACTTTTTGATTTTATTTTATTTAAGTACTGAATAACAATAAATACCAATATGACAATTACTGATCCTATGATAAGGTATTCCATCTTGTTGAGGTTGACTGATTAACTTGTTTGTCCCTTCACCTTATTTTGTAACTACTCTGTCCTAATGGCCCTGCTGCTTACACCCGAATTTAAACAATTGAATTCATTTCTTTTATCGCGGTGTAACCCCAATCGCACAAATCCACCCAGATGAGGTGGATATCTACGTGCCATGGCCGGCGTTCATCACCGGCTAATTGATTTCAACTTCTCGTTGGTAAAGACCACCAACGAGGACTAAGAAATTGCTAATTCTCTATCCGAGCCACTACCTATATACATAGGACATTTTGTTGTGGCCGGTAGCATATCACCTATCTGTTTTGTTTCACAACTTCGCTCCAAATTTTATTTCCATCCTTGTCCATGTAGAATAATTCAAATGTTCCAGTATATCTTCTGTTATCGGTGTAAATGAATCTTCTACCCTTGGTAAGTCCAGATTTGAAGCCTGCATAGTCAACATGTTTCTGAAATGGGGAAATCATGTTTCCTTTTTTGTCGATAAAGGCTTCAATAAAGTAGGAGTCAAACATGAATCCTTTTTCTTCGACCTTTAATGAAACAGGTGCTAGTCCTTCGCGGAAGTCTGAGCGTACGTAGTATTTTGGTTCGATAACGATACTCCCAGATGTGTCTATGAACCCCCATTTGTCGTTAAGTTCAATTGAAGCCATTCCCTCTGAAAATTTGTTTGCTCTTTTAAATTTTAAGTTTCCGATTCGTTTCCCTTGTCTATTGATAAAAAAGCAACTATCGTCTTCGTAAACCAATGCGAATCCTTCGGAGTAGTCACCTATCGCACTGTAATCCAGTTTAGTGATGAACGCTCCCGTAGTGTCCATGAAGTATGTGCGACCTTCATGACACACCAACGAAACTCCATCTTTGAAACTTGTTGCCGATTCTAATGTTGGCGGAATTGCCCACTTCCCATTTTTATTAATAAAACCAAAGAGCCAGTTCCCTGGAAATAAATTTACACTTTCATCAAAACTTATATCCGATGCTATATCATTAGGGTCTTCAGTTCCTACATTTTGAATTCTGATTAAAGCTAGTCCATCGTGGAAATTTGAAATTGATGATATTTCTTTTCCATTGGGCAACGGTAGACTCGATAACTCTATTGCAATTTCTCCCTTGGTATTCAAGTAGTGAAAGCCGTTTTTGTCCCTGAGTTTTAATAAACCTTCTGAGAATGAACCCCATACGTATTTTGATTCAAAGACTACTTTTCCGTGTTCGTCAAGAAATCCTCTTTTCTTTCCTTTTTTAAAAAATACTAGTCCACTGTTATATTCTTCATCTAGTATGTCGAATTTGTCGGTGTAGATTTCTTTGCCTAGTTTATCAATGAATCCAAGTTCCCAATTCATTTTCTGAATCGGCCATAGCTCAACTTGTTGTCCAGATGTCCAAAGTGTGCTAAGCAATAAAATGTTAACTAGACTAAATCTCTTCATGCTATTGGCCACAACACCCCAATTTAACCAATTGCATTTATTTCTTCTGTAGCTGCGTAACCCCAATCACACATATTCGCCTGCATCAGCTGGGTAGGTGCAGTAGACTGGCTCCCGGCCACGGATTGCAGCGGATACCCCGCCGGGGGCGGGCAGGTGCGGGGGCGCGGAGTAGCAGCGGAAAGCCGGGCGCGAGCGGCGTGGGCCTCGCGCGCCGAGGCGTAAATACGTGAGGCGACATCCAAAAAGAGTGGCCACGCGAAAATGTGGTCGGTGAAAACACCGACCACAGGCAAAATTCCTTGTCCTTCTTCATTCTTTTTGGATGTCTTACTAAATGGGCACACAACGTTTGAGTTTATGCAGTGGGAATAGGAGGGCTTAAAAATGAAGCGCAGCGGAATGTTTAGCGCGAGCTACACGTCACTGTCAACCCTGACCAAACATTGTTTGAAAACTAAAACTACAAATTTACACTGAACCCCGCCATTGATTATGCACATTGTTGGGCGCAGTTTATTTTTCGTAGTACTTTTTCACGAGTGCTTTTCTTGTGTCCGCCAGTACTTCAGAGCTCCACCAGCCCTCAAACACTAACAAATATATACTTGTCCCAAGTGGTAGAATGTAAACTACGAAGCAGTTAAGAGTCGATGAGTCAAATATTGTATTTGTCAAGTTATAAATCCCTAGTCCAAGAGTCATAAATATCAGTCCAACTCCAGTCGATAGTTCAAACTTCATTCTGAACAAAATATTTCTCAAGTAGCGCTGTCCAATCGGCTCTGAGTCTTCATAACTAATCAAAAGAAACTTTTTCCAAATGTCATAATAGTCCGATTTCTTTTTTGAATGTCTCTTGTCGTAGAAAAGGACTTCGATTCGACTTCCAAAATTCTCCAATATGATACCCATCACTAGTGCAACGAGCACTATGAAGGTTAGTAGAAGTCCTTTATTTTCTGTTAGAAAAAAATCTCTTACGTCTGGTCTTTCATTGAAAAATAAAAGAATGTACGGAAACCCTGCAATGATTCCTGGAGTTATGAGTTGAATCAAAACTCTGTCAAACGTTAAATTTAATGTCGTCAGTTTGTCCATAAATAAATTGCGCCCAACGTTTGTGCATAAGCAGTGGCGGGTGTTCGAGGCGCTCCACTGTCCCACGAAACCAACATAATTTGAAAAACTAAACTACAAATTTCCACTGAACCCCGCCATTGATTATACATTTTGTTGTAAGCCGTTTTCGTTTCCAACTCTAATTGTTAAACTCCATCTCAGAAATGTTTTGTGTGTCAAACGTGTTCATTGTTGTTGATGCTATTACGTCCAGTTTGAGTTGGAAACTCGGCACATTATATCCGTCAGCTAATTGCTGTAAGTTAAAGTCCATAATGTCCTCTCCCTTTTCATAAAACGGAAATTGAAGAAACCGGCCGATACACTTTCCGTCAACAGCTTTTGAAAACCAATCTTTTCCATAGGCAATCTTTAAATAGTAGCGACCTTCGGGAATGTTTTTAATTCTATAGGTCGAACCTCTGTTTATAAAAACATATCTTATACATCTTTCATTTGCAAGGTTCATTACCTTAATAGCTACATCTGTCCCGCCACCAACGTGGACTTCAAGGTAATTGTCAACAGTTCCTTTCTTGGGAGTGAAATTATAGCATGATGGTAGAAGTCCATTGTTTATTTCTGTTTCTTTCCAACCTTCAATGATTAATTTCTGTCTCTCTTGTTCGAGTTTTTCTTCGGGAGTTAATTCAGGTGTCGCAAGTGATTTTGGCTTGTCTTCAATAAATGTACTATTCAAATCTCCGTCAGATGGTCGATTATATTTATTTGAAGATGAGCTCTCGTTTTGACTAAAAATAACTACAACAACTATTACCAGCCCAATTAAAACTGCTGCTCCTTTGTAACTGTCCCATAGACTCAAATGTTTTTGTTCTCTGTTTATTTTAAATATTCGCTTTATTGTCTCGTTGTCTGAGCCGGCCAGTTTTGCAAGCTTAGGATGAATCCTGTCAACATAAAAAAATGATTCTACAGGATGCTTATCATAGCCTAACGGTTTACAGCACAGTAAAACTGTCTCAATTATTTTGATATTCGTCTTAGTGTCGTTGCTCTGAATTAGGAAGTCAATATTTTCATCTGTTAATAGGTCATTGATTGAATCAAATAAATTTCTTTGATTAATTCTACTTCGGTCAATTCCTGAAATCTTTTTTTCAATGTCCTGGAAAATATTTAAAAATGTCAGAGGAGTAACTTTTTCATATTGGGTCTGACTTGATTGTTTCCTGTCGGCTGAAGCTGTCTTATTAAATTCAAAGTCGTATGAATTTCTTGATTCGGTGTCCGAAAGAATTTCATACGCTTCAGTTATTTGTTTGAATAAAGTTTCAGATTGCTTATCCCCTTGATTTTTGTCAGGGTGATACTTTAAGGCAAGTTGTCGGTAAGCCTTTTTTATTTCGTCCACTGTCGCTGTCGGTTGGACTCCTAAAACCTTATAATAGTCTTTCATGGTCTGTACTGTCCCGAAAATGGCTTACAACACCCCAATTTAACCAAATGCATTTATTTCTTCTGTAGCTGTGTAACCCCAATCGCACATATTCTCCTGAATAAGCTGGGTATGTGTAGTAGACTGGCTCCCGGCCACGGATTGCAGCGGATACCCCGCCAGGGGTGGGCAGGTGCGGGGGCGCGGAGTAGCAGCGGAAAGCCGGGCGCGAGCGGCGTGGGCCTTGCGCGCCGGGGCGAGCGGGCCGCCGGAAATAAAACAGGAAACTATTCTCCCGGCGTGTACTGCCGCCGCGCGTGTTGCATTACATCTTCTTTATAAAAATACACGTCTTTAAACGTGCCGGTGGCATACATCTGGCCTTGATCAAAAAAGTGGGGCGAGTTTTTGTGGCTGCTGTTGCCGCCCGCCAGCAGCGATTTGGCGCGCAGCCGCTCGCCAAACTCTACGGCACACACAAAGCTGTTGCCGCTTACGCCGTAGCGCTTTTTGGTGTTGGCAAAACTGCGGCTGTTGTACGAGGGCAGCATGCCCCACGTGGCGGAGGTAAACGCTACGGGCCAACTGGGCTGCGCATCATCGTACGGGTTTTCCAAACTACCGCTTACGCGCTGAAACCGGTTGATGTCGCCCCACGCCATGCCCCAGCTGCCAAACTTTTGTTTGAGCTCGCGCACGGTGTGGTACAAGGGGGTGAGCAGCGCGCGGGCGTCTGCCGTGGCGGCAAACGTGCGCACCACCTGCACCTGGTCGTCCTCGCCTTCTTCAATGTACACTTTGCGCAGCGAGCCGGAAAGTTTTTGTGCCCACTCTACCGCCAGCGTGGTGGCCACGGAGTTTGCGTGGGTATGAAAATCCCACGCGGCCAGCAGGGCAATGGGTTCGCGCAGGGCGGTGCGCAGCGTGTCGGACACGGGCAGGCTGCCGTGTGCGCGCACCAGGGCGGGCACGAGTTCTTCAAACGCCGCCAGGTAGGTGTTGTAACCGGCCTGTATGGTTTTGTCGATGGTAAACGCTGCGCCCGTAGCGAGCACGCGCGCGGCATTGAGGCCGCGAAAGTTTTCGCCATCGGGGGCCATGTAGGCGGGATAGCGCTCGCGCCGGGGGCTGCTCTCGCCCGCACAGGTAAACGGGGTGGAGTTGCAGTTCTGAATCCAGCCGCTGGCGGGGTTAATCACGTGCACGGTTTCGGCTACGGGGTGCAGGCCTTGCCACTCGGTGGCGGGCGTGGTGCCGTCTACGGGTTTACTCCAGTCGTACGCGCGGTTGCGGATGGGCACAAAGTTGCCGTGCCAAAAGGCGATGTTGCCGGCACGGTCGGCAAACACAGTGCTGTTGGACGTGTTGTTGCGCAGCGCCATCGTTTTTTGGAAGTCGGCCAGCCCGGTGGCCTTGGTGCGTTGCCAGCTTTGGATGAGGCCGTTGAGGGAGCGGTTGTTGGCTTTCACAGCCAGATGTGCGCCCTCGCGTTTGGCCATGATGGGGCCGTGGTGCGTGCGGTAGGCGGTAAAGGTTTTGCGTTGCCGCCCGGCCGCGGTGGTGTAATTCAGCGCCAGCGTTTGTTGTTGCACGGGGCGCTGCTGGTGGTTGTAGGTGTACACCAGCTTGTTGTTTTGTGTCGTGATTTTCTCGCGGTAGAGATCGGCCACGTCTACGTTACAGCTGGTGTGCATCCAGCCGCAGTTTTCGTTGAAGCCCTGGTAGATAAAAAACTGGCCCCACGTTACGGCGCCGTAGGCGTTAAGGCCCTCTTCGCTTACCACGTGCACTTCGGGGCGGAAGTAAAACGTAACGTGCGGGTTGATGTAGAGAATGGCTTTGCCTGACGCGGTTTTTGTGGGTGCCAGTGCGAAGCCGTTGGAGCCGAGTGTGTTTTCTTCAAACAGGGTGAACCGCTGCGCGATGGGGTACTCTTGCCCGGTGTAAAAGGCCTTCAGCTCATCAACGGTAACATCGGCTGTGTTGATGGCGCCAATGCTGCCGTCCGTCCACAGCAGCGGGTACCACGGCTCGAAGCGCGTGAGCAGCGCGGGTTTTACCTGCGGATTTTTGTAGAGGTAAAAGTTAATTCCATCGGCAAACGCCTGACAAAGTTTTTTGAGCCACGCCGGACTTTTCTGATAATCGGCCACGGCTCCGGCCGAGTCGATGATCAGCCGCGTGTACAGATCCTGATACAATTCCTGCTCGCCATACACCTCGGCTTTGCGGCCCAGCTTTTCGATGTAGTTCATTTCCACGCGCGCAAAGTCGTCTTCGCATTGCGCGTAGAGCAACCCAAACACGGCATCGGCATCGGTTTTTCCATACACGTGCGGAATGCCCCAGTTGTCGCGCACAATGGTTACGCGGTTGGCCTGCGCCTGCCAGCGGGCCACTTCAGTTGTTGTGGGCTGTGCCCAGACCATCCCCGAAAGGAAAAAAAACAGCAGCGGTAGTTTCATCATCTTATATAGAAGCTATCTCAAAAATATGAAAAGCGTCAGTTCGAGGGAGGCACGACCGAGAAATCCGTGGCTGCAGCGCTGCAAATAGGGATGTCTCACTTTCGTTCGACAGGACGGGATGTTTCTGAGATGGCTGCCCGGATTTCTGGGCGTGCCCCCGCGCGGCGCGGGGTCGGGCTATCGGCCGCGCACGGCGCCTGGCCTCTATCCCTCACGCAGTACAGCCCCGTTGCCAATTACACAGAAGCCAAAAACGTGTACGAGTTACGCAGCGTGCGGTCCGGATCGGGCGTGAGGTCGCGCTCGAGGTAAAAATGTTTTACGCCCTGCGCACGGCCGGTGGTGATGATGGCTTTGAGATCGAACACCCCACTGCCGGGGTCGGCCATTTTCGGGAAGAGGGCAATCCATTGGTCGGGCGTGCCACCATCACCCGCGAAGCGAATGGGTTGCGCCGCATCTTTTACGTGCATGAGTTGGAAGCGGCCGGGGTATTTGGTGAGGAACTCCACGGGCGAGCCACCGCCCGCGGTGAGCCAGAAGATGTCCATTTCAAACGCCACGTAGCGGGCATCGGTTTGTTGCAGCAGCACATCCATGGGCACGGCTCCATCTTTGGGTGCGTGCTCGTAGCCGTGGTTGTGGTAAGTAAACACCAGACCATAGCGCGCGAGTTGCTCGCCTATGCGATTGAATTCCTCGGCCAGCCGCTTGTAGTCGTCCAGCGTTTTGCGGTCGTCCGGATTGCTGAGGGCGGGCAAGGCCACGTAACGGGTGCCGAGCGCCGCAAGGGCTTCGCCCGCAGCCGGCAGGTTTTCGCGCAGGGTAATGAGATCCAGGTGCACACTGGGCGTGGTGAGGTTGTTGTCGGACAACACCTTGCGCACGTCGGCCACGGAGTATCCGTAGAATGCATTCTGTGCGATGCCGAGTTGGGCGGCCAACGGCTTCCACCCTTCGATGGTTTTGGGCGAGCTGAACGGATAGGGCCCAAAGAACTCAATCTCGCGGTAGCCAATCTCGCTCAGCTTTTTCATCGTGCCGGGAAAGTCTTTCGCTACCACTTGGGGCAGTGTAAAGAGCTGGATGCCGATTTTTTGATTGGCTTGCGCGAAGGTGTTTTTGGTGAGTGCGGTGGCGGCCAGCGCCAGCGCTGATTTTTCGAGGAAGGTTCTGCGTTTCATATTTCGTGATGAGCTAGAGTGCGTGTTGGATATCGCGGATAAGATCGGCCGCATCTTCAATGCCTACCGAGAGGCGCACGAGTTGATCGGAGATGCCCACAGCCTTGCGCTCGGCAGGCGTGAGTTTGGCATGCGAGGTTTTTACCGGCAGTGTGGCGGTGCTCTCCACCCCGCCAAGGCTGATGGCCCGCTTGATGAGTTGCAGGCGTTTCAAAAATGTTTCGGCATTGCCTTTTACTTCAAAGGAAACCATACCGCCAAAGCCGCCGGGCATTTGTTTGCGCGCAATGCGATAGCCCGGATGCGTTTTGAGGCCCGGATAAAATACGGCTTTGATGCGCGGCTCCTTTTCCAGCGCCCGCGCAATGGCCAGTGCGTTTTCATTTTGTTGCTGCACGCGCAGCACAATCGTTTTTAAACTGCGTTCCACCAGCCAGCAGGTTTGTGCATCTAAGCTGCCGCCAAAGATCAAGGCGCTTTGTTTGATTTGTTCGGTGAGTTTTTTGGACGACACCATCACGCCACAACACAAGTCGCTGTGGCCCCCGATGTATTTTGTGCCGCTGTGGGCCACGATGTCGATGCCAAGGGCGATCGGGTTCTGATTCACGGGGGAAGCAAACGTGTTGTCGATCATGGTGAGGATCCCTTTTTTGCGGGCCAGGCGCGCCACGCCCTGAATATCCGTAATCTTCATCAACGGGTTTGAGGGTGTTTCGATGTAGATCATGCGCGTATTGGGGCGAATGGCCGCGGCAAAGGTTTTCAGGTCAGACACATCCACCATGCTGTATTCCATACCGTAGCGGTTCAGCGCGTGTACGGCCGCATGATGGGTGCCGCCATACAAATCATTTTGAAACAACACGTGGTCGCCCTGCTTTAAAATCGCAAACATGGAGGTCATGATCGCGGCCATGCCCGAGCTAAACAGCAAGCCGTCTTCGCCTTGCTCAAGCGCCACCATTTTTTCTACCACGGCTTTCTGGTTAGGGGTGTTGAAATAGCGCGGGTAGCGCACTTCGTCTACGTAGTCGTAGGCCGCGGCGGGGTAGATCGGGTTCACCACACCGCCATACAGTGCATCGCCGGTGGAGCCCGCGTGCACGCTTACGGTGCGGAGGAGATAGTTTTTTTGTTTCATGGTGGTACTCAATAATCAAACATATTTAAAACTTTGTTCACCGGGAAAATTACGGGGGTATAAATTTCGCAGGCGTAGGTGCTGGCAAGTTATCTTTCCGGCAGTACCATGAACCAGCCTTTGAAGATTCTCATTGTCCACAGCGATGTGCAAAAAACCTCGCAGTTGGTACAAACCGTAAAACGCATTACGCACCGGGTTTGCTTGCATCATTGCGGGCAGGCAGGTGCGCAGGCGGCCGCGCATTACAAATATGATCTGATCATCTGCCAGCAACAGCTACCGCAGGTAGATGGCTTTACGTTGGTAAAATCCGTGCGCGATTTTTCGATCAATCAATCTACGCCCATTCTGTTTTTGGCGGATTACCACGGTCCGTTTGTGCACGAGTTGCGGCAGTTTGGCCGCGTGGAAATTGCACATCAGTCGCACGAAGAGGCGGTGGCATTAGCGGCCTACCGGGCCAGCGTTGCCCCGCGCGCCAAATGGAGCTACTTGTTGTTTGCGAATTAGGCTTAGAATTTTACTAAACCGCGTTTAATACCTTCCAGCACCATGCCCGTGCGGCTTTGCACATTAAACTTGGCAAAGAGCGCTTCGCGGTAACCGTCTATGGTGCGTTCGCTTACGTTCATTAGTGCGGCAATCTGTTTGTACGTGTAATCGCTGGTAGCATGTTGCAAAAACTCGCGTTCTTTTTCGGTAATGCGCAGCACGGCACCGTCTTTGTTCTCGCGTAGAATTTCGCTCAGGCTGCGGTTGGTCAGGTCTGCATTGAAATAGCCGTGGTGGTGTACTTCCTGCAAGGCCTGCCGCAGGATTTCCGGGGGCATGTCTTTCAGCAAATAGCTGCAACAGCCGGCACGCATCATCCGCAGAATCATCGATTCCTGATCGTTCATGGACAGTGCCACCAGCCGAACCGCCGGAAAAGCGGTGTTCAACCAACTGGCGGTAGCCACCCCGTCCATCACGGGCATGCTCACATCCAGCAGCATGATTTCGGGTGGGGGCTGCACGTTCTTCATTTTCACCTGCAGGTCGCGCCCGTTATTTGCGTCTACCACAACTTCAAATTCGGGTAGTCCGTTCAGCAACAGGGTGAGCGATTTGCGAAACAGTTGATGGTCGTCTACAATGCCAATACGAATCTTCATCACGAGAGGGGAAGTTGAATGCGCACACGCGTGCCGGTGGGGCCGGAGAGCCACTCCACCACACCACCCATGAGCGACGTACGATGTTTTATATTTTGAATACCATGGCCGGGGGCAATCACCGCGCCTTGCGAAAAGCCGTTTCCGTTGTCGATCACCTCAACCTCAATGTTGTGGTCGTCTTGCCGCGTGCGCACACGAATGTGCGAGGCGCGCGCGTGCTCCAACACATTTTGAAAAACTTCGTGCACCATGCGAAATAACACCAGTTGCTGCTCTTTTGGTAGCGCCAGCTGGTCGGGGTGCTCCAACGTCATCACCAGGTTTTTGGAGGCGTTAATGCGCTTGGCCTCCGCGCGCAGGTTTTCAATAAAGTCGAAGTGCTCTACGCCACCGCTATCCAGGGCTTTGCTTACCCCACGCAATTCCTGTAAGGCCACGGTAAGCGTTTCGTGTGCCATATCCAGCGCTTCATCGGTGTGGTTGTTTTTGGCCACGCTTACCAGCAATTTCGAGCTGTTTAGTAGTTGGCCCAGGTTGTCGTGCAACTCCTTCGCCAACTGGCCGAGCGTTTCTTCGTGGGCTTCGAGCCGCGCCTTCAGCAACTCCTGGTGGTACAGGCTTTGCATCTGCTTCTTCTCGAAACGTTGCCGTAGTTGCTTTTTTTGATACACCAGCACTACGCAGGCAATGGCCAGCGCAACCATGAACAAAAACCCGCTACCAACAATTACAATTGATAACTCCTGTGATAGATTTTCCATCCCAAACCCGTTGCAGCCACAAGGGCACTTAAAAATAACAGAACATTATTAAGCCCCCACAAATACGTAAACAAATCCCGACCGGTGCTAATATAGCTTTCTCCTACCAGGTGCATCGTTTGCGTAAGCGAGGAGTAGGTGAGGAAAATGCCAAACGCACCGAGGTGATACATCAACCATCCACAAATCAGCCAAAAGTCAAAGCTTTCCAACAGTGGCGTTTCGCTTACGTGGTGCAGCATTTCGTGGAAATACAAAAAAATCATGATCACAATGGAAATAGACGCCAGCGCGTAGCCCATGCTATCAAACCAAGGGTAGCCGCCGCCCACAAGTTGATACACAAAGTAGAGCAGCGTGGGCAGTGCTAACGCCAGGGCCAATCGGCTACGCCAGGAAGTTTGCAGCACTGCAAAAAAGTAGCCGGCAAATACCAGCCCGGTGAACAAGTACAACGCATTGTGCACATGAATATTTTCGTTTTGCGAAAGCGGTTGGATGAGCAGCGCTGTAGCTACAAGATAAAAGCCAGCCAACATGCGGTACCGAAAACGGTTATCGAACTTCCACGCATACACGCCCATGATCAACAACATCAGAAAATGGGTGATGGCCTCGAGGTAAAAGGGAAACGTGGGCGTCATCGAGTGCGTGGTGGATCACCGAATTGAAGTTCGGGTACAGATTGTGAATGCATCGTTGCTATCGGTTCAGGTTGACTTACTTTACCTTGCAATCTGCTAAACCGCTACACGCGGCACAACGGGGTTTTTCCCGGATTTTTACCACCCCTGCGGCTTTTCTACATTTTCCTTAAACAAGGCCATGCCCGTGTTGGGCGGAAAACGCCACTTGTTTACTTTCGTGATGGAAAAAACAAGTACAAGCAATGAAACGGATGCGTGGTTGGATGTTGGGATTGGTTTTAGTTGGTGTTGTCGTCAGCTTTGAGGCCTGCCGGGAAGATGAGCCGGCACCCCTTGGCCCAAACGAGTATGTAAACAATTGGATTCTGGAGAACCTGCGGGCAGTGTATTATTGGAACGCGTCCATTCCCGCAGACCCCGATAAATCGCTTGCCCCACCCGATTTTTTTGATGCGTTACTTGATCCGGCCGATCGGTTTTCGTGGATTCAGGAGAACTACCTGGAATTGCAGAAGCAACTTCAGGGCATCCGCAAAGAGGCGGGCTACGATTTTACTTTGTATCGCGAAACGGCAGGTTCGGATAATGTGATTGCGCAAATCGTTTTTGTGAAAGCGAACTCGCCCGCTACCACCGCGGGCCTGAAGCGGGGCGATGTAATTACCCACATCAACAGCGAACGCTTAACCGTGAATAACTATCAGGCATTGCTCGCCAAGCTGGGAGAAAGCCATACCATTACCTACCAGGCGTACGATTACACCCAACAAAATTTCAGCGCAGCCACCACGCTTACCTTGGTGCCTGTGGAATTAACGGAAAATCCCATCTTGTTCAAAAGCACGATTACCCTTTCGGGGAAGAAAATTGGCTACCTGGTCTATCGGTTTTTTGCGGCCGGGCCGGGCAACCAATACCTCACGGAGTTAGAACAGGCATTTCAGGAGTTTCGCGATGCCGGAATTTCGGAGTTTGTGCTGGACTTGCGCTTCAACAATGGCGGATCGCTCGCGGTATCTACGCAACTGGCCAGCCTGGTTGGCAAAGGCATTGACAATACCAAAACATTTTACAAGTTGGAGTATAATGCCAACGTGATGCAGGAAATCCGCAATGACCCCCGCCGGGGCGAGGCATCACTTGCCCAACGGTTTGTTTCCAAATCTCAAAACATTGGCAGCCTGCTGGCCAGCGGCAACGTGTATGTGCTTACCAGCGCACGCACAGCCTCCGCCAGCGAAATGGTGATGAACGGCCTGCGTCCATTTATGAATGTGGTGAGCATAGGCGCAACTACCGCGGGCAAAGACCTGGGCTCGGTAACTATTTTCAAGGAGAATGATCCACAAAACACCTGGGGAATGCAACCCATTGTGGTACGTTTGGTAAATACGAACGGCCAGGGTTACGGTGCGGGTTTTGCACCAACGGTGCCGGTGCAGGACAATGCGCTGCAATTATTCCGGCTGGGCGATGTACGCGAACGCCTCCTCAACAAAGCGCTTGAAATGATTGTAGGCGCGCCGGTAACGGGCCGCACCACAACTGCTGAGCGCAGCTGGGGCGATGAGGTGGGCAGCTCAATAGACGCCACGAATCGCCTGCGCGAACCACAATTGGAACAACTGCCGAAATTGTTTTAAGGTGGGGAAGCGGGCAAGTGTTACCAATTGATCTGGTTAATACGTAGTCGTTAGGTTTTCTTGAGCGGCTCTTTTTTTGATGGCTGGCGCGGTATCAATCACCGCGCGTTGAGAACTACTTTTCTTCCATTCATCTCCGCAGCCATGATGCTTAGGTTGCTTCACGAGAATGTGATGTACACTTCGGTAAATGAAGCGCCATTGCCCGTGTTTTTGGAATTGCCGTAGCGATCAAAAAAGTTGAGTTTAAAAATCTTCCTATCTTTCCTCTATGAAAACCTCCGCGCAATTTTTTCAATTGGCCACAGCGCCCAATGAACCAGAAGCGATCTCAAAAATGACGGAAACGTCATTCCGGGGGCGGCACGACCGAAAAATCGCTGGTGGCAGTGCTGTAAGTTGGGATGTCTCACTTGCGTTCGGCATAGCAGAACTATTTTTGCGATGGCGTTTATTCGGTACGTTACCGGTGCTGCTCGTTGTTGCCGCGATGAGTTTGGCCAGTTTCCGGGCCCACGCCCAGCAAGATCCGCTCTACGCGCAGTACCTCAACAACCCGCTGCTGCTAAATCCCGCCTATGCGGGTTCCAACAAAAGCTGGGTAACCAACGTGGGCTACCGCCGCCAATGGGCCGGCTTTGATGGCAGCCCTACCACACTTAACTTTTCGAGCCACATTTCTTTGGTGGATAACAAAGTAGGCGCAGGCCTGATGGTAATTCAGGATAACATTGGCGAAACAAAAAATACCGAAATCACCGCCAACTATTCCTACCGGATTGAGCAAGGCGACAAATCATTTTTGTTTGGACTCTCCACCGGCGTGATGCGCTACCAGGTAGACCCCGGCCAGTTGAGGCTACAAAATCCGGGCGACCCCGCGTTTGGGTTTACCAACGAAACCCAATTCAACACCGGCGTGGGCGCGATGATGAAAAGTGAACGCTACATGGTGGGATTGTCAGTGCCGCGGTTGATCCCGGCCCGCGTCAGCACCACGGGTGGGCAGGACATTCAAATCTACAACCGCCACGTGTACCTGTTTGCCGGCTACATCGTCAACATCAACCAGCGGTTCAAATTCAAACCTACTACGCTGATTAAAGGGACTGCCGGCGCACCGGCCTCCATCGACTTAAATGCCAACCTCGTGATCGATCAGAGCTACACAGTAGGTGTGCTCACGCGCAACTTCAACACGTATGGGCTACTGGTGCAGGCCTGGCTAAAAGATTTGCGCTTGGGCTATGTATTTGAAGTACCCACCAACCAGAGCGTGGGCCAGCGCTTTACCTCCCACGACATCGCGCTTACCTACACGCTCCCGTTCATGGCGCATCACGATCGTACGCGGTTTACCAACTTCTAGAACTTCAGCACAATTTTACCCGCAGCCCTTTTTGTTTCGCTGTAGCGATGGGCCTCGGCCACTTGTTCAATCGGGTACGACCGGTCGATGACCACGCGCAGTTGGCGTTGACTGACAAGCGAAGCCAGTGTAGCAACTTTTTTTACCGTTGGCGCAGCCAAAACAACACGGCACTTTCGCCCCGGCAGCAGGGTTAATCCCCACCACAAAAATGCGGCGGGTGTAGGTAATGTGGCAATATAGACGCCCCCGTCCGACAATTTCTTTTTGGTCTGCAAATAGCCAAGTACGCTGGGCGTATCGAAGATGAGATCGAATACTCCGGGCGTTTGTGCAAGCGATTGCCTGGTGTAATCAAACACATGGTCAGCACCGAGACTTCTCAAGAGTTCATGCTTATCACTCCGGGCCGCAGCGGTGACTTCACAACCTGCCTGTTTTGCCAGTTGCACTGCGCATGTCCCCACCCCGCCCGCGGCGCCGTAGATCAGTACCCGTTGGCCGCGCTCAATTTTTGCGATTTGATGCAGGGCATCCCACGCGGTAGAGCCAGCCACGGGCAAGCACGCCCCTTCATCAAAATCCACATTGTCGGGCAAAGCAACAACCTGGCTGGCCGCGATAGCAATTTGTTGCGCATAACCACCCGCGCGCCCACAAATGGCAATGACCCGCGCACCTTGGTGAAGCCCCTGCACTGCCGAGCCCACTTCTTTAACTACTCCGGCCGCCTCCGCACCCAGTACCATCGGAAATTTCCGTCCTGTCAAAAATTTCATCTCGCCCTTGCGTGCCATCCAATCATACGGGTTCACCGCTGCCACCTCGTTCTGAATCAGCACTTCCCCCGGTTGAACCTTGGGCGACGGCGTTTCGGTAAGCATCAATTCATCTGCACCTCCAAACGCGTGGATAACCACTTGTTTCATCATACTCAACATTTCGCACAAAGGTACGCGCCTGACGAAAACCGGGAATTTGGCGCAAACACCACAGCGCACGGGCAAGTGAAAAGAACTGTGTTTTCCGTACCCCTCATAAATTACGTTTCCCGGCCAAATCCGGAAAATGCGGAGAAAAAAGCCCTACCTTGTGTAAACGTCTATGGTGCTACTATCCAGAGTAGTCGAGGAAATTCAAGAGCAGTTTCGATTGCGGTCCGTGGCGGATGGCATTGAACTCACGTGCCACACCCCGGCGCAGCCCATTTCATTGGCGCTTTCCCGATCCATTATTCATGACGTTACGCTGCTATTTGAGCACCTTTTTTCGTTTTTGCCCGCTGGCAGTATCCTAACGCTCGGGTATGAAGAGCGAGTGCACGATGGGTATATTCACATCACGGGTACCGGTATCAACCTAAGCGCCTACACCGGGGTTTTAGCTGGTTGCGAGTTGGCCGTAATAATCGCCAGTACGGCTGCGGAGGAACTGACGCGGTATGAAATCAAGCTTGCGGAGCAAGTGAAGGGAAAAACGGAAAAATCATCCGAAAATAATTTTTACCTCGAAATCCAGGATCGGTTGCGATCGCATTTCAACAAAGAAGCACGTGTAATGGAGCGCCTGCGGGAAAGCCCACGCGAAGCAGCCTTTATGGCCCGCGTAAACGCCGTGATTAATAACCACGTGTCGGATACAAAATTTGACGTAAACAAGTTGGCCGATACGATGAATTTGAGCCGGACTCAATTGTTCCGAAAACTCAAGCCCATCATCGGTCAATCGGCTGCAGGTTATATTCGTTCCTTGCGATTGCAAAAGGCAAAGGAATTATTGGAAACCACCGAGCTCCGCGTAAGCGAGGTGGCTTTTCTCACCGGCTTCGAAACACCATCGCACTTTACCAAAGTTTTTGCCAAAGCCTTTGGCATACGACCTTCTGTGATCGCACGAAATCAACATGCTGAAACAAATGAATCATAAAACGCAACATCTATGGTAGCTGCGCTACCGGGGATTATTCATTTTTGAGCCATGGCTTCTGCACAAAAGAACAAGGAAGTGGTCATTCGCATGGTGAATCAACTGAACGGCGTGCACAAAGACCGGCTACTACTCAGCCAATTTATTGCAGATGAATCCTTGATTGAGCATTTCTTGTTTTTCGACAGCCTGCTGCCGGCCAATCAGCTGCTTATAGATGAGCTGACGGCCGAAGGTACCCGCATTGTGTTGCGCGTGCGGGTGCGCGGGCGCCAGGAAGGACAAGCCGAATCACCGCGCGAGGTTGAATTTCCCCTGGTCTTTGGATTTGAAATTGAGCAACACCGCATTGTGCACCACTGGCTGGTAGCCGATCAAGCGAAGCTCCTCGATCAACTAAAAATTCAAAAATAAAAAGCGATGGATCAAGCCAAGAAGAACAAACAGTTTATGATGCGGTACGCCAACGCCATGAACAACGAAAAGAACCGCAACCGCGAGTTTATTGAGCAGTGGACTACCGACCAAAAGCTGGTGGAACATATTCTTTTCTTCGACCAGGCGTTTCCCGGCTACACCGGGGAGATTGAGGAAATGACAGCCGAAGGAAACAAAGTCATCATGAAAATGCGCATGAAGTGCAAGCACGAAGGCTACCTCGGAAACATCGCCCCCACTCACCGCGAATTTGAAGTGAGCGCTGTGGCTGGCTATGAAATCGATAATGAGAAGATTGTGCGCACGTGGCTGATTTCCGATCAACTCGATTTGATGAAGTTGTTGGGCCTCGAAAAAGACAGTCTGACAAAACCATAGAATTGATTGGGCTCGCATGAACTCCATCAAGCGCAACAAGCAACTGATCCTGGACTACATCAACGCGTTGAGCGGTCATGAAAAAACCACCGAACGTTTATTGAAGTACAATGCCGATCGGGGGCTGATCGGCTACATTCAATTTATTGATTCCGTTTTTCCGGCGTACGAGGTGTTTGTTGAAGAAATGATGGCCGAAGGCGACAAGGTGATCGTGCGCGCGCGGTTCCGCGGCCGCCACGAGGGCACCATTATGGGATTTGAGGCCACACACAGAGTTATTGAGTACCCCTTTGTGGTGCGCTACCAAATTAAAGACGATAAGATCATCAACAGTTGGGTGGTGGCGGATAACCTGGTGTTGGCAGAAGCGGTGGGGATGAAAAGTATTCGGCCCAACACCGCGCAAAGAGCGAACAATACCGAGCAGCAATAAGCGCGGGATGCCCAACATGTTGATAGAGTGCATCTCAAAAAACACTTGATTTCATTTCCTCACCCTTCAAAAAAGAGAAGGGCACACTGAGTTTTTCAGAGATGCCCCAAAGGTACTTTTATCAAAAGGCTAACTCCACGACCCGGTTGACTATGTACAGAAAATTGTCCACCTAAGCCTTCAATCCGCGATTTCATATTCCGCAAGCCAATGCCCGCGTGTGCGCGCGAAAGGTCAAAACCACGACCATTATCTTCGATAGTCACCACTACTTCATGATCATATCCAATGAGTTGAATTTCACACTCGCTTGCTCCGGAATGTTTCACCACATTCTGTACGGCCTCTTGCACGATTCGGTAGATTTGATAAGCACGTTGCGAATCCATGGCTTCGGGTAATTCGTGAAAGTGTAAATCAAATCGCACGTCTGTATGCACCTGTGTTTCGGCAATATGGCGAACCAGGGTTTCCTGAAGGCCCATTAGTTTTAACAATGGTGGCGACAATTCGTGCGACATTTTTCGCACGTCTTCGTATAGTGCGTTAATCTGGTTCTTCAAAATTTGGTTGGGATCATCATCGCGCGTGAGAAAGCGCTGGAGCGACCCCAAGCGACTGCCGATATCATCATGTAAGTCGCGCGCAAATCGCATCCGCTCTTTTTCTACACCGTCCACATACGCTGTTAATAGTTGCTTTCCTTGTTCGATTACTTGATCCGCCAGTTGTTTGCGTTCCCGGTACACCCGCCGGACTTGCAGTCCTAACGCCACCGCCACGGTAACAATCTCCATCATTGAACCCACCACCAACGGGTTTACCGAGAGCGGGAAAACGTTGATACCGAAGGAACGTAGGATCATCACAATCCCGGTAGAAAAAATTGACAGGTACGCAATCAGAAAAAAAACGATGTCAAGCCGGGACTTGCTTACCAACGATAGTGCACACACTAACAATAACATGCCGCCAATAAGGATCATCGCAAACGAGAGGCGAATAAAATTTCGAGCGGAATCTAAAATCGGTTCGTGGAAAATAATGCCAACAAGTAAGAAAAATATAATAATGTAGTTGGCAGTCAACAGAATGTTGCGGACTCGTGGCCAACTCTGGCGGAGCTGGAGGAATTCAATTGAGAAGAAAGACCACGTTGTGAACAAAAGCAGCGAGGAAGTAAAATGCACCATGCCATTAACATCCCGGGATGCATGTGGGTAAATCCACTCAAACGACAAGCCCAGATTTGTGGTAATGTACAAAACGAAATTAAGCGTGTTGATCAAATACAACAGGTAAACCCGCTGGCGCAACAAAAAATAAATCGCTGCCGCAAATACAACAAAAATGGCCGCCACCCCGTAGTAGAAACCAATCCCCCAGTTACGCAGTCTATCCATTTCGTAGTAGCGGGCCTCGCTGTACAAACGAAGGGGTAAATAGGTAGACGAACCTTTCTTATTTGTTTTGATCACCACCTGAAGGGTTTGGTGTGACTCGAGAAGCACCGGAAATACAAAATTGCGGTGGTGAATGGGGCGGGCAAGAAACGGTAGCCAATCGCCAGTAGTAAACCGGGGTGCCGTCTGCCGATCGAAGAAAACCAACACCGAGTCGATGTGGGGGTTTTCGATTTCGAGGCGAAAAGCGAGGGGTGCCCCATTTTCATTCTTCAACGTGAAACTGCTCCAAAGATCGCCTGGTACATAGCCAAAGTAGGGGCCCGCGGTGGAAGGTATGGAACTGTTCTCCAGCTGCGCGAGGGCGCTTGCCCAGGGTTGATGGTGAGGCACCACAACCGTGCGCACAAACGGCTGGAGATCAATTTCTCGCGTGGCGGAGTTGACATGCACGGGGTTGTGTTGTGCCCACGCACCTGTGCCGAGCAGCCACCAGATGCTAAAGCAGAAAATTTTCATTTGCAAATTTTACCCACCCGGCCACGGAGGCGATACCCGTTTTGCGGATGATGTTTTTGCGGTGCGTATCGATGGTGAGCGTACTTAGAAACAACTCGGCCGCAATCTGTTGTGTGGTATAGCCGCGACACACCCATTGTAAAATTTCGATCTCTCGCTTAGTGAGGGTGAGCTTCTGGCCAAGGTTGGATTTGTCTGCCGCACGCGCGGACACGTTAAACGGCATGTTGGGCGACAAATAAAATGCACCGGGAGCGAGTGCATCCAGCGCGCTGATTAATTCTTCGTTATCACAGTTTTTTAACAGGTAGCCGTGCGCCCCCAGAGAGCGGGCTTTTTCGATTAGCGCCGGCTCGGAGTGCATGGTAAGAATGGCGATCAACAACTCCGGAAACGCGGCCCGGACCGGGGCGAGAACGGAGAAGCCATCGGCATCAGGTAAATTAAGATCAAGAAGTAGAATATGAGCCGGATGCGTTTTCAATAGTGGGAATAACTCGCGGGCGCGAGCGGCATGGCCTACGATTTGGTAACGGTTCGTAGACTCAAGTAACACCCGTAACCCATCGAATACAATACGGTGGTCCTCACAAATAACTACATCGCGTGCCATTGAGTTCATGATCAATCAAGGTACCCAGTTGTGGCCAGAAGCGCAACGTCCATAATAAATTATACCTATAAGTAGGTATTTGCAACGGTTTTTGTCCCAACTACATTCGACCTCGAAAACGAAAGGGTACTCCTGCTAACCCTGAATGAGGAAACCGGTGGTAAGACTACCCCTGTGCGAGCTTTCGTGCGCTTGGCAACCAAACGCTTGTGATAGAATAACAGCCGAGTGGCTAGGCACTACCTCTATGTTATTCTGGAAGACAAAAGTTTTGGTGGTTGCAACAAATGAACCAGCAAACGCAACAGGTGCGGTAGTGTGAAAAAATAAAGGGGGGTAGGTTTGGTGAGGGATTGGCAACCGAAATCCATGTAAGATGTACACTAAGAAAAAAACTAAAACCATGATGTTCGTCCGATTTCTCATGATCGCCCTTTTCTTAACTCGGGCCGCTTTTGCACAAATGCCAAGCGGTAACGAAAAGAAAGAAAGCTATTCCTATGTCATTACGGTTGGAAAAAATTCAACCTGGGGGTACGATATCTACCGCGAAAAGAAGCTAATCATTCGGCAGCCAACGATTCCCGGTAAACCCGGAGATCATGGTTTTGCGACCAAAGAAGCAGCAAGCAGAGTAGCCGAACTCGTCATTGAAAAAATAGAAAGAGGTGAAGCCAGGCCCACGGTAACAAAAGAAGAATTACAAAAGCTCAACGTTTTATGAAAAAGAATTTTCTCACATCAAGATTTTGCTTTGCGATTCTTAGCTGTCTAGTTTCAATCTTGGTTGCTGCCCAACCCGATACATGGCAATCAAAAGCGGGGGGATATGGAAATATCTCTCAGTTTGCTTTTTCAATAAATGGTAAAGGCTATTTCGGTTTAGGTCCAGCTTCGCCGGAAGTCTGGGAATATGACGCAGCCTTAGATGTGTGGACTCAAAAAGCTGATTTTC
>CAYLWU010000044.1:0-24562 GCA_964387475.1 uncultured Ohtaekwangia sp. | reverse complement strand
CCCATTAAACTGTCAGATGTATGAGAACAGAGACGAAGTTAATCAAAACCAAGTTAGGGCTAATCAACTTAGCCGAACAATTAGGAAACATAAGCTGGGCATGCGTGCGGGAAGCCCTCGGCAGAGACTGAAAAACTCTTCGCCCGTAAGTTGCTCGATGATCTTTCCTTTCAACACCGCGCTCATGTCTTGAAGCTTATTTTAACACCAACTCAATCAACTCCTTTTCCACATTCCAGTCTTTGGCCAGTTTCAGCATGGCGGTGGCTTCCATTTCGGTTACGTATCCTTTCAGGTTGTTCGATTGCCACACCATGTTAATTAACTCCACACGTTTTTCTTTGGTATAGTCACCAATAATATCATTCAAGTAGGTGCGCGCCCTTTCGAAAGCGGTGATATAATCTTTCGATACAAACTCAAGGGCCCACTTTAATTCCTGTTCCGCGTCTAACCTGCGTGAGGTTTCATCCAGGTCTACACGTTCCGGCTCGTCCAGGCCGTGGTAGTAAAAAATCACGACCTTGAGTAACATGTACACGCGTTTCTCCTGCTCCGTCATACACGGGAAAGTTACAAGGTTTTTTCCAACGCGCCCAATTCGGCTTCGTCCGTAAAAAGTTCGGTGGCAATCGCATCGGCCACCAGTTTTCCTTTTCGCGTAAGCGTTACCGTATGGGTGCTTAGGGTAATCCATCCGCCTTTTACAAACCGCTCCAGTGGTAACCGCCGCTGCCGCTGCACGTCAAAACCAAATGCTGATTTTATTCGGGCGCAGTCCACACCCCATTGGGTGCGTAGCCCGGTGTAAATCCATTCGTTAATACGTTCGTGCGGAGCCAATGCCTCCAGGGTAAACGGTACTTTGGCTTTCGCGATGGATTTCAGATACAGGGCATTATTGGCCACGTTGTGTTGGCGGCTTTCGCCCCGGAAGGAATGGGCACTGGGCCCGAGCCCCAGGTAACTTACCCCCTGCCAATAGGCCGTGTTGTGTTGGGAAAGAAATCCCGATTTGCAAAAGTTGGAAATTTCGTAATGCGCATAACCGTGCAGATCCATTTCCTCCATCAAATACTCAAACTGCTCTGCCACCTGTTCTTCGGCCGCCGGATGAAGTTGTTGCTTTTTATGCCAGCGCCCAAAAACGGTTTTTTCTTCAATGGTGAGCGCATAGGCCGACACATGTTCCGGCGCGAGCGCAAGGGCCTGGGCAACATCTGCGCGCCAATCGGTTAAATGCTTCCGGGGCACGCCATAAATCAAGTCGATGCTGATATTGGCGAAACCGGCTTGCCGCGCCCGCACCACGCAGTCTAAAGCGTCGGCTGCCGAGTGGGCACGATTGAAGAATCGTAATGTATCTGCCTGAAATGATTGAATGCCAATGCTAAGCCGATTGATGCCTGCACGGCGCAAGTAGCCAAGGCGGGCAGCGGAAAGGTCATCAGGATTCGCTTCCAATGTTACCTCTGCATCAGGTAAAACGCGGAAGTTTTTCCGAAGGGCATCAAGAATCCGCGTGAGTTCTTCTGGCGTGAGCAAGCTGGGTGTGCCACCACCAAAATATACGGTGTGTACCGGTTCGCTGCCCAGGTATTCGCGTTGTAGTTCGGTTTCGCGAATGAGTGCATCCACGAATTGCGGGCGTAATTCTTGTTGCGTAGAAAAATGGAAGTCGCAGTAGTAGCACGCTTGTTTACAAAAAGGAATGTGCAGATAGATGCCCGCCATGCGGGGCAAGTTAGCGGATAGATTCCGGTTAAGAACTGCAAATAATGTGCTTTTGGTGTTGGATATTTGCCCTTATGAAGCGGCTAATGTTGGTTTTGATGTTCGGATGGCTTGCATGGGGCGCGGCTGCGAACGAAACGGACACCACGTTGGCCTGGCAACCCCAATGGCACATCCGCCAAGACGGAAAATGGGCTTTATCCGAGCGCTGGCAGCAACACCATGTGGGATACTTTTTGCCACCTCGTGCGCCCGGGGGCCTGCTTGTAATCCAATCGCGAAGCCCGTTTTCAGTTTGGATCGATACCGCTTTTGGTGCGGCGTACACAGAGCGCGCCGTGTTATCGCTCGATTCCCTGCGGCTTAAATTCGGATCCGGTTTCTGGGTGGGTGTGCGCACCCGCGATGGGTTGGGTGATTTGCAGCTGGAATTGCGTCTATCCCGCCTCCAGGTGGTACAGCCGTTTTTTCAGCCCGTACCCGCGCGCGACCTCCGCGATTTTGTTACCCTCGTTACGCTGTTGTTATGCGCCTATGCATTAGTTGTATGGCGTATTTCGCCACGCTTGTTTTATGAGTATTTCAATGTTTTCCGGATTGTGAGTACCCGCGAACGAGACGAAACACAGCTTTTACGGATTACATCCAGCCAGAATATTCTCTATTATTTCTTTTTAGGCGCCTGGTGGTCGTTTCTGGGTGTACTCCTCGCCGCAAATGATTCCTCAGCAGCCATTCAATTGTATTTTCCCACGGTCCGTTTTGCCGATTTAATGCTTAACTGGATCGTGCTAACGGTGCTAATCGTAGCGTTACTTTTTATCAAGTACGCCCTGCAGTTGGTCTTTTCCGGTATGTATGCGGTGTTGGATCATGCGGCCGATCAATTCTTTACATTCGTGCGCCTTTGCTTCTTGGTGATTTCGCTGGTATCACTTTGGATGTTTGGCAGCTACCTGTTTGAAATTTCCGTGGCCGCGCCCTACCCAAAAGCAATCGTGGTGTTGCTATTATTTTCGTTACTCAGCATTCTGTTTATGCAAATCCGCCTCATGAAGGGTACGTCCTTCCGAATGTTTCACATATTTTCCTACCTTTGTGTCACCGAAGTGATTCCCCTACTCATCACTTTTAGATTTTTGTATTACTAGGCGAAGCGTGTTGATATGACAGAAACCACTACTGACCGGATGCGCAAGGTGAAGAGCATTTTGGTCACGCAGGAAGCCCCGACTGATCTCAATTCTCCATACTACAAACTCGCTGAAAAGTTCAATCTAAAAATCGATTTTCGCCCGTTTATCCAGGTTGAGCCTGTTCCGGTAAAGGAGTTTCGAAAGCAAAGAGTTGAAATTCTGGCTCACACGGCAGTGATACTTACAAGCCGAAATGCCGTAGATCATTTTTTTGAAATCTGCCGGGAGTTAAAGTTGGAAATGCCTCCGGAGATGAAATACTTCTGCATCTCAGAGCAAACGGCCAACTACCTCCAGAAATACATTGTTATTCGCAAACGCAAAATTTTTGCAGGCCAGAAAGACACGAAAGATTTGCTGGAGTTGATCAAAAAACACAAAGGCGAGAAATACCTGTTTGCGTGTTCCGACATCCGCAAAAACGATATTCCGGATTTTCTCAAAACACACAACATCGAATTCACCGAGGCGATCATTCACCATACCGTTGCGGCCAACCTTAACGATTTGAAAAACGTGTATTACGATATCCTCGCGTTCTTCAGCCCGTCCGGCATTCATTCGCTATATGCCAACTTTCCCGATTTTAAGCAGAATAATACGCGGCTGGCAGCGTTTGGAGCTACAACGGCCAAAGCCGTGCGCGATGCAGGGTTGATTTTAGACATTGAGGCGCCCCAGCCCAATGCACCTTCCATGACGGGCGCGCTTGAGCTCTACATTAAGAAAGCCAACGGTCTTAAGTAATTCAGCGGCAAGTTTTTATAAACAGCCGCCTTTTATTACACTTTAATTACGTGGCGGTGTTTTGCTTACCAGAATTTGCCTTATCTTTAAAGCCTTGTTCGAGCACGAAGTGAAGAGACTTAGCCTTTTCGTACTGTTTGTATTAACGAGCTTGTTGGCCGCAGCCCAGCAAGACCCGCAATTCACGCAATTCATGTTCAACACGCTGTATTACAATCCCGGATTTGCCGGCACCGAGGGGGTTACGAAAATCACTGCACTTCATCGCAGCCAGTGGCTGGGCTACCAACCTACGTTTGGCGGTGGTGGCGCACCCACCACACAAATTGTTTCCTTCAACACGCCCATCTTTAAGTTGAACAGCGGTTTTGGCGCCTACATCGTCAATGATCGGTTGGGGCCGCAGAATAATCTGGAGGCACAGGCCACCTACGCGTATCATCTAGGCATCAAAGAAAGTAAGCTCAGCTTTGGTGTTCGTATGGGTATTTATTCCCAGTCGATTAACTTCAACCTGTATCGTCCAATTCAGGACCAAGATCCTTTACTGCAAGGGGCCGGCCGTGAGTCGCAGGTGCGGCCTGACCTTTCGGTGGGTGCATTTTTTCGTAGGGAAAAATTCTACGCCGGGGCCAGCTTCAATCACCTGATCAAATCCGAGTTCGATTTTGGGGTGGGGCAGCGTAACGCGCTACAAAGCCACATGTACTTAACGGGCGGTTATTTCTACGAACTTAACTTCGACCTGAAATTTCAGTTTGTTGGCCTCGTTAAAACGGATTTCACAAAAACTTCATTTGATGTGGGGGCTTTGGCTTATTTAAAGGACACGATGTGGGGTGGATTGAGCTTTCGGCAAGCGGAGGCAGCGATCGTAATGTTGGGCTACAGCTTCTTGAAAGACAAGTCGTTGAGGGTGGGTTATGCATTGGATTACGTCATCCAGGACCAAAAAGCAAAACAGCCCACTTCGCATGAATTTATGTTGTCGTACGAATTACCGGTGAATCCAGGAAGTGGAAAAAAGGTAGTGCGTACCCCTCGTTATCGGCATTAAAGGCGGTTTTTTTTGGATTTTATCCGAAAATACTGAATTTGGAGGCTGATTCTTGGAAAAGGAAAGGCAAAAACAAATAACTTTAGGGTCCGGTTCGTTCTCTAAGGCGGGCCGGAGATTTAAAATTGTTGCTATGATAAAAAAGGCGATTTCAAAAAGTTGGTTCTATGGTGCTTTAGTTCTTGTTACTGCATTTCTGGGAGGCTGCGGTCTTTTAGGAATTGGTGGTGGCAAAGGTGGTGATGGTGGCGAACTGGTGGGTGTTCCTAACCGCGAAGGTTGGGTAATGGTCAATCCCTTTGGTATGATGCCCATTCCTGCCGGCACATTTCACATGGGCCAGGCAGATGAAGATCCCGCCTCTACCCAGATTAACTTCAATAAGCAGGTTACGATCGGTCAGTTCTACATGGATGATACCGAAATCACCAACAATGAGTACCGGCAGTTTACCAACTTCTTCCTTGTAGATAATAACGCCATCGAAGGTTTCCCTACGGTGAGCACCGAAGAGTTCAAGCAGAAGTATTACCCCGATACCACAGTGTGGGTTCGCGACTTTGCGCACCACATGGGCGACCCGGTACAAGACTATTATTATTGGCACCCGGGTTATGATGACTACCCGGTAGTGGGTGTGAACTGGAACGCAGCCGTGTTTTTCGGTAAATGGCGTACAGCTTACCTGAATGAGTATAGAAAGTCGATTGGCGAGTTCCCCATGCCGGAATTCCGCTTGCCCTCAGAAGCCGAGTGGGAGTATGCAGCACGCGGTGGCCGCGACATGGCGAAGTACCCTTGGGGTAACCCGTACGTTCGAAACTCCAAAGGCTGTATGCTTGCCAATTTTAAACCCGGCCGCGGTAACTTTTACGATGACGGATTTGCGTACACCTCGCCGGTTCGCGCTTATTTCCCTAACGATTACGGCTTATACGATACATCCGGCAACGTTTCTGAGTGGTGCTTAGACGATTTCAATCCCGCTTCCGTACCAACCGTTTGGGATTTGAACCCGCAATACATTGATGATCGTACCGATCCAGAAAGCAAAAAATTCAATGCCAAAGTGGCTCCTAAGAAAGTAATTCGCGGCGGCTCATGGAAGGACGTAGCGTACTACCTGGAAACCGGTACAAGAACCTATGAATTCCGCGATTCCGTGCGCGCCTACATCGGTTTCCGTTGTGCATTAACCCATTTGGGCCGCTCATCCGGAACTGAATTTTAATAATTGGAAACTCTCTCTATCTTTATAAAACTAATTGGCAACACTAAATTCTAAACTAAAATGAGCAAGAAAAAAGGCGGATTCTCTCATCTCCTTTATAAGACCATCATGCCCAAGGTCTACGGTATTGGTGCAGCGGTGGTAATTGTAGGAGCTCTTTTCAAGATCTTACACTTACCCGGTGCAGACGCGATGTTGATGGTGGGTCTTCTTACGGAGGCTGGTATCTTCTTTCTGAGTGCCTTCGAGCCTCCGCACAAAGAGCCAGAGTGGGAGAAAGTGTATCCCGAATTGAGCGAAGACTATGAAGGTTCTACTACACCGGCGCCGCGTATCAGCAACCGCCCGGCCGCTGGCGAGTCGCCCTTATTGAAGATTGATGAGATGTTGAAGACCGCGAAAGTGGATCAGAATCTGTTGGATAACCTGGGCAAAGGCTTGACTAATTTAGCTACGTCTGCAAGCCAGATGAACAATTTGTCGAACGCAGCAGTAGCAACAAACGAGTATGCTGCGAATGTAAAGGCTGCTGCATCCTCGCTTGTTGAAATGAACAAGTCGTATGGAAGCGCCATGACGGCGGTAAAAGCAATGGCCGATGCGTCAAAAGATACCGGCGAGTACCACAAGCAAATGCAAGCGGTTACCAAAAATCTGGCGGCACTGAATACCGTATATGAAATGGAGTTGAAGGATGCCGATAGCCACGTGAAAAACATGAACAAGTTCTACGAAAGCTTAACCGGCGCCATGAATGGCTTAACAAAAGTGGGCGACAACACCACGAAGTTCACTACTGAGCTTGGCAAGTTAACCGATAACCTCACCTCGTTGAACAAGGTGTATGGCAGCATGCTTACTGCCATGAAAGGTTAATTAAAAACGATTTTGAAATCTTTTTCTGAACGCATAAACAAAATAGATCATGGCAGGTGGTAAAGAAACACCGAGGCAAAAGATGATTGGTATGATGTATCTGGTGCTCACCGCGTTGTTGGCACTTCAGGTAAGTAATGCCGTTCTGGAAAAGTTTGCCATTATCAACGTAACGCTCGAAGAACTCGCGACCGACTCGGAGACCAAAAACGCGGCGCAGGTAGCGGCAATTGTTGATGCCGGGAAAGGGAAAACCAATCCGAAAGTACTTGAAGCCGTAGCCAACGCGCAAAAAGTGAGAGAGTTGACGAAGGCCGCCATTGACTACACCAATCAGTTGAAAAAGACCATGATTGATCAGTCAGGCGCAACGGAAGTAGACGAGAAAGTGATCAACGACCACAGTTCAAAGGTGGCATCGATGATGATTACCGGACCCAAAGGAAAAGAGTATGAGAAGAAGTTGAATGAATATGTAGCAAGCCTGCGCCAGCTTACCGGGCTGGAGTTCGCTACCCTAGCGAAGGCTCCAAAAGACATCGATTTCTTCAAGAACGATCCCGACCACAATAAGAAGGATTTCTTAACCTTTACATTCGAAAATACGCCCTCGATTGCTGCGTTGTCTTCAGTAACCGAGATCCAAACCGAGATCTATGCGTATGAAATGAAAGCATTAGAGAAGCTGGCGAAGGATGCCGATGCAGGAACGGTGAAGTTTGAGGTGATTGTTCCTATGGTACGTCCCAAGTCTTCGATTGTGGCGGCTGGTGATAAGTATGAAGCCGATATGTTCATTACAGCCTCTGCGGAAGGTCTTACCCCGCTCATGTTTAGAAATGGACAGAAGTTGGATGTTGTACCCGATCCAGAAACGAAGATCATGGTGGGTAAGGTTAGCTTCCCGGCATCGGCAAGCTCGTACGATGCAAACAACATGTCAAAGCAGACATTCGATGCGGAAATCAGGCTGGGTGACAGCCCCGACCAAATTTACAAGCGCAAGATTGAGTACTTTGTTGCGAAGCCTGTGATTCGGGTAACTACCGGTAACCGCCCCACACTTTATTTGAACTGTGGTAACTCGGTGAGCATTGAAGTACCCTCGCTAGGCACAAACTACAACCCGAACTTTTCGGCAAAAGGAGCTGAACTTGTGAAGGGAGATAAGCCCGGAAAAGTAACAATCGTTCCGAAGGAAAGAAAGGTTTCCGTTACGGTAACGAACGGTGGAGCTACTTTGGGCACGGAAGAGTTTGATGTTAAGCCAATACCGCGCCCGAAGTACGTAGCCCGCGACAATCAAGGCAAAGACATTGACTTGAAGAATGGAATCAAAGGTGGCTCGGCTACCGGCCTCCGTATCTCAGCAGATGCTGACGAAAACTTCAAAAATGAAGTACCCAAAGATGCGGTGTACCGCATTCGAAATATGGAAGTGAGTTTGGTGCGTGGTACTACAAGGGTGGCTTCGGTTAATCCTACATCAGAAATCGTGGACCTCACCCCTTGGAGATCGCAAATGCGCCCGGGCGACCGGATTGTGGTTGACATCAAAGGTGCTACGCGCAAAACGTTCCAGGGTGAAGACGAGAAAGTATCTGTGGGAACAGAGATTATTAACATTCCAATTCAATAGTTTTTTCAATGAGCAAATCCTCCCTTTTGTTTGTCTGTGGTTTAGTGCTTTCGGGTTTTGTGTACGGGCAGGAATTAGAGGCACAGTTTGATCCTAATTCAACCTTACGTATTCCGCGTTACGAACACTTGTATAAGGTGCGCGTTTGGCGTGATATCGACCTGCGTGAGAAACAAAATAAGGGCTTCTTTGCGGTGGGCAACGAGATCACCAAGCTGGTGCTGAACGCGATTAACTCCGGTGAACTTGCTGATATTTTTCTGAACGATTCTTTGGTTACCAAACTCGACAAAGAGACGTTGCAAGGGAAATTGGTGGCATCTCAGGCAGACCCAAATGTTGCAGCATGGGATCCTAACCGTGACTACTACCAAGGTGATGTGGTGATTGTTGGGGCGAAAAATTACGAGGCGGTAGTAGACAGCAAGGGAAAAAATCCAACAACGTCACGCGACGAGTGGACAGCTACTACCCGTGGTAAGGCGGTACCGTTCTTGCCTAGCCAAATCTACCAGATGAACATCAAGGAAGACGTGATTTTTGATAAGAGAAGATCGCGGTTGTATTATGACATCCTCGCTGTTGGGTTCCAGGTATTTGATGAGAACGCGGGTTTCTTTAAGGATATCGGATGGTTTAGGTACAAAGATCTGGAGAAGGTGTTCCGAAATCATCCGGAAGAAGCAATCTGGTTTAACCGCTACAACACAGCTGAGAATAAGAATTATGCAGATGCCTTTTTGCTCCGCTTATTCAAAGGAAACATCAGGAAGATTGAGAATCCGGACGACAATGACATCTTCAGCATTTATTCCAACCGAAAGGAAGCGGTGATGGCCATGGAGTGGGAGGAATTGAAAATGATGGAACGCGAACACAACTTGTGGGAGTATTGATCTCTCACGACAAGAGAATAAAAAGGGGAGCTTTCAGCTCCCTTTTTTGTTGTGTGCCAGTATTAGCTGTGCCTTCTTTTTTCCAATAAGGGCGGTTAAATCCTGTTCACTGGCGGCAAGTGCTTTTTTGGGGGAGCCGAAGTGCTGCAGCAATTGGATGATCGATTTCTCACCAAGGCCCTTAATCGTAGAAAGTTCGCTGTTGAGCGTAGTCTTGCTTCTTTTTTGTCGGTGAAACGTTATGGCAAAGCGGTGAGCTTCATCGCGAATCCGCTGAATGAGCAATAACCCGTTGGATTTTTTATGAATATGCAGCGGGAGTGGATCATCAGGAAAATAAATCTCTTCTAGTTTTTTCGCGATGCCGGCAATCGGAACGCGTCCGTAAACATGTAACTCCTGAAGTGCCTCGCATGCACTTGCGAGTTGGCCTTTGCCGCCATCCACCAGAATCAAATCAGGGAAATCCACTTGCTCTTCGATCAGGCGGTGATATCTCCGCCCCACAATTTCTTTCATTGAAGCAAAATCGTTGGCCCCGGTTACGGTTTTGATATTGAAGTGTCTGTAACCTTTTTTGTCTGGCTTTCCGTTAACAAATCTCACCATGGAGGCTACTGGCGTTGTACCTTGAAGGTTGGAGTTATCGAAGCACTCAATCACTACCGGTGGTTTTTGTAGACGAAGATCTTTCTGTAGGCGCAACACGTTTTCTGAAATGCGACCCTTAGTTTCTTCTTGAAGTGCCTGGTGTTTGAGTTGGGCGTGTTGGGCATTTTTTAGCGCCAGATCAACCAACTGCTTTTTATCGCCACGTTGGGGCACCTCGTTCTCTGTGTTTTCGCCATTTACCAGAATGGTTACGTTGGTAAGGATAAGGCGGTTAGGACTTCGGTAATGTTGGCGGCAATCTTCGGTTACAGAAGCAAGAATCTCGTCATCTGTTTCGTCCAATTGCTTTTTTAACTGCACGTCTTTTGAAAAAATGATCGCGCCTTCTTTTACCATCATGTAATGGACGTACGCGAACAGCGGTGTACTGGTAATGGCGGCAACATCAATCTCGGAAAGTTTTCTGTTGACGATCGTTGATTTTACTTGAAAACGATCGAGCAGATCAAGCTTTTCTTTATACAGTGCTGCTTTTTCAAAAGCGAGTTGAGCGGCACATTCTTTCATTTTTGAATGAAAGTAATTTTCCACAATCGAGAGGTCGCCCTTCAATACATGGCGTGCCTGTTCAATTTCTTCGAGGTACGCCTGCTCCGATTGCAGGCCTTCGCATGGCCCGCGGCAGTTACCGATGTGATATTCGAGGCATACTTTGAATTTCTTTTGTTCGATGTTTTCCTCCGTGAGAGCAAGGGCGCACGTACGAATGGTGTATAATTTCCGTAGTAACTCCAAAACGCTCTTCATCGCCACCACGCTGGTGTACGGGCCAAAATACTGGCCTTGCTCTGGAATAAATTTGCGCGTGGAGATGATGCGGGGGAAACGTTCTTTTAAAATACACAGATAAGGAAATGTTTTATCATCGCGCAGGAGGATGTTATATTTCGGTTGGTATTGTTTGATGAAGTTGTTTTCCAGTAGTAGCGCATCAAACTCCGTTTGTACGATGGTGTATTCAAGGCGCGCGATTTCCGAAACCAATTTTTCTGTTTTAAGCGAGTGACCAGATTGCTTGGTGAAATAACTACTGACCCGCTTTTTCAGGCTTTTGGCTTTGCCAACATAAATTAACTCGTTGTCGGCCCGGTAGAATCGGTAGATACCAGGCGCATCGGGAAGGCTAGCAACTTGCTGTTTTAAATCGGTCATTCATTATTGATGTCCCACGGATTCACATCCAGTTTCAGTGAATCGGGTTGTTCAAATCGCGAGCAATCCAGCGTAATATCCAGGCCTGTGGCTGGCGTACGGAACCGACCTTTGAAAATATGCGTAGTCGTATCCGCATATACTTTTGTCATGAACTTATCCCAGATGGGCCGCGCAGAACGACTTCCCTGCCCGAAATCCCAAGAAGGAAACCGGATGGCGCGCTCGTCTCCGCCTACCCAAACGCCCGTAACCAAATTGTGTGTGATGCCCATGTACCAACCGTCGGAGGCGTTGTTTGTGGTACCCGTTTTACCACCGATTTCATTGTCAATTTTTAACTCGCGACTCAAGCCCCGCGAAGTACCCCCGCTTTCTTCGATTCCGCCCATGAGCATGTAAACCATTTTGTAGGCGGTTTGCTCATTGATGGCTTGCCGGGTTTTCGGTACGCGATTTTCGATAACGTTTCCGTTTTTGTCTTCGATGCGGGTGATGAACTGTGGCTCCGTATAGATGCCATTATTTACAAAGGTGCTGTAGGCGCCCACCATCTCGTACAAAGAAACATCGCTGGTGCCAAGGCACAATGAGGGCACGGCATCAAGCTTAGATGTAATTCCCACCCGATTCGCAAATTCCACCACGTTTTCCGCGCCAAGCGACTGCATCACCTGCGCGGTGATGGAGTTGATCGATCTCGCCATCGCCTGACGCAAGTTCATCTCTTCGCCGCTGCCACGGGTGCCATCGGAGTTTGGTGGCCACCAGGTGCCGCCCGGTACTTTAAATTGGGGTGAGATGTCTTTTAGCTTCAGGCAGGGCGAGTACCCAGACTCCATGGCCAAGCCATATACAAATGGTTTAAACGTAGAGCCCGGCTGCCGCGTACCTTGCCGCACGTGATCGAACTTGAAATACTTGTGGTTAATGCCACCCACCCAGGCTTTAATTTCGCCAGAGTTTGGATCCATGGCCATCATGCCGGTTTGTAAAAAGCGTTTGTAATAATTCAGCGAATCCATTGAGCTGAAGAGCGTATCGCGTTCGCCTTTCCACGTGAAAATCGTCATCGGTTTTTTCTGCTTCAATAAAATCCAAACCGAGTCATGCTTTTCGCCATAGCGTTCCACCAATTTTTTATAAACATCCGTTTGGCGGATACGCGAGCGCAGAAAGTTTTGGATTTCACGTCCATCATCGTCCAGCCAAGGGTTGCTGATTCGTTTTTTCCATTCGGAGTTGAATAGTGCTTGGTAATCACGCATGTGCTCGTCTACGGCCTGTTCAGCATACAACTGAAGTTTTGAGTCAATGGTGGTGTAAATTTTTAATCCGGAGTTGTACAGGTCAATGCCCTTCGAGCGCGTGTAACTGAGCAAATAGTTGCCGAGCACCGTGCGGAAATATGTGGCGAGACCTTCGTTCTGGTTCAGCACACGAAAATTCAAGCCCAGCGGCAGTGCAGCCAGAGAATCGTACGCGCCCTTGTTTGGAATTTTATAGCCCCTGCGAAAAACCTTATAAAGCACTTCGTTTCGTTTGCGCAGCGCATTTTCGGGTCTGCGAATGGGATTGTAAAACGTAGGGTTTTGCAACATGCCCACCAGCAAAGCAGATTCCTGCAGGTTTAGGCTATCAGGTATTTTATTGAAATATGTTTCAGAGGCCACCTTGATGCCATAAGAGTTATTGCTGAACTCGGCCGTGTTGAGGTACATCGCGATGATTTCCTCTTTGGTGAAATTCCTTTCGAGATCAACCGAGATAATCCACTCTTTCGATTTTTGAATGAGCCGACGTGGATACTTGCCCAATTTAGCGAGTAGCCCATCCAGACTTTTATCCGGATTGCGGGTGTAAAGATTTTTGGCAAGCTGTTGTGTGATAGTGCTACCGCCACCGGACGGGTTAAAGGTAACGAGGCCAAAAGCCACACGCATGAACGCTTCAAAATCAAGACCCGAATGGTTGTAGAAGCGATGATCTTCAGAGAGCAACAGCGTATTCACCAGATCGTCAGACAAGTCGTTAATCGTTACCTGGCTCCGATTAAAGCGGAAATACCGACCCAGCGATACGCCATCGGCCGAAATGATTTCGGAACTGAGATCGTTCTCCGGATTTTCAACTTCACGAATGCTGGGCATCCCACCAAATAAGCCGAATAAATCAATACTTACGCAAAACAAGTACAACGGAAGCCCGAGCAGAAAGCAGAAGAATCCAATCCACACGTAGCGAATAAACTTCGCAAACCAGCTTTTTTTGATGAGTAGCAGGTTATTGATTTTTGACTTGAAAGTTTCGATCAAAGAAGGTGAGGTACTCATCCAAGGCTTTGGTTCGGTAGAAGATCTGAAAGTTTTCTTTACTAATTACAAATGTATCGAATTTATAGCCAGTAAGCGGGTTTTGACGCGCGTCCGCCTCAGTAAATCTTAGGTAAAATAACCGCGCGCTCTCCAAATCCGAAAAATCAGAAAGAATGGTAATGTTACTTTCCTCATTAAATACCAGGTTCGTGGATTTCGGGCCGTTCTTTGGCAAGACACTGTGAAGAAGTTTTTCAAGGTAGTCGGTTGCTTTGTCGCTTAATTTATCGTCTTTCTGGTGTACAAGCACAAATACCATCGGTCCGTCCCAGGAATTCTGGAATCGGATGCCTTTGGCTTTTTCTTGTTTTTCCTGAAAGTTTTTTGATGCACTCAACAGCGTTTCGGCATACACCTTCAAATTACTCTCCGGGTATTTCTTTGAAAATTCAGCCAGCTCAAATTGGTAGCGGGTAATATCTTCGGTTTTGCCGGTAATCAATACCCGTAACAATGCCAGCTGTGGCGAGAAGCCCGTCTCGCCCAACGCCTCGGCTTCACTGAGTTGGGCGGAAGCTGTGCGCAGGTTACCGTTTTGAAAAGCCAGGTAAGCGTTTTTGTAAATGAGTTTCTGCTGCTCGGCCGCCACGCTAATCTCCTTGATGTAATTGGGATTTTGCAGAATCTTGGCAAACGTAGATTCCGGGTATTCGCTCATCAACTTTTTGCCGTACAGTTCAGCACGTGCAGCGTCATGATCTTTTTCAATCAGGTATAATTTATAAAATACCTCTGGAAGCAGGGGCGACTCCGGGAAGCGGGTAACAATCTGTTCGTAGGAGTCGATCGCATTTATTCGTTCGTTCAGTTTTAAAAAATAGAGGTCGCCCAATTGAAAGTACGCATCTTCAATTTTCTTCAGGGCTTCGGATTTTTCTTTTTCTGATTTTGGAAGTTGCTTCACTAATTGGTTGAACTGATCGGCCACCGGGTCTTTCGCTTCAGCAGGTGTAGCGGCGCTACCTTCAGTAGTGGCGGCTGTGGTGGTCTGTGTTGTGGATGCCGTTGTGCTGCTCACATCCAGTTGGCTTTTTGAAGACCGGCGCCAGTTATCTTCTAATGCAATGCTTCCCCAAATGCGCACGAATTCGGTTTCGCCCGAGGCCAAAGAAGCCGGGTTTTCAAAATACCATTCCGATGTGCCGGTATTGGCCGTTTGCGCGCTAAGCGAATTACTTCTTGCCGCGCTACCGGAGGCAGACGAAAGGGCACGCTTCTTTTTCTTTTCCGCACCCTTTTTTGCCAGTGTACGGGCATACAGGGAGTCGAGCTGTTTACGCAAGGTGGCCGAGTCCAGGGCAGACAAACGCAGCAGGCTGTCTTGCAGTTGGATGGTTTCCGTGTATTTTACAAAATCCGCCAAAACATCGGCACGCTTTTTATGAAGATCAAACTGTTCAAAATCTTTTGGCAGAAGTGTGAGCGCGCTATCGTAATACGCCTTGGCCAGTTTATAGTTTCGCAGCGAATCAAATTGCAATTGCCCGATGCGCAAAAAGGCGTTACCCTGAATGCGTTTATTCTTGCCTTCGTGGGCAGCAGATTTATAGTTCGCGATTGCTTCAGGAAGGTGATTTTGTTTTCGTTCGAATTCGCCAAACTCGAAGTAAATCTTATCCTTAAACTCGGCATTTTTAGTGTCGGCCAGAAGTTTGAGAAACTGCTTGCGCGCCAGCTTTACATCGCGGGTGTCGTCTAACTTGGTAACCTGTGCAATGTTGAGCCGGGCGTAAAATTCAATTTCATAGGTAGGATGTGAAGCGATGCACTTTTTGTAGTAGTTATATGCTTCTGAGTTGAAGCCCAGTTTCTGGTATACTTGTCCGACAATAAAATACAGTCGCGCCTTTTGGTCGCCACGGGTCAGTAAAGAATCCGCACCCGTGAGGTTGCGCACCATATTATCGTAATCACTGCGCAATTGATGATAGTGGGCTTTTTCCAGAAACAGGTCTTTGGCGTTTTGGCGGCTGAGGTTCTCTTTTTCCAGGAAGCCGATGACTTGCTCGGCCTGTTCGTGTTGGCCTTGTTCGGTAAACGTGCGCACCAGGTAAATCATGGCACGATGGCGAAGGGCCGCATCTTTACTTTTTGTGTTTACATACTTAAAGGTTTGAATGGCGTTGAGGTAGTCGCAGGCATATAAACGCGCCAGTCCCACCAACAGGTAGTTATCGTACAACCATTTACTGTTCGGATGCCGCTGAATGGAAATAGATGCCATCTTGATGATTTCCTCTGTATCCTTCGCGTACGTTTTGGCCAGATTGGTGTCTAGCCGTGGGAAAAGCGCCAGAATGTAGTTCGGGTCGTCATCCAGACTTTTGCCAATGGCCAACTCCACTTCGCGTGTCTTTTCGCGGGCATAAAAATAGCCGTTGTAATGCGCTGTAGTGTTATGAAAGATGTTGCTGGTAAGGTTGTTTTGCTCCACCGAACAGCCAAAAGCCACCAGCAGCGCTGCGGCAACGTAAAAAAGGGGTATGCGTCTGCTCAAAATACCTAAATCACAAGCTTGAATATACAAACGTAAAAAACAGAGTTTCAATATTATAATCCCCGGGAATATCTAATTTTGGCGATCGATTATCATGCTGCCCAAGAAAACACTCTCGGAAAGGCTCACCAACAAATACCAGATGGTCATCCGCAATGAGGAGAACCTCGCGGAGAAGACTTCTTTTGGTTTTACCTACGCCAAATTGATGGTGATTGCGGTAATCGCTTTTGTATTGGTGTTTGCGTTCAGCCTGTTTTTGTCGCAAACCTTGCTGGCGCGATGGTTTGATCCCCGCCACGCCCAGCGCGAGGCGAACCAGCAGCTTTATCAGTTGGCGGTGAAGATGGACTCTCTTGCGCTGGAGGTAGAACGCAAAGATCAGTTTATCCGGAATTTCCAGCGGATACTCAGTGGCGATACATCGGACGGCTTTGCCGATCCAGCACAAGTACTCACGGAAGGCTCGAAACCACTGAAAGTGGGGCGGCTCAATCCTACGGAGCAAGACTCCGTTTTTCGAAAGGAATTTGAGCAATCGGATTTAAACAACGTCACCTTCACGCAAGCCCGGTACAACGAACTTCAAAAAACATTTTTCTTCACCCCGCTGAGTGGCCTCGTGTCTGACCGGTACGATATCAAGAAAGGCCACTTTGGCGTGGACATAGTAGCCAAAAGCAACGAACCGGTGAAATGTATTGCCGATGGCACCGTAGTGCTGGCCTCCTGGACGCAGGATTCCGGGTACGTAATTGCTGTGCAGCATACCGGTAACCTCATTTCCGTGTACAAGCACAATGCGGAATTATTAAAGAAAGTTGGTAATTTTATCAACGCAGGCGAGATCATTTCTATAGTTGGCAATAGTGGAGAAATGACCAGCGGACCACACCTTCACTTTGAGCTGTGGTACAATGGCAACTCATTGAATCCTGAAGAATTTGTAACTTTTTAATTTGAACCTATGCTAACAACAAAAGAACAAAAGCGCGTGGCCGAAGAAATTAGCAACTCCAGCAACGTGATTGGAAAGGGCACTGTATTGGAAGGCAATATCGAAACGTACGGCAATATTCGCATCGAGGGAAAAGTAATTGGCAACGTGAAGTCCAAATCCAAGATTGCATTGGGTGCCAACAGCCACATCGAAGGCAATATCATCTCCCAAAATGCCGATATCGAAGGTGAAGTGAAGGGCAAATTGGAGATCAGCGAGCTTCTGGTCTTAAAAGCTACAGCGGTAATCATGGGCGACATCAGCACCGGAAAACTCGTGGTAGAACCGGGTGCCGTGTTCAACGGCTCGTGCAAGATGGGCGCGGCGGTAAAGGACATCAAATTGGGCGACAATGGATCCCGAAGCCTCCGACCCGAAGAAGCCAAAGCCCTTTAACAACTATTTGAGGTACAGCGGTCTCGGGCTGCAACTGCTGCTCACCATTGGCGTGGGCGCCTGGTTGGGGTATTGGCTGGATGACTTCTTCGACTTAAAATTTCCTGTCTTCCTGCTCTTGCTAACCTTTTCAAGTTTGGGTGGCTCGCTCTATCAGCTTTACCGACAATTGATGCAATGATGGGTGATTGGCTTTTGCTTGTGGTGCCGCTTGTTATACTCAATGCATTGGTTGTACGCATGCTATTGTACATACGCAAGACCCGGCCGGCCGTGTTTATTCAGGCTTTTCTAGGTGCAATTGCACTAAAAATGGTACTGTCATTGGGCCTGCTGGTGGTTGTGCTGCTGCGCCGTCCTGAAAAGGCGGTAATGTTCGCGGTGTTATTCTTATTTACCTATGGTGTGGCCACACTCATTGAAGTGGTGGTACTGTTGAGAAAAAGTAATTAGAAGTCATCTCAAAAAAATGGAAAGCGTCATTTCGAGGGAGGTACGACCGAGAAATCCTTGATTGCAGCGCTGCCAATAGGGATATCTCTGTTTCGTTCGACATGACGGGATATTTTTGAGACCGCTTCTAACAACCTTTACGGTTGATCAACCGAGATCAGATAACGAGCAATCCACCCAGCGAGGCAGGTTTCTTTTAGATTCAGGTGTCAGTTTTTTTTGACGACGTGGTTGGATACCTTTAATCCCGCAGACTTTTCCATCATGTGTGCAGAAAAAATTTTCTTGATCTTCTTTTTCTCATTGATCATGTGTTGCGAAAAAGAAGTCTTGGCTCGAACGGACTCAACGACGGTAACGCGCAACAATCGTGCGTTCGCGCTTTACAGCTCGGTTCCAGCCTTTGCCATCAATACTTCCAGTGCCCTTAATGAGCTACTGCTAGAAACCGGATATCCGCGAATTCCGAAAGGAAACGTTAACTGGGGCTTGGGCGGGCAATACCGTTGGAACCGATTATTTCTGGGCGTAGAAATGCTCGGATCCTACCAAAACCGGCAGCGGGAAGACACCAACTCCCAACTTACCCGATTGGCTCTTACCACTAACCTCATTACCGGATTTTATTTGTACCAGAGGTCCTGGTTTGCTGTGTTTCCCTACGTGGGGTTATCGGCCACCAGCGCCTCCGTGTATCTGTCGAAGCCTACCGCGCCTGTGTCGGTAAACGGCCTGCTGACAAGCCCGGGCAATACCGTTAAACTAACTCACTTTTCGGGTGGTTTAGTCTTAGGGTTGGGTATTGACCTCCAGAACGCAGACAAACCCAACTCCGTCTTTGAATCGTTGAGGATTGGCTACCGAATTTCACCCGATGGCGCTTACCCGTGGGAATCTCGGTTTACGGCGATAAGCGGTGCACCGGCGGATCGGTTTAATTATTGGTTTTTTCAGTTGAACCTCGGCACGGCATGGCATTGGCGTAACGGCACACGAGAATTTTGATGAGTGGCCAAATCGGGGTTTTTTGGCCAAAACATTTTTTTGGAAACCTAGAATCGATACTTTTGCAGGCGATTTAAAAGACCCCTGCCTTTCCGCAATGAAAAAGCCTTTTTTGACCGCAAAAACCGCGTTTTTTATAGTTTTGATGTTTGCCTTTTTTGGCGCATCTCCGTCGGTTTTTGCTTCCGAAACAGACACTACCGAAGCGAAAGGGTTTAATGCCAGTGAGGTGATTTTGCACCATGTCATGGACGATCACATCTGGCATTTTTGGGATGGCCACTACGGCACCTTGTACCTCCCCATCATTGTTTACACCTCAGAGCGCGGTCTGGACGTTTTCTCTTCCCATCATTTTTTTGACGAGCAACATAAGGTCGTTGAATACAATGGGTATAAACTAGACCACAATCACATCTACCTGGTTGATTCCGGCAAGGCCGTGTTTGACCTTTCCATCACAAAAAATGTGGCGATGCTACTTATAAATGCGGGGCTGCTGCTGATCGTTTTTCTCGCGGTCGCCCGCGGGTATCGCTCAAATCAAGGCAAAGCCCCTCGCGGCTTGCAATCATTTTTCGAGCCGATCATCGTTTTTGTGCGCGATGAGATTGTGAAGCCAAATATGGGTCATAACTACGAAAAATTCTTACCCTATTTGCTCACCCTGTTTTTCTTCATTTTGTTCGGCAACCTGCTGGGGCTGCTGCCCGGAGCGGCAAACCTTACAGGAAATATTGCCGTAACCCTGACGCTTGCCGTGTTTACGTTCATTCTCACGAACGTAAGCGGAAACAAGGGGTACTGGGGCCATATTTTTTGGACGCCCGGCGTGCCGCTTCCCTTGCGCTTGGTGATACTGCCGGTGGAGATCATCGGGATTTTTACCAAGCCGGTGTCATTGACGGTGCGCCTTTTCGTGGCAATTACGGCAGGGCACATTGTGTTGCTCAGCTTGATTAGCCTTGCGTTCATTTTTCAGAGTATCACAGTGGGGTTTATCTCCAGTTTGATTGTGTTGTTTATTAATTTGATCGAGTTGTTGGTAGCCGGAATTCAGGCGTACGTGTTTACGCTTTTCTCCGCACTTTACATTGGCATGGCCACGGCCGATCATCACGATGAGCATCATTAAGATATCCGCGTATCGGTTGATGCGTGGTGTGTTTCACTTAACCAATTAGTAGTATGTTGTTATCATTATTGTTGGACATCAGCTTTGCAATCATGGGTGCCGGAATCGGTGCCGGCCTGGCAGCAATTGGCGCAGGCATTGGTATCGGCCGCATCGGTGGTTCAGCGATGGAGGGGATGGCTCGCCAACCCGAAGCCGCTGGAAAAATCCAAGGCGCAATGTTGATTATCGCAGCTCTTATCGAGGTGGCAGCGTTGTTTGCTCTCGTTATTTGTCTGTTGATTTGGACATTGGGATAATTTTTCCCGTGATACAGGAATCTGCCCCAGGCAATTGGCCGGGCAGATTCTTTTATCAAAAACAACAAAAAATCGAAACGATCTTTTCAAAAACGTAGGCAATGGAATTACTGACCCCCGGCACCGGTTTGATTATATGGCAGGCAATCGTGTTCCTGCTTCTTTTTCTTCTGCTATCGCGATTGGCTTGGAAACCGATTTTAACCTCGCTTAAAGAGCGCGAAGTATCCATTCAGTCCGCGTTGGACTCGGCCGAGAAGGCGAAGCTTGAAATGGCTTCGCTGAAGGCAGACAATGAAAAGCTCCTGAAAGAAGCCCGCGAGGAGCGCGACAAGATTTTAAAAGAAGCCCGCGAAGCGGCATCGCGCCTGAGCGAACAAGCCCAGCAAGAGGCAAAGAAAACGGCAGATAAAATTATTGATGATGCGCGTGCCGTAATTCAATCAGAGAAGGCCGCCGCCCTTACCGAGGTGAAGACCCAGGTAGCCATGTTCTCGCTTGAAATTGCCGAGAAACTCATTAAGAAAAATCTTTCTACAGATACGGCTCAGAAAGATTTGATTCAGGGGTACATCAAAGACATTAAATTGAACTAGCAGATGGCCTCAGCTCGTGTTGCATCGCGGTACGTAAAATCCTTGCTGGGCCTGGCGGTAGAAAAGAACGCCCTGGAAGATGTGCATGCCGATATGCTTGGTTTTTCCAGAACGTGCGAGCAGAACATGCAGTTTGTGCTCATGCTCCGCAGCCCGATCATCCGCCACGAAAAGAAGAAGGCGGTGATGGAAAAAATGTTTAAGGGTCGGGTGCATCCGCTCACGATGGCATTCATTGACATCCTGACGAGAAAGTACCGGGAGCCACTCCTCCCGTTAATTGCCAGCGAGTTTCATGTGGCGTACAACGAATTTAAAGGTATTGGTAAAGCTTCGGTGACTACCGCAGTGGGTATTGATGCCGCGCTACGCACGGAAGTGGAACGCATGGTGAGAACATTGTCTCAGCGTACAACCATTGAGTTGGATGAAAAGGTAGATGCTTCGCTCATTGGCGGCTTTGTGCTGAATGTGGGCGATCGCCAGATCGATGCATCCATCAAGAATAAATTGAAATCGCTGAAAGTGAAATTGCAAGAGAACCCGCATTTGCGCGAGCTCTGACGAACATAAAATGAATTTGAACTTTTGAATTAAGACGTATGGCAGAAATCAGACCTGAAGAAGTATCAGCAATATTGCGCGAACAATTGGCCAACGCCCGCACGGAGGCCCAACTCGAAGAGGTGGGAACAGTACTCACCGTAGGCGATGGGGTAGCACGCATTTATGGTTTAACCAAGGCACAAGCGGGTGAGCTGCTGCAGTTCGAAAACGGTCTGCAAGCCATGGTACTGAACCTGGAAGAAGATAACGTAGGTGCGGTGTTGCTCGGGGTTTCGAACGACATCCGCGAAGGCGCTACGGTGAAACGTACAGGAAAAATTGCCGCGATTCAGGTGGGGGATGGCGTTCTTGGCCGTGTGGTCGATACGTTGGCTAATCCCATTGATGGCAAAGGGGCGTTGCTGGGGCAACTTTACGAAATGCCGTTAGAGCGAAAAGCTCCCGGTGTAATTTACCGCCAACCCGTAAACGAACCACTCCAAACCGGTATCAAGGCGATTGACGCGATGATTCCGATTGGTCGCGGACAGCGCGAGTTGATCATTGGCGATCGTCAAACAGGGAAAACGGCGGTGGCGATTGATACCATTATCAACCAAAAAGAGTTTTATGAGAAAGGTCAGCCGGTCTATTGTATTTACGTAGCCATCGGCCAAAAAGCATCCACGGTGGCAAGTGTGGCAGCAACGTTAGAAAAAGCGGGTGCCATGCCGTACACGGTAATTGTTTCCGCGTCTGCGTCTGATCCGGCCCCCATGCAGTTTTTTGCTCCGTTCACCGGTGCAACTATCGGTGAGTTCTTCCGCGACACCGGCCGCCCTGCACTCGTAATTTATGATGATCTCTCGAAACAAGCGGTAGCCTACCGGGAAGTTTCCCTGCTGTTGCGCAGACCTCCCGGTCGTGAAGCGTACCCGGGCGATGTGTTTTATCTCCACTCGCGCCTGCTGGAGCGTGCTGCAAAAATTATCAATAATGACAGCATTGCGAAAAACATGAACGATCTGCCGGCGTCCATCAAACATTTGGTGAAAGGTGGCGGTTCGTTAACGGCGCTGCCGATTATTGAAACTCAGGCTAACGATGTGTCTGCGTATATCCCAACCAACGTAATTTCTATTACCGATGGCCAGATCTTCCTGGAAACAAACTTGTTCAACTCGGGTATCCGGCCTGCAATTAACGTGGGGATTTCGGTATCCCGCGTAGGTGGTTCCGCACAGATTAAGTCTATGAAGAAGGTGGCCGGTACACTTAAGTTGGATCAAGCGCAGTTCCGTGAGTTGGAAGCGTTCGCCAAATTTGGTTCTGATTTGGATGCAGCCACAAAACTTACCATCGAGCGTGGCCGCAGAAATACCGAAGTATTAAAGCAACCGCAATATGCGCCTGTACCGGTGGAGGAGCAGGTAGCGATCATCACCGCATCAACCCGGGGGTACATGGACCGCGTGCCGGTAGCGAAAGTAAAAGAGTTTGAGAAAGAGTTCCTTACGTTGATGCGTGTGCAATACGCGTCTGTACTCAGCAATTTCCGCGCGGGCAAGCTGGAAGACGCAGATATGGCAACACTCAAAAAAGTGGCGACCGAACTGGCGGCCAAGTACTAAGATTTTTGTTCGATAGCGTATGCCGAGTTTAAAGGAAGTTAAAAGCCGAATTCAGTCGGTGGTTTCCACCCAGCAGATCACCAAAGCCATGAAAATGGTAGCGGCTGCTAAGCTGCGCAAATCGCAGGACCGCATCATGCAGATGCGCCCGTTTGCCGCGCGCTTGTACTATTTGCTACAGAACGTTTCGTCTACTACTTCCAACGAACCTACATGGTACAATTCGGTACGGCCCGAAAGTAATGTTTTGATTATTGTGGTTACCTCTGACCGAGGGCTTTGTGGTAACTTCAATTCATCCATTTTTAAGGCTGCCACCAAATTGGTGCAGGAAAAATATGCGCAACAACACGCCAAGGGTAAAGTAACTATACTGCCGTTGGGTAAAAAGGCGTTTGAATTTTTTGGTAAGCGAAACTACAAGGTGAACGATCAGTTCTGGACGATCTTTCAGGGGTTGTCGTTCGATCGTGCTTCGGAAGTGGCCAACTATGCGATGGACGCTTTCCGCAAAAATCAGTACGACAAGGTTGAAATCGTATACAACGAATTTAAGAACGTTGCCACTCAGATCTTACGCACGGAGCAATTTTTACCGATTGTTCCCACAAAAAAGAAAGTGAAGGCTACTGAAGTCGACTACATTTATCAACCAAACCGCGAGGAAATTGTGAATGGACTTATTCCCAAGTCGTTGCGTGTGCAGCTCTACAAAGCAGTGTTGGATTCGAATGCTGCTGAAAATGGAGCGCGAATGACTGCCATGGACAAGGCCACGGAAAATGCGGGTGAGCTGTTAAAGGAGTTGCGACTGACATACAACCGCACGCGCCAGGCGGCCATTACCAAGGAGATTCTTGAAATCGTGGCCGGTGCGGAGGCGTTAAAAGCATCTTAAAGATTCCTTTTGGCAAAAACTAAAGTCGGGAATAAGCGCCCGACTTTTTTGTTTCTGGTCGTTTGCAGACCGAGTAGTCCTTGTTCTGAAGAATAAAAAAACCCGGAATCACTTCCGGGTTTTTACTGCTCGTGGTTGGTTACTCGTTGTTCGTTTGTTTCGAACAACCAATTACGATGATTTAAAACGGATACTCGCCTTTCTCAATCACATGGCTTGCCACCTTGCGTCTGGCTTCTTTGAGGTTATACGGATCGATCTTGGTGAATCGCTTCAGGCCCATCAGCATCAAGCGCAGCTCATCACCCTCGGCAAAAGCGCTGATGGCTTCGCGACCGGCTTCGGCAGCACGGTTCACGGCATGGTGCAAGTAGATCATGGCCATGGCTTTCTCCAGCTCGCAGGCGGCTTCGCCCCGTTGGCTAATCATCTTCTCTACGCGCAACAGGCACGACTCGGCCACATAGCCTTCGATCAGCATATCGGCCAGGTTCATAAGTACTTCTTGCTCCTCGCTGAGTTTCATCATGT
>CAYLWU010000043.1:0-25249 GCA_964387475.1 uncultured Ohtaekwangia sp. | reverse complement strand
TCAACATCCGGTGGCAAACGGTTTAACGCACCCGAAACTTTATCGCGCACATCGTTGGCTGCGGCTTCGATGTTTACCCCTAATTCAAATTCTACTGTAATGCTGCTGCGGCCTTCGCGGCTCACCGAAGTAAGCGTGCGAATACCGGCCACTCCGTTGATTGCTTCTTCCAGCGGTTCGGTAATTTGCGATTCGATTACATCCGCATTGGCGCCCACGTAAACGGTGCTCACATTCACCACGGGCGGATCTACACTGGGAAACTCACGCACCCCCAAAAAGGAAAATCCGATCAACCCGAACAGAATGATCACCAGCGACATCACAATCGCCAACACGGGCCGGTTAATACTAACGGTAGATAAACTCGCCATGGGTTAAGGCGTTGGCGTTTTTAGTTTGGCAATTTGCACATCCATGCCCGCCCGCAGCTGTAAGATGCCGGTGGTGAGTAACGTATCGCCCGGACTGAGACCGGAGATTACTTCCAGGTAACGATCGGTGCGCAAGCCGGTTTCGATCTTCACCTCTTTGGCTTTACCCCCCGACATGACAAACACTTTTTTGCCGTTTTGCTCAGGGATAACTGATTCCGTGGGCACTAAAATCGCCTGATCAACGGTGGCAAGAATCAGATTTACTTTCACAAACTGGCCCGGCAGCAACACGCCTTTGGAGTTATCGGCCAGCGCGCGCAGCTTCAGCGTGCGCGTGGTCGGATCAATGCGCGGCTCCACGGCGTACACCTCGCCCTCAAACACGGTTGAATCATTCTCAATGTTGAAGAAGATTTTTTTGCCCTCGCGTACTTGCGTACTGTACCGACCGGGCACGGCAAACTCGATTTTAGCAGGCGAGATGCTGTAGAGCGTAGCAATGGTGGTATTGGTGTTAATGAACGAACCCTCGCTTACATAGCGCAAGCCAATTACCCCTTCAAATGGCGCACGAATCCGCGTCTTATCGTACTGCACTTCCAATAACTTGATGTCGGCATTGGTGGTGTTAAGGCGATTCAGTGCGTTATCGTACTCTTCCTGGCTAATGGCATCTTTTTCCAACAGTTTGCGCTGGCGGAATTCATTATCCTGATTCAGCTTGCGGTTATACTTTTGTTTTTCGAGCTGCGCCTTGATTTCGTCATCATCAATTTGCACCAGAAGGTCGCCTTTTTTCACGGCAGCGCCTTCTTTGAACGTAATGCTCTCCACCTTACCGCTGATTTCGCTGCGCAGTTCCAACGATTCGTTGGGCAAAACCGAACCGGTAAGCACCAGTTTGTTGTCGAGTTTTTCTGTGCGAATCAGCAGCGCCTCTACGGCTAACGTGCCGCCGCCGCTTCCGGGGCCACCGGGCGCGCCGCCCGCAGCAGGACTTTTTTTCAAAAAATTCAATTTTGGTAGTGCCAGCAACGCCACTACCACCACAATCGCACCTATTGTTAAAATTCGCTTCTTCATTTTGCAGCACTCATCAGCAGCCGGTGGATTTCCAACACCCGTGGAATTACCGGCATGGATTCATCATTTTGTATTACGTAATCGGCCCGTTTCACTTTTTCTTCGTCTGGCATCTGGTTTTTGATGATCTCCCCTACCGCTTCACGCGTTCGATGGGTATCCCGCTGTATCACCCGCTGCACGCGCAGTGCAGTAGGTGCGGTAACCACGATCATGGCATCCAACTCATCGGCCGAACCCGTTTCGTACAGCAGCGCAGCCTCTTTCAATACGTAAGGCGCGGCCGCATGCACCCGAACCCATTGTGCAAAATCCTGCCTCACGCGCGGATGCACCAATGCATTCAAGCGGTTAAGCTTCTCAGGATCTTTAAACACCACCGATGCAATGAACGCCCGATCTAACTCACCGGAGGAACGGTAGGCCAATGTTCCGAATTCTTTTTTGATTTGTTCCACCAGAATTCCGTCAGTGGTCATTACTCCTTTCGCTCGGCTGTCGGCATCATACACAGGTACGCCCAGCGTGGCGAAGATGCGTGCCACGGTGCTTTTACCTGAGCCAATACCACCGGTAATTCCCACTTTCAGCGGATTCATTTCAATGTATTTGGCAGACGTACAGAGTCGACACGGATAACCGTTACCACATCGGGCAAACCCTCCACCCGCGGCAAGTATTTTCCTGCATACGTTTGTGTGGGCACCACTGCGAAAAATGTACGGGTTACTTCGGGCAATGTCTCCACCCACCGGGCCGGCACCCAGAGTTGGCAGCTAACACTGTCGGGCAAGCCGGATTGGTTTTGCAGCACCGGCACGCGCAGCGTTACATCGCGCATGGCTGCTACTTCAAAAAGTACCTCCACCGTTTGGGGCTGCACGTGCAGCAGGTTTTGCCGGGGCACGTTAATCGTGTGGCGCTCGCGGTAATTTTCGGTAATGCGTTTGGCGGGCAACACCACAAATACGGAATCGGGCAGGTTACGCAATAAGCTGCTGGGGCCTTCAATGTCGATTGAATCGGGCAACACCACCACCTGGCTTACACGCCCCAGGTTACCACGAAAGGTAAGTTTTTCTTTCACCACAGCAACTTTAAAGCGCTGGCGGCCGCGGGGCTCCAGGTGAAACCGGATGGAGTCGGTTACCGGGTAGTTAATGGTTAGGCCACCCAACTGATTTGCGAGTACGGGCAACAAGCTGGCTGTAGCTATTCTGCGTGTTTCCGTCGGGCGATCCACCGGTATCGTTACCTGCGGCATACGCATGCCCAACTGGCGGCGAAGCAAATCCCACCCGTTGCCACTTACATTCATCGTAAGCCGCGTGGGCAATTCGGCTGCAGGCGCATAACGCTCGGCATCGTAGGTAATCTGCAACGGAAAAACCAGGTTGGCGCTATACGGCTTGCTTAGCGCATTAAAAATCCAAAACAATGTGGCTGCAAAAAAACACAATACCACCGCGCGCCAATTCGTACGATTGAATTGAAACAGGTTAACAACGAATTTGAGGAAACGCATCATTTCGTACGGTGAATAAAGTTCGGTAGAAACGATGGCTTTCGCCATGAATATTACGGGATGGGTAAAAAAAAGCCATCGCCCGTAGTCAATGGCTCAGTTGGTGCAAAAGGAATCAGGCTTTCTTTGCCGCTTTTGTGTTTTCCATAGAGATGGAACTTTTTGAGAACCGAATGCGGCCGCCACGTTCTACCTCTAACACTACGGTATCATCTTCAATCTCGGCAATGCGCCCGTGGGCTCCACCTATGGTTACCACTTTATCGCCCACCTTTACTTCATCAATAAATTTCTTCTGCTCTTTCGTTTTCTTTTGTTGCGGGCGAATCATAAAAAAATAAAAAATCACGATGATCGCGCCCATCAATACCAGCGAGGGAATGGGAGACTGCTGCTGTGCTTGTGCTATAACTACTTCCATACGTTTTTAATTCGCCTGCAAATTTAGCGTAATAAACCAGAATAACGGCGCGCAGCGCGAAAGCCCAACTAAAACAAAAAAGCCGACTCGGGTGAGGCGGCTTTCGTGTTAACAACCTGTGAAACTTATTTTACCGGGCCATTTGCACCATCGGGCTTGGGGGTAACCATTGCCTTGAAGCGCAGGGTCATGGTTTTGGGCCATGTGTTTGATGTTACGGTAATTGTCTTGTTTTGGATGCCGGGCTTGCCCTGGCTATCAAACTCCGCCTTAACAAAGCCGGTTCCACCTACCGGAATCGGTTCTTTAGACCAGTCCGGGGCGGTGCATCCGCACGAAGGCTGCGCGCCCTGAATAATGAGTGGCGCCTCGCCGGTGTTCTTGAATTTGTACGTATAGGTTACTTTTTCGCCTTCGCGGATGGTACCAAAGTCGTGCTCCAACTTTTCAAACGAAGCTACCGGCAGGGGGCCTTCCGGTTTCGTGTCTGCGACTGGCTCAGGCTGCGCCTGCACCGGTGCCGCAGGGGTGGTGGTATTCTTGTTGCCTTCAATTGCCGATAAACGGCTTTCTAACTCTGCAATGCGTTTCTCGGCTGCGCGGTCTTTGCAGCTTATGGCTGCCACCGCTATCAACAAAATGATTCCGAATTTTTGGGCCATTTTCATACGATTCGTCCGTTTTTTTCAGTTCAAATTTAATTCAATCAAACAGGGCTTGCCTTTGATCTGCGTTGCTTTAACAAAAGATTAACCTTTTTTGTTTCCGCGCAGTTGGGCCAGCAATTCATCTACATCGTCCAGCAGGCGTTCGGCTTTTTCCTTTGCCTCGGATACCACCCGGTCGCCCTGCGATTTTGCTTCTGTTTCCGTAAACATTTGCTCCTTGCCGTTTACCATATCGCCCAAAAAGTCTTCCAGCATTTTTTTGTACTTATCCAGCCGGTAAGAAAGCTTTTCGCGCGTGTTACTGCCTTTGTCCGGTGCGTACAAGATGCCCAGAATGGCACCCACGGCCGCACCCGCCAGAAAGGCGATGAGGGCGTTGTTGCTGTTTTTTTCACTCATGGCACAATTGTTTTTTTCAGGCTGCAAAGATAACAAACTTACTTATTGTCGATCAGGCCCCGGCCGCTCTTGCGGATGACGCCCAGTTTCTGCAACTCCTTAGAAATTACATCCAAAATACCGTTAATAAACTGGCGGCTATTCGGGGTGCTGTATTCTTTGGTGAGTTCGATGTATTCATTAATGCTCACCTTTACGGGAATGGCTGGGAAGTGGATCATCTCGGCAATGGCCATTTCCAACACAATCCGGTCGGTAAGTGGCAGGCGGTCTACCTCCCAATTCCGGGTGTTATCCGCAATCAGCTTTTTGTGGGCCGCGGGCAATTGCACCGTTTCTTTGAAAAGCGTTACAATAAAATGTTTGTCGTCATCCCAATCCAGCGAAAGCTTCTGAATTTCCACGGTACCGGCGGCTTCGTCCAGCGACTTGACGGTACGTTCTACCAATCCTTTCACAATTTCGTGGTCTTCCGCCCAGCGCAAATCCAATTCTTCGAAATAGGCGTTTACCGTGCCTTGTAAAATGAGTTTACGCAACAGGTGCTTGATAAAGGTTTTCTGGGCCTCTTCATCCGGACTAGCGGTTTCGAGGTAGGCCACATAGGCTTTGTCGGTTTTTACCACATCGCGAAACCAGCCGCGCACGAGGTCTTGCTTGTCGGTCCAGGCATAGCTATTCTTAAGCAGCGCCTTTTTAAGTTCGTCATTCTCGCGCAGCGCGCGAATCCATTTATTTTTCAACAAGTTCTGATGACCACCACGTTTATCGGCTTCGGCCATTTCCGCGAAAGCGATCATCAACCCCAGAATGGAGGTGTAGAGGTGGGCGAGGCGCTCCACTTCGGTAACCATGTTTTTGGAAATGGTTTGAAAGTCTTTCCCTACGTTTTTCTCGTACTGCGCCAGCGCCTGATCTACTGCGCTGGTTACCGCTTTGTCTTCGTGATCGGCTGTGTCTGGCTTCGCAAATTTCTTTTCGAAATGCTGGGTAGCGAGTTTGCGCTGTTTGGCCAGGAGCGCTTTGTCTTGCACCTCCATGGAGTTGAGGTCGGGTTGAAAATGACTCTCGATGAACTCCAGCGCGAGCCCATGATTGGCTTCTTTGCATTGATCGTACGCAAAGAGGCTTTGCATCACTTTTATCCGGAGCATGCGTCTATTCAACATAGCAAGAACGTTTGGACTACAAAAATAGGAAATGCCGGTCAATTCACCCGGCTGCTCCACCATTCAGCTTTCGGGCTTTCACGCCACACGTACTACCCAAAGAAAAAAGGCTACCCGCAGGCAGCCTTTTTCTTTTCGGTTCAGCAAAAGGATTAGTCGGCCTTCTTGCTGGCTTTGGTTTTCTTGGCTTTCACCACCAGCGATTCACCGCCTTCAAAATCGGCCAGAATTACTCCGCCTTCTTCAATTTCCCCTTTCAGGATTTCTTCCGCCACGGGGTCTTCCAGGTATTTCTGAATGGCCCGGTTCAGCGGACGGGCGCCAAACTGCTGATCGTAGCCTTTCTCCGCCAGGAAGTCTTTTGCCTTTTCGGTTAGTTCTACCTCGTAGCCCAGTGCGGTAATGCGGCTGAACAGTTTTCCCAAGGTAATGTCGATGATTTTGTGGATGTGCTCGCGCTGGAGGGAGTTAAACACAATCACATCATCCAAGCGATTCAAAAACTCGGGCGAAAAGGCCCGCTTCAACGCATTCTGGATGGTGGTTTTCATCACCTCCTCTTCGTTCTCGCGCTTCGCTTTTGTAGCAAACCCGATACCCGAACCAAAGTCCTTCAGATCGCGCACCCCGATGTTGGAGGTCATAATAATGATGGTGTTCCGGAAATCTACGCGGCGGCCGAGGCCATCGGTAAGAATACCATCATCCAACACCTGCAACAGAATATTAAACACGTCGGGGTGGGCTTTTTCAATTTCGTCCAACAGCACCACGCTGTACGGCTTGCGTCTCACCTTCTCCGTAAGCTGGCCGCCCTCTTCGTAGCCAACATAGCCGGGAGGCGCACCCACCAAGCGCGACACCGAAAATTTCTCCATGTACTCGCTCATGTCAATCCGCACCAGCGAATCGTCTTTATCAAACAAATACGTGGCCAGCACTTTGGCCAACTCGGTTTTCCCTACCCCGGTTGGGCCCAGGAAAATGAAGGAACCAATGGGCTTCTTCGGGTCTTTCAATCCCACTCGGGTGCGTTGAATGGCTTTCACCAGCCGCTTGATGGCCTCTTCCTGGCCAATCACTTTGCCGCTTAACTCTTCGCCCATGTTCAGCAATTTCTTGCTCTCCTTCTGGGCAATGCGGTTGGTGGGGATACCGGTCATCATGCCGATCACATCGGCTACGTTATCTTCCGTAACGGTGTATTTCTCGGTACGGGTTTTTTCTTCCCAACGCCCTTTCGCCAAGTCAAGCTGTTCCATTAACTTCTTCTCCTTGTCGCGCAACTGGGCCGCCTCTTCGTACTTCTGGCTTTTCACCACGCGGTTCTTCTCCTTCTTTACATCTTCAATGGCCTCTTCCAGCTTGATGATCTCGTCCGGCACATGGATATTATTAATATGTACGCGCGCCCCGGCTTCGTCCATCACATCAATGGCTTTATCGGGCAGGAATCGGTCGCTGATGTAGCGATCCGATAATTTCACGCAGGCTTCAATGGCCTCTTTGGTGTACACCACGTGGTGATGATCCTCATATTTTTCTTTGATGTTATCCAGAATCTGGATGGTTTCTTCCGGCGTGGTAGAGTCTACCATCACCATTTGAAAACGTCTGGCCAGGGCGCCATCTTTTTCGATGTACTGGCGGTACTCATCCAGCGTGGTTGCCCCAATGCACTGAATCTCGCCACGGGCTAAGGCCGGTTTAAACATGTTAGACGCATCCAGCGAACCTGAGGCTCCGCCTGCACCAACAATCGTGTGCAATTCATCAATGAACAGGATGACATCCGGAGATTTCTCCAATTCGTTCATCACGGCCTTCATGCGCTCTTCAAACTGGCCACGGTATTTTGTACCTGCCACCAGCGAGGCGAGATCGAGCGTAACCACGCGCTTGCCAAACAGTACGCGGGACACTTTCTTTTGCACGATGCGCAACGCCAACCCTTCGGCAATGGCGGTTTTACCCACACCGGGCTCGCCAATCAAAATCGGGTTATTCTTTTTTCTGCGGCTCAGAATTTGGGCCACGCGTTCAATTTCCTTTTCGCGCCCTACGATCGGGTCCAGCTTGTTGTCCTCCGCCAACTTCGTCAGGTCGCGACCAAAATTGTCAAGCACGGGCGTACGCGATTTCTCCGCACCTTTTTTCTCTTTGCCTGCCCCAGCGCCACCCGCAGCGCCAAACATTTTTGACGATTCCTCATCCGGATCATCCGTATCCGACGATGCGGTGGGTTGTTCATTCTGGTATTCCAGCATTTCCTTTACCACATCGTAGGTAACATCGTATTTATTCAAAATCTGGGTAGCCAAATTATCCGGGTCGCGCAGAATGGAGAGCAGCAAATGCTCCGTTCCAATCAACTGGGCTTTAAAAACTTTTGCTTCGAGGTAGGTAATCTTCAACACCTTTTCCGAGGCACGCGTAAGCGGAATGTTTGCCAGATTTTTTATTTCGTGGGTAGCGGTGCCTTTCGAAATTTTCTCAATCTCGCCCCGCAGGCCATCCAGCGGTACACCCAATTTGCGCAACACGGCCACCGCCACGCCTTCGCCTTCGCGAATAATGCCCAACAACAAATGCTCCGTGCCAATGTAGTCATGCCCCAATCGCAGCGCCTCTTCGCGGCTTAGGGAAATAACTTCTTTTACGCGGTTAGAAAATTTTGCTTCCATAAATAGCGGTGAATGCTGAAAATTAAGTAAATGTAACGGTTCTTAAGTATGTTTTAAACGCCAACCGAATTTTATTTGTTCGTTGGCTTACGCGATAAAATCACGTGGTGAATCGATTGCGGGCCAACACAAAATAGTAAGTCGATGATGCTGCAGTTGGTAACAAATGCACTGCCAAAAACCTGATAGTATGGCTGCGATGGATAGAAACGATCGCCAACCTGATTTTCTTCATTAAACAAATTGCGCACATCCAGAATGGCAGCATCGGGCCGATGGTTGTACGCCACAGTTTCCGAAACGCGCACCGGCAAGTGCAATTGTGTAAGACAGAATGACAGCAGCGCACGATTCAATTCCCACAAAAAATGGATGTTGGGATGAAATAAAATTGAATGTAGTTCGTCTGCGTAGTGTTCAAAGAATGGTGCTTTGCGGTAAGCCGATGCAATGCTGCGCCAATGTTGATTGCGCCAACGCGCACCCGCTTCCACGCGCACCTCACGAATCCCGATTTTTTTTCCGCTGGGCACATCCACCGGTACTGTAAGCCGCAACCTGCCGTGCGATGTGTTGATGTAGTAGCGATTACGATACGTTTGCTTCTGGTAATGCTCGTGGGCCTCCAGCCACACTTCTGACGTGTGGGCCAGCGCGCTGAAATAGGCAATGGATGGCAGCGTGTGCAGTTCGATCAGTATGGGCTGCTCACGCATACAAACTAAAGTCGCCCAACCCTTGCCGCGTAATTTCCGGCTCGCCCGAGGTAAAATCCACAATGGTAGACGGCACGTTGCCACCCGGCCCACCGTCAATCACCATGTCTACCACATGCATAAAGTCTTCGTACATCTCCTCGGGGTCGGTGGTGTACTCTTTAATCTTGTCATCGTCTTTGATGGAAGACGTAATCAACGGATTACCCAGTTTCGCTACCAGCAGTCGCGGAATGTTGTGATCGGGAATGCGAATGCCCACCGTTTTTTTGTTTACATCCAGAATCTTCGGCACGTGGCTGCTCGATTCAAAAATGTAGGTGAATGGCCCGGGCAACGATTTCTTCAGCACCTTAAAATGCGGAGTTTCAATGCGATGTACGTAGCGCGAAATATGGCTCAAGTCATTGCAGATAAACGAAAGGTTGAGTTTGTGCGGCTTGATGTCCAGGATTTTGCAAAGTCGTTCCACAGCGCGCCGGTTCATCAAGTCGCAACCGATTCCGTAAATCGTATCTGTGGGGTACACCACAATGCCACCCCGGCGCAACAGGTCTACGGCCTGGTTAATTTTGCGCTCTTCCGGGTTTACGGGGTGAATTTTTAGAAAGACGGCTTTCATCTGCGGTGGCCAAGGTAGTAAAAGCAGCAAAGAACATCACGGCAACCAAAATTACCCGTATCGGGCGTGCCCCCGCGGCGGCTACAAAAAGTGTTTAGCCATTTGCAGATTCGGCATGCAGCCGCGGGGTCGCACTTTCGCGGCTCGCCACCCACCGCACATTGCCACGGCGGGCTCAAACAAACCCGCTCAATTGCTCACGCACGTTCGGGGTCGCTGGTTTCTGGCTGCTGGTCACTATTCGCTAATATTACGCTACGACCAACGAACAACCGGAAACGACCAACGAATTGTTTTTATTCAAACGTCCACTTCATTTCATCAAACAGGGGCTTGATCCAAGCATGTTTGAACTCCGAGATTTTCGCCACCTGCCGGTAATCGCTAACCATCACCTCAATATCCGGAAATTGCTCCCGCCCAAACAGATTTCTCTTGTAAAACTCGGACTCCTTGAAGCCGAGATCAAGATTGATCAAATTATACATCTCGGTTAGCGCGTTCATGCGTTCGTGATCCAAGAAATTCAAAATGCCAGGTGACTTCGCTGTTTCAAAATTGTTTGTCGAAATGGCCGTTGCTGGAATCACATCAAACTTGAACTGGTCACCCTTAAATATCAACATGCTGTCTTTACGCGCTACCAATTTTAACTCGGCTAGGCGTGTCGGAATTTTCTTTTTGTACGCGTTGAAAACTCTTTCTGAGACAACCAGCTCACCTCGGTCGTTTGAACTCTCATTCCAAAACGTGTACCACTCAACAAAGTCAGCAAGTTTGGCGTTCCCTTCATAGATTTCTAGGTTTTTCTCGACCTCTTTTTTTATCGCGTCCATTGTAGTCTGGAGGTGCTCCGTTCGCTTTCTGACTTCCTGCCAGTCGTCCAGTTGAAAGGCAATAAAAATTCCAAGCAACGTACTGACAAACCCCACAAAATGGTTCTGCCAGTCAATTTTTAATAAAAAAGAGCGCGGTTTCATCAGTAATCAGTTATTCAATAAAGTTAAATTGTTTTACGCGATAAGTCGCACAAGCGAGAAACCAGCAACAAGCCTCCAGAAACTAGCAACTAACAACCAACAAAAACCATTAAGATCCAGCCACCCATCCCCTCCACTACACTTTGATCTTCACTCGCGTTGATTTTCTCACCTTTAAACCGTAACTCGTTTGCGTTAAAAAAATTGACATGAAGCAACTCACAATCATCCTGCTGCTGTTGGCGATTTCTTGCGCATGGGCGCAAAAGAAAACCGCTACCCCGGAAAAAAAAGACGAAAAGAAAGAAGAGGTACCGCTGGGCGGCCTCAAGTTCCGCGCCATTGGCCCGGCCCTCACTTCGGGCCGCATTGCCGACTTTGCGGTGAACCCGAATAACCCGGCCGAGTACTACGTGGCCGTGGCCTCCGGCGGCGTGTGGAAAACGGTAAACGCCGGCACCACGTACGAACCGGTGTTCGATAGCCAAGGCTCGTATTCCATCGGCTGCATTACCATGGATCCCAACAACTCGAACGTCATCTGGGTAGGCTCGGGCGAGAACAACAACCAACGGGCGGTAGCGTACGGCGATGGTGTGTACAAATCAGAAGATGGTGGCGCCACATGGAAAAACACAGGCCTGAAAACATCCGAACACATCGGCAGAATTATTGTTGACCCCCGCAACTCACTGGTAGTGTACGTGGCCGCCATTGGCCCGGTATGGAAAGAAGGCGGGGAGCGCGGGCTCTACAAAACCAGCGATGGTGGAAAGACCTGGGAACAAATCTTAAAAATAGATGAGTACACGGGCGTGAACGACATCGCCATGGACCCGCGTAACCCGGATGTAATCTACGCAGCCGCCTATCAGCGCATGCGGCACGACTACATGTACGTAAGTGGCGGCCCCGGCTCAGGCATTTACAAAACAACCGACGCGGGCAAAACGTGGGACAAAACCAACAATGGTTTACCGTCGGTTGATAAAGGAAGAATTACGATTGCCATTTCCCCGGCCGACCCCGAGTACATCTATGCCATGGTGGAAGCTGCCAAGGGCGAAAGTGGATTCTACCGGTCTACCAACCGCGCCGCCAGTTGGGAGAAGCGCAGCAGCCACAACACCGGCGGTAACTACTACACCGAAATTTTTCCTGATCCTGTAGACCGTGAAAAAATTTACTCGATGGCTACGTTTATGCAGGTGAGTGACGATGGCGGCAAAACATTTCGCGCGGCAGGCGAAAAACATAAACATGTAGACAACCACGTGCTGTGGATTGACCCGAAAAACACCAACCACTTATTGAACGGCTGCGATGGCGGCATTTACGAAACGTGGGACGGCTGCAAAACCTGGCAGTACAAACCGAATTTATCCATCACGCAATTCTACAAAGTAGAAGTAGACAACAGCGAGCCTTTCTACTACGTTTATGGCGGCACGCAAGACAATTTTAGCCTGGGCGGCCCCGCGCGCACCCGCAACCAAAACGGGATTGTAAACTCCGACTGGTTTGTGACCAACGGTGGCGATGGTTTTGAAAGCGCCATCGATCCACAAAACCCAAACATCGTTTACGCGCAGTCGCAGCACGGTGGTATTGTGCGCTTTGATAAAGCCACGGGCGAATCGGTAGGCATTCAACCCCGGCCCGGCAAGGGCGAAAATGAATACCGCTGGAACTGGGATGCACCGTTGCTGACCAGTTACCACAAACCGGGGCGGATTTACTTTGCGGCCGAACGCGTCTTTCGCAGTGACGACCGCGGCAGCACGTGGCAAACGATTAGCCCAGACATCACACGCAGCATCAACCGCAACACATTACCGATCATGGGCCGCGTGTGGGGCATTGACGCCTCAGGCAAAAACGATGGCTTGGGAATTTACGGTACGGTAAGCGCGTTTAGCGAATCGCCCAAGAACGAGAACGTATTGATTGCGGGAACTGATGATGGCCTGATCCAAGTTACTACCGATGGCGGAAAAAACTGGCGGAAAGTAGACGGTGTACCGGGTGTGCCTTCCATGACGTATGTATACCACGTACTTGCCTCGCAGCACGATGAAAATGTAATCTACGCCACCTTTAACAACCACAGAAGGGGCGACTTCAAACCGTACATCTTCAAAAGCACGGACAAAGGCGCCACATGGACGCCCATTAACGCGAACCTGCCGGAGCGTGGTTCTACCTACTGCGTGTTGGAAGATTTCATCGATCCTAATCTGCTATTTGTGGGCACTGAGTTTGGCGTGTTCTTCAGTATCGATGGTGGCAAGAACTGGCGCCAGATCAAAGCTGGCTTGCCCACCATTGCCGTGCGCGACATGGCCATTCAAAAGCGCGAGCACGACTTGGTACTGGCCACCTTTGGGCGCGGATTCTATGTCTTAGACGACTACAGCCCCCTGCGTAAACTCAGGGAAGCCGAAAACAAAGAAGCTCATCTGTTTACTGTAAAAGACAGTTGGATGTATTTGGAGAATAGTCCGCTGGGTGTGGCCGGTAAAGGCTTCATGGGCGAAAGCTACTTCCGGGCCGACAATCCGCCGGTGGCCGCCACGTTTTACTATTTCTTTAAAGAAGATTTAAAAACCAGAAAAGAAAAGCGCCAAGAAGAGGAAGGCAAATTATATAAAGACAAAAAAGATGTACCCTACCCCAGCTACGAGGCGTTGAAAGCCGAGGAAGCCGAAGAGGCTCCCTACCTGTTGTTCACCATCCGGAATGAAAAGGGCGAAATTGTACGCAAGCTAAAGGCCGCCGCAAAGAAGGGATTGAATCGGATGCATTGGGATTTCCGCTACGCCAGTTCCAGTCCGGTGTCGCTCACACCGCCCTCGAACGACAATCCGTTTTCCTCTCCGGATGTGGGCCAGTTTGTACTGCCCGGCAGCTACACGGTAACGCTTTCGAAGAGCGTGGATGGCGTGATCACCGATTTGTCAGGACCGGAAAAATTCCATGTGAAGTTGCTGCCCGGCACTACGCTACCGTCGGCCGACCGGCCGGCCATGGTACAGTGGCAACGCGAGGCCGATGAGTTGAAGCGCGCCATGCAGGGTGCCGCGCAAATGCTGAGCGATGCCAACAACCGGGTAAAGTTTATGCGTGAAGCGGTGTTTAGCGTAGCGAAACCACAGGCCGATTTTGTGGCCGACATAAAAGCGCTGGAAATGAAACTAAAAGCGATCAGTCAAGCCATGTATGGCGATCATGTAGCCGGTCGACTTGATATTGACACGCCTCCTTCGCTCAATGCGAGGGTATTTGGTGCTCTTTACGATGGTTCCGGTTCTACGGGCGACCCCACCACCACCATGAAGCAACAGTTAGCTATTGCCACGGAAGAATTTGGCGCGGTGCTGGCGAATCTAAAAGGCGTTCTGAACACAGAGTTAAAAGCGCTCGAACAAAAACTGGAAGCTGCAGGCGCACCGTACACCCCGGGCCGCATGCCGGAGTGGAAAAAGAATTGAGGCGTAGCGGCCGTAAGCCGTAAAGAGGCCATCTCAAAAGGTAAACGTCATTACGAACGAAGTGAAGCAGTCTGCATTTAGAATAGCCAAATGCAGATTGCTTCGGTCGTTCCGCTTTGGCAAAGACGTTGCTTATGCTTTGAGGCAGCCTCTTTTCATTCTCAGGTGCGAAGAGTAATAAAAGCAATGACAGAATGAAGTCGCTGGATCTCTGGTACAAATCATGCACTCATATGCATGAGTTATACCAGCAAAGTCAATTTCTTTACAAACAATTCAATTTTTTAGACAATCGCTTAATTGAATTTATGGTGACCCCCACTAACGAGGTGGGTCGAAAATAAGACACTAAATTTGGACATTCATCTTAACACCGTTGTTGACGACCTGAGATTGTGTTCGATGTTTTTCACAAAAAACTAAACATTATGTCGTCTAAAAATTTCTATCCCGCAAAAGAGGATCAATACTCCGCGGTCTATTATCTTTACTAAAATATTTTAAAGAAATTATATGACAATTCGAATCCTGCTCTTTTGCATTTTTTTTGTATTGTTTTCTTGTACGGAAGATGCCATAACCGAAAACATGTTGGTTGAGATAAAAATAGATGAGAGCTATTTCCCCAGCATAGTAACTGCCTGGGCATTTGCTTCCGATCAATCGGGAGAAATTTTGAGTTCCGCTCAATTAACTAATGGTTCTACAATCATTCTTAAATCGAGTTCCGATGTGTCAGAGTTAAGCCTCAGCGTTTTTACTATTAATAACAAAGCTGACGGCATACAAGAGGGATACTCGGCTATCACCTACTCAAATATTCCTGTTAAATCACAGATTCGTTTTTCCCCCGCTACGAACGATGGGTGGGGTTCGCTTCCAACACTGGGTACCGCGAATATTGACATTATGGGGGAAAACCTAGTCTCTTACAACCTTTTTTTGTCTTCGAGAAATTCGGTTTTCATCGGTATAAACACACCTATTAACGGTGGGATACGATTTCCGGTGAGTTTGCGATCGAATCCGGAGAATATTTTCATTTCTGGTTACCGTAACTTCGAACCTGTTTTTAAATGGGTTAACGGGGTTTCGCCAAACCAGACCGTTAGCGTAGATGTAAAAGATTTAATGCCGTTTTCGAAGACCACTGAAATTGATGTTGATGCACAAACCTATTTCTCCTTATGGGGGACAAATGCGGGCTCGGCCCCGATTTTTATTTCAACTACGAACAGATTTGCATCTGGAAAAATAAAGTTTGGTATTCTTGACGGTTTTGACACATATACATTCCACCTATACAGATCTTTCAATCGCGGCTCCTTCACACATTTTAAGACCTCTCCGCTTGCTAATTTTTCACCAAAAACGTTTCCCAACCTCGAGTTATCTGTAACAGATTCGAAGGTAAACAGTTTTCAATTTTCACTCTCAGCCATCCCAACCTACACGGAACATTACTGGTCTATAAGGTATTCAGCTGAAAAGAGTATGAATTGGGTGGTTATCGCACCAGAAACAAAATTCCCTAAACTTGAGATGGTTGCTTCCGCCGTTCGCGACAAGTATCCCGGATTCGACATTGCTGCTTTATTGCATATTCGAAGCATGGCAATCTTTCGTCTTGATGACTTCAGCTACTCGGACTATATCAAGCAACGCACAGAAGCCATTCATAAACCAGCACAAGAGTACATGTATCGAAACTTTGACTTCTACTAACGCGGAGCTTAAGTCTAGCGCGTGCGCGGGACCAAAACGACGGTTAAGACACATGCTGCCTATTTTTTTCGAATCACCCTGGTGGCGGAACGAATCCCGAAGTTGCACGATGAAGCAAAATCAAACCCGGTATCAATAAACAAGTTATCCGATTTAGGAAACGGGAGCGCAACAGATCGCCTCGAGAAGGATGGTGTTGATTCTGATGCACGGCCTCTCGGCCAGGGATGCGCAGGGCGTGGTGGCCGCGCGTTTCGCGCGGGCACGGAAGCGCAGCGTACCCCGTAGCAGCCCGGCCCCGGTTTTCCGGGGGGCCGCCAAAACATCTAATGCCTCAATTGCTTACCTTTGTTACTCTTTTTTTACCTATGGCTCGGGATGTTTCCAAAGGCAAGCTGGCGTTTTTTCTGGTAGCCTCTACCTTACTGATTACGTTTGTGTTTTATGGCTACCAAATTGTGTACACGCCCAATATTCTGGTGGACCGCGAACCAAAAGTGATCATCATTAAAAAAGGGGCCTCGTACCGCGAGGTGCAACTCCAACTATCGGAAGGCAACTTTGTGAACGACATGGTCTCGTTCAGCTTTCTGGCCCGGCTTATGGGGTATGATGAGTCGATCAAACCCGGCCGGTATGTGCTGCAAACCAACATGACCAATGTGCAGGCGATTAAGGTGTTGAAAACCGGCAAGCAACTGCCGGTAAAAATCACGTTTAACAATGTGCGCTTGCTGCCGGAACTGAGTGAAAAGATTACGCGCAACACGGGCCTCTCGCCGGAAGAATTTACAAAGGCGGTGGAAGATTTTGCCGAAAATAACAAGCGCGGCTTTACGCGGGAGAACGTGATGTGCCTGTTCCTGCCGAACACGTACGAGGTGTATTTCAACACGAGTGGCGAAGAACTGGTGCAGCGTATGCTACAAGAATACGACTTGTTCTGGACGGACGCGCGCCGGGCACGCGCGAAAGCCATTGGCCTAACGCCGGTAGCGGTATCGATTCTCGCTTCGATTGTGCAGGCAGAAACAGTAAAACGAGCCGAGGCGCCCACCATTGCCGGCTTGTACCTGAACCGCTTGCGTAAAGACATTGCCTTGCAGGCCGACCCTACGTTGGTTTTTGCCGTGGGCGATTTTTCGCTGAAACGCGTGTTGAACGAGCACAAGCAAATTAACTCGCCCTACAATACCTACAAATATGCAGGCTTGCCGCCCGGGCCGATTAATCTGCCGAGCCTGGAAAACATTGATGCGGTGTTGAATGCGGAGCAGCACGACTATTATTACATGTGTGCCAAAGAGGATTTTTCCGGATTCCACAATTTTGCCAAGAATCTGGATGAGCACAACCGCAACGCGCGCAAATACCAGCGCGCATTAACCATTGAACAACAAAAGGCCAAGGCGTTGGCCAAAAAGAAATAATGTACGTAAGCGAAACCCAAATCCGTGTGCGCTATGGCGAGACTGACCAAATGGGTTATGTGTACTATGGCAACTACGCCATGTTTTATGAGGTGGCGCGCGTAGAAGCACTGCGCCAACTTGGGCTTACCTACAAAGAAATGGAAGACATGGGCGTGATGATGCCCGTGTTAGAGAACCACTCGTTCTTTAAATCGCCCGCGTTGTACGATGATCTGCTTACCATTAAAACTACGATTCGCGAAAAACCGGGCGTGCGCATTACGTTTGAGTACGACTTGTATAACACGCGCGACGAGCTGATCCACCAGGGCCGCACGTTATTGGCGTTTGTAGACAAAAAAAGTGGCCGCCCCTGCCGTCCGCCCCACGTTTTTGTAGAGGTGCTGAAACCCTTTTTCCCGTGAAGTACCGCCACCGCAAGCGCATACTAAAATTTCCATCGCTGCGGCATGGACGCAACTGGATGAAGCGCATCCGCTTCAAGCGCTACCACAACCTGTCGCTCTACACGTTTACACGCATCTTTACCCACAACATTGAGGAAGACGAGATTTTGGATCGCGCCAACGGAGTTGCGTTCAATTTTATCCTGGCGATTTTTCCGTTCGTGATTTTTTTGTTCACGCTCATTCCTTACGTAACTGCCTATTTCCCGGATGTAAATAAAGAAAGCATTTTGACGTTCTTGGGCGAAATGATGCCCTCCAGTATGTTTGATGTCGTCTCCGATACGATTGTTGATATCGTGAGTAACCAACGCGGCGGGCTACTTACGTTTGGTTTCATTTTTGCACTTTTCCTGGCCACCAATGGCATGTTAGCACTGATGCGCGCATTTAACGCGTGCTACCGCACGGTAGAAGCGCGCAACATCTGGAAGATGCGCCTTACTGCCACCGGCCTCACGCTACTGCTTTCGCTGGTTTTATTTGTGGCCATCATTCTGCTGGTGGTGGGCCAGCTCATCATCAACTATGTAATCTCGCACGCGCAGGAGTTCAGTCAATTTAACCTGGACCAGATCACCATCTACTCGTTACTTCTTATGCGCTTTGTGGTGATCTTCGTCGTGTTTTTTGTTACCATTTCATTCATTTATTATTTCGGTCCCGCCGTACATTACAATTGGCGCTTTTTCTCGATTGGCTCGTTGTTGGCCACGCTCGGCTGTCTGGCCGTATCGTACGGATTTTCTTACTACGTAACCAACTTTGGCAGTTACAATAAAGTGTACGGCTCGATCGGGGCGTTGATTGCGCTGATGGTTTGGGTGCAATTGCTTACCACCGTACTGCTTTTTGGGTACGAGATTAATGCCAGTTTGCATTACGGCTCCAAGGAGCAGGCGCTGCGTTCGAGTCGCGCCCGGCAAGTCACCAAATCGTTTCGGTAATGACCTATCCGGATAAATGGTTGCGCCTGGTAGCGTACCCGTTGTTGGGAATTGTGATCCGACTTTTTGGCGACATGACGCCCCTCGGTCAACTGTTGAAGCAGGGGCTGTTTTATGCGGATGTTCTTTGGGATATCGTTATTGTGGCCGCCAGTTGGGAGGCCAACCGAAAGCTGATTTTGTACCTGGACGACCACTATTCGTGGGTTCATGAGCGATTCCAGCGATTCGTGATCCAGTTTTTTACCGCGTTGCCGATGACGTTCTTCATCGTGCTGCCGCTGATTTATTTTTGGAATGAAGTGGTGACCGATCATGGAAATTTTGACACCGCGAATCTGCTGGTTAACGATGTGCCGCTCACCATCATTTTTACCAGCATCGTGCATTTCATTTATACGTTCTGGCACTTTCAGCGGCACTACGTTCAAACCATTCAACAACTGGAAGACCGCCTGCGCGAACTGGAAACTTCTGCCGCGGGCGTGCAAACGGCGGCCGAGCTAAACCAACCATCCGGATACCGCGAACTGCTGATTGTGAACTACGGATCTTCCTCCGTTCCGGTGAACACAAATGACGTTGCGTTCATTTTTAAGGCAAACGAAATCAGCTTCATCAAAACGTTTGACGGCAAAGAGTACACCTCCTCGTCTTCATTGGAAACATTTGAAACCTTGCTTGATCCCCTCAGCTTTTTCCGGCTAAACCGCCAGCTGATTGGCCAACGAAAAGCCATCAAACAATTCAAGTCGGACTCGAGCGGTAAACTCCTGTTAGAGTTACAGCCGGCTGCAGCCGAAGAGGTTACCGTAAGCAAGAAAAAAGCAGCTGAATTCCGCGAGTGGATGGGAAGAAAAGTGTAATTGATATCTAGTGCTCGCGCGTGAGCACAATGCGTTGTACAGCACTCACGGCATAGTTGGTTACCTCCGGATGTTGGGCTGGCTCTTTTTTTCCAGAAGTTACCTCAAAAACGAGTTCCCTTCCACGCAATTCATAGTTTGCCGTAAGCAAAATGCCGCCGGTCTCAAACACAGAATAAAGCTTGTTACCCGTTTGATAGTCGGTAAGTTCGAGGCCTCCGCCTTCGTCTGTAACAAAAATCTTTTTAGTGCGGTCTTTTACGCGCAGTACGTAATCTTTTACCATCGGCATTTTGGCCGAGAGGTATTCGGTCTTCCACGTCCACGAATCGGGGGTAAGGGGTGCGACCGTAAACCGTACTTGCACGCTGTCGCGCAGTTGTCCGTGTTGGTAGATCAACATTTTTCCCGACCAACGGCCGATGCACTTTTCGGGGAACAGTTCCTGTGCCGTAGCAAGTGCCGTAATCACACAAAACAAAGCCAGTGCGCTGCATTTTACCATCCAACAAAAATAAAAGAATTTACCACCTATCGTCAGCAAAAAGCAGGTAGGGCTTCAAAATGCGCCGGGCCTGACGCCCGAGTATTTTAAAACTGGTTTCTAGCGGATTTATTTGATGGATTCGCCCAGCGTTTTCTCAGGGTGCGGGTGCTGGCCGTGTTTGCACACGCGGGTTTTTGCTTTTTAGAGTATCTCCGTGTTTTTACATTTGATGTTAACAACCATCTTGGGTTGGGCGCGGATCAGAAACAGCGATGAACGCAACAGAAAAAATCTTGTGGCCGAAAAGGCAGCAGTGGTTGGCACTTGGGCTGACCGCTGTTGTACTTACCCATTTTTTTGTTGTTCTCGGCACGGGGGAATCCTGGCTGGTGCATTTCACGCGGACGAGGTATTACATCGATTTGATTTTTGTGACCCCAATCACCTTTCTGGTGCTTGTTGCTATTTTTCTCCAGCATGGGTATCTGGAAAAAAAATTACCCCTGCGTGCTCACTATGCCCGGAGGTTAGGCGTGCAGTTCATTACCGGTGTGATCTTACCTTCCATCATCACGTTTTTTCTCGTTTGGTTGTATTTGTCGCAGGTACTCCATCAAAGCATTTCGCAAAGCACATTTCTTATCTATGAATTTCCTGTCTCACTGGTTGTAAATATTGTGGTGAACCTTGTGTTGGTAGTTGATACGATGCGCAAAAAAACATTTGACCCGGTTCAGCACGAGCGCACCGTATCGACCCTGCTGGTTTCGAAGGGGCAGCGGCAGGTACCGGTTCCCGTTGGTGAAATCGGTTGCATTGTTAAGGATGCCGATTTAACATTCGTCATCAGCCGTAACAACGAGCAATACACGCTCAATCAGTCTTTAGAACAGTTGGAAGAGGTACTCGACAAAGACCTCTTCTTCCGCGCCAACCGGCAAACCATCATCCACCGGCCAATGTGCGATCATTTCGTTCCCGACCGATCGGGGAAAATCACTCTTTATATAAAGGCTCCGGTCAGCCGGCAGGTAGTGATCAGTCAAAAACGGGCGGTCGACTTCCGGGCCTGGCTCACGCAATAGTTTTTCAGCCCTTGTTTTCCAGCTTTCAGCCCAAAATCTTCCGCTTTCGCGGGATTTCGGGCGTTGCTCACCGAACGTTGGCGGTAGGAATGCGTAAAAAAGCGTCATCAAAAACATCTTCCGCATGAAACGCCTATTCGTTTTCGGTTTACTGCTGCTGCCCATGGCGGCCAGCGCACAACACCAAATCCGGGCCGCCTATTTTGGCGAAACCATAACGCACTACGGGCTGAAGGTAGCCTACGATCGCCCGGTATTCCACAGGGCGTTCACCAACAAACGCGGAAACGCCATTCAACATCAGTTTTTAGTGGGTGGGGGTATCGCGTTTTTCCGCCATCCGCACCAGCAAAAAGGACTTCTGCTATCGCCCGAGGTAACCTGGAGGCGTATCGGCAAGCGCGGCGGCCTGTTCGATGTAGCGCTGTCACCCGCGTTTTTTCGGTACTTCTACGAGGGCAGCACGTACGAATATGTAGACGGCCACTTCCGAAAAATTACGCTGGCCGGGCGCAACGCATTCTTGCCCACGTTAAGTGTTGGCGGGGGGCGCGATCTGGCGGTATCCAAAAACCTGCCGCTGATGTGGTACTACCGCGTTCACCTCATGCGCCAGTACCCGTACAACGCATCGGCCCTCACGCGTTTTGCGCTGGAAGTGGGAATCGTTCACACGTTTTAAATTTTCATTTTATGCGAATCAAACCTCTGCTTTTTCTTTTTGCTCTTGCGCTGTTTACCGGTTGCAGCGATACCGATGAGTTAACCCACACGCGCAACCTGCGGCTACGCCACAAAGGAGCCGATATGCCCATCTGGGTACGTGGAAATTTTGCGTCCAACAAAATTCTGCTCTTTCTGCACGGGGGCCCGGGCGATTGTGCGATGTGTTATCGTTACTACCTGAAGGACATTGAAAATGAATTTGCCGTAGCCTACTGGGATCAACGGTTGGCGGGTTCTTCTTCGGGCCGTGTAGATGTGGCCACACTCACGTACCGCCAATTTGAGGAAGACACGGAGTTGGTAATCGAGTTGCTGCGCCAGGAATTTCCAAACGCAAAAATCTATTTGATGGGCCATAGCTTTGGCGTGGAGCTTGGGTGGCAATACGTCACGAAGGCAGGGCAAGCAAACAACGTGCACGGCTTTATTGCGGTGAATGGTATTCATTCTTCTTACTCCTGGTTAAAGCACATGCACAACTGGGTATTGACGAAAGCAACCGAAAAAAATGATGCAGAAGCAAACGCGTTCCTTCACTCAAACCCCGTAGTTGCCAGCGATCTACTGTCCTATCCGTGGCAAGATTTGTATCGGCACATGTTGCGGTTAGAGGGCAACCCCGTTTCACTGTACAGCGACAAACGTTTTATTTTGAATTTTCTTTTCCTTTCACCGAACCTCGCCTTCGCGCAGTTTACGCACGGCAAACACTATGGCACGGTAACCAGCACCGACGGGCTCCAATTTGAAAAAGGTGCGTTGTTGAAAGATGTCACCGTGCCGGTGGGCCTTTTCTGGGGGGTGAAAGATGGTGTAGTGCCCCTTGCCGTTGGCGAAGAAGCGGATGCCCTGCTCACCAACACCACGCGCGAATGGGTGCGGTTCGAAAATTCCTGGCACGAACCGTTTGTTTCAGAAACCGATCGATTCATACGCGAAACAATTGCGTTTATGAAACGACATTAACAGCAGTTACCACCTGTGGAGAAAAACAGGCATAAAACATAAATCCCGGGCAATCCAAACTACCTCAGCGTATTTTTGGAACCTGACCAAAAATCGTATGAAGAAACTCTGGATTGCTTTATTTATGCTAGGCACAGCAGGGCTGTGGGCGCAGGAGCGCACCTTACCTGCAGAATCGGCCGTACCCTCCACCGGTTCGGTAACCATCAAGGGGAAGCCCGTGCCCTACAAAGTAACTGCGGGCACGCAACCCGTGTGGGATAAAGATGGCAAAGTGATTGCCTCACTGTTCTATACCTATTACGAACGCACCGATGTTACGGACAAAAGCAAGCGGCCCTTCGTGATGTCGTTTAACGGCGGCCCTGGCTCCGCCTCGGTGTGGATGCACGTGGCGTACACCGGGCCAAAGCAATTGAACATCGATAGCGAAGGTTACCCTGTGCAGCCCTATGGTGTGCGCGATAACCCGCACTCGATTTTGGATGTGGCCGATATCGTCTACATCGATCCGGTGAACACCGGCTTCTCACGAATTCTCGATCCGAAGGCCGATCGCAACTTGTTTTTTGGTGTGAATGCCGATGTAAAATACCTGGCCGATTGGCTGGACGTGTTTGTGTCGCGCAGCGGACGCTGGACTTCACCGAAATATCTCATTGGCGAAAGCTATGGCACCACCCGGGTTTCCGGACTGGCGCTGGAATTGCAAAACGCACACTGGATGTATTTAAATGGCGTGATTCTCGTCTCGCCTACCGAACTCGGCATTGAGCAGGGCAACAGCGTAAACGATGCACTACACGTGCCGTACTACACGGCAGCGGCGTGGTATCATAAAAAATTACCGGCCGATCTGCAAAGCAAAGACCTGGATGCGGTGCTGGCCGAGTCGGAGAAGTTTGCCGTGGACGAATTAATTCCACAGTTAGCCAAGGGCGGCTTTTTGGAAGAGGCCAAGCGCAGAGAAACCGCCGCAAAGATTGCCCGCTTCACCGGCGTTTCGGAACGTGCTGTACTTGAAAATAACCTCGCCATGCCTACCAATTTTTTCTGGAAAGAATTGCTGCGTGCCGAAGGACTCACCGTTGGTCGACTTGACTCGCGTTACAAAGGATTAGACAAACGCACCGCAGGCGACCGGCCCGACTTCAACAGCGAGTTAACATCGTGGCTGCACTCGTTCACGCCCGCCATCAACTACTACCTGCGCGATGTGTTGAAATACAAAACCGATTTGCAGTACAACATGTTTGGCCCGGTAAGCCCTTGGGATCGTACGAACGACAACACAGGCGACAACCTCCGCCAAGCTATGGCGCAAAATCCCTTCCTCCACGTCATGGTGCAGAGCGGCTATTACGATGGGGCCACCACCTATTTCGATGCCAAGTACACCATGTGGCAGCTCGACCCCAGCGGGAAGATGAAAGACCGCTTGCGATTTGAAGGCTACCGCAGCGGCCACATGATGTATCTACGCGCAGAAGATTTGGCCAGCTCCAACGAACATATTCGGGAGTTTATCAAGAAGTCAACGCCGGCAAACGGTCAACCCGCCAAGTATTGATCTGGCGTCTTCAATACATTCAGCAATGATGCCACCAGGCCGTTTTTCTGGGGAATCGGTTGAGAACAATTCCCCGACTTAAAAAAAGAACTCCGATGACGCAGGCCATCGGAGCTTTTTTTGGCTGTAGTGCAATTAGTAGTAGGTGTAGTGCGAGGTCTCCGTGACAGCCCCGTCGGTCACCGTACGCTTCCCAACCAACCCGTCATCCCGGAACGTGTAGTCAAGTCGATACTGCAACGTTTGATTGGCCGTTTCGAATCGATAGCTGCGGGGCAAATGGCGCTGCGGATTCAAATGAGGGAGTGTTTCGACCATCGGGAGTGGGTTTGCCGTCGCAAGGTAATCTTCAAATACCTGCGTGCTGGATAATGTCAGCTCTTCCGATTCGGCATTGATGTGATAGACCATTTTTTTGTAAATGTTACCATCCTGAAAATACAGCAGCACTTGAACCATGGACCGTACAAATTCGCCATCGGGCTGCCGATGGTAAAACACCATTTCGCCAACGTTACCCGCTTGATCGTACCCGTATTCAATGGCCTCCATCAATGTGCCCTGAACCGATTTCTCGGTTTTTACCACACGGTCGGCTTGCCAGAAATACTGCGTGGTCGTTCCGGATTGCTCGGTAACGCGATCCAACTTTCCTCCGTGATACTGATATTTGTAAGACCCTCCGATTCGATCCGGCGTGAATTGCGACCAGTCTATTTGTTTCAACCATCCTTCTTCGGTATAGGAAAACTCGCGGCTGACCCGCCAGCTGCCGGCATTGGTTTCGAACTTCTTTAAGCGGCCAGCCAGCTCATCATCGCGGATGTCGAGCGTAAAAACTGAATTCGCGGCTGCTGTTATAC
>CAYLWU010000042.1:0-26532 GCA_964387475.1 uncultured Ohtaekwangia sp. | reverse complement strand
AGGCCAAGGGCAATGTGCGCGACAACTCCTTTTACTACCTCTTTTGGGGCTGGGTAATTGTGGCCGCGAACCTGGGTAATTTTATCCTGTTGCAAATTGATTTCGACTATCCGTATGCTGTTTGGCTGGTGATTCCATTCGCATGGGTGATTACGTTTGTGTACTCCTACCGCCAAACAAAAAAGGCGGGGTCTTCTACACACCTGGATAAAATCAACACGGCGTTGTGGATGAGCTTTGGTGTATTTGCCATTACCATGCCAATGGTAGGACATTTCATCGACTACCAGATTGATGCGCTGATCTTGTTGGGTGGTAGTATTGCCACGTTCACCTCGGGGTTCACGCTTAAATTCAAACCGTTGTTAATCGGTGGGATCGCCATCTATGTAGCCGGTGTGGTCTGCTTCTTTTTGCCATCGGAATATCGATCGTTGTTGGCCGCCGTGGCCATTGCCATGGGATATCTCGTGCCTGGCTACTTGTTGAAAATCCAAAAGTAAAAGACGATGTTTAAGGAACTTGATCCGCTGCTTCACTCGCAACTCCGCCTGGCGGTCATGTCGCTTCTCATCGGGTTAGACGCGGCGGAGTTTACATTCCTGAAGGAGAAAACAAACGCTACCGCTGGTAACTTAAGTGTGCAACTGGACAAACTCTCGGAGGCGGGCTACATCGCCATTGAAAAATCATTTCATGGAAAAAAACCGGTTACCACGTGCCGCATCACAAAAAAAGGAGTGAAAGCATTCGAAGATTACGTTAACTCGCTTAAAGGCTACATACAAAAATAAAATTTTTTACCTATTTAGTTTATAACATAAACCAGTTTACAATTATGAAAAAGTTAATCGTTCTCATTCTCGCAATTAGTTCATGGTCTCAACTGAAAGCCCAAAACCCAAGTAGCGCGCTGTACCTGATGCCGGCTACACAACGTTTTTCTCTCGGAAGCATGAACAACGCGTTGGCGCAAGCCGGTTTACCCGAAGCACCGATGACGTTTGGCAGCGGTGTTGGTGGATTTGGTGCAGTGGGCCATTGGCGGATCGGTGGTGAAGGAACCTATTTCTCCGGTAACGCTGCACGGGGCCAGAACAACACTTCGCTAACAGGGGGTATGGGTTATTTCTATGGCGCATACGTGTGGCAGCGCAACCAATGGAACGTAGTGCCCGCCGCTGGTATTGGCTTTGGCGGCCTTACACTCACTGCCATCCGATCCACAACTGCAAACTCACTCGGAGAGTTGCTGGGCAGCAGAGCCAACAGCAGCACCGTGTCCATGGGCGATGGGTTCATCTATACCGCACTCAGCATTGAACGCCGCCTCTCGGATACCATGTTCTTTGGCATCAAAGCCGCCTATCACATGGGGCTTAGCGGCAAACGCACGTGGACTACAAACGGGCTGAACAACTCCATCAGCGATCCATTCCAATCGTTTCAGCTAAGCGTAAACATCGGCTTCGCACTTCGTTAACATAAAACCAAAATTTCATCAAATGAAAACACTATTGATTATCCTTTCGTTAGGCGCAGCCGTGCTCCCCGCGGCTGCCCAAAACACTAACGCGGAAATGAAAAAACTGGAGCCACTCATCGGAAACTGGAAAGGCACTGCACTCTACCGCATGGGTCCGGGCGAGCCACAAAAAGTAGATCAAACCGAGGTCATCGAGTTTAAGCTCAGCGGTGCCGTTTTGCAAATTGAAGGAATCGGTAAAGCCGACAACGTGGTGCGGCACCATGCGCTGGCACTGGTAAACTTCGATGCAACTCAAAACAAATTTTCCTTCCGCTCATACCTCAGCGACGGAAAAATGGCCGATGCACAATTTGCCGTGACCGGTGAGGGAAAATATACGTGGGGCTTTGATTACCCCGGGCGGAAAATCCGGTACACCATTTCCATTGACGGCAATCGCTGGCAAGAAACGGGTGAATTCTCGCCGGATGGCAATCAGTGGTTTCCTTTCCTTGAAATGAATTTAACCAAGCTATAAATACGATGAAAAAACATTTGACAATGCTGGTGGTAGCTGTTATACACCTTGCGGCTACTGCACAAACCCCGGAGGAAAAAATCTATCGTGCGTATCTCAGCCAAAAGATCGAAACATCGCTCTGGAAAGAAGCGGTGAGCATTCGTGAGGCAGCCGCAAAAAAGAGTCCCCGCGATACCCGCGCACGTTTTCAACTCGCCCTTGCGCAGTTCGCGCTCCTTTCGGGCACCATGCGTAATCAGGATGAGGACTTGTTTGATGAGTATTACGATCCGCTGTTGGATAACCTGAAAGCGATCAGCGAAGAAAATAAGAACTGGGCCGAGCCGTACGCATTGCAGTCGGCAGCTTATGGGATAAAGATGGGCTACAGCCCGATGCAGGGCATGGTGTTGGGCGGCAAGAGCGACAATCTGATTGAGAAAGCCAAGCGGCTTGATCCAAATTCAGCATTAGCCTGGAAAGTGTATGCAAACGCGAAGTTTTTTACACCGGAAATGTGGGGCGGTGATCTTGACGAAGCCATAGCAGGATACGAAAAAGCACTACAACTGTACGAAAGCAAACCCGAAACGCTTTCTTACAACTGGATGTATTTGGATACGATGGCTTTTCTGGGTCAGGCACTACTGAAAAAAGGCGAACGTGCAAAAGCCATTGCCATTTTCGAAAAGGCGTTGAAAATAGAGCCCGAGTTTGGCTGGGTAAAACACGTGTTACTGCCAAAGGCAAAATCAGGACAATAAAATGCGCTGGCTCACCCTCATGTTTCTGTTGAGCACCCGCCCGCTCCTTGCGCAGTGCGTTACCGTAAGCGGCATCGTAAAAGATGCAGTGAGTGGTGACGCACTGCCGGGGGCTACCGTACGCGCCCTGAACAAACCGGGCACTGGCGTAACGACCGATATCAACGGCCGATTCGTGTGGTTAAACGAAAAGCATGATTCACTCCGCATTAGCTTTGTTGGGTATAGCGATGCTCAGGTTGTGATTTACAACACCTGCGAAATTGAAGTAACGCTCACCCCCTCTTCCACAGACCTGGATGAAATCGTGATCACATCCGAACGGCTGATTGCCGAAGAATTTACGGCAAGCAAAATCAAAAAGTTAGAAATCTACACAAACCCCAGCGCCAAGGCCGATCCGTTGCTGGCAGTAAACGCATCGCCTGCGGCAACCACTACAGATGAGTCCGCCAACATCAGTTTGCGCGGCGGTAGTCCAAACGAAACCGGAATTTTCTTGAACAATGTGCCCATCAACGATGCAGTGCGGTATGCACAACTCAACGGAATCGGCACATTCAGCATTTTTAACACCGCACTAATTCACCAAGTGCAGGTGTATCCCGGTAATCCACCCCTTGAATTCGGAAATACAACCTCCGGGTTAATTGCGCTGAGTACGGACGAAGACCTTCCAAAGCAGCCCGTCCACACCGTTTCCCTATCGTTGGCAAGCGTAGGCTATTTTACCTCACGCAAAGTGGGGCGTACCTCCGCACTCACGGCTTTCACCAACTATCAACCCTCTGCTGCGCTGCGCGGGTTGAACCCGGCGGCACTAGATCGCGTAAAGCGTTTCAGAACAGTCGACATCGGGCTTCACTTCTTCAGCCGATTAAGCGACCGCACGGTGTTTAAAGTTTTTAACTACACAAACCGCGAGTCTTTTTTATTCGACTCACGTACACCCACCTACCAGGGAAATTTTAATCAGGAGAAAATACGCAATTACACCGTTGCCAACGTGCGTCATCGTTTCCAGAACAGCGAGCTATCATTGAACCAAGGCATCAGTTATTCGCGCGCACAATTTGGATTAAGTACACTTAATGCCCGGCTTCATCTCACCGACTTTTTCACGTCTGTAAATTATCAATACTTCGGGCAAAAGCGCGAGCTAAAAACAGGACTGAGTTACGACTACCGCGGATCGGACTTTACGGGTCAATTTCCACGTTATGCTTTTGCATTGGGCGAACAATACCCTGTAGACAGCGCCACAGCACGTGCCGCAGTTCGCTTACCCGAGGCCTACGCGTACGGAAAAATTAATCTTTCACCGAAGTGGATTGCCGGCGGCGGAATCCGAAAAGGATTTGAAATCAATAACCAACCCGGATTTTGGAGCAGTCAGCTGAATGTTAACTTCCGCCCTTCCAAGACTTGGAGTTTTATCCTCTCGGCCGGGCGCTACAATAAACTACTTATTCCTCAAGGTAGCGGCAGTGGCATTGCGCACATTCAAACAGATCAGTACTCGTTGGATGTAAGCCATACGAAACCGCGGTTCGAGGGCACCTTCTCGGTTTTCGCGAAAAGCGGGAAAGTGGCCCCTCAAACCACACACGTGCAGGGCTTGGAGCTGTACGGTCGCTACAGGGTTAACCGGAATTTGCGCACGCAATTGTCATTAACATCATTAAATGCCAAACAAACGACTGGCGATCAAACTACGTCCTCGCCTTTCGATATCCGTTATTTCATTCGCGGTAATGTGGAATACACCTTTGCCGGCACGTGGACGACCACTCTGGTTTTCCTGTTTCGTGAAGGAAGTTTTTATACACCTGTTATGCGCGCTAACTTCAACTCCAGCGTAGGTGCCTATGAACCCGTTAATGGCGCACAAACGCGCCTGCCCAATTACAACCTACTGGACCTGAGCATTTCAAAGCTTCTCACTATCGGAAAAAATGGCTCGGCCGTGGCGTTTTGTGGTCTAAGCAACATCCCTAACTTCAACAACGTGCGCGATTACTCTTATAACTTCGATTACTCCATCAAAACACCTGAACTCTTTTCGCTGCGAACGATCTATTTTGGAGTGGCGGTAAACTTCTGAATCAATTAATCCGCCTTGGCTCCAATCGGTAAGCAGAAAGCATCTGCGGGCTGATCGGTCGCTTTTCACCCGAATAATTCGTCACAAAAATGTCCTGCGCATCGGCAGGCAGTTGCAGCCAACGGCCTGCTTGCGAACCAAATCCAGCGCCGTAGTAAAACTCCGCCCGTACCTGCTTTCCGGACTTTGTCTTCCACTCGATCGCTTGGTCATTAGCTTCCGCCGCGAAAAAAGTACCCGCCTGGGCTATCGAAAATGTGCGAAGACTATCTCTGTTCTGCGATGCAACCACATACAGATCGTTACCGGCCCGAAGCTGCACCAGCGCCTTCGCATCTCCCGGCACAAAGAAGCCGCTTTCGCGGGATGGAACATAGCGAAATGTACCGTTACCGTTTCCTAGTAGGATCGCGCCGGTAGCCGCATCGTAGCGCCCGGCAAAGACTTCATTTCCATAGTCGTTTGCAACAGCCACAATATCCCACAACCCATCTTGATTCACATCCACCACCTGCATGCCGTTAACAGGCGCTAACTGCAGCTCGCGATTGAGCACACTCACCTCAAACCGCCCTTTGCCATCGTTTCGCAGCAGACTGGTGGCCATGTGGTTTGCTTCCATAATGAACATATCTTTTTCCTCTTCCGGCGTAAAGAAGTCAGACATCGGCACAGCTGCAAATTGCTTGTACCGGGCAAACTTGCGCCGGAATTTTGGACTTTGGGAATTGAGTTCATCCCAGAAGTGAATCGGGTATTCTTTTAGCGAACCATCTTCTGCCAAAAAATAACACGAAAGCACAGCATCAACGCTATTGTTCCCATCAACGTCTTTAGCATACACACGCAGTGGCGTTCGGTCGGTGGCCTTGAAATAATTATTTAAGCCCGCATTTCCTGCGATGTAATCAATGTCTCCATCCTGATCAAAATCACCTCCAGCCAGGCTCGTCCACCAACCCTTGTATTTTTCGAGACCAGCGTTTTTCGACAGTACCAGTTTTCCATTGTCGTTTACGAAAAGCGTTGGTGCCATAAATTCTCCCACAACCAACAGATCGGGTTTCCCATCACGATTGGCGTCCGTCCAAAGCGCATCGCTTACCATGCCTACTTTCTGTAATCCGGGAGCGATCGCTGCTGTAACCTCTTCGAACTTTCCATTGGTGTTCCGCAACAGCGAACTGTTAGGAGTGTATGGATATTGTCCCGGCATCACGCGTGCCCCAACAAAAAGATCCAAGTCACCATCAGCATCAAAATCAGCTGCCCGGGCACAAGACCCGCTGGATCGCATGCCCGGCAGCGCCCCGGTGGCTGCTGAAAAATTCCCACGACCATCGTTCAGAAAAAGGCGATCCTGGTAGTTTTCATGTTCGGGCTCGAATTCAAAACTTCCACTCACCACATACAAATCCAAATCGAGATCGTTGTCAACATCAAAAAGAAGCAAACCTTCGTCTTCTGATAACTTCCCGTCTGGTTCGATGTTGCGTGATTGAAATTTACCCACCGCAGTCTGCGAAAAAAGTACCGCACTCATACCCGCCGCACCACCTACCACGAAATCCTCCAAACCATTACCATCTACATCGCCTACGGCCATGCAAGGGCCTGACTGACTGAATTTGTGCGGCAACGTGCGTTGGATATTGTAATCAATTTTATCTTCTTCCTGCGGACGAAAACGCAACCCGTCATCCTCAACTCGCACTACCAGCGGCGGGGCAGTTGTTACTATATCCTGACTAACACCGGCTGCCTCACTCATCACAAGCGTTTGATTTGCTGCGCTATTTTCTATTCGGCTAACCGTACCATTGGGCCAGCTCACTTCCACGAGCGCAACTGCTTTTTCCGACCCAAGCCCAACATGAATCACCGGCTCTACAGTAGAAAGATAACCGCGGTACGCAGACTGATCATAATACTGGATTTGGCCCGAAGCAGACACCACTTTTACCCGCGCACCCAACGCGGCGGGGTTAGCGCCACTTCCCAAAAGCCGGATACGCAAATAATTGCTTGACTCCGGATTCAATTGAACGGAACGATTTTCAAACAAAAACGCCGGGTCGTTGATGTTATTCACCACATAGTCGAGATCGCCATCCAAATCCAGATCGGCAAACGCGGCGCCATTGGAAAATGACGGAATTTTCATGCCCCACGTTTCTGTAACGTTCTGGAATTGAAGCAGGCCGGTGTTTTCGAAAGCATAATTCGAAACCTTCACCACGGGAATTGAATCTACAAGTAGCCCTGCGCTAGCCACCGCGCCCACATCGTTTCGGTAGTTAGAAAAATCTTTATCGGTAATGTCTTTGGGAAACCCGTTTGTAATAAACAGATCTTTGTCACCATCATTATCATAATCGGCAAACAAAGGCGACCAACTCCAGTCCGTTTCGTACACGCCCGCGAGAAAGCCAGCCTCGCTGAAACTCAGCGGCTGAGCGGCGGTTACTCCGTTGTTCACTTGGAGCATGTTGCGTACATGCTGAAATTGATAACCCCACTTCTCGTTGTTGAGGTACACGGTGTAGGAAGATCCTTGAATGGTTGTTTTTTTTCTGCGATAAGTTTCCGGAAGCATATCGAGCGTAATCACATCCACCCAGCCATCGTTGTTGAAGTCAGAGGCATCGTTACCCATGGAGAACATGCTGTGATGCCGCACCACCGACGGTAACTGGTTAGTAAACGTGCCGTTTTTATTGTTGATGTAGAGGAGATCATTCGACATGTAATCATTACTTACGTAGATATCCGGGTAACGATCATTGTTGTAATCGGCAATAGCAAGACCTAATCCGTATCCTTCCCAAACAATTCCGGCCTCCTTGGTTACATTTGTAAAAGTACCATTGCCGTTATTGCGGTAGAGTTGGTCGTTATTTGCCGCGGTTCCGTCAATAATCTTATTGCGCCACGCACTGGGGATTTCACTGTTAAGAATATTGTTGAGCACATACAAGTCTAAATCACCGTCCAGGTCATAGTCTAAAAAAGCCGCATTCATGGAATATCCTTTTTCCGCCACGCCGTAAGCGGCCGCTTCATCTTTAAAGAAAGGAACTCCGTCTTTCAGGCCCTGGTGAATGAAAAGCGAGTTGATGCGCTGTTCTGGATTTTTCTTCATGGTAGCACATACATAGAGATCGGGCCAGCCATCCAGATTCACATCAGCTACTGCCACGCCGGTGTTCCATTTATCGCTCGAACCAATACCGGCCTTCTCTGTCACTTTCAAAAACTTTAATCCACCTTGATTCAAATAAAGTTCATTGGGTACCATGTTACCGGAGAAGAAGAGATCGGGCAGCGAGTCGTTATTGAAATCGGCTACGGCCACCCCACCTCCGTTATAGATGTATTCTTCCGTGAGGATGTTAAACGTATCATGCTCAAAAATCTGGTTATTGAAGGTAATACCGCTTTCCTCAGGGGCGATTAGTCTGAAACGTGTGTCTGCAGGTTTCGAACAACCGCAGAGCAATACGCCCGCGAACACGATACCAAGAATTGTGATTTTCATCATGAACAAAACTTTTTGCGAGCCCGAAAAATAAAAAGACTTTCCCGGTAAGGGAAAGTCTTTTTACGAATTGACGTCGTGCGTCTGTTAGTTGTGACCTGGATTCTGCTTCAATATCCCGCGGCTAATATCGATCTGCCGTTGCGGGATCGGATAATACTCATCCGAATTCGCTGTGAAACTCGCCCCCTGATACATCACTGGTCTCCGAGGAGCTTCATATGCCAAGAATGCGTCAATAGTCTGTTTTGCAACACCCCAGCGTACCAAATCAAAGAACCGGTGTCCTTCCATACCCAATTCTAGCTTTCGCTCAAACCGGATTCGCGCCAATGCGGCGTCGCGGGTAGCAAAATCTCCAGCAGCATACTGGTTAATCACATAATTTGCCGCGGGCGCACCACCATTTTGAACAAATCCGGCGGGGTTTGCCGCCCGTGCGCGAATTTGATTAACGAGCGCAAGCCCCCGGTCACCTTGATTAGTTTCAGCAAGACACTCAGCAGCCAATAACAAGATTTCCGAGAAACGAATCATCCGATAGCCGTTCGCTGTCCAGCCACTCGTCCAGTTACCCACTTCGGTGTTGGTTCCCTCTTGTGATCTGCGATATACCTGCTTTTTGGGACTATACGGACCGGCATACGCTTGATCCCGAACCCAATCGCGGCCTGTGTGCGGGCCCCAATCCAAATACGGAATACCTCTTCTTCCCACTGTCCAATCCAATCGTGGATCCAGAGGACCAGCATCGGGGGTGAAAGGTTGGTTGGCATTTATTCCATCGTCGCTTACCACTTGATTTGTCCCAACGTTGTAGCTTCCATCAATTAGAGGAAGTCCGCCTGAAGTCCGGAAGGAATTCACGAATTCTTGAGTCGGTTGGAAGAAGCCACAACACCCGCCCGGACTTGCTCCGGACTTGTAGGGAAAGTTCAGTACCTCACCCCAGCCGCCATTCCAGCCTGCCGATCCATCATTAACCGAATATTGCACGGTGAATACGCTCTCAGCGCTGTTATTGTTCGCGATGTCAAAAACATCGCCAAATCGCGGTAACAACGCAAACCGAACGCCACGAGGGTTTCTACCATTAGCAATAATTGCGTTAAGTACCGGAAGAGCTTCTGCAAACTTCCTTTGGTACACTAAACACTTCGCATACATCGCTCCAGCTACCCACCTGTTGATTCTGCCAATTTCAGGAAAGGCCTCAGGTGTGTTATCGTAACCGAACTTAAGGTCAGCTTCGATTTGAGGCCAGATGTCAGCATCGTTCGGGAGATTTCCGTCTGTTACTGTTTCATCGATGTAAGGAACCCTGTTCCACATGCGTTTGGCTTCGAAGTGATAATGACCTCTGAGCGTTCGTGCTTGAGCAATAATCGCTGTTTTCTCAGCATCGCTGGCATCGGTTACCCGAGGAATGATCCGAATCACCGCGTTTGCTCTTGAAACGCCATCGTACACCGAGCGCCATTTGATATTAAAATATCCGTTTGTGCCAGTTGCTGTATAGGTTTGTATCGGGTTGATATCAGGCTGATCACCCGCATCTGTCCCTTTGTTTCCTTCGCCACCAGTCACACTACCGTATACCCAATTCGATGCAGCCGCTTCCCAGCCGGACCCGTTGTCAGCAACGCCGTCGAGCATCGAGTATGCGGAGATCAGCAGTGCATCCGCACCTCTTCGGGTAGCTAGCACATTTTCATCCAATTGTCCTTTGGGAGCCACCTCCAAGAAATCCTTTTGACACATTGATAGCCCAAAGGCCATCGCCACCAGCGCAAGTTTTGAGGTTATCTTTTTCATGTATTTCATATAATTTAAAATCCAACGTTCACACCAATCAAAAGCTGACGAACGACCGGATAATTTCCGAAATCGATACCGAAAGCTGCGGCAGTTCTCGAGTTAGGGTCGTTCACGTTCGCAGCCTGCAACTCAGGGTCTAAGCCAGAGTATCTGGTAATCGTAAACAAGTTCGCCCCTTGAATATAAAACCTTAACCGCTCTAATCCGATTTTGTTTATCGTTGCCGCAGGTAAAGTGTACCCAAGCGTCATGTTCCGAGCACGCAAGAAGCTGCCATTCTCAATGTAGTACGTGCTTGCCTCTTGATTTGTGCTGAAGTTACTAACGTTCTCTGCCCGAGGGGTAGTCGCATTCGGCCTTTCTGGCGTCCAGCTATTATACAGCGCATTTTCGCTTTTTGCCCCTTGGAATGACGGCCAGAAATCCGTCCACCACTTGGTATAATTGAATATCTCTTGGCCAAAAGCGCCAAAAAGGAAGGTAGAGAAATCGAAGCCTTTGTACCCCAAGCTCAAGTTAATACCGAGTGTGAAATCCGGATTGGGGTCGCCTATGATTGTCCTGTCAAGCGGAGTAATGCGGCCATCCCCGTTCAAATCTGCAAATCGGAATCGGCCAGGAGCTGCACCATCTTGTGTAGGGGCAGAGGCAACTTCGCTCGCATTTTGAAATAAACCAAGTACGCGATAACCAAAAAAAGCGGACGTAGGATCGCCTACTCTGTTTATTGTGGTATTTCCAAAGCGGGTACCACCAGCGAAGAACTCTGTAGATCCCTGTGTGAGCGCATCTACCCGGTTTTTAATCGTCGTAAACACTACATTCGATTCGAATCGCCAATTGTTGGCAAAGTTTTGGCGATAGCCGATTTGTAGTTCGACTCCTCGGTTTGAAATTGCACCCACATTCTGAGTCGGTGCTTCAGCTCCACCGGTTTGTGTAGCAACTTGGTCGATACCAAACAATAGTCCGTCGGACTTTCGAACGTAATAATCAAATGTTACTTGAAGTCGGTTATTCAGGAAACCTCCATCAAAACCAATATTTGTAGTAACGGCACGTTCCCATTCGGCATTCGGGTTACCGATCCGAGTCGGCCTGAAACCTTGAACCGCTGAACTACCCGTTCCACCGATATCGTAGTTGGAGGAACCCGGAGACCCGCCGAAAAGAGAAAACTGATTCAACGCTCCCAAGCGGAACTGATTACCGAGAATTCCATATCCACCACGAATCTTCAGGTCGTCAACAAACGTGACCCCTGAGAAAAATTCTTCACCCGAAATACGCCAAGCACCAGTAACTGAAGGAAAGATACCAAAAGCGTCTTCAAAACGTGAAGATCCATCCCTTCTCAATGTTCCTGTAAAATAGTATTTATCTGCGTAGCTATAGTCCACGCGGGCAAATTGTGAAACTGTGTTAGTTGGGGTTGCGGCAAAACTATTGGCATTAATTACAGTAGCGCCATTGTCCAACGTCCAAAAATTCGGATCGAATGAAAAATATCCACCGCGATTTCCACGCACCTCCCGGTACATATCAAACCGCTGGGCTTCATAACCGGCCAGAACGGTGAACTTATGCTGATCAAACGTTTTGCGGTATGTCGCAGTGTTGGTCCAAACCCAGTTTGCTCCATAGGCAGCCCCTTCGGTGAAGGTGCTCGTTCCCACGTTCTCTGCTCGTTCGAATGTCTGGAAGCCAAAACTATGGAAATATCGGTTTTGGAAAGAACCGCCAAATGTGGAACGGAATGTCAAGTCCTTCAAGATATCAACCTCTGCATACACATTGCCGAGGAGACGAACGCTAAAGTCAACATTATTCGAGGCACGGGTCAAGTCTGCCACCGGGCTTGAGCCATTACCTGTAGAGGGGGCGCGTGTTCCGGCAAAGTTTCCGCGGATATCGTACACGGGCACAATTGGCTGCATCCTGTAAGATTGGGAAATTGAGTTACCCTCGTCTTGGTTAAAAATCCCTCGTCCTGTTACATAAGTTGCTTGAAGGTTTTGCCCAAATCTAATGTTATCCTTTACTTTAAAAGATGAGTTGGCTCGAATTGAGTATCGCTTCGTAAACGTTTCCAAGACTATCCCCTGCTGATCAAAATAGTTCATAGAAACTAAGAAACTAGATTTGTCTGTGCCACCACTCAACGATATATCATGATTTTGGATAGGTGCTGAGTTTGTACTCTCTTTAAACCAATTTGTTCCTTCACGATTAGCTCGAACGATTTGAAAGGTATTGGCCGGATTCTCAAGGTCAATACGGTAAGCGCTCTCATCTGCTGTGGCCTGACCAGCGGGAAGAATAAAATTCGGAAGAACTGGGCCGGCTCCGCCACGAGTCCAGGTGCCGTACAGCGGGTGGGTTGCGGAATTGGTAGTTCCATTTTCAAAAACCAACCATTGTAAATTGGCCATCTCTTGAGAATTAAGCAGGTTAGTGAATCCGTTACCGGGATTCTGAGTACCTACAAACGCATCGTAAGTTACCTTCACTCGTCCAGACTGTCCTTTTTTGGTGGTAATCAGAACAACTCCGTTAGCAGCTAATGTTCCGTAGATAGCTGCAGCACCTGCATCCTTTAACACTGATATAGTTTCAATGTCGTTCGGGTTTAGTGTACTGATATCCAGCGTGTACACCCCATCCACAACATAAAGGGGATTATTTCCGCTAAAACCGCCATTACCACGGATGTTAATTTGAGGAGAAGCACCCGGTTGACCACTGTTGATAACATTCACACCGGCGATTCGTCCCTGCAACTGGTTGGCAACGTTACCTGTGGGTACCTCAATCAACTCTTTCGCTTTGACAACCCCTACCGCACCGGTGATATCTTTCTTCTCCTGCGTTCCGTAACCAATTACAACTACTTCAGAGAGTGCCTGTACGTCCAACGCCATCGAAACGTCAACCGTGGATTGGCTTCCCACAGAAATCTCTTGTGTGGTATAGCCCACGAATGAGAACACAAGCACAGAGCTGCTGCCCGGTACCGAGATTCGGTATTGGCCGTTGGCGTCCGTTGCGGTACCTGAGGCAGTACCTTTAATTAACACGTTTACGCCCGGCATTCCGGTGCCGTTTTCATCTTTTACGGTTCCGGAAACCGTTCGCTCCTGGGCCCAAACGAAGGCTGAAGACACTAGCCAGAGAACTGCGAACAGCCAGCGCCTCCCATTCGAGTAGAGTTTTTTCATGGATTTTGTTGGTTTTAGGTTGTTTAGTTGAACATGAAACTTTCGGCTGAATTGAACGAATATTATTCGGCAAATCAATCGAGCGAGTAAATTAGATTTTTTCTTTCACTCAAAAACAAAATTCTTTAAAAAAAATTAATTGCAAACGTTTGCGATTACCGTTGCGGATGCTCCGTAATCGTTTGCTCAATCGATTCTTGTGTTTGAAACAGACGTTAGGTTAACCTTACCTTAACCTTGAAAAATGGTATTTTCGTGGCCCTTAGCTGATTTTGTTCATGACGTTATCTGAAAAGTTTCCCCTTTCTTTATCGAATTCGATTTCGGGCCAAAAAGAACGCTTCCAACCGCTTCATCCCGGCTTTGTGGGCATTTATGTGTGCGGCCCCACGGTATATAACTATGTTCACCTCGGCAATACGCGCACTTTTCTCACTTTCGATACCGTTACCCGGTACCTCCGCCACCTCGGTTATCAAGTGCGGTACGTACGAAACATCACCGATGTGGGCCATCTGGAGAGCGATGCGGATGAAGGCGAAGATAAAATCGCCAAAAAAGCCCGCCTCGAGAAGTTAGAGCCCATGGAAATCGTGAAACGCTATACCGATGACTTCCATACTGTAATGCGCCAGTTCAACATTTTGCCTCCCAGCATTGAGCCAAGCGCTACTGGCCATATTGTAGAACAGATTCGTATCACGGAGCAACTCATCGCCAACGGCCTGGCGTACGAAGTAAATGGCTCGGTCTATTTTGATGTAAAGAAATACAACCAGTCGCACCACTATGGCATTTTATCCGGGCGGAACATCGAAGAACTAATGGAGAGCGGCCGCGAGTTGGATAGCCAGGATGAAAAGCGCAACAAAATCGATTTTGCGCTTTGGAAAAAGGCATCGCCTCAACACATCATGCGTTGGCCTTCGCCTTGGAGTGAGGGTTTTCCCGGCTGGCACATTGAGTGTACGGTGATGAGCACAAAATACCTGGGCGAGACGTTTGATATTCATGGTGGCGGCATGGATTTAAAGTTCCCTCACCACGAGTGCGAAATTGCGCAAGCTACCGGTGCCAACGGCAAAAGCCCGGTGCGCTATTGGATGCACAGCAACATGCTTACCGTAAACGGTCAAAAAATGAGCAAATCGTTGGGCAACTCCTTTCTGCCTTCGGAGTTGTTTAGCGGTAATCATCCGCTGCTCAAAAAAGGGTTCAGCGCCATGACGGTGCGCTTTTTCATGCTCCAATCGCATTACAGCAGCACCCTCGATTTCTCCAATGAGGCGTTGGAAGCTGCCGAAAAAGGTTTCCGAAAATTACAAAGTGCGCTGGCTACGGCTAAAGGGCTGCACCACCCGGGTAACTCAACCGGAGAGGCGGCACTGCATGAGCAACTTCACGCGCTGTCGGACGCGTGCTACCAAAACATGAGTGACGATTTTAACACCGCCAAAACACTGGCCGTCTTGTTTGAGATGTCGGCACGCATCAATGATTTTAAATCGGGTAATCTGCCACTGACAAGTTGTGCGAAGGAAGTTTTTGATCGCTTTTTGGCTACCTATCGCGCCATGATGGAAGATGTTCTGGGCTTGCAGGAAGAGGCCGTTCAGAATAACGCTTTACTGGACGGCACGATTCAAGTACTGATTGGGTTACGGAAAAAAGCGCGGGCCGAAAAGAACTTCGCACTCTCCGATAAAATTCGGGATGACCTTAAGGCAATTGGCGTGCAATTAAAAGATGGAAAAGATGGGGAGATTACGTATTCAATTGAATGAGTGGGGTGTTGGTTGGTAGTTGGTAGTTGATAGTTGTTAGTGATCAACATTAAGCTCGTTGAAAAAAACGAAACCGAGAGCAAGAAACGAGAGACCTGAAACTTACCCGTGCTGAAAAAAATCTTCATCTTTCCCATCCGCATCTATCAGGCAACGTTGTCGCCTTTTTTAGGCGCTCACTGTCGGCACGCGCCAACGTGCTCCCAATACACCATAGAAGCCATTGGGGAATGGGGTGTTTTGAAAGGGATAATTTTAGGTGCAAAGCGTATTGGCAGGTGCCACCCGTGGGGCACCAGCGGTTATGATCCGGTGCCCAAAAAAACTAAGCAGCCACCGGAGTCCCGCTCCGCAGGGTAAGTGTAACAGGGTAAGAGCGATTTAACTTAATGTACCCGGTTTTGGCATCGATCGGGTATGCGGATAGTTTCCACTCGCCATCTTGATTCCACAAATTGGAGGCTATCTCAAGCTTGCCAAGATCCAATCGCTTCCAGTCATCGCCCGAGAGTTGGTGCGTTAGCGTGCCCACACGCTTCTCGCCCCGATAAAAATGTGCTACACCCGTCTGTTGATCCAACTCCACATGAAATTCCATAGCTGAAAAAATCTTTTTTGATTTTCAACGCAAAGGTACGCCTTTGGGTTGGGTGCAACATTACGGCCACGTTAAACAAAGATCATGTGGCGCTACACCTTGTGCAGCAAATCTTTTTTGTTCATCAATCGATTGCTATTTCTTTTTCTCGCCTCAACTGCTACATTTAGCGGAATCTTCATTGGCATATGGCGGAATTTCAAATCAAAAAATCTTCAAAAGTTTATGATGTCATCATCGTAGGGTCGGGTGCCGGTGGCGGCATGGCGGCGTACATGATGGCGCAAGCCGGAATAAAGACACTATTGCTGGAGGCGGGGCCAATGTACGATCCTGCAAAAAATGTTACGCAACTGAAATGGCCGTGGGAATCGCCCCGCAGAGGTGCCAGCTCCGTCCATCGCCCTTTCGGGGATTTTGATGCCTCCTATGGCGGCTGGGAAATTGACGGCGAGCCCTATACCCAAAAAGACGGCAACCGCTTCGACTGGTTCCGCTCGCGCATGGTGGGTGGCCGCACCAACCACTGGGGCAGAATCTCGTTACGGTTCGGTCCTAAAGACTTTAAGCGCAAAAGTATCGATGGCCTTGGCGATGACTGGCCGATTGGTTATGACGATGTGGCTCCGTATTACGATAAAGTGGACCGACTCATTGGTGTATTTGGCTCCAAAGAAAATCTACCGAACGATCCGGACAGCATCTTTCTTCCGCCACCGAAGCCACGCTTGCACGAACTGATGATTAAAGACGCGGCCACATCGATTGGCATTCCGGTGATCCCTTCGCGACTCTCAATCCTTACAAAACCGATCAATAAAGAGCGGGGCGCGTGCTTCTACTGCTCGCAGTGCAATCGCGGCTGCACCGTGTACGGAGATTTTTCTTCCTCGTCCGTCTTGGTAAAACCCGCGTTGCAATCGGGCCACGTGGATGTGGTCGCCAACGCCATGGCGCGTGAAGTGGTGACAGACGAAACCGGCAAACCCGTGGGCATCTCGTATGTGGATAAAACCGATCTGCAAGAATATCAGGTAAACGGCCGCATCATCATGCTGGCCGCAAGTGCCTGCGAATCGGCCCGATTACTATTGAACTCCAAATCAAAAAGCCACCCCAACGGATTGGCCAACTCCAGTAACATCGTAGGCAAGTACCTGCACGACTCTACCGGCGCGGCGATGGGCGGATTCCTGCCGCAACTTGTTGGACGTAAGCGTTACAACGAAGACGGCGTAGGCGGCATGCACGTATACACGCCGTGGTGGCTTGACAACAAGAAACTCGACTTCCCGCGGGGCTACCACATCGAATACTGGGGCGGCATGGGCATGCCGGGCTATGGCTTTGGTTTTGGGATGCAACACACCAACGGCAAATACCCGGGTCGCGATGGCAAAGTAAAACCGGCCGGCGGCTATGGCGCTTCGTTAAAAGACGACTACCGCTACTTTTATGGCGCATCGTTTGGCATGGCCGGCCGTGGCGAGGCCGTGGCCCGCGAAGACAACTACTGCGAGATTGATCCTAACACGGTAGATAAATTTGGCATACCGGTGTTGCGCTTCCGGTACAAATGGAGCGAACACGAAATCAGTCAGGCGCGCCACATGAAACACACCTTTGAGGAAATCATTGATAAAATGGGCGGTGTGGTTACGTGGGGAAAATCCTCAGCCGAAGACAACTGGGGTTTAGAAACGCCGGGGCGCATCATTCATGAAGTAGGTACTACACGCATGGGTAACGATCCTAAAAAATCGGTGCTCAATAAATTTAATCAGGCGCACGAAGCGAAAAATCTTTTTGTGATTGATGGAGGACCGTTTGTCTCACAAGCCGATAAAAATCCCACCTGGACGATCCTCGCCCTGGCGATGCGTGCGAGTGAGTATGTCATTGAGGAAATGAAAAAGCAGAATATCTAAAATGTTAAGATTTGAGATGTAAGATTTGAGATGTAAGATTTGAGATGTAAGATTTGAGATGTGAGATTTGGAATTTGCATATGAATTCAGCCAAAAAAATCATTCAGGTAAAAGATTAACCACTATGGATCGTAGAAAATATTTAAAAGCGCTTGCAGTAGGTACACTTTCAACCGGTGTGTTGTTAGAGTCTTGTGCGCCCGACCAAAAAAAGACAACATCCGCTGCCCCCGCGGCCGACCTTGGCGGCCCGGACCGGCAACCCTATGAAACGGAACATTACAAAAAAGTAGTTGCAGAGACGTTTTTTGACGAGCACGAGATGGCCACGTTAACCGTGCTTGTGGACATTATCATTCCCAAAGACGAAACTTCGGGGAGTGCTACAGACGCGGGTGTGCCCGCATTTTTAGAATTTATCGTAAAAGACATGCCCCGCCACCAGGTACCGATGCGCGGTGGTTTAAAGTGGTTGGACCTGCAATGCTTCAAACGCTATGGCCAGCCCTTTGTAAAGGCCTCCGCCCAGCAACAAATCGAAATGGTAGACGCGATCGCCTTTCCTGAACAAGCCCTACCCGAACACCAACAGGGAGTGGCGTTCTTCAACTTGCTGCGCGATTTGACCGCCACCGGATTTTTCACAAGCAAAATCGGCATCAAAGATCTTGGCTATGCCGGCAATACCCCCAACCAGTGGGACGGTGTGCCGCAAGACGTGTTGGATCAGTACGGATTAAAGTACGATGAACGCACGCTGGAGATCAGCGTGAAGTTCGACTCGGAGTAGGGCGCTATCCCGTTGCCCGTAAGCCACCGGCAATGGCGTTTACCACCTGCAATAGTTGCGGTAACATCGCGGCAGCCTCTTCATCGCGGCCCTCCTTTTTTAGTTGTCGCCACGCAGCCAATTGACGAATCTGCGTGTGATGGAGCAGGCGTAGTTTGTCATCGCGCAACTCCATCATCGCCTGCATGCCAGGCCTACGCGCACGAATGGTAGAACCAATCAATTCTTCCACATGATGTTGGGTGCGCGCTAACTCTGAGATTACCACCGCTACCAGGCGATTTTTCAATTCCACACTTTCCACCAAATCCGCGTAAGCGAGAAAGACTTCTTTTTGCGCCAACATTAATGCAGATAAAACATTGGTGACAATGTAGTGCAAACCCGGGTGCGAGGTCCATGAAGCTTTGAGCCGTTCAAAATCCTGACGCTGCTGCTCGTGCAATGTGGCAAGGGCCGTGCCCACGCCAAACCACGCGGGCAAGTAAAACCTGGCCTGGCTCCAACTAAATGCCCACGGAATCGCACGCAAATCCGCCAACGTACGTTGCCCTGTTCTGCGTGCGGGGCGTGAGCCGATACCGCTTTGTTCAATCACATCCAACGGGGTAGCCTGCGCAAAAAAATCGATGAAGCCCGGCTCTGCTAACAGCTTCTCATACGCTTGCTTACTGGTTTGCGAAAGTGCTTCGAGCGTACGATCAAACCACACGTCTGACTTGGGTGTGCGTGATCTCTGTCGGGCAACACCCGCCGCCTGTACTTCCAAATGATACACGGCAGAAGGCAGGCGACCGTACTTCTGGGCGATCACCTCGCCTTGTTCTGTCTGGCGAAATCCCGCTTGCAGCGCCTGCGGTGGACAAGCAGCAATAAACCGATGTGTGGGGCCCGCGCCGCGGCTTACCGATCCACCGCGGCCATGAAAGAAGAGTAGCTCCACACCCTGTTTCATTCCTATTTCCGCCAGCCGCTGTTGTGCCCGCTGCAGCGACCATAAGCTGCTGAAAATCCCGCCATCTTTATTACTGTCGCTGTAGCCGATCATGACTTGTTGCACACGATGCGGCATTTGTTTCATGTTTTGCAACCAATGCAACGTTCGCTGGGTTACCGGATTGCGCAAGTAACTTTCCAGTATATCATCGCTGCGGTGGAGGTCGTCAATCGTCTCGAACAGCGGAACGACCTGCACAGGGCAAAGCCAGCCGTGTTGGGTAATCTCTACCAATCCTGCTTCGCGCGCCAGCAGGTAGACCACCAGCAAGTCAGAGGTTTGCCGGGTCATGCTCACAATCAGGGAACCAATACCTTCCCAACCGTACCGGCGGGCATGTTGTTTTACCGCACGCAACGTGCCCACCGCCTGTTTTGCCTCGGGGCCGATTTGTGATTCGTCAGCCGTAAATGGCCGTGGCGAGCGTAGTTCTTCTTCAAGGAAACGAAGACGATCGATTTCGCTCCATGTAGCAAACGTATCCGCATTGCGAATATTTGCCGCCTGCATCAGCTGCGTAAGCGCCAGATCATGAAAGCGACTGTTCTGTCGAATGTCGAGGTGGGCCAAATGAAATCCGAACGTTTGCACAAGCCGCAACAGCGGAATCAGCTCAGCGTCGGCCAGCGCAGCAGCCTTGGCCGCTAGCAATTGCGCGTGCAAAAAAGACAGATCTTGTAGTAATTCGGCAGCAGTTGTATAGCAGTGCCGCGTGGTATCGTTAAACGCCGCGTAGCCGGGGTTGGGCAATCGCGCCACCACCAGATTCAAAAACTGGCGCCACGGCTCGCGCGGATTGCGATCGAAGGCATGTCTCCCGTCTGGCCCGAGTTGTTCCGTCCAGTGATCAATGTAATTCGAGAGCGCGGGTGTGGCGGGCACCAAATCTTCCGCCAGGCTAAGGCGTTTCGCCAACTGGGTTATTCGATGACGAATGAGCTGCAAAGCCTGTTGGCGCAAGTGCGAGAGCGTCTCCGCGGTGAGCGTGTCAGTCACGAACGGATGCCCATCACGGTCTCCACCCACCCAATCGCCAAAACTAATCCGCGGCCAGCGCGTCCAATGTTGCGTAAGTTCTCCCGGCAGCCCGAGTTCGCGCCACGCCTGCACCAAACGTTGGTCGAGACGCTCCAAAGCAGCGGGTAATGAATGGGTGAGGTAGTGTACCACGTTGCGCAGCTCGTCTTGCACCGCAGGCTTGGCCAGATACACTTCGCCCGTAAACCACAAGCGCTGCAAAGAAAGCCTGATGGCGGCGTCGGCATGTTGCCGCTCGGCTGCGGTGGTGGCTTTTCGGGCCGAACTAAATTGGTCAAAAAGTTGCGCCAACTGCTCTAGCACCGTGGTGCGTTTAGATTCCGTGGGGTGTGCCGTAAACACCGGCTCGATAAAGGTGTTCTCCAGCAACTGTAACATCTCCCCTGCCTGCAACCCTTGTTCTTTCCATGCGCGAAGGGTATCGGCCCAAAGCCCGCTAACCCGCGCAAGGCCCTCGCCCTCTTCCAAACGAGCGCGGTACTGCACAACGGCATATTCCTCCGCAATATTGAGTAGTTGAAAGTAGATTGAGTAAATCTTGGGCAGACGCGGGTCTACTACTACGGAGCTGCGTTGGCGAAAGGCTTCCGCTAAAGCCAACTCGCCATTTTCGTTTAGCACATCCAGCAGCAATTGTTCCAGATAGGCTATTCCTTCTTTAATCTTTGGAACATCCAGGGCGGCATCGGTGAGTGTGGGGTTCATTGAATAAAAAGTCTTTTAATTCAACAAAAAAACAATTTACTTGATGAATCAAATTTACAAACTACCGAATCATTAAATCGCAAAATATGTCTAACCAGTCCCGCTCTGCCCGCCACACCCGGCGCTCATTCATGAAACAAACGGCCATGGCCGCTGCTGCGTTTACCATTCTGCCGCGCTTTGTGCTGGGCGGCAAAGGTTTTGTTGCCCCGAGCGACACACTCTACATTGCAGGCATTGGCGTGGGCGGCAAAGGTACCACCGACCTCACCGGATTTGCCGGTACGCCCGACGGCAAAACTGTGGGCAGCCCCAACGCACGCGTAGTGTTTTTATGCGATGTAGACGAGCAGATGGCCCGCGACTCGGTAAAGAATTTCCCGAAGGCAAAGTTTTACAAAGACTATCGCGAAATGCTGAGCAAGGAAGGCAAAGGCATTGATGCGGTGTCCGTGTCTACACCCGACCACACCCACGCGGTGGCCGCGATGGCCGCCATGCAAATGGGCAAGCACGTGTACGTGCAAAAGCCACTCACCTACTCCATCTACGAAGCGCGCATGTTGGCCGAGGCGGCCGCCAAGTACAAAGTCGTTACGCAGATGGGCAACCAACACGCGTCCGATCCGCACGTGCGCGTGATTCGCGAGTGGATTGATGCCGGCCTGATTGGCGATGTGTTTAAAGTAACCGCCTGGACCAACCGGCCCGTGTGGCCGCAAGGTATTGCCAAACCTACCGGCAAACACGATGTACCCAAACACCTGGATTGGGATCTTTGGCTCGGCCCCGCGCCGTTTCAGGAATACAACCCCGCCTACCATCCCTTCAATTGGCGCGGCTGGTGGAACTACGGCACGGGTGCGCTGGGCGATATGGCTTGCCACATTTTAGACCCCGTTTTCAAATCGTTGCCGATTGATTTTCCCACGGAAGTGGAATGTTCTACCACCACCGAGTGGGAGGGTTTCTTCCGCGAAGCCAATTATGCCGAGAGCTGCCCTGCTTCGTCTATCATTCACCTCAAGTTTCCCCGCAAAGACGGAAAAGGAAATGTAAAGCTTACCTGGATGGATGGCGGCTTGCTGCCCGAACGCCCCGAAGAACTACTGCCCGAAGAACAGATGGGCGATTGGGGCAACGGCTTCATCTTCGAAGGAACAAAAGGGAAACTGATGGGCAACTACAATGTGCCACCCGTATTGCTGCCTACAGCGAAAATGAAAGACACGGCCCTGCCCCCCGAGCGCCTCGCGCGCGTACCAGAAGGCCATTATGTGCAGTGGGTAAACGCCTGCTTAAAAGGCTATGGCAATGCGGAAGTTAGTTCACCCTTTGAGTTTGCCGGGCCATTTACCGAAGCCATTCTCATGGGTAACCTTGCCATCCGCAGCTACCAAATGCGCAAGAACAATGCCGACGGGCGCGGTTACACCTACCCCGGCCGCAAAAAGCTGCTGTGGGACGCGAAGAACATGAAGATCACCAACTTTGATGAGGCCAATCAGTTTGTGAAGCGCGAGTACCGCAAAGGTTGGAGCTTGTAAGCGATGAACAACGCCAGAGATCTTTTTCATAAGATCAGCTATATCCAATACCCGCTGATGTTTGCAGGCATGTTTTTTATCGCCAAGCCGTTCTTCAATGAACGCGCCACCATTTGGAGCGACTACAACATGGCCCTCATTTTTTACGGTTTGGGGCTGAGTGTCTCCACGCTACAGGACACCACCAAAAGCCAGAACAAAGTATCGCAGCGCATTTGGGAAAATCCGCAGAAGTCGAAGCTCTTTCTTATCTACATTGGGTGCATGGCGGGGTTCTTCCTCATCATCGGGGTTGCAGCAGCATTGCAACAGCACGTGGGCGCGCTAAACGAGCTCTCGTTTGGCTTGATTTCGCTGGGCGTGGGCTTACTCGGAATTTTGAAGGGCGGCTTGGAGATGGCTGAAAATCATCAAGCCAAGGCAAAAACAGCTAGTCCCGAGTGAGCGCGTTCGTTTCTTTAGTTCTCATGCTCATGCACGCTTTGTCTCGATTGATTACCTGCAGATTTTTTGTCGCTGTGGTTATTGCCCTTACGGGGATACCCGCGCACGCGCAAACCGCCTACTATCCGGATGTACAATGGCAAACCAAAAAGCCGCACGAAGTGGGGATGAATGCCGCTTTACTCGATAGCGCGGTTCGGTTTGCGTTGCGAAACGATTCAAAAACTGAAACGGATGTGCGCATGGCACTACTCAAAGCGTACGCCAACGAACCCAACTACCAGATTCTTGGCCCCACGCGGCACCGCGGCGGCCCGGCGGGCATAATCATCAAGAACGGGTATGTGGTGGCCTCGTGGGGTGATCTGGAGCGGGTAGACATGTGCTTCAGCGTAACCAAAAGCGTTCTTTCCACTGCCGTGGGATTGGCGTTCGATCAAAAACTCATCCGCAGTGTAGACGAGCCGGTGAAGAACTACGTGTGGAGTGGCGAGTTTGATTCGCCACACAGCAGCAAGATCACCTGGCGGCATTTGCTTACACAGTCTTCCGATTGGTCGGGTTGCCAGTTTGGCATTTGCGATTGGGCAGATCGGCCGCCAAGAGAGGGCAGCATCGACAACTGGAAGCACCGCACGTTAAACGAGCCGGGCACGGTGTACGAATACAACGATGTGCGCGTGAACCTGTTGGCCTACGCCCTATTGCACGTGGTGCGCCAGCCGTTGCCCGTGCTGTGGCGCGAGAAAATTATGAATCCCATTGGCGCATCCACAACGTGGCGATGGTACGGGTATGAGCATTCATTTGTAAATGTAGATGGCACGCAGATACAATCGGTAAGCGGCGGTGGGCACTTTGGCGGTGGCCTTTTCATTAACACCACGGACCTGGCGCGGTTTGGGTTGCTGGTAAGTCGCAGCGGAAAATGGAAAAACCAACAGCTCATCTCCGAGCGATGGCTTGCCGATGCGCGTGTGCCCTCCGCAGCAAATAAAACGTACGGTTTTCTGTGGTGGTTGAATGTAGATCGGTGGAAAGGCGTGCATCCCCAGGTTTTTTCTGCGGAAGGTTTTGTTGGGCATTTCGTAACGATTGATCCGGTGAACGATTTGGTAATCGTTAACCGCTGGTTAGAGCCAAGCCAGGCGAGCGAATTTGTGGCGCGCGTGTTGCGCAGCGTTGACAAAAGATAGTTGCCCTAGCTGCTATTGGTCAGGAACCAACAACGACAAAGGTTAATCTAAGTCCAAAACTATTTTCAAATTCTCTCTTATCGTGTCGGCCGTACCACTGTCCACTTTGCCAACTCTTTTCACAAATCTTTTATTATCAATTGCGCGGACTTGGTCGATCATGATGTCGCAGTCCTCGTTGAGTCCGAACTTTGACTTTTTAAGGTGAACACGAAGTATTTGAGTCTTCGTTTGATTGGAAGGAATGCCGTAACAACAAATTCATTGCGCAAAAATTGAACTACATCCATGCAAACCCTTGCCGAGAAGCTTGGGATTTGGTCGCGGATGAATGTGAATATCCGCATAGTTCGGCACGGTTTAATGCTACCGGCAAGCAAAGAACATATGCGGTTACGAACTACCCCGAACTTGAAGATGTTGATTTAACGAAGTAAATTGTACCAATAGAGGGCAGAGTTCCCGAAAGGGGTAACTCTGCGAAGAATGAAAGAAGAAAGCCAGGCATAACGCTTGGCTTTTTATTTTTCCCAGGGGTTAACGCAAGCGATGCCGGAGATATTTTCGAAGTCCTTGGCGTTACGAGTGATGAGCGTGAGATTGTAGAGCAGCGCAGTTGCTGCAATAATAGCATCCGGCAATTTTACTTTGTGCTGTTTCCGTATCTCAGCAGTCTTGAGTTTGATAGGCTGTTCAAGTTCAATGACCAGGGCATCATTGATGAAATTTTGAAGGACTTCCAAATCTTTTTCAGTAGCGGTTTTCCAGGACAGCAGTTCAATCTCAGTGATTGCCGAAATGCAGGGCTGTTCATCAATTAACAAGTCATCGATGAATTTTTCAGTATGAGGCGGGAATTGTTGCTGCAGGTAATAGATAGCAGTATTGGTATCCCAAAGGTGCTTTACTCCCATGCGTTGCGCAGGTCGTTGAGTTGGTTGTCAATATCGGTGATGGATTGTTTGGTCATAGCACCTTTGTAACGTTGCGCCCAGTTGATCGAACCGGGTTGATTTTTTTCTCTACGCAGGCGAATTAGCTGAAGAAGTTCAAGATCCTGCAAAAGCTTTAAGGCTTTATCATTTATGATATCTATTGTGATTGTTCGTATCATGTTAGTGTTAATTGACTATTTCGGATTCATTGACCCACCCATTTCGGTAATGGTTTGACCACCCCTTAGGCGATGAGATTTGATGCGTTAAAGGTATTTTATTTTTTTTAATGTTTCTGCATTTGCCCAGGAGATTGCGTTTGCCTCCCCCTTAGGGCCGCTGGCGAAGATGCCCGGCGCTGCCAACCAGGTACGCGTAACGGTGCAGGGCCGCACGTATGAAGACGTTGAGGAAGTGCGCGCCTCCCTGACCAAAGACGATGCAAACGGCAAAAAAAACCGAGCATACCGTGGGGCGGCCCCATCAGAAAGTGGCAAACACACAAAATATATGTTCTGGCAGAACTATTACCATCCGGTTGAACTAAGTACGAATTCGCTATCAACACAAAGATTAGAACATATTCACAATAATCCGGTGGTGGCAGGAATCGTTGATAAGGCAGAAGAGTATCTGTACAGTAGTGCAAGAGATTATTTTGGTACAGGTAAGGGCTTATTGGATATTTTGGTTATTTAATAGAGGGCACGGAAGTAACTTCCGCGCGAGTTGGGGGATAAGATTTGTTGGGACTCACAAAGATTACGACAGGATTGATGCAAATAAAATTTGACGACTATAAACTTAAAACCAATAAAGACGAAAAAGGACTACCAAAAAGCTTTGGACAGACTTGAAATAATCTTTGACGCTAAAAAGGGAACTAAGGAGGGAGATGAACTTGAGATATTGGGAATATTGATAGACCAATACGAAAACGAACATTTCCCAATTGACTTACCTGACCCGATTGAGGCTATAAAATTCAGAATGGAACAACTTTTGTCTTCGCAGAGTTACCCGTTTCGGGAACTCTGCGCGATAATGACCAACTAGGTTTAGCACAAGAAAAACAAAAGAGCTAAATTTAAACGATGAGCGTGCGCAGGGCGATAACCGGTTATGATGGCATTTTTTTCA
>CAYLWU010000041.1:0-26569 GCA_964387475.1 uncultured Ohtaekwangia sp. | reverse complement strand
GATATATACTGGGCTGTGGCTGAAGGATAAAGTGTTGCGGCGGAATGACGAACGGTGGAATGAAATGATTGATCGTTTCGCCCGGGTTAGGGCAGGATTTATTGTATTGTTTTCAACGCCCCAAAAACGGCTTGAGATCAACACAAACGCGATGATTTTCTTCAATCATGGACAAAAACCTCCATATCCGCCAATCACACGTGACTGATGATGAAACGGCGGCTTGGATTTTTTTTTCGTGTAGCCAGTTTGCTTCAAAAGTCATTCTGCTATCAATCCATCGTGTACACGAAAGAACTACCTAAACGCACTGCTGGCTAATGAACTTCCCCATCACGTTAATCCAAGGTCCTGGATCTCATTCAAATTTAATCCGTAATTTTTTGGATGATCATTGTGATGTCTTCGATTCGTTTACGTATTGGCCGAAATTCGGCATGGAACGGAAAGTACATCGGCATCGCGTTTTTTCTAATAACACCCGGTTTGATATCGCAACCTATTTGCTTTATGGACTAAATCATCGCCTCGCTTTTGCCTTCGCAGGTCAACAATTCCAAAAGGGTATTTTGTTTGACTACTACGACTCGATTTGCGCCTCAAACCTTACCGAACCTAGAGCACTCATTGGTTGGGCTCAGACATCCCTTACGACAATGCGAAAAAATGCAAGAATGGGCGGGAAGTCGGTCTTGGAACATCCGATGCCTCATGTTGATTATTGGATGGATATCAACACGGGCTTTTTCAACGATCGTTCAATTAAGGTAAAACCAGGTTACAGCCGTTTTTCCAAAGGTTTGGTTCATAAAATGAGGAAAGAATATGAGGCTGCCGATTACGTTCAAGTTCATTCAACGTTTGCTCGTGATAGTTTTGTTAAAGCTGGTGTAGATTCATCAAAAATTTTGGTCTGTCCATTAGGATATGCGCCACCCAGGCCGCGCGAAAAACGCAGCAGAATTGAAAACCAAAGGCTGAAGCTACTTTATGTTGGTCGTTTAGAACTTTCGAAAGGTGTCCATCTTTTGCTGAGCGCTGTTCAAAGGTTTCCGATTGATGAGTTGGAATTGACGTTGGTGGGCCGGGTGATGCCGGAAATGCAACCCTTTTTAAGGTCGCTGCCAGAAAACATAAGAGTCGTGGGCGCCAAGAGCAGCGAAGAGCTTGCGGAGTTCTACCTATCGTCTGATGTTTTTGTGTTCCCCTCACTTTGTGATGCTTTTGGGCTTGTTATTCTGGAGGCAATGGCGCATGGGTTACCAGTGATTGGAAGTCATTACAGCGCAGCGCCTGATATTGTGGTGCCTAATCAAACCGGACTTTTGACTTATCCCGAAACAGACTTGGCCGAGCGTATTCAATGGGCGCTTGATAATCGTGAAAAATTGGCTTCTATGGCAGTGGCGGCGCAGAGGAAGGCGATTGAAGAGCACGGAATTAGTCACTATTTTCGCGATCTCGAAAAAAATCTTCAAAAAGCGGGCTTCCTTTCATGATACCTTTTTTTCTTCATGGTCGGCCCGCCGCTCACCCCCTACATGTACGATATGGAAAGGAAATCGGGGGGCGATTTATTTTGGAAGACTCGATTATGCGGTGGCAGGATCGCGACTATCCGGCACCTGTGCGGTATCTCGCGTGGGTCATCAATGCCTTTTGGATTGTGCGTTTCAAAAAAACGCTGGTGGTTACAGAGGGTATTCGAATTACGGCGGTATTGGCGAAGATGTTTAGCTTCAACCGAATTCGGCTGATTGGTCTTGTAGCTGATGAATCAAGCTTTTTCATTTATTCATCATTTTACAAGGGATTGTCCCTTCGCATTAACCGGTGGACATATCAACAATATGACGGCTTCCTTTGTATTGGGTTGATGGAAACGCACTTGATCGATACCATTGTTCGCCATAAAGTGCCGGTTAGAACTGGCTTTAACGGGATTTCGGCCGAGCGAATGCGTGTGCTTACTCGCATGGCGTATCAGCCCATGTCAAATCGGATTGTGTTCATAGGTAACGGCCCTGCGTCTTGGCGGGCTTGGTATAAAGGAATAGACCTGATGTTGCAGGTCTTTGACAGCTTAATCGACTCTGGTCATGATCTCGTTTTTGAAATTGCGGGCGAGTGGGATACAACAGAACTCCTTAGGCTGGTGAAAGGCAGAACGACACGAGCACGAATTCGGTTTGTTGGCAAAATCTCAGAGCTAGAGTCTTTTCTTTCGAATGCCGTGCTTTACCTGCATACCGCCAGAGGCGAGGCTTGGGGTATTTCTGTAAACGAGGCGATGGCTGCTGGTGTGGTTCCGATTGTTTCAGAATGGACCGGATCAAAGGAATGTGTGCAAAAGGTCTCCGAGGAACTGGTTGTTCCATTAGACGAAACAATCATAAAGCAACGAATTCTTTGGTATTTAAATCTTTCGGTGGAGGAGAAACAGAGGCTTTCAAAAAAGTGCCGGGATGTTGCTCTGGCGTATACAGAAGAGTTGGCGGTTAAAAGATTCCGTGAGATGTTTTTACAAGTTGCCGGCGAGATCGGATGCTAGCCGGGGTTAGGGCGGAGCCGCGGGGTCATACTTACGAAGGTGTTGTCTGATAATGCCACAGAAACAGCTACTTTTGAAGTTTGTTTTCAGTTTTAATTTGATGACGCGAGTTAAAGTTTTACACTTCACGAAAGTTATAAATAGAAATGACTTTATTGATGTTATCGTTCGGTATGCCGATGCTGAGCGTTTCGAGATGTTAGCATGTACGTATAACAAAGAAAGTAACATTGAGGATCCCCGATATGCCGAGCACGGTATTGTACACTTATCGCTTGATATTCAACATGGTTGGTGGCATCTTTTTTTGGGTGCCTGGAGATTATCAAAAATATTGAGCCAGCAGAAAGTTGCAGTTCTTCATACGCACCACTACTATGAAGCAATAATCGGTCGTTTGGCTTGTTGGCTCAGTCCTGGATGTAGGCACGTTATTGGGCGCCACTACCACAATCAATTTTACCTCACCGCACAAGGGTTTAAGCGCTGGTATTATCTGAAAGTTGAAAATTGGGTGAATGACTTTGCTGATGCTATTATTGTGCCATCAACTGCGATACGCGATTTACTTATCCAGCAGGGTGCTGAGCTCCGTAAGATAGTTGTCATTCCGTACGGTTTTGATTTCGATTCGAATCGCTACAAGCCAACTGGGGAAGCCGAACGCGCCCAGATGTTAGAGCAACTTGGGTGGCAGGGGAAATACATCATTGGAAACGTCGCCCGGCACGATCTTATAAAAGGCCAGTTATCATTGTTGAGTGCATTTCAGGAGATCACCAAGCAGATTCCTGAGAGCCTGTTGGTCATGATTGGCAATGGGCCCTTACATGAACTTTTGAAGCAGAAGGCGAAAGAGTTGAATCTGGGTGCGAACGTGGTATTTCTTGGTTGGCGGCAAGACGCCCATCGGCTGATCAATGCAATGGATGTTGTTATTCATCCCACCTTACAAGAGGCATTTCCTCAAGTGATGGTTGAAACAATGGCTTTGGGTAAACCGATTATAATCACGCCTGTTTCCGGAGCCACGGATGTAATTGAGAATGATAAGAACGGCATCATGATCCCTTTCAATGATACGCCTTCGATTGTGCAGGCCGCAATCAGGATTCTCAGCGACCTGTCTTTTTCGAAGAAGTTGGGTGCAGAAGCCGCCCGCTGGGTTCGTCAGCACTTGGATGCGCGATCCATTGTACCGCAATATGAAATCGTGTATGAGCGAGTGGTCCGTTGATTCAATCTTTTTTTCGATCGTAATTCCTGCCTATAATCGCGCGGATCGAATTGGTAAAACATTGGAGTCGGTGCTCGAACAGACTTTTTTTCAGTTTGAGGTACTCGTTGTTAACGATGGCAGTACCGATGACACTGTTGGAGCGGTTAAGCCCTATTTGGCGGATCACCGGGTACGTTTATTTTCAATCGAAAATGGCGAACGCGGAGCAGCCAGAAATTTTGGGGTGCGCCAGGCGCGGGGTGCCTACGTTACTTTTCTAGATTCCGATGACTTACTGCTTCCATGGCATCTCGCTGAGGCTTTTTCAATCGCCAAGAACCACACCATAGATATTTTTCATTTGAATTATGAAATACTTCACGGTAATGGAAGAATAGAGACACTCCAGGTATTACCCCGAGAGGTTAACGAGAAATTATTGGAAGGTAACTTTCTTAGTTGCCTCGGTATCTTTGGAAAAAGAGAATTGTGGTTACGTTACCCTTTTGACGAGAGCCGTGTTTTGGCGGGTTCTGAGGACTATGAACTCTGGCTCCGCATTGCGGCGCGTATCCCAATTTATTGCTTTCCCCAGGTAACATCCCGACTTGTTAATCATACGGCGCGAAGTGTTCTGAAAGTTGATCGGCAAGGACTGGTTTCGAGAATTACTGCTTTAGAGCAGAAGTTGAAGGCGGATCAGAAATTCACCAAAGCATTTGAACAGGGCCTGGGTAGACTTCACGCTTATACCGAGTTGTACCTTGCTTTACACCTGGCTTTGTCTGGCGGCCGTTGGGCAGCGGTGCAACTACTTCCGCGCATTGTGTCTTCCTTTCCTCGAATTGTTTTCAGTTATAGATTCATGGTCTTGATAAAAAAGATTTTAATTGGGTAGTGGGGCATGTGCGGCATTGTAGGAATTTTAGGTTTTGACCCACAGGGTGAAGAAAATGTCCGGAAAATGGCGCAGCAGTTGGTGCACCGTGGGCCTGATGCTGATGGTTTTTTTTGTAGTGAAAGCCTGTACATGGGCCATCGCAGGCTCAGTATCATCGATCTTGATGCCAGAAGTAATCAACCGTTCGTATCCGCAAGTGGCCGATTTGTGCTCATATATAACGGTGAAATTTATAACTACCGGGAAATCGCTGGCCAGCTGGCACGCGAAGGTGTTCGACTAAGAACCCAGTCCGATACGGAGGTAATTGTTGAAGCCTTTGAACGTTGGGGTGTCGGATTTGTTCACCGCATGGTGGGGATGTTTGCAATCGTTTTGCACGATCTCGAATTCAAAACAACGTATCTTTTCCGCGATCGGATTGGCAAAAAGCCAATCTATTATTTCCATCAGAGCGGTGTCCTCGTCTTAGCTTCAGAAATAAAGGCACTTCGTCAACATCCATTGGTTCAGCAAACAAGCACGATTAAACGCTCACCAATCTCCACGTTCCTGCAACTCGGATTTTTGCCGGAACCTGAAACGTTCTTTTCCGGAGTAAAAAAGTTTCCTGCAGGTTGTTACGGAATATATCGCGAGAGCAAGCTGACCGTTCTGCCGTATTGGAATGTTTCTCACTACATTAAGGGTAACCGCACTACCACTGAGTCAAAGGCGACCGATGAATTCGCGAGTTTGTTGCATGCCGCCGTTACCGATCGAATGGTTGCGGATGTTCCAGTAGGAGTCTTTTTAAGCGGGGGAATTGACTCTAGCCTTGTGGCGGCAATCGCATCAAAACAGTGTAAGCTAAAGACATTTTCAATTGGTTTTACAGACGATAAGTTTGATGAGAGCCAGTACGCGAAAAAGGTAGCAGACTTTTTGGGTACCGATCATATGCACTTCTTGCTCACTGAAGGTGTAGCTATGGAAATGTTAGAAAAGTACCTCGACCATTTTGATGAGCCGTTTGCGGATACTTCTGCTATCCCCACCATGCTCGTATCGCAAATGGCCGCAAAAAAAGTTAAAGTAGCTCTTACTGGCGATGGTGGTGATGAGTTGTTTTTGGGCTACGGTGCATACCAATGGGCCAATCGGTTTGATCATCCAGCCTGGCTTCTGGCCCTGCCTTTTATTGAATTTGGCGTGCGTCAGTTGAAAAGTTCGAAATGGAAACGGATATCACGGATGTTGCGATTGCCGGAGTTGGACCAACGGCAGCATATCTTTAGTCAGGAACAATACTTTTTTGCTGAAAAAGAACTTTCGGAAGTGCTGTTGGAACGCGCAACATACGATCATTGGCATTTCCAAGATGCACCAGAGCTGAGGCGCCTCAGTGCTGCTGAGCGGCAAGCTTTGTTTGATTTTCAATTCTATCTTCGGGAAGATTTGTTAGTAAAGGTGGATCGGGCGAGTATGGCCTTTGGCTTGGAGTGTAGAAGTCCGCTGTTAGACCACCGATTGATTGAGTTCGCAGTTAATCTGCCGGAGGAACTTAAACTCAGGCGTGGCGACACAAAATATCTCATGAAGCAAATACTGTATCAACACATCCCGGCGCAATTTTTTAATCGGCCGAAATGGGGATTTAGTGTTCCGCTGGCGAAATGGCTAAAAGGCGACATGAGTTATTTGTTGGATTATCTTTCAAAAGAGAACCTTCAGGCCACGAACATTTTTAATGAAGCCCGCGTGCACGAGCTACTCGCTCGTTTTAAAAATGGAGAAGACTATTTATACAATCGCCTTTGGGTAATGATTATCGTCCAACGTTTTTTGATGAAGCATGGAAGATAACCGTAACAGAGTTGTTTACTTGAGTTACGATGGCCTTACCGACCCTTTGGGGCAGTCGCAGATCATGCCTTATCTAGGCGCACTAGGCAAAATGGGTTTTCAAATCACTATTCTGAGTTTCGAAAAGCAAGATCGGTTTTCGGAATATAAGCAAGTGGTTTACGATTGGTGTCAAAACCATCAGGTTCAGTGGATTCCGTTAGCCTACCATAAACATCCTCCCGTTTTGTCTACCCTGTTGGATTTGACCCGGCTTTGGTGGAGTTTAAAGCGTGTTTATTCCAGGGAGCCGTTCACACTTGTCCATTGCCGGAGTTATTTGGTTGCGTTAATTGGTCTACTCGCCCGGCAACGCTGGAAGGTTAAATTTCTTTTTGATATGCGTGGTTTTTGGGCGGACGAGCGGGTAGAGGGTGGACTTTGGAATTTACAAAATCCCGTGTATCGATTGATTTATCGATTCTTTAAAAACCGGGAACGCGTGCTTCTAGCCAATGCAGATCATGTTATTTCGCTTACAGAAAATGCACGTAAAGTGATAGAAGGTTGGGGGTTCACGGTCCCGATCACCATTATTCCCACATGTGTGGATACAGATTTGTTTAATACGGAGCGAGTTGATCAACAGACAAAGGCATTAACGCGGTCGAAATTTCAGATCGCACAGGATGATTTTGTGTTGCTCTATCTCGGCTCTTGGGGTACGTGGTACGAAACGAACCGGATGCTTCAATTTTTTTATGCGCTGAGAAAACGGCATCCGAAGTCTGTTTTTTTGATTGTAACACAAGATGCCGTAAGTCCAACCGATTTATTTGCGCCGGAGTCTTTTCGCATTACAACAGCCTCAAGAGCGCAAGTGCCATTTTTGATTTCCATTGCTCAGGCCGCCGTCTGTTTTATCAAGCCTTCGTTTTCGAAACGAGCGTCATCGGCCACGAAGCTGGGAGAAATCATGGCGATGGGTGTTCCGGTAGTTGTGAATAGAGGCTGGGGTGATGTTGATTCTTTGATTCCGAGACCTCTGCTGGTAGATGATTTTTCTGATTTGGAAACACAACGGGTATTAGACCACATTCTGGATAATCATCGCGACGAGACGCCGTTGTCAAACGGGTATGTTTCCCTGGCCGAGGGAGTTGAAAGATATGCTTCGGTGTATCACGCCATGGGGGTACACATGGCAACTGTACCTAAGATATAGTCAGAAAATCCACGCCATTGAAACTATTCCTGCGAAAGTTGGTGAAAAAATTTAACGGCTAGTGTTGCCTCTTCTTCGTTGCCGGCATTAAAAAAATCATAATTATTGGGAAGAAAAAACGGGTCATCAGCTGGGGCATATTGTCCCGTCTTTTTCGCCAATTCCATTTGCTGTTGGTTAGCCTTATTCCGGCTACTAAATATTTGCCGGGCAGCAAAGTCAACCGTTAAGAGCGCAATGATGGTGATGGTGCCAGCAACGGTTTGCCACCTCAGAAAGTTAAATTTCAAGATTGTTGAGTAGGCCCCAAGCATCATCACGAGGAAAGGCAAATGCAACGTAGTGTAGTAATAATGAATTTCGGGTTGCTGGTACCGGGTCATGGCTAGAGTAAGTGATGAAAGGAGTAAGCCGGCAACGGCAAAAAGGGTAAGTGCTCTTGATGCTGTGGGTAACTTTTTGAAGGTAGTTACCAGTAGCGCAGCCACAGCGATCAAAAACGAAATGTTAAATAGGTTACTTGAAGATGAGCTAAAATTGAAGAAGCCTAAACGGATGAAAGACGTGGTGATGAGACGTGCGAGGTATGCAAGTTTTAACGTAATATCATTGTGAAGTAGTGAGGTTCCTTGCATTTTTCCCTTCAGAAAGGCGGCGTGTGCAATAAAAAAAATAAAAACAATGGTGCAGGTTGCCGATATTGATACAGCCTGCGACTTTGATGCTTTGAATACAAAACTACCGATCAACATCAGTATTGGATAGAAAAGGCCATTTGGGAAAAAGAAGTGTTGCAGAAACAGCAAGATTGAAAACAAAGCAAAGGCCACAGTACTTTTCTGCGTTAAGAATAGCTTTAGGCAAACACAGGCAGACATCAACAAAAGCAAATGAGCTAACTCGCATTGTTGAAAAATCCAAAAAGCATTCACGAAATTGGTCGGGTGCAGGAGTAAGAAACCAGATAAAAAGAGTGCCCATGTTCTGGGTATTTCAAATAACAATAGCCATTTAAAAAAAACCAGACTGAAAAGGATCAGCAGCGCAGCGTTGATTAGCTGATATGCCCAAAAATAGGTTTTGAAAAAATAGAACTCGGCAAAAAGTAGGTATTGAAACAGTGGTTTTATTTCAAAAGCTGGGTTACCATTGAACAGCTTAAATCTGCCCTGTAGAAAGTAGGAGAGGTAAGTCCAATCATCTCGCCACAGAAAAGTACTTGGGTTTAGCCAGGCAACAAAACCCAGAATAATCAGGGTGGCTATAGCATATCTTTCAATAAAACGCATCAACCAAATTACTTCAAATTTAAAGATATGATGATTTATTTTGTTGCAGTAACCTTGATAGGATTTGGCCTACGCGGCTTTAACGGCTCGTTGATTACGGCAGGTGGTGGTCGATTCGGTCAACGATATTTTTTACTTTTCGCAAGAAACGCAAAGTACTGTAACATCGTTTTTGCCACACGCATTTTCGATTTTCCCTGCCGCTTGGAAGAGTCAAGGCGCATTGGAACTTCGATGATTTTTGCCTGTACGTGGATTGCCTTCAGTAAAATCTCGAGCATACAGATAAAGCCATTTTCGGAGATCAAATTATTGGCGTGTTTAGCTTGCAGCGCGCGCAGCAAAGAAACCCGGTACACCCGAAAAAAAGAGCTTAGCGTAAGGACTTGAACATTGAAGGCAAAGCGGAAAATCAGGTTAGCAAGTGCAGATGCAATCCGCCGGAAGAGCGTGGTTTTGGTAAATCCGCCGCCTTGTGCATAGACGGAAGCGAGGACCAAGTCATACTTCATCTTACTCAGCATCAGCATTTCTGGCAAAATAGATAAATCGCTCGTTCCATCGGCCTCAAGTGTGACCACAGTATCTAGTTCAGACGAGTGGTTTGCTAAAATCCAGGAAAATCCGAAATTGAAGGCTGCGCCAGGTCCTCGGTTCACGCCGTCGCCAAGTAAAACGTAGCGGGTGTCAGTAAAGAACGTTTCGATTTTTTCTTTGGTGCTATCAGTTGATCCGTCATCAGAGAATACGAAAAAATGGTCTTCATTTGTGCAGACGGACTTCAACGCCATGGAAAGGCGTTCAATATTTTGTTCTTCGTTGAATACCGGTATTAGAAAAAAAATCATGCTACATGTGGCCAGCGTGCATCTCGCGCACGGTGAGTCGAATCGCGTCTTCAAGACGGGTTTTCGGCTCGTATCCGAGTAGCCGTTTCGCTTTTGATAAATCGGGGATTCGCCTCTGAATATCTTTGTATTTCCCAAAGACCTCACTCATTGGAACAAATTTTAGGCGAGGTTCCAAACCATTATTTACAATCTTAGAAATCAGCTTTGCCGAATCTAGTACAGAAAGTTCTTCATCGTTACCGATGTTGATAATTTCACCAACGGCCCGCTCTGATTCTAATGCTAAGATGGTACCCTGAACCAAATCGGATACGAAACCCATCGATCGGGTTTGGCTGCCATTCCCATGAATAATGACTTCCTCATCTTTTAAAATCGCTCGAATAAAAATCGGGATGTGTCCGCCGCTCCACGAAAAACTTGAACGATGGCTGAAAGCACCGAAGTACCGGATGATTACGATCGGGAGCTTGTGATCGTGGTAGTAGGCGAACGCAAGTTGTTCGCCATACAATTTCGACACCGCGTAGCTCCACCGACGGATCAAACTGGGTCCGATGGTCAAATCACCATCTTCATTCAGCGGTAAGTGGGGCGAGGTACCATACACATCGGAAGTTGATGCAAACACCACTTTGCACCCCCACATCTTGGCAGCCTCCAGTACATTTTCTGTTCCTTTTGTGTTTACCTGGAGTGTTGGTAGGCTTATGTCTTTCTCTGCGATTTTCTTTACCGCTGCCAGGTGAATAATGGTAGAAACATCTTTGCTAAGTATCTTAAGCGTGTCGAAGTCCAGGATGTTTACCTTGTAGAATTTGAAATTGGGGTGTGGTAAACTGCCAGATAAATTGCTCAAACTCCCATAGGAAAGGTCATCAATGCCAACTACTTTGTAATCTCGGGCAAGCAATTCTTCACTCAGGTGTGACCCAATCATACCGGCCACACCCGTAATCAATATTGTCTTATTCATGGCTGATCACCAGATTGTAAGGATGAAATCAAAAATTTGGGCGAATTTGGTTACAAACAAATTGATTTTCAAAGATTTGATCGATAATAGTTGTACAACTAACTTTGCAACTTCCAAGGGGATGGAGAGTGACTTTTTTGCACATCAATGATGGTTCGATTATTCTCGTTCGTTTCCCCTACTTTGCTTCGATCACCGTTTTCGGTAGCGTGGTTACTTTTGATTTGGCCATGGTGTAACCAGAGCCGGGCTCAATGTTTACCGCCAACGATTGCTTTTCCAAGCAGCGTATGTACCAATGCGTTTTTCGGTGTAACTACAAGCGAAAGTGCCGAGGATTATCAATGGGATTTTTGTACCGGAGATCTATCAATGACCCCGGTAGCTACGCCAACAATTCAACTGGGCGTTATGGCCCCTTACGATTTGGAAGTTGTAAATGACGCTGGAAATTGGTTCGGTTTTACAGTTGGATACAATTCAAATTCACTGAGTCGCGTCCAATTTGGAACGAACCCACTAAATAGTACTCCGGAACACGTTGACTTGGGCAACCTAGGTGGACTATTAGCCAAACCCACATCAATCAAAATAAAAAAGTTTTCGAACCAGTGGTATGGAGTTGTTTCGAACGAGGCAAATCAAACCTTGTTGTTACTCCATTTTGGAACATCGCTAGCCCAACCCCCCACAGCCGAGGTGATTGCATCTAACACGAGCAATTTCGAAGGAGCAGTTGATTTTGTGCAGACGGGGGTAAATCAATTTGTTGTGATTTTATCAAATGCATCGGGCGGGGTGATTTTGTATTCCTACGCGAACGGATTCAACAACGGCATCACTGAAACAAGGACAGTCACAGTAGGTGGATACATTGTGGACCTCGTTATTATTGAACGATGCAACGATTTTAAGGTCTTAGTTCTTAAATTTGATTCGCGAACTATTGGCCGACTCGATTTTGGGCCAAGTTTGGCAAACGCCCCGGTAATCACCAATTATGCCGATAATTTTATTGGCTTCGCGCCCTATCGTTTTTGGGTGGGTGGTGATGGCGATTTTCTTCACGCGATAGTTACAAATATTGGGGGTGGAATTGCGAGCGTATCAATTGGCGTGGATTTTAACAATCCCACCCCGCCCGTGGTGAATTTCGGTACGCTGAATGAGCTTAGTTCCAGCTGGAATTTCTTTGCAATCAAAACGGCCGACCGGTGGCTCGGGTTCACCATAAATGGTGGCTCATCTCGCTTGTATCGGGTGTTGTTTCCGGAGCCTGATTGTGGGGTAAACGTTCGCTCGGCTAGTGCTCAAAATCCAGGACTCATACAGTATAGCCAAGCCGGGATGAAGTATTCAGTTCTAACCGTTAGAAAGAACAACAACTCAGTTGAATCGCGGACGTTTGCGATTAATGTAACTCCGGTAGTCGCTACTCCGCTGGCCATTCAATCACCTGGTAGTTTCTGCCGGCAGCAAGATATTGGCTTCCAAACAATACCGCCGGGCAGTTTTGGGCATGTATGGACGTTTGGTGACGGTGGCGTTTCAAACGCTGTTAACCCGGTCAAGTCTTATGCTATGCCGGGGTCGTATTCGGTGGCAGTGGCTGCTACCGGAGCAGACGGTTGTTTGAATGCGGCACAGCGAGTAATCAAGATTTATGACCCGCCCGTATCCACCTTCTCGCTGCCGGTAGGGCTGGTGTGCACCAACAACGAGTTTTTATTCACCAACAACACGCCCGACGGCTTTGAAGGAAATGCGACCTATGAGTGGGCAGTGAATGGAACTTTAGTCGCCACGACCCGCGATCTCCGTTACACGTTTACGAATTCGGGTGATTACGTCATACGCCTCAAGACCTCTATTCCCGGTTGCTCCGATGAGATTTCCAAAATAGTTTCTGATGTAGGCGAAGGCCCCGCTGTCGATTTCAACTTTTCCGGAAAGTGTGCGAGCGACCCCATCGTATTCACTAATCAAACGTTGGGCAGCATTGCGGGGTACGATTGGGATTTGGGCGGAACGGTCAGTACCCAAACGAACCCCACCGTTTCGTTTAATGATCCTGGGAACTACACCGCTAAACTGAAAGCCACCGGCACGAACGGCTGTGTTAGTGAAATGACGAAACCACTTGTTATCTACTCCAAACCCACGCCAAACTTCTCCCTGGCCCTGCCTCCGTTTTCCTGCTCTGGCTCGCCTTCGCAGTTTACAGATACCACCCCTGTGCTTGCCGATAGCAATCTTGCCGCTTGGGCATGGAGCTTCGGTACGGGGTCGGCCGTAAGCACACAACAAAATCCCACGTTTACGTACAGCCAGGCAGGTGCTTATAACGTTGGGCTCACGGTTACTTCCGATCAGGGCTGCGCAAATACGATACAAAAACCCATCACGATTTTGCAGACCCCTACCGTTGATTTTACCAACGGTCCAACGTGCCGAAATCAACCGACGTTGTTCACAAGCACCTCCAATGCATCGATCAAATCCTACCAGTGGACGATCGGACCAAATACCTACACGGTCGCGAATCCAACGCACGTCTTCGGTTCCCCCGGTAGCAGCGCCGTGCAACTTAGGGTTGTGGGGCAAAATGATTGTGTGGCCGCAGTATCCAAATCGGTAACGGTGCCCGCGGAGTTGACCCCCGAGTTTGCACTCACCAACGCCTGTGCGGGTCAAAACGCGATCTTCACCAACAGTACAGGTGCTGCAGCTGATCCGGTACAAACCGTACAGTGGACAATAAACAGTCAACCGTTCTCCGGGCCCGTGGCGAGCGTGCGCCTCGCTAATGCGGGTACATATCCTGTGCGGCTGCAGATCACTGCGCAGTCGGGCTGTCAGTATGTAGCGAATCGAACTGCGGTGATTAACCCGACACCCCGCGCCGGCTTTACCATGTCTGACGATGCCGGCCCCGCACCGTTTCAGGTACGCTTTACCAATACCTCGCAAGGCGCCACTGCCTACCTCTGGCGGTTTAATGATAGTGGCGGGGGCTCTAGCGCAGCGGTTAATCCGGAGTTTGTATTTCAAACGCTCGGTACCTACGGGGTGGACTTGATTGCATCTAATGCATTCAATTGCTCAGATCAGGTTACACAACAAGTCCGGGTGATTACTCCGCTGCCCGATCTGGAGCTGCTGGACTACCGCGTAGTTCAAGATCCCATCAGCCGTCTTTTTGTGAATCAAATCGACATTAAGAACAACAGCAACTACACGATCCGCGAGGCACCGGTAGTTTTGAACGTAGGTGTAGGTATTTCTTTCCGAGAAGTGATCCGCGAAGAATGGCGCCCCGGAACAACCAGAACTGTTACCCTTCAAAATCAATTGCAAGCAGCACAGCCTTTATCATTCGCTTGCGCGGAGCTTGTGCTGCCGGGCGACTTACAAGCAGCTAACAATAAAATCTGCATCCCGCTAAGCGAAAATACGGTTTGGTTGGCGGCCTACCCCAATCCGGCCGATCGCTTTCTTACAGTGCCCCTCATTACGATCACGAAAGGCCCGATTACCCTACGCCTGATTAGTGGAACAGGTGCTGTGGCGTATCAAAAAACGGTTGATCAACTGGCCACGGGTCTGCGCGAATGGACCATACCTGTGGATACTTTCGTGCCCGGATTATATACTTTGGTGGTACAATCGCCGGATGGCGAACGGCTGACCCGGGTTTTGATTCACCGGTAGGGCTTTTATCTTCGCATTTTTTAGCTAACTTTCTTCAATAACCCCGCGCCCATGAAAATTAAATTAGACGGAACCGACCGCAAAATACTAGACATTCTTCAGAGCAACTCAAATATCACGAACGCTCAGCTGGCACAAGAAATTGGTCTATCGCCCGCCCCCACGTTGGAACGGGTGAAGAAACTCGAGCAGTCGGGCATCATTAAAAGCTATCACGCGTTGCTCGACCATGCCAGCGTAGGGCTTGGCGTAAGCACATTTGTGATGGTATCCCTGAAGGGCCACAACAAAGAAAATATTGATCGGTTTATGAATTCGATTTCAGCAATCCCCGAGATTGTGGAATGCCACCATGTTACCGGTCAGGCCGATTTTATTTTGAAGATCATCTGCGCGGATATCCCCGCGTATCAAAAGCTGATGCTCGAAAAAGTATCGAATATCGAAGTGGTGGATAACATGCAGTCGATGGTGATCTTGTCTACGTTTAAGGACAGCAAAGTTGTGCCGCTCCCATGAAGGTAGGCGATGCTGTACAAGTGCTGGAGACGGGCCAGGTAAATCAAAAAATCAAACGGATGGCCTTTGAAATCTACGAGCAACATTTTGCCGATAAAGGCATCGTGTTGGCAGGGATTAATGGCCAGGGGTTTGTACTGGCTAAAGCGCTGGCAAAAATTCTTAAGGAAATCTCCGACTTGGAGCTTGAAGTGATCGAAATCCAGATCAACAAAGAAAATCCAGACCCGGCCGAGGTACGAATTGCCGATGCAGATTTCAGGTTTAAAAAGCGACCCGTAGTTATTGTAGACGATGTGCTCAACACAGGAAAAACGCTCCTCTATTCATCTCAGCTTTTTCTTAACCCCATCATTCCTTCTGTTGAGGTAGCCGTTTTGGTAAATCGTAGCCAGGCACGGTATCCGGTGCACCCGCGATACACGGGCTATGTGCTTGCTACCACGCTTAACGACCACGTGCGCGTGGTATTGGGTAAACACGCCTCCGTTTTTTTAGAATAGCAATGGCTTCCACTCGCTCCGACATCAAAAAAATTACAACCCATCAGTTACAGGCAATGAAAAGCCGTGGGGAGAAAATTGCCATGCTTACCGCATACGATTTTTCGATGGCCAAGATCATTGATGCCGCCGGGATGGATATTATTTTGGTAGGCGATTCGGCATCGAACGTGATGGCGGGGAATGAGACCACGTTGCCGATAACGCTTGATCAAATGATTTACCATGCCACTTCTGTAGTGCGCGCTGTAAAGCGTGCGTTTGTGGTGGTGGATATTCCGTTTGGTTACTACCAGGGCAGCAGTGGCGAAGCCTTGCGGTCGGCCATTCGCATCATGAAAGAATCCGGGGCGCATGCCGTAAAGCTGGAGGGTGGTAACGAGATCAAAGATTCGGTGTTACGCATTCTTAGTGCAGGTGTGCCCGTCATGGGCCATCTCGGCTTAACACCGCAATCAATTTTTAAATTTGGCACTTACTCTGTTCGGGCCAAGGAAGAGGCTGAGTCGAAAAAGTTAGTGGAAGATGCCCGTTTGTTGGAAGCGTGTGGCTGCTTCGGGTTGGTGTTGGAAAAGATTCCGGCAGCGTTAGGCAAACAGGTGGCGGAGACACTTCAAATTCCGGTCATCGGTATTGGGGCGGGCCCAGATGTGGACGGCCAGGTGCTTGTGATGCAAGATATGCTCGGGGTAAACAATGATTTTAAGCCTCGTTTTTTGCGTAAGTATGCCGATCTGCATGGAGTCATTACCCAATCGGTACAAAGCTATATTCGCGATGTAAAGGCAAACGATTTTCCGAGTGCCTCCGAAGCGTACTAGTTGCTGACTTGCAGCTATCTTAAAAATAGTTCGGTCATTTCGCACGCATGTGCGACATCCGGAATTGCAGCACGGCCATCAGGGATTTCTCGGTCGTGCCTCCCTTGAAATGAAATTCCCAGGTTTTTGAGATGGCTTCTTACACCTGGCTGCCAAACACGGGTTTACTTTTTAAAACGCTAAAGAAAATCTATTTTGCACATGCTAAACCTAACCCCATGGCAGCTCAACCGATTACAATTTCCAACGGCAAACTTCAGGTTCCCGCCCATCCGATTATCCCATTTATTGAAGGTGATGGTACAGGTGTTGACATCTGGCCCGCCTCGCGGCTGGTGTTTGACGCCGCTATCCAAAAGGCCTACGCCGGCGCCCGAAAGGTAGAGTGGCTGGAGGTGTTGGCTGGCGAGAAGGCATTTAATAAAACAGGCAGCTGGCTTCCGGAGGAGACGCTCGCCGCGTTTCGGCAATATCTGGTTGGCATCAAAGGTCCATTAACCACGCCCGTGGGGGGCGGAATTAGGTCACTTAACGTGGCGCTTCGCCAGGAGCTAGACCTGTACGTTTGTCTGCGCCCGGTGCGTTGGTTTGAGGGTGTGCCATCCCCCGTAAGGGAACCGAAAAAAACCGATATGGTGATTTTCCGCGAGAATACGGAAGACATCTATGCCGGTATTGAGTTTCAGCAGGGCAGCGAAGACAACAAAAAATTCATGTCGTGGTTGAAGGATACGTTTCCAAAGCAGTACAAGAAAATCCGATTTCCGGAAACATCTGGTATTGGTATCAAACCCATTTCCATCGAAGGCACGGAGCGGCTCATGCGGGCCGCAATCGCCTACGCGTTGTTGCATAAAAAGCCAAGTGTTACTATTGTTCACAAAGGAAACATCATGAAGTTTACCTCGGGCGGCTTCCGCGATTGGAGCTATGCGTTGGCAAAACGCGAGTTTGGGGCGAAAGACTTAGACGGTGGCCCGTGGCAGGTGGTTGAAAAAGACGGGCACAAGTTGATTGTAAAAGATGCCATTGCCGATGCTTTCCTGCAACAGATTTTGCTACGCCCGGATGAGTACGCTGTGGTAGCCACCGCTAATCTGAATGGCGATTATATTTCTGATGCGGCCGCTGCGATTGTAGGTGGGATTGGCATTGCACCCGGTGGAAACATTAACTACGCAACGGGCCATGCCATTTTTGAAGCTACCCACGGAACTGCGCCAAAATATGCCGGTCAAGACAAAGTGAATCCCGGTTCGGTGCTGCTCTCCGGTGCGATGATGTTTGAGTATCTCGGCTGGCTTGAAGTAGCCGATCTTATTTATGCGGGCCTGGAGAAAACGATTGCGTCAAAGCGAGTTACCTACGATTTTCATCGGCTGATGGAAGGTGCTACGCTGCTGAAGTGCTCTGAATTTGCCCAGGACGTGGTGAAGAATATGTGAACGCGGCGAACCGATTTTGATCAAAAAAAAGCCCGTTTCCGGGCTTTTTTTGTTTTAGGCTAAAATGTGTACCGCACAAAAGGCACGGGGAAAAATCCCTGTTGGTATTGTGTTACGATACTGTTTGTGCGTGCATTGTAGCTTTGCGAAAATACATTTTGGTTACCTGTGATGTTCTGTAGATCAAGCGCAAATTCTAACGTGCTGTTGCGGTATTCTTTTTTGTAGGTGATTCGAAAGTCCGTGCGGAAGTAGTTGGGTTGTTTGTCTGTGTACGCCAGGCTTTCAATGAACACAGCGTTTCCGAACCGCTGCGATGCTGCGAAATCAATCGGAGTTAAGTACTTCCCACCGATGGTGGTCGAGCGGATGTTGAGCGACAAAAACTTACCGTTCGATCCAATCTTCCATTCCTTTCCTGCCAGCACGTTGAGCACAAAGCGGGTGTTGTAGGCGGTATTGCGTTCAATGCCATCGCTGCCTTTGTATTTGGAGTTGAAGAGGGAGTTGGTGATCAAGAAGTAGAATCCTTTGTTGAAGAAGCGCTCCAGTGTGAACTCCACCCCGTAATTTCTACCGGTACCCGCGTTAATCAACTGGCTACGGTCGTCTGGCGCAAAGCTTGCACCGGTGTTAATGGCTGAGTACGAAGAGGGCGTACGTTCAACCGGCACGTTTGATAAGCGTTGGTAGTAGGTTTCGGCTTTGAAGCGCAGATTTTCGGAAAGGTTCCAATCATACGTAAACACGTAGTGTTGGCTGCTGGTGAAGCCAAGGCCGCGGTTGGTGTATTGAATGGTGTTGCCTACCTGGGTTTGTACAAAAGAGGTAAAGAGGTTTTGTGTTTGATTGTTCAGTCCGTAGCCCACACTTACCGATTGATTCCCGTTCAACTGGTATTGCAGGCTGAAGCGCGGCTGAAGTACAAATTGTTCGTTCAAAGAATAGTATTGTGCGTGTAGACCGGCATTCATTGAAAATTGGTTCGTAAAACGATGCTTCCATGTGGAGTACGCTTGGTACAAAGTGGTGTTATCGTTGATGTTGATGCGAACCGTATCGCGGCCCAGATTGGCGTAAATGTCTCGGTTGTACATATCAAATGTGGTAGCATCCAAATAGAAGCCGGAGGTAATGCTGTTTTTAGGATTAAGTTTTGTGCGGGTGTAAAACACCAGCGAACCCTTGGTAGTATTGAAGTTTCCTTCTACCCGATTAAACCGATTGATTACCTCCAGATTACCGCCACGTACAAGCGAGTCGGCAGTAAACTCTTCGGCAGTGGTACTTAGGCCAGCGGTGATTTTGTAGTAGGTGCGGGGCGAAAAGTTTCCTTCGTAGCTCATGCCTACAATGCCGGTTCTATACCGCGGGTAGCTGTCGGTATTTTCGCTTCCGTACAAATCCGAGCTCGGGCCGGTAAGGTCTGCCTCGCTGCCCAACAGATCAATAGAGCTGATGCCGCCCATTCCAAAGACCGAGAATTTGCCACCATTTTTCGTGGGCAGCGCCAACTTAAAGTTTACGTCTTGGTAAAGTGGCACGTTAGCACCAGTGCCAAAATCAATGCCGAGGGCGTTGAACACACCAAGTGTGGAATACCGATAGTTGGCGATGAATGAACCTTTCGAATTTTTAGAAAGCGGTCCCTCGGCACCCAGTTCAAACCCGTTGAAGCCAATTTGGCCGAGGAACTCGCTTTTCTGATTGTTCCCATCGCGCAAGCGAATATCAAAAACACCGGCAACGGCATTTCCGTACTGCGCGGGGAATGCGCTCGTCATAAAATCTGATTTATCCAGGTTGTTATTATTCAACATGCTCACCGGCCCGCCTGTACTTACCAGCGCACCGAAATGGTTAGGATTAGGAATGTTCAACCCTTCCAGTTGCCAGAGCATGCCAGAAGGTGAATTGCCGCGTACAACAATATCGTTGCGCGAATCATCACCGCCCACCACGCCTGCAAAGTTGGCTGCCATGCGTGATGGATCGCCCAACGCACCTGCGTAGCGCTTGGTGTCGTCCAGGTTAAACGACCGCGAACTTACCACCGCCAGATCGTTGTTGGTGGCGGTTTTGTCTTCGCGGGTATTGGCAACAATAACCACCTCATTTAACTGGCTGATCTGCTCGGTGAGGCTAAGGTTTAGAATCACCTCTTTGCCGGCAGACACTACGATATTGGGAATCGTTTGCTCCTCAAATCCGATGTACGAAACCTTAATGGTCTGGCGGCCTACAGGCACACCCTTAATGGCGTATTCTCCGTTGGCGTCGGTGGAGGCGCCAAGGGTGGCGTCCGTCACACTGATGACGAGTATGTTTACACCAATCAATGGCGTTTTACTTACTTCATCTACTACCCGGCCACGCACCGTCTGCGTGGTTTGGGCAAAAACCGTTGCCGAGAGTAGCAGCGCAACAAGTATGCCCAGCAAAAGGGCGACATTTCTTTTTCGAACGAGTGAAATTGAGTTTGTGTTCATGGCTTCTTTTTGTTTGATGTGGCAAATGTGCGCACCTGCCCATGCGCCAAACATTGATGTGGGTTAAGAAGCCGATGGACTGTAGCGGCAACCGCCTAAATCGCACAAAAACGCAGATCAAGTGTATTGATCTAGGTTAAGAAAAGCGCGCGAGCAAGTTGAGGGATTAAAAAAACGAAAAACCACGTTTGCCTTGAGTGGTTAAACAAACCCAAACCGAAAAACGCTAAGCCGGTTTTTATCGCAACTGCATGCGCTTCGTTAACGCCCAGCAGCGATGAAGATGTTTTAAAATTTGAAAAAGTAAAAATTAACAGTACATATAAAATGGAAAAAACAACCCTTTCAACTCTCATTATTGCATGCATGTTCTTTTTTAACCCGATCGCCCGTGCGCAAGAAAGCCGTGAGGCAAAGACACTTTTCGGCAGTGGAACGCCAATCAATACAAAGGAGTTAGGCTTTTTTGTGGCGCCATCTATCGGGTTTACCCAGATGGACGGCAGCGCAGCATCGCTTTTCAACCTTCGGGGTGGCGTTAACGTAAAGGATAGGTTTTCTGTTGGGGCGTATTTCAATACATCATTAAATGAAATAAGACCCGAAAGTGAAACACTACCCAATGTGTATATGGATTATTGGACGGTTGGCGGATTTACCGAATACACATTATTCTCCAAAAAAATGGTTCACCTGAGTTTTCCGCTCTATGTTGGGTATGGTGAGGTGCAAATGGATAACGAAAATGGCGAGGCACGACTTGGCGAAGCGAATTTCTTTCAGGTAGAGCCTTCGGCATTGTTAGAAGTGAACGTGCACAAATATGTTCGCTTCAACCTCGGCGCAGGGTATCGTTTTGTGGGGCAAATGAACTATCGAAACTTCAACCAGTCGGATCTTGCTGGCATCACCGGCTACGTGGGACTAAAGTTCGGACTCTTTAGATAAGCGAATATTAACTATAAATGCAGCTTGTTGCACGGAGGTAGGAGCTTTGTTCATGGAAGCGCTTGTGCTGGAAAGTGCCGGTAGCTGAATGCTTAAGCTCTTACCGCTCGTAGCACGGCGTGTGGCCGAATTTTAAACGCCTTCCCGAAAAAATGAAAACGTCATTTCGTGGGAGGCACGACCGAGAAATCCCTGGTTCAGCGCCGCAATTGGGGATGGGTCACGTTCATTTGGTCTGACAAGATATTTTTTAGACGTCTTCTGGATTCATCTCCGTAATCGTCTGAGTTGCCGCAGGCCCGATCAATTAAAGCGATTTTAATCGGCATGCCTGGAAGGCTGCAACAGCTCAAAAATTAGGAAACGTCATTTCGAGGGAGGTACGACCGAAAAATCCCTGGTTCAGTGCCGCAATCGGGGCTGGGTCACGGTCATTTTTGAGATGTCGTATCGGTTCTTTTCCATGATCGCTGGTAGGCCATCAATCATAGAGCTGATTTTTGGAATCCTTCACACTCATTCGTTTGCGGATGCGGCTAAGCGACTCCGGTTGGATGCCCAGGTAGGAAGCAATGTAATGCTGCGGCACTTGCTCTAAAATCCGCGGTGTTTCTTTCAGCAGTGATAAATACAGTTCTTCCGGTGTGCAGGTTTGCAGCATGTGCGTACGTCTGGCTAATTCAAGGTAAATTAACTCAGCAATTAAGCGACCGTATTTCTGCCAAACGGGATATTCCTCGTATCCTTGCTGCATATCTTCGTAGTATAAGTGCACTACTTCGGTAGGCGCCAGGGCTTGCAAAAACGAGTCGGCAGGCGTACGTGTAAGGAAGCTCGCGTAATCCGTTACGTATTCACCTTCAAACGCAAAAAACATGGTAAAGTCCTGGTCGCGAATGGTCTTGTACACGCGTACCAACCCGGTGGAAACAAAGCTCACGCGGTTGCAGACTTGCCCGGCCCGCAGCAGAAAGTCGCCTTTTTCCACGCGCTCGTAGCGCAGTAACTGCCGGTGGGCCGCCCATTCCGCGTCTGTCACAGGAACGATCCGGTCGATAAACGCCTTGAGCTTTTCTATTGCCTCATTTTCCATGCTGCACTTCCAGCATTTGGATAACCGTAGCCGCCGCCTCTTCGCCCTTGTTGCCCAGTTTGCCACCGGCCCGCTCCAGCGCCTGCTTCTTGTTTAACGTGGTAAGCACACCAAAAGCAACTGGTTTGCGTGTGCGCAGCATTACATCCATGGTACCTTGTGTTACGCCCTGACATACATAATCAAAATGGGGCGTGTCGCCCTGAATTACACAGCCCAGGCAAATTACGGCCGCTACTTTTTTCTTTTCGGCTTCCCAAAGCGCCGCCAGGGGTAACTCAAAACTGCCGGGCACCCAAACGATGCGAATGTTTTTTCTCCTTACACCTGCGCGCAATAAAGCCTCGCGCGCACCCGTGCAGAGCGCTTCGGTAATTTCTTCATTCCACTCGGCCACCACAATGGAAATGGTTTTTCCGCTCAGAGTAATCGAGCTTTTTCCGGATTGTTGTTTCAGAATACCCGCCATAAAATAAAAAAGGGATAGTGCTACCTATCCCTCAAATTACGTGAAGTTTTAGTTAGGAATTAGGCTGCAAGCGCGCTTTGTATTTCCGCGCGTTTTGAAATTCGCTGCTGTCCCAAAATTCAGTAATGATCCGGTCGTACGCCTTTACCGCTTTATCGGTTTCGTTCAGCTTCTCGTACGCCAATGCTTCTTTCATCAGGTACGTGGGCGTGAAGAACTTGTTGGGTTCATGATTCGAAGCTTTGCCGTAGGCTTTGGCAGCCGATGCATATTCTTTTAATTCCATGTAGGCATCGCCCAACAAACTGTAGGCACGGGCTTGCACCAACATGTCTTTCGAGCTGAAGTCTTGCAAATAAAACACCGCCAACTGAAATTTTCCCTGCTTCAGGTTAATCACACCTGCATAGTAGTTCGCCAGGTTTGCCGCGGGTGTCCATTTGTAATCTTCAATGATTTGTTCAAAGCCCAGATTGTTGCCGTCGCCCTTGAACGCGAGCGTAAGGCTATCCGACTCAAAGTACCGAACCGCCTGGAACATTTCTTTCTGGGCTTCGGCATCCCGGGTATCTACCCAATAGTTAAAACCAAAGTAGCCGCCCGCTATCAGCACCAGCGCACCCACCACCCCAAGAATGATTTTGGGGTTCTTTTCCACCCAATGCTCAATGCCTTCTACCTTTTCCTGTAGCAACTCCTGGTTGTCGATAATGCTCTTCGATTCTTCTTGTTTCGCCATGATAATCAATATAAAAGCCCCGATGGGTATCGGGGCTGCAAAACTATAAATTCAACGGTATTAATCAAAAGCCGCCCGCTAATCCAAAATATAGGGGTAGTTGGCGTCTTTGTAGATGTCTTGCAACGCTTCCGATGCATCCGGGAAGGGACTTTCCTCGGCAAACGTTACACTTTCTTCAACCTGCGCCTGAACCTTCTGGTCAATCGCATCCAACTCCGCCTCGGTCGCAAACTTTTTATCGAGCACCTTTTTGCGGATCACGTCAATCGGGTCGCGTTGCTTGTACTGTTCCACTTCATCTTTGGTTCGGTATTTCTGGGGGTCGCTCATGGAGTGTCCCTTGTAGCGGTAGGTACGGAACTCCAGCAGGGTAGGGCCCTCACCTGCGCGGGCCCGCTCTGCGGCACGTGCCACGGCCAGGTGTATGGCTTCGGGGTCCATGCCGTCCACCGGCTCAGAAGGCATATCGTACGCCTCGGCCAATGTGTGGAGTTCGTGTACGTTCGAGGTACGCTGCACACTGGTGCCCATGGCGTAACCGTTGTTTTCAATCACAAAAATCACGGGCGTTTTCCACAGCATGGCCAGGTTCAGCGCTTCGTGAAATGCCCCCTGCCGCACCGCGCCATCGCCCATGTGCGCAATGCACAAATTGTTTGTCTTCAGGTATTTTTCCGCAAAGCCAATACCCGCACCCAGCGGCACCTGGGCGCCTACAATACCATGGCCACCAATAAAATTCACATTCTTATCAAAAATGTGCATCGAGCCGCCCTTGCCACGGCTAACGCCGGTTGCTTTGCCGTACAACTCGGCCATCACGTACTTGGGGTCCGTGCCAAGCGCCAACGGGTGGGCATGGTCGCGGTAGGCGGTAATCCACTTATCGCCTTTCTGCAAGGCCGTTACGGCACCCGCCGCGCACGCTTCCTGCCCAATGTAGAGGTGGCAAAAACCTTTTATCTTTTGCATGCCATACAGTTGGCCACACTTCTCTTCAAACTTGCGCATCAATTGCATGCTCTCATACCAAAACAGATAGGTCTCTTTAGAGAATTCATTTTTCTCTTTCGCTTTGTTTTTTGCAGGAGCCGCCGTTGCCATAGTAATACATAGGTTTTAATCAGGTTGCGAAAATACGGCTTCCATGCCGATACCACCAAACGCGTTGAGGGTTGGTTTCAAGGGTTCGTTTGGCGGCCCCTCATCACCACCCCGCGGGCCAACGCGGCTTCGGCCGGGCTGCTACGGGGTTCGCTGCGCTACCGTGCCCACGCGCGGCGCGTGGGCACCGCGCCCTGCGCATCCCTGGCCGGGGTGCCCACAAGAAAAAACACGGGCATTCGTTTTAGTCGGTTGGGCAAAAAAACAAGCCGATTCATAAACCCTTACCTTCGCACGTGCATTTGCAAAAACTCCATCTGCTGAATTTCAGAAACCACGAGGAAAGGATGTTTGAACTCCACCCCGGCGTGGTTTGCCTGGTGGGCCCGAACGGCTCTGGCAAGACAAATTTTTTGGATGCCATTCATTACCTCTCGTTTACCAAAGGTGCTTTACCGGCTACGGATGCACAGAGCATACGAAAGCAGGAAAGTTGGTTTCTTATAAAAGGCTGGTTTGAACGGCAAGGCCGTGTAAGCGAAGTAGTCTGCTCCTTCCAGGCGGCAAAAAAAACGGTGCGCGAAAATGAAATCGAGTACAACAAATTGTCTGAACACGTGGGCAAATACCCGGTGGTATTGGTGGCCCCGCAGGACATTGAACTCATTTGGGATGGCAGCGAAGTGCGCAGAAAGTTTTTCGATAGCCTGTTGGCCCAATTGGATCGTGTCTACCTGCAAAATCTGATCGTTTATGGCAACGCTCTAAAACAGCGCAATGCCTTATTGCAACTTTTTGCCCAGCGCCGGGCAACGGATCACGATCTGGTAAACCAGTACACCCAGCAACTGGTGCATGCCGGAACGTATTTATTTAATGCGCGCACTGCGCTTTTGCAGGAGTTTTTACCCGTGTGCGCCCGCCATTACCTCGCCTTGTGCCAAAAACCGGACGAACAGATTTTCATTCGGTATCGCTCAGAGGCACAGGAACTGTCCCTGGCCGATGTATTTGCGCGCAGCCTTGATCGCGACTACTTGCTGCAACGCACCTCTGCGGGTGTGCATCGCGATGATTTCGTTTTTGAGCTGGGGGGCATGGAGCTGAAACGCTTCGGCTCTCAGGGCCAGCAAAAAACCTACCTCATTGCGCTGAAGTTGGCCGAGTATGAAATCTTGGCCAATGCCAAAGGCCACCGGCCGGTGTTGCTGCTAGACGATATTTTTGATAAGCTAGATGATGAGCGCATCGGGCGGCTTTTACACGCCGTGGCGGCCGGCCAGTTTGGCCAGATTTTTATTAGCGATGCCCGCCCGGAACGTAGCCGCCAGCTCATTAGCGCCATCGGGCTCCAGCCACAATTCATTGAGTTTCAAACCCCCGTAGCAACCACAGCATGAGCAAAGGCGGCAACACCCACCACATTGGCGATGCCATTCGCGAACTGCTGCGGCAGTACCAGATTCAATCCAAGTTTGATGAAACCAATTTGGTTGCCTCTTGGGAGCGTTTGTTGGGCAAACCGGTAGCAAAACATACGCGCAAAGTCTTCATTCGCAACAAGGTGCTTTTTGTCGAGTTAGACTCGGCCTCATTAAAAAACGACCTCAATCTGCATAAAACCCAGATTCTCGCGCTTTTTGCGAGAGAATTTGGCCCAGACGTGCTGAAGGAAATCATCATCATGTAGTCATCTGTTCGTTTTTCGGGTAATCCATCCGCGAAAGCGCCAGAATCTTTTTGCTAAACCGAAAAAGCAGTTAATTTTGCACTCCTTTTTGGCCAAATGCGCTAAAAAGGAGGCCGAAACGTTCATTAAAATTGCTAGGCAAAACGGGGAGATACTCAAGCGGCCAACGAGGACAGACTGTAAATCTGTTGACTTATGT
>CAYLWU010000040.1:0-28173 GCA_964387475.1 uncultured Ohtaekwangia sp. | reverse complement strand
GCTACCGCTTCGGGCGCAGGTGCCCACAGTTCGTGCACGGCAGCCAGGGGAAAAGAGCGGTTGGGAAACGCCTCATCGATTACACCCAGCGAGAGCGCACCTAACCCACTGCCAGCCGGCTTAAAGCCCTGCAGCCGGAGGATATCCGATTGGAGTTGAGCGCGAAGTTGGGCTTGAGACAGCACGAGTTGATTGTTTTTCGAAACCTTCTTAAAGTCAAACGCATAGCAAAGTGTTAAAGCATTGAAAAACAATGATTTAAAACCTTTTAAAAAAGTTAAATTGAACTATAACGGATTTTCGAAATGCTAAAATATTTAGCAATTATGAGAACTACAAACGTCGGCTTCTTATTAAGGAATTTTATTAATTAGCTGCTCTTTGAGTTGGCTACTGGCTATCCGGCCATTTCAGCGCACCAACTGAACATAGCCTTTAACGGTCTTACGCTCACCGCGACAAGAACTGAAAGTTAGCAAGAAGTAATACGTTCCTGTCGCAGCGCGATCGCCATTCCAGCCCTCATTGGCGGGACCCTCGTAGACTGTTTTTCCATATCTATCCATAACGAGTATTGTTCCTTGGTAGGCTTCCGTTAAGGGAATCAACCGCTCATTTATGCCATCTCCGTTGGGTGTAAATACGTTGGGTACAAGTACAGAATCGCTGGGGTAAATAAAAACCTGTTTGAGCGAACTTGAGTAGACACAAGAGCCTAGCGTGACGATCACCTGATAGAATCCGGAATTGCGAACTACCAGAGAGGAGGCGTTGCCCGGAAGTTCTTCTCTGCTTCCCTTTTCGCTGGATCGGTAAACCCACTTATAACTTGCGTTGCTCGGGTTCGTAACCTGCAAGAGTAACTCTTCCGCCCCACACAACTCGGTGTATGTTTCTGCGGGCAGTAAAGAAGCGGTGAAGGAGTCATCAACTACAAATGGATTTGACTTCACCTTGCATGGCCCATAGTCAGCCGTTACCGTGTATCTGCCATTTTCATACACACGCACAGAAGCTCCTGTTTCATTAACGGATGTTATGTTGCCGTTATGGGAGGCTTCCCAACTGTAATTGGTATCGGAAGAAGTGTTTTGTATTTGCAATAAAATCGACCCGGCTTCACAGATATTTTGCTGCGACCGAGTGATAACAGGCAGCGGGGCACGGATTACTGTAATCGGCACTTTCACTTCGTAAAAACAGCCAAGTGGAGAAGTGTATCGATATAAGGCCTCGTATGTAGCCGCCACAAGCCCCGTTGCAATAAACCGATTGTTACTGATACCCGGCCCACTCCATTGGCCGTTTGGGGTAGATGGTAATAAAACAGGCGTGGCAACTCCCTCGCACCCACGAATAGGTACTGCTTCAAAGTTGGGTACTTCATCTACTATTGTAATAATCTCTGAAAATGTATCACAGGCATCATTCATAACTCTTACCCGATATTGCCCTCGTTGCGTGGCCATCATTTCGCGGCTCGTTCGGAGCGGAATAGGTAAAAAAGATTGACTGCTGTCTGCCCGGAAGAGCCATTGGTAAAACACATCTTCCTCTGGCTCGGCAGCAAGCGCTACTGAAATGTTACGCCCCCGACATACAGCAATCGAGAGAGGTGAAATCAAACGGGCATGCGGAGGATATTTTACAACAATGCGAAGTACTCCAACATTTGCACAACTAGGGGTTTGATAACGAATTTCATGAGTGCCTGCACCAGCGCTTTTGGGGTCAAAAATACCTTCGCTGGAGTTGGTAATACCAGGGCCGAACCACTCTCCGCCAAACGGATATCCAAACAACTTGAAAGGTGCGGCATTTGTACATGTGGGAGGCACAAGCCGGATCATAGGTGGCGGTGGGGTTATATAAACGGATCCAGACAGACGGCCAGAAGAGAGATCTTCAATAGAGGCCCCAATAAAAAAATCAGATTCATCAGCATATACTGAAATACCAAAATAATCTTTTTGAAATTTGTCACCAGTCAAATCTTGCAGCCACTCCGCAGTTTCCCAGAGGTAGTCTTTTGCCTGGTATACATACACTCGACCTGGTTTGTTGCGGGCCGTTAATCCATCGAGATTAAAATCGGCTCCCGGTGTTCCAACTATGAGTGTGTTTGCGTAGGCACGTAAGGATATCCCAAAAAGTTCGCGTTCAGATTTTATCCGGGGCACGAGTTTAACAGACTCTGTTCTGGAAGACCATGACTCTCGTGGTTTTTTTGTATAAACATAAACCGCACCCACATCCCATACACCATCGTAGTCCCGAGTTGGCGCGCTAATGAAGATTGTGTTGTTATGAATTGCATTGGCGTAGCCAAAATTTGAACCATTGCTGACAAGACGAGTAAAGTCGGGAGAAACTTGGATATACTCCGGGTCAGACGGTATTAATTCGTGACGCTTTTCCCATTTACCGTTTGTATTTCTTTGGAAAAGCCAGCTTCCACAAAGCAGTATATCGCTTTCCAAGGCAACGGCAAGCGTTTGAGTCTTAGAAAAAAAATCCCCGTATCCACCCAGCAGATTTTGGAAGAAATTCCATTGTCGACCATCAAATTTGTATATCGCAAGCATAATGGCATAGGGTGAATTCTGCACATAAGGGATAACCAGCCAATCTTTGTCCATAGCCAGATTATCTCCATAGGCGTAAACGGTGAGGGAATCTTCCGGCAGAGCGATTTCTTGAGTTAGTTTTGCATTCGCCCACCCATCGGCTGATTTTTCGTAAATAAAAACCCGACCCCATGCTTTTTTGCCAGTCTCAAAACTGGATGCTCCGATCGCTAATTGATGCCGGTTGGTAGCTATTGCACTCCCGAATCCATCATCGTGCAAACTAATGCTTGGCGCAAGTAGCTTGTTGCGCAGGTTCCACTGCGTACCTGTCTTCTCGAAATAGTAGACTGCCCCCACGCCTTGCAATCGGGTTCCATCTTCTGGAGCGGAAACAAAAAGATGGTTATCGTAGCCGACTACCCTAGCTCCGAAAAAGTGTGACGATGTACTCGTTTTCTCATTGGAAATCGAGCTTTTACGCCAGTGATTACCTTGTTTTGAAAATGTTTTTAGCGAGGGCTTGCCTGAATTTTGATCTTGCGAGGAAATTAAGCTGATAACAAAATCTGTGTTTTCGTTGCTGACTAAAGCATGACCAAAGGGATTGGCAGACAGTGGCGCGGCGGAAGTAAATATTTCTAAGTTTTGCAGAGATGGTTGGCACCAGCCATCGGCACCTCGTGTGATCAGGACAAGGTGCGACTCATTTGTCTTTGTAACGAACGTAGCCAGCAAGCTGTCTCCCCGAACCGCGATAGATCGGGCAAGCTCAATGGCATTTGACTGTATTGTGTTTGAGAGGGGAATCAAACAAGTGGCGTTAGCATCGGCCCAGATTCCTGATGAAGGTTTCTTGTAAAACAAAATACCGGGTTCTGCAACGCCCGCCAGGTGGCGGAAACCTGGGATAAATAGTCCTTCATCATTGACAGTGAACTTGAATTGGCCAAGGAGAAAAGATTCTGAATTGAATGGGCGAAGAGTTGCAACAGGCATGCGAGGTATGGCGTCGGAAATTGGATAGATGTAAATCGATCCAAAGCCTGTGAATGGTGTGCCTGTGATGAGGTAGTTGTCGTGGAGGGCCACGCCAAATCTCCCGAAATCCGCCAAATTTTCCGCGGGGGCTATGATCCGTTGTGGTTGAATGGTTCCGGTCCACTCTTGGAAAAGGGACTTCCGATATACGTAAATGGCGCCCAGGTAATACGAACTCGTGCTGGTAGGTGTGATCGGAGCATGCATATCGGCAATAGCGATTACTTGTTCATCTTCTGAAATTGCCATTGGTGTTACGCTGTTCCAGTTACATCCAAAACTGCCGCTACCAGTTATCCGAAAACTCGTGCTCTCGCTCTGAGAGGTCCAACCGGAAGCCGGCTTTTTGTACAGGTAAACCTTGCCCCCGTTGCCGTAACTGCTCACAAGCAGATAGTTTCTGGATAACGTAACGTTAAAACCAAAACGAGATCCATCGTAAGGATCGGTGGGTGTAATCGTGGCCACCTTCTGCCACGTAACATCGGTCTTTTTGTAGATGTAAACCAAACCGGCAAACCGACCAAGGCTATCATGGCCAGGCATCCCCACGGCCAAATAGTCATCAAACATATCAATCGACTGGCCGAAGCCCGTAGAATAATCGGTTGTAGGTGTGGGCGCAAGTTTGGTAAAGTCGGTTAGGCATTGTGCGTGTAAGTTGACAAGCGCACTAAACAAGATGCCGATAGGTAATAGAGGTCTCACGTTAACAATGAAGTCTTACAGCGAAATTTAAAATTGCTTGCTTTAAATGATGGGTAATTTACAAAAAAGGACGGTTTCAACGAAAGAAAAAAAGCGCTGACGTTTACCCACGTTACGTACGTGCCAGTGAGTGAATTGGACAAGTCTTGAAATATTCGGTGTTCGTGGTATAGAGATTGATAATTACAAAGTATGATCAAGGAAATACACGCCTGGGTAGTTTTGAATCGGCCGGTGGTAGAGCGGGCAATTGCCCGCGAGATCACGTTTGCCGATGAGCTTGCAGTGCTGCTCCATCACGAGTTGCCGCTACGTCTGAAGCGACTTGAAAAAGCCCTAAATGAAGAGAATTGGGCGGTTATTCGAGAGCAAACCGGTTTACTGCTGCAATCAATCGCACCCCTAAAATGCAATATCGTTCCTGGTTTGTGCCGGTTAATTATGCTCGAATCCGAGGCGGCCGCACCACCGCTAGTCCCGGTTTGTAACCTGATTGAGTTCCTTCGAATCCTGATCATCGAACTCAAATCTTTCTCAAATCAGGAAAAGAGTTTCTTAAAATTGGAAAACGCGTTATGAAATGGCGATCGCAATCGGTGCCACCAACTGAAATGACTATGCTGAATATTCCACTGGACCTGAATCGAAAAATAACAAACAAATGAAACTGGCATATCTGATTGAAGCGAGCGGCACGTATCAAAAAATGATTCAGCAGCATTTACAACAGTTGGGCTTTGAGGTTCGCAGCTTTGTAACCGCCAGCGAATGTTTGCGAAAATTACAGCAGAAGCCTGACCTCATTTTGTTGAGCCAGCAGTTGGAAAATGATGAGAAGGGTACAGATTTTATCCGCCACTTTAAAAACAAGATCGATAATGTACCCGTGGTTGTACTCTCCAACGAAGGGGATGTGTACACCGGCGTAATGGCGCTGAAATTGGGTGCGATGGATTACATCGAGAAAAACGGAGCCGCGCTGGTGCGATTGCGTACCGCCATTGATGGCATCCCTGATTTTTTACGTCAGCAAAGACGAAAACGACTACTCCGATGGATGATTGGAATTGCCGCTTTGTCAGTGCTGGTTGCAGCAATCTGGATGGGCAGGGTGATGTAGCTCAGGTCCTTCAATTTTATATCAAATTATTGATAAACAGATAGTTAATCATTTTTGAGCTGTGGTTTGGAATGCTGCCTTAGTTGATTTTTAGTTTTTGAATTAAATATTTGAAAATCAGCTATCTACATATTCCGGCTTTCTTTTAGGATTGAAAAATTTCGGGGAATGATGGCATTCTGACGCGAAGACCCGGTGGAACCCCGCGGCCCTCTGACATTTTTTGTCATCTTTGCGCGCCTTTCGCGAAGTTCTGTCAGCCTTTCGAGCTTTGGCATAGAAATCGAGTAAGGGTGAGAGATAACCCGTTTTATCAACTTTAAAATCTATTAACCACATATGTCGAAGATCAACTTCAAACCCAATGAGGACCGCGTTCTGGTTGAACCGGCTCCCGCTGAAACCAAAACTGCTTCGGGTATCATCATCCCGGACACGGCTAAAGAAAAGCCGCAAAAAGGAAAAGTGATTGCAGTAGGCGAAGGCCTGAAGGACAAGCCGGTAACCGTAAAGGTGGGCGACCACATTTTGTATGGCAAGTATTCCGGTACTGAGATCAACATCGATGGTAAGGAATACCTGATCATGCGTAACTCCGACATTTTCGGAATTATCTAATTCAGTAATCACAAGAACTCAAATTTGTATAAACTATGGCTAAAGAAATTACATTCGATACCTCCGCCCGCGACCGGCTGAAGAAAGGTGTGGATAAACTGGCAGATGCCGTTAAGGTTACGCTTGGCCCGAAAGGCCGCAACGTAATTCTCGATAAGAAATTCGGTGCTCCTTCAGTAACAAAAGACGGGGTATCCGTAGCAAAAGAAATCGAGTTGAAAGACCCGATCGAGAACATGGGTGCACAACTGGTGAAGGAAGTGGCTTCTAAAACAGCCGATGCGGCTGGCGATGGTACCACTACGGCTACCGTGTTAACGCAGTCAATTGTTACCCACGGCTTGAAAAACGTGGCTGCTGGCGCTAACCCGATGGACTTGAAGCGCGGAATTGACAAGGCTGTTGTGGCCGTTGTAGAGCATCTGCAAAAGCAGTCGAAAAACATCAAAGGCAACCAGGAGATTTCCCAGGTGGCTACCATCTCGTCAAATAACGACACCGAAATCGGTACCATGATTGCTACCGCGATGGAAAAGGTCGGTAAAGATGGTGTGATTACCGTTGAGGAAGCGAAAGGCACGGAGACCGAAGTGAAGACCGTAGAAGGTATGCAGTTCGACCGCGGCTACCTCTCCCCTTACTTCGTAACCAATACGGAGAAGATGGAAGCTGACCTTGACAACCCTTACATTCTGATTTACGACAAGAAAATCTCCTCGATGAAAGAGCTGTTGCCCGTATTGGAAGCAACCGCACAAACCGGCAAGCCGCTGGTGATCATTGCTGAAGAGGTAGAAGGCGAAGCACTGGCTACTCTTGTGGTGAATAAGATTCGTGGTGCACTCCGCGTTGCCGCGGTGAAAGCGCCTGGTTTTGGCGACCGCAGAAAGGCCATGCTGGAAGACATTGCCATCTTAACCGGTGGTAAAGTAATCAGCGAAGAAACCGGTATGAAACTGGAAGACGCCCGCCTCGAGTTCCTCGGTCGTGCAGAGAAGGTAAATATCGACAAGGACAATACCACAATTGTAAACGGCGCAGGCAAAAAGGCGGATATCCAAGGCCGTATTGCCCAGATCAAAGCGCAGATCGAGACCACTACCTCCGATTACGACAAGGAAAAACTGCAAGAGCGTTTAGCTAAATTGTCGGGCGGGGTGGCGATTCTTTACATCGGTGCCGCAACCGAGGTAGAAATGAAAGAGAAAAAAGACCGTGTAGATGATGCATTGCATGCTACCCGTGCAGCCGTACAAGAAGGTATTGTGCCCGGTGGTGGTGTGGCCTACATCCGCGCGATTGAAGCCCTGAAGACGGTAGAGACCGACAACGAAGATCAGTCTACAGGTGTGAACATCATCCGCCTGGCGTTGGAGTCGCCCCTGCGCGTGATTTCTGAGAACGCCGGTCAGGAAGCATCCGTAATTGTAAACAAAGTACGCGAAGGCAAAAAAGACTTTGGTTACAATGCCCGTGAGAACAAATTTGAAGAGTTCTTTGCGGCAGGTATTATCGACCCGACCAAGGTAACCCGCCTGGCGTTGGAGAACGCAGCGTCTATTGCAGGCCTGCTCCTTACCACCGAAGCGGTAGTATCGGAAATTCCTGAAAAGAAGGAAGCTCCTGCGATGCCCCCCGGCGGCATGGATGGCATGATGTAATTCGGATTTGAATTTCTAAAAAGGCTTCATGGAAACATGAGGCCTTTTTTATTAACTTTCCGACATAAACCCTGTGCTATGGTGATTCACCAATCGTTTGCTGACTTTGTTCTCTTTCTGTACGTGCACATGGCCCACGTAGACGGGGAGTATCATTCTTTAGAGGAAGAGCTGATCTTAAAAAAGGCAAAAAAACTGTACCCGGATGAGTCCGTGGCGAAATCAAAGCTGCACGAAGCCGCGGTATTGTACAAATCGATGGATGCCGCGAAGATTCCCAGCGTTATCCGCGATACCTTCAAACAACATGGCGAAGTAAAGTTTTCGCAGAAGTACAAAATCTATACAGATATGTACGAGATCATCAATGCAGACGGCCGCATTGATGAATCCGAAACCAAAGCCATTGACGAGTTGAAGCAAATTATCGAGATGGCCGCGGGCCGCGAGTAAACTACACCTCTTCTTTCCAGGTATGATCGGCTAACAGCCGAACGGCGGCTACAAAGCTCTTGAAAGGGATTTTTGCGCCCCATTCTTTCGGGCCTACCATGGAGAGCAGGTGGGTGTCGTCTTTTGTTTCGTACAAATAGTAGAGTTTACCAATTACCGGGCTAAAACTAATCTTGGCATTGTAGATCAACATGCTCAGCTCTTTGCGTTGCTGAATTTCCTTGGCCTGAATGGCCAGCAGTTCAATCTGTTGACGGATTTGGTTGAGCTGCATATTGGTTTGCTCTTCCATTGCCGTAAGCGCATGATGGCGAATCATGCCTTCCTCGTTTGGCCGAATCACCGCGCCGGAAACGGCTGCCGAATACGGCAGTACACTCATTTGCTTGTGATAGACCTCTACGTTGGTGAATTCACGATCCGGGTGTAAGTGCTTTTGGGTGATCTGCAAGTATCCTTTAGGTGTGATTTCGTGCGTTACCACCAGTACACGGGTGTCGCCCTTAAAGAACTCGGTTTGAAAACGGATCGCATCTAAAAACCGAGCCACAACACCATCCGCCAAGCCCTGATAGTCAATGGATTGCTTTTCGCCATTGGGTGCCACTTCATATCCGAACTCAAACCCCTGATCTTCAAAGGTTATCCAACTCATGGCAATGGATAGCACATGGGTTGCATCGGCAATTTTAATGCGGTAAATGGCAGATTTGGGGCGCTCGCCCAATTCGTACGAACCACGTTCCGGAAAGAGTTGCCAGGAGGCAATGAAGTTATAGGCGTCAACCATGGATAGAATACCCTGTTGAAACGGCTAGAACGCCAAAGTGTTATTTGTGATCGGTTTTCGTAGCCGTGCGATATAAAACTGCTGCCATTCCAGCAAAAAGAAGTACCCCGAGGAGGTAATATCCCGATTGCCCCAGGGTATCCACCAGCGCATGTTCCAGATTTACCTTACCCATGCCTTCCGGAGAAACAACAGTGATGATGGCAACCACAACACCCGTTAATGCACCACCGGCAATTAATCCGGTAGCAAATAGGCTGCCTTTGCCTAAATCGTCTTCTTCTTTTGCAAGCTTTTTCTTTTCTGCTCTATAGTCAACATAACCCTTGATCGCACCACCGATAAAAATAGGGAGCGTGGTGGCCAGCGGCAAGTATAATCCAATAGCAAATGCCAATGCCTTAATTCCGCAAAGCTCAATCATCACCGCGATGAACACGCCCACCATCACAAACTGCCAGTCGAGATTGAAGGAAAGAATTCCTCTTGCCAGCGTAGCCATGAGCGTGGCTTGTGGGGCGGGAAACTCGTCACTGCCCACGGCGTGTTGGATGCCTTGTGCAAGTAACTCGGGCGAAGGTGTATCCAGTACTTTCACCACCAAGCCAATCGCAACCGATGAAACGATTGCTCCAATGAAAAGCGCCAACTGCTGATATCGTGGCGTAGCGCCAACGATAAAACCCGTTTTTAAGTCTTGAGATGTAGCCCCGGCGTTTGCCGCTGCAATACAGATCATGCCCCCGACTACAAGTGCCAGCGGCTCGTATAACTTCCCGCTCCAGCCTACCGCTGTAAAGATCAAACACGTACCCATAAGCGTGGCGATGGTCATTCCGGAAATCGGGCTGTTGCTTGAGCCCACCAAACCCACGATGCGGCTGGCCACGGTAACAAAGAAGAACCCGAAGATGATGATCAGTACACCGATCAACAATTTCTCAACAATCGTATCTCCCGGAATAATCTGGCCCGGCAGCAATGCAATCAAGGCCACCAAAATCAAGCTGCCGATAATCACCACTTTAAACGAAAGATCTTTTTCGGTACGCGATGCGGTAACCGCGCCTTTTTCTTTTAATGAACCCACGCTTTCTTTGAATGAAGAAATAATCGTAGGAATGGTTTTCATGAGTGTGATAAACCCACCCGCGGCTACCGCGCCTGCACCAATTTGGCGAATATAGGCGCGGTAAATGGCGTCGGCATAGCTGCCAAATGTATGGGTTGCCGGATCCCAGCTACCGGGCCCGCCCGCAGTCGCAACGTCCGACAAATACCCCAGCTTCACTAGTTGTAGTGCGATGGTATCCGCAGGAACCAACGTCGCCAGTAAGGGCGTCATGGCATACCACGCCAGTACCGAGCCCGCAACCAGCACACCGCTTATTTTAAAACCAATGATGTACCCTACACCCAAATACTCCGGCGTAATCTCGCCCCGCGTGGCGGCCGAAGGCCAAAATTTGTTTGCCTGGCTGGTAACGTACGAAGGCGTTTCGGCAATGAAGTGAAACACTTTTTGCAGAATGGCATAACCGAACGCCACGCCCATCCCAATAAATGCGGTCTTCGCGAAATCGCCCCCCTTCTCGCCTGCCTGCAGCACCGACCCACAGGCGGTGCCTTCCGGATACGGCAACGTGCCGTGTTCCTTTACAATCAACGAGCGCCGCAGCGGAATCATCATCAGCGTGCCCAGCATCCCGCCAAAGGCAGCCAGAATTAAAATTGTGAGGTAGTTAAAATATCCCTCGCCAACGCTCACACCATCTTCACCGGGCGAAAGAAAGAGAAATCCCGGCAGGGTAAAAACCACACCTGCTGCTATCGACTCGCCCGCAGACCCCGTGGTTTGAATGATGTTGTTTTCTAAAATGGTTGTCTTCAGGTACCGCCGCCCCAGCGTTATGGCAATCACGGCAATGGGTATAGACGCAGAAACCGTTAAGCCGGCTTTCAAGGCCAAGTACACGGTAGAGCATCCAAACAAAATCCCAAAAAGAACCCCGAATACCACCGACTTGATGGTGAACTCCGGGATGTTTTGCTCTGCAGCAATATAAGGTTTAAATGTTTTTTGTGCGTCCATGACAAATGCAGGTTATAGAATAACAAAGAAAATCAGCGCGTGTAAAAAGATGGATAAAATACTAAAGGCCATGAACGAGCGGTTGCGGGCTGCAGCCGGATAGGTTCGACTTATCGCCACACTGGTTACTACTAAACCCAACAGCACCCAATAATCATAACGGTAGGCGGCAAGCCCATACAACACAAACAAAAGTAACGGCAAAAAACTTCCCCATTGCTGCTCCGCGCGGTCAATCCACGGGTTAAGCTGGTCGTATAAAATCATCAACACCACCGAGCCAAACCCAATGCCCGATACCACGTACCACATCATCGAAGGATCGGTAGTCATGTAGCCCAGCCGCAACACATCGGCTACATTACCTGCACTGAACGAACCGATGGCCACGGGTAAAAATGCAAAGCCCATGAACGTGCCAATTTGATCTTTGGGTGCAAGGCTACTTACATACTCATAAAAGCGTGGCGCCTGTGTGGCTTCGCCCAGCGCATAGATGCCAATACCAATCACCGTAAGCAAAATGGTGGTGCTTGCGCCCACAAAAATCCAGGCAACGCTGGCAATTACAAAGCCAATGATCATGGCTGTAAATGGCTTCCACTTTTTCACCAGGGCGGTCATGGGTATGGTAAACAAAATCACCCCCCATGCATCCACGGTTTCAATTACTTCAAATCGCGAGTACTTCAACACATCGGTGGTGTAGAACGGCAGCAGGTAAAAAATCTGCCAAAACATAATCCAGAAGCCCGAGAAAATCACCAGAAAGAGAATGAACTTCAGGTTGCCGAACACCAGAATCATATCCGTAAATACTTTGGTAAACGTGCGCCGTTCCGGCTCGCCTGCGGCCGCCTGCGGTTCATTAAAAAACAGCACCGTACCCAGTAGCAACAGGCCGCTGGTAATGGAAGACATAATCAACACAAACTCAATTCCAATATTCTCGCGCACCGTCAGGGCGATCATCGGGCCAATGGCGCCCCCCAAATTCACCAGTGTGTAGTAGATGGAAAAACCCAACGCGCGCGAATCCTCGGTGGACGTGCGCGCCACCGTGCCCACAATGCAAGGTTTAATTAACGATCCACCCACCGCAGTAAGCAGCAATACTGCAATCATGTACGGCTTCGTGCCGATGCGTTGTACCAACTCTGCACCCCAGGCCATACCGCCCAAGCCGATCAAGAAGTAGCCAACACAAAAAATGAAGAAGCAGGCGATGAGCGTTTTCTTAAATCCGTATTTGTCAACAAAAACACCGGCAACAATGGGCAGCGAGTAGATCACTCCGGAGAATAAGCCCGCCAGCGTGCCGGCCTCGTTGGCCAGCCCTACTTTGTTTGCTAAAAAAACAGTGAGCACGGCTTTCGATCCGTAAAATGCAAAGCGCTCAAAAAGCTCCAGCACGTTTGCTACCCAGAAAGTGGGGTGAAATGCCCGGCGCGTTTCTTGCCAGCGTTGAGATAGATTCATGTAGGTAGGTATAAGGCGTTTCAAAGTAGAGTTTATCAGCCATTCTTGCAAGCGTGCACAGCCGGCAAAAGAAGGGTTACCCGGGCGTGCCCCTGCGGCCGCACGCTCACCCGCAACGGAATACAATTCGGTTTGGCCGCAGGGTCGCGCTGTCGGCACTCGCCACCCACCGCACCGGCCACGTCGGGCTCAAACAAATGCCTCCATCGCTCACGCAGCACGCGGCCCACAGTGGTTGGGCGTGCGAAAATAAAAAACCCCGGTGGTGCCGGGGCTTTTGCAGACAAAAGAAGCTACATCAATGCTCGTCCTCGCGTTCCGGGGCCAGAATCCACTTCTTGGGCGAGCGCCATAAGCTGGAGAGCAACAACTCGCGCATGAAGATGAACTCCTTCGGCAATTTGTCGTACATGCGCTCAAACAACTCTGCATGTTGCAGAAGTTCGTTCTTCCAATCTTCGGAGTCAATCGCCATGATACTTTCAAACTCCTCGCGGGTAAAGTTGCTGCCCTTCCAATCAATATCTTCATACGTGGGCATCCAGCCAATCGGACTTTCCACCGCGTTCGATTCGCCACGGATTTTCAACACAATCCACTTCAGCACCCGCATATTATCACTAAAGCCGGGCCAGATAAACTTGCCGCTAGCATCTTTGCGAAACCAGTTTACACCAAACGTGCGGGGCGGCGCGGGTATGTTGCGACCAAATTGCAGCCAGTGGTTGAAATAGTCGCCCATGTGGTATCCGCAAAAGGGCAACATCGCAAAAGGGTCGCGTCTTACTTTGCCTACTTCACCAAAAGCGGCGGCCGTCATCTCGCTGCCCATCGTGGCTGCCAGGTACACGCCATATGCCCAGTTAGAGGATTGATACACCAGAGGAATGGTAGTGCTTCTGCGTCCACCAAAAACAAAGGCACTAATCGGCACACCTTTGGGATTCTCCCATTCCGGGTCGATCGATGGGCACTGGTATGCCGGTGCAGTAAAACGCGCATTGGGGTGCGCCGCGGGCTTACCCGAGGCAGGATCATACTTCTGGCCGCGCCAGTCAATGATGTCTTTCGGAGGCTCTTTGGTCATTCCCTCCCACCAAACATCTCCATCTGGTGTTAGAGCCACGTTGGTAAAAATCGTATTCTTCTCGATCGACCGCATCGCATTCGGGTTCGTTTTTTCATTCGTACCCGGAGCTACGCCAAAGTATCCGGCTTCTGGGTTGATGGCATACAACTTGCCATCCTTGCCCGGCTTAATCCACGCAATGTCATCGCCCACGGTGGTCACTTTCCAGCCCTCCAGGCCGTTGGGCGGCAGCAGCATAGCAAAATTTGTTTTACCGCATGCACTTGGAAACGCAGCAGCAACGTAATCTTTTTTCCCATCGGGGCTTTGTACGCCCATAATCAACATGTGCTCCGCCAGCCAGCCTTCCTCCTGCCCCATAGCCGATGCGATTCGCAAAGCAAAACACTTTTTACCTAAGAGTGCATTTCCACCATAGCCCGAGCCGTACGACATGATTAGCCGCTCTTCCGGGAAATGAACAATGTACTTCGTAGTCGGGTTGGTGGGCCACTTCGCATCGGGTTGTCCGGGTTTTACCGGCGCGCCCAAGGAGTGCAAACACTTCACATAGTCACCGTCTTCGCCCAACACGTCCATCACTTTCTTGCCCACGCGGGTCATGATGTGCATGTTTACCACCACATACTCCGAGTCGGTTACTTCAACGCCAATTTGCGCAATGTCTGAGCCCACCGGCCCCATGCTAAACGGGATCACATAAAGTGTGCGGCCCTGCATTGCGCCTTCATACAACGCCTTTAATGTGCGCTTCATCTCTTTCGGGTCCATCCAGTTATTGGTGGGTCCTGCATCTTCTTTGCGTTTGCTGCAGATATAGGTGCGGTCTTCCACGCGGGCCACATCGCTGGGATCAGAAAAACAAGCGAAGCTGTTGGGGCGCTTTTTCAGCGGAATAAACGTGCCTTTGTCAACCAGCTTTTGGCACAATTCGTCATACTCTTCTTTAGATCCATCGCACCAGCGCACAGCTTCTGGTTTGCAGAGGGCCACAATCTCCTTCACCCACGACTTCAGCTCACGGTGCTGTATCGGGTAAGTCGATTTTTCAACAAATGAATCGGTCATATCGGGTAGAGTTTGGTTCGTTATCTACACTGCTAAAGTACTATGCCCAAGACGGAAATGAAAACTCAGTCAACCGTTTGAAATTATGATTTTTATCAGAAATCCACCCGGTAAACGAGAACGGGAATAATGCCTAATTGGTAGCGTGTTTCAACGCGTTGTAAAAATGAATCAAAATACTGAAATGCCACATTCTTGTGGTTGGCCACATTTTGAATATCCAGCGAAAGGGTGCGTGTATAATTGGGTTTATTCTTTCGCCAGCTGATGCGCACATCGGGCCGCCAGTAATCGGGTTGCCGCACAACGTAGCCACGGCGGGTATCAAAAATGGTAGTGCCATAGAGTTGAGAGGTAAGTACGTCTATCGGCTGTTGGCGTAATCCACCAAAGTAAAGAAAGCGAACGTGTACTCCAAAGGTGCGCGCAGCACGGCCCCACTCCTTGCCTGCCAACATCGTAAACGCATAACCTCCGTTGAAGCGGGCAGTATACGTTACTTGGCGGATATCGGTAAAGGTAGCGTGATAGCGCGTACCGTTTATTCCGTAGTAAAACGAGTTGGCGAACTTGCGATCAATAGCTCCGGAAAAACCCGCATGAGTACCGCGACCCTCGCTTACCAGTCCGGTGGGCGCAAATTCATCGAATTGATTGACGGCGGAGAACAGCGAACCGTCAGTTGATATGGGTACGTTACGCAACTGATGATAAAAACCTTGTGCGGTAAATTGATGTTTGGCAAACGTAGCGCGCCACTCTGCCAGCCACTGTGCCGACCGGGTAAGCGCAAGGTTACGATTGCCGGGCTGTAGATACGTTGGAACACTTTGTGTCTGGCCTACCTGGCTGTACGACAATTGAAAAGAGTTGGCGCGGCCCATACGGGTAAGCGCTAGCCGCGGCTCCAACGCATGGGTGTTGTTATACGTAAAATAGGGTGTACGAAACCCGGCTTGCAGTTCCCATTTTTTTGTGAGACGATGCGTGTAGTGTATAAAAGGTTGAATCAGCGCGCCGGTTACGGTGCCCTGAAAATTGGGGAAGCCAAGTGCGAAATACTGTGGCACCACCGTCTGTACGTTAAGATTACCGGATTGCTGATTGAGCTGCACTCCGGCCTCCACCTGCTGGCGCTTCCAACTCCTTCGGGTAAGCAAACATTGTGTAAGCAACCACTGCTGCTGCTCGAAAACCTCTGCATTGATATGCGGCTGCGGAATATCCACGCTCTGCGAAAAGCGATTTTGCGACTGAGCCGAAAAAGCAGTGCCCCACTCCCAGCGCCAAACGCGGCCCCAGGTGTGCTTCGCTCCTACTGCCCATACCGCGCCGTCAAAATCAATAGTGTAGCGATCTTTTTCGGTTTGCCATTCCGGTTCGGGTTTACGCGTAAAACGGTTTGAGCTGATGCCGCCCCAGCCGAAAAAAGAGGTCTCCCCATGCGGGTGGCGAACATGGCCATGAAAACTGAAATCCTGAAAATTGATACGCTCGTCTCCAAAATTCAAACCAAGCCCTGACAACAAACCAACCGTGGAGTACCTATAGTTCGCCAAAAAAGATGAACTCTTCTTTTTCGTTAACGGCCCCTCCGCCGCTACATCTAAGCCAATCACACTCGCCTGGGCAGTGAACTCGTATTGATTTTTGTTGCCTTCGCGTAGGTGCATGTCCACCACGGCCGATAGTGCATTTCCGTACCGGGCCGGATACCAGCCAGAAGCAAACTCGGTGTTATCCAGCACTTGCGCGCTGAGTACACTAATGCTGCCACCAAACGAAACGGGCCGATCGCTTAATGTGCCCGCGTTGGCCAAGTGATTGGGGTTAAGCACATCCAAACCCTGCACCCGCCAAAGCATCGCGTTGGGCGAGTAACCTTTTACTGACAAAACGTTGCCTTGATCGTTTACCGCCACTGCACCCGGGGTAGCTACCGCCAGCCGCAGAGGATCAAAAAAATTCGCAGGCACACGTAACGACTTTTCAATTGAGAGATTGGTTGTGCCCGCTTGTACATGAACAGAGGTTGGCGCAGTAATTTCCACTTCATCCAACTCGAAAGGCTGCTCGGTAAGCACCAGATCTACCACCGACTCTTTGCCGCCAATCACCAGCCATTCAACCTCCCGCGGTTGATGCCCAACAAATGATGCCCGAAACAGATAACGCCCCGGTTCGAGCTGTAGCGAGAAGCGGCCCGTAGAATCCGTAACCGCCGTTGCGGCCACTGCTTGATCTACCAAAACAACAACAGTAGCACCTGGCAGCGTACGGCTTTGTTCCGAACTAACCCTGCCGCGAACGCTTTGAATGATTTGCCCAAAGGCCACTACGTCCGCCCATGCAACAAGCGCGGCAACCACTGCCCACTTCCACACGCTATAGAATCTTTTTCAGGTTTTGAATACAGTTTTGCGTGCTCGTGATCGAGTTTACGGAGTAGCTTTCCTGCTCTACGTAAAAGTGCTTTAAGCCGGCGAGATCCGCCTTTGCAAAAAGTACAGAAAAGTCGATGGAGCCGGTACCCACATCTGCATTTCGGGTGGCATCGTTCTTATCCATGTCTTTTACATGCCACAACTCGAAGCGTCCGGGATGCTGTGCGAAGTATTCCAGCGGCTTTTGGCCCGCTTTCACTACCCAGTAAATGTCCATCTCCATGGCTACAAGATTTTTGTCAAGCCCGGCCAGCATCATATCGTAAGGACGTTGTCCATTCAATAAATCAAACTCAAATGCATGGTTGTGGTAGCCCAGCCGAACACCATACTTCTTCGCTACTTCCCCCGCTTTGTTGAGGTCATCAATTACACGCTTGTAACCGTCTTGGCTGCGTTCTGCATCGGGTAGCCATGGCACCACCATGTACTGCTGCCCGGCTTCCTTTGCATCTGTAACGGCCTTCTCCCAATTGCCGCGCACCAGATCAATGCCATAGTGGCCGCTGGTAATTTTCATACCAAGACTTCGCACGTAGTCAATAAACTCTTTGTTTGTCATGCCAAAGAGTTTTCCATCGCGGTAGCCAAACGTTTCCACGTGCGTATAGCCCATATCCGCCACCTGCTTTAATACCGCTTTTGGGTCTTTGAAGATCACATCCCGTAAGGTGTAAAGCTGAAGACCTATGGCCTTTTGATTTTGGGCCAACGCCTGGCTACCCAACCAGACGCCCGCCAGAGCCAAAGATGATTTTTGTATGAAAACTCTGCGTTGCATAGGTTATTTTTTAAGGTTGAATCCGGCAAAATAAAACAAGTTACTATCGCCAACATCGGGGTTTTTAAACACCAGCACCAGATCGTGAATGCCACTCACACCCGGGGCAGCCGTGGCTACTTTCATGTTTACGCCTGCCATTACTTTTATCTCGGGCGAGTTTTTGAAATCCACTGTGGCCAGTTTCGTGCCTTTCGCATCGTCAAGAAAAACATCGATGGTGCCGCCCTTGGTCATCAGCGCCACTTCCGCAATAACAAACTCAATCGTGTTGACGCCTGTAAAGTCCAGCGCTTTAAATACGGCTGAGCTGTTATGCGTTATGCCTTCCAGAATTTGTTGGCCATTAGGCGTGTTGAACTTTCGCGGTCCGTTCAATGCACTGGCTTCGCCACCCGCTACATAGGGTGCACGGAGCACCAATGCTTTTTCCCCAGCCAGCGAAGGAATAGCACCATTTCCTCTGTCGTCATACGAGGCGGTCAACACATAGGCTCCTTTCGGAGATTCGTTAGGTGGCGGTGGTGGCGGATTGAATGATACCTTGCCCGTTACACCCAATGACTTTGTGCCCTCCTCTTTCGCCAACGAAATGATGTACTCTACCATTTGAACTGCCTGCTCTTTGGTGATTTGCGGATGCGCCGCCATGGCCACTTCGCCCCAAACTCCTGAACCGCCATTGATGATTTTGTTTGCCAGCAGTTCCAGCGCGCCCGGATCTTTTTTGTATTTGCGGGCAACGTCGCGATAGCTGGGGCCTGCGGATTTATCATCCACCATGTGGCAGGATTTACAGTCGCTCTCGGCAATGAGAATTTTGCCGGGTAACTCCGGGCGTTGATGCCCTTGAGCAATTTTGGTCATATCATAGCCTTGCGGAAGGTAATCAAATGTAACCATTACGCGCTCGGCCTTAATTTTCCCATCGGTCAGGCTGCCATCTTCTTTGTCGGACACGGACACGGTGTACGTGCCGCTCGTGCCATCAAGATAGAATTGGGAGTTTCCTGACCACGCAATACTAACTTCCGGCGGTTGGTTACCCGCGATGATCGTAAGCTCGGCAGCGGATTGATATCCTTTGGAGTCGGTTACGGTTACTTTCGGCTTGTAAATGCCCGGTTTATCAAACACCTGCGTAAAGTTACCGTCGGCCGAAGTGGTGATGGTGCCGTTTACATCCAACTCAAACGTGATCGGATCGCCATCCGGATCAGTTGATTTTGCTGCCGACAGCTTTACAGTTAACGGTACCGCACCTTTTGTTACATCCGCGCTGAGCTGCGCATCGGGCCCACGGTTGTCTTTATTGTAATCAATGCGCGACAACCGCGCATCCATGTTTTGCTTAAACCACGCGGTGCCATACTCTAAGGTGTAGAGTTTGCCATCCGGCCCAAACTCCATATCGATAATGTTGTTGAAGGTCATCCCCGAAAGGAAAGGTTCGATGTCGGTAATATTGCCTTCGGCATCCATGCTTACCAGGCGCACCCAGTTTCGCATCCAATCGTAGATGATCAGCTTTCCGTCAAGATACGCCGGGAATGCGGCCGCCTGGTCTTTAAACTTATCGGAATAATACACCGGGCCAGCCATGGCGTTACGGCCGCCTTCTTTCATCAACGGAAAATCAGGAGAAGCCGCATAGGGATACCAGATGAACGCTGGGTTAGCCACGGGTAACTCTGTCTTGCCGGTGTTGTTTGGCGAGGTGTTCAATGGCTTCGTTGGATCGTGCTTCGCGCCCACCGTTTTCTTTTCAAAATCATATTTCCCGTACGCATAATTATTGCCCACAAATAATGGCCAGCCAAAGTAGCCGGGCTTTTTTGCCTGGTTTACTTCATCGTACCCGCGGGGGCCGCGATCCGGATGATCCGCACCCGAATCGGGACCTACCTCACCCCAATACAAGAAACCGGTTTTTTGATCAATCGAGATGCGGTACGGATTGCGCGTACCCATCACGTACACTTCAGGTCTCGTTTTTTCCTCGCCTTTGGCAAAGAGATTTCCTTCCGGGATGGTGTAGCCGCCTTCTGCTGTAGGACGAATGCGTAAAATCTTTCCGCGCAAGTCGTTGGTATTCGCAGATGACTTTTGCGCATCAAACGGGGCCCGGCCGGGCCGCTCATCTGCCGGACTAAAACCATCGGATTCAAAAGGACTGGTATTATCGCCAGTTGAAATAAATAGACTTCCATCCGGACCAAAGGCAAGCGAGCCCCCGGTATGGCAACAGGTTTCGCGCTGGGTGGCTACGTCCAGAAGTTGTTTTTCAGAAGCCATATCAATCGCACCGTTTTTAAATGTGAACCGGGAGACCACGTTGGCCGAGCGCTCCGGGTGCGAGTAAAAAATGTAAAGCCAATTGTTGGTGGCGAAATCCGGGTCTTTTGTAATCCCAATCATGCCATCCTCATGCGTGGTGTACACATTAAACTTATTGATTTGCGAAATTGAATCTGTAGCGGGATCATACAACTTCACTGCGCCTTTGCGCTCAATAAAGATGATTCGGCCATCAGGTAAAATTGTGAATTCGGTAGGCTCGTCTAAGTTGTAACCCAGCACCACTTTTTTAAACCGATTGTCTTCCGGTAAACGGCCTTCGCGGGCCTTGGAAAAATCCGGCTTACGGGTGCCGATGGCATACGTAATGCCCGTTAAGATCTGATCCAGGAATTCTTTTTCCTGAAAGCTTTCATTGGTGTGCCCCATGCCGGTGTAAAACACCCGGCCACCATCGAACTCGTGATACCAAACAATGGGATGATCTGCTCCGTTCTCACCGCCCTGGTAGGTGGATTCATCCAGCTTGTAGAGCACGTTGATCTTATCAGAAATATTTTTGTAGTTGTACCATTCATCAAAGCGCTCCCACGGCTCAGGTGTTTTTTGATCCAGCTTGTCTGTTTTTACTTTGATCAGTTTTGCTTTTTGTTGTTGCGGGTGGCTTTTGAAATACGCGCCCACCATTTTTCCGTACCACCACCAATCGTATTCTGTATCCGCGGCAGCGTGAATGCCCACATAACCACCGCCGGCCTGAATAAAGCGTTTAAACGCGTTTTGCTGTTGAAAGTCCAGTACATCGCCCGTGGTGCTTAGAAAAACTACGGCACGATAATTTTTAAGACTATCTTCATGAAAGTAAGCGCTGTTCTCGGTGGTGTCTACGTCAAAGTCATGCTCAGTGCCTAACTTTTGAATTGCTTCCTTTCCAACGTTGATCGACTCATGGCGGAAGCCTTTCGTTTTTGAGAATACCAGGATGCGGGGCTTGTCGTTAAAGCAAGATTGCAACACCAGGGCAAGCGCTACTATCGGCAAAAATTTCTTCACGTTTTTACTCTTTAATTGAACGAATTTGACATGCAAAAATAGCAATGCCTTTGGGCGGTGTTTACACACCTATCCACAAAGGCACTGTAGTGATTTTTCAAAAAAAAAATTAATGTTCTGTTTCCCCATCCAGCGACAAAACGTAGCGCGCCATTTTCTCGGCATCGGCCTGCGATAGGTCTGCGTGGGCCGTCATGGGTACCTCACCCCAAACGCCGGAGCCGCCGGTAATGATTTTGCCGGCCAGATACTCCACATTCGCTTTGGTAAACTCATATTTTTTCGCAACGTCTGTGTGCGAGGGTCCGATAATCTTATTAGCTACGTGATGGCACGTTTTGCAATCGCTGGCTTTCACCAGTGATTCGCCTTGCGCAATAATGTCGGACGCGCTGACCTCCATGGCCGTAGTGGCCGACTCCGGAGTGCCATAGTCTTCTTTTACGGTTTCTTTGGGTGGTGAACATGCTGCCAGAGCGGCAACGGCACCTGCAATCATCAATCTATTCATCTCGGTTTTCAAATTTTTGATAGTTGTGTTTTTCTAGCTCAGTCCTAAAACAGCGCGGTTGAGTTTGGGATCTTTACCTGCCGAAGCAAAATCGTCAAACGCTTTTTCTGTTACGCGGATGATGTGATTTTTAATAAACGGCGCACCTTCTGCGGCACCCTGTTCCGGGTGTTTAATGCAACACTCCCACTCCAGCACGGCCCAGCCCGCGTAGTTATATTGCGCTAGTTTCGAAAAGATGCTTTTAAAATCCACCTGACCATCGCCTAACGACCGGAACCGTCCGGGGCGATCAATCCAATCCTGGTAGCCGCCATACACGCCACTCTTGCCTGTGGCATTGAACTCGGCATCCTTTACGTGGAACATTTTGATAAACGTGTGGTAAAAGTCGATGTATTGCAGGTAATTGAGTTGCTGCAATACGAAATGACTTGGATCGTATAAGATGTTACAGCGGGTATGTTTTCCGGTTGCTTCCCAGAAGCGTTCGAAGGTAATGCCATCGTGCAAGTCTTCGCCCGGGTGAATTTCGTAGCACACATCTACGCCATGCTTATCGAACGTGTCCAAAATAGGCAGCCACCGTTTGGCAAGTTCTTTGAAACCGTCTTCCACCAGCCCGGCCGGGCGTTGCGGCCATGGATAGACGGTAGGCCACAACAGCGCGCCGCTGAATGTGGCATGCGCTTTCAAACCCAGGTTTGCACTTGCTTTCGCTGCATACTTTAGCTGGTTCACCGCCCACTCCGTCCGCTCTTTCGGTAGCCCGTGAACTTCTTTTGGAGCAAACGCATCGAACAACTTATCGTAGGCCGGATGAACGGCCACGAGCTGGCCCTGCAGGTGGGTAGAGAGTTCAGTAATTTTCAGCCCGCAACTTTCCACGGTTTCGCGCACCTCGGCTGCGTACTCTTTATCTTCTGCGGCGCGCTGAAGATCAATGCATCGTTTATCCCATGAGGGAATTTGCACACCCACATAGCCAAGGCTGGCCGCCCATTTACAAATGGATTTCAGATTATTGAAAGGCGGCTCATCGCCCATGAACTGTGCCAGGAAGATGGCAGGACCTTGAATATTTTTCATTCTCGTTTTTTTGAAATCGTTAAGGATTAATACGCAGTAGCCATCTTTATCCTTACCCCTTCAACTTCGTCCATTTTGCTGTGCCTCGGGCGGATTTCACCACGGTTTCAACAAAGGTCATCCCACGAATGCCTTCGTCCACGCTCGGAAAATCGTACTTATCGGTATCTATTTTCTTGCCGGGTTTGTAATCGAGCACGGCATTCGTAAACGCGCGGTAGATATTGGCAAAAGCTTCCAGGTATCCTTCCGGGTGACCGGCCGGAGTACGCGTAAACTTCTTCGAGGCGTCCGACAGGTAAGGCCAGCCGGTACGAACAATTTCCTTCGGGCGGTCCAGCCATTTCATCACCAGCGTATTGGGTTCTTCTTGTTTCCACTCCAGGCCACCTTTTTCGCCATACACGCGAATGTTCAGGTTGTTTTCTTCGCCCGCAGCCACTTGGGTAGCCAACAGCACACCGGTTGCACCATTTTCAAACTTGATCAGCATCGAACTGTCGTCATCCAACTTACGCCCTTTCACGGTGATGTTGAGCATGGCGCATACTTCGGTGATTTTCAACCCCGTGATGTACTCTGCCAGGTTAGCGGCATGGGTACCAATGTCGCCAATCGCGCCCCCGGCACCAGAACGCTTCGGATCAGTACGCCATGAGGCCTGCGCATTGCCCGTGCCCTCCAAAAACGTGGATAGCCAACCTTGCGGATATTCAACATAGACTTTCCGTACTTCACCAATTTCGCCTGCGGCCACCAAATGCTTCGCTTCCTTCACCATGGGGTAACCCGTGTACGTATGTGTTAACGCCAGAATGAGCCCCTTCTTGTCCACCACTTTCTTCAGCGCTTTGGCTTCGGCTACGGTAAAAGTCATCGGCTTCTCTACCACTACGTGAAAGCCATTGGACAACGCTTTTTTGGCGGGGTCGAAGTGAACGTGGTTGGGCGTCACAATCGACACAAAATCAATGCGCTGATCTCCCGGCAGGTTCTTTTCCTTTTCGAACATCTCATCGTAAGTGGCGTACACGCGATGGGGGTTGAGGAATAATGCTTCCCCGGTTTCTTTAGATTCTTCGGGCAGGTAACTAAATGCTCCGGCAACCAGCTCGATGTTGCCGTCCATCAAGGCGGCTTTGCGGTGAATCGGACCGATGAACGAGTTGATGCTCCCTCCGATCATGCCCATGCGTAATTTGCGCTTCATACGTTATGCTATTGTTTGGGTGAAAGTAATCATTTTTAGAAATCGTGTTTGCTAAAACTCCACGGGTGGGTTTAAACAAATCTGGCTAGTAAATTTTCAATCCATTCCTGCCGGCCGCTCCGCTGTGCGGGTTCGCCCAACTGCTGGGCCAGATCGGATAAGTGGGTTAACGTTAACTTACCGGCTTCAAAATCGCGACCGGCGCCTTCATCAAAACTGGCATAACGCTCACGCATAAACGTGGTGTAGGTGCCTTCTTCCAGAATGGCATGGGCAGCGAGTAGCGCTCGGGCAAAGGCATCCATCCCACCGATGTGCGCATAGAAAATATCCGCAGGGTCGGTGGAATTTCTGCGCGTCTTGGCATCAAAGTTTACGCCCCCATTAGCAAATCCGCCCGCTTGCAAAATCACGAGCATCGCCTCGGTAAGTTCGTACACATTATTCGGAAACTGGTCGGTATCCCAGCCATTTTGGTAATCCCCGCGGTTGGCATCAATACTTCCGAGCACGCCCGCATCGGCTGCAACCTGTAATTCGTGTTGAAAGGTGTGGTGCGCCAGCGTGGCATGGTTCACCTCGATGTTCAACTTAAAATCCCGCATGAGATCATATTGCCGCAGAAACGCAATTACGGTAGCGGCATCAAAATCATATTGATGTTTGGTGGGCTCCATGGGTTTGGGTTCTATCAAAAACGTACCATGAAAACCATTCTTGCGCCCATAATCTCGGGCCATCGTGAGGAACCGGGCCAGATGTTCCTGCTCCCGTTTCATGTTGGTATTCAGTAAGCTGAGGTAACCCTCGCGGCCGCCCCAGAAAACATAGTTCGCGCCGCCCAACGCAACTGTGGCGTCTATCGCATTTTTCACCTGGGCCGCCGCGTAGCATACTACCTGGAAATCCGGGTTAGTGGCCGCCCCATTCATATAGCGCGGGTGCGAAAACAAGTTGGCGGTGCCCCACAAAAGTTTCACTCCGGATGTCTGCTGTTTCTGCTTGGCGTAGGCTACAATCTTTTCAAGCCGTGCTTCGGATTCTTTACTTGTGGCCGCTTCCTCTACCAAGTCGTAATCATGAAAGCAGTAAAACGGGATACCCATTTTTGTAATGAACTCAAAAGCAGCATCCATCTTGTCGTAGGCCCGCTGCAGCGGATCGTTTGCCTGCAGCCAGGGGAAATTCTTGGTAGGTGCTCCAAACGGGTCCGCCCCGGTGCCACAGAACGTGTGCCAGTAGGCTACGGCAAACCTGAAATGCTCGGCCATGGTCTTGCTGCCTACTTTTTGTGAAGGATTGTAAAACCGGAAGGCCAGCGGGTTTTTGGAGTCCTTGCCCTCGTAGGTAATCGCTCCAATGGATTTGAAATAGCTTGTGGTTCCTGTGGTGATGTTCATTGGGCCAAGTTTAGCAGCGCAGGTTAAAAAAGCAACAAAACCACGTTGAATTGTTACGCGAAAGCATGAACAAGCGCGGGCCTTTTAAAATCAGAAGAATCAGTACCTTCGCCTGTCTACTGAAAATGAGTTCTGCAGCAATTGCCACCACAGCCGCCCGCTTTCGGGCGCAGCGCATTGTGCCCGTTTTCTATCATGCCGATCGGGCCGTTGCACTACACGTGTTGGAAATTTGCTATCAGGCCGGACTTACGGCTTTTGAGTACACCAACCGCGGGCCGGAGGCGTTGGAAAACTTCAAGTTTCTAAAGGCGGCCACGGGCCACCTACCCCACCTTTGCCTCGGGGTGGGCACAATCTTTGGCCTGGACGAGGCCGAACGGTTTCTTGCCGCCGGTGCTGATTTCGTGGTGTCGCCTGCATTAGTTCCGGAGTTGGCGGAGCTTCAATCTAAACACAACTGCTTGTGGATTCCGGGCTGTGCTACGGTAACGGAAATTGTTCATGCCCGGGCGTTGGGAGCAACCGTGATTAAGGTCTACCCGGCGGATGTGCTCGGTCCCGGGTTTGTCCGCTCAGTAAAGGCTGTGTTACCCGATGTGTTTTTGATGCCAACAGGCGGTATTCCTGCTGATGCGCAGGCATTGGAGGCATGGTTTGCCGCCGGGGCCGGTTGTGTAGGACTTGGATCGCAACTGTTTCAAAAAGAATTACTTCAACCCAGCCACCACCACCAACTTAAACAAAAGTTGCACGCGCTGGTGCAGGGAAGCACTATCCTATCTTAAGCGAATGCACGTATTACAAGTTCATCCTCACGATAATGTGTTGGTTGCCTTACGGGATTTTAATGCCGGACAATCAGTGCATTGGCTGGAACAAGCCGTAACTACTACGCATGCCATCCCTGCCAAACACAAGATCGCCCTTCAATCATTTGCCGCAGGCGATGCGGTGATCATGTACGGAGTGTTGGTGGGGCGCGCAGTGGTGCCGATCGAAAAAGGCGAGGCGATTACCACACGCAACGTAAAACATGCGGCTGCACAACCTGTACTACGACCCAGTTCGTTCAAATGGACACCGCCCGATGTTTCGGCTTTTCGGCACGCAACCTTTCGTGGCTATCACAGAGCGAACGGCACCGTTGGTACGGCCAACTACTGGTTGGTGGTGCCGCTGGTTTTCTGTGAGAATAGAAATATTGAGGTGCTGCGAGAGGCGCTTATCGAAAAACTGGGCTATGGTCCACCGCGGCCGCAGCAGTGGAGTGTAGATGGTTTGATTCGCAGCTACCGATCGGGTGCCACGGCCGAGCAATTGTTGCAGATGGATGTGGTAACCCATGACGACAATCGCCAAGCCGAGCGCCTCTTTGCAAACGTAGATGGCATTAAATTTTTAACGCACGCGGGCGGCTGTGGCGGCACACGGCAGGATAGCGATGCGCTATGCGCGTTGTTGGCCGGGTATATCAACCACCCGAATGTGGCGGGCGCCACGGTGCTTAGCCTGGGCTGCCAACATGCGCAGGTAAAAATCCTGGAAGAAGCGATCACAAAAATAAATCCCAATTTCAACAAGCCACTTTTCGTGCTCGGTCAACAAGACAGCAAATCGGAGCCCGAGTTTATTGCGCAAGGATTGCGGCAGACGTTTGTTGGCCTTACTGAGGCAAACAAAATCTCAAGAGCCCCAGCTCCGCTAAGTAAGCTCGTTGTCGGACTAGAGTGCGGCGGCAGCGATGGCTTCTCGGGCATTAGTGCCAACCCTACGCTAGGCTACTTTTCTGATCTGCTCGTTGCGCTTGGCGGAACGCCGGTGTTATCGGAGTTTCCCGAGTTAAATGGTGTGGAGCAAGACTTGGTTGATCGATCGGTTTCCGCGCCGGTTGCGCAAAAGTTTCTCGATCTGATGAACGCCTACGCTGAACGGGCAAGGCAGGCCGGATCAGGTTTTGATATGAACCCTTCGCCCGGAAACATCAAAGACGGTTTAATTACCGATGCGATGAAATCTGCTGGCGCTGCAAAGAAGGGTGGTACTTCGCCCATTGTATCCGTTCTTGATTACACGGAACAAGTGCAACAGTCCGGTCTCCATCTGCTCTGTACACCTGGCAACGATGTGGAATCTACCACCGCCTTGGCGGGATCGGGCTGCAATCTTATTTTATTCACCACAGGCTTGGGCACGCCCACCGGTAATCCAATTTCCCCAACCATCAAAGTCTCCAGCAACACAAGCCTATATCAGAAAATGCGGGATGTGATTGATTTCGATACGGGTGATATTATTGCCGGAAAAAGTACAATCGAAGACAAAGGCAGAGAACTGCTTGCGTACGCCATTCAAGTTGCCAGTGGCGAGGCTACTCCACACGCGGTGCGCTTGCAGCAAGACGATTTTATTCCCTGGAAACGGGGAGTATCGTTATGAACTGCCGCGTTCTCCGGAGTTACATTTTACTTCCGCAGTGCGATGGTAACCGGTGAACCCGGAGCGAGTTTCGGATCTGAACTCACACAAGCGACCGATAACCGCTTCACATCCACCAAAATCTCATAGCCATGGCCTGCGAACTTCTGTGACAAAACGGTTCCCACCACACCTTTTTTCATCTTTCCTCTGCGCACCGCCAGTTCCTCCGGCCGGATGATCACCTTCCCGGAGCCACGGCCACCCAGCGCCTTGTACATT
>CAYLWU010000039.1:0-28958 GCA_964387475.1 uncultured Ohtaekwangia sp. | reverse complement strand
CCCGCAGCACCCTCGTTGTACGATTTTAAGATCAATTCTTTGGAAGGAAAGTCTGTCGATTTTTCGCAGTTCAAAGGCAAAACATTGCTGATTGTGAACACCGCTTCAGAATGTGGATACACACCCCAATATGCCGATTTGCAGGAAGTGCACAAGCAGTTTGGCAACAAGATTACAATTCTGGGTTTCCCGGCAAACAATTTTGGCGGCCAGGAGCCAGGCAGCAACGCGCAGATTGCCAGCTTCTGCCAAAAGAACTATGGAGTAACTTTCCAGATGTTTGAAAAGATCAGTGTAAAGGGCGATGATCAGCACCCGCTGTACGCGTGGTTGAAAGAGAAAACCGGCAAGGAGCCTTCCTGGAATTTCTGTAAGTATCTGGTAAAGCCGGATGGCTCAGTTACCTTCTATCCGTCTAAGGTGAAGCCGATGGAAATTGCCAATGAAGTTAAGTAGAGTTATTGTTCTTGCCATCCTCGTTATGAGCCTCTCCGCATTTTTGGCTAGCAAACTTTCGCGCAATAAAGGCGCGCAGCCTACCTCAGCCTCGATTTACGATTTTGTGGTGAAGAGCCTTGATGGGAAAGACGTGCGCTTCGAATCGTACAAGGGCAAAAAATTATTGATTGTAAACACGGCTTCGAAATGCGGAAAAACGCCACAATATGCGGAGCTGCAAAAACTGCATGAGCAGTATGGCGACAAGGTGAACGTGTTGGGCTTTCCGGCAAATAACTTTTTATGGCAAGAGCCCGGCAGCGCTTCGGATATTGCGGAGTTCTGCGAACGCAATTATGGTGTTACTTTCCAGATGTTTGAGAAGGTGTCCGTGCGGGGTGGCGATAAGCACCCGCTCTACCAGTGGTTGGAAGCAAAAACCGGGGAGGTGCCAGATTGGAACTTCGCGAAGTTTGTGGTAAGCGAGGATGGCACAAAAGTGACGTTCTTTAAATCCGGCGTAACGCCGCTGGATCCAAAAATCATCGACGCCATTAAATGATGAAACTGAAAAGCCTGCTCTTTTCCACCGCACGGTACAGCCCCGATTTGGCTATTCTCGTGCTGCGGTTGGGAGCGGGTTTTTTTCTGGCGCGCTGGGGTTGGGATAAATTTATCTCTTTCGATGAGAAGGCGGTAGATTGGCCCGATCCGCTGCATGTGGGCCACGGGGTGTCGCTGGCGCTCACTGTTTTTTCGGAATTGGTCTGTTCAGTACTTGTCATCATCGGCTTGCTTACCCGGCCCGCGCTGGCGGTGCTGATTGTAACGATGCTCATCATCATTTTCGTTATCCATGCCGGGCAGCCGCTGTCCGAGCGGGAACATGCCTTTTCTTTTTTGATTCCGTTTATTGCCCTACTGCTCTTAGGGCCCGGGCGGTTCTCGCTCGATGCGTTGATCAGAAAATAACTCTTTCTTTGCGGGATGATTCGGGTTTGGCTTCAGGCTTTTCGGTTGCGAACACTGCCATTGTCGCTCGCGTCCATTGGCATGGCTGGGTTTCTTGCGGCACAGCAAAATGCATTTGATGGGCGGGTGTTTGCCCTCTGTTGCCTGACTACCGTCTTTCTTCAAATTCTTTCGAACCTGGCTAATGACTATGGCGACTCCGTGCACGGGGCCGATCATGCCGGCCGCCAAGGGCCAACGCGTGCAGTACAGTCGGGTGCAATCTCGGTCGCACAAATGAAGCGCGCCATGGCGTTGTTTGTAGCGTTGTGTTTAGCAAGCGGCGTAAGCTTGCTGCTGGCAGCCTTCGGCACGAACTGGACCGCCATTTTATTTTTTTTCGGCCTGGGTCTTGCCAGCATTGTTGCCGCCATCGGCTACACGGTAGGCAAAAAACCGTACGGTTATCTTGGCTTGGGCGATTTTTCGGTGCTGATCTTTTTTGGTTTTGTAGGGGTACTGGGTGCGCTCTATCTATTTACGCACACGTTTCGGTGGGTGGATGTGTTGCCGGCGTTGAGTTGCGGCCTTTTTTCCATTGGCGTATTGAACATAAATAACACGCGCGATATTGAGTCCGACCGCACGGCCGGGAAGTTTTCTGTGCCTGTACGCATCGGTAAAAAAAATGCCGCCATCTACCAATCGTTGTTACTTTTCTCTGCCACGTTGGCGAGCGTAGGTTTTGTCTTGCTAAACTATCAGTCTCCTTTTCAGTTTTTGTTTCTGATTACGGTACCGCTTCAAGTACACATCGCCAAAGGAGTTCACCAATTGCCTTCCAACCAGTTAGATCCTTACTTAAAAAAAATGGCCCTCACCACGTTGGCTTTCGTACTCCTTTTTGGTGCAGGTTTATTATTGGCTGTTTAATTTTTTGGTGAAAAGATTCATCAAACTTCGCTGGATTTTCGGCTTATTAAATTTGAATGCGATTGTCTCGAAGTCTTGATTGACTTCACAATTTTTATCAACTTCGTAGCAATGGGAAAGGTAGAGTTTAATATTCCGTGTTTGTTGTGCGACCACCTGAAAGAATCACTTTTCAATGGGTTGGAGCCCGAGGATTTGAATCGGGTAAACATGCACAAAACATGTGTGCATTACAAAAAAGGCCAAAACATCTTTTACGAAGGCACCCGCCCCATGGGTTTGTATTGTATGAATGGCGGCAAAGTAAAGGTGTTCAAAAACAACGTACAGGGTAAAGAATACATCATCTACATTGCTAAACCGGGCGATTTTCTGGGTTACCGGGCGCTGTTAAGCGAAGAGTATTACGGGGCTTCGGCAACGGTGTTGGAAGATGCCAAAATCTGCTTTATCCCGCGCGAGCACTTTTTTGAGGTGTTGCAAAAGAATCCGGTCTTTATGCGCAAAGTGGTAAAAGCCATTTGCCACGAGATGGGCATCATGGAAGAGAAAATGGCCGAGTTGGCCCACAAATCGGTACGCGAACGGTTGGCGGCCAACCTGGTAATGCTCAAAGAAACCTATGGTATGGAAGGCGAGGGCAGTGAGTTAATTGACTTGGCGCTTTCGCGGGAAGACTTAGCCAGCATCGTAGGCACGGCTACTGAGACCGTGATCCGGCTCTTATCGGAGTTCAAGAACGATGGCTTGATTGCTTTTGAGGGCAAGAAGATTCGCGTGTTGGATGCCAAGAAGCTTGCAAAGCAGGCCGATCTCATACTCGCATAAATCCCAACTACATCATTTTCGCGGATTTCACCCGTTGGCGGGCAGTACGGGCGATTTTTCTTTAGTTACATCGGAATGGAACCGAATTTTGTTTGGCATTAAAGCCTGATAAAAGTCATTTTTTCCCGTGAGCGGGATCAGTACCCTTGGGTTTGGTTTGGTCTACTTTTGAGACAGGATTAAACCCGGCTGTTATGAAACGAATACTGGTTCCTTGCGATTTTTCCGACCCCGCCGTGCAAGCTTTCAAGTTTGCAGTAGCGGTGGCCAACCAACAGAACGCTGAGATCGCCTTACTGCACGTGGTGGAATTACCGGTGATGCACGATACCGTGCTGATGCCCACGCTCACTTTTGAAGAGGCCTATTTGAAGGACGTGAAAGCCGACGCGGAAAAAAACTTCGCGCAGATGAAAACGAAATGGGCGAAAGACGGCCCAAAGGTAAGTACGCATATTCAATACGGGCCTACCACGCCCACGATTCGGCAGTTCATTGAAGAACAGCAGATAGACCTGGTGATTATGGGTACCCACGGGGCGTCTGGTTTAAAAGAGTTTTTGGTGGGCTCTAATGCCGAGAAAATTGTGCGCACCTCTCCGGTGCCCGTGATCGCGTTGAAAAACCCATTGAAAACAGTAAAGCACATTGTTTTCCCCAGTAACCTCAATACCGAGCAGGAGGAACTCACGCTGAAGGTAAAGGATCTGCAACATGCGTTTGGAGCCAAGCTGCATATTTTGTACGTCAACACACCGGCCCTTTTTAAGCGCGATACCGAGACGAAAGAGCAACTGCAGGCGTTTGCAAAACGGTTCATGCTGCAAGACTATACGCTCAACATTGTAAACGATTACAGCGAGGAGGCCGGTATTGCCGCATTCGCGCACGAAGTAAAGGCCGAGATGGTTGCCATTGGTACCCACGGCCGCCGGGGCCTCAACCACCTGCTTACTGGCAGTATTGCCGAAGATGTGGTAAACCACCTCGATTGCGCCATCTGGACATACAAAGCGGCCCGGTAATTCAATAACAAAACACGCATGCGCGCCAACATTTTAATACCGGTAGACTTTCAGGGTGACCACTTTGAACTCGCCAAGCTGGATCATCTTTTTTCGCAAGTGCCGGGTAAACGCTTCACCGGTTTCTTCCTCAGCGATTTTGTGGAGCCGGTAAAAAACGGGCACGCTGCGGGCGAACGGTTAGAGTGGCAGCATGAAATCAATACACTGGCGCGGCAATCGAATCTGGACTTTCAGTTCATGATCCCTTCCAAGGAAGATTTTGCCGTAGTGCACCAAAGCCGGTTTGCTGATTTGGCTTTGCTGGGCCCGGTAAACGGCTCGGCCAAGCGGTGGCCAAAAAATGGTATGGTCGATTTTTTTAGTCAGCTCGCCTGCCCGGTGATGCTGGTACACGAAGCCGAAAAGCCGTTTCAGGATATTCTGGTCTATTTGGATTACGATGTGAACAGCCTGGTTGCGCTCAAGGCGTTTCTCGCATTCTTTGGCGAGCGGGCACGGAGCCGTAACCTTACCATTCTGGCCTCCAGTCCGGATGATGAGCCCGGCATCTTTTTCGAGAAGTGCCTGGTGCAGTTTTTGCAAAAGGAATTTCGCAGCGTGGGCGTTGTACCGATCAACGACAAGCAGCGCGAAGCCCAACTTCTTGAGTTTGCCATAAAAATGGATCACCCATTGATCATCATGGGCACCGCGGGTAAAGAGCTACTGAAAATGACCGCATTGTCCGATCGTGTGCTCGAAAATAAAATCGCGCTACTCTATGCCAATTGAAATCTCTGCCGCGGTTGATCAGCACCAGGCGTGCTATCACTGCGGCCAACCCTGCGAACAGGAAATTCTGAAGTCGAACGACAAGTCGTTTTGCTGCTACGGCTGTAAAACGGTGTACGAAATTCTGGCCGAAAACAACCTGTGCGAGTACTACAATTACCAGCAGAATCCGGGTGCGAATCAGCGCTTTGTCAGCGAAGAGAGCTACGCGTATCTGAACGAGCCTGCCATGCAAACCAGGCTGTTGCTATTCAATTCCCCGGAGTATGCATCGGTTTCTTTTTTTGTGCCAAATGTGCACTGCATTTCATGTATTTGGCTGCTTGAAAATTTGCAACGCCTGCACAAGGGCATTATTAAATCGGAAGTAAATTTTGCTCAAAAAACAGTCAGGATTGACTTCAATCCCGCGCAGATTTCGCTGGGCGCGGTTGCCCGCCAGTTGGCAGCCGTGGGCTATGCACCGCAAATTAATCTTGAAGGTAAGAAAGCCACGGCCGGTAATACCAAATCGCTCGTACTGAAGTTGTCGGTTGCCGGATTCTGTTTTGGCAATACCATGTTGTTTAGTTTTCCGGAATACCTTGGGCTCTCGGAAAGTGAGGACACTTTGCGAACGGTGTTTTCGTATCTGAACATACTGCTGGCCATACCCGTTACGTTCTACTCCGCTCAGGATTACTTTGTGAATGCCTGGAAAACTTTCCGGCAGAAACAAATCAATATTGATGTCCCAATCGCGGTAGGTTTGGCGGCCTTGTTTTTGCGCAGTTTGTACGACATTCTCTCCACCACGGGCCCGGGCTACCTCGATTCGCTCACCGGCCTGGTGTTTTTCTTGTTGGTCGGCCGTTGGTTTCAGAGCAAGACGTACGAAAGTCTCGCGTTCGATCGCGATTACAAATCCTATTTTCCACTGGCAGTAAACCGTTGGAGCGCGGGGCAATGGCAACCGACGGTGGTGTATGAGTTGGCGCCGGGCGATCGCATTCAAATCCGAAATATGGAGATCATTCCCGCGGACGCTATTCTGCTTTCGCAGGAGGCTTTCATCGACTACAGTTTTGTTACGGGCGAGGCTAAGCCGGTGCGCACCGAAGCTGGCCATTTGTTATACGCGGGTGGCCGGTTGGTAGGCAAGCCGGTGGAGCTGGCGGTAGAGAAAGCCACGTCGCAGAGTTACCTCACCAGTTTATGGAACCACCAGGCATTTACCAAGCCGGAAGAGAGCCGGTACAAAAAAATCATCGATCGCGCCGCGCAACGATTCACGTGGATTGTGATGGGTATTGCCATTATCACCGGTGTGTATTGGCAACTGGTTGCACCTGAGAAGATGTGGCTGGTGGTCACGGCCGTGTTGATGGTGGCGTGCCCGTGTGCGTTGGCGCTTGCCGCTCCGTTTACGTACGGCAATATGCTGCGTGTATTCGGGCGATTGGGGTTGTACCTGAAAAATGCAGACGTTATCGAACGATTGGCTTCGATCAATGCCGTTGTGTTTGATAAGACGGGTACTGTAACGCAAGGTGCTTCGGATGTACAGTTTGTAGGACAATTGTCTGATCAGGAACGAACGGCGGTAAAGTCGCTGGCGGCGGCCTCGTCGCATCCGCTCAGTAATCTTATTTTTCAGTCCATGCGCAATACCGCGGTTGTAAACGTAAACGATTTTCACGAACTGCCGGGTAAAGGCTTGGAAGGCAACGTGAACGAAACCCGGATTCGTCTTGGATCTTCTTACTTCATTCAGGGCGTGGGTACGGATGGTCACGAAGGCACCCGGGTGTGGGTGGAGATCGCGGGCAAAACCAAAGGATATTTTCAGGTATCCACGAAATTCCGTACGGGTATTGCGGGCTTGATTCAGCAGCTGGGCGATCGCTGCCGGGCATTGTTGTCTGGCGATCAAGCCTCTGAACGCGAGCGTATGAAAGCGGTGTTTCCGGATGCGGTTGAAATGCGGTTTGCGCAAAGCCCGCACGATAAGATGGATTACATCAGCAGGCAACAATTTCGCGGTGATAAGGTGCTGATGTTGGGTGATGGGTTAAACGACAGCGGTGCATTAAAACAGGCCGATGTTGGTCTGGCCGTGACAGACGATACGGGTGTGTTTACACCGGCATGCGATGGTATTTTGGAAGGCCGGCAACTGCAACACCTGCACGCGTTTCTCGACCTGAGCCGAAGCGCCACCACCATTTTGAAGATTGCCTTTGGCATTTCGTTCTTTTACAACATCATTGCGTTAAGCTTTGCGGTATCGGGGCACCTTACGCCACTGGTCGCTGCGATTCTCATGCCCATCAGCAGCGTTAGCGTTGTTGGCTTTTCTACGTTGGCCGTGAATGCGGTTTCAACGAACATCAGAAAAAAAATCTCTTTATGAATATCATCATCATCCTGATTTCTATTTCGTTCACCATGGCGGTGATTTTCCTCAGCATCTTTGTGTGGAGTATGAAGAGTGGCCAATACGATGATACCTACGGCCCCTCCGTGCGCATGTTGTTTGAAGATAAAAAAGGCGACAAAAAGTTGTAAGCTCCGAACATTTTAAGGTCGTAGGGGTGCTCGTCATCGGGCGGGTATTGACTGGGCTGCGCAATTGGTTTAGTTTTTCTTTTTTTTCAGTCGGCAATCGTGCGAGAGTACTACCGGTTGGTTATACTATGAGTAGTTGTACCTGTGCGATCGGTTTTTTTACCGTTTGCGCAGGGTCATCACTTTTCGCTGAAGTGATGTGTACCTGCATCGCCTCCAGATCATCATCCTGATCGTTACCACTGCGGTTCACTTGGCGCGAACGGTGCAATTACAGTTTGGAGCCAAAAGATTTTTTCATAAAGATTTTTATTTCAATGAATGCTCCGGTTCCTTTGTATGGGTTCCGCATATCTAAATTGAGGGGAATGATTGGTGAAAGAAATGCGTTGGTGTAGTATATGGTGGAGGAAATCTTAAAGGCATTTTCGTTTAGTTATTTACCCAGTATGATTAAATTCATACTCGGGCCTGTGGGCGGGTATGCGGCCCAGTTGCACGTGGTTACGTCCATTATAAGTACCGTGGCCGGCATGATGACGGTGGTAACGCTAATTGTGTATTCGGGCAATTGGTTTCGTGATCAGGTGATTAACCGGCTGTTCCCAAATCGCAAGCGGTTTAGCGAGCGCAATCGCAATCTCACCCGCATCTGGAAAAAATACGGCCTCGCTGGTGTAGCGATTCTTACACCGTTACTGCTTACACCCATCGGTGGTGCTTTGCTGGCAGTAAGCTTTGGCGGCCAGCGCGAAAAGATCATGCTTTACATGTTGCTGAGCGCCACGTTTTGGTCGGTGGTGTTTAACGCGGCTGTTTACTTCTTCGGGCAAAAGCTGCCCGACCTGTTAGACTGGCTACTCGGTTTGGTCGGGTAGCACTTCAATGTCGCGAATGAGTACACGTTTAGCAATGGCCTGCCCGGTTTTGGTGGCGGCTAGTCCGCCCAGCGCTGTTTCTTTGTAACGGGTTTCCATGCTAGCACCAATTTCGCCCATCGCCTCGATCACTTCATCTACCGGAATTACACTGCTTACACTCGCCAGCGCAATTTGGGCTGAGCTGTTGGCGATAGCAGCAGCGCTGGCGTTGCGCACCACACACGGTACTTCCACCAGACCCGCCACCGGATCGCACACCAAGCCCAACATACACTGCACCGTGATGGCCACCGCATTGAAGATTTGATCCACATCACCACCCAGGCAATACACGATCGCTGCTGAGCCCATGGCGGCGGCAGTACCTGTTTCCGCCTGGCAGCCACCCACTGCGCCGGCGATGGATGCCTTTTGTTCCATGATTAGCGCAACGCCCGCAGCAAGTAACATCGCCTCCAGAATTTTGCGATCGGGGATGTGATGGATCTCTTGCAGCGTGAACAACACGCCCGGCATGATGCCGCTGGCACCCGCAGTGGGGGCGGCTACAATGCGGCCCATGCATGAGTTTACTTCTTTTGCCGCCAAGGCCCGCGCGATGAGATTTTGGAACTCGCGCGCGAGTACCGTTTGGTGGTGGCGGTAAACTTTCTTTGCGCCATTATTAATCATGCCGGAGCGCGAGGTCATGTCTTGCTCTAAACCCGTTTGCACCGCTTCCTTCATCACCTGCCAGGCAGTGGCCAGGCCGTTCCAAATCTCTTGCTCTGTGCGGTTTTTTTGCTCCACTTCGTACTCAATCACCGATTCAGGAATGGATCGGCCGGTAGCTGCAAGGTATTTTTTCCAGTCGCTGAATGAATCAAACAAAAACGCCATAAAGCAAATATAGGTACAAACGTTTGCAGACGTGATCATCACCCCCAGCCCTGCGCAAATCTATTTTGGCTGGGTTAGGAGTTGAGCTTCAGCACATAAATAAACGGCCACAGTTTACCGGTTACCAGCAGCGACTCAGTAGCGGGATGCCACGCGATGCCGTTCAGCACGTCCATTTGGGGATTGAGTGTACGCGCCTGCTTGGTAAGCGGGCCCAAATCCAGTACACCGTTCACCTCGCCCGTGGCAGGATCAATACGCACGATTGTATCTGTTTGCCAGATGTTGGCGTACACCACCCCGTTAATAAACTCCAATTCATTCAGATCGTCCACCGGCTTGCCGTCACGCTTTACCGTAACCTTCTTCTTTACTTGCAACGTGGCCGTGTCGAGGTAGATGAGTTGGTCCGTGCCGTCGCTCATGATCAAATCCGTGCCATCGTGGGTAAGCCCCCAGCCTTCGGTATCGTACGTAAACTTTTTCAGCTCTTTAAAACTGGCGAGATCGTACACAAAACCCACCTTGTTTTGCCACGTAAGTTGGTACACTTTATTGTTTAGGATGGTGATGCCTTCGCCAAAGTAGTTTTTAGGCAGGATTACTTTTTTATCTGCTTTACCGGTGTTTACATCCACCACGCCAATCCACGAGCCGCCCTGGCCGGTGCTTTCATACAGTTGGCCGTTGTGAATCACAAACCCCTGGGTAAACGCCTCAATATCGTGCGTAATGGAGTTTTGCACGGTATACCGAATAGAAACGTCAGCTATCGGTAGCGCTGTTTCTTTTTTTGGAGCACCGCATCGCATCAAGAGTCCACCGGCAGCAACCAGGCTGAGCAGGATGAACATCCGCAGCCCTCGATTTGTATATTTGTCCATGATGAAAAGCGTTCGATTCACGCTGGTAAAAATAGTAATTCTCAGCGGCTTGCCTTGGGTAGCGGTGCTGGCGCAGCCAAAGAATTTCTGGAATGTGCTGGCGGAGGTTGGCTTTCAGCAGAAGCGCGATACGAACGGTTTTGTGGTTGATGTACCGCAATTCAGTGAGCACCTGAAATCGTACAACAATAAGAAAATACAATTGAAGGGATTTGTAATACCAGTTGACGAAACGGGCTCGGGCAAATTCATGTTTTCGATGTTGCCGTTTAATGTGTGCTATTTCTGTGGCGCCGCCGGACCGGAGACGGTGGTGGAAGTGGAGACTACGGAAAAGATTGCGTTTAGCACACAGGCAATTGTGTTGGAAGGCGTGCTACGATTGAATGCAAATGATCCGGATCGGCACATTTATGTATTACGAAGCGCCAAACGCATAAAAACCTGATGTTCCCTTACGGGGATTTTTTATCTTTCCCGGTAAACCTCACTACGATGCGAATTGCATGTTGTCTGCTTCTTTTCGTTGCCACGTGTTCGTTGGCGCAAAACACTGATGAAGCTACTATCCGAAAAATCTTTGACGAGGCCTTGGCGCGGGGGCAGTCGTACGAAATGCTGCGGCAACTCACCCACCAGGCTGGCCCCCGTTTATCGGGTTCGCCCGCGGCAGCCGCGGCAGTAGAATGGAGCCGGCAAACCATGCAGGCACTGGGTTTTGATACCGTATGGCTGCAGCCGGTGCTTGTTCCACATTGGGTGCGCGGCAAAAAGGAAATCGGCAAAGTGGTACAATCCCGAACCGGTGGTACGATGGAGTTTGCGGTTTGTGCACTGGGCGGCTCGGTGGGCACGGGCGCAGCCGGCATTGCCTCGGGTGTGGTAGAAGTGAGAACGTTTGATGAGTTGAAGCAACTGGGTGAAAAAAACGTCAAGGGCAAGATCATCTTTTTCAATCGCGCGATGGACCCTACGCGCATCAATACGTTTGCAGCCTATGGGGGCGCGGTAGATCAACGCGCCAGCGGTGCAAGTGAGGCAGCTAAATATGGAGCCGTGGCTGTGATCGTACGCTCCATGGGCTCGAACCTTGAAGATTACCCGCATACCGGTTCCTTGCGGTATCAGCCAAACATTGCGCAGATTCCCGCCATCGCCATTGCCACCCGGCATGCCGACCAATTAAGCAAGCTGCTGAAGGATGATCCTCAATTGCAGTTCTACATTGAAACGCATTGCCAGATTTTGCCCGATGCGCCCTCGTTTAATGTGATAGGCGAAATCCGCGGCAGCGCCATGCCGAACGAATACATTGTTGCCGGTGGTCATTTAGATGCGTGGGATCTCGGGGAAGGCGCGCATGACGATGGTGCAGGTTGCGTTCACTCCATTGAGGCGTTGCGGCTGTTAAAAGCCATCGGCTACAAGCCAAAACGAACGTTACGGGCCGTGATGTTCATGAATGAAGAAAACGGCCTTCGCGGCGGAATTGAATACGCCAGGCAAGCCCAGCTAAAAAAAGAAAAGCATCTGGCCGCGATGGAATCCGACCGTGGCGGCTTCACGCCCCGCGGCTTTACCGTGCCTACGGACGCGGTTGCGAAAGAGAAAGTACGCAGTTGGAAGCCGTTGCTGGAACCTTACGGATTATCGGATTTTAGCCAGGAGGGGGGTGGTGCCGATATCGGTCCGCTGGCCAACCAGGGCGTGCACTTGTTGGGATTCCTTCCCGATTCCCAACGGTACTTTGATTACCACCATACCGCAGCAGATACCTTTGAAACGGTAAGCAAGCGTGAATTGGAAATGGGCAGCGCCAGCATGGCGGCGTTATTGTATTTGATTGACGTGTACGGGTTGAAGTAGCTTATTTTCGCGTAATCACCGCGTTTTCAATAATATAAATCAGCTGGCTGCTGCTGATGTTGTTCAGCAGCAGTTTGCCTTTTACTTCAACCAATTGATCGGTATAGGCAATCGGCTCTTTAAGAAATACTTCTACCGCAGTTTCCGGGCCGCCCACGCCACAAAAGAAACAGGCGTTCAGCGGTAGTGAGGAGAGCATCAGGTGGCTGCTTTTTTTGGCGTTGGAGGTAAACGGTACGATGTATCCCGGTAGCGTAACGGTAGTGCCCGCCAGCTTTTTTACTTCTTCCGGAAACACGGGCTTATCAAATGGAATTCCCTGTTCATCGCTTGCCTTTTCAAAAGTGGTTTTGTAGAGCTTTGGCCAAAGCTCAGAATATGGCCCGGTGTAGCGTTTGGGCAATTGCGCGAAGGCCAGTTGGGCAAGAAAAACAAGCGCAGCAAGAATAATCGGCTTCATTCGGTAACTGGAATTTCAACCACAAACGTAGTGCCGACACCATAGGTGGACTGCACAGAAATTGATCCGCCCATTTTGTCTACCGCTTCTTTCGCAATGTATAGCCCAAGGCCGCTGCCACTTTGTTTTTGACTGCCCCGAAAAAACATATCAAAAATTTTACTTTGGTATTCCGGCCGAATACCCTCGCCATTGTCGGACACTTCGATGGCGACGCGGTTACTTTGCACAGACGAACGCAATTTGATTCGATGGGGCGTTTCGCCCGGGCGCCGGAATTTCCATGCGTTAGAGATCAGGTTGTTTAGTACAATTCGCGTGCGTAGGCGGTCGCTCGTGATCTCCGTAACTTCCAGACCGCTGAGGTCAACCTCCGGGGTGGGCTGGCCGGGCACGTGCAATTGAAAAAGAATTTCTTCGCACAGCTCTTTAATACGAACCACCTCGGGCCGAACTTCTACCCGGTTTACCCGCGAGTAATCCAGCACTTCGCTGATGAAGTTTTCCAGTTTTTTTATGCTCGACTCCATTTTGCCTAAGTAGTCGAGTTGATTTTTTTGATCCGGCTCCAGCCGAGAAATGTTAATCAGGCCCAAAATGGATTTCAGCGGTGAGGCAAGATCGTGCGATACGCTGTACACAAACCGGTCTAACTCTTTATTGGTAGTTTCCAATTCCCGGTTTTGCACCATCAACTTGCGCTCGGCCAGCCGCAGGTCGGAAATCACCCGCCCGGTAATGGCAGCAAATACAAACAGCAGACTGTTGCCAAGCGAAATGGGTACAAGATTATTGTCCACAATTTCCGGATTGCTGTGCAAAGCAATCACCGGTACCACATACGTGAAAGCAATGGACAGCAGGTTGGCAAACAGCGCCGCACCAAACCCAAACCGGTTCGCCAGGTAAAGCGCGAAAATCCCATACACAAACCAGTACTGCTCAAAATCCAGAATGAAAGATAATATCACGGTGCTTGCATAAAACACGAAGGCCTCTGCCAGCCGTTTTCCACGAAGTGGCTGGTGAATGTATAAATCTGTTCTCCGGTTAATCAGCAGATTCCATTTCTGCAGATAAGGGGTAATGAAGTACAACGCGGGCACGGCAAAACCAAAGGCTCCGGCAAACTCGCCCACAAAGTTGCGGGCAATATTGCTTTGGAAATTGTTGATGGTTTGATCCATATTCAGAATATGGACTGCATCCAGCAGCAATACCTCTACCGCGAGTGGAAGTGTAAGTCCGAAAATCAAAAACTTCCAAAAGTCGCGGTTATTGGGCAGCGTATAGTCTCCGCGCAGGCGTTGCGAAAAAATGTACCACGACAAAAAAACATAAATCGTTTCCGGCAGGGCATACAAAAACCACAGATGCATCTCCGGAACGCCCCATAAGGGTGTAAAAAAAACGGCATTCGCGTACAGTGCCGGCAGTACCCGCCAGGGTCCCCACCAATAAATGAGTAATAGGGCTGTTGCCGTGGGCAGGTACAGGGAAGCAACGCCTAAATCGTACTGAAAGAATAACGATGCTCGCGACCCCACGTGAAAAAAGACCATGGGTAGTACCCATGTCCACCACGGAAGACGATTTGTTTTTGGCGTATCGATAGTCATCAGCCTACGTTGTGTAAGATACTTCAAATTTACCGCGCCCCGAACACTCCAAATTCGCAAAAAACATACGTTGCGCCTGATTGGGCGAAAGTTCCCATCAACAAAAAAACGACCCAGCGATAAACGTAATTACGAACGGACGCGCAAAGACGTTACATTGTGCTGTTAGAAAGCCCTTTTTTTACCGTAAAACGGATGTGGCTATGCTACCGCGCTTTCTTTTGCGTACGATTCTATAGGTAAACAACTGCAAACCAGATTGCGGTCGCCATACGCGTTATCGACACGGCTCACCGCTGGCCAGAACTTGCTTTCGCGCACAAACGGCAGCGGATAGGCGGCCTTTTGCCGGGTGTAGGGGTGTGTCCATGCATCCGCAGTAATTACCGCAGCGGTGTGCGGCGCATTCTTCAGCACGTTGTCTGTAGCATCGGCTTTTCCTTCTTCTACCTCGCGAATTTCGTTTCGAATCTCAATCAGGGCGTCCACAAACCGGTCTAGCTCTGCTTTGGGTTCGCTTTCGGTCGGCTCGATCATAATGGTGCCGGCCACCGGGAAGGAAACCGTGGGCGCGTGAAATCCGTAATCCATCAAACGCTTCGCGATATCTTCTACTTCGATACCCGCTTTTTTGAACTCACGGCAATCCACAATCATCTCATGCGCGCACCGGCCTTTTGTGCCTGTGTACAGAATCTTGTAATGGCCATGCAGGCGTTCTTTAATGTAGTTCGCATTTAAGATCGCCAACTTGGTGGCGTTTGTTAGTCCCTCGCCACCCATCATGGCGATGTAGGCGTACGAAATGGCGAGAATACTTGCACTGCCCCACGGCGCCGCAGAAACAGCGGGAATGGCGTGCGTGCCGCCGGTTTTTACCACAGCATGGCCGGGAAGGAATGGTTTGAGTTTGTCGTTCACGCAGATGGGACCCATACCCGGGCCACCACCACCATGAGGGATGCAAAATGTTTTGTGCAAGTTCAGGTGGCATACATCGGCACCGATGTTTGCGGGTGAGGTAAGGCCCACTTGCGCGTTCATATTGGCCCCATCCATATACACCAGGCCACCGTGGGTGTGAATCGTTTCGCAAATTTCGTTGATGGCTTCTTCAAAAACCCCGTGGGTAGAGGGGTAGGTAACCATCAGTGCCGCAAGCTTGTCCTTGTGCTGTGCGGCCTTTGCCTTCAGGTCTGCAACGTCAACTTTTCCTTCTTCATCCGACTTAACTACAACCACGTCCATTCCGGCCATCACCGCGCTGGCGGGGTTGGTGCCGTGCGCGCTCGCTGGAATTAATGCTACGTTGCGGTGGTGGTCGCCACGCGCCTGGTGATAGGCGCGGATTACCATCAAGCCCGCGTATTCGCCTTGTGCCCCGCTGTTCGGTTGCAAGGATACACCGGTAAAGCCGGTAACTTCTTTCAGCCAGTTTTCGAGATCGGTAAGCATCTGTTGGTAGCCCAGTGTCTGGCTGCCGGGCGCGAACGGATGCAACCCGCCCAGTTCTGGCCAGGTTACGGGAATCATTTCCGTTGTGGCGTTCAACTTCATGGTGCAACTGCCCAACGAAATCATGGAGTGCACCATCGATAAATCTTTGTTCTCCAGTTTTTTGATGTAGCGCAGCATCTCATGCTCGCTGTGGTGGGAGTTGAACACCGGGTGCGTCATGAACGATGAGCTGCGTTGCAACGCACCGAGTTTAGATGCCCGCTCGCTGCCATCGACTTTGCCCGGCGCATTTTTGCCCACGGCGCTTGCAAAAATCTTCACCAGCACCTGTACATCGGCCACGGTTGTGGTTTCATCCAGCGCAATGCCAATCCCACCGTCTGCAAAGTAGCGCAGATTTACTTCGTGCTGCTCCGCTGCTTTTTGCACGGCATCCGCGGAAGCGCCTTTAATTTTTAGCGTGTCGAAATAGAGGGTGTTCGTTTGCTGAAGCCCCAGTTTCACTAACTCGCTTTCCAGCACTTGAGCAAGGCCGTGAATGCGGCCCGCAATTAATTTCAAACCCTCCGGCCCGTGGTACACACCATACATACCGGCCATAACCGAAAGCAGCACCTGTGCCGTGCAAATGTTAGATGTGGCCTTTTCTCTTCGAATGTGTTGTTCGCGCGTTTGCAATGCCATGCGGTAGCCCGGGTTGCCCTGCGCATCTTGCGATGCACCAATAATGCGGCCCGGCATTTGGCGTTTAAATTCATCTTTCGTTGCAAAGAATGCTGCGTGGGGTCCGCCAAAACCCATCGGCACACCAAAGCGCTGCGATGAGCCAACCACCACATCGGCACCCATTTCGCCCGGAGATTTCGTCAACACTAAACTCATCAGGTCGGTACCCATCACTACAAACACATCGTGTTCATGTGCGGCGGCAATCAATGCGCTGTGGTCTTGCACTTGCCCGTTGTTATTCGGGTTTTGAATGTACAGCGAGAATAAATTCGTGTCGGTTACATCTACCTTTGCCACATCGCCCACCACCAACTCAACGCCCAGCGGTGCGGAGCGCGTGCGGAGTACATCAATCACCTGTGGGAAAGTATTTTCGTCTACAAAAAACGTGTTGGCATTTTTACGCGAGCCTTTACGCGAGGCGTACAGCAGGTGCAACGCTTCCGCGGCGGCCGTGGCTTCATCCAACAATGAGGCGTTTGCAATTTCCATCCCGGTAAGATCGATCACCATCGTTTGATAGTTGATCAGTGCTTCCAGCCGGCCTTGGGCAATCTCGGCCTGGTAGGGCGTGTAGGCGGTGTACCACCCCGGGTTTTCAAGAATGTTTCGCAAAATCACCCCGGGCGTAATGCAATTGTAATAGCCCATGCCGATGTACGATTTCCAGATTTTGTTTTTGGACATCGTTTGTTTGAATGACTTGAGAAACTCATGCTCCGATTGTGGAGCGGGCAGATTCAGCGGCTGCTTTAGCCGGATGTTGGCCGGTACGGTTTCTTCAATCAGCTGATCCAAACTAGCCGCCTTCACTACGTGCAACATGTCTTTGATCTGTTGGGCGCTGGGGGCATTGTGGCGTCTTTCAAACTTTTCGGAATAGGTAGGATGTACGTTCATGAAATGGCGAATGATTTATTCTCGATGTAAAAACAAGCCGGTCAATGGCAGGTTCCCGAAATCCGCATTTGTTCAATCCGTTTTTTGGGCTGCCATGTTTTGCGGTCAAAACCGTTCGAACTGCGAAAAGAAGAAGTTGCCCTCGATCTCCGCATTGGCATCCGAGTCCGACCCGTGAATGGCATTGGCATCAATCGACTTGGCAAACAGCGCACGAATGGTGCCGGGGGCTGCCTTCTTGGGGTCTGTGGCGCCAATCAGTTTGCGAAAATCTTCAACTGCGTTATCCTTTTCCAGAATCATGGGCACAATTGCGCCTGACGACATGTAGGCACACAGTTCGCCATAAAACGGTCTTTCTTTGTGGATGGCGTAAAACTGCCCGGCCAGTTCGCTGGAAAGTTTTACTTTTTTCATCGCAACGATGCGGAAGCCGGCCTCCTCAATCATCTTGGTAATTGCACCGCTGTTGCCCGCGGTTACTGCGTCGGGCTTAATCATGGTAAATGTTCTGTTTCCTGCCATTTTAAGGTTAATTTTTTCGGCCGCAAAACTATCAAAAGAAGACGGATAACCGAAGGAAAGGCACATTTTAACCGGCCTTTTGCAAGACGCCCCATTTATAGCCATTTTTGCGCCTTCAATGGAAAAAATCGAGGCTTTTAAAGCGCTCCTGAGCGAGCCAAAAAAGGTGGTAATCGTCACCCACTTTAAGCCCGATGCGGATGCACTGGGCTCCTCGCTCGGGCTGGCCGGTTTCCTGCAGAAAAAAGGGCATTTGGTACAAGTAATCACCCCAAGCGACTACCCTGATTTTCTCGCCTGGATGCCAGGCAACGAGCGCGTGCACGCGGTGGTAAAAGAAAATGCGGCGCACCTGGCAACCGCCAACACGTTTATTCAGGCGGCGGATGTGATTTTCTGCCTGGATTTTTCCGCTCTAAACCGGATTAACAGCCTGGGCGAATCAGTACGGAAAGCAAACGCCGTGAAGGTATTGATCGATCATCACCTTGAACCTGAGAAGTTTGCGGCATTTGAGCAATGGGATGTTACCTCCGCTTCCACGGCCGGGTTGGTGTTTGAGTTGATTCAGCAATGTGGTGAAGCAAATCTGGTAGATGCTGCCATCGCCACGTGTTTGTATGCCGGTTTGATGACCGATACCGGGGGCTTTCGGCACAACAACACTACCGGGCGGGAGTTTCACATCGCTTCAAAACTGGTGGAGTTGGGCGCGAACCCGCACCGCATCGCGAAAGATATTTATGATACCAACTCGCTGGAGCGCCTGCGCCTTACCGGCTACGTGCTCAGCCAAAAGCTAACCGTGTTGCCGGAGTACCGCACCGCCTACATGTTGCTAACAGCCGATGAACTTACGCGGTTTGGAGCGCAAACGGGCGATACCGAAGGCTTGGTGAACTATGGGCTTTCGATTAAGGGTATTCAACTTTCCGTGCTGATGTACGATCGAAGAGAGGAAATCAAACTCTCATTCCGCTCGCTGGGCAGCTTTTCGGTAAACGATTTTGCCCGCAAGCATTTTAGTGGCGGCGGCCACCACAACGCGGCCGGTGGCACTACCAAACTAAGCCTGGCAGAAACGTTGCAACAATTTCTTACGGTGCTGCCGCAGTACCAACAGGCATTAAACGAAAAACAATAATCAATTTTTTACAACCAATTCAATGAAAAAACTAAGCGTGGTGTTGCTGGCGATGGTGTTGCTGGTGGCGTGTTCGAACGAAAAAGAAACCCCCAAGGGCTACAAGTTCACGGTAGCCAAAAAGGGCTCAGGCGAGACCATTCAAGCGGGCCAATTTTTGTATGCCCAATTTGTACTGAAAGATGGCAAAGACTCCGTCTGGATGGATACTGAAAAGGAAAACCGACCGGCATTGTTCGTGATTAACGATACGGCCAACATCCGGTTTGAGGAAGGCATTGAAGAGATGTTCCGTCTGGCGCGCAAGGGCGATTCGCTGGTGATGAAAATCGAAGCAAAGACATTGTTCGAAAAAACCTACCGGCAGCAAGTGCCCCCAGGTGTGGATGAGAAAAGCATCTTTACGTTCATCATGAAAGTAAATGATGTGTTGGATACCGCCCGCGCCAATGTGTTGAAAGACTCATTAAATGCTGTGGCGATGAAAAAATACGAAGACAAACGCAAGCAGCAGCTCGCCGCAGATATTGAAGCCATTGAGGCCCACCTGGCAAGCAAGAGCATCGTGGCTCAACAAGATCCTTCGGGCTTGCGCTACGTAATCTCCAAACAAGGAAAGGGCGGCCGCCCCAACATGAACAGTACAATTAAGGTGTTGTACAAGGGTTCGCTGCTGACTACGGGCGAAGTGTTCGATCAGTCCGAGGCTCCGCTGGAGTATCCGTTGGCCAACTTCATCGAGGGATGGCAGGTTGGTTTTCAGTTACTCGATAAAGGCACGAAAGCCACACTATACATCCCGTCTACGTTGGCCTACGGTGAAGCGGGCCGGCCGGGCGCGATTCCGCCAAATGCAAATCTGGTGTTTGAAGTTGAACTTATTGATTTTCAATAGACCATGAAGCAAGTCGTTTTTTTATTTCTTGTAATCGTTTTGTTGGGTTGTGCCAAGCCTGTGGATGTGGTGACCCCGGAAGAACAGTTGCAACTGGATATCGAAGCGATTGACAATTACCTCGCCGCGAACAGCATCACGGCCGTGAAACACCCCAGTGGGTTAAGGTATGTGGTAACGCAGCAAGGCACCGGCGCCAAGCCCAACTTCAGTAACATTGTTACGGTTACGTACTCCGGGCGCTTGCTTACCGATGGTACTGTTTTTGACGAGCGTAAGACCCCTGTGAGCTTCCAGTTGAATACGTTAATTCAAGGTTGGCAAATTGCCTTTCCCTTATTGAACAGGGGCAGCAAGGCCACGCTGTTTGTGCCTTCCGGTTTAGGGTACGGGGCCCGTGGTTCCGGGGCGTCTATTCCCCCGAACTCGAATTTGATTTTTGATGTGGAGCTGATCGATTTTCGATGATGAAGCAGTGTGTAGGGTTGTGCGTGATAATGTGCCTGGTGTTGGGCTTCTCGGGGTGCTTGCCCGATGGGGAAGAGCTGTGCACAAAAACGGTAGACACTGCGCCACTGGGTATTCCACCCGCATTGCTGGCGCGAGATGTGGCCGACATTGATGCGTATCTGGCGGCAAATAATATTACCGCTGTAAAAGATCCGCAAGGTGTACGCTATGTGGTTACCCAGCCCGGTAGCAGTTCAGACACACCCTGTCTGGAGAGCCGCGTTCGCGTGATCTATACCGGTAAACTACTGGCTACAGGCGATGTTTTTGACTCCTCCGCCACACCGGTAGAGTTTCGTTTGGCCGGGCTGATTACGGGCTGGCAAATCGCCTTCCCCAAACTCGCGCGCGGCACGAAAGCAACGTTGTACATTCCATCGGTGTTGGCATACGGCTCGCAGGCGGTAGGGAAGATTCCACCGAATTCCAACTTAATTTTTGATGTAGAGCTGATCGATTTTTAGTAATGGATGCCATCTGCTTAGCCACTAACAATGCGCATAAGATCGAAGAAATTCAGGCGAAACTGGGCCATCGGTTTCGCCTGCTTTCTTTAGCGGAGGTGGGTTGCCACGAAGAACTACCCGAAACCACGGGCACGATTCCGGGCAACTCGCAGCAAAAAGCAATGTATGTGTTTAGTAAGTACGGTATAGCCTGCGTTGCAGACGACTCCGGTTTGGAGATTTCGTTTTTAAACGGTGCGCCCGGAGTTCATTCCGCATACTATGCCGGTCCGCAGCGCAGCCATGCCGATAACATCAAACGCGTTTTGCAAGAACTGTACGGTGCTCCCAATCGCGAGGCCCGCTTTCGCACGGTACTCACCTGGGCATCCGCCGGGGGCGTTCGGCAGTTCGAAGGCGTTTTGCCCGGGTGCATTATTGATCAGCCCCGGGGTACTCATGGTTTTGGGTACGACCCGATTTTCTTGCCCGAGGGAGATACCCGCACGCTGGCTGAACTTTCGATGGAAGAGAAAAACGCCATCAGCCACCGGGCGCAGGCTGTTCAAAAATGGGTGAACTTTCTATCTTCGGGCGTCTAAACCATGCGTACTCCTATCACTGTTGGCATCACCGGCGGCAGCGGCTCCGGCAAAACGTTTTTCCTGCAAGGTCTTTCTTCCCGCTTCCGGGCCGACCAGATCTGCCTGATCTCGCAAGACCACTATTACAAACCACGCGACCAGCAGCCCATTGACGAGAATGGCGTTAAAAATTTCGATTTACCGCAGTCCATCGACCGCGAGGCGTTTCTGCACGATCTCTTGCTGTTAAAAGCCGGGCAGGATGTGCACAAAAAGGAATACGTGTTCAATAACCCAGACGTGGAGCCGCAAATGCTCACGTTTAAGTCCGCACCAATTATTGTAGTGGAAGGTCTTTTTGTTCAATACTTCCCCGAAATTGAAAAAGAGTTGGATTTGCGGCTGTTTATTGAAGCCAAAGACCATGTGAAACTTGGCCGCAGAATCAAGCGCGACCAGATTGAACGCGGCTATGATCTGGACGATGTGTTGTACCGCTATCAGTACCATGTAATGCCGGTTTTTGAAGCACTAATCGAACCTCTGAAACACAAAGCGGATTTGGTGGTACCCAACAACAGCCGGGTAGACCGGGCGTTGGATGTTGTAACCACGTTTCTGTTTCAGGCTACCGGTGCCGACCGATTTGCGAATTAGCCCAGTTTCAATACCTTTGCACGCTTCATAAAGTGAATAAACAAGTTCCATATCGCGGTTTCATGCTTATTGCCGGTATTCTGGTAGCGGTGGGCATTGTACTGTCGCAGGTGCTGTTTCATCAGGCCGAGCCGGTAGCGCATAAAGCCAAGGCAACGGCAGAGCAAACCGATGCCAATACCCAGGAAACGCTACAAGTAGCACCTACACTGGCTAACCCGTCTGTTTCGCTGGAATTAAACACTTCCGTGGATGCCGCGGTGGAACAGGTGCTGGAAGAAGAAGATCAAGTGGCCTTTCTTCCTGCAGTAACCGAAGTTTGTTTACCCTATTTTAAAACGTTGCTGCGCACACTCATCGCGCCCAACGCACCCTAGCTAATCTTTTAGTTCTATCGGCCGCGGTACATGTGTGGCCCGCGTAGGCGAGCCCATGCGTTCCGTCTGCACATTTCAATTTGTAACCTGTTTTAATCGATAATTTAATTTTATGCGTAACAAAGGAGTAGTAGTAGTTCTCACGGTAGTGATCACCGCACTCTGCTTGTACTATCTGTCGTTCACATTCGTGTCGCGCAGGGTGCAGCAAGAGGCGATTGATTATGCCACCGATAAGGCCACGGGCAGTGTTAACTTATCGCGCAAGCAACAATATCTGGATTCGCTCTGGAATAAACCGGTGTACAATCTCTTTGGAGCCGAGTACACGTACAAAGACGTAAAAGAAAACGAATTGAGCCTTGGCCTCGACCTGCAAGGTGGGATGCACGTGGTATTGGAGGTATCTCCTGCCGATATTATTCGTGGCCTCAGCGGCAACAGTCAGGATCCCGCGTTTGTGGATGCACTGAAAGTGGCGCGCGAAAAGCAGAAGGTAAGTCAGTCTAACTTCGTTGATCTGTTTGTGGATGCCTATAAAGAGGCAAACCCCTCCGCACGTTTGGCAACTATATTTGCATCCGCTGCCAATAAAGACCGCGTCAGCCTGTCGGACGATGACGCCAAGGTAACGCAGTTCCTCAATGAGGAGGTGGAGAGCGCCATCGACCGCTCCTTCACTATTCTAAAGACGCGTATCGATCAGTTCGGTACTTCGCAACCCAACATCCAGCGCTTGCAGGGTACCGGGCGCATCCAGATTGAAATTCCAGGGGCCGACAACCCGCAGCGGGTGCGCAAGCTATTGCAAGGCGTGGCGCGGTTGGAGTTCTGGGACGTGGTAGAAGCCAACGATCCGCAACTCTCGCAAGCCATGTTTGCCGTCAACCAAATGTTGATGAATGAAAAGAAGTTGCAAGAACCTGCTACCAGCGCCGCCGCCACTGCGAGCCCGGCGGACACCGCAAAAACTGAACTTGAAAAGCAGCTTTCGCAAGCTGCGTCCGACAGCACACGGAATTCGTTAGATTCATTGCGCAATGCCACGATGTCGCCTTTGTTCGCGTTAAGCGATCCCACGATGCCGTTCTTATACAATGTAAAGGACACAGCCGAGATCAACCGCATTCTTAAGCGGCCCGAAGTGCGCACACTCATTCCGCGCACCATTGGTTGGTTTTGGGATGTAAAGCCTGAACCGGAAGTTACACCTGGCGTGGATGATTTGGTTTTGAACTTTGTAAGCCTTGGTCGCAATGGTAAGCCATTGCTTACCGGCGAGGTGATTAACGATGCACGCCTGGATTTTGATCAGTTTCAACGCCCTGCCGTAAGCATGACGATGAATGCGTCGGGCTCTCGCACGTGGGCAAAGGTAACTGCGGCGGCCGCGGCCAAGTCGCCTCAGCGCGGCCGTATTGCCATCGTGTTGGATAACTTTGTGTACACGGCGCCCACAGTACAGGGCGAAATCCCCACGGGTAACAGCCAGATTACCGGAAACTTTACCAACGAAGAAGCGAAAGATTTGGCCAACGTGTTGAAAGCAGGTTCGCTGCCAGCGCCTACGCGCATTGTGGAAGAAGCCATTGTAGGCCCCACGCTGGGTAAGGTGGCGCAAAGCCAAGGTGTAATTTCGCTCGCCAGCGGTTTAGCCTTGGTGGTGCTTTTCATGGTGGCCTATTACTCGCGTGGCGGGTTCGTAGCCAACGTGGCGCTGCTGTTTAACATCTTTTTTATTCTGGGTATTTTGGCTCAATTCAATGCGGCACTCACGCTGCCGGGTATTGCCGGTATTGTGTTAACGTTGGGTATGGCCGTAGATGCCAACGTATTGATTTACGAACGCATCAAAGAAGAACTTCGGGGCGGCAGGCGCTTGCGTGATGCCATCCGCATGGGTTTTGAACGTGCGTTTTGGACGATCTTCGACTCCAACATCACCACACTCTTTACCGCGTTGTGTTTGTATTTTCTGGGCCAGGGTCCGATCAAAGGCTTTGCCATTACGCTGATCATCGGGATTACTTGTTCGTTCTTTACGGCCGTGTATATCTCCCGGTTGGTGATTGAGTGGATGGTACGCGACCGCGATGATGCAAAAATCTCATTCGAAACGCCCATCGCTAATCTGATGCGGAAGAAAGGCGACTTCAACTTTATTGGGAACCGTAAGAAAGCGTACATTTTTTCGATCAGCTTTATTCTTGTGGGGATGATCCTCATTGCCATTCAGGGCCTCAATCTTGGGGTGGATTTTAAGGGCGGGCGCTCGTATGTCGTTTCGTTTGGCAAGCCCGTTGACGCTACCTCCATGCGCAATGCATTAGCGGCCGGTTTTGAAAACGCAGGTACAGAAGTGAAAAACTATGGCACCAACAGCGTGATGAAGGTTACCACTTCCTATTTGGTAGACGATGAATCGGATGGTGCGGACGAGAAAGTGAAAAATGCGCTGGTAGACGGAGTAAAAAAATTCACCGGTATGAACTACATCGAAAACGATGGCCAGGTGAGTGAGCAAACGTTCACAATTTCGTCATCGTCTAAAGTAGGCGCTACGGTGGCCGATGATATCCGCGATTCTGCTTTTGAAGCCGGCATTCTCGCCATCATCATTATCTTCATCTACATTTTTATCCGCTTCAAAACTGTACAATATGGCACGGGAGCTATCATCGCTCTGCTGCACGATAGTTTGTTTGTGATTGCATCATTTGCGATTGCGCGTGCACTTGGATTTTCGCTTGAGATTGATCAGGTGTTTGTTGCAGCGTTACTTACCATCATTGGGTATTCCATCAACGACACAGTGATTGTGTTTGACCGAATTCGGGAATACCTGAATATCGGAACTTCGCACGATCGCCTTAGAATTTTCAATGACGCGATTAACGCCACGTTATCCCGTACATTTATCACCGCGGGAACAACATTAATCACGGTTGTTGTATTGTTGCTTTTTGGCGGTGAAGTGCTACGTGGTTTTTCGTTTGCATTATTCATCGGCTTTGTTATTGGCACTTACTCTTCCATTTATATTGCTGCGCCAGTGGTGATCGACTTGGATAGGAAAAAGGCCGTGGAACCGCCACCTGTTCCAGCGAAATAGCACTTGCTAGACGAATAAAAAAGCGGGCAGCCAAGCCCGCTTTTTTAATGACCATCTAATCACTCGCCGGTGTCGAGTGAGATAAATTTGCTTTGTGTTTAGTAAACGTATTTTTTGCTGGATTACTTTGGGCGCAGTTCTTTCTGGGATAACGAGTAGTGCTCAGGAAAATCTTACGGACACTGTGAGGTTGTATTGGCAAAGACTGGACAGCTCCTTTATTGCCGAGACAGAAGAGGCTCCAGGAATGCCCAAAGTTCTACATGCTGAACCCCTGTTCACCGATTTGATTCGAGACCTGGGTGCTCGGCGGGGGGAGCGAGAGTGGAACGTTGGTTTTGGAATGATCGATCGAACAAACTATAACGAGTATCATAGCTTGATCGAATATGAATTTGCACCCGTCAATCGCTTGGGGGTTGAGTTTGAATTACCATTTTCAGTTTACCTGAACAACGGCCAGTCAACAGACTCGACGCCACGCAGCAGGCTGAACAGCCTTAAGGCAGCGTTACAGTACACATTCTCTGTGTCTGAGAAACACAGTCTGTCTCTTGCGGGAGGAGTGATTTACGAGCGTACGCTAAATGATTTTACGTTTTACCGACGCGGAGAAATTTTTGACGGTAATTTGGTTCATCCATTTGGGGTAGTTGCAAAACGCTGGGGTCGTAATTTCCATACGATGGTCTACACGGGTCCGTATTTCCGATCAACTTCGGGTATCCAAACAACTTTCATTAAGTGGAATGTTAATGCCAGTCTCCACTACATGATCAGCGGCACGCGAAACTTTCTTGGTGTTGAAGTATTGAAAGAACATAATGGAAATAGGTCATTTATGCTGCGACCTCAAATGCGCTTGGGGTTAACGCCCAATTTACTTGTTGGTATTGTGTCTGGCATACCGACTTCCGCTAAAGGTACTGAACGTTTAAGTTCCTTTTTGCGATTGATTTATGAGCCGCACCAACGGGAAAGCGCAAGTAAGCGAAGATCAAATCGAGGTGTACGAAGTTCAGGTTAAGAACCCTTGGCAGTCGAAAATATGCTGTGCAATTCATTTGTGCCCGATCTTTGAAGTCTGTTTTTTCGTTATTTGGGTTATTGGCCTTCACCTAAACCTAAAGAACCGGGACTGAACTTGGTGTTATCGGTAAACCGTCAAAATCAAGAAATTCACTCAGGTTTTTTCGGATAACTTCTGCGAGGTTTTGCTCTTGGGCATACACCTGCTTTTGTCGTTGTGCGCTGTTGCCCGTTCGGATCAATCGCATTAATTCGTGGCGGTACGCAGTACACTTGTGTTGATCGTACAACTGCGACAAGCGGTGTGCCCAGGCTTCAAGATCCGCGCTCAACGACCGGGTTTCGCCTTGCGTGCCAATCAATATTTCGGCATCTAACCCGGAGCGGATTGCCCGCCATTTATTTTCGCGAAGCACCCACGGTGTGAATTTGCCAAAATTTTCTTCCAAACTGTTGGGGTGGTCTTTAAACCAAAGCGCGAGCATATGTATAAACGCAATAATAGTAAGGCTATCGCGCAGTGAGGTGGCATCGCATACCCGGATTTCAAGTGTGCCGTGGTGTGGACTCGGTCGAATATCCCAACTAAGATCTTTTGCTGATTCAATCGATCCAGAACGCATTAGCATATGGTAAAGTTGCTCGAAGTCCGCCCAGTTGGATGCCTGGTAAGGCAATCCTGCCGTTGGTAAAGACTCGAATAGCGTCGGTCGGCAGGCGATTAGTCCTGTATCCATGCGTTGCCAGAAGGGGGAGCTTGCCGATAGTGCGATAAAATGCGGCACGAACGGCAGAAAAAAATTGGCGTATTGGATACACATTTCGCCTGAACTCATGCCCAAATGAACATGAAGACCATACACAGCCCGCCTACGGATTAACCATTGGTTTTTTTTCAATAGCTTCTCATATCGCGGAGAAGGTGTAATCAAACGATCGCGATAGTCCGCCAACGCATGAGTACCTGCGGAGGTAAACGCAAGCCCGCGTGTTTGCCCCCAGTGGGCCAGTTTTTTAAATAAGTCAACGAATACCCGAGCTACATCCTCAACCCGGTTGCACACCGGGGAAACACACTCAAGGGTGCTTTGAAACAGTTCCGAGGTGAGAAACGGGAGGCCGCTTTCATAAAGTACCTCCGGCGCTCGCGGTGTAAGGGTTAGCTTTTCGAGATCAATTACCTGAAGCTCGATTTCAGCGCCCAGCGTAAACGGTTTTTTACTTGAGTGAAAAAGAAGTGGAAGGGTTTGGGGGGGCATCGCAACTAGAAATTTATCGCCAGATACACTGCTGCGCCCGCCAAATACCCTAATAGCGCTAGCAAACTGATGCGCTTCAGATACCAGATAAAATCAATTTTTTCCATGCCCATGGCCGCTACGCCAGCGGCTGAACCGATAATCAATAGGCTGCCACCCGTGCCTGCGCAGTAGGCCAGGTAATGCCACAACATGCTGTCGGGCGGATAAGCGGCCAAATCGTACATCCCCATACACGCCGCCACCAACGGCACATTATCAATAATAGAGGATAGTGCCCCAATGAGCGTGATGATAATGCGCTCATCGCCCAGCCATTGGTTGAGCGCAGTGGCGAAATGATGCAGCGTTTGCATCGATTCCAGTGCACCCACAGCCAGCAGAATGCCAAGGAAAAACAAAACCGACGGGACGTCAATGCGCGCAAGCGCAGCAGCGGCGCTGTAGCGCTTCTTCTCTTGTTCGTCTGCTGCCGGGTTAATCAACTCCGAAACAATCCAAAGCAATCCAAGACCAAACAAAACACCCATGAAGGGCGGTAAGTGGGTTATTGATTTAAAAATCGGAACGAAAACAAGCGACCCGACGCCAATGCCGAGCATCCATTTGCTGCCGCTGGTAATCGGGCCGCCGGTTTCGGAGTCACTCGAATGGCTGTTAATGGTGCCTTTTAAGCGACTGTGTAGAAAGAGCATGGGCACCAGCAAGCAGGCGATACTGGGTAGCAGTAAACTTTTAATAATTGCTCCGGATGTAATCTGGCCTCCAATCCACAGCATGGTTGTGGTTACATCGCCAATGGGCGACCACGCACCCCCCGCGTTTGCAGCAATAACAATCATGCCTACCATGAATAAACGCTTTTCTTTATCGACAATTAGTTTCCGTACGAGCGATACCATCACAATCGTGGTGGTGAGGTTATCCAGGATTGCGGAAAGAAAAAATGTTAACCAACAAATCACCCACATGAGGGTACGCATTTGGTTGGTTTTTATTCGCTCCGTAATGATGCGAAAGCCATGGTGCGCATCCACGAGCTCCACAATGGTCATGGCCCCCATCAGAAAAAAAAGAATGCTGGCAATCTCGCCCAGGTGGTGACTCAGTTCATGAGTAACAAAATGAAGAAACGGCTCGGTATCGTTTGGGTGGGCCTGAAAAAAATCCACCACGCGCGGTGCGGATAGAAAAGCGTGGGTAGGGGGCTCCCATGCAAACAACGCCCAGCAAAGTACGCCCGTAATC
>CAYLWU010000038.1:0-29401 GCA_964387475.1 uncultured Ohtaekwangia sp. | reverse complement strand
GGCGGCTAGGCCGGTAACTGCACCCGAAACGTGGAACCCGCGCCAGGTGTGCTCTCTACTTCAATCGTACCACCTAATCGATTCACCGAGCGCTTTAAAATAAACAAGCCCAAGCCTGTTCCTTGCGACAATTCAGTGGCTCGGTAAAACATGTCGAAAATCCGCGATTGATGCTCGGCCGGAATACCCATTCCGTTGTCTGACACCTCAATGTTCACATTTCCGTTTGCCCGCTGAATGGCAATTTTTACATACGGATCGGTTTCGCCCGCATACTTAATCGAATTTTCGATCAGATTCTGAATAATGTTATTCAGGAATATCCATTCCGATTGAAACGAAGGTACGGGCGCAATGTCTTTGATAAAACGGATCTTTTCAAAGTTTGGCAAGCCGCGCAACGACTGCAAACACTCCGCCACCATTTTATCAAAGTCAATGTGATCTTTCCGGATGGTCTCATGATCAATTCGGGTAATCGCAACCAAATCATGAATAATCGAATTGATACGATTGAGTTCCCGCTCTTGCATGGCAAAGTACTGGTCTGCTTTCGGGTGTACCACCTCTATTTTTGCCAGGGCGGTTAACGACAGCAGAGACGCCAAGGGAGTCTTAAGGTCATGGCTTACACCATAGAAGAAGGCATCGAGCTCCGCATTTTTTTCCCTGATGATCTCCGTTTGCTCCTTATTTTCTGCCAGCAGGGTATTCAGCTCGGTAACCGTAGTTGAAAGTTGTTCGGTACGCTCATTTACCGTGCGCTCCAGTTTCTCGTTGGCTTCACGTTGTACCTGCAACGCCAGGCGTTGTGCCTGTTCTTTCTCCTCTTTGAATTGGCGGTAGCGGTCGCCCAGCGCAAACGCAATGATAACGGTTTCGAGGGCCGCGCCAATCTCCGGCAAATGGGTAGTCCAAAAATTAGACTCGAAAACTCCAGCATTGCGTAACAGTAACATTATGCCACCCGTGAGGTAGAACGTCCAGGCGGCTATAAAATAAATTGCCACTTTGTTACCCCGAATGCGGCACACAATGCCGGCCACAATCAAAAGGGCTGAGGTTAGGGCTAATAGCGTATTTCCGGCCGATGATTTGATGCCAGTGGCAACCAGCAGTGTAGAGACTCCTGCCAGCGGAACGAGCGACCAAAGAATGTAATGCAACACCTTGGAATAGCGCTTGGTTTCCAAAAAACGAATCGCAAACAAGGCCAGAAAAACAACAAATACACCGAGGATCATTCGGCCTGCGTAGAAATTCATCATCGGGTACTCCGGCCACAGGTATTTGCCGGCATATCCGGAGGCCGACGCAAAAACAAAGAAGGAACAAAAAATGGTGCCTACGTATAAGAGGTAATTCACCTGCCTTAACGTGATGCCGATAATCAGGTTAAAGAAAAACATCACACCCAGTACGCCAAAAAAAACACCATAGCCTAGCGTTTCACGATCGGAATCTGCAATGAATGTATCCCGCTCAACGGCATACAGTGGAAAAGTCTTTGGGCTTGCGCCCGCAATACGGATGTAAAACGTAGCGGCGCCGTTCGCCTCAAATTTCAGCGGAAACGCAAAGCCGGTATGTGGTACGCCGCGGTCGCGGTGCGGACGATAGTAACCGCCATACGTAGCACGCCAGGCGCCCGCCTCGAACTGGTAGAAGTCCACATATTCCAAAAAAGCAGCAGGAATTTCCAAATACCAGTCTTTGCCAACGGCGGTATTGGTAATGGTGCAACGCAGCCAAATGGTGTGGGGCAAGTACCCAAACGCCAAGGTTTGCCCAGGTCGGGATGTAAAGCGCCTGCTAAAATCTGTGGTCTGTATTTCATCAAACGTTACACGATCAGACGAATCAATAAAGATTTCCACCTGGTCGTCCAATCGCACGCGGTTTATTTCACGCGGCAACGCATAGTGGGTAGAAGCAACAACGCCCCAGCTCGCAACACTAAAGAGAACAATAAAAAAAGATTTTGCTTGACTGAGCACGAACGACAGCAAGGAGTTTAAAATTAGGTTAAAAAATGATTTGGAAAGATATTCCGATGCAATATGTTTTCCAAAGACAAAACAAATGTTGAAACATCTTGTTGATGTTTTCCTTCGTTATTCGCAAAAAAAGCACCTAAATATTACTTCTAAGGCATTTCGCGCTTAAACAAACCGACATTTAACTTTATGAAGAGACTCACGCTTACGCTTATGATTTTAAACAACCATACTCTGGTGCACGTGCAGGGTTACATTGGCAATGATCTTATTCACCCATTCTCTTGACGGAATGGAGCCCGGTATATTCGGCCTGGTTGTTGACAGCGAAACCCGATGCGTGCACTACTCGTCACCGTACGACATTATTGCGATACGCTTTGCCTGCTGCAATCGTTTTTATCCCTGCTTTGAATGTCATGCAGCGGTTGCAGATCACCCCGCACAAGTTTGGCCACGATCGGATTGGCACCAAAAGGCTATTCTGTGCGGGAAATGCAAAACCGAGCTAACCATAGCGGAGTACATGGCCGCGCGCGACCAGTGCCCACAATGCCAAAGCCCATTTAACCCTGGCTGTAGAAATCATTACCATCTTTATTTTGAAGGAAAGAATGTATAAGCGAAGCCGGCCCGAAACCACCGGCCCGGCAGAATAACCAAATTGGTCTCCTGATATCGCTCGTCCCACAGGTTGGTGATATCTACAAATCCTGTCATCCGTTTTCCGTACCAACCCAACCGCGTATCCATCACCTGATAGTCCGGTAAGTTCATGCGATCAAAAAAACGGTAGCTGATCGTTTGCCGAAGTTGATCAGTGTACCGCAATTGCAGGGTAGCCGTGAGCTGGTATTTTAAGTTCTCAAGCGCATACCGCGAAAATTGTAAGCTGTTGACTTCCCGGGCATCAATCCAAACATAACCCACTTCCAAACGCTGCACGATTGATTTTTTTGCTACATGATTGAATGCGTAGCTTGCGGTTACATCCAGCCCACTCATAATGACGTTATTAAGATTATCGGGGCGCCACGGATCGGTTTCTTGCGCCTTCGTCCAATCAATAATACGCCTGCCATCTCTGCGAAAGTAAGCGGCTTGTGCCTGCAGTTGTGGTGTGTTGATCCATTTTAGTCCAGCCTCATAGGAAATTGCTTGTTCGGGTTGCAAATCCGGATTGCCAACGTTTGCCGGATCCTGGTAATACAAATCGGTGTAGGTAGGCACGCGGTAGGTGTACCCAATATTTCCAAACGCCTTAAGTTTGTTGGAGAGCACATAGCCCACATCTGCGCCCGGAAAAACGTTGGTGCCAAAATCCGAGTAGTGGTTAAGTTGGGCACCGGGTGTAAAATCCAGTCGTTTGTCCAACCATTCAAACCGGTGCTCCAAAAACAAGGTTGCAACCGTACGCTCACGGTTTCCTAACCGGTTACTGCGCAGCGTGAGTGTGTTCACATCTAATCCAATACCGGTTACGCCAAAACGGTTGCGCAGTTGTGCATTTACTTCGTAACCAACCGTGCTGTTGATGTGCAAATTCCTGAAAAACGCCGGGTTGGAACGAACGAACAAATACTCGTCTTGATTTCTTCGCCAGTAAAGCCGATGCGTGATGTTCCAGTTTTTTGCGGGCGCGGTTTGTAACGATAAAGCAAGTAAACTGGTCTGTATCTCCTCGTATTGGTCGCGAAAATCCGCGCGACCGTAAAACCCATTAGCGCCAAATTTCCGATCAGTAAAGCCGCCCAAAAACTGTAGTTTGCCCACCTTTGTTTTTGCCTCGGCCTGGTAGAAATAGTTACGCATGCTGTAATCCGTGTTGTACTGATAGCCGTTGGAAAAATCGGTACTCCAGGACGCATAGTGCCGAACCTTGGCCCCCGCCCACGCTCCGGATACGCGCGCGCCGCCCAGCCCAAAGTCGCCACCCACTGCCTGTATTTTTACAAATGTTTGCTCTGGATTTTTCGTGATGATATTGATCGCTCCGGCAAACGCGTTTTGGCCGTAGATGCGCGCAGCCGGGCCTTTAATAATTTCTACGCGTTCAACGTTCTCAATGTCGATCGGGAGATTGAGCGAGTGGTGGCCGGTTTGCGGATCAGAAATTTTGATTCCGTTGATGAGGATCAGGACTTGATCGAAAGTAGATCCGCGAATGCCCGGATCTGCTTGCACACCATTGGCCCCACGTTGCCGAATGTCGATGCCGGCAAAGTAGTGGAGCACATCGGGAATGCTCTGACCGGGTGCTTGTTGCAATTGCGCCTGGCCAACCACAATTACGCTGGCAGAAGTCTCATCAAAACCAGTTTGGATGCGATTGGATTGGATCACGACCTCCTCTAACTGGCGCGCCACGGTGTCTGGCTGCGCATCAACGGTGTAGACAGCAACGACAACAAAAAAACAGAACAAAAAAAATCGATTCATGGCCACAAAAAAATGGCCTACAAATCAAAACCAAAAGTTTTATGTGCGATGAAAAATCATTACTTACCCGTGTTCTGCAAGTCTACCACCTTAACTTCCACACGTCGGCCTTCTTCCTTGGCGGCCACCTGATCTTTTGTGGCCCCGTAACCACGCGCTACAATGCGCCTGCGCACTAGCCCTTTGTGGTTGAAGTACTCCAGCACCGCTATCGCCCGCTTGTTGGAAAGCTCGCGGTTCAGATCCTCTGAACCCTCCGCGGAAGCGAAACCTGAAATTTCGATACCCAAATCGGAGAACTGAGTCAATGCCTTTTGGAGGCCTTCCAACTCCGTTTGATACTGTGGCTTAATCTCGCTCTTGCCCGCCTCAAAATAGACTTTTACAGTTTTGCCCAGTAACGCGCGGTCGTACACGGCTGGTTTCTTGCCCTCTTTCAGGCGGCGGGCTTCTTCCGCCACAAACATGGTAGGCAGGGTGAGAATCTGCTTACCCTCAACTTGCTTCTTCTCAAACTTGCTTTCATCGCTTTCATCGTAGAAATACGTACGGGTGGCAACTTCAATTTTTGAGTTCGTCTTCTCGTCAAAATTAATCTCGTCAACCCCGTCTTTCAAATTAATTAAGTCCACCAGGTAGGCAATACCCTCGCTGTCGTTGGAGGCCATTAAATCCAACATCATGTCGTACACATCTACGTTGCCGGACTGCACCAGTTTGGCTTCATGTGTTTTCCGAAGATCGGTCTTTGCGTCCTGGTTGGTATCATAAAATGCATTTTTCACTAACACTTCTTGCCCTACCACTACATCGAATTGTTTTATGGTTTTTAAGGTTACCTGTTGGTAGAGTTCGTAAAAATGATTTTGATTCGGCACGTTCACATTTAATGTGTAGGGCAGAAACCCTTCCGACTCAATAATAATATCGTAGTTCTTCGCTGGGGGCAGGATAATCAGGTAGTTGCCGGTTTCCGGGTCAGGATCATATACAAACTCTACCTCCTTCTTGCTGGAATTGTCTACCACGTACATTTTGGTAGGAATCGGCTTACCGGTTTCACCGTTTAAAATTTTTCCCTTGATCATGGTAAGCGGAATGCTGGAAGAGTTTACCGGCATATCCAGATAATAAATATCCTGGGCGCCTTTTCCCCCTTTGCGATCGGAAGAGAAATAGGCGCGCTTACCATCTGCCAGCAACGTGAAGTAGTTGTCGTTAGCGGTGGTGTTAACCGGGTACCCCATGTTTTCGGGCTTTGTCCATTTTCCATCCACCAGCCGGGTTACAAAAACATCGCGGCCACCCATGGTGGTATGTCCATCCGAAGTAAAAAATAAGGTCTTCTGATCAGGATGAATGAAGGGGGCATCCTCATTGTCCTTTGTATTGATGGTGGGGCCCAGGTTCACTGGTGCACTCCAGTTTCCATCTGCTTTTTGTTCCATCTTCCAGAGGTCCATCCCGCCAAGGGTTCCCTTCCGGTCGCTGGCAAAGTAGATCACCTTGCCATCGGGCGTTATGCTGGCCGTTGATTCTAGTTGGGGTGAATTTAATAGCGGATTAACAAGCGAAGGCTTCGACCAGGTATCACCCGTTTTGGTGATCTGTAATAAATTGCCCGGGTCTGACAACCCACCAATAAAAACCAACATCTTCTGGCCATCGGCCGAGATACCTGCGGTGCCCACATTGTTTTCGCTTGATAACGGGATCACCTTCGGTTCAGACCAGGCGCCCGACTGATTATAGGAGATGTACACCTCTTCAATAAACTTATCGGCCGACCGCGTTTTGCCTGTATTCGGTCGTAATGCCGTAAATGCCATTACGCTTTCATCGGCCGAAACCACGGGGTTGTATTCTGTATAAACGGTATTGACTGCTCCCGGAAACGCAGCTACTTTAAAATCGCGCGGCACGGACATGAACGCGGAAGCACGTTGAATCACATCAATCAAGCGGGCCGCGTCGGTTTGTGCTTTTTTGTCGGCTTTCGTCAGGTCTTTATACACATTCGCCTGCTTCAGCGCCTGCACCAGATCTTCGTTCTTCAGATAAAGTTGAGCGGCCTCAAAATGAATAGTGGGCGGCAAACCTTTGGAATTTTCTAAGGCCTTCTCGAAATACGGAATACCCTTGATCTGGGTATTCAAATCGGGCATGCGGCTGAAACACTGCGCAGCTTGATAGTAGGCGGCCGGGTCTTTAATTCCCTCGCGAAAAGCTTGCTCAAACAAAGGTAACGCTTGCTCGTAGGCTTTGATCGAAAAAAACCGCTGCGCTTCGGTGAGCGACTTCTGGCCGAAGCCGATAGTAAATGTCACGAGCCAAAGGAGAAGTACCGGGAATCTGTACCGCATATGTTAAATTTCGCCATCAAATGTAGTGGGCCGATTTACAAAAAAGTTGTACAAACCGCCCGGAAACTTACAAGCAAGAGGTGTTCGACCAAACGAAACCGTTTTTTTACACAAACACCTGAGTATGAAGTATTGATTAATTCTGGAATTAACTAAAGCTAAAATAGGTTTTTTCGCTATTCTTAAAGAAATTAGGCTTTTAAACCCAATTACGTTGGAGAAAACGCTACAAAAACTGTTGGGGGTAGAACAGGACGAGGTCGGTCCGGTTTCCCTCCTTCTGCTCATTAGTTTTTTGATGGGTCTATTTCTGGCCACCGTTACGGTTGCCTCGCAAACACTTTTCCTGAACCATTATGACGAAGGCAAGGATTTTCCTGTAGCGTTGCTTGTATCGGGGGTGTTTGGTCTGATGGCCACTTGGATTTACAACCAATTGCAAGGACGCATTCCGTTTACCGTGCTGGCCGTTGTTAACCTGATTGTAATCATCGTTTTGGTGGGCGTTATTGAATTTGGTGATAAATACATCACCGCCCTTTTCGGGGATGAAGACGTACATTTTGCCTTTGGTTTCACACTCGTACTCCCCTTTACCTTCCTTTCGCAGTTAGTGTTCTGGGGTGCGTTTGGCCGGATCTTCAACTTGAGGCAGGCAAAGCGGGTGATTGGCTCTGTAGACGTAGGGGTAGACATCGCGTCCATTCTGGCATTCTTTACCATTCCTGTAATGCTGAATTTTGGCGTACAAACCGAAACGTTGTACACGATCTCGCTCGTAAGTGCAATGGGTTTCCTCGTGGCCTTTATCGTACTATCCAAACGCTACCTAAAGTCCGCTCAAACACTGCAAAGCGATGTAGGCAACGATTCGGAGCTACAAAAGCTCGGGGTAGTGAGTTTCTTCAAATCAAGGTATTTGGTGGCCATGGCGGTGTTTGTAATCATTTCTACCATCAGCCTGCGATTCATTGATTACTCCTTCTATAACGTAACCACCTCGCGGTTTTCGCAAGAAGAATTGCCCTACTTCCTATCGTTGTTTGAAGCTACGATTGTAATTTTTGGATTCTTGTTTGCCACCTTCGGGGCCGACCGGATTACCAACGAGTACGGCTTGCGTGTGTCGCTCATCATCAACCCGCTAATCCTCATCATCTTTACCGCAGGCGCCCTCACGCTGGGCATTATTTTCGGTTATGAAACGGGTAACTCCGTAATTTTCTTTTTTATCATGATCGCCATGAGCAAGCTGTTTGTAAACTCGTTAAAAGGCGCCATGGACGACCCCGTTCTAAAAATGTATTACATCCCGATTGATAAACGTATCAAACTGGATGCGCAAACCAAGATGGAAGGCATGGTGGCCGCCATTGCCAGCATTTTTGCCGGGGGTTTGATCGTGCTGATCAACCAATTCAAGATTTTTGATCTCATTTCCATTACCGCGTTTACCGTGCCGCTGTTGGGGTGCTGGTATTGGGTAACCAACCGCATGTACCGGGGCTACCGCGAAACGTTGCAAGATTCGCTTCGTGCCAGCCGCAATCTTGTTGAACACGAACACCCCGAGCGCGAATACACGCTTAACAGTATCTTAGATAAAGAAGTAAATAGCTCTGCAGAAGGAAAGGTGATTTATGGATTGAAGCTAATGGAGCGCATGGAGCCTGCGCTGTTTGAAAGCTCCATTTTACAATTGCGCGAAAGTGATAACCGAAAGATTCAACGTTTTGCCGAGCAAAAAATCTCCGAACTTGGGTTGGGTCGCGAAACCGATGAAATGAAGGGGCTCGCAGCGCAGGCATCATCGGCCATGTCCGACAGCGACTTGCTGTCCATTTCCGTGGATAATCTGGTGAAGTTGAGCAAAGCACCCAAAAGCAACGATCGTTTGCTGGCAGCGAAATTGCTGCGCCAGTTGGTGAGCACCAAAACAATCTTCATTTTATTAGAGTTGATGCGCGATGCTGATCCACGCGTAAGGCGCGAGGCATTGTTAACCGCACGAAAAATAAAACGCCCCGAAACCTGGCCGGTGTTAATCGAACTCCTCTCCTCGCCCACCTATTGCCACGAAGCGGCAGCCGCACTGAAAGAGGCGGGTGCGCCTGTGCTGCCTGCACTGGAAAATGCATTCCATAAAGCAGGGCAAACCGACCAGGTGATGCTCAAGATTGTGCAGATCATGGGTAGTATTGGTAGCGAAGAAGGGTTTACACTACTGTGGAAAAAAGCCGATTACCCGGACAAACGCATTGTAAAACAAATTCTTTTCTCCCTACGCTACAGAAACTACCAAGCCCGCGGTCGCGAAGCTACGATTGTAAAAGATTTGCTGGATGCAGAGATGAGCAAAACACTGTGGAACCTGGCCGCGATTGAAGAACTTCCCAACGAAGAACCATTCCTGATACTCCGCCAGGCACTTACAGAAGAAACCCGCGAAAACTACGACCAAATCACCCTTTTGCTTTCACTGATTTATGATCCGCAAAGCGTGCAACTGGTGCGCGAGAACTTACTCACCGCCACTCCCGACAGCATTCAATATGCCCTTGAGCTTTTGGATTTATTCCTCGACAAAGACCTGAAGCCAAAGTTGATCCCCCTGCTAGACGATACGCGTACTACGGATAAAATTGATGCGTTACAGGTGTACTTCCCTCGAGAACAGTACAATCCCGTACAGGTAATCAACTATGTTCTAAATCGCGATTTCAATTTTAATAACCGGTGGTCAAAGGCATGCGCTGTGCACCTCGCCGCCTACCTGCCCGATTTCCGGGTGAGCCGCGGATTGGTGAGTCAGCTCTTTAACCAAGACAAGCTGCTACAGGAAACCGCAGCCTGGGTAATATATAATAAGGACAAAAACGCGTATCAGGCCATTGCCGACCGGCTGCCAAATAAAGACAAAAAGTTTCTGGACTCATCCATCGCAAACAACCAACTGTTGGATGGATTGGATGATGGCTTCTTCCTATTAATTGAGATTGTCTTTTTTCTACAGCAGATTCCTGCGTTCGGCTTAATTCCAGGTAACTTTTTGTCGGAGTTGGCCGATAAGATTCAACCCGTAGACATTCAATCCGGCGCGAAGATGATCGCGGCAAATACGGACGACAACCCGATCTTGATTGTTGCCCACGGTTCGGTAGACGTTACCCTTGCCTCGGGCGAAAAACTAACCTTGAAAAAGGGTGATGTTTATGGCGACATCTTCTCCGATGGTCCAATTACTCCGGTAGACGAAACTGTAGCCCGCGAACGCACGGTAGTATTTAAACTCAATCTTTCTGATTTCTACTTTGTGATGGCCAACCACTACGAAATGGTGCAAGGCTTTTTGAAAAACCGAATTAAAACCACCACGCTTTAAACCTATGGCTTACGAAATAGATGCGCTAATCACCTTTGCAGAAAAAGATAACGAATCCCTCAAAAAAGGAGAGGCTGGCTGGGTAAGTCAGTTTAAAAAATTTCTGGACCTGATGCTATTTCAGGTACTCGGCACCAAACCCAATATCGTATTAAAAGCCGAATTCGATTCCGTTACAGCATCCACCATGGATAACGCTGGTGCACTAATCACCATTCTGTCACGCGATTTCATCCAATCTGGCCGTTGTTTGGATACCGTAGAAGCCTTTGTTAAAGCAGCTCAGCCCGGCACCGGAAATCGGGTTTTCAAAGTCTTAAAGAGTCCGTTATCCGCAGCCGATCAACCGCCACGTTTGCGCGATATGATTGGTTACGAAATGTACCAACTGGATGCGGAAACCGGCCAGATGAAAGAGTACTCTGATTTCTTCAGCCAGGAGGCGGAGAAGCAATACTGGATGAAGATGGTCGACTTGGCGTACGACATCAGCGAAACGCTGCTCCTGCTGCGCGAGGGCACGCGCCAAGAAGTAAAAAACCTATTTAAACGTAAAACCATCTATCTGGCGGAAACCGGCCACGATCTGTCCGTACAGCGCAACATCATCAAGCGTGAGTTGCTACGCCACGGCTATGTAGTGTTACCGGGCCAATCCTTACCGGGAAACGCTACCGACTTGGAACGCCAAGTAAGAACCGACCTGGAGGCAAGTGCCATGTCCATTCACCTGATCGGTAGTGCCTATGGCGAAATTCCTGAAGGCAGTGATCGTTCGGTGGTAGACATCCAGAATCGACTGGCTGCAGAGCACAGCTTTGCACGTAAAGAGCGTGGCGAAGAGTTTTCGCGCCTGGTTTGGATCGCTCCCACGCTAAAAAATGCCAGCGATCGGCAAAAAGCTTTTATCGACACCATTAAACGTGATGTGGAAGCACAAGAAGGTGCCGAAATCTTACAAACCCCTTTGGAAGATTTTAAAAACATTATGCGTGAAGAATTGCTGGAGTCGAACGACCGCAAGGCCGAAGATCATCTGGGCAAAGCCATCTACTTAATGCACGACCGGGTGGACATGGATGCCGTAAAACCTTTCCGCGAAGCGATTGAAAAATCTGGTTTTAAAGTGTTGTTGCCTGCGTTTGAGGGCGACTTAATGGATTCGCGCAAACGCCACATCGAAAACCTAAAGTCTTTTGATGGCGCAATTATCTTTAAGAACAGAGTGAATGATCAATGGGTGCGCATGAAGGTATTAGATCTGCTAAAAGCACCAGGCTTCGGCCGGAAGAAACCCATAAAAGGAAAAGCGATCGTATCCACCGAACCGGTGCCCGACAGCGAAAACCTGAAAAGCCAGAATATGGAAATCATCACTGGAAACGATACCCATCGATCCATTGAATCTCTGAAAACGTTTTTACAAGACTTTTAACTCGTAAGCCTATGAGTACCTCGGTAGGACAACTATCAGAAATCAGCACACTAAATCCGTTCCCCGGATTACGTCCATTCAAAATCGAAGAAAGTCACTTGTTCTTTGGCCGCGAAGGGCAAAGCGATGAAGTGCTGCTTAAGCTCTCCAAGAGCCGGTTTGTTGGTGTAATTGGTCCCTCTGGAAGTGGTAAGTCTTCGTTTATTTATTGCGGCGTGCTGCCCATTTTGTACGGAGGGTTCCTCACGGACGCCAGTTCAAACTGGGAAGTGGTGGTTACGCGCCCCGGAGCCGGCCCCATCGATAACCTGGCCGAATCGCTGCTCAAATCCTCAAAAGAGTATACTGATGCGAATGTAGAGGACAGAAAAATCAAAAAAACTATTGTCTCCACCCTGCTGCGCAGCAGTTCGCTTGGCTTGGTTGAAGCGATTCAACAATCCCGCAGACGGTCGGATATCAACTACCTCGTACTGGTGGATCAGTTTGAAGAACTCTTCCGGTTTAAAGACAGTACCGACCCCAACTCGGTAAATGAAACACTCGCTTTTGTAAACCTGTTGATGGAGGCGGTGAACTATGAAGACGCCCCGATCTACATCGCCATTACCATGCGTTCGGACTTTATTGGCGATTGCGCGCAATTCCCCGAGCTTACCCGCAAAATCAATGACAGCCACTACCTGATTCCGCAGATGACGCGCGACCAAAAGCGCAGAGCGATTGAAGGGCCAGTAGCCGTAGGCGGGGCGCAGATTGCACCGCGGTTGGTACAGCAACTACTGAATGATTTAGGCGATAACCCCGACCAACTGCCGATCTTGCAGCATGCCTTGATGCGCACGTGGAGCTACTGGAGCCATTACCGCGATTACGAAGCCGAGGCGGTAGACCTGAAGCACTATGAGGCCATCGGCACGATGGCCGAAGCGTTATCGATGCATGCCAACGAAGCGTATGAAGAATTGGATACCGAGCAAAAGCGAATTTGCGAGGTCATGTTCAAAGCCATCACCGAAAAACGCGGCGAGAACTTCGGCATCCGCAGACCTACCCGGTTGAATGAGATTGCCGCCATTGCCGATGTATCAGAAAGCGATGTGGTAGGTGTGATTGAAAAGTTCCGGGAACCCGGCCGCTCGTTGCTTACCCCTTCCCATGGCATGGTGATGGGTTCAAAATCGATGATCGATATCTCGCACGAGAGTTTGATGCGCATCTGGACGCGCCTGAAAAACTGGGTGGACGATGAATCGGAAGCCGTAAACATGTACATCCGCCTGGCCGAAGCGGCCTCCATGTATCAGGTAGGCAAGGCCGGCTTGTGGCGGCCACCGGATTTGCAGTTGGCCCTAAACTGGCAGGCCAAGCACAAGCCCACGCTGGTGTGGGGGCAACGCTACCACCCCGCTTTTGAGCGCACCTTAATCTTTTTGGAGTACTCCAAAAAAGAATTCGAAACCGAGCAACGCATCAAAGAACTGGAGCAGAAGCGCAAGTTGCAGCGCGCACGTACTGCCATGATTGTGTTTGGCAGTTTGTTGGTGGTGGCGCTGATGTTTTTGGTGTTTGCGATTTACCAGCGGGCCGAGGCGAAACGAAACGAAACACGTGCCCGGGAGAATGAGCAAAAAGCACTTGACGAAAAAAAGCGCGCTGACGACCAGGCGACAATTGCCATTCGTGAAAAGAATGCGGCAGATCGTGCGAAACTGATCGCTGAAGATAAAAAAAGAGAAGCGGAGAAGGCGCGGCAAGACGCTGAAATCAAACGGATTGAAGCCGTAGCTGCCAGGGCTGAGGCGGTAAAAAATGAACAACGCGCAAACGAAAACGCTGACTTGGCGAAAAAGAACCAGGAGAAAGCAACTCAAGAAGCCGAGAACGCGCGTATCCAAAAGGAGATTGCTCAGCGCGAGCGATACTTGGCCGTTGCAAAAGCGATTGCAATCAAGTCTAAAGAGTTAACTAACGATCCGGAACAACAAGCGCTGGTAGCTGAAACCGGTTATTTGTTTAACCGGCAGCAAAAGGGTTATCCGTACGAGGACGACATCTACAATGGGTTGTATTTTGCTTTGAAGAACCAAATCACAAACAAGGAAACCGGCGAGCGCGGAGACCCCATTACCCAAAACCTGAAGGGCCATGAGCAAGGTGCTGCGCGGGCGTTAGTCACCCATGCGGGATCAAACCAGATTTATTCCGCCGGTAGCGACGGGCGTGTGTTGCGGTGGACTCCATCCAATGGCACCTGGAAAGCCGACCCTCTGGTGCCCCGGATGAGTGACTATCTGTTCTTTTCGATCGACTTGAGTCCCGATGGAACACTGCTGTTGGCAGGTGGCGTAACTACGGGTGATGCTTCGAAAAATTATGCCTTGCTTTTTGATTTAAGAAAACCTGAACAAGCCCCAAAACGAATACCTGGCTTTACCGATGGCATTGATAATGTTGAGTTCCTGCCCAACGGCAAAGGAGCACTGATGCGCGATAACTCTGGCAGGAGTATTAAGTTCACCGATTTGAATTCTGTACAAGAAGTGGTGGACGCCAGAACGGGCAAAGTAAACGGCATTTCGGTAAGCCCCGACGGGAAACGACTAGCCACCGCTGGCGAGAATGGTGTCTTGATGGTTTACGATATCACGAAAAACTACGCCGCCAAAGAGCTCTACCGCAACCAGAACATTCCAATTACTGCAATTGCCTTTAGTGCCGACAACCGCCGTATTGTGATTGGCGACCAAAACGGCCTGCTCCGAATTATTTGGGAAGACGGCAGCCGCCAACCTCGAATCCTGAGCGGGCACAGTGAACATATTGAACAAATCAAATTCAACTTTGCCAACACGTTTATGGCCACCACCAGCCGAGACAAATCCGTGCGCCTCTGGAATTGGAGCGATGCCGAGATGAACCGCCAGCCCATCAAACTCGTGGATAACCCGGACTGGGTATGGAGCGCCACCTTTACCCCCGATGATGAGCAATTACTTGTGGGTGTGAACAGCAACTCTACCACAGCAAATGAAACCATTCACGCCTGGCCCACTAAAGTGGAAACAATGGGCGGCCTGTTGTGCAAGTATGTTTCCAGAAATCTGAGCTCGGATGAATGGGAACAGTTCATTGGTGACCTGGAAAGGATCAAAACCTGCGACAAATACCCCCTACCGAAATAGAATCACACATGCGGATTATTTTTCTCTTCGCGCTCCTGATCGGCTGCGCGCTTACCACCGCTGCTCAAACCGGTCGTACCTCGGCGAGTTGCACGCAGATACTTAAGCTTGCCCAGACCACCTACGAACAGGGAAGGTTGCACGAGGTACCAAAACTTCTCGAAGCATGCATCACGCGCGACCAACTGTCTGCCGAGGAGAAGCGCGATGCATTTAAGTTGCTTACGCAAGCCTACATATATTTAGAAGAACCAAAAGAGGCAGACGCCCACATGATTCTGCTGCTCCAGGCTGATCCCTTTTTTGAGGTTGACGAAGCCGTAGACCCAGCCGAATTCATTACCCTTTACCGGAAGTTTAGAACCAAACCGTTATTTCGCGTGGGTGCTAAAGGCGCGGTTAACGCAACGTTGCCCGTTTTCATTTCGAATTTCTACGTTGGCGGAAACGGCCAAGGTGCCGGCAACTACAATGCGGGTGTTGGTTTTCAAGGCGGACTGGTTTTTGAGCGTGACCTTTTTCAACAAAACAAATTCCGAAACAATTGGAAACAGCGGCTTGTGGCCGCTGCCGAGCTCATGTACTTTGCACGCCGGTTTACCTATGAAAACAATCGCATTTTGTCTTCCGATATCTCAGACGGAAACTCGGGCACGCTGAGTGCAGAGGTGAGTCAGGTGTGGGTTGATGTCAGCCCTTTAATGCAGTATCGCTTGGGCGAGCGTTTTGGCACGTACGTTACCTTCGGGCCAACGCTAAGCAGGCGCTTACGGGTGGAGAGCATACCCACAACTACAATTACACCAAATGGAGCTACCCCCAGTACGCTAACGGGCACGGTTAACCAAACGGAAGCCTTTGCGAATTGGGTGTATTCAATTCAATTAGGCGCAGGTGCAAAAGTCAGGATCGGGAAGTTTTACGTCACGGGCGAAGTTCGATACCAACACGGGCTTCGTAACTTGATCAACAGCAATAACCGGTCAACACCAGAGGCGGTATTCGACTTTGCGTTCCAGAATAACGACATCCGGCAAAATAACCTGGCCGTTAACATTGGTTTCTTAGTTCCATTCTTCAAACCCAAAAAACTAATCCGATAAGCCATGAGGTTTTTGTTACCCGCCTCCTTAATTGTACTGCTATCCGCCTGCCTGAGTGAAAATGATCAATCCATAGGTAAACCCGATACATTTCTGCGTTACTTCAGCGGTGGCTTTAATGAAACAGCGGTTGCGTTTGAGCAAACTGCTGATGATGGATTCGTTATTCTTACCAATGTAGATGCGCGGTTGGGAGAGTCGGCAAGCAGCAAGATAAAGTTGTACAAAACGGACGTGCACGGCAACCTCCTCTGGGTGGAAATTCACCCCGCGGCTGGCGAAGATTTTTTCGATGCCACTCAGCCGCAGTTGGTGGGCCATGGATTGATTCTGGGAAAAGATGGCGGGTATTTGATTACGGGCGAATGGATCCGCAATGGCGTACCCAGGCCCTTTGTACTTCGGGCGGGAGTTGACGGTAAACAAGTGCGGTTGGATTCAATCGCTGGTTTGCGCGGACGCCGGGGCGTTGGGCTGGCAGAATCTGGCACCGACGTGCTCGTGTTAGGTGTTAACCCCTCGGACACGGCATTGAACCAGAAGATGTTCCTCGCAAGCTATAGCGGAGCTAATTTTCAGCGCAGGTGGTTGCGCCAGTATGGCGATGGAACCGGCGGTGCTACAAACATTACACCGCGGCTATTACTCAATGCAGGAAACCAGGCAATCTGGACCGGCACCGTGGCCCGCACGGGCGGCAAAGACATCCGGATGGTTAAAGCGGAGCAAAACAGCCAACGGGTAATCTTCGACCTACCGATTGGCAACCCGGGCAATAACGAGACCGCAGCAGACATCACCCCTTTTACCAGCGGCTACGCGATAATAGGAACAACGAATGTGAACGGAAACGATGATATTTTTTTCCAGCGCATTAATGAAGATGGCTCCACGTTTACCAACAGCCAAAAGATCGTATCTACGAAAGACCCCCAAAAGTCGCAGTTTAATGAAACCGGGTACGCACTAACCGCTACCCGGGATGGCGGAATTGTGCTGCTGGGCTCGTACGACTCGCAGTCAGATGATTTACCCGGAGAGACCGGGCGCGGATTTGATCTTCAACTGATCAAAATAGACGCGTTTGGAACCGAAATCTGGCGGCAACGATACGGCAACCAAACCAACGATGTGGGCGTGGCCGTGCGGCAAGCCCGCGATGGCGGCCTTGTGGTACTTGGTTCAACAACCCTCGCAAACTTGCGTGTGGTGATGTTGCTGAAGATGGATAAGAATGGGGAGATCCAATAGGAAAAACTTGTACTGATCAGATTTTAGTCAAGCCAGGAGACCTAAACTTTTTTTCGAAGAACTATTACGGTATTGCTACAATAATTTACTTATGAATCGAATCTCTCGACCGAGCCGTGTTTCTCAAATTTCGTTTGTTGCTGCAGTGGTATTGGTATGTAGTGCCGCCATAGCCGCCGTTGGCCAGCAAGCAAGTAACGTCAGTTTTACCAGCGTTGGCGAAACGACGCTTACAATAAACTGGACAAACGGGTCGGGGTCAACCCGAATCGTCACCATTCAGGATGCTGCTGGTAGTTTTACTCCATCAAACAACACCACGTATAGCGCCAACCTCGATTTTGGAGCGGGCACTGATTTAGATGGGGGTGCAGGAATCGTGAAATGCGTTTTTAACGGTAATAGCGGCCCGATTACAGTCACAAACCTCGCCGCAAACTCGGTGTACACGGTGCGAGTGTACAACTATACTGGGGCCGCTGGCGCTGAAGTATATGACGTCACCACGGCAAGTGATAACCCCAATTCCCGAACAACGCTGCAGACAGTGCCCTCTGCCCAACCTACCGGACTTGTATTCAGTAACTTGTTGAATGATGGCACGGGCTACACATTGTCATGGACCGCCAGCGCAGGAGGCGCTGATGGCTATATCGTTGTGCGCAGACAAGGTGCATCTCCCGATGCGCCCGGGCCACAAGACGGCACGGCTCACAGCGTTGGCGATGACCTCGACCCGGGTGCCGACACAGAAATCGTGGCGTATATTGGCGCAGCAACAACGTTTAACCAAACCGGGCTATCACCCGGAGTTGATTATTTCTACGACATCCACGCGTATAACGGTTCGGGCGCTGCGATCAATTACCGCACCGGCTCACCCCCCTTGGAAGGCAACCGCCCCACGTTAGTACTGGAGCCCGCGACTCAGGCCAGCAATATTAATTTCACTACCATTACTGAAAATTCGCTCACCATAACCTGGACCGGAACAGGTGGAAACAAGATTGTTATAGTTGACGATGCTGTGATCACGTTTGTGCCCAGCGAGGCAACAAACTACGTGGCCAATTCCAATTACACCGGCGGCACCGACTTAGGTAACGGACAAAAATGCGTTTTTAACGGGTCGGGTAACTCAGTAACGGTAACAAATCTTGCGAGCAATACAGTCTACCACGTGCGCGTTTTTGAATACAACGGCAGCGGAGCTACCCAAAACTACAATACCACCACGGCAACAAACAATCCCAATAGTAGAACAACGCTGGCTGCGGAGCCCAGTCCTGCCGCCTCCGGCATCATCTTCTCTGCTATTTCTGCTTCGGCTATGGATGTCAATTTCACCAATGGTGGTGGCGCCTCGCGCATCGTGCTGGCTAAGCAGGGATCGGCTGTCGATAGCAACCCCGTGGACGGAACCTCCTACACCGCTAACAACGCCTTTGGCAGCGGTACACAAATCGGTACCGGAAACTATGTCGTCCACATTGGCTCCGGACCTTTTACCCTAACTGCACTTAACGGGGATGCCACCTATCACTTTGCCGTTTACGAATTCAATGGCACGAGCGGTGCAGAAAACTATCGATTAACGGGCGCACCTACCAACAACCGGCAAACGGCCCCCACCCTGCAAGCAACCAACATCACGTTTAGTTCTATAACTACAACAACCATGACGGTAAACTGGACTAATGCGGTAGATGGATCGGGGGGTGGCAATCGCAGGCTGGTGCTGGCCAAGGCCGGATCGGCCGTGGATGCCGACCCCGTACAACTCACCTCGTATACCGCAAACGCTGCCTTCGGTTCGGGTACACAAATTGGCACCGGTAACTTCGTAGTCTTTGATGGTACCTCAAATACCGTAAATCTAACCGGCCTCACCGCCAACACCGTATATCACTTCCGCGTCTACGAATACAACGGTGCAGGTAGTTCAACGGCGGTGTATAATACCACCACCGCCACCAATAACCCCAACAGCCGAACAACACTGGCCGCGGAGCCCAGTCCTGCCGCCTCCGGCATCATCTTCTCTGCTATTTCTGCTTCAGCTATGGATGTCAATTTCACCAATGGTGGTGGCGCCTCGCGCATCGTGCTGGCTAAGCAGGGATCGGCTGTCGATAGCAACCCCGTGGACGGAACCTCCTACACCGCTAACAACGCCTTTGGCAGCGGTACACAAATCGGTACCGGAAACTATGTCGTCCACATTGGCTCCGGACCTTTTACCCTAACTGCACTTAACGGGGATGCCACCTATCACTTTGCCGTTTACGAATTCAATGGCACGAGCGGTGCAGAAAACTATCGATTAACGGGCGCACCTACCAACAACCGGCAAACGGCCCCCACCCTGCAAGCAACCAACATCACGTTTAGTTCTATAACTACAACAACCATGACGGTAAACTGGACTAATGCGGTAGATGGATCGGGGGGTGGCAATCGCAGGCTGGTGCTGGCCAAGGCCGGATCGGCCGTGGATGCCGACCCCGTACAACTCACCTCGTATACCGCAAACGCTGCCTTCGGTTCGGGTACACAAATTGGCACCGGTAACTTCGTAGTCTTTGATGGTACCTCAAATACCGTAAATCTAACCGGCCTCACCGCCAACACCGTATATCACTTCCGCGTCTACGAATACAACGGTGCAGGTAGTTCAACGGCGGTGTATAATACCACCACCGCCACCAATAACCCCAACAGCCGAACAACACTGGCCGCGGAGCCCAATACCCAATCGACAGCGATTGTATTTTCGGGAACCACTCAAACTCAGGTCACGCTAACGTGGGCTAATGGAACCGGTAGCAATCGAATCGTTTTAGCCAGCCAAGATGATGATGCCGCAACCTCATTTACCAACCCCACGGACGGTGTGTCTTACACCGCCAATGCCGCGTTTGGTTCCGGGCATTTGTTTCCGAGCGGCGGGGGTTCAGACGAAGATGACTATGTTGTGTACAATGGTTCGGGTAATTCTGTAACGGTTACCAACCTTACCGCTGGAACCAACTACCACTTCAAGGTTTTTGATTACAACGGAACACTTCTGTCATCGAATTACATCACAGCCGACGGTGCGTCCAATAATCCGCGCGCTGTTTTCACGATTGCGGGCACCGCCAATACTTTGGCCGCCGGCTCGGGTATCGAGCCAGGCACATTCTCCTCATTGATCAATACACAAGGCACTGCGGTGCTTAACTTTGACTTCCGTGTGTTTGATGACGGTCCCGCTGCGGATGACACGCCTCCCCGCGATAACAGCTCAACCCGCATTGCGGGGTTAACAATTAATCGAAAGGATTTGATTTCTGGCGACGTGGACGATTGGACTCAGGCCATCTTGGGGGCCGAATTGTCTGGTCCTGCCAGTACTGGCGCAACCAGTATAGTTGCCAGCTCCATTACGGCCAACCAGATCATCTTTACGGGTATCCCAAATAGTGCCCCCTCAAGCCAAGATCAGCTCGGCCGAATCTTTGATGACCAAAATAAGACCTATACCCTTAGAATCTGGCTGCGTACTTCCTTGCTCGGCACACTCCCCGATGATATTGATGGCAAAGCGCTTGTTTTCCGGATAACTGAGGCCGACTTCATCTTAGCCGGGGGTAGCGGATTTGCCGGAGGTCAGTTGGTAGAGTCCGGTGATGGCAATAACCGTGTACAGGTTACTGCCACCAAGATTAATATTGATCAACAGCCCTCGGCCAGCGCGTTTGCTGCATCACCACTTGCTCAACAACCCATTTTTGAAGCACGGGATGCCAACAACAACCGTGACCTTGATTTTGCACAAGCCCTTACTGTAGTCACTGGCAACCCCACCAATCTCGGGGGAGCTAGTGCACCAGCAGCTTTCATTAGTGGTCTGGCTAATTTTACAGGGTCGGGATTCAACTTTACCCAAATAGGTACTTCTACAATGGAGGTCACCACCGCTTCGATCACAGCTGCCAATTCCGAGAATAGCGTGAGCATCACCGTGTCGGGCAACAACGAATCCACCGTTTCGGAAGCCGCATTTGTCTATCCCGCGAATATCGATTATCGCAATTTTCAGGCGGCCAGCGCTACCATTGGCAGCCCTCCTCCAACCGGCATGATTAAGGTGGGTGAGTTTGTGCTTCAGGATGGCGGCATAGACGGAACCGATCCGGATGGCCTCTCGACTACCCTTACGAACATCACGTTTAACGTGACAAATCCCGGTAATCTCCGACTGCTCGCGTTGCGTAACGGTGCCTCTGTTGTGGCCACGGCTGCTGGTGGCCCTACCGCAGTATTTTCGGGATTAAATATTGTTGCCCCGGATAACAATTCACAAACATTCGAGGTATTTGCCAGCTTTAATGCTACGGTAACAGACAATGTACATTTCGAACTGGGGGTAAGCAGCGTTACGGCCCTTACCTCGGGATCTACCTTTGCCTTCAGCGATGGCGCTGCTGGCACGGGCGGTGCCCGCACCAGCACCAACGTAAACGATAATCGAGTAGCCGTAACAGCTTCCGAGATTAGATTTGTACAGCAACCCACCAACACGCTGATTGGCATTGCAGTCGCCCCGGCCGTAACCATTGAAGCAACGGATAACCTCGGTTCGCGCGACTTGGACTATGGCAACACCGGTAGCCTCTCGTCTACAGGCGTCTTGTCAACTTCACCGACAGTAACCATCACGAACGGACTTGGAACGTACTCCCCCATCATCTTCTCTACCAAAGCCACCAGCCGCGCAATCACTACCAGCGTAGCCGGGCTTACAAACGCGACAAGCACTAGCTTTAACCTAACGGCTTCAAATGCTGCTGATATTGTTCGGGATGGCACCTTTACCGAACCTTCCAATATTATGTATGCCGACTACCAGAATACCAATATCACTGGTGGCGCAGGCGACATTGCGGTAGCGCGGTTCACCATTCGCGATGGCGGTGCTTCCGGCACGGATACGGACGGTGCCCCCACCCTAATGAACAATATTACATTTAGCATCAGTAACCCCAGCGCCATCAGGCGCGTAGCCCTGTACGATGACGGTGGCGTTGAGTTAGGTGAAGTGGCAGGCGCCGCCACTGTGACGTTCAGCAACATTAATGGCACTCTGGGCTACGGCCCGGCTGACAACAGTACACGCACCTTTACGCTGCGGGTAAGCTTCAACAACACCCCGGCAACCGTTACCGATAACGTGCAGTTTCAGTTTGCGGTAACGAACGCAACTACCACCCTCCTGAGTTCTGACTTCTTCAATGCCTCAGCAGGAGGGGCTCAAAGCGATATAACCGCCAACCGCAATCGCATTGAAGTAGTGGCCACGCAATTTGATTATACTACCCAACCAGGCGCCACTCAAAACTATGATGCCAACGTAGCACCCAGCCCGGTGCTCAGCGCCAACGACATCAATGGCGTTCGCGATGTGGATTATGCCCTAACGCCTACCCTGACCAATACCAGTGCCATCTCGATGGCCAATATTGGCCTCACCAATACCGCGGGTGTCATCACCTTTAATGCTTCATTCCGGTTCACCAGCGCCAGTGGAGGCGCTAATGGGGCTACCACGGAACTCGTGGTTTCGGATGGCTCCATTAGCCGGAACAGCAATATCATTACACTCAACTATTCGGCTCTCAGCGACATCGTATTGAATACCGGCTTTAGCAATCCCTTAAATATTGACTACTACAACATACAATTCACCAACCTAACCTCCGCCAACGGTATTGATCTGGAACAATTCCAGGTGCGCGATGGTGGAGCCGGTTTGAACGACCCAGACGGAACAGAGACGCGTTTGAGTGCCATTACGTTTGACATTACGAACTACCAAAACCTGCGCCAACTAGCCATTTACGATGGAGCAACGGAAATCCGGGAAGTAAATGTGCCTACCGTTGTGGTTCCGCAAAGCGCTACGGTTGGCCGCGTAACGTTCAATGCCTTTGTCTCACCGTTCGTGGTAACCGACAACACACTGAAGAACCTGACGCTGCGCGCGAGTTTCCTGGGCAACGGGGTGATCGATAATCAGGTGATCTCCTTTTCAGTAGTTTCATTGGGCACCAACGCGGTCTCGAGCTCGCAACTGGCCAACCCCGCGCCAACCGGCATTACTAGCGCATTAACCGGTAACGAAAACCGAATTGAGGTAACGGCTACGGTACTTGACTTCACAACGGTACCTGCTTCTACGAGCATTAACCTGAATTTCGGGCCAGTGGTTGTAGAAGCGCGCGATGGATTCCAGAATCGCGATCTGGACTTTACCAGCGCCGTAACGGCCTTCGGAAATACGCGTGGACTTACATTTATCAATGGCCCTTTCACGCCCGCTCCGATCCTGAGTTTTAATTCGCCAACACCCGGTGTGCTTACGCTCCCCGGCAACTTTCAGTTTACGTCCGCACCGGATCCGCCTACACCGCCTACGGCGCTCACGATTTCTGCCGGAGGCTTAAACGGAACATCCAACGGCATTGGCATTGTTTCGTCAACGGCTTCGGTACTTACCTACGAGACAGCGGATTTTCAAAACCGAATTCCTTACATCTCGTTTAATTCCAATCCGATCACTAACGCAGCAGCTGGTTTTCCACTTGCAACCTTCCGATTGCAGGATGGCAACGGTTTGACAAATGATGATGACGGTGCCGCCACTTCTATCTCAACGCTGGAATTTGAAGTGACTACCACCAACAACCTCGGTGTTACCGTTGCGGGCTCAACCGATATTCAGCAGTTAGCCATTTTCAATGCCGTAGGAACCAAACTCAGCGAGATCACACTCACCGGCGGTACGGCAGCGTTTACACTTTCTTCACCAATCGTGGCTCCAGATAATGGTTTCACAACGTTTACTCTTCGCGCAACGTTTAAAACCAGCGCCCCGGATGTTCGGGATTTGGATAACATCCGCATTCGCTTAACCAGAATCACCCAACCTGCAGGCTCGGAATTTGACCCTGGTACGGGAAGAGTTACCGGCGGCACATGGACCAAGGCAACGGGATCAGTGGCTGCCGGCACTCAAACTCCTAGCGATCGAAACATCATCAACGCGGTAGCTACGCAACTGGACTTCATCACCCAACCGGCAGCATCACAACCGTATGATGCGCCGCTTACGGTTAGTCCAATCGTGCATGCGAATGACGCCAATGCTGTACGCGATCTTGAATATGCTCTAACACCAAACCTTACGAACTCTTCGGGCATTACGATGGTGAATTTTGGGCTGACGAATACGCAGGGGATAATCACTTTCGCTGCCGGGCTCCGATTAACCAGTACCGGCGGTGGAAGCAACGGAGCAACCACGCAACTGGAGGTATCTGATGGTACGCTCAGTCGCAATAGTAATACCATTACGCTCACCTACTCAAACACCTCCGATATTGTATTGAACACTGGCTTTGCAAACCCGTCTAACATCCTCTACACAGATTTTCAATTTACCGACATTACGGCAACGAATGGCCTCGCAATAGAAGAATTCCGGGTGCGCGATGGTGGGGGAAGCAATGACCCGGACGAAACCAACACCCGGCTAAATGCCATTACGTTTGATATTACCAATTATCAGAATCTGCGGCAGTTAGCACTGTACGACGGCACCCAAGAAATTCAGGAAGTGAACGTGCCAGCGGTAGCTTCGCCACAGAGTTCAACGGTGGGTCGGGTTACGTTTAATGCATTTTTAGCACCATTTATTGTTGCGGATAATTCTTCAAGGAACTTAACGCTGCGCGCCAGCTTCCGGGCGGGCGAGGTGACGGACAATCATGTCGTTTCATTCACTGTAGTATCAGTTGCCACAGCTGCAGTAAGTAGTTCACAACTAGCCACCTCCACTCCGGTGGGTATCGCCAGCGTGTTAACGGGCGATGAAAATCGGATTGAGGCCGTGGCTACACAATTTAACTTCACCACCCAACCTGGGGCCGTTCAGCTATACGATGCCAATGTAACGCCCAGCCCGGTACTCCGCGCGAACGATGTAAACGGCGTGCTTGATCTTGATTATGCGTTAACCCCGACACTTACGAACTCTGCTGGCATTTCGATGGCGAGCATAACGCTGACCAATACAGCTGGTATTATCTCTTTTGATCCTGCCTTTCGATTTACCAGCGTTAGTGGCGCAGCTAATGGCGCCACGGCGCAACTGATTGTGGCCGCAGGGCCCATTAGCGTGGCTAGCAACACGATTACGATCAATTATTCCAACACATCCGATATCGTGCTTGACGCAGCATTTTCAAATCCAGCTAATGTAGATTACCGAGTGATTCAGTTCACCGACATCACCGCTACCAACGGTATTGATCTGGAGCAATTCACTGTTCGGGATGGTGGCGTAGTTTCGCCGGACGCAGACGGAACCCCCACGGAGTTAACGACCATTACATTTGATATTACCAATTACCAGAATCTGCGGCAGTTAGCACTTTATGATGGTACCACCGAAATAAAAGAAGTGAATGTACCGACAGCGGCGGTAGCGCAAAGCGCTACGGTTGGCCGGGTAACATTCAACGCCTTTACGTCGCCATTGATAGTAAACGACAATGGCACTAAGAATCTAACGCTGCGCGCCAGTTTCCGCGGTAACGGCGCAGTGGATAATCAGGTAATTTCGTTTGCGGTTGTTTCGTTAGTTGCAAAATCTGTAACCAGTTCCCAGTTGGCCAATGGTGCGCCTACCGGCATTACCAGTGTGCTAACGAGCGATGAAAACCGTATTGAGGTAACTGCAACCAGTCTAGACTTTACATCTATTCCCGCAACCACGAGCATCAATGTAAATTTTGCACCTGTGGTGGTGGAAGCCCGCGACAGTTTTCAAAACCGCGATCTAGATTTCACGAGCCCGCTTACGGCATTTAGCAATTCGCGCGCGCTGGATGTTATCAATGGACCTTTTTCACCTGCACCAATTCTTGGTTTCAATACCCCAACGCCCGGTGTGCTTACATTTCCCTCCAACTTCCAGTTCACTTCCGCGCCTGACCCGCTTGGCCCCACCCAGATTAATATCAGTGCTGGAAGTCTCTCCGGAACATCGCCGGACATTAGTGTAATCTCTTCTACCGAATCGCTGCTTTTGTACGTGCCCGTTTCCGCATCCGCAGGCGAACGAATACCATACATTAACTTCCAGTCGAACCCCATTGCCAGTTCTGCCGGAAGCTTTGCACTGGCTACCTATCGAATACAGGATGGTAATGGCACCGTGAACGACCTTGATGGAGCCGCCACGGCAATTTCTGAAATCGAATTTGCGATTGAAACATCTAACCCGTTGCTTGGTGGAACTACCGCGGGCGCATCGGCCATTCAGCGTTTAGCCGTGTTTAACGAGGCGGGGACAAATTTGGGAGAAGTTACACTCACCGGTGCGACCGCCGCCTTTACGCTTTCCTCTCCGATCATAGCCGCGGACAACAATTCAACCACATTTACACTCCGCGCTACGTTTAAAAATACTTCGCCCGATGTGCGTGATGTGGATAACATCCGCGTACGAATTACGGAGATCCGGCAACCCGCCGGATCTGAATTTGATCCAAGCGCCGGAAAAGTTACCGGCGGTACCTGGACAAAAGCCTCTGGAGCGGTGGCGTCTGGAGCGCAGACACCTACTGACAGAAATATCATTAATGTTGTGGCCGACCGATTGGATTTCACTACCCAACCTCAGTTATACAAGGGCGTGCTTGAGCCCTTTGGGTTTGAAAGCGGTGATCCTATTCCTGTAGTTACAGCTCGCGACCAGTTTCTTATTACCGACCTTGAGTTTAACAATTCGGCTAGCATTAGTGCATCCGCTACAGTAGTTCCCACCTCAATTGCATTTAGCCGTGGCGTTCTTACCCTTGGTTCGCTTCAATACACCGGCACAGGTAATGGCCGGTTAACGGTTACCACCACAGGGCCTTCGTTAAGTTCGGCTAACGCTCCGTCAATCGGGTGCTCCAACGTAGAAGTATTGAATGTTTTTTCTACCACGCTTGCAGCGGGACAGGGCGGCCTTGAGCTTTCTACCAACATTGGCGGCGGCTCGGTGAACAAAACCATTTTCGGTGTGAGCTTTAATGTGCCTTACAAAGCGGCAGGAAATCCTTCGCTAAACGGATTTACCATCGCCTTCGGAAACCCAGAAGGCTCTGGCGGTGTGGTGGCAAACCCTACGGCAGACGTAACGGCCATTCTTAAAAACATCAGAATCTTCGAGACAAACGGTCCTAACTTCAGCTCTGGTGCGGTAAACATCACCACGCTGGGCGGTACCATAACACCCACAGGAGGCAACAAATTGGTGGTATCGTTTACAACCCCGCGACCGCTGAATTCCGCTTTGGCCACATCCTACTTTCTACAGGTTGATGTCGATCCGTCAGCAAACGGCAGTACGCCAAAGCTCCAGCCTTACCTCTTAGACGAGGGATACACCCAACCCGTTACGAATAATGCCATTAGTACAAATTTGGGAAGCTCCTACTCGGCAGACCGGGATGGTAATCTTGCCGCGATCAGTGCGGGGCCCACGTATGCATTCGCAGCGTTGTTCCCGCCCGTTATGGTGCGCACCTATCCTGCCAACGGACAGTTAAATGTGTCGAAAGACCAATCAAATGTAATGCTCGCATTTAATGTTCCAGTGTGGTCGCTTGACCGGCGAGTAGTTCTTCGGAGCCAGAAAACCGGGCAGGAAGTGGCTACATTAAATCTGGCCACCAGCCCGCGTGGCCAGTACCCCGGCGCTCTGGGTAGCACAGTTACCGCAAATCTCACCGATTCGCTTTACTTCAACATTCCCACCGGCACGCTCCGCGAGGATTCGCTGTACTATGTAACCGTGGAGCCCGGAGCGCTAGGGGCGCCAACCGCCGTGAATGTGGTACCGGAAAACCGGGGTATCATGGACCAAGCGGGTAACCGCTTCCCAGGGTTCAGCTACTCGGGCGTCTTCTTTTTCAAGGTTGCGAATAGCAACCCAACACGCCTGCGTACGCGCTCCACCAACCTTGTTGCTTCTGGCATCGTAGACGCAAGCGTGGCTTCAGCAAATCTAGTGGCCACTTTTGATAATCGTGGGAAAGCGTTTTATCTGGTGTTAGATCCCACCACCAGCCCGCCGCCACCCACCGTTGAACAGTTGCGAAACCCAACCACATACACCAATGCGGCCAAAGTAGCGTTTGGAAGCTTTACTATTTCGCAGACGGATCCGATACCGCAGGTAGCCACCATTCGGCCAAATCTGCTGCCTTCGGGCGAGTTTAACCCGAGCGTTACATATCAAGTTTATCTGTATGCCGAAGCGTTTGAGGAGCTTGGTGGCAGTGCAACAGCAAACCCGATACCTGCGCCTGTGCTGGTTCCGCTAAAAAATACGGGGTTCTTTGTTCCGGGTGCATCAACCGATGAATTCTTCAACACAGCTACCACAGGAGTTTCATTTTCCTTCCAACCCACAACGGTTCCTGCGGGCGTTACGTACAACAGCAATCCTGGTTCTGGACTCTCGCTAAGAATTTGTAGCAACAGTTTCCAAACATTAAACGAACCCATTTGGATTCGTGAAGGCTCAACACGTGATCAATTCCGTAGCCTCGGCGCGCCGGGCGATGTTTTATCGTTTAATATTTTGTTGCCTGTTGGTTTCCAGTTTGATGTGTCGCTTGATGCATCGAACAAGCCTTTGTATGGGAAAGTCATTCTTTCGGGAGCGGACTTTGCAGGGAACGCGCCTAATCCCGATGATCCGGGAACATATTTAGGTGCAATTCAATATTTGAATAACACCATTGCGGAAATTTCATTTAAAAACTCCGGGGCTACCAGCATAGATCAGATTACGATTACCGGCCTCCGGATCAATGGAACCGGATCTGTGAGTGGTAACATTCGAAGACTAGGTGGCAACGCGATTCCCGCCATTGGTAACAATGTGGTTATCGCCAGCATCAGTGCTTCACCCCTATCTTCTGCCAACGCGTTATTTACGAACAGTTATGCTGTGAGCACCTTTGGGTCAACGTCAACGGTAACAAACATTCCAGACAACTTTAACAGTCCGAGTTTTCAGGTCACGCTGATACCCAGACCTGTTGCTGGTGACTTTGGATTTAGCACTTTCTCTGGCCCGGGTGTAAATGTGGACCAACTCGCCTTGAAAGCCGTTGCTTTAAACATCCCCTTCAACATCACGAT
>CAYLWU010000037.1:0-30050 GCA_964387475.1 uncultured Ohtaekwangia sp. | reverse complement strand
CGAAATTGTTCAGGATTTGACTACCGGCTACGTGCCGCCCCGGTAAGAAGATTTACAAAATGGGTTGAAGCGGGAGTTGATTGGATTTCGCCCCCATCTTCCCGATCATTTTTCTTTCCCAATCGGTAAATGGTGCTTCGCGTTCCTCGTGCTCCTCGATCAAAGGCGAAAAACGAAGGCGATATTTCCAGATCACCTCGGCACCAATGGCCAACTTGAGGTCGCGCAGCGGGAGTTGATCGTCTATCCAATACAAACGGGTACCTACGGGCAGCCCCGAGGAGCCGCTCATGATGGGTAAATCCGAGCGATCCAACTTGCGTTGTAGCTCTTTTTCAAAACCGGGTCGGCCGGAAATATAAATTGTGGTCCACGTCATAAATGCAGGCACCATACAACATTTGGGGCTTTTGTTCTTTCGCAGCGGATTTGTTTCGCCTGTTGGAGCCCCGGATACGTTTTGTTCAGGAATGCCCGAGCGTTGTTGTTCGTTACCGCTTGGGTAACGAAACGGCCGTGGTAAAAGTTGCAGCTTTAGTTGCGCTTGTAAAATCGAACGTGTGCCCAGTTCTGCTCAGGGCTTTCGCTCAAGGTGTAGTAGCCGCTACCATCCAGTTTGAACGCAATGGCTTCGCCCTGGGCTTCGCGTTGATAGCGGAGTGCTTTTGCCGTTCCGCGAAGTGCTTCGGCAACGGTTGTTCCTGCCGGTCGCGGCCAATAGTAAACGGCCTCATAGTCGCGTAAAAGAATTTCGTGTCCGTCGGGCGAGATGTCGCCACCGTTTATATTGTGAAAGGGAAGTTCGAGTTGAAAAGTGGCGCGAAGCGTGTCTGCACCCAGCGGATTTTTCAACTCGTATAACCGTACCGCGTCTTCGCGTTTCGAAACGAGATAAAGATGTTGCGTAACCGGGTCGGCCAAAAGTGTTTCGCTGTCGCGGATGCCATCGTCTAACTGGATTGTAAGCGTGTGAAACTGGCGGAGGGTATCCACGGCTTCACCGCGAAAGGCCGGCTCCTCAAAACAGTAGATGTGTTTGTAGGGGAATCGGGCCAGATTATCTCCAATATCGGCCACAAACAAATACGAAGTAGAGTCGGGGCCGAGGCCAATGGCAACGTCTTCCCAGTCACGGTTTTTTGCACCCTGCAGATAGCAGGTAAAAACAATTTTTCCTTCCTCGTTAATGAGGAACAGCCGCGCAGAGTCACCGCTGTCGTTATGCGTCCACAAATAGCCCGGGTTTTTCCGGCTGGCAACCAAGCCCGAGGCTTCCTCCAAAACGGGGTCAATCTGGCCGAGTTTACGCCCGGCAGAAAAATCGCTGCTGATGGGTAGTGGGTTTTTGCGTTCGCAGGCAAAGCACCCGCTGAGCAGACCTGCCAAAAGCACCAGCCGGCCCACCTTAGCGTTTCGTTACGGGCAAACCACTGGCAACCCATTCATTGAAACCACCCTCCAGTTCAATCACCTGGTATCCGTTTTTTCGCAGCAGGGCTGCGGCCTTTGCACTGCGTACGCCAGCTGCGCAGTATACAAAAATCGGCTGCTTCTCGAGTGTAAGAATATCTTGTTCAAAACTGGCGGATCCAAAAACAATGTTGCGCGCACCCTCAATTTTTCCACCCACGAGTTCTTCGGGTCTGCGCACGTCAACCAGCACCGCGTTAGGCGTTGCGGAGAGCTGCTTCTGGAATTCCCGTGGGGCCAACACGGGCTCTTTTTTCTGCGTGGGGCCACAGGCGAGCAACAAAAGAAGTGCGGGGGCAAAGAATAATTTCATGGCATGTGTAGATGGGTGCGGCACAAAGATAAATCAACGCTTGGAAATCCGGTTTCCCGATACCAACCGCTGACGATTGCACTTAAACCGCGATACGTTGCCATCACGTTTCCGTGCAAATTTCGTAGCCCGACCGTTTACCCGTTTCCGCCATCTGCGCCACGCCCCCGGTGCCAATTGTTGCCGCATCAGGTCCACTACTGCGTCTTCGCGTAATCCAAACTGGGCCTCAATCGCCTCGAAAGGTGTGCGGTCTTCCCACGCCATTTCAATTATTCGGTCAATCGCTTCCGCGGATAGCATGGCAAAAAAACAGGGCACTGTGGGCTTTTGTTTTCGCGCTTGTAGCAAAGCCCGGTACGAATCACAATTTGTATCTTTGCCGCCCTATGGTCGAAAAGTTAGAAGAAATAAAGAGCCGGTTTGAGGAGGTGGCAATGCTCATTGTACAACCCGGTGTAGTAAACGATCCGAAAAAATTTTCGCAGCTCAGCAAAGAATATAAAGACCTGGAAAAGGTGGTGCGCAAGTACGAGGAGTTTCAGAAGATTGGGGATGACATGCGCCAGGCAAAGGATGTATTGGAAACGGAAAAAGATGAAGGCATGCGCGAATTGGCCAAGCAAGAACTTGCCGATCTGGAACCACAATTGGCCGCACGCGAGAAAGAACTGAAAGACCTGCTCATGCCGAAAGATCCGAATGACGATAAGAACTGTATCCTCGAAATCCGTGCTGGCACGGGTGGCGATGAGGCAGCGTTATTTGCAGGCGATCTGTGGCGCATGTACCAACGCTATTGCGACCAACGCGGCCTGAAAATGGTGGTGATGGACGTAACCGAGGGCACCGCCGGCGGATACAAAGAAGTAATCAGCGAGGTATCGGGCGATGGCGCCTATGGCATCTTTAAATACGAATCGGGTGTACACCGCGTGCAGCGCGTGCCGGCCACGGAAACCCAAGGGCGCGTGCACACCAGTGCCGCATCGGTGATCGTGCTTCCGGAAGCCGATGAAGTGGATGTGCAGATCAACCCGGCCGATTTGGAATACCAGACGGCGCGCAGTAGTGGCGCCGGTGGCCAGAACGTAAATAAAGTAGAAACCAAAGTGCAACTTACCCACAAGCCTTCCGGCATTGTGGTGGTGTGCCAGGTGGAACGCTCGCAGCACGGTAACCGCGAACGCGCGCTGCAGATGCTGCGCACGAAATTGTATGAGATTGAGCAGGAGAAGAAGAATGCCGAGGTGATGGCTTCCCGCAGAAGCCAGGTGCGCAGTGGCGACCGATCAGAAAAAATTCGCACCTACAATTATCCGCAAAGCCGTGTTACCGATCACCGCATCAGTTTTACCAAATACAACCTGCCAGCGGTAATGGATGGCGATATTGAAGACTTTATTGAACAATTGAAAATAGCAGAGGCTGCAGAAAAGATGGCGGAAGCCAAATAATCTGCAGCCCCTTGCGGCAAAAGGATTTTAGTTCTCCTCCGTTGCCTTGATCTGCTCGTCCAGAATCTTATCGATGAGTTCGAGTTGGCGCTCATTGATGGTGTTATCCACCCGCGCTTGCTTTTTCATGAACCGGAACATCGCGTTCTTCTTGATCTCATAGGCAATAAAAACGGAGTATTTGTTTTCCTTTTCATTGAAGTACTTCTCCTCGCCTATTTTACGTAAGTCTGCAATGCTGGTGTTCATGGTTTGGCGCACCAGGCTTTGGAACTTATCGGCCACATCCGCTGCGCGCTCGTTTTCGGTTTGCCCCAGGTATTGATCGGCCACTTGTTTCATGGTGGTATTTACCTGTCCGGCCAGCTGTGCTTTCGCTTCAATATCTGCTTTTCCGCGGGCAATGTTGTCTTGCGAGCTTTCGCCTTTACCGGTAGCACGAAAGAAGCGGTTATTCGATTCATAGGCGCTTCCGCGAAATGGCTCTTTTACTTTCTTGCCTAGTGTACCGTTGGCGCACGCGGTGGCCAATGCCAGCAGAATCAGTACCGAAAACAGGTTTTTCATGTGTCTATGCTTTATGCAGTAAACTTAGTAAAAATTGTGCCAGAGTCGCTTACTCTTCGGTTGTTACGGTACCGTCTTTCTGCACCACAATTTGAATTTTGGAGGCCCCGGCACGGGCCGATGAAACCGCCTTGCCCACATCGGTCAAACCTTTAGCGTTATAAATCTTTGCGGCCGTTACCACATCAATGGCCAGCCGGGTTTGTTCTTCGGGAATCGGCACGAAGCTGAGAAAGTTCAATCGCACTCCTTTCGTGTCGAGGAGTTTGTTTACCTCAACCAGTAATTTTTCTTCAAAATCTGCCTGTGAGAAATCCACAATGTCTTCATGAATCAGCAGATCGCGCGATACTTCTTTGATGCGCTTATCAATTACCGAGTTCTCGGCTGTTTCATAAACGGCAAAGCTATTGCTGTTGTCGTCTGACGTGGTGTTTGGCTTGCCCAGGTATTTCGCTTCGTTAATAAAAGCGATGGGCTCGGTAATGGAGTAATCGTACGTCACTTCAATATTGGCCAGTACGCGATCTTTAAAAGCGGTTCGAAATTTCGATTCGCCCTGCATCGGGTAATCGGGTATGGTGATTTTATATGCGCACACGCCAATGCGCTTGGGCACGGACTCGCCGGGCTTGATCACTTTCCAGGAAACACCACAATCGTCTGTGATGAGTGTTTGTACGTTGGAGTGGGCATAATCGCAGGCTTGTACCACAAGGGCAGCCAGGGCTAAACCAAATAACTTCTTCATCATGTTGTTTTTATGCTGCAATAATACGCTTCAGCGTGTATTGGTAACACTTACGTTGATCAGCAGCTGCCACCGAAACGCCCAACGCCAGCGCAACGTGTACTTCGTAATGCCGCTCGCCCGCAACAACGCCACCCACTCGGCTTTGGAAAACGCGCGTGCCACCGAGAGAGGTGCATCGAACTGCACCATGGCGCTGCGGGAAAAGAGTTTGGTAAGTACCAGAATGGAGTAATATGCCAACGGATGGCGGTGTAAATCGTTGATTACAATACCCACGCGCGTTTGGCTTTGGAACTGTTTCAAAAGCGTTACCAGTTCCCCTTCGCGGAAGTGATGCAACACCAGGGTAGCGGTAATCACATCAAATTGCTGCTGCCGAAATTCCTCGGAAAAAATATTGGCTTCGCGGATTTCAATTTCGGGGTAGGCGCGGGTTTGTACCTGCGCATAGGCCACGATATGTGGGTTTGCATCAAACCCGATGAGGCGCAACTTCCGGTTTGCTTTTCGCGCCCACTCGGCCATACGAATCAGCAAGTCGCCACCGCCGCATCCAATATCGGCCACCACTAGTTCGTGGTTGGGGTTTTGCGTGTGTACCACGGAGGCTAATCCCGAAAGGGTAATGGCGTTGCCACCGAGCCACGTGTTAATGATGTGCAGCTCGCGCAAGGTTTGGTGTACCACTTCGCCCTGGCAATTCAGGTCGTCCATCCATTCTTCGGTAGTGGCACGTTGTTGAAAATCAGGCACGGTTTACGAGGTTGGAGTTGGTGGCGGGTTGAATACAACGTGCAGCAGCATACTTTCCAGGGTTAACCCCGGGCCAAAGGCGAAGCTTAATATGGTTTTGTGGTCATCCGCCGGCTTCAACTGCTGCCAAATTTCTTTCAGTACAAAGAGTACGGTGGGCGAAGACATGTTGCCGTATTTCTGGAGCACCCGGTACGCGGCGGCATTTTGTTCTTTGGTGAGGTGAAGCTCGGCTTCAACCGCTTCCAGAATTTTTTTGCCGCCAGGGTGGATGGCGAAAAGATCTACATGGCTGAGATCGCGATCAATTTTTTTCAGTAATCGTTGGGTAAGGGGATGGATGCCGGATTGAATGACCTTGGGTACGTAGGAAGACAACCGCATTTCAAAACCCCAATTGCCGATCCGCCACGCCATGTCGTTTTCGCCTTCGGGGGCTAAATCACAAAAGAATGCAGCCGGGCTGAGATTTACCCCTTTTCGCGCTTTGCTCTCCACCAACACGGCAGCGGCACCATCGGCAAACAATGCGTTGGCCAGGATGTTGTCCTCGGTAGGTTCCTTTTGAAAATGGATGCTGCACAATTCTGTGCACACCACCAGTACGCGCGCGTGGGGCGATGTCTCACAAAACTGGTGTGCCAGCTTTAAGGCATTAAAGGCGGCGTAGCAACCCATAAAGTTGATGCACACGCGTTGCACATCGGTGGGGAGGCCGAGCACCTTTACTAAATCGATGTCGAGCCCGGGGGCATACATGCCCGTGCAACTGACCACCACCAAATGGGTGATTGACTCGGGCAGCACTTCCGGGCGCTGGCGCCACACTTCCTGCACGGCTAGCTCGCTCAACACCGGGGCGTGTTTTTGAAACAGGTGCATGCGTTGAGCGGTGGTGGGAAAGGGCTCCAAATTCGCTGCGGGCGGGTAGAATGTGCGCGCACCGGTACTGCCATAGTCCAATAGCACGGAGTGGCGCGTGTCTATGCCGCTGGCCCGGAAGATGGCCCGCAGTTTGCGCGCCTCTGGTTGCGGTAGTGCCATTGCGCGTGCCATGAACTCGGCAATGTCTGACTGAAGGTGTGCGTGCTGCGGGCTTGCCGTACCCAGGGCGGTGATGTAACTCATGAATTAGTGAAACCAAAAAAGCCTATTTTAGTTTCTTTTACAACTTGTTGTTTATGTTTAAACGCTCCAGCTGGCTGCACTTGCGCATCCCATTTTCATTTTTTCTCATGCCGGTGTATTTTTTTGCACTGGCCATTTCGCCCAATTTTACAGCGAACTCGTTGGTGTGGACGTTTCTGATCATTCATCTATTTCTTTATCCCGCCAGCAATGGGTACAACAGTTATTTCGATAAAGATGAGCAAAGCATTGGTGGCCTGAAAACCCCACCGCCGGTAACGCCCGGGTTGTATTGGCTCGCACTCGCCTTCGATGCGGTAGCCTTGGTGCTGGCCGCATGGAAAATCGGCTGGCTCTTTTTTGCGTTTGTGCTCGTCTATGGCCTGGTTTCAAAAGCATATAGCCATCCGTGGGTGCGTTTGAAAAAATATCCGGTGGTGGGATGGTTAACCATTGGCGTTTTTCAAGGCTTCTTTACCTTTTTGATGTGCTATGCCGGCCTAAATAACTTTGGCTGGGAGCCTTTGTTGCAGGCAAAGGTGCTGATTCCGGCTGCGCTTAGCACCCTGATGCTGCTGGGCAGCTACCCGATGACGCAGGTGTACCAACATGAGGAGGATTTAAAACGGGGCGACCGCACAATAAGCACACGGCTGGGCATTCGCGGCACGTTTTTATTTGTGCAACTGGTTTTTACAGTAGCCGCCGGACTCTATGCGTGGTATTTTATTGCCTACTTTTCTACGGGCATCGCAGTGCGGTATTTACTCTGCCTGGCGCCGGTGGTCGTATTTTTTATGGCTTGGTTTGCACACGTGTGGCGTAATTCGCAAAAGGCAAATTACGCCAACACCATGTGGCTGAATTTCATCTCGGCCGTTTGCCTTAACACCTTTTTCGTTTGGCTCTGGCTGGACACAAGCCATGTGGGCAACGTATTTTAGGCAATCGCGCCGGCGCGTTCCAGTAGCGCTTTCGTAGCGCGAATCCCGTCTTCTTCCGAAATGGAGCCTTCGTACTCAATGCCGATGTGCCCGGTGTAGCCCGCTGCCTTCACGATCGGTAACATGCGGCTATAGTCGGTTTCAATACAATTGCCGTTCGCATCAAATCCATACGCTTTGGCGCTAACGCCCTTGGCAAACGGCATCATCTCTTCAACGCCTTTGTAACGATCGTATTCTTCCACGCAGGGCGACTCCCACATATCGCCTTTTTCGCGGCGCACACAGAAGTTTCCGAAATCCGGCAGGGTGCCGCAGTTGGACAAGCCCACCGCAGAAATCACACCTGCAAGCCAGGTGCCTTTTGACGAATAGCCGCCGTGGTTTTCCACAATCACATTAATCCCGAAAGGTTGGGCAAACTCAGAAAGCTTACGTAGCCCATCGGTACCTGCTTTTGCTACTTCTTCTTCCGAGCCAATGCCGAAACAGTTTACACGAATGGAATGGCAACCGAGAAACTTGGCGGCCTCTACCCACTTGTAGTGGTTTTCTACGGCCTTTGCGCGTTTCTTGCCGTCCAGGTCGGCCATTTCGCCCTCGCCATCCACCATGATCAGCACGCTGGTTACACCGTTGTCATCGCAACGCTTCTTCAGTTCGGTGAGGTAGGCCGTATCCTTGGCTTTATCAACAAAGAACTGGTTTACATATTCCACGGCCGAGATGCCAAAATCATTTTTTGCTTTTGCAGGAAAATCCAGATTATCCAGCTTTTTATCGAACAACATCTTGTGCAAAGACCATTCGGCCAACGAGATTTTAAAGAAGAGTTCGGGTGCGGTTTGCGTAATCATGGCGGTGGAATCGGTGGTAGCTTCGGAAGTGGTTTTGCCGCCACAGGCGGAAAGCAGGGGCGCCAGCGAATACCCGGCGGTGGCCAGCCCAATTGTTTTCAGAAAATCTCTGCGTGCGTTCATGGTTTTGGTTTTAAAGTGAGGAAGGTAATAAACTCACCAGGCGGTTGCAACCCTAATTTATGCAAAGGGCTGACCATGCGTTTTGGTCATTAAAAAGCGGGCGGCGGGCTGCACCTGGTTAGCCAACGCTACCGCAAAGTTAGAGGCCGCTTTGCCGCCAAACAGGCGCTGAATCTGGCGGCCCGTCCATAACCGCAGCGCAAACGTCTGGTTCCACTGCTGCCGGTACCTGGCTTCCATGGCCGGCCGGCTGTGCTCTTTACCATCCCACGCCAGCACACTTTCGCAGGCCAGCTTCGCGCCATGAATACCGATGGCCATGCCGTTGCCGCAAAGCGGGGTAATCATGCCAGCGGCATCGCCAATCATCAACAAGTGCTGGTGTACCGGCTCTTTTTGCTCGAAGGTAATCTCGTTAATGACTTCGGGCTTGGCAAAAAGAAATTCCGCAGTGTCGAAAATTTTGGCGAGGTAAGGGTTTTCGCTAAGTACCACTTTCTCTAGTTGATGAATGTCGCCATGCGCGCGTACCGCATCGCGGTGTACCAGGTAACACAGATTTTGGACTCCGTTTTCCACTGCGCTTATTCCGCAATAGCCGCCACTGAAGTTATGCAGCGAAATACGCGACGCCGGCTGCGGATATCGAATGTGATGTTTCACCCCTACATAGGGCGATCGCCGGGTAATAAAACTGCGCTTGAGCGTGTAGTCCAGTTTTGAGCGTTTGCCGTAGGCGGATAACACCACTTGTGCTTCTACACTTTGTTGCGCGCTGCGTAGTTCAAAAACACCTTGATGAAAACGGATGTGTTCAACTTCTGCGCGTTCAAGCACCACAACGCCAAGAGATTGTGCGTATCGCGCCAGGTGTTCGTCAAAACAAAACCGACTTATCCCAAAACCACCCAAATCCAGAGCCATCTGGGCGCGGTTCCCATTTACGGAGGTTAATTCGAATTCGGAGATTTGTTGAGCGCCCCACAAAAACGGGTCGATTCCAAGTGTTTTTAAATACGGAAGTACTTCGTTTGAGATGTACTCGCCGCAAACCCGATGAAACGGGTACGTTTTTTTCTCGAAAAGGGTAACGCGTTGGCCGCTGAGGGCCAGATGAATAGCGGCTACAAGTCCGGATAACCCCCCACCCACAATCGCAACGGATAACGTCATTAAAGAAAGATACAGAGATAACAAAAATTTTGTACCCCTGTTAATTCAAACTTAATTCTTCAACATTCCGGCTATTTGCGTGGGGATTACGTTAACTTGAATGAATAATGGTTTCACCTCACTATAGTTCATCCGAAAATCGTTTCGTTAGCAGCATGGATAAAAATCAAACCGATATGGTACGTGTGCTGGTGTTGGGTAACAACCCGATCGATCTGAGTGGCGTATCGACCAAACTGCTTCTGAAGAATCAGCCCATCGAAACACAGATTGCATTTGATGTAAAATCGCTGCAAGAGCGCCTACAGCATTTTGCGCCCACGTTTATTGTAATTGATGATAACCTGGGGCGTGCTGCGTTAAAAGAAGCCGTGCAGTGGTTATTGAAAGATAAGCGCACACGGCATATTCCCATTACCGTGTTGAAAAACTCGAATTACATCGAAACCATTGGAAATGGGGCGCTGAACTTTGTGCTAAAGCAAAACCTGACGGGCGAGGCACTTTACCGCGCCATGACTAATTCCCTGAAGTTTCGTAAAACGCAGCGCTACCTGGCGGAGGCCTATCGCAAACGCAAAGGCCAACTGTTGCGGTTGGTGAAAAACGCCCCCAGCTATCAAATCTGATCGGCCAACCGGAATTCTTTTTTGATCTTCTGCTTATCGCGCTCAATTTCCATGCGCACTTTTTTGTTTGGCTTGGAGTTGAGAAAACCATTCAAGGTACTCAAGTCCAGGTCGGCCGTACGTACGCCATTAATGGCAAGCAACACATCGCCAACTTGAAATCCGGCTTGTTCTCCGGCCGAGCCACCCCGCAGCTCAGAAATGACATACCGGCGCAGGCGTGTGCCTTCTGCTTTTACCGTGATGCCACTAAGGTTGTAGTAAAATCGCGATTTGTATGTGGAGTTCCGTTCAAAATAAATTTTCTCGCCCGGGAAATCGAAAACTACATTGAATCGCGAAAGCACCTCGCCTCCAATGGTTCCATTTCTGAACACCGCATTTCCGCCCTTTAGCGTATCGAGGTAGGTTTCAATGTCGGGAAAATTCACTGTGGGTTTTTGAATTTTATATTTTCCGAGTGTAAGCGAGTTGATGCGTGCAATGCGGCCGGTGATTGCACCCCCGATGCCGCGGCCAATTATGCTCTGAACGTTTCGATTGGGTACCTTGATTCGTTTGTCCGACCAACTTTCCAGAAATACGCTGTGGCTAGCACCGCTGTCTACCAGCAGCTTCAACGTAAGGTCGGTGGAGTCCGCCTGCTGAATAGAGGTAACCAGATAGGGTTTCGTATCCAACACCTGAATGGGCAATACCTGTGTTCTGCGGTTGGGCTTGAATCGGCCCGGCAGGAAGAGTGTTAACTCCTTATTTTCGTAGTCAATGTGTGTAACGAAGCGGCTGAACAGCTCGTACCCTAAAATGCCGTGCACATCCACACCCAAATAACTTCGTAACTCCAGATAATCTTCTTCCAATACCAGTAGTGCGTGCCCCTCGCCGTGGATGCCCGGCATATCAATCGTAACGTTGTTGGTTACATACGCATCTACCAGCTTTTCGCCACCGGGCCCGGCAATGGAGTATTTGCGCGTGTATTGTAGGTTAAGAATGTCGCTGTAAACTTTTTGGGTGAGAATAGCCGTACGCACCCCGGTATCCAAAATAAATCTCAACGGAAGCTGGCCATTTAGCAGGATTGGCACCACCACCAGGTTATTGTGAACTTCGATTGGGATGACCACCTTTTTCCGGCCCGGTTGCATGGTAAACCCCAATTGTTGCTGCGCCCCGGCCAGCGAGGCTAAAAACACCAGTCCCCCCACGGCTAAAATACGCCTCATCATACGTTACCAATGTAACGCATTTGCGGGTAAAAAGGTCAACCGGCGGCGAGCAGGTGTAGCAGATCCTCCGGCGTGGAGGCCACTTTAACCAGGTGCAAATTTGTTGGCGAGAGGAATCCTGCGGCTGCCATGTGTTCAAAACACGCAATGAGGGGGTTGAAGAAGCCAGCGGTATTGAGCAGTGCCACGGGCTGATGGGTGAGGTGAAGTTGCCGCCAGGTAAGGATTTCAGCTAATTCATCTAACGTGCCCCAGCCGCCGGGCATGGCTACAAAGGCATCGGCCAGATCGGCCATTCTTCGCTTGCGCTCGTGCATGGTGGCCACCACCTCCAATTCCGACAATGCGGTGTGGCCCACTTCACGTTGCATTAAAAAATCAGGAATTACGCCGGTTACGCGGCCGCCCCCGGCAAGAACGGCATCGGCTACGATGCCCATCAAACCCACGTTGCCGCCCCCGTACACCAGCGAGTGGCCGCGCGCGGCAATTAAGCTACCCAAGGTACGGGCTGCGGTTGCGAAAACCGGGTTAGTGCCCGTGGCCGAACCACAAAACACACAAATGGCCGCCACGCGTGCGCTGCGTTGTTAGTGCTTGCGATCGTGCTCGTTGTTGCTGATCATTTTGTTGGGGAAGATCCAGATGGAAAGGATCGCCAACACAAACAAGGCACCTACTACAGACATGACTAACATAGTTTCAATTAATTAGGCTCCAAAAGTAAAGCCGTTTGTCCTTACTTTTTCCACAACGATTCAACATTTTTTAGGGCTTTAATTGTTTTACCTTTGCGGCCTGCGGGGTAACCCGTTATTTCGTTAAACAAAACCCAACCCTAGGTAAGATGAAACGCGTACTGATTATTTCCGGAATTGTGGTGGTGCTGCTGGCCGGCCTGTTTTTGTATCTCCGCATGCGCACCAAGTCGTTCAGTCCGGAAACAACGGTGGAGCTGGAGCACAACGGCGCCAAGGTGAGCGTGTTCTACAACCGCCCGTTTAAGAAAGGCCGCGAGATTTTTGGTGCGCTTGTGCCGTATGGCAAAGTGTGGCGCACCGGCGCGAACGAGGCTACGGTGTTTTCAACTTCAAAAGCACTGACCATTGGCGGTAAAACGCTACCGGCAGGCAAATATTCCGTGTGGACCATTCCGCAGGCGGATAAGTGGACCATCATATTCAACTCAGAATACGGACAATGGGGTGTGAATTTCAATGGTGAGGTAAATCGCAAAGCTGAAAAGGATGTGCTCGCTGCGGATGCCCCCGCGGTTGCATCGCCTATGGAAACGGAGCAGTTTACAATTTCGCTGGAGCGGATGGATGGCGAACTCGAGTTGGTATTTATGTGGGATAAGACCCTGGTAGCATTACCCTTTTCCGTTACGGAATAATTAGTTTAAACCGCGTGCGGGCGGGGCGCGCCTCACCCGGCAGGGCTCGGTGGCGCAGCATCATTTGGTCGGCCGGAATGCCCTTACTCAACAGTTGATTTACTACTTGCAGCCCTTGTTGCACGGTACGATCGTTGTGGTAGTACGTTTTCACCACAACAGAGTCGGTACTGTCGCGGGCCATGAGCCGCAGCGTGTCGCTTTCCGTTTCGGTGAGATCGGCATCGGTGTTTAGGCTGTCTTTACGGTAGCCGGTAAGCTCTACGTCTAACACGAACTTTTTATCGCGGTTGCCCTTGAGCATCCGTTCCAGCCTTCGAAATTCCTCACGCGATTGACGCAGTGAGAGGTGGCCGTCCGGATCCAGAACCAGGCCTTTTAACTCCAACTCAGTACCGGGCACCACCGCTTGCAGTTTGGCTTCTACGCGCTCCATGATGGGAATTCGATTTGCGGTGAGATCAAACTGGGTGGAAAAAAACGTGTAGTTGTCTTGCTCAGGCTCTACCGATACATCATACCGACTGCCTTCGGGCAGATAAAGCCGAAAAGTGCCGTCTTTGGCAGGCCGTGTGCGGTGCACCACAGCGGCGCCCATGTTGGTGGCGTACACAAAGGGCGAAGCCAGATCGGCCACCCCACTCACGCGCCCTTCGATCCGCAGGGTTGCCTTTGGTTTAACATCTGCCGGAAAAAGCACCTCCGCCATTTCGGTACCATTTTTTATGGGCCGGTCGCAAAGCCAATAGCGCCCCACGGCCGTAGCGCTGCCATATACATCATCGCCCGGCGTGTTGGCAAACTCCAGCAGCACGGGTTTGCTCCAGGTTTGGCCGTCAAAACGGGTGAGTAGCCACTCCATGCCTCCTTTACCTCCGAATAATGCCGAGGAAAAAACCAACGTCTCGTTATCCCCCAAAATGCGGGGCATTTGCGAGTTACCGGTGTTGATGTGAGGCGGCAATGCCACGGCGGTTTCCCACACATTTGCGGCATTTCGTTTGGCCATGAAAATTTTACAACCGTCGGCTTTGGTTTCAGTAAGGCTGGCGCAGCGCATAAAGTATAGCGTGCTGCCATCAATCGAAAGGGATGCCGAGGCTTCATGCAGGCTGGAGTTGATGGCCATACCCAGATTTTGGAGTTCCGTCCAACTGGCGCCGCGGAGGTCGCTGGAATAAATGTCGTATCCACCCAAACCGTTGGAGCGCGTGTTTGAAATAAACACCTGTTTACCGTCTGGGCTAATGCCAAAGCCTTTCGGCAAATTCAGCTTTTGGTTGAGATGCCGGGGCAGCGCCACAGGGTCTTTCCAGCCACCTTCGCCTTTCAGGGTATAAAAGATATTGAGCGATTGGTCTTCAGAATAATTGGAAACGAAGAGCAGCGAGTTACCGTCCAAACTGATGTACGGTGCTTGCCCCTTCAGCCCCGGGTGGTTTACGTTGCCCGGCAGCTTTACGTAGGGTGCCTGGCCAAAGCACGCGGCAAAGCCGATTGTTCCGTACAGCAGAAATAGCAAACGTTTGTGGGCACGCTTCATGGCGCAGGGGTTAAACTAGTTTCGAAGGTAATCAAATTAAAGGCCGGATTTTGGCCTACAATTCCGGCTCGCATCGTAATTTTAGCATTCGCAATTTCTTAACATATGATCCAGGTAATACCCTCCATTGCAATCCGCAAAGGCAAGGTGGTGAAGATGCGCAAGGGCGACCCCACCAGCGAAAAAGCGTATGATGAAAACCCGCTTGATCTCGCCCGGCGTTTTGAAGATCATGGCATTGAAGTGGTGCATGTGGTAGATCTGGATGGCGCAGAGCGCGGCAGCCCGAAGAATTATCACGTTCTGGAAGCCATTGCCGGGTACACCGATTTAAAAATCGATTTTACCGGTGGCATTAGCGAAGATGGCGATATCAGCCAGGCGTTTGAACGCGGGGCTGATTACATTACGGCTTCCAGCATTGCGGTTTCCAGCCCCGAGTTGTTTGCCTCCTGGATTGTAAGCTACAGCCGCGAGAAGATAACGCTGGGCGCAGATGTAACCGATATCGTATCGAAAAAGATTGCATTTCGTGGCTGGCAAAAGAAATCAGAAATTCATTTGTACGATCACCTCCAATTTTTTTACGACCGGGGCCTGAAGTATGTAAAGTCAACCGATATCTCGCGCGATGGCGTAATGGAGGGGCCTGCGTTTTCGTTTTATCAAGATCTTCGCGAGCGTTTTCCGGAACTACAGATTTTAGCCAGTGGTGGCGTGCGGGGCGTAGACGACATCAAACGTCTGAACGACATGGGCATCTTTGCCGTTATTTTCGGTAAGGCCTACTACGAGGGTATTTTGCAGCTAAAAGACCTTGAACAGTTCCTGGTAAAGGCGAGGTAGCTTACCAGCACTTTATTTTACCAGTGCCACTCTCGCGTGGTACGATGGGAGATCATTTGCCACCGGTTTTCTTTTTCCTGATACAAGCGCACATACCAGATGCCGTACCGCGCGGTGTCGCCCCGTTGTGCACGTGTGATCAACATGCGGCCGCTGACCAAGGCCACGCCGGTGTGCAATTCTACATTCGTGGAGTCCTGAGTGCGCGCCAGATAATGCAACGAAGTATCGCTTACGGTGCGTAGCCAGCCATCAACGCCTTCTACCAGCCCCGTGCCGTGGGTAAACACAAAGTCTGGGGCATAGATTCGTTGCAGTCGGGGCACATCGCGGTTTACTACGGCAGCGTCTACTTCGGCATTTAGGCGCGCAAGCTGTTCGCGTGTTTTTTCGGGGTCGAGGGAGCCGTTTTGGCTACACGCGGAGGCCAGCAAAAACAGCAGTACCGGCACCCACGAAAAAGTAGAACGTATCATCGCTATTGTTTTGTGCGAACGGCTTGCTTCACGCGGGCCCAGTCTACCGCTATTTTTTCTGCCCGAAAATCTTTTTGGGTGAGGTAGCCGCGCGATTTGGCCAGCCGCTTATCGTTGTGGGGGTGCGTCATGATCAGCTCAAGATTTCTGTTGTAACTCAAATCTTTGGCGTTTAGCCGCTCAAAAAAAACGGCCAGGCTCTTGGGCTCGATCCTTGCCTTTTCCAAGAGTGCCAGAGCAAAATCATCCGCTTCATTTTCCTGATCGCGATCAAAGCTGGTACCAATTACCTGCCGCAACACATCCATCAACAAACTGGGGTCGCCACCGGAAAGGATAGCTACCAGCGCCCCGAGCGAAAACTCCTTCACCAGCTTCTGAACCACATGGCGTTTTTCTGCATGGCCGATTTCGTGTGCCAGCACGGCCGCTACTTCTTCGGGGCTTTCGCTCTCCAGCAGCAGCCCGGAAAAGATATAGATGTTGCCGCCGGGGATGGTGAATGCGTTGATTTCGTCTTTGGCAAGAACAATGAAGTTGTACTGATACTGGGAAGTATCCAGCTTGCGCAACAGCCGCGCGGTAATGATTTGCATGGCCGAGTCTACGGTGGGGTCTTCCAGTTTATCGAAGTTGTTCCACAGGGTTTCCTTCATCAGGTCGCCCAGTTTTTTTTCCTGTTCTACCGATAAACCAAATTCAAATCGCTCGCTCAGGTTCCAGTTTACGTTTTTAATCAGCCAATAGCCACCCAGAAAGATGGCTACAGCAAACGCCAGCAGGATGAGCAGATCACGCCACAGCCGCATCAGAACGGGGGCTTGTTTACCGGCTCAGTGGTGGCGCGTTCTTCCCGTACGCGGAAAGCCACATCGTACGCAATTTTGCCAAAGAACAAGAAGTAGTACATTTTTCCTTGCCGGGCTTTGTAGGCAGCAATCATGCTAATAATAAAATAAAACAGGGTAGCTACGCCTGCGAGAATGGCATAACTCCAGAACTCTTCGGACAGACGCAAATCGGTAACGGCAATCCAAACAGCCCACACCACCAGCCCCCAGTTGATGAGCGTGGTGGGGATTTGCGAAAGCAGGGCTTGCAGCGAATGGAAATGCACAAACCGGCTTTTCTTGCGGTTAACGAAGTAATAGATCACGGCGGCAATCAGGTTGATGATGGGCAACGGCAGCCCAATGGCCACAGCGGCAAACATCATTAGGTAAGCGCCCATGGCGTCTTCCTTTTCACGAATTGGGATTTCGTCCGGCTGTGGTAGCGGATGGTGGTTCATAGGCGAATGGGTACTAATCTAAAGAGAAGGGCGGATACTCATCGGTAAGGTTAGTCATGTAGTTATTTACACGCTGGCTCCACCGCAAGTAGCCCACAATAAAATCGTGAAAATTACGCGGCAAACTTCCTGTAAATAAGATGATGAACCAGCCGATAACCGACGCAATGCCCACGCCCATGAATAAAAAGAACAACACAAACCCGTGCGGAACGAGCACATACAGCCAGCCAAAAAATAGTTTCACCAAAAGCAGGCCGCGGCTAAGCGAAGTGGGGTAGGGAATTTCCACCTGAATAACCGGGTCTGTATTTACGATACCAAAAGCCGGGTACCCATCTGCCAGATTGAAAACGCGCGCATTGAGGCGGGCTTGCCAGCGGATAAGGTTTACCTGAAATTCGAAAAAGCTCTCCGGGTACCGTCCGGTAAACAGAATGCTAAACCATGAAACAAACGAAAGAATGGCACTCCAAAGGCCAAAAAAGAAGAGTACAAAACCGTGCGGGATCAGAATGTAAATGAACCCGAAGATGGAGCGTAGCAGCAACTCCAGCCGTGATTGGTTTTCCGCATACTGAATGTTGTATGTCATAGGTAGTGGGTTTAAGGTAAGTAAATATAAAAAAAGATACATTACCGTGCAGCCCTACGTGCCACTGACTCCACGCTGTGACCAACGGCAGCTAACTAAGTACAAATCGAAATCCGATACCTTTTATCGTAATAATCTGCACACGGCTATCCTCTTTTAAAAGATCGCGCAGCTTGGTGATGTACACATCCAGATTGCGGGAGTTAAAAAACGAGTCATCGCCCCAAAGTTTTAACAGCAGGTCTTTGCGCTCAATGGTGTGAAGCCGGTTTTCGTACAAATACAAAAGCAGGCTGGCCTCGCGGTGCGATAACTTGCGGAGCTGCTGCGAAGACTTCAATTCATACCGTTGCGGGAAAAAGACAAGACTCCCCAACGCAATTTCCTCTGCCGCGGGCGCCAGGCGTTGTGTAAGCTGGAGCAGATTGGTTACCCGCGCGATTAGTTCTTCCATGCTGAAGGGCTTACGCAGGTAGTCATTGCCGCCCACTTCGAAGCCTTTTACTACATCTTCCGTTTGCGTTTTGGCGGTAACAAAAATGATGGGGACCAGTGCATTTAATTTTCGGATTTCGGCAGCCAGGCTGTATCCATCCTGCCCAGGTAACATGATGTCTAACACGCAAATATCCGGATTGACCTTCCGGAATACGCCCAGTGCTTCGCTGCCGTGTGTAACCATGGTTACGTTCAGGTGGCGACTCTCGAGGCTTTCCTTCACGATGCGCCCCAGAAACGGCTCGTCTTCTACATATAAAATGCGAATCTCTTTCATGTTTTGCGGTGCTTCGGCACGGTAATGGTAAATGCGGAGCCTTTGCCTTCGGCACTTTCCAAATCAATCGTACCGTTGTGGCTGCGTACCACGCTGGCCACATAATTCAAACCCAGGCCATAGCCTTTGCGGGTATGTACATTACCGGTAGGTACCCGAAAAAACTGCTCGAAGATTTTGTGCTGGTATTCGGCAGGAATGCCAATGCCCTGATCGGATATGGTGATGGCCACAGCACCTGCGTGCTCTACCAACCGAATCGTCAGTCGGGGTTCGTCATCGCTGTATTTTAGCGCGTTGTCTACCAGGTTAAAGATCACATTGGTCAAGTGCGTTTTACTGCCCAACACTTCAAAATCATCGCCTTCGGTTTCGAAGTTTACGCGTGCATTTCTTTTTTCGAAGAGCAGCTTCATAGATGCGAGTACTTGTTGCACCACCGCGTCAAAGGCGACCGACTCCGGCTCGAAGTCAATTCCCTCTTTTTCGAAGGCCGATGCGCGTAGCACTTTATCGGTGAGGAGGGCCAGTCGGTTTAGTTCGTTTTTTGCGATTTCCAGATATTCCTGCGTGCGTTTCGGATTATCAAGTGCATTGAAGTGGGTTAGCGCTTCCAGCGCCACACTTACGGTGGCGAGCGGTGTTTTTAATTCGTGGGTCATGTTGCTGATGAAGTCGTTCTTCAGCTCCATGAGCCGTTGTTGTGTACGCAAGGCGCGGTACAACAGGATAAACGAAATTACCGTGAGTGCAGTGAGAAAAACCGAGAATAACACCTGGGGTGCGATCTTTTGAAGCATCAGCCATTGCACGCGCTGAAACCGTACCTCATACCCGCCCTGGGGCGTCATAACGAGGTTGGAAAACAGGGGCTCGGTGGGCGGTGGAAACGGCAGTTCGCGCACCACACACCGCAGTTCAAAGGGCAGATGAATGCCGATTGTAGCCAAACGTTTCTTGTACTCCCGGGATACCCTTTCGGTGCCAAGTGTATCGCTATTCAGGCGCAAACTGAATTGCCGCACCTGTGGGTTGCCCCGGATACCGGAAATGATGGGCGATACGAATCGCGCCAGGGTGTCGGACGAGCCGTTGGAAACATAAATGCGTACGCTGGCGGGCGGATCGCCCGCCATCTTGATCCAATCATTCTTAATGGTGTCTGCCAAAATATTTCTCCTGATGGTAATGCGTCCGGAGTCGCCCTTCAGGGGTTGCAGGTTGTGCTGCACCAGCGAATCGTGTAATTCAAACACCGTGGTTCGCAACAGCGCCCGCGTTTCGCGCTCAAAGCCGCGGCTTTGCTGTTGGTACACGGAGTGCAGCCACAACGCCTGCAAAACCAAAAGCAGAACCAGGCTGGTGCTGATGAGCAGCAGAGTGAGATTCCTTTTCCGGGCTTTCATCGCCACAAAGAAAAGCCATCTGCTGCGCTTTGCCACAACCATTAACGTTAATTAACCATACATACAGCACCATTAACCACCGCGCGGCACGGGGCTCCGTACGTTTGCATTAGAAATGAAACCCAATCAAAACTTCAATATGGAACGAAAGCTACTTCTGCTTGCAGGTATTCTAATAGTCATGCTTGCCGCGCACACCCTTTTTGCCCAAACGTCGGGCGTAATTACCTACGAAGTAAAGATCAATATGCACCGCCGGCTTCCGCCCGAACGTGCCGAGATGAAAGCCATGATTCCGGAATTCCGGTCTACCAAAGAGCAACTGTTTTTTAACGAAAACGAGTCGCTGTTTAAAACGCTCATCGAAGATGAAGAAGAACCGATGGGCGGCGGTGGCTTTCAGGTGCGCATGAACATGCCCAAAAACGAGTTGTACATTCATCAAGCAGAAGGAAAAACCATCGCCAAACGGGAATTCATGGGCAAATCATACCTGATCCAAGACTCAGTAAAAGTATCGCCCTGGAAGTTTGGTACAGAAACAAAGACCATTCAGGGGTATGTGTGCAAGCAGGCGTACTACACCAGCGAATCGAAAGTAAATATTAACGGCAACGAGGTGGCCGAGAAAACAGAGATCACGGCTTGGTACACCGACCAACTGCGGCCCTTTCTTGGCCCGGAGCGATATAGTTCCCTGCCGGGGGCGGTGTTGGCCGTAGACGTAAACAATGCCGAGCGCGTATTGGTAGCCACTAAAATTGAGTTGCGCGAACTGAAGAAAAACGAGTTGAAGGTACCCACCGGCGGCACGGCCACCACGCAGGTGGAATTCGAGCGCCTGGTGAAAGAACAAATGGAGAAGATGCGCGCAAATGGCGGCATGATCATCCGCAACTAATCGGCACCGCACGGTTTTCACTCCTCACCACATGAAAAAACTTTTTCTGCTCCTGCTGGCAGCTGCGGCCTGCTCGGCGTATGCCCAAAAATTTTCGGTGCGTGGCACCGTTACCGATACACTCAAAGCAGCGTTGCCGTCGGCCACGGTGATGGTGCTGAATCCCAGCGACTCCTCGTTGGTGAATTTTGGTGTAACCAATGCTGCCGGGGTGTTCGAAGTTAAAAACCTCGCGCGCGGTCAATACCAACTCAAAATCACTTTCGTGGGATACCAATCCATAGTAAAATCCTTCGGCCCACCCGAAACTGGCGCAAGTACCGAACTGGGCATCCTGCGCATGGAACCACTAACCAAAGAGTTAGACGAAGTGGTGATTAAAGCCGAGAAAGCGCCGGTAACCATTAAGAAAGACACGATCGAATTTAACGCGGGGTCATTTGCTGTGAAGGCCAATGCCAATGTAGAAGACCTGATTAAGAAAATGCCGGGCATGGAAGTGGATACAGAAGGCAACATTCGTGCGCAAGGGGAGCAGGTACAACGCGTAATGGTAGATGGCCGCGAGTTTTTTGGCCGAGACCCGAAGCTGGCTACCCGTAACCTGCCGGCCGATGCCGTAGATAAAGTGCAGGTGTTCGATCGCAAATCAGAGCAAGCCCAATTTACCGGAATTGATGATGGCCAGCGCGAAAAAACCATCAATCTGGAGTTGAAGGAAGAAAAGCGAAACGGTGCTTTTGGTAACATCATGGCCGGTGCGGGCACGGACAATCGCTACCAGAGCCGCGCCAGCATTAACAAGTTTGGTAAAGGCAGGCAGTTGTCTTTTCTGGGGATGGGGAATAACATCAACGAGCAGGGCTTTTCGCTGGACGATTACATGAATTTTTCCGGAGGGGCGCAGCAACTGTTGGGTGGCGGTGGCGGGGGTACCCGTGTGCAGTTTAATATTAATGATGATTCCGGTATTCCCCTTAACCTGGGTGGCCGCCAAAACGGCATTCTTACCAATTATGCCGGCGGGGTGAACTTCAATCGCGATCTGAACAAGAACAAAACGAAACTTAGCGGCAGTTACTTTTATAACCGATTGCAGCAAAATGTAAATCGCACGGTTGATCGCATCAACTATCTGCCGCCCGATAGCACGTACCTGTTCAATCAAAACAACCTTACACTTTCTACCAACGATAACCACCGGGCAAATTTCACAGTAGATCACCAGATCGACTCCGCCAACTCGGTGCGGTTCAACGGAAGCGTATCGTACAATCAATTCAATCGCACAAATACCTCGCAGGGCCGTACCTCGCTTAACGATGGCACCTTGCGCAATGAAAACAACAACCGTAGCACCACCACGGGCAATAATGTGAACTTTAATGGCGCACTGTTGTGGCGGCACCGGTTCGCAAAAAAAGGGCGCACCTTATCAACCAACGTAACAACCACGCTGAGCCAAAGCGATCAGCAAGGAGATTTGCTGAGCGACAATGAGTTTTTCGGGCCCACCAACGAAAAGCGCGACTATACGCAAATCAATACCCAGAAAAATCAATCGCAGAGCATCGGTACCACCATCGCCTACACCGAGCCCCTCGGTAAGCGCCGGTACCTCGAGGCGAACTACAGTTTTAATACGAATTGGAATGAGGTAGACCGAGATGTTTACGATCAACAAAACGGACAACTTATTTTCAATCCGGTGCTGAGTAACGCGTTCAATAGCATCTACATCTACAACCGGCCGGGCGTAAATCTGCGCATGAACCGCGAGAAATTCAGCGTTACGCTCGGGGCTGCTTACCAGCACACCGCGTTGAAAGCAAACTTGCTGCTGCGCGAGGCAACCATTCATCGCACGTTCAAAAACGTATTGCCCACCGCACGCTTCAATTACGATTTCTCCAGCTTTAAACACTTCCGTATCGACTATGAAACGTCTATGCAAGAACCCACGGTGCAACAACTGCAGCCTGTAATCGACAATGCCGATCCGCTGAATATTTACGTGGGAAACCCCGAACTGCGGCCCTCGTACCAGCATCGCATCGCCACTAACTACACCTGGTTTGATCCCGCCCGCATGATGAATTTCTTTGCGTTCCTTACGGGATTGTACACCACCGATGCCATTACGCAAGGCCAGCAGGTAAACCCGGTGAACTTTATTCGCACCACCCGGCCCGAGAACGTGGCCTACAATTTCACCCTTACGGGGAATGCCAGCTTTGGCTTTCCGGTAACCCGGCTCAAGAGCCGATTGAACGTGGGCCCGAACCTGACGTACAATCAGGGCATCAACCTGCTCAACGGCCGGGCCAGCACTATCGTGCAACAGATTTTCGGGGGCACCGCCCGCTACAACTTTACGTGGAAGGAGGTTTTCTCGCTTGATCTGGCGGCCACACTGAGCAGCCAGGAAACGTTGTACGAGTTTGAAAAGAATCTGAACCAGGTATATTTTAACAAAACGTATTCTGCCGAGGGCAACCTCACGTTTTTGAAAAACTATCAACTGAATGGCAGCTTTGAGTATCTGGTGTACGACAGCCGCACTACGGATTTCTATCAAACCATTCCCTTGCTCAACCTGGCGGTGTCTCGTTTTTTGCTTAAGAATAATGTGGGCGAATTAAAACTGGGTGTAAACAACGTGCTGAACCAGAGCTTTGGGGTTACCCAAACCGCCACCAATAATTTTTTGCAGCAGGAGCGCCTCAATAACCTCGGCCGGTTTTTTATGGTAAGTTTTACCTATGCACTGAATAAACAGCTTAACCCCATGGGTGGGCGCCCGGGTGGGCGCGGGGCTATGCGTGTACTTGTGCGGTAGTGCTTTCCAGGGCGGCCGGCCCGGTTGGCGCTGCGGCCCGGCTTGTTCGCCAGCTGCCTTTTGCCGATATTACTTTGTAAATGGTGTCGGCTTTACTTCTTGTGCTGGGTATTTATGCCGGTGTATGCCTGGCGGTTTATTTTTTTCAGCACTTTTTCTTCTTTCGCCCGGAGATTCTGGCGCACACATTTAAGTACCAGTACCCCTTCCCTTTTGAAGAGCATAACTTTGAGATGGAAGATGGCGGAACGATTAACGCCATTCATTTTAAGGTGCCGCGCGCCCGTGGCGTGGTGTACTACCTCAAAGGCAACTCGCGCAGCATCAAAGGGTGGGGTAAGTTTGCGAAGGATTTTTTGAGCAACGGCTATGATTTCTTTATGATGGATTACCGCGGCTTTGGCAAAAGTCGCGGCAAACGCACACAGGAGAAGTTGTTTTCGGATGCGCAGTTTTTGTACCGTTGGCTGAAGCAACATTACCCCGAGCAGCAGATTGTTGTGTTTGGCCGCTCGTTTGGCAGCGGCATTGCCGCACGAATTGCATCCTGGAATCAGCCCCGCCTGCTGGTGCTGGATTCGCCCTACTTCAGCTTTTTGTATAACGCCAGGCGCTATGCCTTTTTATTACCACTAAAGTGGATTTTGCGGTATGACTTACGCACCGATCAATACCTGAAAGCAGTACCGTGCCCGGTGCACATTATCCACGGCACCAAAGATCATCTCATTTCTTTCCGGCAGAGCGAAATGCTGCTGGCGGCCCATCCGGACAAAGTTACGTTGCACGCCATTGAAGGCGCCCGCCACAACAACCTGCCCGACTTTGCCGCGTATTTTGAAACGCTGTACGAGGTGTTGTATTTGGAACCAGAACCCAGCAAAACATGACCGGCAATTTTACACGCGTGTTCGATGTGTTGCGTTACCAGGCCGCCAAGTACCCGCAGGCAAAAGCGTTGAATGAGCGCGTGGGCGCACGCTGGGAAAGCTTTTCGATTGAGTGGATCGATGCCCAGTCGATGAGACTGGCCGCGTGGTTGTTAAGTCAGGGATTGCAAAAGGGCGATCGGGTGGCGTTCATTCCGCGCGGGGGCACTGTGCGATGGGTGGTGTTAGACCTGGCGTGCCAAAAGGCAGGCGCGATTGTAGTGCCGCTGCACCCCACAAACACGGCCGCAGAGGCTGCGTTTATTTTGAATGAGGTAGAAGCCCGTTGGTGCTTTACAGCCGATGCGGAACTATTCAATACCTATGCCATGGCATGGCCGCCATCGCGGTGTAGCGGCTATCATCTACAATCCGGTAGTCCGGGATATTTTCAGGCGTGGGATGAATTTGAATTAACACCCATGCTGGAGCAGCACGTGCGTACGCGCGCAGCCGAAATCCGCGAAAGCGATGAGGTCGTTATTCTCTACACCTCCGGCACCAGTGGTACGCCTAAAGGCACGTGCCTTACGCACAGAAACATCGTGGCCAATGTGCAATCCATTCTGCCGATTTTACCCTTGCAGGCGGGCGACCGCGTATTGAGTTTCTTGCCCTTCAGCCACGTATTTGAGCGCACCAGTTGTTACGCGTATCTGGCGTTTGGAGCTAACGTGTATTTTAACTCTTCCCGCGAACTACTTGCGGCCGCGTTTGCAGAGGTACGCCCGGTACTTTGTACCAGTGTGCCACGCACGTTAGAGAAGATGTACGATTATTTGGAGGAGCAAAGCCTGCAGAAAAACAAGTTAAAGCGGTGGCTCATTCGCTGGGCCATGGGTGTGGGCAAGGCGTACGGCACGCGCCCGATGAGCCCGTGGTATCATTGGCAATTGTTCTGGGCCCGGTTCTGGGTGTTGCGCACGTGGCGTAAGGCATTGGGCGGTAAAATGCGATACGTAGTAGTAGGTGCAGCGGCGCTGCGCGCAGAGATCAGCCGGATGTTTTCTGCTGCCGGGGTGCAGGTACTGGCAGGCTACGGCATGACGGAAGCTTCGCCCTTCATTTCGGTGAACCGCTGCGAGCCGGGACTGAACCGGTTTGGTACGGTGGGGCTTGCCATTCCGGGCGTTGAACTTCGCATTGATCAGCCAAATGAAACCGGAGAGGGCGAGATTCTGGTAAAAGGCCCCAACGTGATGTCGGGCTATTACAAGCGCCCGGAACTTACTGAAGAAGTGCTGCGCAACGGGTGGCTCCATACGGGCGATACGGGCAGGATCGTGAAGAAACGATTTTTGGAAATCACCGGCCGCAAAAAAGAACTGTTCAAAACTACTTCGGGTATTTATATCTCTCCGCAGGTATTAGAGAATCATTTCAAAACCTCGCCATTTATTCAACAGTGCCTGGTGTTTGGCTTTAACCAACCGTTTGTAGGCGCGCTGGTGGTGCCACAGATGGGCGTGTTGCAAAATTGGTGTATCGAAAATCAGGTGCACTGGACGGCCGCCCCATTTATGATTCACAACATTAAAGTGGTGCAGAAAATGCAACTCGAGATCGACCAACTCAACGCACAGTTGCCCGGCTACCAATGCGTGCGCAGATTCATCTTGGTAGAAACGGAATGGACCGTAGAAAATGGGGAGATGACTACCTCGTTCAAACTGCTGCGTGAGGTGATCATGGATCGGTATAAAAAGGAGATTGAAAAACTCTATGCGTGATTACCCCAGCCGCCGGGGCACAGCGGTTTCCACAAGCTGGAATACTCGCTGCGGGTGCAAGGTGCGCCAGTCTTCCATGTGAAAGGCCTCGCCCATGCAGACGTACGTATCAATGCGATATTTCTTCATTTCATCGCACACAAATTCAGGTGCGTTTACCAAAGCAATCCAGCCGTCTTCCAGTTCCTGATACCATTCTTCATAGTAGCTGTCGTCCGAACCGTGAAAGTTCATGATGTTGCCACCCATGAGAATGAACTTTTGAATGCCTTCTTGTACGAGCAGTTCCAGAAATCCGCGCTTCAGCGTCATGATATCGTTGTAGAGGGTATCGTTCCATTCGCCCAGTAGTTCTATAATAACGAAGCGCTGTTCGTAATCGGCAAAGAGTACCTTTATGTACAGGGTTTCCGAGCCGAAGCTATCCCATGCAGGATCGATGTAGTAGCCGTAAATCGTTTCACTGTACACATCCAGGTTATACTCTTTTTCGAAAAAGGGCGACTGTTCATCGGCAGACGAATCGTAATACTTCAGCCAGCCCGAAAATGGCTCAAGCGAATGCACAATCAATATTTTAGAAAAGCGTAACCCTTTAGCTGATACGTGGTAACGGTGGTGATCATGCTCAGGGCCACGGCCACGTCCGGGCTAAGTGTTTGGCGATCAATATTCCGTGCGTACAGCGATTGCCCACACACGTAGAGTTCTGCACCAGCATCTTTCAATACCTTGAGTAAGGGCAGGTTGGGATTTTTGGTTTTGTACTTTTTTTGATAGGCCTCATTGTTCATCAGGCAATAAGCCGCTTCACCATGAATAGCCACGACTACGTGCACATTCGCTTTTGGAATGCCCGCCAACGCGTGTAGATTGAGCAGTCGCGCCACATTGTTGATCGCAAAATTAAGTTCGTCTGGTTTCTCGCTGGCCATCGAGACTTCCATCACGATGTTGTATTTTAAGTCAGGATCAGGAACGGGCGCTGCCTTTTCGATTGGGAATACGCCGCCAAAGTTGGGCACCACCGGGAACTGGCGTTCTTGCGCATACACCATCGCACCTGCGATGGAAAAAATAAATCCGAATACGAGTTTCATCGATCAACACCTTTTCAAGCAAGATAATCACTCCGGCCAGAACTTCAGTAAGGTGTTTTGTATTTGGTACGATCTGCGCACGGTAACGGTAAATTAAAACAAACGCAGAGCATCAGTTAACCACCGCGTAGGCCGCCATCTGCCTTGGCATGAGGGAAATCGTTACGGCAGTTCGCGATGGGTGATTTTGAATACGCGCAGTTTATCCGATCGTGAAAGTAAGCCGGGATTTATGCCGGGTTTGCCTTCCGGCACAGGATGGGAAAGTGCTTCGTAATACTTTTGCCAGGGCGGAAACGTTTCGTTTGTGGCTGGGTCGCGAAACGTCATGGGTGCCAAAGCAAACAGTGGCTGCTGGTGGTTAAGCGCTTTTGATGCTTCGTAGATCAGTTCACTACAATACAGACCCGCGTTGTCTAACTCGAAATACACATCATACGGGCGCCCCAGAAATTCAAGTGCGTTTTGCTGCAAGGCCGGTACGTGATGTTGATAGGCAGAAATCAACCGGCCTACGGTAATCGTGCCACCAGAGCGCGCAAAAAAAGCATTGAGCGAAGTGAGATGTACATCACGGCCGATTGCCTCTATTACGTAAAGCGAATCGTTTTGCAGCACTACCAGTCCACAGTGGTTATAATCCTCGCCTTGATAGCCCTCGGTAACCCGATCAATCGACTCGCAAAGCGGGCCGCAGGCGTTGTGTTGAAACACAAGATCGCCCGGTTGCAGGCTTTGCCGATGGGGTGAGCAGGCCGTGAAAACGAGGCTAAGAGCAACCAGCAGCAGGCTCAGTTTTTTCATTTTTTAATGACTAGCGTAAAACCCTGATTCGAAAAGCACAAATTCAAAGTTGTGTTTCTGTTTTTTGAATTGACATTACCGAACTACGGGAATAACCAGCGCGCTTGGATACTTCCGGTCATGATGAATGTTGAGCACTACCGGCCGCGCATCTTTGGCCGTTTCGTTGGCTACGTCACCACCGCTGCCGTAATTCTTTTGCCAATTAATGGAATTAATAGCGGTGATGCCCAGTCTTAACCGGCTACCCGGTGCGATTCTTCTGGAAATGAACGTGAAGTTGTTGAGCGCGATCGGATACACCAGCCCGGGCAGCATTAGTGTTTCCTTTTCCAGCGAATCGCGATACCGCAGGCGAAGTTGCTGGCTGCTTAGCAAAATGCTTTGGCCGTTGGCGGTTACTTCATACAGCGTGGCGCGAATGTCGGCATCGGGCGCGTTGGACGATACGAACAGCCTCGCTTCGGGCATACCGGTGATTTCGGTGGAGTCGGCAAATACATCCGAATGATAGACCACCGCTTCGGTGCCGGCGTTTACCAAATCAATCTGATTCACCAAATAACTGTCATCTTCTTCTTCCAGCCTCCGGGCGGTAATTCCGCGGGCCGTGTTCAGCGGATCATATTTTATGACATCCGGTTTTTCGTTGAGTGGGAGTTGCTCAGTTAACGATCCACTCTGAAAAACGGTAGCCGTACCAGACGAACGCAGGTACAGCGTGCGCTTTTCCGTGGCGATGCTTTCCAGGTCATCGGCATACTTCCATTTTTCAGCCCCCGTTACATAGTAGGCTACGCGCTTTTTTAAAAATTCAGGCAGCGCTTTTCCCTTCATTGCATAATCATACCATGCTTTGTGAAGTTGGTTCATATCCAGCAGGCTCGCGTTGCCAAATACCAGGCCGCCTACATCAACGTGTGGCGTACGCGTGCCGGAGTGATCCCACGGCCCGATGATCAAATACTTTTTTGCCTTTGCTTCCGCGGAAGCGTACTTCATGAAATTTTTATAGTAGGTCATGGCACCCAGCTGGTCGGCATCGTAGTGCCCGGTGATGGTGAGGATGGGCATGTTCATTTTTTCGAAATGCGCTTTCTGCGGACTCATGTTTTGCCAGTAGGCATCGTACGCAGGATGTTTGAGCCAGGTTTGAAATACCGTGGTTTCATTGCCTACAATTTTATCCAGTTGCGAAAACGGTAAGTGTTTTTCGTATCGTTCGCTGTACTTGGCTTGCCAAAAGGCACTTTCACCAAAAATGTTGGCGTTGCCCGTTTGCCCGCTGGTAAAGGTGAGCCACGAAATTACATACGACATGAAAATGTTACCCGGGTTGGGATAATCCACGCCAGGATGAACCGAGGCTGCCGGCACAATGGTGCTTAAATGCGGTGGAAATTCTTTTGCCGTGGCCCATTGGTTATAGCCCGAATAGGAGCCGCCCCACATGGTAACCTTACCATTGCAGAAGGATTGCTTCGCCATCCATTCCACCACATCATAACCGTCTTTGGCTTCCTGATTGAGCGGATCAAACTTCCCTTCTGAACTTCCGCGCCCGCGACAATCCACCAGCGCATACACATATCCCTGCTGCGAAAAGTATTTTCCGCGGCTGTGATAGCCATCGCTGATGTAGGGGGTTAAGTCAACAATAACCGGCAGGGGGGCGGCTTGATCATCGGGTAGATAGAGCGTTGCATTTAGCTGCACACCATCGCGCAGGGGCACCTTCACGCCCCAGCGTAAGTCGTAGTTGGCTTTTTCCTGAGCACTCAGCACGTGAGCACTCACCGAAATCAGAATGAAAAGGATGTTTTTCATACGCGTTACTATTCGTTGTTTTTTAATACCCATTTAAACTTTCGGTACACAGATTACGCAACCCATCAAAAATAGTCATTGGGGGTGGAATTCATTTTGGGATGGATGCTTACCGATTAAACGGATACGGGCTCACCCAACTGAACTTTCGGGTTTTCAACAACATGCTGTCGGTAGCAAAACGTTTGGTGGTGA
>CAYLWU010000036.1:0-30500 GCA_964387475.1 uncultured Ohtaekwangia sp. | reverse complement strand
ATTTTGCGTACGCCACACTGCGCATCTCGCGAATCACGGTAACTTTTATTTGGCCGGGATACTGCATGTCTTTTTCAATCTTTTGCGAAATGGCAAAGCTCAGTTGGCCGGCACGCTCATCGGTGGCTTTCTCTGCGTCTACAATTACGCGCAGCTCGCGGCCCGCTTGAATGGCATAACACTTTTCTACACCCTCGAAGCTCATCCCCAGATTTTCCAACTCTTTCAGGCGTTTAATGTATTGCTCCATCACTTCGCGTCGGGCACCGGGGCGCGCCCCGCTAATGGCATCGCACGCTTGTATAATGGGCGAGAGGATGCTGGTCATTTCAATTTCATCGTGGTGTGCACCTATGGCGTTGCAGATGACAGGGTGTTCTTTGTACTTCTGGGCCAACTCCATGCCCACAATGGCGTGCGGCTTTTCTAATTCTTCCGGCCACACTTTTCCAATATCGTGCAATAAACCGGCCCGTTTGGCTTGCTTTACGTTCAACCCCAGCTCCGCGGCCATAATGGCGCAAAGGTTGGCTACCTCGCGGGAGTGTTGCAACAAATTCTGCCCGTACGATGAGCGGAACCGCATGCGCCCAACCATCTTCACAAGTTCGGGGTGTAAACCGTGGATGCCCAGATCAATCACGGTGCGCTCGCCAATTTCTACGATTTCATCTTCAATGTTTTTTGATGTTTTGGCAACGATTTCTTCAATCCGCGCCGGGTGAATGCGGCCATCCTGCACAAGGCGGTGCAACGATAACCGGGCAATCTCCCTGCGTACCGGGTCAAAGCCGGAAATGATAATTGCCTCGGGGGTATCGTCTACTATGATTTCCACGCCCGTAGCGGCTTCCAGCGTGCGGATGTTGCGGCCCTCCCTACCAATGATTTTTCCCTTGATGTCATCGCTCTCGATGTTGAACACGGATACACAGTTTTCAATGGCATGTTCGGTAGCTGTGCGCTGAATGGTTTGCACCACAATTTTCTTTGCTTCTTTTGTGGCACTTAGTTTTGCCTGCTCAACAATGTCTTTGATGTACGAGTTGGCGCGGCTTTGGGCTTCTTCTTTCATCGACTCAATTAACTGGTCGCGGGCCTGATCGGCCGTGAGCTTCGAAATATTTTCGAGCAGCGTCACTTTTTGCTGGTTAAACTTATCCAGTTCTTCCTTACGCTTGCGCACGAGTTCATGCTGGTGCGCAAGGCTTTGGCGTTCTTCCTCCAACTCTTGCTCTTTGCGCTTCAGGGTTTCCAGTTCTTTTGCAAGTTGCGATTCGCGCTGCTTGATTTTTTGTTCGTTGGAGATGATGAGGTTCTTTTTCTTGTTTGCTTCCTCTTCAAACTCCTGCTTCATCTTCAGCAGTTTTTCTTTCGCTTCAAGAATGCGGTCTTTTTTGAGGTTTTCCGATTGGATTTCGGCCTCCTTTAAAATCAGCGTGGCTTTTTCGCGGGCCGCTTCTTCGTTTTTTCGAACCTTACGCTTGTATAGCAGTGAGCCGATCAGGAAACTAAAGCCGCCGGTGGCCACTGCACTAATCAGAATAACAACGAATATTTCCATGTGTACATGGTTTTAAGTGAAACATGTACCCGCACGAAAAGTAAAGGAGCGAAGAACTAGTGCAAGCCCTGCGAAACCAGCTGTTGAATGTGGTTCACTTTTTCGAACACCGCCTGGTCTATTTCCTGATGGGTTTGTTCGGTTGCCTGCTTTTGCACCAGGCTATCAAACGCCACCATGGCCAACAGGTCTTGCTTATCATCTATGCCGAATTGCTCGCGGTAATATTTTAATTTTTCGTTGATGAGCTTCCCCGCTGCACGCACGCGTTCCTCTTCATGGCGCTTTACCTTCATCGGGTACTCGCGGTCAGCAATTTTTATTTTTATGGAAAGATCCTCCATCAACGTGTTAATGATTACCTATCGACTGAGGTGGGCGATACATTTATCAATTTCTTTGATGTATTCGTCTACCTTCTTCTTCAACTCCGAAACACTTCCGTTTTCCGGGTGTATTTGGTCTACAATCTTAGTGATTTTAATCTGATTCTTAAAATTCGTCAGCTGCTCATCGCGCGTACGCAGGCTGTCTTTCAGCTCGGCATTCTCTAATTTTAACGTGCGCAGTTGCTCCTTCAGGCCTTTATGTTCGTTTAACAGCAACAAAACCTTGCGTTCCAGGCCGTTTAAGTTACTTTTTAAAAGCTCTTGATCCATGGTTTATTGGTTGCCGACGCGCGGCTTTTCATCTCGGTTTGCGATAACGCTAAAAGTAATAATAAATTCCTGCTGCATCCAAATTTAGGCCTACGGGCGCAGCACTATTTTCGAATTACCGCCTGCATGTCTTTTTCAAATGCAGCCATCAGCCGGGCCATCGTTTTTTCGATTTCCTCGTCCGTAAGCGTTTTTGTTTCGTCCAACAAGGTGAATCCCAAGGCATAGGCTTTTTTTCCGGCCGGGATTTTATCGCCTTGGTACACATCAAACGCAATTACTTCGCGTACCAGCTTCTGTTCGGTTTTTTTCACCAACGCTTCAATCATGGCAAAGGTCACGGTCTGATCAAGCACCAGCGATAGATCGCGCCGCACCTCCGGAAACTTGGGTACTTCCTGGTACCGGAATGCAGGTTGCGAGGCTTCGAAAAGACTCGCCACATCCAGTTCGGCATAGAAAACATCCTGCTTCACTCCAAAATCGCGAGCCAAGGCAGATTTCACTTTTCCCAGTTTACCGATCGGCTTTCTTTGCCATGTCAGTAACATGCCATACTCCAGCACGTCATCGTTGCTGCACTCGGTTTGTGTGGTTGGAATGGTTACCCGCTTGAGCACGTGGGCCACGTGCTGCGCCAGATCATAGTAGCTTACTGCCCGTGCCGGGTACTGCCAGTTTTCGGTTTGCAAATTTCCAGTGAGGTACAATGCCAGTTGCTCTTTTTCATTATAGCCACTGGCGCCTTTCCAGTACACTTTACCAAACTCAAACAACTTCAAATCTTTTTGTTTGCGATTGATGTTGTAAGCACAAACTTCCAACCCGGTGAATAGCATGGTTTGCCGCAAAATGCCTTGTTCTTCGCTTAACTTATTTAAAATTTCAATCGCTTCTCCTTCAGCAGCCACCGGATTCTTTTTTTGATAGTGCTGGTTGGTGAGGGAGTTAGTTAAAATTTCAAAAAAGCCATTCGCGGTAAGCAACTCACCGATCCATTTGCGGAAGCGATTCATGTCTTTGGCCGGAAAATTGGCCAGAAAATCAGTGCCCGCGATTTCGGATAGCGCAATGTTGTTAAAGCCGTAAATGCGCAGAATTTCTTCTGCGATGTCGGCTTCTTGCAGCACATCTACCCGGTACGGGGGAATGGAAACCGAAAAGGTTTCGGCATCTTCTTGAGTTACCTCAATATCCAGCCGCTGTAAAATGGAGATCATTTCCGTGCGCGGAATTTTTTTTCCGATCAGGCGATCGATATTTTTTTCTTTTACCACCAGCGTACGATGGGCAACGGGCTTCGGGTACACATCCACTACTTCGGAGCTGATCTGGCCCCCGGCCACCTGCTGAATTAGCAGTGCAGCCCGTTTCAACGCCACCACTGTACTGTTGGGGTCTGTGCCGCGTTCAAAACGGAAGGAGGCATCTGTTTTTAGCTGGTGATGCATGCCTGTTTTGCGGATGTAGTCGGCCGAGAAGCATGCGCTTTCTAAAAAAATATTCTTTGTGCCCGCCGTTACGCCCGAGTGCAGGCCACCGAAAACACCGGCTATGCACATGCCTTCGCCACGTCCGTTGCAAATCATCAAGTCATTGGCTGCCAGCTTGCGCTCCTTGCCGTCCAGCGTAACGAACGTGGTTTCCTTCGGCAGCGTTTTCACGATTACTTTTTGATCGGCAATCTGGTCGGCATCAAAGGCGTGCAACGGCTGCCCCATTTCGTGCAACACAAAGTTGGTGATATCTACAATGTTGTTGATGGGCGAGAGGCCAATGGATTTGAGCCGGTTTTGTAACCATTCGGGCGATGGTTTTACAACAACGCCGGAGATCGTTACTGCGGAGTAGCGAATGCACGCCTCGTGATTTTCCACCACCACAGGGATGCTGCGTGTGCGATTGTTAACGGTAAACGCACTGATGTCTGGACAGTGCAGGGGCAGGCCGGTTACTGCGCGCAAATCGCGGGCTACGCCAAGGTGCGAGGCTGCGTCTGCGCGATTTGGGGTAAGCCCGATTTCGAAAACAAAATCGGATTCAATGTTGAAGTAGGCGGCCGCCGCCGTTCCGTTTGGTAAGTCGGTATGAAGCACCAGGATACCGTCATGGTTATCGCCCAATCCGATTTCGTCTTCGGCACAGATCATGCCTTGCGAAACTTCGCCCCGGATTTTGGTTTCTTTTATGGTAAAGGGTTCGCCTTTTGTGGGGTAGAGCGTAGCCCCCGGCAGTGCCACCACCACTTTTTGGCCCGCCGCTACATTGGCAGCACCGCAGACAATGGCTGCAGGTTTTTCCGCGCCAACGTCTACCGTAGTTACGGAAAGCTTGTCGGCATTGGGGTGTTTGGCGCAGGTAAGTACTTCGCCAACAACAAGGCCGCGCAACCCGCCGCGAATGGTTTCGAAGGGTTCAATGCTTTCTACTTCTAACCCGGTGCCGGTAAGGCGTGCGCCGGTTTGTTCGGGGCTTTCTTGCGTGGGAAGGTACTGTTGCAGCCAACGATAGGAGATCTTCATATTCGATATGCGGATGGGGCTTCAAAAATAACACTTCGGTTATTTCTGCCAGTAGGTTTTTTCGCCAGCTTCGATGCGCAGGGTCAGCAGGTTTTCTTTGGGCGGCAGCGGGCACGAAAAATTATCTGCGTATGCACAATACGGGTTGTAGGCTTTATTGAAGTCTAGCTCGATGCGCGTGGCGCCCGCTACTTTCTTCACATCCAGATACCGGCCGGCGCCATAGGTTTCGTTGGCGCTCGTGCCATCCGCGAAAGCGAGAAATAACGTGCCCCGAAAAGGGCCGGGGTCCATCACCTCGAGAATGAGCAACCGGTTTTCCACACCTTGCCAATCGAACACCGCGTGTGCAAAGGGCAGGTACGATTGGTTTTTGCCATCGCTGGTTTGTAACACCCTGATTTCCTTGGTTTGAATGGGCTCCAGGCGTGCCTGAATTTTAAATTTCAAATCGGGCGGAAAATACTGCAGGCCCGCAAATGTGCCTGAGTCGCCCGCGAAGGGTGAGCCATCGCCCGTGCGCATGAAGTTATCTTTCTCTTGGCGCTCTTTTTCTATCGCGGCGGCGTAGGTGGCGGCGTCTGGTGTGCCGGAGGGCAGGGAGTAGATCATGACCGCAATCAACACGATCACAACAACAGCAATCAGAATCCCATTTTTTTTCATAGTGATGTAGACTTTGCAAGCGAACGCGAAGAACGCGTTTTCTGTTTTTCGTAACGATAGAAAAATTCCGGCAGCGCATGGTCGGCCAAAGCACCGGGTGCGTTTACCAATACGGCAATGCCAATGCGTTCTTTGGGATAGTAGGCTACTTCGCTACGGAATCCATTTACATAGCCGCCATGGTAATACAGGGTGTCCCCAGGAAATGTAAGCACCCGCCAGCCCATGCCGTAGTAAGATTTACGACTGCGTTTCCATTTGGAGAAGTAGCGGTTACGAGCGGTGGCACGAACGTAGGGCGCGAGCATTTGGCTTTTGGTGGCGGAGTCCAGAAAATCCGGACGAGAGGTGGTGAGGCTGCGCAGCCACTGGGCCATATCGCTGATGCTTGCATTTACGCCGCCTGCAGGAGCCACGTTGTAGTACGTGTGACTAATCCGCATGGGTATCCATTTGCGAAACATGTACCGGTGGGGCACGGCATGGTTGCCGTTGCTTTCCATTGCGTGTTGCGTGGCAGACGCATCCCACATTTGCAAAGGCGCAAACAGCTTACTTGCCAACACGGCTTCAAAAGGTTGCTGTGCGGCTTGTTCCACTACTTTGCCCATCACGCTAAAGGCCACGTTCTGGTAGCTGTACACTTTGCCCGCCGTACCAACCAGCGGCAAATCGCGCAGGTGGTAGATTAACGTATCGATCGGGGCGCCCACGTCTACGCGGTCGGTGAACGCATGGTACGGTAAACCCACCGTGTGTGATAGCAGGTGGCGCAGGGTGGTTTGCGAAGTTTGCACGGGCGATTGCAGTTGAAAGCCCGGGAAATACTTGTTCACGGGGTCGTCCCACTGAATGATGCGTTCTTGCACAAGCCGCGCAGCCAGCGTGCCGGTGATGCTTTTCGAAACCGATCCCAGCCGGAACACCGTGTGGGTGTCCACCGTATCGAGGGAAGTGGTTTTGCGATAGCCGAAGCCTTTCAAAAACAAAACGCTGGTGTCTTGCACAATGGCAGTGGCCATGCCCGGTGCGAGGTTTTTTTCCAGCTGGGCCCGAATCCAAGCCTCATATTCGGTTAACACCAACGTCCAAGGTTCGTTTGCCGGGCTCACGAAAATTTCAGGCCGTGGTTCCGGTGTTTTTTCTGGGGTGGGCGCTTGGTGGGATGTTGTTACACTATTTTCGTGGCGCGCTTTTTTTACTACCGTCCACATCCAGAAACCGGCTGCAGTAAGCAGCGCTACCGCGAAAAAAAATAAGAACCAGCCCCGGGCGCATCCGCGCAAGTTACATCATTCCTTCATCGGCCAAACTGAGGTAGCGATTTCCGCCTACGATTAGATGATCGAGCACTTGGATTTCTAAAAACTTTCCGGATTCTTTAAGCTTGCGCGTTAATTCCAGATCGCTTTGGCTGGCCTGCAAGTTTCCGGAGGGATGGTTGTGGGCAACAATTACCGCGCTGGCAAGTTCTTCCAGCGCAAGTTTGAAAATGATTTTTGGATCGGCCACGGTGCCGCTTACACCACCCGTACTTACGCGTTGTTTTTTGATCACCCGGTGTGCGCGATTAAGGAGCAATACCCAGAATTCTTCCATAGGCAAATCCATGAAGTCGCCCTGAAGAAGCAGGAAGGCATCTTTTGAGCTGGTGATTTTTGGTTTGGTTTCGGGATCTTGTTCTTTGCGCCTGCGGCCCAGTTCAAGTGCAGCCACGATGGTAATGGCTTTTGCTTCGCCAATGCCTTTGGTTTTCATCAGGTCTTTTACCGATAGCCGCGCCAACTCGTTTAGGTTGTGATTTACGGGCTGCAGTAACTTTTTTGCTACCTCTACGGCACTTAACGATGCAGTGCCAGAACCGATAAGAATAGCGATAAGTTCTGCATCGGAAAGGGCTGAAGTACCTTTGGTAAGCAGCTTTTCGCGCGGCCGGTCTTCGGGCGACCAACTTTTTATGCTTAACGGTTTGGCTTCATTTACATCCATCGGGTGGGGATTTTTCCTTGTTCTTCGATCAGGCAAACGGCCGTGACCTTTCGGGCTTGGGGCGCGCCCGCGCGTTGGCATTCAGGCCGGACAGTGTGTGCGTGCACCACCCGGGCCAGCGATTGCAGCGGATACCCCGCCCGCGGCAGGCGGTGCGCGGTGGCGGCGGAGTAGTAGCGAAAAGCGCGGTGGCGCTGCGGGGCACCGTGGGTGGGCAGCGCCAGGCCCCCAAAAGAAAAACTTGTACTGCTGGCCGATTGCATGGTTGAAACTACAAAACGGCAATAAAAAACCCACCGCCCTTGCGAGCGGTGGGAAAAAAAATGGTGGTATGCTTTACGCGAGCGCGTTTACGCGCTTTGCTAGCTTTGATTTCTGGTTAGCGGCCTTTTTCCAATGGATAATGTTCTTCTTCGCCAGTTTGTCGAGCATCGAAGACACTTCTTTGAAGAGTTCTGCGGCCTCGTCTTTCTTCTTGGTTGCATCCAGCTTTTTCACGAGTGTGCGGGTAGACTTGTGCTGGTAGCGGTTGCGTACGCGCTTCTTTTCGTTTGCGCGGTTTCTTTTCTCAGCCGACTTATGATTTGCCATAGTTTTCTTAAAAAGGACTGCAAATGTAAGGGCAAGATTTGGATTTGCCAAGCTCGCGATGAAGGCAACCCTCAATATCTTTAAATGATGCGCAAAACACTCATTTTCATTGGATTAGGGTGGCTGCTGATGGGTTTTGAAGCGCCCCGTTGGGGTTTTTTTGGCCACCGGCAGATTAACCGGCTGGCCGTGTTTACGTTGCCGCCGGAGATGGCCGGATTTTATAAGAAGCATGCCGACTACCTGGAGGAGGCGTCTGTAAACCCCGACCGGAGGCGATACGCGGTGCCGGAAGAGGGGCCACGGCACTACTTGGATTTGGAGGGGTATGGCGATAGCGCAGTGTGGAAGTTGCCGCGCTACGAGCAGGAGGCACGCGCACAGTTGGGTGCGGATTCGATGCGGGCGCACGGTTCTTTGCCGTGGCATGTCTTTACAATGTACAGCAGGCTGCGGGATGCGTTTCTGGTGAACGATCCGGGTGCGATTCTACGCCTTTCGGCTGAGTTGGGGCACTACGTGGCTGATGCGCATGTGCCGTTGCATACCACCGTAAATTATGATGGCCAACTTACCCGGCAAACCGGAATCCATGCGCTTTGGGAAAGCCGCTTGCCCGAGTTGTTTTTTGATCAGTATCGCTTTTGGGTGGGCCGGGCCACTTATGTAGAGAACGTGCAGCTACGGGCGTGGGCAATTGTGGCGCACACGCGCACGCTGGTGGATTCTGTGCTGATCATCGACCGACAAATGCAGGCCACCTGGGGTGAGACGAAATACAGTTTTGAAACCAAGGGGCGCCAAACCCAGCGCGTGGTTGCCCGACCTTATGCGTTGGCGTACCACACGGCGCTGCAGGGCATGGTAGAGCGCCAGATGCGCGCCAGCGTAAAAGCGTTGGGCGACTTGTGGTACACGGCGTGGGTGGATGGCGGCCAACCTGATTTACGCAGGCTCATGACCTATCAACCTACTGAGGAGGAGATCCAGTTGCGCCAGGCAGAGTTAAAACTTTGGAAGGCCAGGCGTTTTGGTGCCCGCGCGCACGAAGCCGATTGATTTATTTGGGCATCATTTCGATGTGTTGGCCCGAAGCCGTAACGTATTGGCGCATGGCGTCTGCAGTAAGGCAGGCGTGCACGGGCACGATGCCGATAACATCACCTACCTGAATCTCGCGCAGGTGGTGATGCGGCAAGTGGATTTTTCCGTGCTCTTGCGAGAGCGATTTTACATAGCTGCCGGGCCACGCGAAACGCCATTCGGTTTCGCTTAGTTGCACGGGTTGCCCATAGGAGGTTGCGCCATTGGGCAGCAGCAGTGCGTCTTTAGATAGGTGCACGGCACCACCGTGCACATACACTTCCTCGCGTTCCGGATAGATGGCTACCACCGGGCAAGCAACCGCCAGTGCAATTTGCTCGGGCGCACAGGCGCCAATGGCGTGTTGTGTCAGATCATAAAATACAAGATTGCCCGGGCGGATTTCGGTGGCGGGTGCAAACGAAGTGGCGAGGCTGCAACCGGGTGTATCGCCAGTGGATAATTCTAAATCCGGATAGGCCGTTTGGTACCGTGCGCCCACGGCATGCAGTTTTGCTTCGGCTGCGGCACACGTTTCCAGCACGTGGGCGGCACTTCTGCATTGGTAGGTGTGGCCAGCGTGGGCCAGGAATCCGCGAAAGCGCAGTTGCGGGTGGGCGCTGATTTCGGAAAGCAGGCCGCCTATCGTTTCGTCATCATCGGGTTGCACACCGGTGCGGTGGTAGCCCGTGTCGATTTCAATCCACACATGCACGGCGTGGGTAAGTTGCGGTGCCAGCAAACGGATGGCGTGCCTGTTTTCTACACACACGTGCAGTTGAATGTGGGCCGCCAGCTCGTTTATGCGTTCACCTTCCAGCGGGTTTACCGGAAACGCAATGTTGATGTTGTGCCACCCATGTTTTGCAAAGTACTCGGCCATGGCCACACTGGAAACTGTACATTGGGTTACGCCCTCCGCGCGATACCATGCTGCTACCGTAGCGGCTTGATGGGTTTTAAAATGCGGCCGTAAGCGCACTGCGCCTGCACGGGCTTTTGCTGCGATGCGAGCGATGTTGGCACGACACTTTGTTTCATCGAGCAACAGTGCGGGCCGGGTAATGCGTGGCCACGCCACGGTTAGAGCGCGTTGCGAAGTTGCTCAGCCACGGCACTTAGTTCGGCAGGCGTGGGCGATAGTTTGGGCCGCGTAAAATTGATGTCGCCCGTGGTATTCATCGGTACCAGGTGCACATGGGTATGTGGCACTTCCAGACCGATTACGGCAATGCCGATGCGCTTGCAGGGAATTACTTTTTTTTGGGCTACCGCGATTTTTTTTGCAAACACATACAGATCGGCCAGCGTGGCATCATCCAAATCAAAAATATAATCTGTTTCTTTTTTGGGTACTACCAGCACGTGCCCCAACACCAACGGCATGATATCCAAAAACGCAATGAAACGATCGTCTTCGGCAATGATGTGGCCGGGAATTTCCCGGTTGATGATTTTCGTGAAAATCGTAGCCATGGATCAGGCAGTGATGTTGATGATTTCGAATTCCATTTCGCCCGCTGGCGTCTTGATGGTGGCCAGGTCGCCTTTCTTTTTGCCGAGTAAGCCCTTGCCGATGGGCGACATGGTGCTGATTTTTCCGGATTTTAAATCTGCCTCTTCTTCGGATACCAGTGTATACGTTACCGAGGCTCCGTTCTTTTTGTTTTTGATGGTTACGCGCGAGAGGATGGAAACCTTGCTGATGTCGATATTGGTTTCATCCAACAGGCGTGCATTGGCAAGGAGATCTTCAAGCTGTGCAATTTTTGCTTCCAGATGGCCTTGTGCGTCTTTGGCCGCATCGTACTCGGCATTTTCGCTCAGGTCGCCTTTGTCGCGCGCTTCCGCAATCTGTCTGGCGATGTCCGCCCGGCCTTTGGTTTTCAACTCGCTTAACTCGGTTTTGAGTTTTTCGAGACCTTCTTTTGTATAGTACGATACTTTCTTGCTCATAATCTTTCCCGTTACCTAAAAAAAAGAACAACGGCTTCGCAAAGGAAACCGTTGTTTTACATGACAAAGTAAGCCCTTTCCCGTTCGAATTCCAAACCTTACGCGCCCACCAACTCAGGCACCAGCGTTTTTACCTGTTGCATCAGGTCATCATCAAACTTGGCGAGGTATAATGTTTTTGCTTTGCTGAGTTGCTCAATGGTTAATCCTTTTGCGCCGCGAAAATCTGCTTTGTACAAACTGGAGTTTTCGAAATCGGCTCCCATGAGATAACTATTTTGCAGGTTTGCCTCCATCAGGTATGCGTTTTTGAAGTTGGTTTTGATGAGGAAGGCCCCTTGGAAATCGGCTTTGATTAAATAGGCGTCTTTCAGGTTTGCGCCGCTGACGTACGCCCCGCGCAAGTTGGCTTGATTCAGGTTTGAGTTTTCGAAGTTGGTTTGATTCAGGCGCGTGTTTTCCAAATTTGTTTCGATCAGTGAAGAGTTGGAAATGTTGGCCGAGTTGAGGTTAGACCCTTTCAAGTTAACGTAGTTCAGGTTGGTTTTTGCCAGATAGCTGTTCACCAGATTAATCTCGTTGATTTTGTGGCGGTTTAAGCGTTTGATATTTCCCACGGTACGGAAGGCGGCTTCTTCGGATTCCCACAAGCGGAAGTCATCGATTTCGTCTTTGTACATCCGGATGCGTTGGCGCATTTCTCCGTTTTGGTTAAGCCAGAAAATCAAAATCCCGATCACGGCAATATCGAAAATCATTCCATGCGCTTCGGCCAGAATCTGTGCCCAGAACGAATCAAAGTCATTTAAATAATATCGGGCGCTCAACGCCAGCACCAAAATGGCCACCAGCACTAACACCAGCGAACTGGTAAGTATTGGTTTCTCAATGATATCATTGAGTTTGTCGGTTAGTTTGCTCTTCCAGTTACTCCGTGCGCTCATGCCTTTTACGTACCTGCGTGAAAAATACGAAAATGATTAGAAGCCATCTCAAAAATATCCCGTCATGTCGAACGAAAATGAGACATCCCGATTTGCAGCACTGCAATCAAGGATTTCTCGGTCGTACCTCCCTCGAAATCACGCTTTTCATGTTTTTGAGACGGCTTTCAACAAAAGTAGGCGGGGGGTTGGGTGGAAAATCTTCGTTCCACAGGCAGATATTACATCTGTGCGCGTTCACGAATACTGTTGGTAGACAGAAAAACTGTTTAAAGAAAGAGGTGTACGGTAAGGAAATACAGCGCCAAACCTAACAAGTCGTTGGTGGTGGTAATAAACGGCCCGGAGGCAAGTGCGGGGTTAAATCCAAACCGATTCAAAATCAGCGGCGTGGCGGTGCCAATCAACGAAGCAAAAATGACTACAGCAAAAAGTGCCAGTGATACTACCACCGACAGTTTGTCGTAGCCGAAGATGATGGCATTGCCAAAAAATACAAGCAGGGCAAGTACAAATCCGTTCAACAGGGCCACGGTAAACACTTTACCGAGGCGTTTCCACAGGCCGTCATCGGCCATGGTTTGGTTTACCAGACTTTGCACCACTAACGAAGATGATTGAATGCCTACATTGCCCCCGGTGGCCTGAATTAAAGGAATGAAAAACGCGATGGCCGCGATTCGTTCAATTTCAGCTTCAAACAAGCCCATAAATCGGGCACTGAGTAGCCCACCGGCTATTCCAATAATCAGCCACGGCAGGCGTGCGCGGGTGTTGCGCCAAACGCTGTCGTCTTCTTCCACATTTTCGGAAATACCCGCCATGATTTGGCGCTCTTCTTCGGCTTGCTCGGTGATTACGTCTACCACATCATCAATGGTAATGCGGCCTACCAGTTGGCCTTGCACGTTTACTACCGGCACAGATTCCAAATCATACTTTTTCATGATGTCGGCCACTTCTGTATCCTCCAGGTAGGTTTCTACGGCCATGGCGTCTTCATCAAAAATATCTTTCACCAGTGTTTTTGAGTCGGTCAGGATCAGCTTTTGCAGCGCCACGCGGCCCAACAGTTTATCGTGATCATCCACTACGTACACCGCGTAGAACTTGGTTACATTTTCTGCCTGCTTACGGATTTCTTCAATGCATTGAACCACCGTCCAGTTCTGGTTGGCTTTGATCAGTTCTTTTGCCATGATGCCGCCCGCCACATTTTCTTCGTAACGGAGCAGGTCAATCACCTGGCTGCTCAGCACGGCATCCATCTGCGCGATGATTTCTTCGCGTTCGCGCACGGGTAACTCGTTCAAAATATCGGCCGCGTCATCGGAGTCTAACTGGTTAATCAGCGCGGTGATTTCCTGAATGGAATAAATCTTTAAAAAATTCTTTCGGGTATCGCTGTCCAACCCGTTGATGATTTGCGAGCGGATTTCCAGCGGCAGCAGGTCCAATACGTATTTTGACTCTTCGCTGTTGAATTCGTACAGCAGCGTAGTGATATCCGCTGCGTTTACGTCCTCCAGGGTTTGACGAATGAAATGCTCATCCCGTTCGTCCAAGGCCTGCTGGAAGCGGTCGCGAAACTCTTTGGTCAGATCAAATTGTACCAGCGGCTCCATGTTGTTCAACCAGCAACGTTAGTTCGATGAAGTTTTCGACTGACAACTGTTCGGCACGTTTGTCCATCCACGCATGCGCCGTCAGCGAAGGTGGCAAATTTAAATTTTTAAGTGCGTTGCGCAACGTTTTGCGCCGGGTTTGAAATGCTTGTTTCACTACCCGGTAAAACAGTTTTTCATTGCACGGCAACGCGGTGCGCTCGTTGCGGATCAAACGAATTACAGCCGACTGTACTTTTGGCGGCGGTGTAAATACGCCGGGTGGCACTTTAAAAAGATATTCGATGTTGTAAAAGGCCTGCAGCAAAACGCTGAGGATTCCATAGGTTTTGTTGCCTTCGCGGGATGCAATACGGTCAGCCACTTCTTTTTGAATCATGCATACGGTTTGCACTACCTGCTGGCGATGCTCCAACACCCGGAAAAAAATTTGTGATGAAATGTTGTAAGGAAAATTACCAATGATGTGCAACGGGGCAGCAAACCGGGTTAAATCCATTTCCAAAAAGTCGCCCTCGTGAATCTGGTTTGCCATGCGAAGTCGGGGAAAATGCTGATGCAAGTAGGCGATGGACTCGCGATCCAGTTCAATCAAATGCAGCGCAGGCAGCTGCGGCTCCAGCAAACGGGTAAGCACGCCGGTGCCTGGCCCGATTTCCAATACGGTGGCTTCCGGGGCTACGCGAAGTGCATCCACAATTTTCTGCGCAATGCCTTTGTCATGCAGAAAATGCTGCCCCAGAAATTTTTTTGGTCGTACCATGTGTACTAAGCCAGCAAGATACAGTTTGTGGCGCGAAACCCGATTTTAATTTTATCTTGCCCGTTCATTTTAAATTCATGGCGCATCCCACCAAAAACGAAAAACCCCGCATCGGTATTACGATTGGCGATCTCAATGGCATTGGGCCGGAGATCATCATCAAAGCGCTGGCCGACAATCGGATTTTGAACCTCATCACACCCGTGGTGTACGGGTCTACCCGCGTACTCTCGTATTACCGCAAACTCATGAACCTGGAAGAATTTAACTATAGCCAGGTAAAAACGCCGGGCCAGTTTTTTCCCAAAGCAATAAATGTGGTGAATTGTTGGGAGGATGTTATCGAATTACAGCCGGGCAAACCCTCTACCGCCACGGCCCGCGCAGCGCTGATCGCGCTACAACACGCCGTGAAAGATGTGCAAGCCGGTGCAATTGATGGTTTTGTTACTGCACCAATTGATAAAAACACCATTCATAGCGCGGAGTTTCCCTACCGGGGCCATACGGAGTATCTCACGCAGACGTTTCAAGCGATGGAGAGCCTGATGCTGATGGTGGGTCCCAACCTAAAAGTGGGTGTTGTTACCGAGCATGTGCCAATTAAAGATGTGCCCAAGTACATCACCAAAGAGCGGGTGGAATTGAAAATTCGGCTGTTGGAACTCTCGCTCAAGAAAGACTTCGGAATTCAAAAACCAAAAATTGCCGTTTTGGGTTTGAATCCGCACGCGGGCGATGAAGGGTTGATTGGTTCCGAAGAAAACGAGATCATCCGCCCGGTGATTCACGATCTAAAGAACAAGGGAAAATTGGTAATGGGTCCTTTCCCGGCGGATGGCTTTTTTGCTACGGGCAACTACACCAAGTACGATGGTATTTTGGCCATGTACCACGACCAGGGTTTAGTGCCGTTTAAGCAGCTCTGTTTTGAAAACGGGGTAAATTTTACCGCAGGTTTGCCGATTGTGCGCACCTCGCCCGATCATGGCACCGCGTATGGCATTGCGGGTAAGAACCAGGCCGATGAAAGCTCGTTGCGCGAGGCCATTTATCTGGCAAATACGATCATTCAGCATCGCCAGATGCAAGTGGTCGTTTCCTAACGCGTAGGGCGGCTGATCTACCCAAGTTAACGAATTCGTTTTAGCTACTTTTGGATATGGATATCATCACGAAAAAGCAATTGAACATTCTCATTCAACTGGCTGAAGCGGATAAGCACTTTGCGAAGATTGAACGCGACATGATTTTTCAGATCGCCAAGGAGCGCAACTTTCCGGAGGCGGATGTTCATGAGTTAATTCGAAAACCGGAACCCATCGAGACCTTGGGCGCACTTTCGCCCAATACCAAGTTTGAGTATTTAATGGCCTGCATCCGGCTCATCTTTGCCGATAATAAAGTTTTTGAGCGCGAGTTGATTTTCTGCAAGAGCATTGCCATTAAGCTGGGTTTCAAGAAAAACGTGGTAGAATACCTGGTAGAGAACTATCCACAAATGCCCGAAAATGCCTTAAAAGAGCAGGTTTTTGCGGTTTATTTGGCTTAACTCGTCAAAATTGCCCGGCAGGGGCTACAAATCCCATAAATACTGGTAAATTTGCCGCCTGTTTTTTAAGCCCTTACGGGTGAAAGACTTTAACATTAATATCGTTGGTTTATCCAACAAAAAGCACACCTACCGCTTTGAGTTGAACGACTCGTTTTTCGAGTGGCAAGGGCGGCAGATTGTGGAAACCGGCGCGTTTAATGTTGACTTGGTGTTGGATAAACACCCCACGTTCATTGAGGCTCATTTTGAAATCACCGGTCAGGCTCGCCTGATCTGCGATCGCTCGCTCGAGCCGTTTGATCAGCACATGCGGATCAAACGTAACCTCATCTTCAAATATGGCGAAGAAAACAAAGAGGTAAGCGAGGAGATTGTAGTGATTGCCCGGGATACCGACCAGTTGGCCGTAGCGCAATACCTCTACGAGTTTATCTGTTTGGAAATTCCGATCAAAAAAATCCATCCGCGTTTTGGCGGAACGGATGATTTAGAGGGCGAGGGGCGCGTGGTATACCAATCAGCGCCCAGCGAAAACGATGAGCAACAAGAAACGATAGACCCACGTTGGGAAAAATTGAAAAAGTTAAAATAAAAATAGAAGGTTATGCCAAATCCGAAACGTAAAACCTCGAAGACCCGCAGAGACAAAAGAAGAACGCACTACAAGGCCGTTGCAAAACAGTTTATGGTAGATGCTACTACGGGCGAGCACCATTTGCCGCACCGCGCGCATTGGCACGAGGGCAAGTTGTATTACAAGGGTAACGTGGTAATGGAGAAAGAAGTGTTGGCGTAAGCCCATGCATTTTTCTGCATTCACGGCCAAAACGGGGAAGAAAAAGAACGCTTGTCGGCACGACAAGGGTGACTGATTTATTTATACTCAGGCGGGCGGTTGCGGAAGCAACCGCCCGCCTTTTTTACATTCCTAACCTTAGCAAATGAGCAAACTCAGGGCGGCAATAACAGGGGTGGGCGGTTACGTGCCCGACTATGTGTTGACCAACAAAGAACTTGAAAAAATGGTGGAGACCACAGATGAGTGGATCACCTCCCGCACCGGCATTAAGGAAAGGCGCATCCTGAAAGGGGAAAATCAAGGCGTATCGGTGATGGGAGTGGCGGCCGTAAAAGAGTTACTGGCGCGCACCAAAACAGACCCGAAAGAGATTGATCTCATCATTTTTGCCACGGTTACTCCAGATATGGTTTTCCCCGCATCGGCAAATGTTGTGGCGGCCGCCATAGGTGCTACCAATTCGTTTGGCTATGATATCAGCGCCGCGTGCTCGGGCTTCATCTATGCCCTCGTTACCGGCGCACGCTACATCGAGTCGGGCATGTACAAAAAAGTAATCGTTATCGGTGGCGATAAGATGTCATCCATCCTGGATTATTCTGATCGCACCACGTGCATCATTTTTGGTGATGGCGCCGGTTGTGTATTGCTCGAGCCCACCACCGAAGACGTGGGGGTAATGGATTCTATTTTACGTGCCGATGGCACCGGCGAGCAGTTTCTACACATGAAAGCCGGGGGCAGCCGCATTCCGGCTTCTCATGAATCGGTGGATAAGCGCCTGCACTATGTCTATCAGGAAGGTTCTGCCGTATTTAAGTTTGCGGTAACCAACATGGCGGAGGTCGCTGGCGAAATCATGGAACGCAACCACCTCACATCAAACGATGTGGCATGGCTTGCACCCCACCAGGCAAACAAGCGCATTATTGATGCCACCGCCCACCGCATGGGGCTGGCCGATGAAAAAGTGATGATGAACATCGCCAAATACGGCAACACCACGGCCGGCACCATTCCGCTGCTGTTGTGGGATTACGAAAAACAACTGCGCAAAGGCGATAACATTATTTTGGCAGCATTTGGCGGTGGCTTTACGTGGGGCTCCGTATTTGTAAAATGGGCCTACAACACACCGCAATAACCGCGAGGAATGCCCGTACACTCCACCCAAACCAATAACTAATTGTTAATCGCTATTTCATTTGTAAATTCAACTCTCTAAAATTTATGGCTACCATCTCGGATCTCAGCAAAGGAAATTACATGCGCTATAATGGCGAGGTAGTGCAAGTAGAAGAACTCCAACACCGCACCCCCGGAAACCTGCGCGCGTTTTATCAGGTAAAAATGCGCAGCGTGCGTACGGGCAAAATCATCGAAAATCGCTTTCGCCCCGGCGATGAAGCTGAAATCCTTCGCGTGGAAACCAAAGAATATCAATACTTGTATGCCGATGGTGATAGCCTGGTCGTGATGGATAACGATACGTTCGAGCAGGTGTACATCGATAAGGCGTTGCTGGGCGAATCGGTTAACTTTATTAAAGAAGGTGTAACATTGCTTATTGCCTTTGAAAATGGCTCTAACCCCATTACTGCGGAAGCGCCGCAGCACGTTACGTTTTCCGTTACCTACACGGAGCCGGGCGTGCAAGGCGACACGGCTACCCGAACATTAAAGCCCGCTACAATCGAAACCGGCGCTGAAGTGCGTGTGCCGCTTTTTGTGAACACAGGCGATTTGATCAAAATTAAAACCGCCACAGGCGAGTATGTTGAACGTGTAAAAGAGTAACATGGCAAAAAAACCAGCGAAAACCGGCCCTGCCGAAAACAAAACTCCTAACCCAACAGAAATGAAAACTTCGGAAATCCGCGATCTGATTGACTTCATAGCCCAATCCGGACTGAATGAGGTGAATGTTGAGACGAAAGAATTAAAGTTGCACGTAAAGCGTGAGCCCGATCAAAAAGTGATGAAGGCAGCAGCGCCTGTGGTGGCAGCGATGCCTGCAGCACCGGTTGTTGCCGCACCCGTGCCCGTAGCGGCACCTGCGGCGCCCACCCCGGCAAAAACAGAAAAGCCTGCCAGCGAGAGCCGTAAAACCACCGACATTAAGTCGCCTATGATCGGTACGTTTTATCGTTCATCCAATCCTGATTCACCCCCGTTTGTATCCGTGGGCGACAAAGTTTCGAAAGGCCAAACCGTGTGCATTATTGAGGCGATGAAGTTGTTCAACGAGATTGAGTCGGAAGTATCAGGCACAATCGTAAAGGTTATGGTGGAGAACGCATCACCGGTGGAGTACGATCAGGTGCTGTTCGTGGTTGAACCCGACTAATCAGCACCCGGCTCTGGATTTCCGCAGTTGCGCTTTCGCGGATGGGAAACCAAGGCCTAACGTGTACGTGTTTCCATTTTTTTGAACCTTACTCTTAATCTATGTTTAAGAAGATATTGATTGCTAACCGAGGCGAAATTGCGCTACGCGTTATTCGCACGTGCAAGGAGATGGACATCAAAACGGTAGCTGTGTATTCCACGGCAGACCGCGAAAGTCTTCACGTGCGTTTTGCAGATGAGGCAGTTTGCATTGGCGATGCGCCCAGCAAAGATTCTTACCTGAATATTCCGCGCATTATTTCTGCCGCAGAAATTACCAATGCAGATGCGATTCACCCGGGCTACGGGTTTCTGTCGGAACGTGCCGAGTTTTCGGCTGTTTGCCACGAATACGGCATCAAATTCATCGGGCCAACACCCGAAATGATCAATGCCATGGGCGATAAGTCCACCGCAAAAGATACGATGAAGAAAGCCGGGGTGCCCACCATTCCCGGCTCAGACGGATTACTTTCTTCGATGGAGGAGGGCATCCGGATTGCCAAGGAAATCAAGTATCCCGTTATCATCAAAGCTACCGCAGGTGGCGGTGGTAAGGGCATGCGCATCATTAACGATGAAAGCGAGTTTAAGAAAGCGTGGGACGATGCGCGAAGAGAAGCCGGAGCGGCCTTTGGAAACGATGGGCTGTACCTTGAAAAATTCGTGGAGGAACCCCGGCATATCGAGATTCAGGTAGTAGGCGATCAGTATGGAAAAGTATGCCACCTTTCTGAACGCGACTGCTCCATTCAACGCCGGCATCAGAAGCTGCTGGAAGAAACTCCATCGCCTATTGTAAGCCAGGAACTGCGCGAGCGTATGGGCGAAGCGGCCATCAAGGGCGCGAAAGCGATTAACTATGAAGGTGCCGGCACCATTGAGTTTTTGGTGGATAAACATGGCGACTTCTACTTCATGGAAATGAACACCCGCATTCAGGTGGAGCATCCCATCACGGAGGAGGTTACCGATTATGATCTGATCAAAGAACAGATCAAAGTAGCTGCCGGTGTGCCAATTTCGGGCCGCAACTATTTCCCGAATTTATTCGCGATGGAATGCCGCATCAATGCGGAAGATCCGGCCAATGGCTTCCGCCCATCGCCCGGAAAAATTCTAAATCTGCATTTACCAGGTGGCCATGGCGTGCGCGTAGACAGCCACGTATATGCGGGCTACACCATTCCACCCAATTACGATTCGATGATTGCCAAGTTAATTGTGAGTGGCCAATCGCGCGAAGAAGTGATCACGCGCATGAAGCGCGCATTAAGCGAGTTTGTGATTGAAGGAATCAAAACCACGATTCCTTTCCACCTGGCGTTGATGGATAACGCAACGTTCCGTTCTGGTAAATTCACCACAAAATTTCTGGAGACGTCTTTCGATTTCTCCACCATTAAATAGAGAAAGATCGAATGAAAAAGGGCGAAGCTTTTTGGCTTCGCCCTTTTTTTGTGCAACCGAATTTATTTTTTGCTTTCCCCGCCCTGGCGTTGTTTTACTTCTTCCGCCAGTTGTTTTAGTTCTTCCGCTGATTTCCCCTTTAAATAGTCGGGTAGCTCCATTCCTGCCATATTAAAAATCTCCTGAAGCGGCGGAACAGATTTGTACAGGCCTGAAATAAAATTTGCGGTTGAGGTTTTTCCGTCTCCGGTGCTGGTGCCACCATCCCAAACCGTAAGTTTATCAATTTTAATGTTCTTGATTGCCTCGGTCTGCAAACGAACCAATTCCGGAAGTTTATCCACAATCAACAGCAATACAGCATCGCGCGGGTTGTCGCCCGAAGCTTTTACAATCTGCTGTAAACCCTGCGCTTGTTTGGTAAGAATTTCAAACATACCACGCGCCTCCGCCTCTAGCTTGGCAAAAATGGCATCGGCCTCGCCTTTTGCTTTTTCGCGCAACTGTTCGGCCTGGGCCTGAGCTTCGATGATGGCCTTTTGTTTTTGAATTTCTGCGGCCACTACAATGTTGGCATTTTGAGACGCCCGTTCACGCTCGGCACGGGCCTGTTCAGCGCGTTGCTCGGCCGTGTAGGCTTCTTCCAACGCCTTCGCGCTTTGCACTTTTTCTGCGGCAATCGCTTTGCGTAATGCTTCGGCCTCGCGTTCTCTTCGCTCTGAATCTGAGTTGGCAATCGCAATCTTAGACGTGTTCTCACCGCGCACGGCCAATGCATTGGCCTCGGCCGATTTAATCCGGGTGTCGCGCTCGGCTTCAACTTTACCAATTTGCTCATCGCGCTTGGCGCCTGCAATCAACACTTCTTTGTCTTTAATGGTAACGGCTACCTGCGTATCTCTGTCGCGCACCATTTCCGCCACTTTTATATCGCGTTCCTTTTCCGCTTCCGTCTTACCAATGTCCCCCAACCGCTCTTGCTCGGCCACACGAATTTTTGCTTCATTAATCGCCTTGGCAGCAGCTTCCTTACCCAACGCAGCGATGTAGCCGCTTTCGTCTTTGATATCGGTAATGTTTACGTTGATTAGCTTCAAACCAATTTTTTTCAGCTCGGCCTCTACGTTGTGGGCCACATTCTGCAGGAACTTGTCGCGATTGGTATTAATCTCTTCAATATCCATCATCGCTACCACCAAACGCATCTGGCCAACAATAATATCATGAGCCAGCGCATGTACATCCTGGCGTTGCAAACCGAGCAGGCGCTCGGCTGCATTTTCCATCACGCCGGTTTCGGTGGAAATACCCACTGTAAACTTAGACGGTACATCTACACGGATGTTTTGTTTACTCAATGCGTTGGTCAGGTTTACTTCAATGGAGATGGGGGTAAGGTCCATGAAAGCATAATCCTGAAACACCGGCCAAATAAAAGCCGCGCCACCGTGGATACAGCGTGCTGAGCCGCCGCCGCCCACTTTACCATACACAACCAACACCCGATCGGACGGGCATCGTTTGTACCTGCGTAGCACCGTCGTGATCATAACGAAAATGAATAGCCCGGTTAGGACAACTGCCGGAAGTAGGTATTCCATAATGAAAAGTGATTTATTGAAAGAAAGGTATTACTTACCTGTAACTAATAGAATATTGTTACTTAAAACTTTTGAAACGGTAATCAACTGTCCGTTTTTAAGGTCTTCGCCATCGTCTGTAATCGCATCCAATGTGCGCAAAACACCCATTACCTGCACCTGCACCTTCCCAATTCCGCCCCGTTTTGCCTGGATCGATAAATACACTTCGCCGGTTTGGCCCTCCGCTTTTTGAAATTTCATCGTGCCATCTGCGTTGGCTTGCATTAACAGGTAAAACAGGCCCGCCATTATTCCCATCATGGCTAATCCGGCTAGAATAGAAATGGTAATCGTTGCTGCCAGAGATAATCCGGACTCGGTACAGGCAATGCCCGTCCAGCCAAAAACCATAAAGAATCCGACCAGATTTTTGAGTGTAAAAAACTGAAAACCGATACCGCGGTCGGCCTCAATTTCTGCATCCGGCAAATCGTCTGGCGAGTCGGTACCAAGAAATGCGGTTACCAGTTGCAGCAAAAAGAAAATGGTAAACGGTACAGCTACCACCCAATACACACGCAAGACTCCGCTCAAGTTATTCCACCAGTCCGTATATGATTCCATAAATAATGTAAACGCAGCGAAAATAATTTGATTTTGATGAGGCGTCAAAGCAAAATGTAACCCCCATTTTATAAACGGGCAAAAAAAAGCCTTTTGAGCGGTCAAAAGGCTTTTTATCGGGGGTACTTATGTTTTGCGCGCTACACGTACTGGTTGAGCATAACCGGCATGACGAGCATGAGAATGTCTTCGTTTTTATCTTTTTCCGCAGGGAAAATCACACCGGCCTTGTTGGGGGCGCTCATGTTCAGGCGGATTTGCTCCGCATCAAGATTGGTGAGCATTTCCACCAGAAACCGAGCGTTGAACCCGATCTCGATATCCTCGCCTTCGTGTTCGCAGGAAAGACGCTCATTAGCTTCGTTGGAGAAATCCAAATCTTCTGCTGATACCTGCAGTTCGCTGCCCGTAATTTTCAATCGCACCTGGTGCGTGGTCTTGTTGGCGTAAATCGAAATCCGTTTCAGCGAGCCCAGGAACTCAGATCGGTTGATCGTCATTTTAATCGGGTTCTGCGCCGGGATTACATTTTCATAATCCGGGAAACGCTCGTCAATCAGGCGGCAAATCATCCGGATGTTCCCAAACTTGAAAAACGCATTGGAGGCGTTAAAATCAATGCTCACATCTGTATTTTCGGTAGGCAAGGTTGCCTTTAACAGGTTTAATGCTTTGCGCGGAATGATGATGGTGTTGCCGTTATCCGATTTGATATCCGTTCTGCGGTAGCGCACCAGCCGGTGTCCATCGGTTGCTACAAACGTGGTGTTTTTTTCGCCCAGGTTAACATACACGCCGGTCATGGCGGGGCGTAACTCATCGCTGCTGGTAGCGAAGATGGTGTTGTTGATGGCGCGGCTCAACACTTCAGAACTCAATAGCGCGTTAAAGTCGTTTGATACGGCCGGCACCTTTGGAAAGTCAGTCGCGTTTTCCCCGGCCAGCTTATACCGACCGTTGTCTGAACTGATTTCAATGCTATATGAAGTTTCATCTACAGAAAATGTCACCGGCTGGTCGGGTAAGTTCTTTAGCGTATCCAGCAAGATGCGGGCGGGAACCGCGATGTTTCCTTTTTCCTTTGACTCCACCTGTACTTCGGTAATCATGGACGTTTGCAGATCGGAGGCCGTAACGGTAAGCTTGTTTTTCTCGATCTCGAAAAGAAAGTTTTCCAGAATCGGTACGACCGGGTTGGTGGTAATCACCCCATTGATATGCGACAGTTGCTTGAGTAGGTAACTAGAATTAACGATAAACTTCATTGCAAAATGTTGGTTTGGTGGTTAGCAACTCCCAAAAAGAGAGGCGGTAAAGATAGGAAGAAAATGGTATCCTAAAAACGAACCTGCACGGCCAAAAACAGCCGTTTTTACCGGCTGCGGGTGCGCAAAAAATAGCTTTTCTTTTTCGCCAGAGCGGCAGCTTTTTCGCGACTCAACAGCAGCGGCTCGCCATTCAACCGCGCCAGAATGGCTTCTGCGCGCGGTGCAGGCGCGAAAACCTCCAGGCGGTACTCACGGCTACCCACATCTTGCACGCGCATTTCGAAGGCGGGTGGGGTTAGCAGGGTGCTATCCCATGTGGCAGCACTGCCCGGTTGGTAGAATGCATCGGCCGTCATCAGCGAAACCTCATCCAGGTACGAGTTTAGTCGAGCGGTGTCGGTTTCCGTGTTGGCAATTCCAAATGCTGTTCCGTTGTAGCTGATTTCAAATTCATTGCCGCTTTCGCGGGATGTGAGTGCAAGCGCTTTGAAGTTTTGCCAGTTGAAATCGAACAGGCGTTTCTCACGCCATGTGTTGAGATTGGTTTCGAAAATGCCGCTCGCGTATACGCGGTAACCCGGAATGTGCATGGCATACACGGTACCGGTAGGATGAAGAAAATAGGCCAGCGTTTTGTTAGGATTACCGCCTGCCTGGAATTGAAAAACCGATTCACCTTGCTTGTATAGCGTTGTGGTTACGCCCCATTGCTGCAACCACCGTTTGGCGGAATCCGCTTCAGCACCGGTAACGGTGCGCACCGGCCGAACCTGGTCTAGCGTGGCGAAGAATACTTTAACCATTCTGCGGTCGGCCGCGAATGTTTCATTCACTTGCCAGCGGGCGCCAGTGTAGCGCAGCGCAATCGTATCGGTTGGAGTAATGAGTTGCACCCGGTCAATTTCCTCCTGGCCGTTCACGCGAAATGCTTCTGGATCAACGCTCGTGTCGGACGACCGGTTGATCAGCAGTAAACCGATACTCGCCCCCACCATCAGCGTAAGCGTAAGCAGCAATATTTTATTTTCCCGGCTCATGCTACATGACTGGTAAATGATGCATACTTCCGTTTCCGAATCCATTGAAAGGCCAAGCCAGCCATCAACCAAAACACAATGGGCCCGGCCAGATTCACTACCTGCCAGAATAAACCATCGGCCTGTACTTTTGCCGGATCGAGTGGCCGCATTTTTACCTGCTTACCGCGCGCCTGAATTAATCCTTTTTCATCGGTAAGGTAGGCTACGATATTCATGGCCAGTTGCTCGTTGGCAAAGGTGTACTCGGCAAAAGGATCTTGCCCTAGCGGCAGCGCCTTTCCATCTCTTACAGGATTTCGAAAAATATCGCCATCACCAATCACTACCATTTTTGTGGGTTTAGATTGATCTAAAAAATGCTGACCGGTGGCTCCGTCCGGCAAGAATCGGTTTTTGAATACGGAAGTAAATTGCCCTTCCAATAAATAGGCCAGCGGAATAACGCCTGCACGGAAAGCAGAATCTACTCCGGGCTTTCGTAAATCGTTAGCATTGATCTTTACGGGGGCAGTTAATTTCCTTGAGTACGGAGTTGACGCAAACAAAACAGTTTTCTTTACGCCCTCTGCTTTTACCGTGTCGATCGAACTGATGAAGCGGGTGTACACCGCATCGAGATTACGGGTGATGGGGTGATCGGAATAGTTGTTGACCAGCGGGAAAAATGGCCACGGAATGGGCTGCATTTGCGGACGTCCGTTTACCGTGCCGGTTACGATGGGATACATGGCTGAAAACCGATCTTGAACCAAATCGGAATTTACCCGCACGCCATATTTGAAAAAGGCATTTTCTAAACCCAGTGTTACAGGCATGGCAAAATAGTTTTCGAAGGTGGCGCTATCCATATTTGCGTCCAGTGCATCTACCAGCCAAAGGATCTTTCCGCCACGCATGATGTATTGATCCAACTTAAAAACATCACGTTCAGAAAATGGCCGGGTAGGTTTAGCCACAATGGCCAGATCTGCAGGTGGTAGTGCCGCCACATCTTCCAAACTCAACCGCTCCATTACATACTGCTCCTCCAGCGCCGCAGTAAAACCGGCTACCGGTAAACCTTCTAGTTCCCCGTGCCCGGTAAGCCAAAGAATTTTTTTGGGTTGCTCGTTCGCTACTTTATAAATGGCATTGATAAGTTCGAATTCAACACCTTCAACCGATTGGTTCAATACTTCTTGCGAGCTTAGCGCCCGATTTCCTTTTAACAGGTTTACCCCGCTTACCACGCCATTCATCGTGATGGTAGCACCCGGGAAGGTGAGCCGTTCCATCCGCTGACCATTTTTGTTTTCAACAATGTTGATCGGCTTGATCCCGTACTCGGCCAATGCGCTGATGAACTCACTCTGTGCCTGACGGCTTTTGGCTTGCAGGGGGTCGGTAAAAATAAACTGCACCTGATTGTTGGAATACACCTGAAACTCGCGCAGCGTCTCACGGATGGATTTCTGTAGCCGGGTGAATCCGGCATTCAGATCGCCCGCCAAAAAAACCTCAACAAAAACGGGCTGGCGTAACGACTGCAAAACAGTGCGGGTGGCGGGCTGGATGGAATATTTTTTCTCCTCCGTAAGATCCCACCGAAAAAACACGTGTTGAGCGGCCAGATTGATCAGCACCACCAGCGCCAGTGCGTTGGCCACCAAAAGCCAAAACCGAAGTGTGCGCTGGTTCATACGCTGTGTTGAATGCGCAGAACGGTGAAGAATAAAAATAGTGACGAGAGCGATAGAAAATAAATCACATCGCGGCTGTCAACAAGTGCCTGGCTCATGGCCTCGTAGTGGTACAAAGCGCCCACTTCTTTCAAATTCAAGCTCCAACTACCGGCTTGAATCAAGCCTGAAAGCGAATCCATGCCGGCATACAAAACAAAACATGCAAATGCCGCCACAAGAAATGCAACAATTTGGTTGGTGGTTAGTGCGGAAGCCCAGATGCCAATCGCACTGAACAGCGCGGCCATCAGCATTAATCCCATGTAGGCACCCAAGATGCCAGAGCTGTCGAGATTTCCTTTCGGGTTACCCAATTGGTAAAGCGCCAGATAGTAGAGCCCCGTGGGCAGCAGCGTAAGTGCACCCAATGCTAAAACAGCACCGTACTTGCCCAGCACAATTTGCCACACGGTTACCGGGCGGGTAAGCAAAAGTTCCAGGGTTCCCATTTTACGTTCCTCCGCAAACATGCGCATGGTTAACGCCGGAATCAGGAAGATAAAAACATACGGGCCTACAGAAAAAAAGGTACCCAGGTCGGCATATCCATAAGCCAGTACCGACTGATCAGGGAAAACCCACGTAAACAAGCCCACCGTGATGAGGAATACGGCCATTACGATGTAGGCAATGAGCGATCCGAAAAAGCCGGTGAACTCCTTTACAAAAATTTGCTTCATGGCGTTGCCGGTTGCGTGAGCAAACGAAATACCGTTTCTAAGTTATTTTGCTCTTGCTTCAAACTTATTAGAGATAAACCCTGCGCGGCAGCGAAGTGAAATAGCGTGGCGCGCAGATCGTGGTCTCGTGCTGCACATATTGAAAATACACGGTCCGACAGGCGTTTAACGGCACGTACGGGCGGCAACGCTTCCAACAGGGCGGCATCAACGGTTTCCTGAAACTCGATTGAAATCCATTGTTCACTTTCGGTATCGCCCAGAAGCTGTTGCAACGACCGGTCGGCCACCAGTTCGCCTTGATGAATGATGAGCACGCGCGGGCAAAGGGCTTGTACCTCCTGCATGATATGCGATGAGAAAATCACCGTTTTCTCACGGCTTACCCGGCGGATTAACTCGCGGATTTCTATGATTTGGTTGGGGTCCAAACCCGTGGTGGGCTCATCAAGAATAAGCACGGGTGGATCGTGCATCAGTGCCTGTGCCAGCCCCACTCGCTGGCGGTAACCTTTGGAGAGTGCCTCGATTTTTTTATTCTGTTCGCGTGTTAATCCACAATCGTGAATGATGTGGTTTACCCGCTCTTTCAATGCCTTGCCGCGGAGTCCGTAAAATCCTCCGGTAAATTCCAGGTACTCGTGCACGTACAAGTCCAGGTAAAGCGGGTTGTGCTCCGGCAGGTAGCCAATGTGTTGGCGCACCACTTGCGGTTGCTTTTCTACGGACACGCCGTTCACGTAGATTTCTCCGGATGTAATTGGCAGGTATCCGGTAATCATTTTCATGGTGGTGGATTTGCCCGCGCCATTGGGGCCCAAAAATCCTACGATTTCTCCGGGCTTTATCTCAAAGGAAACGTGCTGAACGGCTACTTGCCGGCCATAGACCTTTGTAACATGCTGAACCCGAATTGACATTTTTTAAGCGGTGCAAAAGTATTAATCAAAATCTGATTTGGGAAGGTATGCAGCGCCGGGCAGGAAATCGGTGTGCCGGAATTGTTAACAGGTTGTTATTGGGCTTACCACTTGGCACGATTCCTGATTAAAGCATGCAAACATTGCAAAACTATTTCCAACTTTGCCTGTATGTTGTTTGATGTTATGAAGAAACTGTTCGTGCTTTTTGCGTTAGCCGGGGCAATCCAGGCGAGCGCGCAAACCGGGTATAAGATCGATATTGTGGTAAAGGGCCTGAAAGACACCACCGCCTTTTTAGGGTACTACTACGGAGAACAAGCCTTCCTCCGCGACACCGCCAAAGTAAACAGTGCAGGTGCGTTTACCTTCGATGGTGGCAAACCGCTGAACCAGGGCGTGTACTTTGTGGCATTAGCCCAAACGCCTATTCTTGATTTGGTGGTGAGCCAGGATCAAACGTTCTCGCTTCAAACATCAAAAGAGGATTACATCGGAGCGATGAAAGTCAGTGGCGATGTAGATAACGAACTCTTTTATCAGAACATGAATTTCAACAAGGCCCGGAATGCGGAAGCAGAGCCATTTGTTAAAATCCTGAAAGACAGCACACTAACTGAGGATCAGAAAAAAACAGCCCGCGAAGGCTTTAAAACCATCAATGAACGTGTGCTTGCACATCAAAAGGAGTTAATCGAAAAGCATCCGCAGACGCTTACCGCGCGTCTCCTGCTCACACAGCAGCCCATTCAAGTTCCCGACCCACCCCAGAAAGCAGACGGAACGGTGGACAGCACGTTTCAGTTTAAATACTACAAGGCTCATTTTTTTGATAACTTCAACCTGACAGACGACGCATTGATCCGGATGCAAAAACCGATTTATCGCGAGAAACTGTACGACTATCTCGACCGGCTGGTACCTCAACAACGCGACTCCGTTTTTAAGGCGATACAAGAACTCGCCACGCGAGTAAAATCTAATCAGGAAACCTACAAATACCTCGTATTTCAGGCCCTGATTCATTACCAGCAGCCCAAGATCATGGGCCTGGATGAAGTATTTGTGGACTTGTACGACAAATACTATGCATCCGGGGAAATGGACTTTTGGGTGACGAAAGACATCAAAAAAAATCTGAAAGAGTATGCCGATAAAATCCGGCTGAACATGATGGGCAAGGTTGCCCCCGATTTAAAAATGCAGGATAGCAATTTTCAACCCCGTGCCTTGTACGACATCAAGAAAAGGTACACCATCCTGTTCTTTTTTGATCCGGAGTGCGGCCATTGCAAAACAGAAACCCCGAAACTGATCGAGTTTTACAACAAGTATAAAGTGAAATACGATTTGGAAGTATTTGCGATCAGTATCGATACTTCAATGGTGAAGATGCGGAATTTTATTAAAGAGATGAAGACCCCGTGGGTAACCGTAAACGGACCGCGCACCTATGTAGGCCCTTACAATAAGTTGTACTGGGTAGAAACCACACCCACCGTTTACATCATAGACGAAAAGAAAAAGATCATCGCCCGTAAACTACCGGTAGAGAACTTCGAGAATTTCTTTGCGAACTATGAAAAATTTGTGCGCAAACCGCCCGCAGCGCCCGGCAAGGGCACGTAAAGGGTAAATAATTTCAGCCACATGCAACTTTTTTGGGGTTGGCGAGTATCTAAACAAAGAAAACCAACCGCGCATGGGCTTTTTTAGTTTCGGATCCAAAAAGAAGGAGTTTAAAGCTGTTTGTCAGATTACCAAGGAGCCCATCGACCCGGGTTTTGGTTACCTCCTTACCACGGCGGAGGTGATTGCATCGAAACGATATTGGGATATGATCATGACGGAACCCGAAACGCTATCGTACACCATATCGCACTTCAAAAACCAACCCGCTGGTACCCAGATGCGATCGATGATTTTCGAGAAGTATGCTACCGTGGCCAAGCCCTGGATCGTGTCCGACTCCATTATTGGCTATTTTGATATCGATAAAGGAAAAGCGAAAAAACTCGCACAAAACTGGTGGGAAAATGAGGGAAACTTCTCGCCCGAACACACCGGCCCTGCGGCGGGCACGCTAGATGAACAAACCTATAATGCGTGCAAGCATTACGCTGTGCTGGAAGCCGGCCGCAACAAGGTAA
>CAYLWU010000035.1:0-31526 GCA_964387475.1 uncultured Ohtaekwangia sp. | reverse complement strand
CGCATTACGCCCAGCGCCATCATGATGAAAATCAAGAAAAATCTGGCGAGCCAACAAATCACAAAAAAATCATGAGTGCTTTCTTTTACGATCTTAAGCTACGCAATGAACCGTTGTTTTTCTTTGGTTTCGCGTGCCTGCTCGCAGCCGTGGTTTGCGGTTTTTTACTTTGGCTTAAGCCGATGCAGGTGCTGGGGGCAAACGCGTGGTTCAAGCCCATCAAGTTTTTTCTTTCCACCACCGTCTTTGTGTGGTCGATGGCGTGGTTTGCACACCATCTCCCCCAGCAGGCACACGTGCGACTTTATTCGTGGGGGCTAATCGCATTTTTTACACTTGAAAATGTGTACATCGTAGTTCAGGCCGCGCGCGCGGCAACGTCTCACTTCAACCAAAGCACTCCTTTTCATGCTGCCATGTGGGGTGCCATGGCTTTGGCGGCCGTGGGCATTTCCGTATGGACTGCAATTGTGGGCTGGGGATTTTTCACCAACAGTTTCCCGGAATTACCAGCGGCCTATCTGTGGGGTATTCGCCTGGGGCTGATTGTATTTGTGATTTTTTCGCTCGAGGGGCTGGCCATGGGCGCACGTTTGGCCCACACCGTGGGGGGCGCAGACGGCGGCCCCGGCCTACCGGTGGTGAACTGGAGCACCCGGCATGGCGACTTGCGGGTGGCGCATTTTTTTGGGATGCATGCGTTACAGCTTTTGCCGTTGCTTGGCTTTTATGTGGTGCGCGATAGTAAGGTGATGATCACCATCGGCTGCTGCTATGCGTTACTGGTGGTGTTTCTTTTTGTACAGGCAATCAGTGGCAAACCTTTCATCGAATTCCGATGAGGGCCAATGGGCGTGATGCCGGGGTAGCGGAATGAACACTTTCTTTTCTCATTTTTTTGTGTATCTTCCCTACCCGTTTTGCGGGATGGGGTGCCATTCCGCGGGTTTTTGACTGATCTGTTCACCTAAACCTACACCACATGAACTTTAAACCTGCCATGACCTCGCCCGAAGAACTTGCCGCCAAGCTGCCGCGCTACAAATCCGTAACGGAATTTATGGTGCCGGTAAACCTGTTGATCTCGTTTCGGGCCGACCAGCCGATTCGCGAAGTGATTGATACCATCATTGACGAAGGAATCTCCGGCGGCCCCGTGCTGGATGAGCAGAAGAAGTTGATTGGCATCATCTCTGAAAAAGACTGCTTGCGTTTGTTGGTAGATGAAGCCTACCACAACTTGCCCGCCTCCACACGCAGAGTATCCGACTACATGAGCCGCAACGTGCAAACGCTAACCCCCGCGGCCGATGTGGTAGAAGCTGCCAATGCATTTTTAAATTCGCCCGTACGCCGCTTGCCAATTGTAGACCAGGGCAAGTTGGTGGGCCAGGTAAGCCGCCGCGACATTTTAAAAGCCGCGCAAGAACTGGCGCGCACAAGTTGGTAAGCACGGGTGAAAAAGATTACGCTTGCCGCGCTGCTGCCTGAGCTCACCTTTCTGGCCATGCGCAGCGGTGGGCCCGGTGGCCAGCATGCCAACAAGGTAAGCACCAAAGTGGCGGTACGCTGGAATGTGCGCAACACCACGCTACTCACAGCCGAAGAAAAACTGCGGCTCGAAAAACGACTTACCGCCACTGGCGAGTTGGTAATTACTTCGCAGGAAACGCGTTCGCAATCAACCAACAAAGCGCGTGCGGTAGCTCAGCTTCTGGCATTAATTGCAAAAACCCGGGCCGTGAAAAAGCACCGAACTGCCACAAAACCTACACCGGCTGCGGTACGCACCCGCCTGCAGTCAAAACGCATACAATCCAACAAAAAGCAAAGTCGCGGAAGAAACTTCGGCTCAGCCGAAGACTAAACGCCCCTGCGTACGGCACGAATTTCGGCCGCGGCCAAAAACCTTACGCCTGCCAGATTACTCCCGCTAACGTACCTCGCGCCAGCGCAGCGTGTGCGATGTTTGCTGCCTGAAAAATCCGCTGAGTACCATGAGCACAATTTGGAGTAGTCGTACGAAGGCGTCGGGAATATTCGCGCTCCTGTGGTTATTGAGTTTCTTTGCCTACGCTCAACATAACTTGCCCGAACTGGAGATTGCACCCGGCAAAACATATGTGATTACTGATGACACGCTGTATGTCGGCCACCTGCGTATGGGTGATTCTGCACGCATTGTCCTCGGGGCAAAACATAAAACCCACTTCATTAAAGCTAACCGCATTACCGTGGGTCGCGGTGTGGTAGTAGATGGGCGCGGTGCGCGAGGAGAACACGGCAAACCCGGCAGCCCGGGTCAAACGCCAGCTACGGCATGCAGCCCGGGCACCGCGGGCAAGCCGGGCGAAGCCGGAACGGGCGGTAGCGACGGGAAGTCACTTTCCCTTGAAACAGTTGATCTGCACCTGGCCGGCGTGTGGGAGATTAACCTCTCCGGCGGAAATGGTGGAGATGGCGGCAAGGGCGGAGATGGCGGACGCGGTGGCCGATCAACCATGCACTGCGATTGTCATGGAGGCGATGGTGCCACTGGTGGAGCCGGCGCAAACGGTGGCCAAGGGGGTACACTCACATTAAAAGTGGCGAATCTTAAGGCAGATGAATTGCTTACGCGGATTGTGTTAATCAACAAAGGTGGGTACGCGGGCTTAGGCGGTGAGCCGGGCAAAGGCGGGCTGCGCGGCGAAGGCACGCGCGAGGCCACATCCCGTAAAGGCATGCCGGGCAAAACGGGCGCCTCCGGAAAACGAGGCAGCGATGGCCCTGCACTTTTTCAGTCGCTTGTGGCGAAGTAGCGCCACCGCCGCTGCGATAAAAAAGTTTTCCATACCGGGGCGCAGTGCGTACCTTCCCGAATGAAAATGGATGGTATGAAAAAATCACAGCGTTTCTTTTTGGCCGCACTCCCCGTAGCCGGCCTGCTTGCTTTAGCGCTCGGGTGTACGCAAAGTAAATCCCCCACGTTCAAGCTAATCCCCACCGACCGGTTTGTGTTTAACTCTTTCGTGGATTGCAATATGGCCGAAGCCTGGGTGGGCGATACGTTTCGCATTTTTCCGGGTAAGTATGGCGAAGACCCCGTGTGGGGCAACTCGTTGGAACTTGAGTATGCAGACGGCCGCAATGCAGACGAGGCGTTTCTGCGCAAAATGGATGAATTTGTAGATCCGGTAATGCCGCCCAATGCACCCGTGGGTCAGCCCGGCCTGCATGGCGCTGTTTGGTTTGAAACGGTATATCAGGATGCGCGCGATGCCTCGGGCAAAACGCTGTATGCGCTCTACCATAACGAAAATTATCCGGCCACATTGCCGTACGACAGCGTTACGGGAGAAGGATACATCAACAAGAATTGGCCGCAAGGCTTAACGGATGTAAACTCCCCGGCCGCAGTGCCACGCATCGGCATCATGAAATCCACCACGGGCGGGCGGTCGTGGGAAGACAAAGGCATTATCATCCAAGACCTGCAGCCCCGCATGGTACTAAAGCCACACAATACCTCGCTCACCTTTGCGGGAGGCGTGGGCGATCCTTCGGCAGTGGCCAGTGGCGAATACCTTTACGTTTTTTATGGCGAGTACGGTTTCCCCGGTGTGTATGATTCCGCCACCTATGATCCGGATGCCGAAGCCAAAGGACAGTGTATTAGCGTTGCACGAATTGCGCTGGCCGATCTGGACAATCCGCAAGGAAAAGCGTACCGGTGGGATGGAAATGCATTCGCTGCACCGGGCAATGGTGTTGGGGCGCCTATTGCTTCGTTACAAATTGCAAAAGCCGATGGCGGTGGTGCGGCATCTGTAGTTAACCAAAAGTTTCATTGGGGGCCGTCGGTAAGTTGGAATACCTACCTCAACTGCTGGGTGATGTTGATGGGCGAAGTACAAGGTGCAAAATGGCAAGGCAGCCGCATTTACATTTCATTTAATACCCATGCCGACTTAGGTGCGGGCACCAACTCGCAGCAATGGAGCAAACCACAACTGCTGGTAGACCGGCCAGGGCACATCTTGTGGTATCCCTCGCTGCAACCCTTGAATACAGAGGAAGACATCGCCAACAAATACACGTGTTTGCGGTTGGGCAAACGCGCACGCTTATTTTTTAAAGACATGGAAGGCAACAACCATCAGTACATTTCCGACTTTATCATTGAGTTTGAAAAATAATGCGTAGCTGGATTTACATCGCAGGCCTGGCCCTATTGGCAAGTTGCGCAACGCGGGAAAAAAACGAACAAGAAACCCGCTCACCGCTGCCAGAAAAAAAGAAAGCGGCGCGTGTGATTGACGCGCAATCAGAACCCGACTCGCTCAAAGGAAGTTTGCAGGCATTTGCCGAAGGGAAAATTGGCAACACAGCCGTTACGATTGAGTACTACTCGCCCGCGGTGCGTGGCCGCATTATCTGGGGTGGGTTGGTGCCGCTGGATCAGGTGTGGGTAACCGGTGCGCACAATTGCACCCGCGTTACGTTCGATCAGCCGGTGGTTGTTGGTGGGCAGGAAATCGCGGCTGGCACGTACGCATTTTTTACCATCCCCGGCACGGAAAACTGGACGGTCATCCTGAATAAAAACTACCGCCAACATCTGGCCGATAACTATGCCGCGACAGAAGACGTGGTGCGGGTGGAAGTGAAGCCGGTTGCAGCGCCGCATCAAGAGCGGTTGCGGTATCAAATCCGCGAGGGAACTACTGGAGGCGGGGTGATTGCCGTTGATTGGGAAAAAATACGCGTGGAACTGCCCGTAACGAGTGGACTCAAGAAGTAAAGTGAAAGTGATATTTTTGCTGCGTTTTTGTTGAACGGATCATGAGACTAGGACAAATCGCACGGAAACTGGACATCACCCCGGCCGAGCTAAGCACATTTCTTGTGCACCATTTTGGCCCACAAGATTGGGGCACCAACTCGCGCCTGAGTGAAGACCAACTTTCACAGGTGCTTCGCCACTTTGCCACGGATCAGGCCGATTCTTTTTTCCAAAGCGCAAAAGCGGAAGAACCCGAAACGCCCGCGGAAGTTGAAATACCTGTTGCTGGTGAACCTCCGGTTCAAGAAAAGCCCGAAACGCCAAGCGAGTCCCGGCCCGAAGCAGTAGAAGTAATCAAAGCACCAAAAGTAGAACTCAGCGGCCTGAAGGTGCTGGGTAAAATTGAGTTACCCGAGAAAAAGAAAAAACCAGCACCCGAGGCAACGGAACCGCCCACGGAAGGAGCGCCGCCAGCACGGCCCGCGCGCAAAAAACCTTTCGCACGCGAGGAGCGCCCGCAGCCAAAAAAGAACCCGATTACACTCCAGCGCGAACGCGAGGAGCGCGAGGCGCTGCGCAAGAAGCAAGAAGAGGCAAAACGTCTAAAAGAAAAGAAGGCCGACCGTTACTTTAAAGTGGTACAAGAAAAGGCAGCAAAAGTTGCCAAAGCCCCGCGACTGGTAAAAGAAGAACTTGAAGTAGTTACCCCGCTCGAAGAGAAGCCGGCACCCACTACGTGGTGGGGCAAAGTCATGCGCTGGCTCAATACATAAACGGCTTTCCAGCACCACACAAAACATTCGCTACTTGTTGCTAACTTCCTACAAAAATGGGGAGTTCAACCCCGTTGAATCGGTAGCAACATGAAAACGGTACACATTTCCGGCCGCGGCCAACAGCAAAATACGTTCGATGCCATCGTAGTCGGATCGGGCATTTCGGGGGGCTGGGCCGCCAAAGAACTTTGCGAGAAAGGGTTAAAAACGCTGGTGCTGGAGCGTGGCCGCGATGTGAAACACATTCAGGATTACACTACCGCCACGAAACACCCGTGGGAATTTGAACACCGCGGTTGGATTACGCCAACCGAACGCGCGGAGCATCACATCCAAAGTAAATGCTACGCCTTTGATGAGAGCACCAAACATTTTTTTGTAAACGATCAGGAGCATCCCTACATCGAAACGAAACCATTCAACTGGATTCGTGGCTACCAGGTGGGCGGCCGTTCCATCATCTGGGGGCGGCAATGCTACCGCTGGAGCAAGTTGGATTTTGAGGAGAACGCGCGCGATGGCCATGGTGTGGATTGGCCCATTCGCTACCGCGATTTGGAGCCGTGGTACACTTACGTGGAGCAGTTCGTGGGTGTGAGTGGCTCAGCCGAAGGGCTTGATGCCGTACCCGATGGTCATTTTCTACCCCCGATGGAAATGAACTGTTTGGAGAAGAGCATGGCTGCACGTTTGAAGCAAAAATTTCCAGAGCGCAACATGATCATCGGGCGGGCAGCACACTTAACGCAACCGCATCTGGGCCGCGGCGTGTGCCAGTTTCGCAATTTATGTTACCGGGGTTGTCCGTTGGGTGGCTACTTCAGCAGCAACTCCGCCACGTTACCCGCTGCCGCAAAAACCGGACGCCTCACCTTGCGTCCGCTTTCCATTGTGTCGGAGGTATTGTACGACAAAGAAAAAAAGCGTGCGATCGGGGTGCGGGTGATCGATCAGGAAACCAAAGAGAGTACAGAATATTTCGCGCGGATTATTTTTCTGAATGCCTCCACATTAGGTACCGCATTTATTTTGCTCAACTCCATTTCGGAAGTGTTTCCTTACGGTCTCGGAAACGGCAGCGGGCAGGTGGGCCACAACTTGATGGACCATCACTATGAGGTGGGTGCACACGCTACGTCAGACGAGTTTGAAGACCAATACTTCACCGGGCGCAGACCGAACGGGGTTTACATTCCGCGGTTCCGCAACATCGATGCGGCCAGTAACCGAACGGAATACGTGCGCGGCTTTGGCTATCAGGGTGGCGCTTGGCGCGGATGGCCGGATACGAGCGAGTGGCTGGGCACGGAGTTGAAAGCAGGCATTACCGCACCCGGCCCATGGACCATGTGGTTAGGCGCGTGGGGCGAAATGCTACCGTACTATGAAAACAAGATGAGTTTGAATTGGAACGCCAAGGATGCGTACGGGCTGCCGATGATCGAGATTGACTGCTCGTTTAAAGACAACGAGCTGGCCATGCGCAAAGACATGATGAACTGCGCAGCCGAAATGATGGAGGCTGCCGGATTAAAAAACATTCACACCTTCGACCATATGCACACCGCCCACCCGGGCCATTGCATTCACGAAATGGGCACCGCCCGCATGGGCAAAGACCCCCGCACGTCCGTGCTCAATGCGTGGAACCAAATGCACGAGGTGCCCAACGTATTTGTTACCGATGGCGCCTGCATGACATCGTCCGCCTGCCAGAACCCATCCATTACCTACATGGCGTTAACTGCCCGCGCGTGCGATTATGCCGTGCGGGAGGTAAACCGGAGAAATCTTTGATTTTGGCCCGATCGGTTCCAACCTTTTCCACTCGCTCGCGGTCTAATGACAAAGAAATCATTTATGCGATTCGTGGTCATGCTATCCATCTTCTTTTTTGCCGCCGGTTGTGCATACGAAAATCTGGGAGAACTTGAAAAACCAGACGCCGCAAGAACGTGTATCAAAGTATCTTATGTAGCTGGCATTTGCGGGCAAGTAGCGTTGAAGATCGAAGATCCTCGCTATGCCGGTCTGGGCGAAACCTGGAACGAACACCCGAATGTGTTCTACACCGTGTTGCCCTGCAATGCCCCACCCGACCTGGCCCAACGGAGCTTCTTTTTTGTGCGAATCCTGGAAAAAGAAAACCTTGGCAATTGTGCGCGGTGCGAAGCGCTGTTTGAGTATACCGGCGCGAAGCGATACCACATTCAGGTTGTGGAAGGTTGCTGAAATTGATGCTTTGCCACTGTTGAACCCGGCAGTTACCGCGAGCGGTGCTACGCGCGTAACGCCCGCCGTTTGCGAACAAATCATGCCCGCGCACCAACCGTAACGCCGGGCGCCCCAAACGAAACCGCCGTTACGGGCCCGCTGAAGCTCTTTTTTAGCCAGTTTCTTCAATAAACTCGAGCATCCTTCTGGTGGGGGGCCATGGGCGCGGCGTTAGTTGCGCCCGGCAAGATGCTGCCTCGGCCCAGGCAAACTTGCACTGGCGGCAAGCAGATCAAACCGCTTTCTTTGGGTTTCGGCTTACATGCAACCCTACTTCCAAAGTCTCTCGCCCGCAGCCCTTTCGGGCGATGATCTCGACCAATTTCTGGCGCTGGGCTGGTACCGCATGCATCAGGATATCTTCACCACCTCCCACATCAAACACGAGGAATGGCACCGCGTGCATTGGCTGCGGTTTGCCGTAGGCGAGTGCACCGAACGCCGTTCGCACAAGCGGATTTTACAGCGTGCACAACGCTTTACCTACCGGCTTAGCTCGGTGCAATCCATCCCCATAGCGCACGAAGAACTGTATGCACGCTACTACCAGTCGATTGATTTTGCAGGTGCGCCATCGGCCACGGATTGCCTTTTTGGCGAAGACCCCGGCCACCCTTCTATTTTCAATACGCAGTGTATTGAAGTACACGATGCCCATCGGCTGGTGGCCGTGGGCTATTTTGATGTGGGCCAATCGGCCGCAGCCTCCATTCTCAATTTTTACGATCCCGCATACGCGCGCTACAGTCCGGGCAAACTGCTCATCCTCAAAACACTGGAGTACCTCAAACAACACCGGTTTTCGTGGTATTACCCGGGCTACGTGGTGGAAGCCGACCGTAAAATGAACTACAAGCTTTTCCTTGGTCAAGACCTTGCTCAGTACTTCGACCCCGAAACCGTTGCCTGGAGGCCCTTGAAGCAGCTGGCCAACTAGAACCGCCACTTTGCCTGAACATTTGTTGATGCTAATTCGCATCCGGCTTCCCCGGGGGCTTGGTAGCGCCCGCGGAATTCGATATTTTTCTACATTCAAGTTACGCTCATGAAAAATTACACCCACATGGCCCACACGCAGTTTCTGCTAAACGAAGTGCATGGCCTAACGGAGTTGCTCACCCTGCCGCGTTTTCAACACCTCACGGCAGAGCAATGCTGGATGATGGTAGAAGCCGCCAAGCAATGGGCTGATCGGGATTTGGCGCCCTACTTTCAGGCGATGGATGCGAAACCAGCAGCGTACGATGGCCACGGGGGCGTAAAAACGCATCCGCATTTGCGCACGTGCATCAAGAACGGCGCAGAACAGGGGTGGATTGGAGCCGCTGCACGCGAAGAACACGGTGGCATGCAGTTGCCGATGATGATCTTTAATGCAGCACATGCCCTCTTTAACTCTGCCAATAACAGCGCAGTGGGTTATCTTGAACTTACCGCAGGCGCCGCAGCCCTGATCAATAGCTTTGGCACAAAAGCACAGCAGCAAACATTCGTACCTAAAATGTATGCGGGCGAGTGGCAGGGCACCATGGCCCTTACCGAGCCGCAAGCCGGCAGTTCACTCACAGATATTACTACCTCGGCCCAGCCACTGGGCGATGGCCGCTACCACATTCGTGGCCAGAAGATTTTCATCTCGGGTGGGCAGCACGAGGCGTGCGATAACTTTGTGCACCTCACCCTTGCCCGCATTGAAGGCGCCCCACCCGGAGTGAAAGGCATATCACTCTTCATCATTCCAAAACGCTGGCCGGAAGAAGACGGCACCCTTACCGACAACGATGTGTTCTGCGCGGGCGACTTCCAAAAAATGGGGCAGCGTGCGTACGTTACCACTCACTTGGTGTTTGGCGACAAAGGGCGTTGCCGCGGATGGCTCGTGGGCGAGCCGAATAAAGGTTTGGGCTACATGTTTCAAATGATGAACGAGGCGCGCATCAGTGTGGGCATGGGTGCCCTGGCGGTGGCCATGGCTGCGTATCAACATGCACTGCATTACGCAAATGAGCGACCTCAGGGCCGATTGGCGAGCGAAAAAGATCCGCTCAAGCCACCCACGCTCATCATCCATCATCCGGATGTAAAACGGATGCTCCTTACCCAGCGCGCAATTATCGAGGGCGGCCTTTCGCTGGCCATGGAGTGCAATCGCCAGTTCGATTTATCGCATGCTGCCACGGGTGCTGCACAGCAAGAGGCCTGGCTGCTGCTGGAAATTCTCACGCCCATTCTAAAAGCCTATGGTTCGGAACAAGCCAATCGCGCAGCAGCGCTCGCCATTCAAACGTATGGCGGTTACGGCTTTACGATGGACTTCCCCGCGCAACAATACTACCGCGACCTGAAGATCTCCACCTTGTATGAAGGTACAACCGGCATTCAATCGCTCGATCTGCTCGGCAGAAAGGTGGTGATGGAAAAAGGCAAAGCGTTGCAAATTCTTCTCACGCGCATGCAGGAAACCAGCACGGGCGCATCGCGCTATCAACCGTTGCAACCCTATGCCCACCAACTGGAGAGCGAAATCAATCGCATTCAAGACGTGTTGAAACACCTCAGCAAACATGCGGCCGCAGGCGACATTGATCGGTACCTTGCAGATGCTACCGTGTTTATGGAGATGACGGGGCTGGCGGTGGTTGGCTGGCAGTGGCTAAAGCAAGGCCTCGTGGCGTTTGAGCAAACGCAGAAAAGCACCGGTCAGCAGTCGGCCGCATTTTACGAAGGCATCATTCATACCATGAAATTTTTCTTCAAATACGAATTACCGCATGCCGCGGCACATGCTGCTACGTTGCGGAATGACGAATACCTCACAAATCCAAGTCAACACCAACAGCTGCGCGTATCCTAGCCTATCACACCCCTATGCAAAATCTTGTTCCCTCTACTTCGTTGAAATGTTTCGCTGCTGGTCTGTTCTGTTGCGTAACCCTGCTGGGTGCCGCACAACCGGCTGACTCAAAAATGTTCGATGCCTTGCGGTTCCGATTCATCGGCCCCCACGGCAATCGCGCGATTGCAGTAGCCGGTGAGCCCGGCAATCCACAGGTAAGTTACATTGGCGCAGCTTCGGGTGGATTATGGAAGACAGACGACATGGGCTTTCACTGGCGCCCGGTGTTCGATGGCCAGGACGATTCGTCCATTGGTGCCATCGCCCTGGCCCCGGCTAATCCCAAACAAGTGTGGATCGGCACAGGCGAAACCTTCCTCATCCGCCCGCATCACTCCGTAGGTAACGGGGTGTACAAATCCAGCAATGGCGGCCGCACCTGGAAGCACCTGGGCCTGGAAAAAACGTTTCGTATCAGCCGTGTGATCGTGCACCCTACTGATACCAACACGGTATATGTTGCCTCGATGGGCCACACCCACGCACCGCAGCAAGAACGTGGCGTCTATAAAACCACGGATGGCGGCAAGACCTGGCAGCGCATCTTTTTTGTGAATGAGCTCACCGGTTGCTCAGACCTGGCGATCGATAGCAAAAACCCAAATATTTTGTATGCGGCGATGTGGCAGGTAGAGATTACCACGTGGAATCTAAAAAGTGGCGGACCGGGCAGTGGGATTTACCGTTCCCGGGATGGGGGCGCCACCTGGGAACCACTACGCAACGGATTGGAAAGCGGGCCAACACACCCGGTAGGAAAAACATCGGTGGACGTGTCGTACACCAACCCCAACGTAGTGTATGCGCTGGTGGAAGACACAGAGCCGCGCTTGTACCGCTCTGAAAATGGAGGCGATACGTGGACGTTGATGCAAAAAAATCACTCCATGGGCCAACGTGCGGGGTACTATACACGCCTGCGTGTATCTACGCGCAACGAGAACGAGGTGTACACCATCTGTGTAACCGTGATGAAATCCGTAGACGGAGGAAAAACATTCGCCAAGGATTTTTCGCCATACGCCGCAGGGGGCGATAATCACGACATGTGGTTCGACCCAAAAGACCCCGAACGTATTTTATGTGCACACGACATCGGCACAAACATGTCGTTCAACGGAGGTAAAACCTGGAAGAGTATCAATCTGCCCATCGCGCAGATGTACCACGTGGCGGTAGACAATCAAGTGCCCTACTATGTGTACAGCAACCGGCAGGATGCGTGGAGCTACCGCGGGCCCAGCCGCAATCTTGGGGGGCGTTCCATTCCGCTCGGCATGTGGACGGGTGTAGGCGGCTGCGAAAGCGGCTTCGCACAGCCCGATCCGTTTGACGATAACACGGTGTGGTCGGGTTGTTATGATGGCGGGTTGGATGTGTTTGATGTAACTACCCAGCATTCGCGCGATGTTAGAGTGTGGCCGGAAACTCAAATCGGCCAGGCACCGGCAGATGCACGTTATCGCTGGCATTGGAATTTTCCGCTCGTGTTGTCGCGCCACACCAAAGGCCGGGTGTGGGTGGGTAGCCAGGTAGTACACCAATCGGATAACCGGGGCCAAAGCTGGCGGCCGATCAGCGGTGATCTCACCACGAACGATAAAACGCATCAGCAGAATTCAGGGGGTATGGCCAATGATAACTTAATGACGTGGGATGGGTGCACGTTGTTAACCATGGCGGAATCTCCGGTGCAAGCAGGTGTACTGTGGACGGGTAGCAACGATGGACGGATTCATGTTACCCAAAACGGCGGACAAAGCTGGCAGCGCGTGTCCGACAATCTGCCGGGTTTGCCCACGTGGGCCACGATCCGCCACATTGATGCCTCGTGGCATGCGGCCGGCACCGCTTATGTGGCCGCACAAGCGCAGTACATCGGTGACTTTAACTCTTACGTGTACAAGACTACCGACTTCGGTGCAACCTGGAAACGACTGTCTATTCCGCTGCCCGCTTCGAACTCGAATTACGTGCATCAGATTGTAGAAGATTCGGGCCAGCGCGGGCTGCTTTTTCTCGGCACCGATCTCGGGTTGTACGTGTCTTTTGACGATGGCCAGCAATGGACACGCCTGAAAAGTAACCTGCCGCCGTCGCCCGTGTATGGCATTACGGTACAACAGCATTTTCGCGATCTGGCCGTGGCCACCTATGGCCGTGGGATTTACATTTTAGATGATATCACCCCGTTGCGTGAGTGGAGCGCACAGGTACAGCAAAAGTCCGCGCAGCTTTTCTCGGTACGCCCCACCTATCGGTTCCGCCAACGCGAAAGTATCAAAGCAGACGACAGCTTCAGCACGGGCCAAAATCCACCCGACGGCGCTGCGATCAGCTTCTATCTCAACAAAAAATCTGCCGATAGCATTTCGCTACAGGTGCTTAATGCCAATAACGAAGTGGTACAACAACTGCCCGTAAAAAACCGGCCCGGGCTGCAACGCGTGTGGTGGGATTTGCGGTTGGAGGATTACGTGCTCCCCAAGCTGCGCACGAAGCCCCGCGGCAAAGACTGGGTACAATTAAACGAAAACGGCGAGCGCAACATGTTTATATATGATTTGGATATTGGCCCCGGCCTAACCGCGCCGCTGGTGCCGCCGGGCACGTACACCATCGTATTAAAAGCCCATGGCGCTGAATTCCGGCAGCCCGCTACTGTGCTGCGCGATCCCTCTACCCGCGCAAGCGATAACGACATCCAATTACAGTACACACATGGAGCAAACGTGTACCGCGCGGTGAATACCTGCCTCAGCCTGATTGACGATATGGAAAAAACGCGGGCACAGTTATTGAAATCCAAAGACAAAAAAGCACTGGCGCAAGAAGACAAAATCTTCCAGCTCGAAGCACGTCTGCACGATGTGCATGCTACCGGTGCCCGTATGGACATCTTTCGCAATCCGCCACAGGTGCTGGAACGGTTGCTGGCCATGTCGAAAGAAGGTATCGTAAGCAGTGCTGATTATCCGCCCACGGATCAACAGCGCGAGGTGTTTGCGTTGCAGGAAAAGATTTTGCTAGAAGTAGAAACGGCATACAAGAACGTAAAGATCAGCCTCGGCAATAAAAAATAACATGCCGGGGTAGCCGATCTAACCTTCGGTTGAGGCCCGGAGTTTGTCCAGCAAACGGTTCAGCTCACGGGCCTCCTGGCTGGAGATGCCACGCAGCGCGTTTACCCACGCGTCCACCTCCACGTCCAGTTTTTTCAATAACGCAAGGCCCTTGGCGGTGATGCCGATATCCACCTGGCGGCGGTTAGTAGCGCACGGCTCGCGGGTAACGAGGCCCTTCACGCGCAGTTTCTCGACTAGTCGCGTGGCGTTGCTGCTGCGGTCGATCATGCGGCAGGTAATGTCTGCCAACATCAATTGTTGCGGATGGCTGCCGCGCAAAATGCGCAGCACGTTGAGTTGCTCGGGTGTAACGCCCAACTTCTTGAGCCGAACAGCGTGGCCGTGGTACAACCACCCGCTGGTAAACATCACATTAATGGCCATTTTATGATGCTCATTCGCAAATTTCGTTTGCTGAATCTCCTGTTCTAACGCCATGCGGCAAAGGTAGGGAATTGTTGTATTTACAAGCTTTGGGCCGCTTAGGATTTCAGAGCAATCAGGCCGGTAGAATTTTCCTAACTTTCGACATGCTCCGCTTCCAAACCACCATTCAAAAATTCCAGAAGATGGCCGAGAAAACGGGGTGGTCGTACATTGTTTTTACCTCCGCGCAAGCGAAAAAGTTAACCGATAACCGCGTGTCGTTTCGCATCAAGGGCACGTTGGATGCCGTACCGATCCGGCAAATAGCTGTATTGCCCATGGGCGATGGCCGTTTTATTTTACCTCTCAATGCCACGCTCCGAAAAAAGCTCGGTAAACAAGCGGGCGATAAAATCTCCGTGGCCGTAGAGACGGATGCGCAACCGTTTCAATTACTACCCGAGTTTGTAGCGTGTTTGAAAGACGAGCCGGCTGCGTGGAAATTTTTTCAAACCCTGCCGCCCGGCCACCAGCGTTACTTCAGTAAGTGGATCGCCACCGGCAAAACCGCGCCCACCCGCACAAAGCGGATCGTGCAGGCCGTGATGGCGCTGGCCCAAGAACAGGGCTTTAGCGAAATGATGCGCAACGCCAAAAAACAAACCCGCTGATCGCCTATCTTTGACGCTTTTCGCATGAGTTCCGAACGCTACCAGCAACGCGGGGTCTCCGCCAGCAAAGAAGATGTACACCAGGCCATTCGCCATCTCGATAAAGGCCTGTACCCAAAAGCGTTCTGCAAAATCGTGCCCGATCTGTTGGCTGGAGACGAAGCCTACTGCACGGTGATGCATGCCGATGGTGCCGGCACAAAATCCGCACTGGCGTATGTGTATTGGAAAGAGACGGGCGACCTCTCCGTATGGAAAGGAATTGCACAAGATGCCATCGTGATGAACATCGATGACTTGCTGTGCGTGGGCGCCACGGGCCCGATTGTATTGTCGTCTACCATCGGACGTAACAAGCAACGCATTCCGGGCGAGGTGCTGGCCGCGATCATTAATGGCACAGAAGAAGTGCTGGCCATGCTGCGCCACCACGGCATGGACATCTACAGTACCGGTGGCGAAACGGCGGATGTAGGCGACTTGGTGCGCACCATTATTGTAGACAGCACCGTAACCGCCCGCATGAAGCGTGCGGACGTGATCGACAACCGCCAGATTCAGGGAGGCGATGTAATCGTTGGGCTGGCCTCGGCCGGGCAAGCCACTTACGAAAGCGAGTACAATGGCGGCATGGGCAGCAACGGCCTCACCTCAGCTCGGCATGATGTTTTTACACACGCATACGCCACCGAGTACCCGGAGAGTTTCGATCCGGGCGTGCCCGACAGCCTTGTGTACTCCGGCAAGCATCGCGTAACGGATACCCTTCCGGGCGTGCCCCTCAACATGGGCAAACTCGTACTTTCGCCCACGCGCACCTATGCGCCTGTTTTATTGCCGATTCTAAACGAATTCCGTCCCCACCTCCACGGACTGGTGCATTGCAGCGGCGGTGCCCAAACCAAGGTGCTACACTTCATCGATCAGATGCACGTGATCAAAAACGATCTGTTTGATGTTCCGCCCCTGTTCCAACTCATTCACGATTTGAGTGGTACTTCGTTTAAAGAAATGTACAAGGTGTTTAACATGGGGCACCGTATGGAAATTTATACATCACCCGCTTACGCGGAGCCGATGATCGAAATCGCGAGATCGTTTGGCGTAGATGCAAAAGTGGTAGGCCGGGTAGAAAAAAGCGATCGCAAAAAAGTAACGTTACAAACTCCAAAAGGCGAATTTGTATATGAATAAACAGCAACTGCTTTCCCTCGATTTGAATAAATGGCTGTATTACCTCTCCCTTCCGGGGATGGCCATCATTCTTCTTTGTGGATTTTTTCACGTGGGCGAGCCCGCGGGTTTCTCGGCCATGGTTGGGATTATGCTGCTCACCCTCACATTACTGCCCGCGGCCTTTGCCCGATTAGGGTGGGGAAAAGAAAACGACTACCTGCGGTATTTCGTGCGCCACCAAAAACACCTCGGCATCACCAGCGGCTTGTGGTTTGTTACACATGGCATGGCCAGTGCGCTTTTCTTTTTTGACCGCGCGCAACCATTAGCGCCTCAGTTTACTGTAGAAGCGCTTCACCCTACGTGGCTGTTAACGCCCGTCATGCTGTTGATTTTGCTTACCTCCATCAATTCGGTGCAACGTAGTTTGGGTAACAAATGGAAACCGATTCACAGCTTGATTTGGCTGCTGCTCATCCCGATGATGCTGCACGGCAACCTGGCGATTGCTTATTTCGAGAAAGAAGATTTTGCACCGGCTACGATATTCATTATTTCGCTTGTGGCGTTGGTGTTGTATGAAGCCATCCGCTTGCGCAGCTTTCAACGGCTGCGCTGGGTGATGTTGAGCATCGTACTGATTGCCGTGTATTACACCCTCATGGGATGACACATGATCATGCTTGGCTGATCTGGCGCGCGAGTTCATCAATGGCCTGTATCAGGCAGATAGCCGAAGCGTATCAAGTCATCGCGGCCCCGCACGGGGTAAGTGGTGCCGTTCGCCAGTACATACATCTCATCCGCAAGCGCCTGAACATATCGATGGAGATGGTCCGAAAGCAGGATTCCCTTTTTTTGCTTTAGCCGCCCGAGAACTTCTACGATTCGTTCAATCTGAACCGGTGCTAGTCCCGAAAAAGGTTCATCTAAAAAACAGAACGGGTGGTTTGATAGCAGCACTAACGCACACGCCAAGATGCGCCTCGTGCCAAACGAAAGCTGCTCAGGTTTCTTGCCGAGCAAATCGGCCACTTCTGGAAAAAACTCCATTACCGCGCGGGTGGGGATGGCCGATAGCCGGAAGGCCTCTTCCAACGGACGGTGAGGGAGAAACAAATTGCCCTGCGGCAGATAAGAAATCACCCCCTTACTCAAGTAATTTCCAGTCAATGGCTCACAATTAACCCGAATGGACTTGTGCGTAGCCGATTCAATGCCAAAAACAATTCTCATCAAGGTGGTTTTACCGCTTCCGTTTCTGCCGAGCAAACCGATGATCTTTCCTGTTTGGCAGCGCATATAAATGCTCGACAGCAAAACCCGATTGCCGAAATTCTTTTCGATGCTATCGAACTCCAGGATCATAGCAGCATGAATACAATACCGAATGCGACCACGGCAAGCAACGCGTCTGCGATAAACAGGAGAACAATTAACTGACTTCGGGTGTAACCCAGGAGATGAAAAAAATAAAACGTCTGCCGCTGAAACGTAAAAACGTAGAAAAGCACTAACGCAGTGGTGAATAGCTTGCCCCAAAACACCACGGCAAAAGAACCAAGGGTCCCGCTGCTGAGCCAACCGATGGCGAGTACAACTGACGTAACCACAGAAGGCGCAGCAATCAAACGGAATAGCGCCCACATGATCTTAAAAAACCGCATCGGCTTGTTAAAATCAACAATAGTGCCATAATCCGGTTAAACCGGATCATTCGTAGTACCCTCGCTTCCGAAACGTTAGCGCCCCGCCTCCGCGCTAATGGTTGGCCCAAGAAAGATCGCATTGGTGAGCAGCCGGTTTGTGCCTAACCAAAAGGCGCGAAAGGCCTGGTTCTCGGTAAATCCAATGACGCGGCCGCGGCCTTGGGCAGACACCCCAATACACGCGGTGTTTTTCAAACGATCTAAATTTGCTTTCGCGATATAGCCCGTGATGAGCGGGTTATTGCCAAACACCAGCGGATTGGCGTAGGGGTTCTTCGCTTTTTCCATGAACAGGTTATTGGATTTGAACAACGGAATGCGCGCTGAAGTATAACCGTACAGCAACGGGTGGGTGAGATCCGCCTCGGCCTCGAAAATTGCACCACTGGTTTCTTGTGCGCCACGGTCTTCATCAATGGCTGCATACGGCTTGGCCTTGGGCGCTTCTTTTTTCTCGTCTTCTTTCTTCATCTCGAATCGGGCCAGACCTGCCCCGTGCAACCAGGACACTGCCCGCTCGAAGCCGATGAGCACGCCCCCGTTTTGCACCCAGGTTCTCAACTTTTCTTTGGTGCCATCAGCAAGCGCATTGTAGTTTCCCTCCGGCAGGATAATGGTATTGTAACGGTGGATGGGCACAGTATTGAGCGTATTCACTGACAGTAGCGTTACCGGCATGTGCAAGCGGGTATCCAGCAGGTGCCAGATTTCACCGGCGTCTGTGGGTGAAACTCCGCCCTCTACAATCATAGCGATTTCCGGCTTGCGCAGGGTAACAAAAGAACTGCTACCCAAACTTACGCCTTGGTAATCCAAACCCGAGGTAAGTGCATACACATCTACGGCATCTTCATTTATGATCTGTTGAATTACGGTTTGAATCAGCTGCGGAGATTTCTCTTGCTCCCCCGGAATCACATACGAGCCCCGCTCAAAGCGCTTGCCCGCCGCATGAAATACCTCGTTCGCCACCTTTACCCGGATGCCAAGTTTGAGCAAACGGTACAGCGCCCGCGGCGTGTAGTAGCCGTAAGGTTCGATGGCAAACGCGTAATCGCCCACGCCCACCACTTTACCTTTTGGTGTTGGCACCGTGGCGATGGGCAATCCGGTTGGCGGCAGCACTTTCAGTTCTTCATGCTCCATACCAAACGCCAATGGCAGCGTCCAGCTGGAAATGTCGTAGAACAAGCTGTCTTTGAATTTCAGTTGTTTGTAGAACATGGATTGAATGAGCTTGTACTGCGGCTGGTTGAAGTTCACCACGTAGCTGTTGTCTTTATCAAATGTTTTGCCATTGATGGTTTGCGTGGCGGCCAGGGGTTGAATTTGCACCTGTTGGCGCAGCAGCATTTCGGCAAAAAGTTGGGTTTTGGTGCGGTCTGTTCCGGACGAAAACACAATGCCCTTAACGGGATCTTTTGCCGCCTCTGCGGCAGCGGTTTTATAAAAATCGCGTTGGTGCGCCAGCAGTTCCTCGCGTAGTTCGTTCACCGCCTTGAGCGAACTGAGCATGGTTACAAACTGGTTGCGAATGGTGAACGGAAAGGTAAGTACCCCGTTGGTGCTCTCTTGCGCATGGCCGCGCGAACTGCCCTGTTCAAACAGAATACCAATGCAACCTTGAATATCGGGGTAGGTAGAGCCTTTGCCGTAATAGAAATCATCGTACCCCTCTTGGGTGAAGTACAGTGAGCCAATGTCTTCCAACGCTTTCGCGTGATAGGTGCCCATCTTGCGGGTAAGTTCCTGGTTCTTTTCGGGTGTAAGCGGGTGCACGCGCGAAGGAACGCCAGGCATAAAGAAAAACGTGGCGTTGGTGCCTTGTTCATGGTGATCGGTGAGCACATTGGGGCGCCACGCCTGAAACTGCTGCACGCGCGCCTGCGACTCCGGATGTTGGGCCACAAGCCAGTCGCGGTTCAAATCAAACCAATAATGATTGAAACGGCCGCCCGGCCATGCTTCGTTGTGCTCAATGTCGTTGGCATCAGTAGCGATGTTGATGCTCTTGCGGGCGTTTACCCAACTGGCAAACCGTTGGAGGCCATCCGGATTAAAACTGGGATCAAAAAGCACCACCGTATTTTGAAGGTAGTTTTCAATTTCCGGCCCTTGAGCAGCCGCGAGGTAATACGCCATGATAAGGCCGGCATTAGCGCCGCTGGCCTCGTTGCCGTGAATGCTGCAGCCGAGATAAAACACAGCGGGCATCTTTTTCAGATCGAGGGTACCCGATTTGCCGGCATCCGAGAGAAGGAGATGCTCTTGGCGGATTTTTTCGATGTTTTGGTGGTTTTGCGGGCTGGTAATCGTCAGGAGCAGCAGCGGCCGCCCTTCGTACGTTTTGCCCATCACCGCCAGGGAGATCCGATCAGAGGCCTGATCCAGCGCATACATGTACTGCACCAGGCGGTCGTGCGTAATGTGCCATTCGCCCACTTCATGGCCGATAACCGCTGCCGGGGTAGGGATGGCCGGATTTAGGGCTACCTTCTCTGGAAGGTAATATTCCAGTTTTTGCTGCGAAAACGTTGCAAACGAGTAAAAAACGAAGCATAAAAAGGAAAAAAAGTACTTGTTCATTGTAGATTAGGTTTACTATTGGTCAACATCTAAATTCGCAGCGTTTTGCAAAAGGCCCACAAAAGCGCGGATTTTCGATTTTGGTTTATTACGATTCTGTTAAGCTTTAACAGCGATTGTTTTAAAATCGATAAAATCGATTAAAACCTTACCTGCCGTTCTGCTGGTATTTTTGCAAGCCGATTTAATAAACTAAAACCAATCGTATGAGAAAAATTCTACAACTCACGGTAGTTCTTATGCTAACGGCAGTCAGCGGGCTGTTCGCGCAGGGGGTTACCAATGCCGCCATCAGTGGCAAGATTACTGATGCAAAGGGCGAGGGCTTGCCTGGTGCCAACGTGGTGGCTACCCACACCCCGTCGGGAACGACCTACGGCACCATCACCTTGAATGACGGACGTTATACCATCCCCGGGATGCGTATTGGTGGCCCGTACACGGTGAAAATCTCTTTTGTAGGGTATCAGGAAAAAACGTTTTCTGATGTTTTTCTTAGTCTGGGTACAGCTACCAACTTGAGCGCCCAACTTTCTGAGCAGAGCACGGAGTTAGAGACGGTAGTGGTTACGGGTTCGAAAAACGATGTGTTTTCGTCTGACCGTACCGGTGCTGCCACAAACATCACGAAGCAAACGATCAACACACTACCCACCATCAGCCGTTCGATCAATGACTTTACCCGTTTGACGCCGCAGGCCAGCGGCCAGTCTTTTGTGGGTGCAGATGCGCGTTTCAACAACATTACCGTTGACGGTTCATCGCTGAACAACAGTTTCGGCTTGGCGGCCCAGCCGGGCGGTCGTACGGGCTCAACACCCATTTCACTGGATGCGATTGAAGAAATTCAGGTAAATATTGCGCCGTTTGACGTACGTCAGGCGGGTTTCGTAGGTGCGGGCGTTAACGCGGTTACCCGCAGCGGAACGAATGAGTTTAGCGGCTCTGTGTTTTATAATACCCGTAACGAGTCATTTGTAGGCGATAAGGCAAAAGGTCGGGACGTGATCACGAACAACTTTACCGTAAATCAATATGGATTCCGCCTGGGCGGCCCGATCATTAAAGACAAACTTTTCTTCTTTGTAAATGCAGAGTCTGAGCGTAGAACCGACCCAGCTACTGATTTTCGTTCAAATCTGGGTGGAGAAACAGTTACGGGTAACGTAACCCGGGTGCTCAAGACGGATCTCGATCAACTGAGTACCTTTCTTCGCAACACCTACGGATATGAGACTGGTCCTTACGAAGGCTACAACAACGAGACCACGAGCGACAAATTTTTGGTGAAGTTTGATTATAACATCAATCAGAAGCATAAACTGAGTGTTCGTTACAACGCGTTGATTTCGGAGACCGATGTGCTCGCCAGCAACAGTAATTCGTTGGGCTTTGGTAACCGCCGTTCAAACAACAATGCGTTAAACTACCAAAACACCAACTACATCCAAAAAGAATCAATCCACTCGGCAGTTGCCGAGTTGAACTCACGCATCAATTCAAAAATGACCAACCAGTTCATGATTGGATATACCGCTCAAAACGAAGATCGTGCCTCACGTGGTTCATTCTTCCCCTTGGTAGAAATTCAAAATGCAGGAACGACCTACATCTCGTTTGGCTTCGAACCTTTTACGCCCAACAATAGGTTGAACTACAACACCTTCCAGTTGCAGAATAATTTCACGTACTATGCCGGCAAGCACACGATTACTGCGGGCTTGAATTTGGAACGTCTCTCTTTTCAAAATGTGTTTTTCCCTGGCTCACAGAGTGTTTACGTATACAGAAGCTTAACGGATTTCTACGCGGCTACCGACGCCAATCCAGCCAACGACCCTTCTCTGGCGTTGTTCCAGCTTCGCTACTCTGCTTTGCCCGGTGGCGCAGAGCCGGTGCAACCGAGCAGAGTAACGTATGCCGGGTTGTACCTGCAGGATGAATTCTCGCCCATTGATAACTTAAAGATTACCGCAGGTATTCGCGTAGACCGGCCACAGTTTGACGAGACCGGATTTCTTAACGGTACCGTGGAGCCCTTAAATTTCCGCGATCAGGCCGGCAACCCGTTACGTCTCAACACTGCCCAACTACCAAAAGCATCGCTGTTGGTATCGCCTCGCCTCGGCTTTAATTGGGACGTGTTTAACAACCGTACCACGCAGGTACGTGGTGGAACTGGCTTGTTTACCGGCCGGCCGCCATTCGTTTGGATTTCAAATCAGATCGGAAACAACGGGGTGCTGACTGGTTTCGAACAATTAACGAACACCACCGCTCGACCCTTCAGTCCTGATCCGGCCCGCTATATTCCCGCAACTGCTACCCTGCCCAGTTCGGTTGAGCTTGCCGTTACCGACCCGAACTTCAAGTTTCCGCAAACCTGGCGTTCAAATATCGCAGTGGATCAGAAGTTACCGCTTGGTTTAATTGGTACGGTGGAATTTATCTACTCGCAAGATGTGAACGGGGTGATGTATTATAACGCTAACCTGCCTGGTGCACAGACCACGTTTGGTCTTCCTGACGGGCGGCCCCGTTGGACAGCGAATCGCCTTATCACCGGCGCGTACACGGTTACCAGCGCGGAAGTGCTGACCAACACAAACCAAGGATATTCGCAGTCACTCGCCTTCAAAATTGAAAAGCCGCTCACCAAAGGTTTCTTTGGTATGGCCGCGTATAACTTCGGTCGCGCCAAGAACTTGATTGACGCGGGTTCGATCGCCCGTGGTAGCTGGACGAACAATCCTACCGCAGCCGATCCGAACAATCCTTCGTTGGAATTCAACAATCAGGATCAACGTCACCGCATCATTGCCAGCTTGGGCTATCGCAAAGAGTATGCAAAAAACTTTGCTACTCAAGTTTCCTTATTCTGGGAAGGCCGCACATCCGGCCGCTTTAGCTACCGTTATTCGAACGACATGAATGGCGATGCTGCGAATAATGATCTGATCTATATTCCACGTGCGATATCCGAAATGTTCTTTGAAACCTACACGCCAACTGGCGCAAACGCACCCTACACTGCCGCTCAACAAGCGTTGGATTGGGACGCATTTATCCGCCAAGATGAATATCTGAATAGCCGGAGAGGCGGTTTTGCTGAGCGCAACGGTGTGTTGCGCCCGTGGGTGTACACCGCTGACCTTTCGATCGCGCAGGATTTTTACCTGAACATCAATGGCAAGCGGAACACATTGCAAGTACGCGCAGACATCATCAACGTTGGAAACCTGATCAACGACAAATGGGGTGTAGGGTGGAGAAACGTGGCGGCAACTCCGCTCAATTTCCGCTCAGTAAATGCCCAAGGGCAACCCGTTTATCGCTTAACGCCGTTAACCGTTACAAACGGCGTGGTAGTGCCGATTACTCAAACGTTCGACACCTCAACTACGATTGGCGACGTGTGGCAAATGCAATTGGGGGTTCGCTACATTTTTAATTAATGCGTTGATTTTCATTAAAAAAGAGGCCGCAGTGCGGCCTCTTTTTTTTTGTACTGGTTTTGGCTACTTTCAACAAGTGAGACTGCGCTTAACCGTTTTGATTTTCACGCTGGTACTCACCAGCTGCCCCTCCGGGCCCCGGGAAACGCTCATTGCCACTCCGCAAGTCAGTATCGATTTACCGGAGCTCCGCACACAGGGCGTGCTCCGTGCCCTTGTAGACAACAACTCCGTAAGCTACTTCATTTACAAGGGGCGGTCGATGGGTTTCGAGTATGAGTTGCTTCAAAACCTGGCCGCATATCTCAACCTACAACTGAAAATTAAGGTGATCTCCGGCGTGGAAGAGGCCATCAACCAACTGAACAAAGGCGACGGTGATTTGATCGCTTTTCCACTAACGATCACGAAAGAAAGAAAAAAATATGTGCAGTTTACGCGACCACTTTTTCAAACCAGCCAGGTATTGGTGCAAAGAAAACCCGAGAACTGGCGCACGAACCCCGACCTGGCCGAACGTGCGATGGTGCGCGACCCGGCCGACCTGATTGGCCGCGAAGTGCATGTGCTTGCGGGCTCCTCGTTCGCTACGCGGCTTCGCAATCTATCGGAAGAGGTGGGCGGAGAAATTCTTGTTCGCGAAGACAGCGCAGACGCAGAAACCGAAGCGCTGATTAAACGGGTTTCTACCGGCGCCATCGACTTTACCGTTACTGATCAAACCCTGGCGATGGTGAATGCCGCCTATTACAGCAATTTAGATGTGAAAACATTGGTAAGTCTGCCTCAACAAATTGCCTGGGCGGCTCGTACCAATTCACCACAACTGGCAGCATCAATCAACACCTGGCTCAGCCAAAGTAAGAAAAGCGGGTACTTCAAAATCATTTATGATAAGTATTTTAACAGTCCGCGAACGGTAATCATCCGAGGTACTTCCGATTACTCATCGATTACCGGCAGGAAGCTTTCACCGTGGGACGATGAGATAAAAAAAGGAGCCGCGCAGTTGGGGTGGGACTGGCGATTATTAGGCGCGGTGATTTACACCGAATCGAATTTCAAAACGGATGCTACCTCGTGGGCAGGCGCGCAGGGCTTGATGCAGTTGATGCCCGAAACGGCCGAACAGTTTGGTGCCACCGATCCCAACGATCCTATACAAAGCATCCGTGCCGGGGTGAAGTTCATCCAATTCCTCGATGCGCAGTGGGCCAAGACCATTGATGATCCCAACGAGCGGTTGAAATTTGTGCTTGCTTCGTACAATGTGGGAATCACACACGTGATTGATGCCCGCAACCTTACTAAAAAATACGGTGGAAATCCCCGTCTGTGGGACAATCACGTGGCCTACTACCTGCTTCAAAAATCAAAACCTGAATTTTATCGCAATCCGGTGGCCGCCGGTGGTTATTGCCGCTGCGAAGGCCCCATTCACTACGTGCAGGAAGTCATCGGTCGGTTTGAAGAATATAAAATCCATCTGCCCGAGGCTACGTTAACTGATTAACAATATCCTCGAAATTCAAATTCAACCAGTTCGTTTTTAGCCCCGGCTTTCTCATCACTTCATCCATGATTTGTTTTTGCTTTTGACCCACGGCATACGCTTCCGAATAACGGATGTCGTCACGAAATGTAACCATAGAATACAAGGGTATCCATCGGTCGGGAAAAAGCTCATGCAGCTTTGCCTCAATTTTCTTGCGAAAAAGAAAGTCCTCATCGGCCACCAGGTCGCGCATCTCAATAAAATTATCGAACGCCAGTTGCGCAACGGCATCTGCGTCGGGTTTCCGAAGGCGCTGGAAGTGGTCCATCGCCACCGGCCAGTTTTCGCCATGCGTGGTAAGCAATTCGTTTAGCACACGGCAATCCTCAAAACCGGCATTCATCCCTTGTCCATAAAACGGAACAATGGCATGGGCTGCATCGCCAATGAGTGTGGTGCGTTGCTTTACCCAGGGATAGGCCCGCACGGTAACCAGCGAGCCGGTGGGGTTATCACGAAAGTCTTCATGTAACGTGGGCATGAGCGGAAGCACATCTGGAAAATAGGTCTCGAAGAAGGTGGTAACGGCATCTGGGGTACCCAGCTGCGCAAAAGATACGGGTCCTTCGAACGGGAGAAAAAGCGTGCAGGTAAAGGTGCTGTCCGGATTGGGCAGCGCAATGAGCATGAAGCTATCGCGCGGCCAGATATGTAGCGCGTTTGGCTCCATCATAAATCCGCCGGTGTCATTGGGCGGGATACGCAACTCTTTATAGCCGTGTTCGATGTAGTGCTGACTCATATCAAACCGGTCGGACAACTGCATGCCGAGTCGTACAGCGGAGAACGCACCATCGCTGCCAAAGATCCAATCGAATGCTTTATGAAACGTAGAATTACCCTGCTGCAATGTGAGTTCGTTTTTATCGAAATCAACGTGCGTGCATCGATGGTCGAAATAGAACTCCACGCCCAGGCGCTCCGCTTCATTCATCAATACCATATTCAGGCCCGCCCGCGATACGGAGTTGATATACTGGCCTTGCTTGCCGTAGGGTTGAAAAGTAAGTTCCCCTTTTGTGTCGTGCATCAGGCGGCCCTTCATCGGGATGGCATTTACTTTGAGTTGATCGGCCATACCCACCTCCGCAAGCGCACGCAAGCCGCGGTTGCTCAAGGCCAGGTTGATGGAGCGTCCGCTGTACAGCGAGTGTTTACGCATATCGCCTCGGCGTTCAAAAACCGAAACCTGGTATCCGCGTTTAGCGAGGTAAATGGAAAGTAGTGAGCCAACCAAACCCGCGCCAGTGATGCCTATTTTTTTTATCGATTCCATCGGATCGCTTCTTTTATAATTTGCGAAAAGGTAAACACGTCTTCAAACGAATTGTACAACGGCACCGGGGCCACGCGAATCACGTTGGGCTCACGCCAGTCGGCAATCACACCTTTTTTGGTAATCTTGTTAAAAACGCTGCGCCCGTTGCGGTGCATGTAAAGTGAAAGCTGGCATCCGCGTTCTCTGGGGTTTGCCGGCGTGAGAATCGAAAAAAATTCTTGCGCCGGGTCTGCTGCTTTTAACAAGAACTCGAGAAAGCCGGTAAGTCGCACGCTTTTCGCACGTAGCTCTTTCATACCGGCGGCCTCAAAGATCTGCAGCGAAGCAAGGTAGGCCGCACCGCTGAACACCGGGAAGTTTGAAAGCTGCCAACCATCGACCCCAGTCATGGGCATAAAGCCCTTCTCCATCTTGAACCGCACGCGTTCTTGATGGCCCCACCAACCCGCCAATCGCGGCAGTGAAAAATTGTGTGCGTGGCGCTCGTGCACAAATGCACCGGCAATGCTGCCGGGCCCGGCGTTGAGGTACTTATAACTACACCACACCGCAAAATCAACATCATCGCGATGCAGCGCCAACGGCACATTACCAATAGCATGAGCCAAATCAAACCCGCAATACGCGCCCGCCGCATGGGCCGCTTGCGTAATTGCGCGCAGGTTGAAAAACTGACCCGAGTAATACTGTACACCACCAAAAATTACCAGAGCCAATTCGGGCCCGTGCTGCCGAATGGCATCCAAAATGTCAGCCGTGCGTAAGTGATGTTCGCCCGGCCGCGGCGTTAATTCTACCACCGCATCGTGGGGGTTGTACCCGTGCAAGCGTACTTGCGATTCAAACGCATATTGATCGCTGGAAAAAGCGCCGCTCTCCGTAAGAATCTTATACCGTTGCGCGGTAGGGCGGTAGAACGAAATCAGCAGCAAATGCAGGTTAACGGTAAGCTGGTTCATAGCCACTACCTCAGCCGCTTTTGCTCCAACCAGCTTGGCCAGTGTTTTGCGACCAAGTTTATGATAATACAACCACGGGTGCTTGGCGTGCAAATGTCCTTCCACACCCCACCGGGCCCAATCGTTCAACTCCTGGTCAATGAACTTTCGTGCAGTTTTTGGTTGAAGCCCAAGTGAGTTACCCGTGAAGTAGAGCGCCGCCCGGCCGTTTACCTTCGGAAAGAAGAATTGTTTGCGGAATTTTTTTAACGGATCCTTACGATCGAGCTGTCGCGCAAACGCAAGGGAGTTTGTAAATGTGGGCATGACCTAAGGGAGTTGAAGTCGGTGATGTTGCGCGTGGTACGCAGTAAAATACAGCATCTCGCGCAGCGTGAGTTTGCCCAGCAGCGGATGGGGCAGCATCAACTCATCGAGTTGCGCATCCGAAAAGCGGCTGACACGCGTAGCAAGTGCATGGCTTTGGTGGTGCAGATGTTTCAAAACTCCCGCCAAACGCACGTTGAGCGGCGGTACAAACGCACGACCGGCGCGGCCGCCACCCGCCAGTTTTTGTTTGTACCGTGCAACCAATTCTTCATACGTGCGCACCGGCCGGTGGGTAACGCCAAAGAACAGCCGAAGAAGAAATGCCGGTAACGCAAAGGCGAGTGTAACCGGGCGAATACTCAAATGCAAATGCGCGGCTAATTGCGCGGGCGTCCATTTGCCCGCCGGTGCATTGTGCAGTTGCTGCTCAGAAAGTTTACCCACGGCCTGCACAAACTCGTTGTATTCATACGCCACAAGCCGCGCGAGTTCATCCTTTTGCATAGCTAAACAAAGCGCGGGTCGACCTCCATTACTGTGCCGCAGTTTTTGCAGGTGCGGTACGCTACGGAACCATAGAACTCGCGGAAGCGGGGAATAAAGTCCTTTTCAATATTGGTCAGGTGAAACCGGTATTCGTGCAGTTTATGGTTGCAATTGTCGCAAAACCACAACAGCCCATCTTCTACTTCCTCTTCCGGGCGCTTGCATTCAATCACCAACCCTACGCTGCCCGCCGGGCGTTCCGGCCGGTGGGGCACACCGGCGGGAAGCAAAAACATTTCGCCTTCGCGGATGGGAATATCCACCGGCTTGCCGTCTTCCTGGATGCGCACGTTAATGTTTCCTTCCAACTGGTAAAACAGCTCCTCCGTTTCGTTGTAGTGAAAATCTTTGCGCGCATTCGGCCCGCCTACAATCATCACAATATAATCGCCTGCATCCGCATACAAATTTTTGTTGCCGACCGGAGGTTTAAGCAAGTCGCGGTTGTCATTGATCCACTGTTTCAGATTGAAGGGTCTTCGAATCGTCATGGCGGTTGGTTTTGGTTTTAAAATTACAAAATGCCGCCGCCGGGCCCTAAAGGCTGCGGTGGATTCTTTTCTATCTTTACCCCAATGAACCTCGACTTATCCGGAAAACACGCCTTGGTAGCCGGTAGCACCCAGGGCATAGGCCGGGCTGCAGCCGTTGAACTTGCGCTGCTGGGCGCCACGGTAACCCTGCTCGCACGCGATGCCGAAAAACTTGCACGCGTAGTGCGCGAGCTGCCAACTCCTGCGCAGCAACAGCACGATTATCTGGTGGCCGACTTCGCCAATCCGGCCCATGTGCAACAGGTAGTGCTGGCAAAAGCGGCCCAAGTCAGCTATCACATTCTCGTAAACAATACGGGCGGCCCGCCCGCAGGCACTGCGCTGGACGCAAAGCCCGAAGAGTTTCTGCGGGCGCTCAACAGTCACCTCATCTGCAATCACCATTTGGTACAGGCACTCGTTCCCGGCATGAAGCAATTCGGCTACGGCCGTATCATTAACATCATCTCCACCTCAGTAAAAATTCCCATTGCCGGGTTGGGCGTATCAAACACCACGCGCGGCGCAGTGGCCAGTTGGGCCAAGACGCTTTCGCTGGAGGTAGCACCGTTTGGCATCACCGTAAACAACGTGCTGCCGGGGAGCACACAAACCGGCCGAATTGATGACATCATCCGCAACCGGGCATTACGTTCGGGTAAACCGGAGTCGGAAATTCGGCAGCAAATGATTGACGAAATCCCGGCTGCGCGCATGGCTACGCCGGAAGAAGTTGCCGCAGCCATTGCCTTTTTGGCCACCCCGGCCGCAGCCTACATCAATGGCGTTAACCTTCCTGTGGATGGTGGCCGCACGGGCGCATTGTAACTATGGAGCGCATTCTTCATTACATCGCAGGCGAGTTGCAACCTTCGGCAAATGGCCTTTGGCTGCCCAACATCAACCCCGCCACGGGCGCAACCTATGCTGAAATTGCGGATGGCGATGCTACCGATGTCGCCCGTGCAGTAGCCGCCGCACAACAGGCGTTTCCGGCGTGGAGCCTACTGCCCGCCACCACACGGGGCCGGCATCTGCAAAATGTAGCTGCTCTTGTGCAGCGCGACTTCGAGAAATTTGTGCTGGCAGAAAGCATTGATCAAGGCAAACCCACAAGCCTTGCTCGTGCGATGGACATTCCGCGCGCCATTGCCAACCTGGATTTTTTTGCCTCTGCGGCCATCCACTTCGCATCCGAAACACACGCCACCACGCCCGACATCCTGAACTACACCTTGCGCACACCCATCGGGGTGGTGGGGTGTATCTCCCCCTGGAATCTGCCACTCTATTTGTTCACCTGGAAAATCGCACCCGCACTCGCCGCCGGGTGCACCGTAGTGGCCAAACCCTCAGAGCTCACGCCCATGACGGCCTTCCTGCTGGCCCACGCCTGCCGCGAGGCGGGCTTACCCGCAGGGGTGCTAAATATTGTTCAGGGCACCGGCAGCCGCGCCGGACAGGCCATCGTAGAACATCCGGATGTACCGGCCATTTCATTTACCGGTGGCACCGTTACTGGTCAGCACCTGGCACGTGTGGCTGCGCCCATGTTCAAAAAATTGTCGCTGGAGTTGGGCGGCAAAAATCCGAACATCGTTTTTGCCGACTGCGATTTCGATGAAGCGGTAAAAACCTCCGTACGCGCGGCATTCACCAACCAGGGCGAAATCTGCCTGTGCGGCTCGCGCATTCTTGTTGAGCGCAGCCTGTACACCAAATTCGTAGAAGCGTTTGTGGCCGAAGCAAAAAAACTTCGCGTGGGCGATCCACTGGAAGCAGAAACCCAACTTGGCGCGTTGGTCTCTGAAGCGCACATCACGAAAGTGCTATCCTACATTCAACTCGCAAAACAGGAAGGCGGCCAAGTACGCACCGGGGGCGAGCGCGTGCACCTCTCGGGCCGATGCGCAAAAGGTTTTTTTGTAGCGCCCACCGTCATTACCGGGCTCAATCAGCAGTGTCGTACAAACCAGGAAGAAATCTTTGGCCCCGTGGTTACCATCGCACCGTTCGATACCGAAGACGAAGCCGTAGCAGATGCCAATAGTACGCCCTACGGTTTGGCCGCCACCGTCTGGACTACGCACCTCTCGCGTGCGCACCGCGTGGCTGCACAACTTAAGTCCGGCATCGTATGGATCAACTGCTGGCTCGTGCGCGACCTCCGCACTCCCTTTGGTGGCGTAAAACAGAGCGGCATCGGCCGCGAAGGCGGCTGGGAAGCCCTACGGTTTTTCACCGAAGCGAAAAATATCTGTATTAAACTCTAAATGCCCGTTGGGGGCCACGCGCCCCCGCACACACGCCCCCGCTTCGCGCGCCAGGCTATCCACTACAACTCCGCCCCACCGCACAAGCCCGCCCCTGGCGGGGTTTCCGTTTCTATCCTTTGGCCGATACGCCCGCCATACTCGCCCCGAAAAGGCAATTAAACGCCATCCACAAAAAACCGAAGGCACAGGCCTGGTTGCTCCTGGGCCATCTTTCAATTGGATTTGTTCAACTTTTTTTCGAACTATGACTATCCACGCAGCATGCAAATT
>CAYLWU010000034.1:0-32977 GCA_964387475.1 uncultured Ohtaekwangia sp. | reverse complement strand
GCGTCAGATGTGTATAAGAGACATGCGTCAGATGTGTATAAGAGACAGCCTATAATGCGTGCAAGCATTACGCTGTGCTGGAAGCCGGCCGCAACAAGGTAAATGTTTAGCGGCTCCACTTGAGGGTGATGCGCTGTGTGGTTTTTTCCGTCACCTTAAATCGATCGTCTATCCGGAAGCCCACCACCCATACAATTTCACCCGCTGCTTCCACCACACTTACATGCGCTTTCTCACTCATTGGCACTTTTTGATCGATCAAAAAGTCGCTTATTTTCTTAAAGCCCGTCATGCCCAGCGGGCGAAACTGATCGCCCGGTTCCCACGCGCGCCATACCAACGGAAACGTTAAGCAATCGCTGTCCAATTGGGCCGTGAATTGATGTGCGGCAAGTGGCTCTTGCTCCGGGCATACGTCCATGGTGCCGTGCGGGCCATTGTAAGTGTTGGCCAATTCGTGCAGCATCACAGCGCCGGCAGCATTCGTTTTTTTTGCGGATAAGATGAGTTGCCCACGATCGACCCACAACTGGTGCGTGGCCGACTCATAACGTTTGCCCGGCTGCGGATTTTCCAGCGCGCGCACGAGTTGCTCACAAACCGCAAACGAAAATCCAAACTCCTTTACCGCCTCCCAAAGCGTGGCAGCGGGCGCTGTAAAAGCGAACACCCGGGCAAGGGGTATTCGCCAATCGCCTGCCTCGTTCCTCTGCCAATCGGATTTCCATTCCATAACGCCCTGATTCAGGAAGTCGGCCGCGGCCCGCAATCGGGCTTGCGTGGATGCGAAGTTTACCAGCCAGCCGGGATTCAGCGTAAGCAACTGGGGTATTACCGTGTGGCGAATTTGATTTCTGCGGTAATCGTTTGTTTGGTTGGTGGCATCCTCCCGCCATACGATTTGATGGCTGGCCGCGTAGTTTTCAATCTCTTCGCGCGATGCAAAAAGCAGCGGGCGCACAATGCCATTTTGGTGAACGGGAATGCCCGATAAACCGGTGATCCCGGTGCCGCGCAAAAGATTAAGAAAAAAGGTTTCGGCCGCGTCATTCAGGTGGTGTGCCGTAGCAATTTTTGTTAGTTCTGCTTCCAACCATTTTTCAAACCAAGCATACCGCACGGCACGCGCGGCCTCCTGAATGGAAAGACCGTGTTCGTTGGCATACAATTTGGTATTTACCCGCTGCACGCGGAACGGCAGATGATGACGTTGGCAGAAACTCTCTACGAAGGCTTCGTCTCGATCGGATTCCTCGCCCCGCAATTGAAAATTGAGATGCAACACGGTAACGGGAATATTCGCCTTTAAAAAAATGTGGAGCAGCACCATGGAGTCGATACCTCCGCTCACCGCCACGCCAATCCGGTCATCGGGTTGCCACAACCGGTGCTGCCGGGCGAACGAAGTAAAGCGAGTTTCCATCACCACAAAAATGAACGAAACCGTGTACTTCGTCAAAACCGTTGCGCCTGGCCGCTCGGCAAAACTGAAAACTACTACCTTTGCGCGGCCATGAAGTATTTCTTTTGGATTGTTTTTGCCATGTGGGTAGGGTCGGTGGCGGCTCAGAAAAAATCCAAAATCAAGCTGGAGCAGGCCGATGTGCAACGCGGCGGCTTGCGCGACGGTACGCGGGTGGATTGGGTGATCGGTAATGTGATTTTTATCCAAAACCAGACGACAATTTATTGTGACAGCGCGCAGTTCATTAAATCGATTAATTCAGTAGACGCCTACGGTCACATCCGGATTTTGGATGGCGATTCAATTACCGTTACGGCTAACCGATTGAAATACAATGGCAACACCCGCGTGGCAAACTTGCGCGGAAATGTGGTATTTGTAAAAAAAGCAACCGCTACGCTCTACACCGATTTTCTGGATTATTACCGCAACCGGGGCGAGGCGCAGTACTTCAATAAAGGCAAATTGGTGGATAGTGCAAATACACTCACGAGCGAAAAAGGCTATTACCAAACGCGGTCGAATCTGGCTTCATTTAAAAAAGATGTGGTGGCGGTAAATCCGGATTATACCGTAACCAGCGATACGCTGCAGTACAATACCGCGAGTAAGACGTTCTTCTTTCACGACCTTACGAGAATTGTTGACAAAGAGGGAAAGGAGGCAGTTTACCGTTCGGGAACGTACAACACGGTATCGAAAAAAACGGAGTTGAAAAGCGGAGTTATGGAAACGCCATCCTACCGAATGAAAGGGAATGAATATGATCTGGACGATGTGAAGAAAATTTACAAAGCGTGGGGCGATGTAGTGATGGTGAGCAAAGAAGAAAATCTCGTGATCTACGGCCAGCGCAGCATCTACAACAAAAATACCGGGCTCTCGCGCGTGTTCGATAAGGCCTACGCCGCCCGGGTGGGAGAGGATGGCGACACCCTTTTTATTTCTGCCGATACCCTGTTATCAATAGAAAATGAAGATCCAGCAAAAAAACGCCTCATTGCATTTAACCACGTGAAGATTTTTAAGTCGGATTTGCAGGGTGCGTGCGATTCGCTGGTGTATGTAAACAAAGATTCCATGCTCTACTTCTACAACAAACCCGTGTTGTGGACGACCGGCAATCAACTTACCGCAGATTCTATTCGCGTGCAGTTGCGCGAAAAAACAATCGATAAGATCTATTTTACTTCTAACGCATTTGCCGTTTCACGCGATACCCTCAATAACTTCAATCAGGTAAAGGGCCGCAAGATGACCACCTACTTTAAAAACGGAACCATCGGCCACGTGGTTATCGAAGGAAACGGGGAAAGTATTTACTACGTGCTTCAGGAAAAGGAAGACACGCTCAAAACCGATACTGCTACCTACCTGGTGAAGATCACTTTCCTTACGGGGATGAATAAAATGATTTGCAGCAACATGCGGATCAACTTCAAGGATGGTAAAATCAATAACGTTAGCTCTTACGTAAAACCCGATGCCTCGTTTTATCCACCCCACGAAGTGAAGCCGGACGATGAAAAACTCAAGGGTTTTGTGTGGCGCGAGGGCGAAAAACCCACAAAGCAAGATGTAGTGAAACGGCCCGAGCGACCTCCAAACGCAAACAAGTAGCCATTATTATTTGGGGTACCCCCATTTTTTTGGTAGAAAGTTGGTTTTGGTTTTCTAACGCCTTATATTTTATTCCGAATTGTAGCACGCCATGAAGTTCAGGTTCACTTTCGCGGTTATTGGGCTCTTTTCGGTAAGTTTTCTTGCCGCGCAGAGTTTTGATTTCCCAGACCAGCGAGAAACCTATTTCGCGTCCATTGGCCAAACCATCCGCATCCCGATTCAGGTAAAAAACACCAGCGAAAAGGCCCAAATCTTTGTTATCCGCAAGCATTCCAGCGATCTGGGCAGCACCCAAAAGGGGTACTTCTGCTTGGATAAAACCTGCCTGGAACCAGGCGTAGACGAGTTTTCCAGGCGGCTAGACCCAGGGCAGGCCTTAGAAAACCTGGTGTATGTAATTGAAACGGGTTTGGTTACTGGCGAAAATTCACTTCACATTGAGGTTGCCAGCCGCAGTGCAATGGCAGAAGCCAAGTCGCGCGCAGTTAAACTGCTTATTACTGATGAACGGGGTGCAAAAGCACTCTTTTATCAATCCAAAGACATTACCATTTATGATGTTTACCCCAACCCCGCAACTGACCACGCCATGGTTGACTACACCTTACACAACGAAAAACTGGAAGCCAAACTGGTGATTCACAATGTGTTGGGTAGTCACCTGGTGGATCACACGTTGTCGTATCAGGAGAACCGGGTAAAAATCGGCACAGAAACCTTGCCCCCCGGAGTATACTTTTATACCATCTATCTGGATAACGAGGGGGTGCTTACCCGTAAGTTGGTGGTGCGCAAGTAGCGCCTGGTACAACTATTCAAAGGCACATATCATCATAACACCTATATTTGCAGGCTATTTTCGAAAAAAGTGTCGGGTAAGGTTCTAATTGGTTTAGGGGTGGTTTTGGTGCTGGCCGGGTGCAGCCGGTTTCGGTCAATCCAGAAAAGTGCCGATTGGCGCGTGAAGTACGAGGCAGGTTTTGATTACTACGAAAAGAAGGACTATTACCGCGCGGCCGTTCTTTTTGAAGAAATTCAAGCCATTGTGCGCGGTTTGCCGGAAGGCGAAAAGGTAGAGTTCTTTCTGGCCTATTGCCAGTTTTATGAGAAGACCTATCTGTTGGCAGCAAACCAATTCAAAACGTTTTACGAAACGTACGGCAGAAGCACGTTAGCAGAGGAGGCGCAGTTCATGTATGCGTATTCGCTGTACAAGTCCTCGCCCCCAGCCAACCTGGACCAGCGCGGCAGCATTGAAGCGATGGACGCCATGCAGGCCTTCATTAACGTCTACCCTACCAGCCGTTTTGTAGAACAGGCCGCCCAGGTAATTCAAGAAAGCCAGCAAAAGCTCGAGGAAAAAGGATATGAAAACGCCAAACAATACCTCAAGCTGCGCATGTATCAGGCTGCGATCATCGCCTTCGATAATTTTCGTCAGGCCTATCCTGACTCAAAGTATTTGGAAGAAATCGCATCGCTGAAAGTGATCGCTCAGTATGAACTGGCCGATCGTAGTTTTCAGAATTTGCAGGAAAAGCGCTTCAAGCAAGTGGTGGAATTCTACCAGGAGCTGGTGGACAGCTACCCCGGAAGCAAATACATAAAGAACGTAGAACGGATGTACTCCGATTCGTTATATAAAATCAATCAATTAAAAAAGACCAACTCATAATATGGCAACACAACCTTCTATCATTACCCGCGATGTGGAAAAAATCTACGAGCCTACCGGCAATTTGTACGAATCCATTGTGGTGATTTCGCAGCGTGCGCGCCAAATTGCGTCCAACCTGAAAGAAGAACTGAACGGTAAGCTCTCTGAGTTTGCCACTACGGTAGACAATCTGGAAGAGGTTTTTGAAAATCGCGAGCAGATCGAAATCTCACGCTTTTACGAGCGCATGGCAAAACCTACCACCACGGCCACCGAAGAGTTTCTGGAAGGAAAGCTGATGTATCGCAGACGCAGCGAAACCGCAGCTACCGAAGAATAATCGCTACCCCACGTGCAGGGGAAAAAGATTCTTTTGGGCATCACCGGCAGCATTGCCGCGTACAAAAGCGCAGCCTTGGTGCGGTTGCTCGTGAAGAGCGGAGCCGAAGTGCGCGTGGTAATGTCGCGCTCCGCCCATGATTTTGTTACCCCGTTAACATTAGCTACGCTTTCGCGGAACCCCGTACTTACCGAATTCACGGCCGGTTCCACAGGCGAGTGGAACAACCATGTTGAGCTTGGCCTGTGGGCCGATCTGTTTGTGATTGCACCGGCCAGTGCAAATACCTTATCGAAAATGGCAGCCGGCAGTTGCGATAATCTGCTTACCGCTGTTTACCTCTCCGCCCGATGCCCCGTAGCGGTTTCGCCAGCCATGGATTTAGATATGTGGCATCATGCGGCAACTCAACGTAACATCAGCCAGCTTTCGCAGGATGGGGTGCGTTTTATCGCGCCCCGATTTGGCGAGCTTGCCAGTGGCCTGGTAGGTCTTGGCCGGATGGCCGAACCTGAAGAAATCCACCAGTTTATTGTAGATACGATTAGCTCCACCTCCGCCCTGGCGGGAAAAAAGGTGCTGCTTACGGCTGGCCCAACACAAGAAGCCATTGATCCGGTGCGTTATGTAACCAACCACTCCACAGGAAAAATGGGCTATGCTGTTGCCGAAGCACTTGCACGTGCAGGAGCGCAAGTACATGTTGTGTCCGGACCTACCACGTTAGACGTAGCGCACCCGATGATTTCGGTTGAACGCGTAACGTCTGCCGAACAGATGTGGCAGGCTTGCGAAAAACATTTTGCGCACGTGGATTTGGCAGTGCTTTCTGCTGCTGTTGCGGATTACAAGCCGTTAAAAGCTGCCGACCAGAAAATAAAAAAGAACGAATCCGCATTGGTGCTCACGCTCACAAAAACAGTTGATATTGCTGCCGAGCTGGGGAAACGCAAGAAACCACACCAGGTGATCGTAGGCTTTGCATTAGAAACAGAGAATGAAGAAGCGCACGCCTTGGAAAAAATGGAGCGCAAAAACTTTGATTTGATCGTGCTGAATTCCTTACGGGATGCCGGTGCAGGGTTTGGAGGCGATACGAACAAAATAAAAATGATCAGTAGAGATAAGCGCGTGCAGTCGTTCGAACTGAAATCCAAAAAAGAAGTGGCCCGCGATATTGTTCAAGCCATCGTTGAATTGTATGCGTAAGTTCTTGTTGCTTGCAGCTTTGGCGTTTGTAAGTACAACTTTAGTTGGGCAGGAGCTGCTGTGCAAGGTTACCGTGAATGCAGATCGTATTTCCACTACCGATCGCGGCATCTTTACAGACATGGAAAAAGCATTTGCGCAGTTTTTAAATACACGCAAGTGGACGAACGACACCTTTAAAGATCACGAGCGGATCAGCTGTAATTTGTTCATCAACATCAGCGAGATGCCCTCGATCGGAAATTTTCGTGCCAGTGTTCAAGTTACGGCCGCGCGTCCGGTTTTTGGCTCGAATTACCAATCTGTACTTTTTAATTTTGCTGACCGCGACTGGGACTTTGAATACATTGAGTCCTTACCGCTTGAGTATAACGACAACGCGTTCATTACCAACCTTACCTCCATGTTGGCGTTTTATGCCTACGTGATTATCGGTACCGACTACGATACCTTTAGCGAGTTGGGCGGTAACCCCCATTTTCAAAAAGCCTTGCTCGTGGTAAACAACGCACAGTCGGGAAACCGTCCGGGCTGGCAGCCGCTCGGAAGCAATCGCACCCGGTATGCATTGATTGAGAGTCTTACCAATCCTCAAAACACGGAAATGCGGAAGGCACTTTATCGCTACCATCGGCTTGGCCTCGATAACTTTTCGAAAAAGCCAGACGAGAGTCGCCAGATTGCGTTGGACGCGCTAAAGGAAGTGCAAAAAACCTTTAAAATTAATCCTACGTCAATTCTGGTGATTTCATTTTTCGATACAAAAGCCCCCGAACTCGTGAACGTTTTTTCGGGCGGCAGTTTGCCCGTAAGGCGCGAGGCGTTCGATATTTTAAGTACCATCGACTCGAAACGCGACATCTACCAGAAGATCATGGCCAATTAGGTCTTGCATCGGTTGGTCTATTCGCGGATATTGCACGACACTTTTTGCACGCGTGCTCTTTAAGTTATCGATACAGAATTATGCGCTCATCCGGCAGTTGGAGCTGGCACCCTCGCCGCATCTTACCGTGATCACGGGTGAAACCGGCGCAGGTAAGTCCATCATGCTTGGGGCGCTTGGGTTACTGTTAGGAAACCGGGCAGATACCAAGGTGCTTTGGAACGAAGCAGAGAAGTGCGTAGTAGAAGGTGTGTTTCACGTTGGCACCTACCGGCTTGGTGCCGTTTTTGAGGCTCACGACCTTGACTATCAACCGGAGACCATCATTCGAAGAGAAATCTCACCGCAAGGAAAGAGCCGGGCGTTTATTAACGACACACCGGTAAATCTTGATACGCTGCGAACCATTAGCGAACGGTTGATGGACATTCATTCCCAACACGAAACCCTACAACTGAATAACAATGTGTTTCAGTTGCAATTGGTAGATGCGTTTGCACAAAACGAGAACGAACGCGCAAGCTACGAAGCAGCCTGGCAGCAATTTAAGAAGGCCAAAACAGCCTGGGAAAATATCAACGCGCGGGCGGCAACACTAAAACAGGAATCGGATTTCATTCTTTTCCAGTTAAAAGAGCTAGTGGATGCCGACTTGGACGAGGGCGAACAAGAGCGCTTGGAAACGCAGCAGAAAATCCAAACGCACGCGGAAGAAATTAAGATACGGCTTACCGCGAGCCTCCACCTGCTACGCGAGGGCGACACCAACGTGCTGGCGCTTCTACAGGAAGCGCGCAGCCAACTACAAAGTATTGCTTCACTCGCGGGGGACTATCAGCAGATGCTTACCCGGCTGGAAAGCCTGCGGATTGAGTTGGCGGATTTGGCTGGAGAACTGGAACGGCACGAGGAGCGCGTGGAGTTTGATCCCGCGGAAGCGCAAACAACAAACGACCGGCTAAGTCTTCTATACCAACTCCAAAAGAAACATCGCACCCAAACCGTAACTGAACTGGTAGCATTGCGCGATCGGCTACAGCAGGAGGCCAATCAAATCACAAATCTTGATGCTGATCTGGCAAAGGCGAAAAAGGAACTTACACAGACAACTGAGCAACTCCGGGCGGAGGGCAAGAAGCTCTCCGCCACGCGCACCAAAGCCACGCCCGCGTTGGAGAAAAAGGCAGTGGGCTTGCTGCGCGAATTGGGTATTCCGGATGCGAAAATTCAAATTGCCGTGCAGCCGATGGAGCCAAACCATACAGGTTGTGATCTTCTAGACATCCGCTTCAGCGCGAACAAAGGCATCGCCCCCCGGCCATTGGGCGAGGTAGCTTCCGGAGGTGAGTTTTCGCGCTTTATGTTTGCGATTAAATACATCATGGCAGAGAAGCGCTCCATGCCTACGCTGGTATTAGATGAGATTGATACCGGTGTAAGTGGTGAAATTGCGTTGCGTCTGGGTGCGCTAATGAAAGAAATGGCTACCCGCCACCAACTCCTCACCATTACACACTTGCCGCAAATTGCAGCTCGGGGCGATGCACATTACTATGTGTACAAGGACAGCTCTGCAAAAAAGACGATTAGTCTAATTAAACCGTTGAATGAAACTGAGCGTGTAGCCGAAATTGCCCAGATGATTGGCGGCGCGCAGCCCAGCACATTGGCCATTCAAAATGCGCGCGAGCTCATGGGGCGTTAAATGCGTTTCCTTTTTTACCGGATTTTTGTATTTTGTGATGGTTTCGTTCGCAAACCAGTAAGATCGTCAACATATAAGTTTCACTACCATGAACATTTTTGTTGCCCGTTTGAACTTTAAAACCAAGAAAGAAACACTGCAAGAGGTATTTTCGAAATTTGGCGAGGTAGCCTCAGCAAAAATTATTAAAGACAAAGAAACCGGCCGGTCGAAAGGCTACGGTTTTGTAGAGATGCCGAATGACGAAGAGGCCAAGAAGGCGATTGCGGCTTTGAATGAGACGGTTTTGGAGGAACGCACAATTATTGTAAAACCGTCTAACCCGAAATCGCCAGAGGCCGCCGCCGTGCCGCCAACCGCGTAGCCGTTATGTCGCTTGGCCTTTTCAAAGCGGCCACCACCGCTTTTTTCGTTTCCTTTGTTCATGACCGAATCCTCTTTTAGTTCTTTGCGCGTTGCGGGTTTCGTGGCCGGGCCTGCATTGTTTGTGTTGGTGCTACTTACTGTTAGCGATCAATGGATTTCACCGGGTGCAAATAAGGTGCTGGCGCTGGCTGTCTGGATGATCTGTTGGTGGGTGTTGGAGGCAGTGCCGAGCCCGGTTACCGCCCTGATTCCGCTGGTGGGTTTTCCGTTTCTGGGGGTAATGAAAATTTCTGCCGCGGCGGCTCCGTATGCCAACCCAATTATCTTTTTGTTCATGGGCGGATTCATGATTGCGTTGGCTTTGGAAAAGCACCGGCTGCACGAGCGCATTGCATTAAACCTGATTCGCATCACCGGTACCTCGGGCAACGGCATCATTTTTGGGTTTATGTTGGCCACGGGCCTCATCAGCATGTGGATAAGCAACACGGCTACCGCGATGATGATGTTGCCAATTGCTATTTCTGTGATTAAGCTGTTGAAGCCGGATCCGCAAGCCGAGATGAATCGCCAAGAAAGAAATTTTGCGCTTAGCTTAATGCTGATGGTGGGTTATGCAGCCACGCTCGGTGGATTGGCCACCATTATCGGTACGCCACCAAATGTGGTGTTTGCAGGTTTGTTAGATCAGTTCTACCAACAAAAGCTTGATTTCGGTAAATGGATGCTGGTGGGTGTTCCCGTAATGGTGCTTACGCTAATCGCCACGTATGTGGTGCTAACCCAAATACTGTATCCCAATCAATTAAAAAAGATTGACGGTTCGGAAGAGATGATCGCCAAAAGACTAGGCGAACTGGGCCGGATGCGTAATGTAGAAAAATGGGTATTGGCTATTTTTTGTACCACTTCATTGCTGTGGATTTTTCAGCAGCCACTTAATCTTGCAATTGGTAAGGATGTGCTGAATGACACAAACATTGGTATGACCGGTGGCCTGTTGATGTTTGTGGTGCCGGCCGATTGGCGAAAAGGGGTGATGATTTTGGATTGGAGTGATACCACCAAGCTGGCGTGGGGTATTTTGCTGTTGTTTGGCGGTGGGTTGTGTCTGGCTCAGGCCATGGAAAACACCGGTATTATTCAGGAAATTGGAAAATGGATTGCCGCACAATCTGCGCTGAACGCGTGGCTAATTCTGATTTTAATTGTAGCCGGTGTGATTTTGAGCGAGTTCATGAGCAACGTGGCGTTAGTTCAAATTTTTGTGCCCGTGGTTTTTGGCATTGCTTCAGGGCTGGGGGTGAATCCGATCTTGCTTGCCATGCCCGTTACGCTTAGCGCAAGTATTGGATTTATGTTTCCCATTGCCACGCCACCCAACGCTATTGTTTTTGCCAGTGGGCACATCAAAATGGCAGAGATGTTACGTGCGGGCGTGTTGCTGGATTTGATCTGCATCCTCATTATTTGGCTGGCATCAATCACGTTGGTGCCTTGGGTTTATGCGGCTTAGGCCGATGTGCACATGCAACGGTAAATACCTTAAAAAAAAAGGAAGCGTTACGCTTCCTTCTCTTTTGTTGCTTCGCCCGCAGCGAGCTTTTCTTTGATTTTCTTTTCCAGATCGTCCGCCAATTCCGGGTTGTCTTCAATTAACTGTTTTACGGCATCGCGACCTTGCCCGAGTTTGTTACCATCGTACGAGAACCAAGAACCCGATTTTTGGATTACATTCAACTCCACACCCAGGTCCACGATCTCCCCAGATTTAGAAATGCCACGGCCATACATGATATCGAACTCCACAACTTTAAACGGTGGTGCTACTTTGTTCTTCACCACTTTTACGCGAACGCGGTTTCCGGTAATATCATCCGAAGATTCTTTAATCTGCCCGATTCTGCGGATGTCTAAACGCACGGAAGCATAGAACTTTAAAGCGTTACCGCCTGTGGTAGTTTCCGGGTTTCCGAACATTACCCCGATTTTTTCGCGCAACTGGTTGATGAAAACACAGGAGCAGCCTGTTTTGCTGATGGTACCGGTGAGTTTACGCAGCGCTTGGCTCATCAGGCGCGCTTGCAAACCCATTTTGCTCTCGCCCATTTCGCCTTCCAATTCACCCTTGGGCACGAGCGCCGCTACAGAGTCAATCACAATAATGTCTATTGCGCCGGAGCGAATTAAATGTTCTGCAATTTCCAGCGCCTGTTCCCCGTTGTCGGGTTGGGAGATGAGCAGGTTTTCGGTGTCGATGCCCAGTTTTTCAGCATAGCTTTTATCGAACGCATGTTCTGCATCAATAAAAGCCGCCATTCCACCCTTTTTCTGGGCTTCGGCAATGCAGTGCATGGTAAGTGTGGTTTTACCCGAGGATTCTGGCCCGTAGATTTCCGTAACCCGGCCGCGGGGAATACCGCCAATACCCAAAGCAATATCCAGCCCCAGTGAGCCGGTTGAAATAGCGGGTACATCAATTACGCGCTCATCACTGAGTTTCATTACGGTGCCCTTGCCGTACGTTTTTTCCAGCTTGTCAATCGTTAATTGCAGGGCCTTTAGTTTTTCTTTTGCATCGCTCATATCTCTACATTTTTATTTTTTCGGATTCAAGGCCCTAAAGTAATGCTAATTTTTTTAGCAATCCAAAATTACTGTTTCCAGCGCAATCCAAAACGTGATTTTTCCGGGGTATGCGTGGGATGTGGGGCTCGCGGAAGCGGTTTGCCCATCAAATCCCTAACTTTCGGATCAATCGTTAGGATGGTAAAAAAATTTCTTTGGGGCGCTGGTGTGTTGGTAGTGGTACTGGCTGTTGTGTTCCGTTCCCTGCTTTTGTATGGACTTGAGCAGGGATGGGGTCAGCTAAAAATCGTGTGGAACGCCAAACCGGTTCAGGAGTTGTTGGCCGATCCAGGCTTTCCGGATTCACTTAAACTAAAGCTGCAGCTGATTCAGGAAGTACGGCAGTTTGCCATTGATTCGCTCGGCCTGCGCGATACGGAAGTGTATAAGAAAGTGTATGATCAACAGGGCCGCGAAATCATGTGGGTGGTTACGGCCTGCCGGGAGTTTGAACTTGAACCTCACCTGTGGAAGTTTCCCGTGGTAGGCGCCGTGCCGTACAAAGGTTTTTTTAATGAAACGAAAGCGCGGGCGGAAGCGCAGCGGCTAAAGGCGGAGGGCTGGGATGTAAGCATTCGCAACCCGGGCGGGTGGTCTACCCTGGGCTGGTTTAATGATCCCATTCTCAGCGGCATGCTTGAGCGGAGTGCGGGCGATTTGGCCAGCCTGATCATTCACGAAATGGTACACACCACCTTTTGGGTACCCGATAGCGTTGAGTTGAACGAGAACATCGCTTCGTTCATTGGCGACACTGCCGCTTATGCCTTCCTCCGCTACAAGTTTGGCGCAACCTCAGCAGAATACACGCAGTATCTGCATGAAGACCAGGACTACCGGAAACGCTCAACCTATATACTTCGGGCAACCGGTTTATTGGATAGTCTCTATCGATCCATCGCGCCGGAACCGGACTCCATAAAGCGAAAGCGCAAACACGATTTTATTCGGCAGGTGGTGATGAATATGGACACGTTGCAACTCCACCAGCCGCAGCCATCCCGGAGTTTTGAAAAGTCTTTACCCAACAATACGTACTTCATGGCCTACCGCTTTTACCAGGCGCGGCAATCGCTGTTTCGCGAGGAGTTTAGTGCGAACGCAAACGGCAACCTGCGCCAGTACATTTTGCAATGGCAGGCACGTTATCCCATAAATTGAAACTCACGGTTTCTTTACGTGCGCGTTACATGTGCGCGCTACGGATTAAGGATTTGTTAAGTCCATAACACTCGCTTTCCATTGGCTTAATTTCTGGATACCTTTGACCAAAATGCATTCCCATGGGTAAGCCTTCGCATAAAGTTCTGGTGGTTGATGATGAGGAGCCCATCTTGGAGTTGCTTAAATACAATCTGGAAAAAGAAGGCTACGAGGTAAAAACCGCATCGGATGGAAGTTCGGCTGTGGAAAGCGCTCGAAAATTTCATCCCGATCTGGTGCTGTTGGATATCATGATGCCCAAGATGGACGGGGTAGAGGCATGTAGGTTATTGCGGTCGATGCCGGAAATGCAAAATGCCTTTATCGTGTTTCTTACAGCACGTAGCGAAGAATACTCCGAAGTAGCTGCTTTTGATGTGGGCGCAGACGATTATATCACCAAGCCCATCAAGCCGCGGGCACTGATTAGTCGTATTAGCGCGTTGTTCCGCAGAGATTCCAAAAAGAAATCATCGCAAACACAAATAAAGGTGGGCAATCTTACCATTGATCGCACCAGCTATACCGTAAAGGTGGATAACAAAGAAGTGAGTTTGCCAAAGAAGGAGTTTGAACTGTTGTATTTCCTGGCACAACATCCCAATAAGGTTTTTAGTCGCGATGATTTATTGCAAAACATTTGGGGCTCCGATGTTTATGTGCTGGCCCGCACCGTAGATGTACACATTAGAAAAGTGCGCGAAAAGATCGGAGATGATTATATTTCCACGGTGAAAGGCGTGGGATATAAGTTTAATGAGATTTAGACCAGGATTCTTTGATGGTTGGATTCTATCAATGTTCGTATCCGTCTGTATTACCGGCGGCAGCGTATACCTTCTTTCTTTAGCGGATGAATTTGATCGCTCCCGGCTGGTGGCTGCGGGGGTAGTGATGTTTTGGGTAGCCTTCCTGATGGTGCACGCCTTTTTTCAACTTGTGGTACTGCGCGAGGCAAAACGGATCAATAAACTGCTCTCCAAGAAGAAAAAGAAAAAAGATCGGGAAGCCGTGTTTTTGGTGGAGCGCCCCGGGCTATTCAACCCCATGCGGGGGGTATATGAAGAAGTGTTTTCGTTTACGCGCACCAAAGAGCGCGAGATAGACGACTTGAAAAAGGCGGAAACTTTTCGCAGAGATTTTATTGCCAACGTATCGCACGAACTAAAAACACCGCTGTTTGCTGCCCAGGGTTTCATTCATACGTTGATTGACGGTGCCGTTGAAGACGATAAAGTAAGAGGCCGTTTTCTGAAAAAAGCAGCCAAAAGCCTGGATAGCCTGGATCATTTGGTTCAGGATATTTTGATGCTTTCGCAAATTGAAACAGGTGAAATTAAGATGAAGTTTGAGCCGGTAGACCTGTTGCGTGTAACCCGAGAAGTCATCGATCAACTGGAAGAAGAAGCCGCCCGTAAAAAAGTGAAGCTCACCCTTGAGGAAACAAAGAAAGATTGCACCGTATTGGCGGATGCGCAGCGAATTACCCAAGTGGTAACCAATCTGGTTGCCAACGCCATCAATTACAACCACGAAAGCGGAGATGTGATTGTGCAGTTTGAAATCACTAAAAAATCGGTAATCACGCACATCCGCGATACGGGTCTTGGCATCCCCGCAGAACACCTGCCGCGCGTGTTTGAGCGTTTCTACCGCGTAGATAAAAGTCGCAGCCGCGAGAAAGGCGGTACCGGGCTGGGTCTTGCCATTGTAAAACATATTTTGGAGGGCCATAACACCAAAGCGGAGGTAGAAAGCGTGGTGGGGAAAGGTTCAACCTTTAGTTTTAAGCTGCCGCGCGTGAAGCAAGAGGAGTAACGGCCCTTTGTTCCGCCACCCGCACGTTGTTTTAGCTACTTTTGCGCCCGTGCCCAAGAATTCAATCCAAGATTTCATTTTACATCAGGATGACGATTTCATTCTGCTGAACAAACCATCCGGCATTGCCACCCTGGAAGATCGGAACGACCCACAGAACATGCTCACCCTCATTCGCCAGGTGGAGCCGCGCGCGCAGGTGGGGCACCGCCTAGACAAAGACACCTCGGGCGTTTTAGTTGTAGCTCGCCACCCGGAAGCCTACCGGCACATCAGTATGCAATTCGAAAAACGGCTGGTTACCAAAACGTATCATGCCGTGGCGGATGGATTGCACCGGTTAGAACAGGTTTTGGTAGAACGGGCGATTCTTGTGCAGAAAGACGCCACCGTTCGCCTTGCAGCAGGTGGCAAACCCGCTCAAACCATTTTCCAAACGCTGGAAACCTATCGCTTCCACACCTTGCTGGAGTGCAAGCCCGTTACCGGCCGCATGCACCAAATCCGCGTTCATGCAGCTTTTTTACAGGCGCCCCTTTCGGGAGATGCCCAGTATGGCGGTAAGCCAATTTACCTTTCACAACTAAAATCCGGCTTTAAATTGAAGAAGCAGGCAGAGGAGGAGCCACTGATGAAGCGCATGGCATTGCATGCCTATTCCATTGAATTTGAGCATTTTAATGGAAATAAAGCTGAGTTTATTGCACCCTATCCGAAGGACTTTAGGGCATTGGTAAATCAACTTCAACGGCAAACGCGGTAAATCCAGAGCCGCGCTTGCATATTCAGTTTCAGGAACCTACTTTTGTGTCCCTTTTTCGAGGGGTTAAAAGAACAACGGAAAGAATAAACGTAATCAGCTGTGGATCATAACAGTTATAAAACCACAAACGCCAACAAGGCCTCGGCCGATAAGAATTGGGTTTTGGTGGATGCAAAAGATCAGGTGTTGGGCAGGGTAGCCAGCCAGGTAGCCCGCATTCTTCGCGGCAAGCACAAAACTACGTACACGCCCAACGTAGACATGGGCGACCACGTTGTGGTGATCAATGCCGAGAAGGTAAAGATGACGGGAAAGAAGTGGACGAACCGTGTGATATTTACCTACTCAGGTTATCCCGGAGGCCAGAAAGAGCTTACGCCCACGCTTATCCGCTCAAAGCATCCGGAGCGTTTAATTGAGCATTCTGTTCGTGGCATGCTGCCAAAGAACAGCATGGGGCGCCAGTTATTCCGCAGCTTGCACGTATACGCAGGCACGGCACACCCGCACGAGGCACAACAACCAAAAGAAATAAAGTTCTGATTCAATGGAAGTGATCAACACCATCGGTAGGAGAAAGACCTCCATCGCCCGGGTTTATGTAAAGCCGGGTAAAGGCACGATCGTTGTAAACGATCGGGAACTGAAAGATTACTTTCAATCGGAAATTCACCAAACACTGGTGAAACAGCCGCTCACCATCACCAACCAGGTAACTAACTTCGATGTTGCTATCAACGTAGAAGGTGGTGGTATCAAGGGGCAGGCGGAGGCCGTTCGCTTGGGTATTGCCCGCGCGCTGGTGAAAATCAATGCTGAAAATCGCCCTGCGTTAAAGAAAGAAGGTTTCTTAACCCGCGATTCCCGCATGGTGGAAAGAAAGAAACCGGGCCGCAGAAAGGCAAGAAGGAGATTCCAGTTCAGCAAGCGTTAATCGAGAATTGAGCATCATGGCAGATAAAATCACATCGCAGGAATTAATGGAAGCAGGGGTGCACTTTGGTCACCTTACCCGTAAGTGGAACCCCCGCATGGCCGAATACATCTTCATGGAGAACAACGGCATCCACATCATCGACCTAAACAAAACGGTGAAGTGCTTGGACGAAGCCGCTTATGCCATGAAAAACATTGTTCGCTCCGGGCGTAAGATCATGTTCGTTGCGACAAAAAAGCAGGCGAAAGACATTATTTCTGAGGAAGCTACCCGCCTGAACATGCCGTTTGTTACCGAACGTTGGCTGGGTGGGATGCTCACGAACTTCGCTACCATCCGCAAGTCGCTTAAAAAGCTTCAGCAGATTGAGAAGCTGATGAAGGAAGACGGTTACGAAAACCTGACGAAGAAGGAGCGCTTGATGTTGACCCGCGAAAAAACCAAGCTGCAGAAGCAGTTGGGCGGTATTTCAGATTTGAATCGTTTGCCTGCGGCGTTGTTTGTGATTGACGTGAAGCGCGAACACATTGCGGTGGCAGAAGCACAAAAGTTGAATATCCCTGTGTTTGCCATGGTGGATACCAATTCAGATCCATCGGATATCGACTTTCCGATTCCAGCCAACGATGACGCATTCAAATCAATTTCGATTATTACAAAGTATATCGGTAAGTCGATCGAAGAGGGCTTGATGGAGCGCAAAAAAGATAAGGAAGAGGCCGGAATGAAGAAAGACGAAGACGAGAAACGCAAGGTAGACGAGGCCGTTCAAGAAGCATAAATTTAACCAGTTAGCCGATGTGCTAATGGTAGAGAAACTTGAACATCGGTCGAAAGCCGGTGTTCAGTTTTTTTAAGGCAGGCTTAAAAAAGTAAATCACAATTCATAAAACAGTAATAGCGATATGGCAGAAATTACAGCACAAGAAGTAAATAAGTTGCGCACCATGACCGGTGCCGGCATGATGGATTGCAAAAAAGCATTAACCGAGGCTGAGGGCGACTTCGAAAAAGCAATTGAGATTCTCCGGAAAAAAGGCCAGAAAGTTTCTGCTTCGCGCAGCGATAAAGATGCAAAAGAAGGTGCAGTGTTTGTGAAAACCTCAGCGGACCATAAGGAGGCAGTGTTAATTGCCCTGAATTGCGAGACCGATTTCGTTGCGAAGAATGATGAATTCCAGAAGCTGGGCAAGTTGATTGCAGAGACTGCGTTTGCAAAAAAGTCCGCTTCGAAAGAATCGTTACTGGTAGAGCGAGCGGATGCACTCACGCTTCAGGAAAAAATAACCGAACTCGTAGGTAAGATTGGTGAGAAGATTGAGGTAAGCGAGTATGTTCAAATGAAAGGAGAGGCGGTTGTGCCCTACATTCATGCGGGCAGCAAATTGGGTGTGCTTGTTTCATTAAAAGGTGTTAATGGTAAAGATGTAGTTGAGGCCGGAAAAGATGTAGGTATGCAGATTGCAGCTATGAATCCGGTAGCGGTTGATGAGAAATCGGTGGACAAAACGGTAATTGAAAAAGAACTTGAGATTGCCAAAGCTCAAATTCTTGCCGAGGGCAAGCCCGAGAACATGGTAGAGAAAATTGCGCAGGGTAAACTCAACAAGTTCTTTAAGGAAAGCACGCTGTTGCACCAGGCATTTGTGAAGGACAATAGCAAAACCGTTGCACAGTATCTTGACGGCGTGAGCAAAGGCTTAACCGTTGCCGAATTCAAACGCGTACTGATCGGGTAATACGAGCCGGAAAAAGTGGGAAAGCCATCTCTGCAAACAGGGATGGCTTTTTTTATTACGCAGCTTCAACAAGCTTTTTGAGTTAATCGAATAATGACATGTAACCGGCGAAGCGCTACAACAGGTACCCCAGAAAACGCGTCAGCAGCTAAATCAGTCTTTCCCAAATCAACGTTAGGCAGATTTAACAATAACGTTTGAAATGCATGTTTTTGAAACGTAGGCATTTCAAGAAAGGAAGTAATACTTGCAACATTGGCGAATTGTTAAACACTTTTTAACAAATTTCTTTTCTTTCTGTTAACGGTGGGTTAATTTTCAAACTGATTTTAACCTAACCCTAATTCTATGAGGAAAGTTTTACTTCTGTGTATGACCCTCGGGATTGCCTCCGTAACATGGGCGCAAGACCGGGTGGTTACAGGTAAAGTAACCGCCGCAGAGGACGGCTCTGCTTTGCCAGGCGTGAACGTTGTTTTAAAAGGAACAACAAATGGTACCGTGACCGACGGAAATGGAGACTACAAACTTAGTGTGCCCAATGGCGGTGGTAGTTTGGTGTTTTCGTTTATTGGTCTTCAGACTGCTGAGGTGCCGATTGGAGAACGCACCACAATAGACGTTGCATTGTCTTTAGACGTGCAGCAACTCTCTGAGGTTGTAGTAGTAGGTCAAGGTGTAAAGCGCGAACAAAGAGCGCTCGGTTTTGCTACGACTACGATTACGGCGGCATCTCTTGCGGAGAAACCGGAGACGGATATTGGGCGGGCGTTGCAAGGTCGTACTCCTGGCTTACAAGTGCTGAACTCTTCAGGTCTTGCAGGCTCCGGCTCCCGGATCAACATCCGCGGTATCAGCTCAATCACCGGAGCAACGCAACCGCTTTGGGTTGTTGATGGCGTACCGATTAATACACAATCGAACGACATTGCCACTAGCTTCGTAGATGGACAGGTGTCTCCGACTCGTTTTTTGGATATTGATCCAAATAACATTGAGTCGATTAGCATCCTTCGCGGCTTAAGTGCAACGACCACCTATGGATCACAAGGTCGTAATGGTGTTATTTTAGTGACAACCAAGACGGGATCAAGGGCTAACTTCAACAAATTTCAGGGTTCCGTGTCGCAGTCTTATTTTGCTGTGGACGCGATCGTGCCCGAGTACCAAAACAAATGGGCAAACGGATTTGATGGTGCATATGGTGAGTTCTTCAGTAACTGGGGTTCGCTTTTTGATGGCAATCCCACGGGTGTGCGTCACCCTTATTTTGAACATCGCAACACGTTTCCTGAGTTCCCTGAATTCCAAACGAGTGCTACAACCAATGGCGGCTATGTACCTGTAGCAGCCCCGAACAACGTAAAAGACTTCTTCAAACGCGGTAGTTCTGCAACTACCTCGCTTTCGTTAGGCGCAAGTAACCAAAACGGTAGCTATAATTTCACCTATAGCCACTTGGATGAAAAAGGATTCATCGACAACAACAATCTTGTACGCGATAATTTTTCGATGGGTGGTAACACTAAACTAACCAAGAAATTAACCATCGCCTCCAGCTTCAACTTTGTTAGAACCAATTTTGAAACACCGCCATCCGGTGCGGGTCTAGGTTCCAATTCCGCCGGTGGTCCCTCGGTGTTTGCTAACTTATTCTATACGCCGCGCAATATCGATTTGATGAATTGGCCGTTTGAAGATCCGGTTACAAAAGCTAGTGTCTATTACCGCAACGGAAACGATATCCCCAATCCTCGCTGGCTGTTGAAAAATACACGTCAGACCAACTTAACCAACCGCTTTTTTTCAAGCTCCAGTTTGAACTATGATGTTACGGACTGGCTGCAACTTACCTATCGACTTGGTTACGATACCTATAACGAGGATCAAACCTATTGGGTGAACAAAGGTGGTGTTGGCTACTCCGCGTTATTGGTTCCAGGGGCTTATCGCAGCACATCGGGTTCAAACCGCGTGGTTGACCACTCCTTCTTGGCATCTATTAAAAAGCAGTTTTCTGAAAATTGGGATTTCAGTGCTCTACTTGGCTTTAACTACAGGAGCGATGAGTATCGCCAAAGTGGCTTGGAAAGTCTGGGTCAAGTGGTGTACGGGCTGCTGGAACACAGAAACTTTACCAGCACGTTGCCGCGCGATATTCGTGGAGTCAACTTAAACTTTCAACAACGCAGCGCTATTCAGGGGGTGTTTTTTGAAGGAAACTTTGGATACAAAAATATGCTCTTTGTTGATTTACGTGGCCGCAACGACTGGACGACAACGCTAGAGCGAGAAAACCGTACTCTTTTTTACCCTGGAACGAGTATTTCATTCATTCCAACCGCTGCTTTTCCTGATTTAGGTGTAGGATTTTTAGACGAATTGAAGCTTCGTGTTGCTTATGGCACCTCGGCAAACTTTGGTTTCCCGTACAGCACCCGCCCGAACCTGACGTTGAACTCGCAGGCACGTGTGGACGGTATCGGAAATGTGGTTACATCTAGCCTCGCCAGTTTGCTGGCGAACCCTAACCTTCGTCCCGAGCTTCTGCGCGAAACTGAGTTTGGTGTTGAAGGAAAGTTTCTGGACAACCGTGTGAAGCTTGACTTTTCACTGTATAACAGATCTGCTAGTGATCAGATTATTCAACGAAGCCTTGACCCTTCAACCGGTTATTCGTCAACGTTCATTAACGCCGGTGAGATTCAGAACAAAGGGATTGAATCATCCCTTTGGGTAACCCCTGTTCGCGGCGAGCTGACCGTAGAGGTAGGTTTTAACTATACCCGCAACAGAAACAAGGTTGTTTCGCTCCCCGAAGGGTCAAAGGAAATCCTGATTAACGGTTTTAGCAATCTCGCCAATTTCGCTATTGAGGGGCAACCCTTGTATGTGATCAAGGGAACTTTTGTTGAGAAGTCTCCCGATGGCCAATTAATTGTGAACGAGGCTGGTGATTATAAGCAGGCCAATGATATTGGTATTATCGCTGACCCCAACCCGGATTGGCTTGGCTCCGCGATGCTAAACATCTCCTGGAAAGGCTTGACGTTAGGCACACAGTGGGACTATGTGCATGGTGGTCAGATTTATTCGTTTACAGCAGCAACCATGATTGGTCGTGGTGTGGCTAGAGATTTGGAGAATTTTGACCCCACCCTGCCATTAGTTCTGCCGGGTGTTCAGGAGATTCGCGATGGTAGCGGTAACGTTACAGGCTATACGCCTAACACCATCCCGCTCACTACCTCCGGTGTATTCTTCAGTAACACCATTATTGGCGGCGGCCCTGACGATCGTGGTGTTTTTGATGCTACCCGGGTTCGGTTCCGCGAAATCTCTTTGGGTTACAGCTTGCCCAAATCGGTAACGTCTAAGCTTAAGGTCAATGGAATTAATGTATCGATCATGGGTAACAACCTTTGGTTCCGCGCGATCAACGCACCCAAGTATGCGCGTGCAGATTTCGACCGTACGGCTTTTGGAGCAAACAATGGTGCCGGTTTTGACTATCTCGGTGGCCCTTCGGCCCGCAGATACGGAGTTAATCTAAAAATCACCTTCTAATCCCGATTCAAAAATGAAAGATATATTTAAAAAGACGGGTTTTCTCTTTCTGTTCATGATCGCGGCGTGCGATATGAACAGCGACTTGGAGAATCCGAATTTGATTACGGTTAACAATGCAGATGTTAACCTAATCATGAATAGCGTGCAATTGGATTTTGCTGACTTCTTTGCATCAGCTCAATCGTTGGTTAACCCGCTGATTCGCCAGGAGGCGATGACGGGTGGCTTCCGTTACCAAACAGCCAACACTCCTCAAGGAGCCGATGGAGTTTGGAGCTCGGCTTACGAAGACGTTCTCGTAAATGCAGACCTGATTATCAAGTTGGCAGAGCCGGTGAATTTAACGACCCATGTGGCGGTGGCGAAAATTTTTAAGGCGTACACGTACCTGACGCTGGTAGATATTTTCGGTGATGTGCCAAGAACGGAGGCGTTAGCGGGGACAACCGGAAACTTCAATCCTAAGGCCGATGGTGGGGAATCCACCTACGACTATGCGATTACGTTACTTACCGAAGCCCGTACGGAGCTCGCGAAAACCGGAGCTGCCGCAGGAGCTGCCCTTCCACGTGATATTTACTATAGTGGAAGCCGAGCTCGTTGGACCGCTCTGGCCAATACCTTAGAACTAAAAGCACAAGCAAATCTCCGCATGGTATCAAGCCGGCAAGCCGCAGCCGATGCACGTATCACGGCACTATTGGCCACCGATATTATTGATACTGAAGCCGAGAATTTCACCTACAAATACGGAACAGCTACGAATCCGGTGTCACGCCATCCGCTGTATCGGCAGTATTATCAGCCGATTCGTGGTCAGGCTGGTGGCTATATCTCGAACTACTTCTTGTACGAATTGTACCAAGGAAAACGCGATTTGGCTGATCCGACCGTGATCGTGCAAGATCCTCGCTGGAGGTATTACTTCTATCGTCAGGTAGGCAGTATTGCGCAAGCGCTTGCAGTAGACCCGAAGTCATTGGGCTGCGCGCCAGGTGCCCCTCCCCAGCACTATATTGACCAAGCTGTGAGAATGTTCTGTGTATTTGACCCAGGCTTTTATGGTCGTGATCACGGCGACGGATTTGGTATCCCCCCCGATGGTCCTGTAATTACCTGTGCAGGTGTGTACCCGGCTGGAGGTAGGATTGATAACACGTCAATTACAAACTCGACCTATTTCCAAACGACCGCTGAAGGTGATGGTGGGAATGGCGCTGGTATCCAACCTATCTGGATGTCGTTTTATACCAATTTTTTGGTTGCCGAGATTGAGGCACGCAGAGGAAATAATGCAGCAGCGCGTACCGCAATGCTGAATGGTGTAAACAACTCTATTACGCAGGTACGTAATTTTGCTACTCGCTTGTCTCAAACGCTATCAGCCGGGCGAGAGCCATCTGTTACCGCGTACACCACTGTGGTGGGCGGGCTTTATGATGCAGCTGCCAACAAGCTTAGTGTTATCGGCAAGGAATTTCACATCGCTGCATGGGGTAATGGTGTAGAGGCGTACAACAGTGTGCGCAGAACAGGTGCTCCTGGAGATCTTCAGCCCACCTTGCAGACGAATCCTGGTCCGTTTTATCGTTCTTATGTTTTCCCGGCCAATCACGTGAATCTAAATGATAACGTGCAACAGAAGGACTTCAATTCCACGAACCGGGTTTTCTGGGATACCAATACTACTACGATTAACTAAGGACAGACTATGAAAAGAAGTATTTTGAAAATATTCTATGCGGTTACTGCATTGGTAATTGCTGCCGCATGTGCAGATGAGTCGCTTGACCCGCTACGCGTTAGTGAGGTTAAAAAGGGATCCCTATTGGCCCTCCGGGGAACACAACTAGAGAATATCTATTTTGATGGTAAACCCGGCTACGAGATTTTTCCGAGAATCTACACCGGCACAGAGTCCTTTAACTTTGATGCTGAGTACCTTGCGGAAGACCCGTCTACGCTGGCCAGTTTTGACATCTTCGTGTTACGGAGAACCACCGTGGGTGGTCCTACCACGCGGGTCCAGTTGCTGAATGTGCCGTTTTCCCAGTTCAAGCAAACAGATGATTACCTTCGTCCTTGGGTTTCGGTTGCAATTCCGTTTGGAAATATTTTAACTGCTCTACAGTTGAATCCTGCGGCAACCGATTTTGCAGATCGAATTCTCGCATTGTATCCCACAGGGATTACGATTGAGAGTGATCTCAATCTCACGGATGGATCAAAGGTGCTTGCTTCGGAACTTGTTGCTGCTGGTTTGTATCAGAGTAATCAGTTTTATCCGGCACAAAGGCTGAATGTTGCGGTAACAGACTACTGTAACTACAACCGACTGGATTGGATTGGCACTTTTTCAGCAACAGAAACATCAGAGTTTTTTGGTGGCTACGGTCCGTATAATGTTAACTTCACTGCAAGTCCGGGTAACCCCAATCGTTTCAATGCGGATAATTGGTATGATTCGGGTATTCCGATTTTTCTTGATTTTACACCGTCTACAAGTGTAGCTACACAAATTGTTACCGCGCCGCCACAGGAGTTTACCACGGGTAGTGGAGCAGTACGTGTGATTGAGGGTAGCGGCACGTACAACTCCTGCAAAAAGGAAATGGTGATCAACTTCACCTATACCGCCAAAGCAACTGGTGATCTTCTTGATAGCTTCCTATGGAGTTTGAAGAAACAATAGATTTTGTATTACTATATTGAAAGTAGCCGCCCACTTTGGGCGGCTACTTCTTTTTATCTTTTATAAATTTGTTTTATTCGATCGGTTACTTTCTGAGATGTGGCGTTCTTCTAAGCGATTTTGTTTTTTTCGAAATCTGATCCTTTCTCTTTTGTTTTTCGGTTTTGCAGAATGCAGCTATTCGCAATCGTTACCACCTGAGATTTTACGTTCTGACGTTAACGTGCAGCTCGCGGACTTTCTGCGCCGCATAGAGACACAGACAAACTACCGTTTTTTTTATCGCGAGGAGTGGATTACCGGAATCTCGATTACCGATAAAGATGTGGGGAAGTCATTGTTTACGTTCTTAGATGAGCTCGTTACCGGAAGCGACCTTGGTTATTCCCTCCGGGAGGAGTACATGGTCGTTTTTTTAAAAGATCCGCAGCAAGCTTTGAAACGAAGTCAGTTACTCGCACAGGCAACCCAAAATCGACTAAAGGTAGAGCGCGTGGAATTGGGAGAAGCTTCCAGTGTCGGTGCAAAGGGTCGGGTGTTTAATGTGACTGGTCGAATTATTGACCGGGAAACTAAAGAACCCCTGGCGGGGGCATCTATTCAAATTCAAGATATAAACCTTGCCATTACAGCAGCGTCCGATGGTTCTTTTTCTTTTCGTGCTGAGGGCGGCCTTCGCGTGATGCAGGTGAAATATGTGAACTATGAAGAGAAAGTGATTGATCTGAGTCTCTTTGCCGATGGATTTGTGGACATTCAGCTAAATGAAATTCCTGCCGTGTTGGAGGAGGTTGTTATTCAGGCCGGCCGCGATGTAAAGGCGGCCTCCACCGGTCAGGTTGAAATCAGCATGCGCGACCTGAAACGTGCTCCTGCGCTTCTGGGGGAAGTTGATTTGATCAAACAAGTGCAAATGATGCCGGGCGTGGCAACGGTGAGCGAGGCCGCATCCGGATTTAATGTACGGGGCGGCAGCGTTGATCAAAATCTGATTCTTTACGATGGGCTGCCGGTGTTTAATAGTTCTCATGCATTTGGTTTTTTTTCAGCTTTCAATTCGGAAGCAATACGCGATGTAACTTTTTACCGCGGGGGTATTCCAGCTGAATTTGGTGGCCGTATTTCGTCCGTGTTGAACATACGCTCGAAGGAAGGTGATTATGAAAAATGGGGCGCCGTTGGAGGTATTGGGATCATTTCCAGCAACCTGTTGGTGAGCGGGCCAATCAAGAAAGGAACAACAGCCCTTACGGCATCCCTACGCTCAACGTATTCTGATTGGGCGCTCCGTGCCATTCGCAGTAATTTGGTTGACTTGCAAAATAGTACAGTGGCTTTTTTTGATGGCAGCGCCAAGATTACCCATCGGTTCAGCCAGAAAACAAAAATTGCAATTTCGGCTTACCAAAGCGGAGATCGGTTCAGACTTCAGGACGACTCTACATACCAATGGCAAACCAGTCTGCAAGCGTTGCAGATCGATCATGTGTTTAATCCCCGTTTCTCTTTCTCCTCAACATTAGGCAGCGGCAGGTACGGTTATCAGGTAACAGACGATGATCCCATCAATAGCTTTCGATTGGGCTATAGTATTCGGCATCCTTCACTGAAAACCGATTTCATTTATCAACTACCTAAGCATAAAATTAGTTTTGGATTTCAGGCCACGGATTATCATTTTCAACCTGGCCGGATTGAACCGCTTTCTAGTGACTCGGGGATCACCCGGTTTGAGGTGGCTCGCCAGCGTGCAGTCGAGGGCGGGGTTTATCTGGCAGACCAATGGGATGTGTCTTCTCGATTGCAGGTGGATGCCGGGGTTCGTATCTCATCATTTCATGCCTTGGGTCCGGGCGATGTGCTTCAATATCGCCCAAACACCCCGATTGAAACCGTGAACGTGATTGATACATTGTCTTTTGGTGCGGGCGAAACGATCACTTCTTTTTTTAATCCTGAACCGCGTGTTTCTTTTAGGTTTCAACTCTCTGAAAAAGGCTATCTCAAAGGTGGGTATCACAGGGTTTACCAGTATTTGCATTTGATTACAAATACAACGGCAGTAACACCCGTTGACATTTGGCTCCCCAGTAGCCCGTATATTAAACCTCAATCGGCAAATCAATATTCGCTTGGTTTTTATAAGGTGAATACGGCAAAGAATTTTGAATGGTTTGTAGAAACGTACTACAAGCAAATGGACAATGTCTTGGATTTTAAAGATGGTGCCGAACTTATTTTGAACCAACAGTTGGAAACAGATTTGTTGCAGGGTGTATCCCGTGCGTATGGGGTGGAAACACAATTCACGAAAGTAAGTGGACGTTTAACGGGCATGGTGTCTTACGCCTATGCCCGATCGTTGAGAACGATTAAGAGTATCAACCCGCTTGAGTCAATCAATGATGGGCGCGAGTTCCCCTCAAATTTTGATCAGCCGCATACGGTGAATCTCACATGGAAGTATGGTATCTCGCGGAGATATTTTTTTACAGGTGCTTTCACCTACCATACGGGTCGCCCGATCACTATTCCGTTGATTGCGTTTTCGGTAGAGAATATTAACGTGTCGTCCTTTTCCGATCGAAATGTGTACCGCGTACCTGACTACCACCGCCTGGATATTGCGCTCGTGATTGAAGGAAGCCACAAGCGAAAAAAGTTCTGGGATGGAACCTGGACATTTAGTTTATACAACGCCTATGCCAGACGAAATCCCTATGCCGTGTTTTTCCAAGAGGTTCGTCCTGGTATTTTAAGACCGTTTCAATTGTCGGTAATAGGAACGGTTATTCCGTCGGTTTCTTATACATTTAAGCTTTAGTTTGTTGGCTATGTGGCGATCGCTTTTTGTTTTTATTCTGCAGGTAGTCTTGTTTTCGCAATGCGTTGATCGGATTCAATTCGATACAACCCCATCGGTTTTTCCAGTGGCTTTGGATGGATTTATTACCGATCAACCCGGCCCCTATGAAGTGCGGGTTAATCGGGCATTTGATATTGAATCGAAAAACACACCCAAAACTCCACTTTCTGTTAGGCGTATGGAGATTCTTGATAACCTAGGCAATCAGGAACGACTGCAGGAGGCCGAGCCCGGAGTGTACAGAACAAGTGCAGGTGGAATTCGCGGTGTAATTGGCAGGTCCTATCGTGTGATTGTAGAGTTATTAGATGGCCGTATTTACGAATCCATACCCGATACGTTGCGCCCAAGTGGACAGGTTGATGAAATAAAGTATCGGTTTATCTCGGGAAACGCTACTACCCAACCACCCGGTTTTGACGTAACGTTCGATGCGCGCGGTGGCGCTGCAATTGACAACTACTATCTCTGGCGTTTTATTGGAACGTATCAAATAGACACAGATCCGGAGTTGGCAGATGTATCCTGCGGCGAGTCGCGTTGCCCCCGGCCCAGGCCCTGCAGCGGTTTCATTTTAGATCAGGGAAACTTAGTAGAAGTTGGCCCCTGCACCTGCTGTACATGTTGGGTTGATTTTTTTAATGACGTACCGATTTTGAGCGATAACCGTTTTGTTCAGAGCGGTCGATTTCAAGATATGTATGCGGCATTTGTTCCGTTAAATCAATGGATTTTTCTACATAAAGTCTATGCACGTGTAGAGCAACGGAGCTTATCCCGAAGGGCATTTCTTTTTTGGAAGGCAATCAAAGATCAGAAGGAAGCCGCCAACAGTTTGTTTCAACCCATCTCTGGCCGATTACCGCGAAATTTTATTCAACGAGCCGGGCCAGAAGGTAATCTGGAGGGAATATTTTACGCTGCCGCTGTGGCCAGTAAAGGGGTTTTTATTACACGAGACGATGTGCCAAACGTGAATCTTATTCCTGCGGTGGTGGTGCCTTTTCGCGATAGTTGTCTTGAATTTCCTAACTCAACTAATCTAAGACCTGCGTTTTGGAACCAATGAAATCCCTTCGATGGTGGCAACTGTTTATCGTTGCTTCTCTTTTTTTTGTTTTAAGCGCTTGGGGGCAACGCGGGGTGCTTCACGTGCAACAACAGTTGGAGAACGTAAATAAAAATACCGCGGGTAGAATTTATTTTGTTTTAAATCAACCCAGTTACTCGCCAGGCGACACCGCCTATATTAGTATCTGGTTGCTGGATGAACGTCAGCAGGTGCGGCCCGGCGATCGCGTAGTGCAAATGAATGTGTATCGCGGCGACGGTGAATTGGTACAGTTTCAAAAGGTGAAACTGAAAAACGGGCGGGCCGCCACACAACTTGTAGTGAGCGAAAGCATTCCGCCAGGCAGATATAAAATTGCTGCATTTACGCCTTCAATGATTGCAGAAAAACCGCACATCTACGGCAGTCAGTGGTTGGAAATAGAAGTAAATAAAAAAGTAGCACCGCGGGCGTGGTTTGAAGATCTGCCTGCGCGCTCCTATGCCGAAGGGCATACGCTCATACAAGGTCTTGCAACAAAAATTTTCTTTACAGGTATAGCCGGTGAGGAGGCCTTGTTATGGCAAGGCGAAGATTTGGTTGAGAAAATTGTTCTTCCCGAGTCGGGCATCACGTTTCGAGCACTGCAACCTGTACTCGGAAAACGTTATGTAGCGGAGTTTCCGCACACAAAAGCCAGAATTGCACTGCCGGAAGTACAAGTTGATGGAGTTGCGATCGAGGCGGAGACGGAGCAAATTCACCTGTCGGTCAATAAGGCGAGTCGTTTTATTGGCAAACCATTGGCGTGCGTAGCCGTTAGCCAAGGGCAAATTGTTGATTCTAAACCGATTACTTTCGAAAATGAGCGTTTACGCGTAACCCTGCCACTCTCGCGTATGAATACTGGCCTTACTGAGTTGTATGTTATTGATGGTGAGGGCACGCTAATCGCTCACCGTAAAGTTGTGCATCAACAATTCCAAACGCACATTCGCGTTGATTCCATACCACTTGTTTCGCAACGCGATTCGGTTCGCGTTCGTTTGGGTATCGAATCCAATACATTTGCCAGCCAGGCGGGTAATTTTTCGATTTGGGTTGTGCAAGAAAAGCTTTTCAATCCGAAACGAATCGTGGCAGGTTTTCCGCAAACACCGTTTCATGCGGTGAATCAGTTTTGGGCAGAAACATCCACCAGTGGTACACTCGAAGTAAATCATGTGATTGCCGCTTTTGCTGATCCCTTTTACGGGGTGAAGAAAATTCAGACGCAACGTAAAACCGGGGACGATCTGGCCATTCGTGGCAAGGTATTCTCTACAATAACCAACAACCTGGTGGCCGATTCTACGCTGGTGCTGGCGTTTTTGCAGAACAACGCCATGGGCTACGAAGCCTACACCAAAGGTGGACGCTTTGAGATTCCATCGTTACTTGATTTCTGGGGCAGCGAATCTGTTTTTGTTACGCTTAAGAACAAGCGACAAAATTTGGATGCCACACATCGGATTGAAATTGAAACGGATACGTTAGTGTTTACCGAGCGGTGGCCGACAACAGTAACGGCTGCGCCTTCGGTATTCGGAGAATATGCGCTATTTAGTAAGTTGGCTGCAAACTCCTATCGCTTTTATACCGATCAAAGTGGTTTTCAAAAAAGTGTACGGAACCCCAATCAATTGTTGGAAGAAGAGTTTCTTGAGCCCGACCACACGGTAGACGTAGAAAAGTATGTGGTATTTCCTACCATGCAAGACCTCATCAAAGAGGCAGTTCCTTTTGTACAAGTTCGGATGCGAAAGCAGGAAAGGCAGGTACGGCTCGCTTATCGCACAAATAATTCAACACGCCTTTATGGTGGTAATCCATTGTTGGTTATTGATGGACGGCTCACATTCGATGTTCAGTATTTTTTAAGCCTGTTGCCGATGGATGTGAGCTACATCAAAGTGCTAAACAACCCAAACAAGCTGGCCCAATTGGGCAAGTTGGGCGAAAATGGAGTTCTGTTTATCCAGACCAAAACTTTAGGAACGAAGCGAACATTACCAGAAAGTCACTACGTTAATCTGGTGGGCCTTACACGGCCGAAACGGTTAGCCGGGCCCTTAGTACCCATTGATGTACGTAATCCGGATTTTCGGGCCACACTCTTTTGGAACGGAAACGTACGTCTAACCCAGGCAAATCCACATGCAGAACTTCGGTTTACCGCCAGTGACGATGTGGGTAGAATGATATTGATCGTGGCCGGATTTACGGACGACGGCCAATGGGTTCATCAGCTCCGCACCTTTGAGGTTAACCGAAAACTGCGTTAGTCTTTTACTGTGGTGGTCTGCCGTGCGGCTGCTTCAATCGCATTGTACAGGTTAACAATGCCACCGGAAGCGCTTAGTCTTTCAAAGGCAATCCGTTGGTTTGTGCCAGGTTTTGTCACTTCCAAGTCGCCAAAAAAACGGCCTGAAGTGCGAAGAATTAACTTTAATTCCGCTGCGTTTAGTTGTGGGAAGTATGATTTCAACACCGCCGCCACGCCCGCCACGGCGGGTGCTGCCATACTGGTACCTTGCGCATCTTCATACTTGCTGCCCGGCACCGTGGAGTAAATGCCTACACCCGGGGAAAAGAGATCCACGCTTTTTTTGCCGTAGTTGGAAAACGCGGCCACTAAATTTTCGCCTGAGCCCCAGGAGGATGCGCCCACTTCTATCCAGTTACTGGCTTCTTTGCCGTTCAGGTAAAAGCGCGTGGGGAAGTTTTTTTCAGCATCAATATCTTCTCCGTCGTTACCCGCGGCATGCACCAGCAACACGCCTTTGCGCTCCGCGTACTGTACGGCTTTGTCTACCAGTTCTTTTTGGGGAGAGAATGATTTTCCAAAGCTCATGTTAATGATTTGCGCACCGTTATCTACTGCGTAGTAAATGGCGTTAGCCACGTCTTTGTCGCGCTCATCGCCGTTCGGTACTGCGCGTATTGGCATGATGCGTACGTTATCGGCAATGCCGTTGATGCCAACGTTATTGTTTCGTTTCGCAGCAATGATACCTGCTACGTGCGTACCATGCATCGCATCGGGCCCGGTAACATCTGGGTTGCCATAGTGGCGCTCGGTGGGATTGTTTGGATTGTCGCCCACAATCTCGCGCGAATTAAACTCCGTGTTATACCCATACTCAACAATCACACGGTAATAGTCGTATGCTTCTTTCAGTTCGGCCATCACCTGCCCGATTGAGGTGTATTCATTTTCGAGATTATCAAGCAGATTCGTAATTAACCCTTTGCTGAAAAGTATTGTTGGGTTGGCGGATTGCACACCCGACACGTTATCACGCGTAAGCGTATCGGTTTTAAGGAACGCTTTGAGCGTATCAATGCTGTATTGCAGGTTGATATACAGATTTTTGAATGTGTTGTATTTCTCGGTGTTCTTTTCCCGCAGCTTTTCAAATTTGGTCTCAATTTTTTTGAAGTCCTGGAAAGCCTCGCGGTCTTTTTTTGCAACCGCGCTCTCTGTTTTACCGCTAAACTGCTGGCTTAAGCGAATATACTCGCGTGTAAGTTCGTACGTATCTTCGTTCACGTTGCGCCCATCTTTGCCTCCAATGAAGTTCCAGCCGTGTACATCGTCTGGATATCCGTTTGCGTCGTCATCCACACCATTGCCCGGAATTTCTTTTGGATTTATCCAAATCACCTCCTTCAAGTCTTCGTGGTTTATGTCCACACCAGAGTCAATCACGGCAACAATTACAGGCACGGATTTCTTGCCTTTTAATAGTTCCGCGTATGCTTTTTCTACGCTCATCCCCTGAACGGAGTCGGTAGCGGGATCGAGCAAAAACCAATTTGTAGGTACGGATGCCGGACGTGTCTGGGCAAACGAGCTCATGGCCAAAACCAGCAACATGGGTAATAATTTGACTTTTTTCATCGGAGTAAATGGTTGAATACTGCCGGGTAACTGGTTATTCTCTGGCTTAACCCGCCCCGAAACGGGGTAAAAGTATCCATTTTCGGGCCAAAACTTACGCCTAAAAGAATGCAGCGTTTTGTGATGAAATCAGAAAACACCCACCCGGTATTTTTGAATAACGTTAAATCAAACTCATAGGATATGATGGTTACAGTGGTTGCAGTTTCTTTAATGGTATTCTATGGTGTGTTTTTCGGATCGGTGATTTTTTTCAAACGATCTAAGGCTACGCAGTAGTCTTTTGTTCCACATTTTAAAAATATTACTTTTGCACCCCTTGCTTTCGGCCCAGGTGGTGAAATTGGTAGACACGCTACTTTGAGGGGGTAGTGCCGCAAGGTGTGCTGGTTCGAGTCCAGTCCTGGGCACACGCCTGTATCATGTTTTTCTACAGCGAAAGACGGATACCGGATGTGACGAAGCCGAAGTGGTGAAATTGGTAGACACGCACGTTTCAGGGGCGTGTGGCGCAAG
>CAYLWU010000033.1:0-33403 GCA_964387475.1 uncultured Ohtaekwangia sp. | reverse complement strand
TTTTTTGATTCGTACCACCCACCCGTCGGATACCCTGATTGCACGGTACGTTGGGTACAAATCACGCACAAAGGTGGTGAAGCGCGGCGTTAGCCAGATTATCAACTTTCAACTTGCGGAAGAAGTTACAAATCTTCAGGAGGTAGTAGTAATGTCGGGTGAAAATCCGGCCTTCGAAATTCTGCGGCAAGTCATGCGCAATAAAGCACGCAACGACAAGCGCAGACTTACCGCCTACGAGTACGATACCTACACCAAGATTGAGGTGGATGTAGATCACATCTCGGATAAATTCCGGGAACGTAAAATCATGAAACAGATTTCCCAGGTGTTGGATAGCATCGATCGCATCGCAGGCGAAGATGGTAAGCCGATTTTACCGCTGTTCATTACGGAAAGTGTTTCGAAACTGTATTACCGCACCAGTCCCACGCTCAAAAAAGAACACATCCTGAAAACAAAGATCAGCGGCGTTGGTGTGGAAGACGGAAGTCTGGTGAATCAGGTAATCGGTTCGTCATTTCAGGAATATAATTTCTATCAAAACTGGCTTAATATTTTATCCAAAGAATTTGTGTCGCCCATTTCCGATGCGTGGCGTCTGTATTACGAATATGATCTTACGGATAGTGTGTACATAGGCGATCACTTCTGTTACCGGCTCGATTTTTTTCCGAAGAGCCCGCAAGATCTGGCATTTACGGGTACAATCTGGATTACCAAAAACGAGTTTGCGCTGAAGCAGATTGATGTAACGATGGGCGCCCAGGCGAACATCAATTTTGTGGAAAAGTTGAAGATTCAACAGGAATTGAGTCCTACGAAAGAGGGCGCGTGGTTGCCGGTAAAAAACCGGGTGCTGATTGATATTGGCGAACTGTCCGAATCTTCTGCGGGCATGCTGGCGAAGTTTTACACCAGCAACCGTAACCCCGTGGTAAATCAACCTAAAGATCCCCGCTTTTACGAGCGTGCCATTCAGATTGAAGAAGATGCACGCATGTTTAAAGAAGAACACTATTGGGATACGCTGCGGCACGATCCGTTATCGGCCACAGAGGTGAACGTGTACAAGATGATTGATACGCTAAAAAACATCCCGATTATCCGCACTTATACGGACATCATCAAAGTGATTCTGGATGGTTACGTTAAAGTAAACAAGGTGGAACTTGGCCCGTACCTGGGTGCGCTGGCGTGGAACAACATTGAGGGGGTGCGAATTCAAGGTGGCTTCAAAACAAACTATCAGTTCAGTCGCAAATTTATATTCGCTGCACAAGTGGGCTACGGCTTTAACGACACCCGAGTGAAATACGATGTGAGCGTGAAGCAAATACTTGACCGCCAACGATGGACGACCCTGACCGTGCGCACCCGGCATGATTTACAACGACTGGGTGTGGACGATGAAAATCTGGCCGAAAACCCATTGTTCCTCACGGCTACGCGCTGGGGTTTCTTTCGAAGGGGGTTTTATTCCTACGATACGCGCATCGCCTGGCAGCGCGAGTTTTTCCGGGGCTTCTCGCAAAAGATTGGCGTGCGGTACTGGACGTTCGACCCCATTTACAACTTTGGGTACTTTGAAAACCCCGAGTTGCCCAACTCTTCGGTAGCCGATCAGTTTCAAACGGCCGAAGTAACGCTGGAGTCGCGATATGCGCGCGATGAAACGTTTCTGATTAACGATAACGAACGTATCAGTTTAGGCACCAACAAGTCGCCCGTTTTTACCTTCCGCTACACGCGCGGCATCCGTGGAATACTGGGTAGCGATTTTCATTATGACAAAGTGCGGCTCAACATCGACAAGCGGATAAAAACCGGTCCGTTGGGCGTTGGTTATGCCACCATTACCGGAGAGTATGTATTGAACCCGGTGCCGTATCCGTTGTTGGCGCTTCACCTGGGCAACCAATCGCCTTTGTATTCATCTGTTACATATAACTTGATGAATTTCGGAGAGTTCATCAGCGACCATTATGTTTCCGTGCGTTACCGGCAGTATCTGGAAGGTTTTCTCTTGAACCGGGTGCCACTGCTAAAGAAACTCAATTGGCGGTTGCTGGCCACAGGTAACGTTATTCTGGGCGGGATGCGCGCATCCAATCGAAACCTGATCTCGCAATTCACGCCCAATGGTTTGGAAGCGTTGCGTGCCGGGTACTTTACCAGTTCTGTGCCGTATGTTGAATTGGGCTACGGCGTGGAAAACATCTTCCGGTTTTTACGGGTAGACTTCGTGCACCGGCTAACCTACCTCGACCGGCCGGATGTCCGCCGGTTTGGCGTGCTCTTCACCGCGCAGCTGCAATTATAAAATTGAGATGCTGCGGTTTTTCGGGTGCAGTGAAATGCGATATTTGCACTCCGAAGCAAAAACATGAGTATACAAATTACATTGCCCGATGGAAGCGTTCGTGAGTTTCCGTCAGGGGTGAAAGGTATTGAGATTGCACAATCGATTAGTGAAGGCCTTGCCCGCGTATCGCTGGCCATTGAGGTAAATGGTGAGATCCGGGATTTGAGCCGCCCGATTACCGGTGATGCTGCCATAAAAATTTTAACGTGGAATGATGCGGGGGGCAAGTACGCCTTCTGGCATTCGTCTGCCCACTTATTGGCAGAGGCTCTGGAAGCGCTTTACCCGGGAGTGAAATTTGGAATTGGCCCCCCCATTGATAATGGCTTTTATTACGATGTGGATTTGGGTGGTAAGGCCTTTGGCGAGGAAGACCTCAAGGCTGTGGAACAGAAGATGTTGGAGTTGGCCAAGCGAAGCGAAGTGTTCGAGCGCCGGGAGGTGTCGAAAGCAGAGGCGATCGACTACTTTACGAAGAAAGGCGATCCGTACAAAATTGAATTGTTGCAAGACTTGTCGGACGGAACGATTACGTTTTACCAGCAGGGGGATTTTACTGATTTGTGCCGCGGCCCGCATTTGCCGCACACCGGCTTTATAAAAGCGATTAAGTTGTTAAATGTGGCCGGAGCTTATTGGCGGGGTAACGAAAACAACCAAATGCTTACCCGCATTTATGGCATTACCTTTCCAAAGCAGAAGGAACTTGATGAGCACCTGCGGTTGTTGGAGGAGGCAAAGAAACGCGATCACCGCAAGCTCGGTAAGGAGTTAGATCTATTCACGTTTTCTGAAAAGGTGGGCATGGGCTTGCCGTTATGGCTGCCGAAAGGAACGATTCTACGCGAGCGCCTGGAGCAGTTTATGCGCAAAGCGCAGGTTAGAGCGGGCTACGATCCGGTGGTTACCCCACATATTGGCAGCAAAAGCCTTTACGAAACTTCGGGCCATTGGGAGAAGTACGGCAAGGATTCTTTCCGGCCCATTTCTACACCCGACGAGGGCGAGGAGTTTTTGTTGAAGCCCATGAACTGCCCCCACCATTGCGAGATTTATAAGTCACGGCCGCGCTCGTACAAAGATTTGCCGATACGCCTGGCGGAGTTTGGTACCGTGTATCGGTACGAGCAAAGTGGCGAGCTACACGGCTTAACGCGCGTGCGCGGATTTACGCAGGACGATGCACATATTTTCTGCCGGCCGGATCAAGTGAAAGGTGAGTTCATTAAAGTTATTGATCTGGTATTGAAGGTGTTCACTTCTTTAGGATTTGAGAATTACACGGCTCAGGTGTCGTTGCGCGACCCCGAGAACAAAACCAAGTACATCGGCTCTGATGAGTTGTGGGATCGTGCTGAGCGCGAAATCAAGGAGGCTGCCGATGAGCGCGGGTTAACCACCGTTTCGGTGAAAGGTGAGGCCGCGTTTTACGGCCCGAAGCTGGATTTTATGGTGAAGGATGCCCTGGGGCGTAGTTGGCAGTTGGGCACCATTCAGGTGGATTACAATTTGCCCAACCGGTTTGAGTTGGAGTATGTAGGCTCAGACAACCAGCGCCACCGACCGGTAATGATTCACCGCGCACCGTTTGGATCGTTGGAGCGCTTTGTGGCCGTATTGATTGAACACTGCGCGGGCAACTTCCCGCTGTGGCTGGCGCCCGAGCAAATTGCCGTGTTGCCGATTTCGGAGAAGTTTAACGCGTACGCGGAAGAGGTACTTAATACCCTGAAGATGAAGGATGTGCGCGGGTTTGTAGATGATCGGGATGAAAAGATCGGCCGCAAGATTCGCGATGCAGAAGTGAAGAAAGTGCCGTTTATGCTGATTGTGGGGGAGAAAGAAGTGGCCGACCGCAAGGTAGCCGTGCGCAAACATGGCGAGGGCGACAAAGGCAGTATTTTGCTGGATGAGTTTATTAGCACCTTCCAGGCCGACTTTGGGATGCCGAGTTAATTGGCTGATGGCGTGAAGTGCGCGCGGCATTCGGCCAAGGATTGGAGCAGAAACCCCGCCAAGGGCAAGCGGGCGCGTGGGCGCGGAGTTGACGCGGAAAGCCTGGCCGAGCGAAGGGCGGCAGTGTGGGCCGGGCGAGGGGCCGCCAAAAACTTAACCACCGTTTTAGCCGAACAACTTGTGCAATCTGAATAAATCGCGATATTTGCACGCTCTTTGCCAAAATGGCAAGATTTTGAACTAACTAAACCCAATAGGTGGCAGTACCATTTAACAGACCTCCCGGTGGACCCGGTGGTAACAGACCCCGGCCGGGCTTCCGACCGCGTGTGGTTGAGGAACCGTATCGAGTAAACGAACGCATTACCGCTCAACGCGTACGCGTGGTGGGCGAAAACATTAAGGTGGATGTTTACCCGTTAACGGTGGCACTGAAGTTAGCGCAAGAACAAGGGCTTGATCTGGTCGAGATTTCGCCTAACTCCGATCCGCCGGTTTGCAAAGTAACCGATTACTCGAAGTTCAAATACGAACAGAAGAAGAAGCAAAAGGAGATCAAAGCGAACGCGCAGAAGACGGTAGTAAAAGAGATTCGTTTTGGCCCGAATACCGAGGAGCACGACTTCAATTTTAAGTTGAAGCATGCCGTGAACTTTTTGAAAGAGGGCTCGAAGGTGAAGGCCTATGTGCACTTTGCCGGCCGATCGATTATCTACAAAGAGCGCGGTGAGATTTTGTTGCTGAAGTTTGCACAGAGCCTGGAAGATCACGGCAAAGTAGAACAGATGCCGCACCTGGAAGGAAAGAGAATGTTTATGTTGTTAGCCCCGAAAGGGAAGAAGTAAAAATAAAAGTAGAATCGTCATGCCGAAGTTAAAGACTAAGTCAGGAGCCAAGAAGCGTTTTAAGATTACCGGAAGCGGAAAAATCAAGCGCAAAAAAGCCTATAAGAACCACATCCTGACCAAGAAGGAAACCAAACAGAAGAGACGCCTCACCAACAAGGCGGTGGTGAAGAAGGTGGACGAGAACAACATTCGGTTGATGTTCCCCTACGAGGGAATTTAAGATACAGCAGGGGGAGGTGTGCTCTCCGCTATTCCTGTTTTGGTGCTGTCGTTTCGCTGCTGAGCACATACAGCGGCAAGAAGCGGCAGGTTTGTTAAACCCGGTTTCTGGCCAACAAGTTTTCGGAGTACCCGAAGCGCCAGCTGCCAAAAATAAAAATGTATGCCACGTTCAGTAAACAATGTAGCATCGCGCGCCAAAAGAAAGCGCGTACTTAAACTAGCCAAAGGGTTCTTTGGCCGTAAGAAAAACGTTTGGACGGTTGCGAAAAACGCAGTAGAGAAAGGTCTCGGTTATGCGTACCGCGATCGTAAAGCCAAGAAGCGTGATTTCCGCAGCTTGTGGATCTCGCGTATCAATGCCGGAGCGCGTTTGCACGGCATGTCGTACTCTGAGTTCATGGGCAAATTGAAAGATTCGGGCATTGAGCTTAACCGCAAGGTGTTGGCGGATCTGGCGATGAACCATCCGGAGGCGTTTGCGGCGGTAGTGAAGAAGTTGAAATAACGCAACCAGTTGAAAACAAAAAGGGGCCAAGGCCCCTTTTTTATTTATGCAAACTTCGAAGAAAATATTCATTGTGGTTTCCGTGGTGTTTTTCGGGTTGCTGGTGTATGCCAGTTACGACATTAGCCAACGCACCACGTTTCCGGGCTCAAAATCGCAGTTAAAAGCACGGATAAAAAAGCAGTTGGATGGCCCTGCAACGGATACGCTGCAGGTTAAAACAGCGGTTGGTGGCGATTCATCGGCAGTAATGGCAACTCAACCGCCAAAATAGACATCGGGCGGAACCGGGTTTGTGTGCGTACAACGGCGGTTTACCTTTGAATCAGATTAAAGCCAACTATAGACAAGAAAATCCCCTGGGGTCAAGGACTTTGGGGGATTTTCTCATTTTAGCCCTTTTGCAATCTAGATGCTACAACTCTTTGGGATGTTTGGCTGTTTAAACAAGTAAATTCGCTTTCATGAAAATTACGTTGGCAGTTTCGGTGGTAGTGGGGCTATTGTTTGTTTACGGATGCGGCAGTGATGAGACGCCCGCGGTAGATTGCGCTGCCTCTACGCTGGCGGTACGGCTGGATAGCAAGAAAGACGTGAGCTCGTGCAGTTTGTTGGATGGCGCAATAAACGTTTCAGGTTCGGGCGGTTCAGGCAATTTCGAGTTTCGATTGAATGATTTGGCGTTTCAAGCGTCGGGCGTGTTCTCAAACTTATCGGCTGGAAATTACACTGTTACTGTACGCGATGGCGACGGCTGCGAGCGCACGCTTGCCGTTACCGTGCAGGGGTTTGCAACCAATCTGGCGGTGGCGGCTACGGCCGTTGTACCCGATAACCAGTGCGTGGCCGACAACGGATCGATTACCGTGGCTGCAACCGGTGGCCAGGCACCTTTTCAGTTTCAGCTGGGTACCGGCGCTTTTGGTAACTCAAGTTCATTTTCTGCATTAAGGTCAGGAAATTACACGATATCCGTTCGCGATGCGGCCAACTGTCTGCAAACCCTAACCGTTACCGTGCCCCGCGGCAACACAGGTACCAGCTTTGCAAACGAGGTGAAAACGATCATCGACAACAATTGCATTAACTGCCACCGGGTAGGTGGAAGCGGTCCGGGCGACTTTACCACCCAAGCTGGAGTCGCAGCCCGTGCCGCGCAGGTGAAGGCCCGCACGGCCAATGGATCGATGCCCCCGGGAGGCGGGCTCTCTGCCGCACAAATTGCGTTGATTGGCTGTTGGGTAGACGATGGCGCTGCTAACAACTAGTTGCTATCGTACATGCCGTTTGGAAACGCTCATTCAGATTGTTCGCCTCGCGTTATTGCCATTTTTGGTTCGATGCCAGCCCGGACTGTAAATTCCTTTGATCTCCGAATTTTAGTGGCATTGTTTTCGTTACTTGTGGGATAACCGATTTGCAATGAAAATAGTGGTGACTCTTCTTTTGCTGCCGATGGCGTTACTGGGGCAGAAGTTTACTGTTGATCAATCGAAAGTAACGTTCTTTTCGGATGCTGCCCTTGAGGACATTTATGCCGAGAACACCAAAACTGCAAGCCTCTACAATCTGGATACGCAAGACATTGTGTTTTCGATTCCCATTAAAGAGTTTGCCTTCGATAAGGGTTTGATGAAAGAGCATTTTAATGAGAAGTATCTGGAATCAGAGAAATTCCCCAAGTCTGTCTTTCAAGGCAAGATTGAGAATTTCGACCCGGCCAAAGCCGGGATTCAAAACGTGATGGCGCGGGGCAAGCTCACCATCCACGGGGTAACTAAGGAGGTTACCGTGCCTGGAACAATTGAAAGGTTGGGCGACCGGCTGTCGATCAAGTCGAAATTCGTGGTGAAGCTTGAAGATTACAATGTGGAACGGCCCAAATTACTCTGGCAGAAAATAGCCGAGGAAGTAGAGGTATCGGTAGACCTCCAATACAAGCCCGTGAAATAATTTTCTTTTAGCAGGTGCCGGTCATTCTTTAGTTTTGGTTTTCATAACCGGCTAACGTTGCTGCTGTTTTCCATAATTCTTTACCTCGCGGGCACCATCTTTATTGGTTATTGGGCCTCGCGCAAAGTTCGTACGTCCGGAGATTTTATGCTGGCCGGCCGGAGTTTACCGCTGGTACTCAGCACATCGGCCTTGTTTGCCACGTGGTTTGGTAGCGAGACGGTGTTTGGGGCCTCCAGCGAGTTTTTAAAAGGCGGGCTCTACCGCGTGATTGAAGATCCCTTTGGTGCCGCACTCTGCCTGATCTTGTTTGGCCTCTTCTTCGCCAGGAAGTTATACCAGATGAACCTGATGACGTTGGGCGATTTTTTTAAGGTACGGTTTGGCGCTCGTACCGAGTTGTTTGCCAGCGTCTTTATTGTGCCAAGCTATATCGGGTACATTGCCGCGCAACTTGTGGCGATGGGGTTGATTTTGAACATCGTAACCGGCATGGAAACGTGGCAGGGGGTAGTGATCAGTTCGCTGGTGGTTACCTTCTACACCTACGTTGGCGGCATGTGGGCCATTTCCATCACTGACTTTATTCAAAGCATCATCATCATTGCGGGATTGATCGTGCTTGCGTTGGTGTTGTCGGACAAGGCCGGTGGGGTAAGCGTAGTTTGGGAGCGCATGCCTGCGGATAGCCTGCGGTTTTTTCCACCGCCCGATGTGTATTCAATCTTAAGTTGGCTGGCGGCCTGGTCGGTATTGGGATTGGGATCAATTCCTTCGCAAGACGTTTTTCAGCGCGCGATGTCGTCTGGCTCAGCCCGTACTGCGGTACATTCAAGTCTGTGGGCCGCGCTGCTGTACCTCACCGTGGCCATGCTGCCCTTGTTCATTAGCCTCTGCACGCTGCAGCTGTATCCTGAGCAACTGGCCGGTGATACGCAGTTGGCGCTGCCCGCCATGGTTTTGCAACATACGCCACTGATGGTGCAGATCCTGTTTTTTGGATCATTGCTCTCCGCCATCATGAGCACTACCAGCTCGGCTATACTTGCGCCGGCGGCTATTTTCTCAGAGAATCTGGTGCGGCCGCTGGCCAAAAATAAGCTCTCGGATCAGCAGCTATTGCGCATCACGCGGTATTCCGTTTTGGCATTTGCCTCAGTGGCGACCGCTGTGGCATGCTGGCGCTCGAACATTTACGAATTGGTGGGCGAGAGTTCCATTTTTAGTCTGGTTTCACTCTTCATGCCCATGGTATTCGGGCTGTATGCGAGTTGGCCAAACAGTTGGGGTGCAGGGTTAGCCATGGTTACCGGATTCGCGTCATGGATCGTACTCGAAAACATGCACACCGAAATCCCACCGATGCTAACCGCCACGTCTATTAGTCTGGTGGGCTTGGTGGTAGGTAGCCTCGCGAAACGCTGGCTCCGGCCTGTTGGCGCCTGATTATTTCCTTGCGATTACTTTTTCTACGGCCGCAATGATGTGCTCCGGCCCCAAGCCATATTTTTTCATCAGTTGGGCGGGTGTTCCGCTTTCGCCAAAAGAGTCGTTCACCGCCACCATTTCCATAGGCCTAGGAGCAAAGCGCGCCAGTACTTGCGCAACACTGTCGCCCAGACCGCCGTTGATTTGGTGTTCCTCGCACGTTACCACCGCGCGTGTTTTCTGTGCCGATTGTAGAATGGCTTCTACGTCTAACGGTTTGATGGTGTGGATGTTGATTACCTCCGCCTGAATTCCTTTTTCGGCCAGGGCTGCCTCTGCTTCGATGGCATTCCACACCAGGTGCCCGCACGCAAAAATTGTTACGTCTTTGCCTTCGATTAGTTTATCGGCTTTGCCGATGGTGAATGGGCGATCTGCCGGAACAAACACGGGCCAACTGGGGCGACCAAAACGCAAGTACGCCGGCCCCACGTGCTTACCAAGCGCGAGCGTTGCGGCCTTGGTTTGATTGAAATCGCACGGAACAATTACGGTCATGCCGGGTAGCATCTTCATCATACCAATGTCTTCCAAAATCTGGTGGGTGGCTCCATCTTCGCCCAGCGTAACCCCCGCGTGCGAAGCACAGATTTTTACATTCTTGCCGGAATAGGCAATGGACTGCCGAATCTGGTCGTACACCCGGCCCGTGGAAAAATTCGCGAATGTACCTGTGAACGGAATCTTGCCGTGAATGCTCATGCCCGCAGCCAGGCCCATCATGTTGGCTTCGGCAATTCCTACTTGAAAAAAGCGCTCGGGAAACTCCTTTTTAAAGGCATCCATTTTTAGCGACCCAGTCAGGTCAGCGCACAACCCTACTACCTGCGCGTTTTCGCGGCCGAGTTGTAACAAGCCGGCACCAAATCCGGAGCGGGTGTCTTTTTTTTCCGTGAAACTGTATTTTGTCATGGCCATTTGTTAATCGTTCGTTAAAGTGATTTCCGGATACAACTTGCCGTTTTGCGCGTGCGTAAAAAACCGTATGCTACGGATTTCTACCCTTTCGCGCGAGGAACGCAAGATGTTGTTTTGGTTGATCATTACCTTACTGCTGGCTATCGTGCCTTGGTTTTTGGTCTAGGAACTCAACCACTGCCTGCACACTTTCATGTGGGTTTTCTTCCATGGGCACGTGCCCAACATTCGTAAAAATCTTCACTGCGCTTTGTGGAATGGCGGCGGCAAACCGTTGCGCATGCGCTACCGGAATCCACGTGTCCTGCTCGCCCCATAAAATCAACGTAGGAATTTGAATCGTTTTCAAGCTGTCGCGGCTGTCGATGTTGGGTGTTCTGAGCCGCTCTACGGTGGCCACCCGGTTGCCTTCACGCAGCATCAGGTTGTAGTAACGATCGACCATGGCTGGAGTGATTTTGGTGCGGTCGGCAAAAACACCGCCCATCACTTTTTCGAACAGGAAGCGCGGCGTTAATCGCGTAAGCAAGTTGGCGGTCATGTCGTTGGCAAGTAATCCAAAAATCCAGGGGCGCTTGCCCGCAGCGGGTGCAGATCCAACCGGTAGGGGGGCTCCGGCCGCATTTACGAGGATGAGTTTTTTTACGCGCGCAGATCGGATGGCGAGCTTGTAGGCAACAGTACCGCCCATGGAGTTGCCGGCCACATAAAACGAATCAATCTGTAACGCATCGGCTACAGCCAAAACGGTATTTACGTAGTGGTCTGTAGAGTAATGTTTCTGTGCGGATGGACCTGTGAGGCCGTGACCGGGAAAATCCAGCGAGATGGTGCGATAGTTTTTCGAAAGCGTTTCTTCCCATTCGTTCCACGTGTGGAGCGACGCAAAGCTGCCGTGCAACAAGAACAACGCCGGGCCATGGCCACGCACGCGGGTATGGATGGAATCGCCTTGGGCGAAAATGAATTTCGACTGATCGGTGAAGTAGGTTGGTTTTAGCACTTCTAGCGGAACCTCAGGGCGATAGCACACGGCCACCACAATCATGATGAGCATGATCAACACCCCAAAGGCAAGCGCAACGATTCGGCCGAACCTGCGCATCAGTAATCGCCCAATGTTTCTTCGAGCTGGGCCAGCGCTTTTTTAAGCTCCTCGTCATTCGGGGCAACTCCGTGCCACTTGTGCGAGTTCATCATAAAGTCAACCCCAAAACCCATTTCGGTGCGCATCAGGTTTAACACGGGTTTACTTTGCCCGGTAAGTGACTTTGCTTTTTCGAGGGCAGCTACGAGCGCTTCCATGTTGTTGCCATCGCTTTCGATTACCGTCCAACCAAATGCCGCCCACTTGGCTTTCAGATCCTGAAGGTCCATCACTTCTTTAACAGGTCCGTCAATTTGCTGACCGTTGTAGTCGATCGTGGCAATCAGGTTATCTACTTTGTGATGTGCTGCATACATGGCAGCCTCCCAAATTTGGCCTTCCTGTTGCTCGCCATCGCCCATCAGCACGTACACGTGGTGCGGGTCTTTGTCCAGTTTTTTCGCTTGCGCCGCGCCAATTGCTACCGATAAACCTTGCCCCAACGAGCCGCTCGCCACACGAATACCGGGCAGATGCTCATGTGTGGCAGGATGACCCTGGAGGCGTGAATTTATCTGGCGGAAAGTGGCAAGCTCCTTTACATCAAAGTAACCGGCCCGCGCTAACGTAGCATACCAAACGGGCGAGATATGGCCGTTGGAGAGAAAAAAAACATCCTCATCGGCACCCGTCATATTAAAGTTTTTGTTGTGCTTCAATACCGCAAAGTAAAGAGCCACAAAGAATTCGGTGCAGCCTAGTGAACCGCCAGGATGCCCGCTTTGGCAGGCGTGCACCATGCGCACGATGTCTCTACGGATTTGGGTAGCAAGTTTCTTGAGGTGAGCAAAATCGGGCTGCGCGGCCATAAGTGAAAAAATTTGCCGCGAAGATGTTCAATAGTCCTGACCTATTCAACCGAAAGGTTTAAAAAGGTGCGAGTGGCCCGCGGGCAATTTGCGCGCAACCAACTCGCCACCTGATGCGTTTGCAACCCGGTTATTTCTTTTTCTTTTTGACTGCCTTTTTTGCGGCCTTTGCCACCTTCTTTGCTGGCTTTGCAGTTTTCTTTACGGCTTTTGCGGGTTTGGTAGCTGTTTGGGGCGTGCCTCCTAAAATCTGCGCTGCGTGGTTCTTGGTATCTACTTTTTCGATCACCTCCTGAATCACGCCCTGCTCATCGATCACGTACGTGACACGCGCGGTGCCCATGTATTTGCGGCCGTACATCGACTTTTCAACCCACGTACCGTACAACGCGTGCACTTTCTTATCCGTGTCTGCCAACAGCGTGAACGGCAGTTTTTCCTTCTCAATGAACTTCGTATGCGATTTGGCATCATCGCTGCTTACGCCAAGTACCACGTAGCCGGCCTTTTGTAATGCCGGATAGTTGTCGCGCAAGCTACACGCTTCGGCTGTACAGCCGGGCGTCATGTCTTTGGGGTAGAAGTACAGCACTACTTTTTTGCCCTTCAGCGCACTTAGCTTCACAGGTTTTCCGTCTTGATCCGGTGCGGAAAAGTCGGGGGCTTTTGTTCCAACGGTTAAGCTCATGGTTTAGAGAATGTTTTGTTTTACAATGGTTTCGTTACCTGCATAATCTACAACCTTTACTTCAAGCAAACCTTTCAGATCTTTGCGATGCCGATCGGTTTCGAGAAATCCGGTTTTATAATCGTAAGAAAGTAACAGCCAATTGCCGTTTATGTTTGCCTCGTAGTATGCGATGCCGGAGAGGTCGTCACGGATTTTGAATCTTTTGATGTGCGTAAGACTTTTAACGATGGTAATGGTGGGCGGTACCGTGTCCTGCCGAAGCGTAAAAACTCCGAATTCGCGCGTGCTAAATCGAACCCGGCCATTTTTCCACTCGCCGCCGGTGGGTACATAGCGGTTGCCTTCCCGCCGGTACACACTCCATTTACCTGAGGCCACGTAATTATTTTTTGGCTTCAAGTTTACGTTGATGGTGCGGTGCAGCGGCACAAAGGGGCTGCCAATGGAAAAGAATTCCGCACCGTCTCGCTGCCAGTAGTTGGTTTCTAATGCCAGCGTGTCGTACAGGGCCTGAGCCGGGAATTCAATATCTACCCAATCGCTGTAAAAGCGGTAGGGCAGGTGGCCCGGAATACGATCGCGAAAAAGAAACGCCTGACTGCCCCAACAGCTCACTACTGAGTCGGGCAGCATGTTTTTCAGATCAATCAGGTACACCATGCGTTGAGAATTTGCGTAGGTGGGATTCATGGCGTACGCTTTTCCGTTTGCAAAAACATCGATTTGGGATTTGCCACATGCCTTTGCGGTGATGGCCAGCACCTGGTGATCGATTTCATAGCTCAACGGTGTAACCGGCGCCGGCAACAGTGCAGGCGTTGGTGTTGGGCGGCTGGGCAGCAGGGTAAACCGCAGCTCAGTTTCATTTTTCATTTGGTCGCGCAGCACCACGCGTACATTTTTCGGTGCATCTGTCACTTCAATCTCTCCGTTGTGTTTGCTTTGCTGGTAGAATTCCAGCCGGTTACCATCGGCCACATACAGTTTGTTGTAACGCAAGCCGCGGGCCTCAAGCACCTTGAAGTCGAGCAGTGTGAGAATACCACGGGTTTCGGATAAGCTGAATTTTTCAATGTATTGGGAGAAGACTTTCTCGTTGTTCTCGTACACATCGATGTAGTTGATGCCGCACTTAAATCGCGACCGGTCAAGCTTATCAAATGCAAGAAGTTCAATACCAATTTTGCCGTGAGCCAAAATGGGCGAAAGCTCGTAGCCGGTTGCCGTTTTCACGGGATAGAATTCAAACCGCCCAAACTGATCATTGATGCGCGAATCGATGTTAAGCGTGCGCAAAGCAATTTTCTGGATGGTAGGCGGCAAGGGGTCAACGATTTCGCGAAAGCCAAATGCCAACGGATTGATTAATTCTTCCTTATCTGTGCGCAACTCGAAGTGCAGGTGCGGCCCACCCGAAGAACCGGTATTGCCGGAAAGGGCAATGGTATCGCCCTGAGTAACGGGAAAGCGACCGGCCTCCAGAAAAAGATCCAGATCGCAGGTTTTGCGTTGGTAATGTTGCTCGTGCACAAATGTGGCCAACGCGCCTCGCAGTTCATGCAGATGGGCATAAACTGAAGTCAGACCGTCGGCATGTTGCACGTACAGCACATTGCCGTACCCAAACGGGCTTATGGTAACGCGCTTGACGTAGCCGCTTTGTGTGGCCCGCACGGGCACCCGAATACCGGGGGTGTTGATATCCAAGCCTCCATGAAAATGCGTGTTTCGCAGTTCGCCCATGGTGCCGGTGAGCATGTTGGGCTTGCCGGGATTAATCGGGAAGAGATAAATCCCGGGGGGTGGGGGATTCTCTTCGCCACGCAACTGGGCCCACACAGGCCCACTGATCAAAATGCAAATGAAAAGACTACTTAACCTCAAACTCCAACAACTTCTCATCCTCAATATACGCTGTCAACTTATCGCCAATGGCAATGCCCGCTACTCCTTTTGGTGTGCCTGTAAAAATCAAATCTCCGGTTTTCAGTGTGAAAAATTTCGACAGATAGCTGATGATGTATTCAAAGGGAAACAACATCAACCCGGTATTGCCCTGCTGGCGCAGTTGGCCGTTTACCTCCAGTTTGAAGTTGATATTTTTAAGATCGGCAAATTTTGCCACAGGATAAAATGTATCCGAAATCGGAGCGGAGCCGTTGAAGCCCTTTGCGATATCCCACGGCAAGCCTTTGTCTTTTGCCTTTTGCTGAAGATCGCGCGCGGTGAAATCGATGCCAATGCCGATGGCGTCAATGTACTTTAATGCAAATTCCGGCTCAATGTGTTTGCCTTCTTTGCTGATCTTCAGCACCAGTTCTACTTCGTGGTGAATGTCTTTCGAGAAGTTGGGATAGTAAAAAGGCGCATTGTTGCGCAGCAGCGCAGTGTCGGGCTTGGTGAAAATCACCGGCTCGTCCGGGCGTTCGTTGTTTAATTCTTTAATGTGTTCGGCATAGTTTCTGCCGATGGCAAAGATCCGCATATCCGCTAGAGGTTTATTCGTGCAAAGCTATCAACAATATTGGTGCTACTTCGTATTTTTGAATCGAATAATTCATACAACTATGATCCGTTCTTTTGTACTGTTGAGTGTGGTGGCGCTGGTGGCTTACGCGTGTGCTACGGTGGCGGTAACCGGCCGCAAGCAATTGTCGCTAGTCAACAATGCCGAGTTAATTCCCATGGCCGCGCAACAGTACGACCAGGTATTGAAAGAAGGGAAAGTTATTTCTACCGGGCCGCAGGCCGAAATGGTGAAACGCGCCGGGGTAAATATTCAAAAGGCGGTTGAGCGGTATATGGCCGAGAAAAATATGTCCGCTGAGTTACAGGGCTTTTCGTGGCAGTTCAACTTACTGGATGATCCGAAAACGGTAAACGCCTGGTGTATGCCAGGGGGCAAAGTGGCGTTTTACACCGGCATCTTGCCAATTTGCAAAGATGAGCTTGGCGTGGCCGTGGTGATGGGCCATGAAGTGGCGCATGCCATAGCCAACCATGGGCGCGAGCGGATGAGCCAGCAGATGGTTGCCCAGGGCGCATTGGGAACAATCGGGGCGCTGATGGGGCAAAACCCCACGCTGGGCAGCCAGTTGTTACTGCAGGCGGTGGGTGCAGGTGCAGGTGTGGGCATGCTTAAGTTTAGCCGGGAGCACGAAAGCGAGGCAGATCATATGGGGTTGATTTTTATGGCCATGGCAGGATACGACCCCAGTGCGGCGCCTGCGTTTTGGGAACGTATGAGCGGTTTAAGTGGTGGCCAACAGCCGCCGGAGTTTTTATCCACTCACCCGTCGCACGAAACGCGCATCAACGACCTTAATGGCTGGATTCCGGAGGCAATGCAGTATTACAAAAAGTAATTACACGCGGGCGGGTCTTGGTTCGCCTGCAGCAGTGCATGCTTTGATTTATCGGTGGTGCCTGCCACCAAATTACGCGTTCCGTTTTGTTGCGATGGCTTCTAATTTTTAAATTTATTTGCCATCAGGCTGAGTTTGATTTCGGTGAGTTTACGCTTGGTATCCAAAGCAAAATCGCCATTCATCATCCAATCGTAATACGTGGGTTCATCGCGGAGCACGGTAAGCACGGGTTTACCTTTGTGTTTTCCGAAGTTAAACATGGCTTCGCCTTTCGCATTTTTGATCATCCGGCCGGCCAGGTCAATGCTATCTAGCGTTGATAGCTGTGCCAGCGAGTCCATATCGTTACGAATAGTGCCTACTTTTTTGCCGAGGCTATCGGTAACGTCTTGTTGTTCATACTTTTCTACCTGTGCCATTAACACGTGCAGTGTGGCTGCCGTGTCGGCCTCGGCCGAGTGCGAATTCTCCAGTTCCTTGCCGCAATAAAACTTATACGCCGCGCCCAACGTTCGTTTTTCCATCAGATGAAAAATACGTTGTGCATCAATGATGCGCCTGCGGCTGTATTCAAACTCTACTTCTGCGCGCAAAAATTCCTCTACAAGCAATGGCAAATCGAATTTCAAAATGTTGTAGCCGCCCAGATCGCATCCTTCCAGAAAACGAGCCAGATCTTTTGCCACATCTTTAAAGGTGGGCAACTGGGCTACCGCTTCATTGGTAATGCCGTGAATGGCCGTGGAATCGGGCGGGATGGGAATCGTGGGGTTTACCAAATGTCGTTTTCGCAGTTCTTCACCGTGTGGCGTGAGTTTTATCACTGCGATTTCGATGATCCGGTCAGTGGTTGGATTGGTGCCCGTTGTTTCCAAATCAAACAGGCAAAGGGGCACTTTTAAGTTTAACTTCATGGGGTTGCCACTCAGGGCAGTAGTTGTGTGGCGAGTTGGTTCAGCTCTAATCCGCCAAAGGCCCCCGAACTCATGAGCAGCAGGGTTTGGTTGGCCCAACGTGTACCAAGTAGCTCCGACTGCAGTTGCTCGGCTGAGTTCACCACGCGCAACCGGGGATGCTGAAAGGCGGCCTGAATCATGTTCGCGTCAATCGCAGCGCCTTTGGTTTTTAGCTTTTCAGGATCAACAAAAATGATGGCGTCTGTACACGCTTTCATGGTGTTTTTGTAATTGGGCAAAAACGAGGGCAGCAAGCTGCTGAAGGTGTGAAGTTCCAGCACCCCCGTAAGCGGACGGCTGGCATAAAGTTCTTTTACCGCTTCGGTGGTGGCACGCACTTTAGATGGGGCATGCGCGAAGTCTTTAAACACCACCAGGTGTTGATCTTCCCGGATTTTATCCAGACGCCCTGCGGCCCCCACAAAACTCGGGATGGCTTTATAAAACTGCTCCGCCGTGATGCCGATTTTCTTCAGCACCTCTTTAGCGGCGGCAATGTTCATGAGGTTGTGTTTGCCAAACACCCGCAGCGGAATTTTTTCTTTGTTACTACTGATCAGGATTACGTTGCCATTTTCAATTTCATACGGATGGGTTTTGAAGGGCACGTGCAGTATATCCGGCCGGTCTTTGTTACAGAGCACAGCAGTTACTGCATCCAATTCATTGAAAACCAAAATTCCACCTTTTGGCGTGGCATCCGCGAAAGCGTCAAACTGCCGGATGTACTCGTCTTCGGTGGGAAATACGTTGGCGTGATCCCACGCGATGCCGCTGATCACGCCAATGTGGTGCTGGTACCGGAGAAACTTGGGGGTGCGATCGAGCGGCGAGGAGAAATATTCATCTCCTTCAATGACAATAAGTGGTGCACCTTCGGAAATCCGTACACTATGCGGCAAGCCGGGTACCCGGGAGCCAATGACATAGTCGAACGAGCGCTTGTAAAACTCCAGCACGTGAACGATAATGGCGGTGATGGTAGTCTTGCCGTGGCTTCCGGCCACCACTACCCGTTGTTTGTTTTTACTGTGTTGGAAAATAAACTCCGGAAACGAAATCAACGGAATTCCAAGCGCCTGTGCTTTTTGGATTTCCGGATTATCGGGCCGGGCGTGCATCCCCACGATTACGCCATCCAGCGCGGCGGTAATTTTATCCGGATGCCAGCCGGTGTAGTCAGGAAGAAGGCCTGCGGCTTGCAGGCGCGATCGGCTCGGCTCGTTAATCTCATCGTCCGAGCCGGTAACCTGATGACCGTGTTCTTTTAATACAATGGCCAGGTTGTGCATCACACTGCCACCGATAGCCGTAAAGTGGTACTTCTTCACACTCATTTGGGGCGAAAATACATCCAATAAAATAAGTAAAAAATTGGCTGTGATGGAACTGCGTAGTGTGTTGGTTAAAAGCGCATTAAAAAATAAAAGGGGTGGTCTAGGCAGATCGGCACGGCTGTGCAACCCGTGGGCGAGAATCAATTCACATTTTGCGGTGTTTATTGAATGTGAACAAGTTCTCCATTTTGGGGATAGTGTTCTTTGCGGTAACCGTACGTTTGCCCTCCACTAAAGAAACTACGTACAACAACCACTGTATGGAGCAACGATCAACGCCTCTGAGGGCCAGTACCGCGTTAAGCGGTATGGGTAAGTCAACCAAGCTGGTACGAGATATCTCGGAAAGCCTGGGAAAACTCCCCCCTCAGGCGCCTGATCTGGAAGAAGCCGTGCTGGGTGCGCTCATGTTGGAAAAAAATGCGCTTACCGCAGTAGTCGAGTTTCTACGCCCGGAACACTTTTATTCCGAGGCACATAAACTGATCTACAACGCCATCATCGATTTGTTCAAGGCCTCCGAGCCGGTAGACATGCGCACGGTGGTAGCACAGCTCAGAAAAAACGGCACGATCGAAGCCGTGGGCGGCGCCTATTACATTGCCGAGCTCACCAGCAAAGTGAGTTCTGCCGGGAATGTGGAATACCACGCGCGGATCGTGATCGAAATGGCCATAAAACGCGATCTCATACAGATTGCCTCGCAGATTCACCACGATGCCTACGAAGACACCACGGACGTGTTTGAACTGTTAGACAAAACAGAACAAAACATATTTCAGATTTCCGATACGAACCTGCGCAAAAACTACGACACGATGAAGTCGTTGATGTTTCAGGCGATTAAGGAACTGCAGGAAAAAAAGAACCACAAGGACGGTCTCACGGGCATCCCCAGTGGCTTTTCGCGCTTAGATCGGGTTACGTCTGGCTGGCAGAAGTCGGATTTGGTAATCATTGCGGCGCGGCCCGGTATGGGTAAAACGGCATTTGTGGTATCGGCCCTACGCAATGCGGCCGTAGACTTCAATTACCCGGTGGCCATTTTCTCGCTGGAAATGGCGTCTTTGCAATTGGTGAATCGCCTCATCTCCGCGGAAGCGGAACTGGAATCGGAAAAAATCAAAAAAGGAAATCTGGCGGAATTTGAATGGCAGCAATTGGTACACAAAACCAACCGCCTTTCCAGCGCCCCCATTTTTATTGACGATACACCTGCCTTATCGATCCTGGAGCTACGCGCCAAGTGCCGCCGGTTAAAAGCGGAGCATAACGTGCAGTTGATCGTGATCGACTACCTGCAATTAATGAAAGGCGATGCCGGTGGCAACCGTGAGCAAGAGATCGCTTCGATCTCGCGTGCGCTGAAGGGCATTGCAAAAGAACTGAATGTGCCGGTGATTGCGCTGTCGCAGTTAAGCCGCGGGGTCGAAACCCGTGGCGGTGACAAACGCCCCCAGTTGTCGGATTTGCGCGAATCGGGTTCTATCGAACAAGATGCCGACATCGTGATGTTTCTGTACCGCCCGGAGTACTACAAGATTACCGTAGACGAGGAAGGGCTACCCACGCAAGGGATGGCCGAGGTGGTCATCGCCAAGCATCGAAACGGATCGTTGGAAAACGTGAAGCTGAAGTTTTTGGGTAAGTACACCAAGTTTGCTGATTACGATGCGCCCGAAGGTCTTACACCGCTAAGCAGCATTACCCGCGAGAGCCGCCTGAATACCTTCCGCGATACGCCCCCGGCCGGGCCGCCCCCGGGCGATGACGAAACGCCGTTTTAACGGTTACAACTTTTAAGCGCTGCTGTTTTTTAATTGCGGCACATCGTTTATTTTGTGCAGTAAAATTCAAACGCAAGTTCCACGCTTCAACAGCTCAACTTCAGTTTTATGAAAGCACTTGTTCTAACTGCGCCCAATCGTGTAGAACTCATCGACAGGCCGGTGCCCGTACTTGCGCCGGGGAAAGCACTCATTCGGATAAAAGCGGTTGCGCTTAATCGCAGAGACGAATGGATTCGCGAGGGTAAGTATCCTAACATCAAGCTGGGCGTTACGATGGGATCGGATGGAGCTGGCATTGTGGAAGCCGTGCACGATGAAGTAGATGAGCCGTGGATCGGGCAGGAGGTGGTGATTAATCCCAACATTGATTGGGGAACCGACCCGGAAGTTCAATCCAGCAAATACACCATTTTAGGCATGCCGGTAGACGGCACCTTTGCCGAGTACATTGTGGTTTCAATTGATCGACTGCAACGCAAGCCCCGGCATCTTGATTTTCTGCAAGCCGCGGCTTTGCCCTTAGGCGGTCTCACAGCGTTTCGTGCCTTGTTTAAACGCGGCGGTCTTAAACCCGGGCATAACGTGTTGATATCCGGTTTTGGAGGCGGGGTGGCCCAGTTTGCATTTCTCTTCGCTCAGGCGGTGGGTGCCAATGTGTACGTTACCAGCGGCAGCGATGAGAAAGTGGAAAAAGCACTGAAACTGGGTGCCAAAGGGGCGTACAACTACAAACGCGAAGCGAGCTACAGCGACCTCTGGAAAACAAAGGGCGGATTTAATCTGGTGATTGACAGTGCCGGAGGCGACCAGATCAACAGCTTTATTAAAGTACTGCGGCCCAACGGCAAAGTGGTTTTTTACGGGGCCACTACCGGTTTACCTTCCAAGCTGGATTTGTACCGGATGTTTTGGAATCAGCTTTCGCTGATGGGCACCACCATGGGCAACGATCATGAGTTTAACGAAATGCTGGCGTTTGTAAGCGGCTCGCAGATCAAGCCGATCATCGATAGCATTCGGCCGTTTACGAAGATTGCCGAATCTTTTCCGGACATAACAAAGCCCAATAAGGTGGGTAAGATCGTTTTCCAGGTATAAACGGCTTATTCGTCTTCAATGCCATCCAACAGATGGCGCAGCTCAGTGACGGTTTTGGTATTGGCTTGTTTTTTGGCAAGTTCAATTCCGCGGGCGATAATCACTTTCGCCTCGGGCACGTTTGCAAAATGAATTTTTAAAAGCGCTGCCTGATAGTACGTGGCGAGGTAGTCTGGAAACCGCGCCAACAGGTCACTAAACAGTCGGTCGGCTTCAGTCGGTTGCTCAACAATAAACTCCAGCGCCAGCGAATACAGTAGAAACGGATCGTTCGGATCTTCCTGCAGAAAGGTTTGTAGTTGTAAAATGCGTGGCGACATAAAAGATCGCGTTTAACAATCCGACTTTTTTCGGAGCGATTGGCCAAAATTAGCCCTGTGGCAATCAACTGTTTTACTATCTTGTGGCCGTTTCTGTAAAAATTTTGTAAAGCATTGATTATGAAGATATTGGTTTGTATATCGCACGTTCCGGACACCACCTCGAAGATTAATTTTGTCGACAACGGTACCCGGTTCGATACCAACGGTGTTCAATTTATCATCGGGCCGTATGATGACTATGCGCTGGCGCGCGCGGTGGAACTCAAAGAAACATCGGGTGCCACCATTACCGTGTTGAACGTAGGCTTGGCAGACACCGAACCAACGATTCGCAAGGCGTTGGCGATTGGTGCAGACGATGCCATCCGCGTAAATGCAGAGCCAACGGATTCGTTTTTTGTGGCCAGCCAAATTGCTGCCCATGCCCAAGGATTTGATTTGGTATTGATGGGCCGCGAGAGCATTGACTACAACAGTGGTGTGGTGCACGCCATGGTGGGCGAATTACTGGGATTACCCTCTTTCTCGCCGGTGATGAGTCTGGAAATAGCAGGAACCACAGTAAAAATGACCCGCGAAATCGAAGGTGGCAAAGAATCGCTCGAAGCTGCACTTCCGTTGGTGGCGGGGTGCCAGGAGCCGATTGCCGAATGGAAAATTCCGAACATGCGCGGCATTATGAGCGCACGCACGAAGCCACTCAAGGTTGTGGAGCCCGTGGCCGTGGAGAATCGCGTAAGCCTACAAAAATTTGAGTTGCCGCCGCCCAAGGGTGCGGTAAAGATGATTGCTGCCGATAACGTGGCGGAGTTGGTGCAGCGATTGAAGACCGAAGCGAAAGTAATTTAATCACGATTTAACTGAAGAACATATGAACATCCTGGTGTTTGTTGAAACGGCAGAAGGGAAAGTAAAGAAGACATCATTGGAAGCAGTGGCCTATGCCCACGGCATGGGTGGCGCGGTTACTGCGCTGGCCTTGGGCGCGGCCGATGCGCAGGCGCTTGCAGACGTGGGAAAATTCGGAGCCACCAAGGTATTGCATGCCAACGACGCCCGGCTGAACGACCCGTTGGTACAGAGTTACACTACCGCAATTGATCAGGCCATGAAAGCTGAGAATAGCGATGTATTGGTGTTGGCCAACTCTTCGCTGGGATCTCCGGTTGCCGCCAAGATTGCGGTACGTTTTCAGGCGAGTCTGGCCTCGAACGTAGTGGAGCTGCCGCAAACTAACGCGGGCTTTGTAGTGAAGCGCAGCATCTACACAGGAAAAGCGTTTGCCAACGTGGAACTGAAGAACGCTAAAAAAGTTATCACACTGAAAAAGAATGCAGCAGAGGCGAAGGTAGTAGCCAGCGCTGTTGCAGTTACTCCGTTTACACCCGCGTTATCCGATGCCGATTTCAATGTGAAGGTTACTTCGGTAGACAAAGCTACGGGCGACATTTTGCTGCCCGAGGCAGAGATTGTTGTTTCGGGGGGCCGGGGCATGAAGGGCCCCGAACATTGGGCATTAATCGAGAACCTGGCAAAAACACTGGGCGCGGCCACAGGCTGCAGCAAGCCGGTAAGCGACATGCATTGGCGCCCGCACCACGAGCACGTAGGGCAAACCGGAGTAAAGGTAGCGCCGCAACTGTATGTAGCCGTGGGTATTTCCGGAGCAATTCAGCACCTTGCCGGTGTTAACTCGTCAAAATGCATTGTGGTGATTAACAAAGATCCGGAGGCCCCTTTCTTTAAAGCTGCGGATTATGGTATTGTGGGCGATGCGTTTGATGTATTGCCCAAGCTAAACGAAGCGTTTCAAGCCGCGAAATAAAACTGGTGATTGAGAAACCGTTTATCCGAATATTTTTTAATTTGATTTAAGAATCGCAGGCATTGAAGAAAATTAAACTCGAAATTTTAGGGCTTTCTTCCAGTCAATCGCAAACGGGTTCGTTTGCGTTGGTGCTGGGTGAAACCGAGGGCAACCGGCGGCTGCCCATCATCATTGGGATGTTCGAGGCGCAAGCCATCGCCATTGAAATTGAAAAGATTATCCCTAACCGGCCCATGACCCATGATCTGTTCAAAGCCTTTGCCAGCAATTTTCATTTCCATGTAGAGGAAATTATTATTTCCGATTTGAAAGAAGGCGTGTTCTTTGCCAAGCTGGTGTGTAGCGATGGTTTGAAGAAAGTGGATGTTGATTCCCGCCCGTCGGATGCGATTGCCATCGGCTTGCGTTTTGATGCGCCCATCTTTACGTATGAAAATATTCTTGCCGAGGCCGGCATTGTGCTGACAGACGAAGAGGAAGAAGAGAAGGAAAAAGAAAAAGAGAAAAAAGAACCGAAAGAGAAGAAAGCCAAAAAAGAAACCGTAAAGAAAGGGGCGGACGATCTCAAGAATTTTTCGGTTGAAAAACTAAACGAGTTACTGCGCGAAGCGATCGATAAAGAAGATTACGAAAGGGCTGCGAAGTTGCGCGATGAACTAGGTAAACGCAACTAAACCCCCGGATGGATTACCTGCACGCGCTTCTCGGGCTGATTGTTATTCTGGCAGTAGCCTTTTTGCTTTCCGGCAACCGTAAGGCGATTGACTGGCGGCTGGTGGCCGTTGGACTCACCATTCAGATCATCTTCGGGTTAATCATTGGTAAAATACCGTTTGCGCAAAGCGCTTTTGTGTACATGAGCGAGAAGTTCGTCACCTTCCTTGGCTTTGCACAAAAAGGTGCGGAGTTCTTGTATGGCGATTTATCGAAGAATAGTGCAGGCAACCCGGATGTAAAACACAATCTCGGTTTCTTATTTGCATTTCAGGCGTTACCCACAGTAATCTTTTTCTCTGCGATTACTACGGGCCTGTATTACCTGGGCGTACTTCAGAAAATTGTTTGGGGTTTTGCATGGCTCATGGCACGCACCATGCGCCTCTCAGGGGCGGAGAGTCTTTCTGCAGCGGCAAATATTTTTATGGGCCAGACCGAAGCGCCCTTGCTGGTGCGGCCGTTCATTCCAAAAATGACGCAGTCGGAGATGAACTGCCTTATGGTGGGCGGCATGGCCACGATTGCCGGTAGCGTGCTGGGCGCATACGTCTCTTTTTTGGGAGGTGGAGACCCGGCCGAGCAGGCTCGGTTTGCTACGTACTTGCTGAGCGCGTCTATCATGAATGCGCCAGCGGCAATTGTGCTTTCAAAAATATTCTTTCCGGAAACTGAACACGATAAGATTGATCGTACGCTGCGGGTGAACAAAGACCAGATTGGTGTTAACCTGGTGGACGCGCTGGCCACCGGCGCCTCTGATGGGTTGAAGTTGGCGTTGAACATCGGGGCCATGCTGTTGGCATTCATCGCGATTATCTTTGCTGTTAATTGGGTGTTAGTCGATTTTATTGGCGCGTATACCGGATTAAACGAATGGGTACAGGCCACCTCGGCCGGGGCCTACTCCGGCTTTAGTTTGCAGTATATTTTGGGGCAGGTGTTTCGCGTGTTTGCGTTTTGTATGGGCGTGCCCTGGTCGGAATCGATTTATGTGGGCAGCTTGCTCGGCCAAAAAATGGTAATCAACGAATTTGTGGCGTATCTGGATTTGGCGAACATGAAAACAGCCGGTGTGTTGAGCGAGAAGTCCATCCGCATTGCCACCTATGCGCTATGCGGATTTGCGAACTTTAGTTCCATAGCGATTCAAATCGGAGGCATCGGTGGAATGGCGCCTAATCGGCAGGGCGACCTTTCGAAGCTTGGACTTAAGGCCATGATCGCCGCCTCGTTGGCAACGATGATGACCGCTACCATTGCGGGCGCGATTTTTTAGCATTAAACCTTTGCTGGATTAGCTCTTCATGTGTGCCGCCGCGCGGCTTTTTGTTGCGAAATAGCCCGAAGAAATAGGTACAACCAACTGGATACTTCAACAAGGCTTTCATGTTTTCACGCAACGTTGTATTTTTATTTACCGCAGTGCCGATTAACAAATTCGACTTGCGGGGTGGAGATCAGCAACCACTCAAACGGGGCGTTTCCGAAAAGCCAAACGAGTAGGGATTTTTTAAAACTATTTTATGAAAAAAATTGGACAGTTTGTTGGATTCGTGGGTATTGCTTTTCTGATGAGCAGCTGTTTAGCTACTATGCACACCGTGGGCACCGGCGGCCGAGGTGACTGTAAGTCGGAAGGGCAGTATGACGCAAAAAAGAAGCAGTGGTATTTGCTGGGCGGGCTAATTCCGCTGAATAAAGTTGACTCGAAAGACTTGGCGGGTGGTGCGCAAAACTATACTGTTCGCACCACTACTAGTTTTGGCGATTATTTGATCTCAATTCCCGGCACCTATTTGCTTTTGTTGCGTTCGCAAACCGTTCGAGTGTCGAAGGGTGACAACTAATTCTTGAGTAACATCCCGTTTGATTGCCTTACGGGATGTTGCTTTTTTTTGCCCGGAGTAACGAAATCCGGTTTGCGGCCAAATTGCTATTTTTGTGTTCTCATGCGGGAGTACGACGCCATTGCTCGAATGAATCAGTTGGCTGAATGTCATATCCCGTTTTTGGTGTTAGTCGATTTCGAAAAACAGCGCTCTCTTGTGCTCACCATGGAGGAACTAATTGTCACGGGAATTCGATTTTCGTTTCGTGGGCAACCGCACACCCCGTATGCGTCAGCGCCTCCCTTCACGTTTTCATTTCAACCGCCCGATCAACGGTTTTATGAACAGCAATTTCAGCGGGTGCGGCAGGCGCTGCAACGGGGCGAGACCTATGTACTCAATTTAACCGGATGCTCAAGCGTAGAAACTTCGTGGTCGTTGCCAGAGTTATTTGCCAACAGCCGTGCCCCATACAAGATCTTGATGCCTAACGAATGGGTATGCTTTTCTCCGGAAGGATTTGTAACCATCGAGAATGGGGTGATCGCCACTTTCCCGATGAAAGGCACAGCGGATGCCACGCAACCAAAAGCGCTGGAGCTGCTATTGGCAGATGAGAAGGAATTAGCTGAGCATGTAACCGTTGTGGATTTACTGCGCAACGATCTCGCGCAGGTAGCTACCAAAGTGGAAGTGAAGCGGTTTCGGTTTGTTACGTACGTGGAAACAGAGCGGCACAGACTGATACAATTAAGCTCGGAGATTCAAGGACGCTTGGCTGGTGGCTACGAGCAGCGGTTAGGCGAAATCTTTTTCTCGCTGTTACCCGCCGGGTCCGTGTGCGGGGCGCCAAAGAAACGAACGCTGGAGCTTATTCGTGAAGTAGAAGGCGAAGCGCGTGGTTTCTACACGGGCGTTGCCGGGTGGTTTGATGGACATCGGTTTGACTCCTGTGTGTTAATCCGTTTTCTGGAGCAACGCGGAACAAAATACGTATACCGCAGCGGCGGGGGAATTACACTCGGCAGTACCGCCGCGCGCGAGTACCAGGAGCTAACCAACAAAGTGTATGTACCCCTTGCTTGAGACGATTTGTATTGACGCGGGCACGTTTCGCAATATGCCTGGCCACGCGGCAAGAATCGAACGATCGTGCCAAAAACTATTTGGCGTGCGTCCTGCTTTTGATGTTCACGAAATACTTTCGAAAACCAACGTACCGCCGGTTGGTATGCACAAATGCCGGCTCCGGTATAATGCCCAAACCGCGGTAGTTGAAATTGAGCCTTACACGTTAAAGCCCATTCGATCGCTTCGGTGTGTAGAAGCACCACACCTCACGTACGACTTGAAATATGCGAATCGCGATGCGCTTAACGCCGTGTTTGCCGAGCGCAACGGTTGCGATGATGTGCTCATCACGCAAGCAGGTTGGGTACGAGATACCTCCTACGGCAATATTTGTTTTTTGAAAGACGGGGTATGGTACACCCCTGAGCAGCCGCTCCTCTGCGGCACCATGCGCGAATGGATGCTCGCGGCACAGCGCGTAACACCTCGGCCGTTGCACGTGCGTGATCTGCACATGTATAGCCATTTTGTAGTTATTAACGCATTTCGCCATGTGTTGTGGCCCGAAGGGATGATGCAATCTTTACAGCAATCTTGATTTCAATGTAAAACCTCGGCAGCGTACGCTACCGCAAGGCAACAGGCACAACTATTTTTCGTGAGATGGCTGTTCGTTTGAGCGTAAGTATTCGATGATCCCATCGCGAATGGCTTCGAAGGTTTTGATTAATGTGGTTTCGTTCTCTTCGAGCAGCGTAACACGAAAGCCCTGTAGTTCCGAACAGAACGAGGAAATCGGTACCACACACACCTGTTTTGCGCCCAGCAGATAATACACAAATCGTTTATCGAGCGGCATCTCGGCTGAAGTCCAATTTTCCACCAATGCCTGTACACGGCTATCCCCGATACGCAGGTATTGACCGGGGCGTAAGCTCCCTGTGCGAAAAATGATCGTGTTGTAAAATGCACCAAAGGTTTCGTTAAAAGTGAGTTCCGGCACCTGCCCTAAAATATCTGCGATGATTTTACTTCTGCGCCCAATACTGCGATTGGTTGCTTCGCGATAGGTGGGGAAGCGGGGGTCACCCAGCAACCGTGGGATGGCCAACTGTGGTAGTTTGGTGGAGCATACTTCGATCATCTTTGCATTGTCCAGTGCCTGGCAGAACCGGTCGAAGTCGGGATCGGTTTTTCGATTGTAGTACTCCATCCAGCCGCAGCGGGCGCCCGGCCAGGGTAATTCTTTAGAGATGCCCTTCATCGCGATGCCGGGCACATCGCCAATCACTTCAGCCAATGCGTAGGCGCGCGCGCCATTGTATGTGATGTTGATGTAGATTTCATCGCAAATCAAAAACAGGCGAAACTCCCGGGCAATGGCCACAATGCGTTGCAACGTTTCCAACGGATAGACCATGCCCGTGGGATTGTCGGGATTGATGATGAGAATACCCACCACATTTGGGTTGTACTTTACCTTGTTGTACAGGTCATCTACATCCGGGTACCATTTGTTGTCGGGATCTAACCGGTAGGTGAGGGGCTCATGACTGGCGTGGGCGGCCTCTGCGCTGGAATGCGTAGAGTATGCGGGCGAGGGGCCGATTACTCTGGACGTGGGCGTGATGTATTGGTACACTTTCGCAATGGCATCGCCCAAGCCGTTGAAGAAGCAAATATCATCGGCCGTAATTTTTACGCCCTGGCGTTGATTGGTTTGTGCAGCCAGAAACTCCCGCGTTTCCAGAATGCCTTTGCTTGGGCAATAGCTGTAACTTTCGTTTTGCAGCGCCAGGTCAGCAATGATTTTCCGTATCCACTGGGGGAGTTGATGATGCTTTTGGATGGGATCGCCAATGTTTTCCCATTGAATCTCATACCCAAGTTTTCGAATTTGTTCCGCCTTTTTTACGATCTCCCGGATTTCGTAACTCAGTTCACTGGCGCCTTCACTGAGGAGTTGCTGCCGCATAACTTAATTTGTTGAAACGAAGGTACGCGCTCCCGTTGATTTAAAATAGAATTTGGCAAATCGACCGCCTATTTTCGGCAGGCATCTCGCAATCAGTTCTGTTTCACTTCGCGGATAGTGCCAACGGGCAATTCCAGATGGTGGCGGCCGTTGCGGATATTTCTCGTTCGTTTGGTGGGAGGCAGTATTTTATGACACGGCTTCTGGTCTCTTGCTTTGCCTAACGGGTCAATCATCTTCATTCAAATTCGTCTGTGTCGCGAATTTTTTTTAGTCTTGAATTTCCGTTACTTCCACTTTTATTCGCAAGGCAAAGTTCCCACCTCCAATTGTTATGCCCCACGACCTACTCGATAACTTGCATATAAGCAAGGGTGCATTTAGTGAAGTCACCGAAAAAGGACACGGTTACATTACGTTCCCCAAGCTTAAGGGTGAGCTCGGGCCACGGATGAACTTCAACGGGCATGAAAAGATAGTTTGGAGCCTGAACGATTACCTGGGGCTTGCCCAGCACCCAGAGGTGTTGAAGACGGACGCAGCGGCCGCGGCGCTGTTTTCGATGGCGTATCCCATGGGCTCGCGCATCATGTCTGGCCACCAGGATGAGCACGAGCAGTTGGAACATGCATTGGCCCAACATGCGAGCAAAGAGGCCGCGATCCTTTTTAATTTTGGATATCCGGGAGTGGTTTCTTCCATCGATGCCATTCTTAGCCGAAAAGATGTAGTCATTTACGATGAGGAGTCGCACGCCTGCATCATTGACGGGGTACGGCTGCATTTGGGAAAACGCATGGCGTTTAAGCACAACGATATCGATCATCTAGAAAAACAACTCATTCGGGCACAGGAAATGGTAAAGGCTACCGGGGGCGGCATTTTGGTGATTAGCGAAGGCGTTTTTAGCATGCGCGGAGATCAGGGCAAGCTCAAGGAAATTGCTGCGTTAAAACCCAAATACGGGTTTCGCTTTTTTATTGATGACGCACACGGCTTTGGCGTGCTGGGCAAGCATGGCGCGGGCACCGCTGAGGCGCAAGGGGTTCAAGACGACATCGATTTTTATTTTGCTACGTTCGCAAAAGCCATGGCCTCGATTGGCGGCTTCCTGGCAGCAAAGGCACATGTGGTAAAGTATCTCTACTATAATGCACGCTCGCAAGTGTACGCAAAGTCACTGCCGATGATTATCACCCTGGGAGCGTTGAAGCGTTTGGAGTTAATTCAACAAGGTGACGAAGCCCGTGGCCGGATGTGGCGCAACGCACAGCAGTTGCGTGCCGGGTTGGCTGCGGCCGGGCTATCGGTTGGCACGGGGCATTCGCCCATTACACCCGTGTATCTGTCGTGTTCCCTGGAAGAGGCAGCACAGCTGCTGTATGACCTCCGCGAACATCACCACATTTTTTGTTCGGGGGTAGTGTACCCGGTGGTGCCAAAGGGAGTTATTCTTTTTCGGTTGGTGGCTACTGCGCGACATACCGAAGCCGATATAGCCGACACGATAAAGGCATTTCGCGCCATACACCAGCGGCTTGAGGCAGGATTTTATAAAAATAGACTTTAGATAAAACGGGTATGACCGAACGCGAACTCATAAAACTCGAGGCCACCATCCGCAACAAGATGGCAGAGGTGCGTAGCCACCGGATTTTGCTTAAGGACTCCGGGCTAGGGGTGCTGATGAACACCCTTAAAAAAGCCGATGAAGCCTCGTACGAAAAGGTATTAACAGAGTACAAAAAAATGGTGGCGGAACAGAAGGGCGCATGAATTTGCAGCTTGAATTTGCAGCTTGAATTTTTGCGTGCCCAATCAGTATTGCGAGCATCGGACATTTCTTTTACCTTCGGAGTATTAAATGCTTTTCTGTATGAAAAAGTTGACTTTTCCTTTACTGCTGATTCTGGCGGCTTTTTGCACGCAGGCACAAAAAGTCACTCAGATGTCCGTAAAGTTCCTCGAACCCGATGTGGTTATTTCGTACGATCTGGAAGGTCAAAAGGGCACCGCTTATCACATCACGTTGTTTGGTTCGCATGATGACTTCAAAAAACCATTACGGGCTCGTGGCGATGTGGATACAAAAAGGGTGTTACCTGGCAAAGGAAAAGTCATCCGCTGGAACCCGGAGGAATTAGTTCAGTACGATGGCGAAATTAGCTTTCGAATCGTGTATGAAGTTGCGCCTCCGTTGTTCACGTTGATCAAAAGTAGCATGCCAAGTGTGAAGCGCGGTAAAACCGCTGAGATCACCTGGAGCACAGACCTGAAAGAACCCGTGCGAGTGGAATTGGTAAAAGGGGAGACCCGGCTGCCAGCGGGCACCTCCACGAATGGACGTTTAACATACACCGTTCCGAAAAACGCAAAGCCCGGGGCATACAACATCGAGTTAATTGCATTACAAGAAACAGCACGGGGCGCATCCCTCTCGATAAAGCCCACGATCCCAACTTTTGTAAAGGTTGCGGTGTTAACCGGAGCCATTGGAGGAGCGTTGGTGGTTTCCGGCGTTTTGGGTGGCGGTGGTGGAGATAATGGCGCAACTCCTGAGTCGTTGCCGCCGCCGCCCGGCATTGACAACTAGAGACCATCTGGAATGAAATCGGCCCGGCGTGTCATACGCAAGTGAGACATCTCAAATTATGGGGATTTCCCGGTCGTGCCTCCCTCGAAATCACGCGTCCCACATTTTTTTGAGATAGATTCCGGAAAATTTCACCAAGAAGATAGTTTGCGGTCAAAGAATACCAGCATTAAGCGCAAAAGCTACAGCCTCGGCCATGTTTTTCGAGCCGGTTTTATTCATAATATTTTTTCGATGGGTGTTCACGGTTTCATAACCAAGGCGTAAAGCGCTGGCAATTTCCTTCGCCTGAAACCCCCGCGCTGCCAGTTTGATGATTTCCGTTTCCCGAGGCGTGAATCTCCTTCGTGTTATATGTTTTTGATTCTCCTCGCCAAGTTCCGAACTGACGTGAACCACCATGGAGCTGTCATCCATCCGCTCGGTTACCGACCACGTAGGTCGGGATGCGTTTCCCCGCAGGTGCGTTACATCCGTTACCAGGCTGATGGTGTATACCAGCGCTTCGTTTTTATCGATGTATGACATGTGGTGCTGCTGATAGAGCCAAACGTATTCTTTCCGGATCCCATGTAAAACGCGAAAGCAGTGGTTGATCATCGCGCGCTGCTTTTGCTCGAGTGGCAGCGCCTGCACATAGCCGAGCACTTTCACGGTGTAATCCATGAAAACGGGCAGGTCGTCCGGATGTACATTGCTCATCAACCACTCAATGTTGCCGATTTGTTCTTTGGTGTAGCCAACCACCCGGGTTACGTTCGGGCTGTTGTAGGGGTAGGTATAATCCCGAAAGTCGATCACGTTTATAAAAAAGTTACCTAACGCCACCTGGCCGAACAACAATTCAAGCACGTCAATAATCGGTTTGAATTGAATTTCCTCCCCCGAAAAATTCTGTTGTGTGGCAATCCGGTACAACGGGTTGCTAAGTACGAATGGGGAGTTGAAGAAAGGAGCGGCCATTGGCTTTAAAGGTAGCCGAAGTTGATAGCAAATGCGATCGCTTCGCGCACTGATTTTGATTTTGATTTGCGCAAAATATTTTTCTTATGGGTAATCACTGTTTCGTAGGAAATGTGCAACCGGTGTGCCACTTCTGTTGCGGTGTAACCTTTTCCAAAAAGTTGTAATACTTCTTTCTCGCGAGCAGAAAAGACAGTAGAGGTCTCACTTGCGATAGATTCGTCCGATCCGATATGAAATAATGAGGTGCCATCGGGAAGTATTTCCGTGACCGACCAAGACGGCTCCTTCTTGCCTTCCACCAAATGTGTCACATCCGTAATTGTGCTAATCGAATAAACGATTGCTGCATTCATATCGAGGTGAGACATGTGGTGTTGCTGGTATAGCCAAACGTATTCGTGACGGGTGCCGTGTTTTATTCGATAGCAATGGTTGAATAATGCTCGCTTTTTCTTTTCGATTGGGAGCTTCGCGATGAAGTCGATGGCAAACCCACCGTAAGAAAGGAAAATGGGCAAATCTGCCGGGTGGAGAACTGTTGTTAGCCATTCCAGATCTTTACCTTCCGGGGTGTGCCCCACGACTGTACTTGAATTGGGACTGTTATAAGGATAACTAAAGTCCCGAAAGTCGATGACATTGATGAAGAA
>CAYLWU010000032.1:0-35240 GCA_964387475.1 uncultured Ohtaekwangia sp. | reverse complement strand
AGGTGATTGATTATTTCGGCTCCAATCTGCTGATGCCGGCCGGTGGAATTCTAATAGCGGTGATGGCGGGCTGGCTCTTGCCGGGGCATGCCATCCGGAATGATCTGCTCACCACCAGCACGCTGCAATTTCGCCTCTGGCAATTTATCGTGCGTTGGCTGGCACCGCTCGCGGTTGCCTGGCTGCTGGTGTACAATCTCTAACGAAGAGAAATCCGTTTTGGCTGGTACTCAAAACAAATAACCCAACCGCACATACGCCAGCACGCTTTCCCTACTGCGCCCCACCTCCAACGAAAGTACCGTCAATCCAAAGGGCGTAAACCACACACCAACACCTACGCCTTGGTGCCATAACGCGGAGCGGCCACGCAGCGTGGACGGATCGTTGCCGTTGGCATCTTTATACCACACCCTGCCCACATCGTAAAACGCAAGCAGTCCTACTGCCGCCGGAAAAACATACGAGCGAATGTTGGCCAATTTCACACGCACTTCATGATTAAAAAACAGCTCGCTGTCGCCATAGAACCGCGTCTTACGAAATCCGCGCAGTTCCGTTTTGCCATCCAAAATTTGAGCTTGAAAAAAAGGGAAGTCGCCCAGCGTAGTGCCCGCACCTACGCGCCAAGCGAAGGTTACGCGTGCCGGCAGCCGGAAACTCTGGTAGAGCGCAAACGTAGCCTGATGGCTGGAGAATAAGTCGGAATTATTCACACCCTGCTGCGTTTTGCCGTGGTAATGAAACCGAATGCCGCGCGTTGTGAATATTGGGTGGTTCACCTGATCCAGTGACAACGCATACACAAGCCCCATGTAGTTGCGTCCGGATTCAAACACCGGAAATGTGAGCTGCGATGCATAATCGGCAATAAACCGGCTTCGGCCACGCGTATCTTCAATTTCTACATGCTGAAACACGGGGCCGAATTTCAACATGCCGAAACTGCCAAGCGGCCGGGCCAGGCGCGCCTCTAATTTGTATTCGGTAAACCGAAGCCGGTAGTAATCAATGGAATTTTCTACACCCACGAGATTTGGGTCGTCATCAAGTGTGCGGTTAAAAACCGTTTCGTTGCCCAAACCAAAAAAGTTGTTCACAAAGTTGGGAGCTTTGATATCGGCATCGGCCTCCAGATTCCATTTTCCAAACACGTGCGTCCAACGCCCATCATATTGAAAATTATAGCTGGATGTATTAACGGCATAGCTGGCGAGAAAAAGGTGCCGGCTTTTAAAGGGTGTTTTGCGAAATCCATGCGTAACAGAAAGGAAACCACCGCCCACAAAAACGCCATCGTCTACATTGAAGTTTCCATATAACAAAGGTGCCAGCCGGTCGTATGTGAAGGCTTTTCGGTTGTATTCGTTCACGCGCGGGTCGGTACGAAGCTGCGACCGGGCACCGCCCTTCAGCTTCATGCCTTTTGGTCGATCGTAAACGAATGGTCGCTCGCGCGCCTCATTTTCCACTTCATCTTCACCCTTGCCACCAATCACGCGCAAGCGAATCGGAGTGCGGGCTCCTTCAAGAAAAAAATCATCGTCTCCGCCAAGGCCGTAGAGTCGGATTTCTTTTGTTTCGTGTGGATGAAACGTGCGCGAAAAAAGTAAATCATTTTTTTTGCCCTTCGACTCAAACATTTGCACGTGCGCGCTGCCGTCTGCTCCAATCGCAACTTTAAAATCTTCCTTTTTATCCGACCCTGAAATATCCACTTCGCGCGCCAGAAAGTCGTAATAACGTGCCGCATACGCAGGCAAATCTGCTTTGCGTTTTTTTAGCTTTTCCGCGATGCGTGCGCCATGCAGCGCATAGATTTCAGGAGGCCACTTTTTGAGCGCGGCATCAATTACCTCATCGGTAAGTTGGAGCTGAAGCTGAGCGGCAGCGGAAATCCAATCCGCTTTCGAAAGTCCGTTCAAAAACGATCGATCAAAGTAGCGCCCATTAAACATGAAGCCCGCCGGGTCTTTTAGCGTTTCATCAAAACCCTGAAACTTGGCCAACGCCCACTTGCGTCCCCAAAACGGGGGTAAGATGCCTTCATTCACAAAAAATGCCTGATCGCGATCGCGCGGAATGGGCTGATATCGTTTTCCGCTTTTGTCGTCTTGCTGCGCCCATCGCCATTGGTCATCATGGCGATCCCAATCGCCCAACCATAAATCAAATAGTCGGCTCTTCAGCACAAAAGGCTGATCAATGCGGTTGCGATTGTCCTCCGCTAACTTCTCCAGCACTTTATCGGTACTTACTATTTTTTCCGGATTACCGAAAAACGGGAGCTCGCGCCCATCCCCTGCCGGGCGCTCTTCAAACAGCATCAATTGATTCGCCACCAGTGTTTGGTACGGGCCAAACTCCGGATCATCCGGCACCCAAACTACTTTTGGATTCGTGTGATACACCCCGGCAGCTTCGGCCAGAAAAGGCACTACCAACGCCCCGTACGGATGCGATGCCGAGATTTGATCTTGCACCAGATCCTGAGCAAAGGTTTTTCGAAATGCTTCCGGCACTGCTTTTTCCGGATACTTTTCTATTGAGCGCAAGGTGTACTCGCGGCCAGCCGCATCTTGTAGCCGCAGTGAAATTGTTTGCTGACCACCGCCGCGTTGAACCACCTGCAACCCACCGTGTTCCTGGTTGATCCGAAACACGGGCACATCAATCGGTTGGCTCCAGGCAGCGCGGTAGTTCTTGCCAAGCCAACGTTGGTGTGCGCGTGAGGCAACGTATTGCCGGCTGGCGCTTCTTCGCACAGTGGTGGAATCAAGACGCGACAGCCGCCCCGGTCTTTGCCATTTGCCCGAGACCGGCACAAGCGGTTGGGTATAGGCTAACGAGGTTCGCTCGCCATCTGGCTTAGCCCAAAAAAAAGCAGTGCTCGCATGCTCTTTCGACAGCACGAGGCGGGCAAAGCCGCGGTGGGGCGAAATAAAGTTGGCATGACGTTTCTTTTTTACAACGGTAGACTTTGATCCCGATCCGCTGACCAGGTAATGCACACTATCTTTAAAAATACTTTGTAACGCATGTTCGTGCCCGGCCACGTAAACGGTGCCGGGGTATTGTTGAAACAGCGCTTCAAACGCCCGCGCCCACTGCCGGTACTGCGGATGTGGCGTATCTTGAATATTGCCGATCCATTTTCGATACAACGGCATGATAGAACCAACACCGGGCAAGGGCAAGTAAAGGCCTTTTACCGCATACGAGAGTGGAAAGAGGTGGTGCTTCCACGTAAACACACCCCCGTGCTCGCCATAGGTATGTATGGGATGATGCCCCGCCACGATCATGCGTTTGCCGCGATGGCGTTTAAAAATATCCTCCATCTGCACCAGCACATCGGCCAGCGTTTTGGCCTCACAAGGGCTGGCATCGCCTTCGGGCTTTTCCCACGGATGTAACAACCACTGCGTATCCACAATCACCAAAACCGTTTCTTCGTTGAGGATAATTTCTTCCGGGCCAGGGCAACCCGACTTGGGTAAAAACTGCACGTGTGGCAGGCGCAATGAATCGAACCAACGCTGCTGATTGCGAATTCGGGTCCACCCTTCCGGTTTCCCTTTTTTCCAGTCGTGATTACCGGGGATGAAGAAAACCGGTTGGCCAAACTCCTGCACCATGGCAAGCTGCGCCTGAAGGGCGGCTTCGTAGCGCATGCGACTGGGATCGTCTGCATCCGGCAAACCCTTTGGATAAATGTTGTCGCCCAGAAAAATAACAGCAAACGGATTTCGTTCACTTTTCAGTTGTTCGCGCAACGCATCCTGATAACCAAGATGATCGGGTGTGGGTTCACCTGCGTCGCCAATGAGGTACAACGTAAACTGGGTTTGTGCACGCGCAGGCGTAACCCATCCCATGAGAAGCATCAGCAAAAAAACGTAGCGCAGCACCCGGTCAAAGATAAACCAGTATTGAAACGGAATCAATGGCGATAGCGTTCATTTCAGAAATGCCATCGTTTTTTATAGCTTTAAAAGATTTATGACATCCGAGTTTATTGAAAAATCGCGGGCCTTTGCCAAGGAAGCCCTTAGCCATCTGCCGCCTGAGATCACGTATCATACATTCGATCATACCGCAAAAGTGGCTGCGGCCACCGAAATGATTGCCCGCGCGTGTGGCTTGAATGACACTGAAATCGAAACTGCGCTGGTGGCCGCCTGGTTTCATGACGTAGGCTACGCCAAAGGTCATTACCTGCACGAAATCGAGTCGGGCAAAATGGCCGAAACACAATTGCGTAGTTGGGGATTTCCGGATGCCCGCATTCAGGAGGTAAAACAAGCCATTGAATCTACCCGCGTACCCCAAGTGCCCCGCACAATGATTGACAAGGTGTTGTGCGATGCCGATATGTACCATCTCTCTACCGAAGAAGCGGAGGCCTATGCCGAGTTGTTGCGAAAAGAGATTTCGGTAACCAAAAACTTTGTGTTTTCGGATGACGAATGGCGCAAAAGCAATTACCAGTTTCTGAAGGCCCACGAGTTTGCCACACCCTACGGCCAGACCGTGCTGGAAGAGCAGAAAAGAAAAAATATTAAGGCACTAAAAAAGCTCATCAAAAAAGAGGCGACTTCAGCTGCTGATGAGCAGGTGCGCGAGATGGAGGGTGAGTTAGACAAACTGCGCCAGAAACTGGACCGCAAATCCATTCCCGAGCGCGGCATTGAAACCATGTTCCGGATCGCATCGGAGAACCACATCACGCTTAGCAGCATGGCCGATACGAAAGCAAACATCATGATTTCGATCAACTCCATCATTCTATCGGTGGTGGTATCGGTACTGTTTCGGAAAATTGAAGAGTTTCCCCACCTGCTCATCCCCACCCTGCTGCTGGTGGGTGCGTGTCTCTTTACCATCATCTTCGCTGTGCTCTCCACCCGCCCACAGGTGAGCACCGGCAAATTCACCCGGCAGGACATCGAGCAGAAAAAAACGAACCTGCTGTTCTTTGGCAATTTTCACGGCATGGCGTTGGAGGATTACGAGTGGGGCGTTAAGCAACTCATGAACGACCGCGACTACCTGTACACCAGCCTCACCAAAGACATCTATTACAACGGCAAAGTGCTGGCACGAAAATACCGGCTGCTGCGTTGGTCTTTCAACATTTTCATGTTCGGGTTTGTATCGGCCATCGTTGGCTTCATCATCACCCTGCTGATTTACTACAGCGGGTCAGGGCTTTAGCGAATCACCTGGTACACCGGGCTGCCCATCATCAACTGGTTGCGAATGCGTTCGTTGCGCAAAACGGCGTGGTCAAAGTCAGGCGAATTAGAAAACGAACTCATGGCAACCGAAATAAGATACAGTCGCGCGCCGCGTTGCCCTGGTTAACGAACCGAAACCATTTTGGCAAGCGGGCCTCTTCCACCAATCCACATTTTTCGAGCACCCGGGCCGAGGCCATGTTCTCCGCATCCACGAAAGTGCCAATCCGAAAAATACCCGGAAGCTGCCGAACAATGGGCAAAACGGCACGGCATGCTTCGGTGGCGTAGCCTTGGCCCCACACGGTAGGACTAAAGACATACCCAAACTGAGCTTTCCCTTCATTTACCAATACGCCAATACTCCCGATCAATCGCCCGGTATTTTTTTCGCGAATACTAAACGCGTAATCGATGCCCGCGCGCCAGGCAGGAATGGCGTACCGAAGGTAATTGCGGGTATCGCGAATGGTTTGATGCGTGGGCCACGACACAAACCGGGTAGCCTCAGGCTTACTGGCATAGGCGTAAAAAATTTCTTCCGCGTCTTCGTACCTTAGCCGCTGCAACAGCAGCCGGTCGGTCTCAACAAGCGCGGGAAAAAGCGGTGGCATACAATATAATTACGAATGAAATCAAATATCGTTCATCACTACTTCAAAAAAGAGACGCCCGAAGCGAAAATTCTGTTGATGATTGATCCGATTCGCAAACGCGTGCAGGAAATCATTCTGTACGCTGACGGAGCGAGCGAAGCAAATGAGGGCGATCTGGAATTGGATGATGCTGCGCTACGCAGCGAAGGGTTTGAGGCGGCAAGTCCACTGGAGTTTCATCTTTGCCTGGCCGGCCTCGCAAAATAAAAGAGGCAAGCCAAACATCGCACCGCTACAACCGCCTACCCTTGCTACCTTCCGGTCCTGGGGGAGTTCAGCAGGAGCTGGTCGTGTTAGCTTGCCGGGCGGCAAAGATAGAAGAAATTCCATTTCGCAACGGGTTAAAATAGAAATCCCACGAACCTTTCCGGGCTTCTCTTTCTATTCTATTTTTGCACATAAACCATTTTGCGATGAAATTCTTTATCGACACTGCTAATCTTAATGAAATTAAAGAAGCCTATAACCTGGGTGTTTTAGATGGCGTAACCACCAACCCCTCGCTCATGGCCAAAGAGGGCATTGCCGGTAAAGAAAAAATCATGGCTCATTACAAGGCCATCTGCCAGATTGTGGACAACAACGTAAGCGCAGAAGTGATCGCTACTGATTATGAAGGCATTGTGCGGGAAGGGAAAGAGCTGGCCAAAATCGATGACAAGATCGTGGTGAAAGTGCCGATGATCAAAGACGGCGTGAAGGCAATAAAATACTTTACTAGCGAAGGAATTCGCACGAACTGCACGCTGGTGTTCTCCTCCGGCCAGGCGCTACTCGCGGCCAAAGCGGGCGCTAGCTATGTATCGCCTTTCATCGGCCGACTGGACGACATTTCGCAAGATGGATTGGAACTGATTGCCCAAATCCGGCTGATCTACGATAACTACAGCTACGGCACCGAAATTCTTGCCGCCTCTGTGCGCCACACCATGCACTTGATTAAATGCGCAGAGATCGGGGCCGATGTGGCCACCTGTCCCCTGTCGGTGATCATGGCCTTGTTGAAACATCCCCTAACCGACTCCGGCCTCGAAAAATTCCTGGCCGATCACAAAAAGGCAAACGGCTAAGAGCGCCCCACCCTGATGTTTTCGAACGATCCCGTGGTACGTGTGCATGAAGCTACGATCTTTCAGGATCAGGCCACGGTACTGTCATCGGTTTCATTTCAGTTAGAAAAAGGTGAGTTTGTTTTTTTGGTGGGCCGTACGGGATCCGGCAAATCCTCATTACTCAAAACGCTATATGCTGATCTGCCCCTGCGCTTGGGCGATATTTCAGTAGCGGGCTACTCGCTGCGCAACATCAAACGCAAAGATGTGCCGCTCTTGCGCAGAAAAATCGGAATCATTTTCCAAGACTTTCAACTGCTGGCCGATCGCACGGTGGGCGAAAATCTGATGTTTGTGTTGAAGGCCACCGGCTGGAAAGACAAGGCGCGGATGAAGTCGCGATTGGTTGAAGTACTCATGCAGGTGGGCTTGGGTGCGGTAGAGAAAAAAATGCCGCACCAACTCTCTGGCGGCGAGCAGCAGCGTGTAGTAATTGCCCGCGCGTTACTAAACGAGCCCATGATTTTAATTGCGGATGAACCTACCGGCAACCTTGATCCTGAAGTATCGTTCGGCATCCTGAAGCTGTTTCAGCAAATCAACAAGAGCGGTACGGCAATTCTTATGGCCACCCACAGCTACGGATTAATTCGCAAATTTCCAGCCCGGGTTCTGAAATGCGAAAACGGCAACCTCATCGACTCAGCCGTAACTCCCTTCGAGTTGAAAAGCGAAGACGCATACTAGTTGCCCGTTGAAAAAATAACCCGGCGTGTCGCACGAACGTGAGACAACTCAACGTGCAGGGCTGTAATCCGGCAATTCCCGGTCGTGCCGCCTGCGAAACACACCATCCCTATTTGAGATGGTTGCTCGTGAAAAATCCTGCTCAAACAGGGTAACTGCCTTGCCGAATGAACCAGCTGGATGCCCGGTTACGTGCACCGACTAGTTCAGCACGTTTGTATTTTTCCGAATGAACGACGGGCACGGAATAAATCGCTCCCGTTTCTTTTTTGCAATGCGCGAGGCGAGTGGAAACCGATACTTCAATGCCATTTCGTGTGTGCCGCCGGAGGCAGGCCCTAATTCCGACACAGTGAAATCATAACTATACATTACCTCCCACTGCTCGAACTGAAAACCCAGAATAACCACTACGGCATCCTGGCTGATATTGTCCTTTACATTTTGCCTTACGGGGATGCCGCGATACCACAGACCAAATACGATCGGATCGTACAGAAAATGCGCACCCACATCCAACTGACTGAACTGCCCTTGCTTTTTGTAGACGAACGAGGGACTTAATACCGCTTTGTTTTCCTGCCGATAGCCGTAGTTCAAGGGTATGCGCACACCCCCATGGGCGGTGAACTTCACCGGTAGCACGGCCTGATCATTTAACAGTGATTGATTCGGGCGGTTGAGGTGACTGAATGCAGCACCGATCCAGATTTTATCATTGAACGCTACACTGCCCGCGCGAAAATCGAAGTAATTGGCTGAGCCCAGGCTTCCCACAATCGGATCGTCTGTGGGTGCATTGCCATCCACATCAAACTGTAGCTGGTCGCCAAACAGCAAGCGATCGAAATCAATTCTGCGCGAAGTGTAACCAAAGTGCAAACCCGATGAAAGCACCCATTTGCGGGTAAGGCGCAGCCGATACGAATACAAAAAACCGAGATTGGCGGTGGTGAGGTTGGCGCTGCCCGCCTTGTCCACCGTAGCCAGAAATCCTACACCACTGTTGTAGTTCAGCAAATTGTAATCGTAACTAAACGCATACGTTTCAAAACCGCGTGTAATGCTGGGCCACTGGTTACGGTAGTTTACAATAAACCGATGCTCCAAGGAGGTTCCGGTAAATCCGGGATTTAAATACAACGGCGCCGCATAGTACTGCGAGAATTCCGGATCTTGCGCCGCTGCAGAAAATACAAACCAGCAGGCAGCAACACTACACCACTTCTTTAGCCCGGCGCCCATCATCGAATCAGATTTACATCACCTACCCGCACTACGCGCTCGCCATCCTCAAAGGTGGCGGTGATGCGATACACATACACATCTTGCAGGCAGGGCCTGCCTTTGTAATAGCCATCCCACCCGGTTTGCGTATCGCGACTCACAAAAAGCAATTCGCCCCAGCGATTGAAGATCAACATTTCAAATTCCTTTACCCCTCGAATCAGCGGCAGAAAAACATCGTTCTTGCCGGGCGATCCATCGCCTGCTGCGCCCGCCACGTTGGGCGAAAATGCGTTGGGTACCAATAACTCACCGCCTTTTTTGGCCGTTACGGCACCCGGCATACGCGCGGTGTCTGCGCACTTAAACTGATTGAACGCAATGAGCGTAATGTCGTACACTCCCTCCGCCTGATACCGGTGAAGGGGCTCGGGTAAGAACGATCGCTGCCCATCGCCAAAATGCCATTCGTAGCGCGTGGCGTTGAAACTGCGGTTGCTGGTATATAAAATTCCATCGGGTACCTCTACTACCCTTGGCCGCACATCAAACCGTGCCACCGGCAAGGGATGTACAACAATGATGCGCTGTTTTATTTCGGTAGCCGTCTGGCCCGTGCGGTTGGCGGCCGCAAGCGTTACCGTGTAGGTACCCGGCTCGGTGTACGTGTGCGTAGGATTGATTAACGTAGAAGTCTTTCCATCGCCAAACTGCCAAACATACGTGTCCGGATCAGCAAACTGCGAGAGATTGGTGAAGCTCACGCGCCACGGTACACAGCCCTGTGGCGGACCAAAGCTGAAGTCCACAATCGGAGGAATGGCCAGAATAGTAATGGTCTTCGTGCTGGTGGTGCTGCACGCGCCATTGCGCACGGTAAGGCGAATGGTGAAGTTTCCAAACGTGCTGTACGTGTGCTGCGTGCTGGTCGTGTTGTTAACTACTACCCCATCTCCAAAATCCCAACTATAACTCCACGGACCGGGCAACGTAGCCGCCACCTGCACGGTACGTTCAGGCAGGGTTTGCGTGGCGGGCGTTGCCGCAAATTTGGAGTTGATGTTATCTACCGCAGGCACCGTGAGCGACTGCACAGTTACCGCGCTTACACAGTTGGCCAGGTTGCGGGTTTGTAATTGGAAGGTGATGATGCGCGCGGTTCCGGAACGGGCCCGTTCAAATGTAATTGCTTCTGTGCTGCCACTTTGGTTCAGCACGGGCGCACCGTTTTCAAGCACCGTCCAGGTGTAGGCAGACAGACCGGGGTTTAATGCCACCGCTTGCAACCGCAGCAACTCACAGGTGTTTACAAGCGTGTCGATACGAAATGCCGAAGGTGGCACCGGGCTGATGCGAATCAATCGGGTAGAATCGCCAAAGCACCCCGACGGCAAAGTGGTGGTGAGGCGAACCTGAAAATCTCTGATCGCCTGTGTGTTGTTGACAAAGTTGAATTGAAATGACGGTGTAGTACCGGTGCTTTGATCCGCCAACACACTCGTATTGTCCGACACGCGCCAGCGGTAGTCGGTGGGCGCGAGCGTGGTAGTAGAATTATCGACCACAAAACTGACCACCTGTGGCGAGCAATTATCAGCAAAGGGGGAATAGCCGGGCGAAAAAAAACCAGAAGCTGTACCCGGAAAAACCGTAATCGAAACCACAGGCGACAACGCCACGCAGCCTTGCGCAGAAGTGGCCCTGAGCCGTACGGCAAAAACCCGGTTGGTTGCCAGCGTGTTCCTAAAATCGTTGCTCCAGCCACTTGCAAAAAGTGGATCAGCCGGCAGCTGTGTTTGCCGGATAACGAACCCCTGCCCCTCATCTACCTCCCAATCGAAACGCACGATGGCCGAAGCAGGATCAATGGTTGAATTGTTCGTGAAGTTTACGGTAAGCACGCTACAGCCCGAGGTACGGTCCGGCACTATCGCTGCAATTGGATTTGGATCAACCGTTATGGGCAACACAAACAGATTCGCACAGCCCGCCTGATTGGTAGTCACGCGCAAGGCCACAGGATACGTGCCTGCCGGGCCGAACGGTCGTGTAAAATTAATTTGATTGTCGAAGCTGGGATCTTTATCAAACGTGCCATCGTAATTAAAATCCCACTCACGCAGTACAATTTGCTCGCCAAGAATGGCATTGAGTGCAGACTGATCCGCGAAAGCGGTACCGTTGCCTGCGCACACGCGCGAGGCAGTAAACAACGGGCGCGGCTTCTCGTACACGCGTACTTCCGCCTCAGCTGTTGTTTCGCATAATGTAATCTGGTCGCGCACAAACAAGCGAATTCGGTAACGGCCCGGTGTAGTGTAGAGTACATCGAACGGGCCGAGCGGTGTGGCGGAAAAACCCATCGCCGGCTCGCGCCGCACAACCGTGCCGGCAGGATCAAGAAACTCCCAGCGCCAACCGGTGTTGGGCGTAACTGTGCCGGTTGAAACATCGCGGAAGCGTACCGGAAATGCCGTGAGTGGTGCGGTAGGTTCCTGACAAAACTCGGCCACGATGGGCACATCGTTCACGTCCGTCGTTTCGATTCGGGCAACCAATGCCGGAGTGATGTTGACCAACCGGGTGGTCTGCGCCTGACAACTGCCCTGGGCTGTGGGATTTGAAGCCGTTACGCGGATAAGTTTCTGGCCGCCGGAACTGTAACTGAATGTGGGATTGCGTTGTGTGCTGGTGCCCACGAGTACCGTGCCTGCCGCATCATCAAAAAACTGCCAGGAAAAATTCAGCCCGCTGGCGCCCGGCGTTTGGTTGTTGAAAAAAATCGTTTCGCCAATGCAGAAATCGGTCGTGTTCGTGCCCGTATTGTCGCGGGTTTGAAATGCCGGTGTGGGCGCATCCACGATGGTAATGTAGGCCGTGGTGCTCACTGCATCCTCGTAGTTGGGGTTGGCGATGCTGCCGTTCCAAGGATTACACACGTTCCAGTTAAACAGCGTGATCTCAAACCGATTGCCTACTGAATTCAGTACGTTAGCGGGTGCACTCATGGGAAAGCTGATGGACACCGGCCCATCCGCCGGGAAAGGTATTGTTTGGATCGGCCCGAAATACCCGCCCGTTATTGGCAAGCCCGCGGTGCCGCGCGTTTGCGGATTTGCCAGCGTACCCGTGGCCGTGGTTAAGGGTTGCGGGCCACCATCGGCCAACGAAAGATTACGAATGGTAGCACCGGGGTTATGGTTGGTGCCGTACACCATTTGCACGTGGCGCGCAAAGCGGTTCGGGTTATCGGGTTCTACATTAATGTTGCAATTGAACTCCGACACATCGGCAAACGTGGCGTTTACCACCGGGTTGTTAAAGCATACATCCCACGAGTTGGGCGCCAGTTCCACGCGCGCGTTGGCCTGCACATCGGTGCCCCAAAAAAAGGCCGACTGCCGCTGTTCTGACGTAGGACAAACCACACCGTTGATCAGCACGTAGGTGGTGGGCCGAATGGCACACTCGCCATTGTTATTGACGTACGTGAAACTGGCATTGGCCGTGAAGGCCGTGTTACCCGCAGATGCCACAAGTCCGTTCCCTATGCCGATGGTCGTTTCCGTATTCGCAGGATCATTCCAGACGTAGCGGATTTGAATGGTGTTGGGATTTTGCGCTACGTTGAAATAATAGATGATCTCAAACCGGGTAACCGTTACCGGTGCACAATCCTGATCGGTGTTGAAATCAATCGTTACCTGCGGGCGTAGCGCGTTGCATTGCGCGTGTGCGTACGCGCTGATCATCAACAAAAAGGCAGGCAAAAGCCACCTGAATATGTACATAGCTCAATCACCAAAAAATGAAGATGAAGTAAGAGCCACACCAAAGACACACTTAATGCAACGGGCGTTGGCAAGGGAACCTGGGCGCAACCGGAGTAGTCGACCAACGCGCAGATATGCAAATAAAGGCACGTTTTTACAGGTTAACCCGCGTTTGAGTAACTCGCTGAATTCCAAAAATTAACCAAATGGCTTTCCCCCTAAGAACCGTTCAGTAATAAGCTATCTCAAACACGATCAAGCACTTATAGAGTTGTAAACAGTTTCTCAACAAACGTTCCACGCACGTTCCACGGGTACCCCCCTGCCCTATATTTGCAATCCGCTTTCAAAATTAAGCGCAGCTTTCATGGGTAAGATCATTGCGATTGCCAACCAAAAGGGAGGAGTAGGAAAAACCACCACCGCCATCAACCTGGCGGCCAGCCTGGCGGTGTTAGAGAAAAAGTGTTTGTTGGTAGATGCCGACCCACAAGCCAATTCCACCTCGGGTATTGGCATTAATCCAAAGGATGTTAAAAAAAGCATTTACGAGTGCATGGTAGAGGGCGTTCATCCGAAAGACGCCATCGTAAAAAACAGCCTCAGTCATTTGGAAGTGCTGCCGTCTCACATCGACCTGGTGGGTGCCGAGGTAGAGATGGTGAGCATTGAACACCGCGAAGAGAAAATGCGCGATGCGTTGCAGAAGGTAAAAGGCGATTACGATTTTATCATCATCGATTGCTCCCCGTCATTAGGTTTGATCACGATTAACTCGCTTACGGCTGCCGACTCCGTAATCATTCCGGTTCAGTGCGAGTACTTTGCATTAGAAGGGTTGGGCAAACTACTCAACACAATCAAAATCATCCAAACCCGACTGAATCCGAAACTGGAAATTGAAGGCATTCTGCTTACACTGTACGATCCGCGCACCTCACTCAGCAACCAAGTGGTAGAAGAGGTGCGTACACACTTTAAGAGCATGGCCTTTCACACCATCATCCCCCGGAACGTGAAGTTATCCGAATCGCCCAGTTTTGGGTTACCCGCGATTGTGCACGATGCGGAAAGTAAGGGGGCAATCAGTTATTTAAATCTGGCACACGAAGTGCTATCAAAAACCAGTAAAGGAAAATGATGAAGAAAAAAGGGTTGGGCCGCGGGCTAAGCGCCTTGCTGAGCGACAGTGAAGAGGACAAACTGGAAACCGAAGTAACGGATGCCCACCTCGCCTCGGCAGCCGCTACCGCCGCAGGCACGCCAAACCTAAACGAAATTCCCGTGGGCGAGATTGAGGTTAATCCGTTTCAACCACGGCAACATTTCGACCCAACCGCTTTACAGGAATTAGCCGAGTCCATAAAAGTGCATGGCATTATCCAGCCCATTACCGTTCGCAGGCTGGCCCCGCAGCAGTATCAGTTAATTTCCGGCGAGCGCCGGTTTCAGGCCTCTAAACTGGCCGGTTTGGAAACGATACCCGCTTACATTCGAACGGCCAACGACCAGCAGATGCTGGAAATGGCGCTGATCGAAAACATCCAGCGCGAAAACCTCAATCCCATAGAAATTGCACTGAGTTATCAGCGATTGATTTCTGAATGCAACCTAAAGCAAGAAGAGTTGGGCGACCGCGTGGGCAAGAACCGCTCTACCGTAACCAATTACCTCCGCCTGCTGAAACTCCCACCGGAAATCCAGATTGCTTTACGCGATCAACAAGTTTCAATGGGCCACGCGCGTGCCATTGTCAGCATGGAGCAACCCGACCAGCAATTGTACCTCTTCCAGAAAATGATCGCAGAGGATTTGTCGGTACGGAAAGTGGAAGAGTTGGCGCGCCAAATCGGCACGAAATCCCCCAAGGACGCTGCTGTAAAAGAAACCGCGCCCGCCAACCGGGAAATCGTTAACTTGCAAACGCAATTATCATCTCATTTCGGAACAAAGGTGCGTGTGAATAGCGATGGCAAGACAGGGGAAATCAAGATTCCGTTCTTTTCCGTGGAAGACTTAAACCGCATTCTGGATATCATTAAAATCGGTTAGGCATGGGCAGAGCGGTGTGGGTTGTTGGCGGATGGTTGATCGCGTTTTTTGCGTGCGCCCAATCCGACACCCTACGTACGGTTAACGATAGCACAAAAAAGGAATTGAACATCAAGAGCTACGGCTCGCGCTTTGATCCGCGTAAAGCGCTGTTGTTTTCTGCGGTGTTTCCTGGCGCCGGGCAAATCTATAACAAGAAGTATTGGAAGGCGCCACTCGTCTGGGGCGGTTTTGCAGCGGGCATATTTGTGATTAGCAACTACCAGCGCCAACATCTGGATTTCAAAAACCAACTGTTTGATCGAATCAACGGAGTAACCCTACCCACCCAGGGCCGCGTATTAAATGAACAGCAATTGCGAAATCTGGTGGATCGCACCAAGCGCGAGCGAGACTTTTTTGTGATCCTGACGAGTCTTTGGTACATCCTTCAAATGGTGGATGCCCATGTAGACGCGCACCTGAAAGAGTTTGACCTTAACCCGGAATTGAAAAACCGTGCATGGATCGAGCCCTCCTTTAAACAAGATGCCTTCTTTGGCCGAACGGCCGGCCTTTCATTGAAAGTTCGATTGTAACATGCGCATACTCATCATCGGCTACGGAAAAATGGGAAAAGCAATTGCCGCACTCGCCCAACAGCGGGGGCATGAAATTGCAGGTATCCTGGATGTGGATAACAAACATAGTTTTCAGCTACCCGCCGCCACTGATGTGGCCATTGAGTTTACCAACCCGGATGCCGCCATCGAGAACATCCAGTTTTGCTTTCGGCACCGCGTGCCGGTAGTGTGTGGATCCACCGGTTGGTACAACCAACTTGAGCAGGTAAAGGCCGATTGCACCCGCGAAAACGGCTCGCTGCTCTATGCCTCTAACTTTAGTGTAGGGGTGAATCTCGTTTTTAAGGTGAACGAATACATGGCGCGACTCATGGCCACGCGAGCCGAGTATCATGTGGAGATTGATGAAACACATCACACCCAAAAGAAAGATGCCCCCAGTGGCACGGCCATCTCGCTGGCGGAGGGTATCCTAAAAGAAAACACAAGTAAAAGAAAGTGGGTTAACGCCGCCGCGCAGAACCCGGAAGAATTGGAAATCCGCTCGCACCGGGAAAACGATGTGCCCGGCACCCATGTGGTTACCTATAGCTCCCCCATCGATACCATTCGCCTGAGTCATGAGGCACACACGCGCAGCGGTTTTGCACTAGGTGCCGTAATTGCCGCAGAGTTTCTGGCCGGCAAGAAAGGTGTTTATACCATGGCCGATGTGCTGCGGTTCTGAGTTTTGAATATTTTGATTTTCTTTGCACGCCTTTATCCATAAGCACGTATGATCACCGTAATTGTCATTTTTGTTCTGCTTCGCATTGCTTTTGTTGCGGGCCTCTGGAAGATTTTTGAAAAAGCGGGCATTGCGGGGTGGAAATCGCTGGTGCCGTTCTATGCTGAATACATCTTGATCGTGCAAGTGGTTGGCCGCCAGTGGTGGTGGCTCCTCTACCTGTTCGTGCCGGTGGTGGGTGTTTTTGCTTTTTTTGTGTTGATCTTCGATCTGCTGCGTTGTATCGGTAAAACCACGGTGGCCGATCAGGCCTTGGCCGTGTTTACCGGTTTGATTTACCTGCCGGTGGTGGCATTTCGCCCGGAAACTACGTACAAAGGCAAACTCAGTGAGTTGCCAGTGCAACCCAAGTCGCTGTTTACGGAGTGGGTAGACGCCATTGCGTTTGCCGTAATTGCCGCCACATTAATCCGCTGGCTGATCATGGAAGCGTACACCATCCCTACGCCTTCGATGGAAAACTCGCTGCTGGTGGGCGATTTCCTTTTTGTAAGCAAGTTTCACTATGGCACGCGCACACCAAAAACCCCGTTGCAGGTACCGTTAACGCATCAAAAAATCTGGTTTACCGAAATCCCAAGTTACGTGGAGTGGATTCAACTGCCGCAATACCGCCTACCTGGCTTTAGCTCGGTAAAACGCGAGGATGTGGTGGTGTTTAATGTACCGCGGATTGAGGAAAACAACTTCATGAATCCGAACCGCGCATCGTGGACTGACTATCCGTTGGATTTAAAAACCAATTACATTAAACGTTGTGTGGGTATTCCGGGCGATCGACTAGAAATTGTAGATCGGCAGGTAATCGTGAACGGCACTCCTTTGAAAAACCCGCCGCTGATGGAGTGGAGCTATCTGGTTACTTCTAAAGACGAAATCAACGAACGGAACTTGGCGAAACTAGGCCTGGATCCGGAGGACTACTCGCTCATCAGTCGCCCAGAGCAAAACAAGGTGGTGTATCAAATGCACCTCACCCAGGCGATGCTGGAAGAAGTAAAGAAATTGCCGTATGTGATTCAGGTAGAGAATGATTATCGCATGCACGATGGCCCCGACTACCGCATTTGGCCGAGTTCGGAATACTCGCGCTGGAATGCCGACAATTACGGCCCGGTTGTTATTCCCAAGAAAGGAATGAACATTTCCATTAACGATTCTACACTGGCGTTTTATGGATTAGCGATTGAAAAATACGAAAGCAACAAAAATGTAACCATCAAAGACGGCACACTTACCATCGATGGAAAAACCGTTACGGAATACACGTTTAAGCAGGATTACTTCTTTATGATGGGCGATAATCGCCATAACTCGCACGACTCCCGCTACTGGGGCTTTGTGCCGGAAGATCACATTGTAGGCAAAGGATTCTTCATCTGGCTCTCGATCGATAAGTTCGGTACGTTGCTTGATAAGATTCGTTGGAACCGATTCTTCAAGCCCATCGAGTAACGCTTACCAATCGATGGGTGTAAGTCCGTGTTGCACCAGGTATTCGTTGGCTTTCGAAAAATGCCGATTCCCAAAAAAACCCCGGTCGGCAGAAAAAGGCGATGGGTGGGCGCTGGCCAGTACCCCGTGTTTTGCGCCGTCAATAACCGCGCCTTTCTTCTGTGCGTAAGCGCCCCATAGCAAAAAGACCACGTGCGGCCGTTGGGCAGAAACCAGGCGAATCACTTCATCCGTAAACGTTTCCCAACCCTTATTTTGGTGCGAACCGGGTGTTGAGCCCCGCACGGTGAGCGTGGCATTGAGCAACAACACCCCCTGTTGGGCCCATCGTTCCAGATTACCCGAGGGCGGAATCGGTTTACCCAAATCCGCGTTGATTTCCTTAAAAATGTTGAGCAGCGACGGTGGAAACCGCACGCCATCGCGCACGGAAAAGCACAATCCATTGGCCTGGCCCGGGCCATGGTAGGGATCTTGCCCGATAATTACCACCCGCACCGCAGGCAACGGGCACAAATCAAACGCCCGAAAAATCTCCTTCCCCGGGGGGTAAACCGTTTGGGTTTTGTATTCCTGCTTTACAAACTCAATAAGTTCTTGGAAATAAGGCTTTTCAAATTCAAAACGCAAGTGCTGCTTCCAGGATTCAGCCAGTTTAACATCGGTAGTCATGCGGTTTTTAAACGGGTACAAAAAAGTTGCGAAATAGAAAAAAATGATACTTTTGGAGGAGATGATTCAGGCCATCACCCAAGGTGTAAAGGTAAGTGTGGAGACGGAATATCAACCCGGGTATTCCAGCCCCAGCCAATATCACTACGTTTTTACCTATCGGATTACCATCGAAAACCAAAGCGAATTCACCGTACAATTGCTGAGCCGGCGGTGGCAGATTTCCGACGCTGGTTACACCCCGCGCACGGTAGAGGGCGAAGGTGTGGTAGGCCAACAACCCGTGCTTGAACCGGGGCAATCGCATCAGTATGTATCGGGCTGCAATTTGAAATCGGGTATTGGCAAAATGGAAGGCGAATATATCATGGAGCGCATTGTTGATGGCGCCCGGTTTGAGGTGAAGGTTCCCTCCTTTCACATGGTAGCGCCCATGCGACTGAACTGAGTACACATCTGTTCCTCTTTCTTTTTTTGTAAAGTCTTTATTGCCATCGCGGAAGCAGAATTGAAATTCCGCTACCTTTCCTTGAATGAAGGCGCGTTTTTTTCCGATCAAAGCCTGGCTGCGACATTGGCTGCTGGCCGTTGATGAACACTCCATTCACGCGCCTTTTCTGTATGAGCTTTACACCACGGTTGTGCGGGCAAAGGCAGATTTATCCGCTTTTGCGGATGTGGAAGCCTATCGCGCGGGCTTGCTGGCAAACCAACAAACCATTGCTGTAACCGATTTGGGTAGTGGTTCCAAACACTTCCGTTCGCATCAGCGCGCCATCGGTGCCATAGCCGCCACAAGTCCGGCTTCGGCATTGCAGGCACACTTCTACTTTCGGCTGGCTACTTTCCGGAAACCAAAATCCATCATTGAGCTCGGCACCTCGTTTGGAATTACCACGTTTTATCTGGCCCGGGCCACGCCAGGGCGCGTGTACACCCTGGAAGGCAGCCCCGCCATTGCAGCCATTGCACAACTTCAGTTCGAACACCTCGGGCAAAAAAACATAGAGCTGCGCGAGGGAAACATAGACGATACACTGCCCCGGTTGTTAGATGAACTGCCACAGGTTGATTTTGCCGTGATCGATGCCAACCACCGGCTGGAGCCCACGGTGCGCTATTTTGATGCGCTGGCACGAAAGAGCAAATCGCACACGGTGTTGATAGTAGACGACATCCATGCCAGCGCAGAGATGGAAGCGGCATGGAACTACGCCCGGCACCACGAATTAGTGTATGTAGATATTGATCTTTTTCATTGCGGTTTATTGTTCTTCGATCCGTCCCTCCATAAACAATCGCTCGTGGCCCGCCTGTAGTCTTTAAAATTCCTGCCTATTTTTGCGCCATGGCAACACCATCTTCGAAAAGCAACCGCTCGTCTGTAATCATTTTTATCCTGGTATTGATCATCATTGGCCAATGGGTAAAGATTTATGTGGACTATCGCGACAAGCAGAATATCTCCGAAACACTTGTGGAGAAAACGGAGGAGTTGGATAACACCCTCGTACGCTTAAATGAAATCCAGGCGGAATTAGACGAGAAAATTGCCACCATCACCAAACTGGGTGGCGATATCACCGAACTTGAAAAAGCGAAAGCAGAAATCCAGAAAGAGCTTTCGCGCACCCGCACGCGCAACGCCAAAGCCATTGCCGAGCTAAAAGACCGTGTAGAAGGGTACGAAGAATTGCTAACGCTGAAAGATCAGGAAATTGAGCGGCTGAAAGAAGTAAACAAAGAGCTGTTCAGCGAAAACCGATCGCTGAAAACCAAACAAAATGTGCTGAACGATTCCATTAATCGATTGGCCAAAAACAAAAAAGAACTGGCCGACAAGGTTACGCTTGCTTCGCGGCTCGAAGCCGAAAACCTGAGTGTAGTGGCGCTCAACAACCGAGGCAAAGAACGCACCTCGCCCTTTCGTTCCAAGCAGTTGGAAAAACTGAAGATCGAATTCAACATTGCAAAGAATGACGTGGCCCCCATCGAAGGAAAAAAAATCATGATCCGCGTGTTGGACGAAAATGACCAGGTGATCTTTGATGTATCCAGGGGCTCGGGTACGTTTATGTTGAACGGGCGCGAAACGTTTTATACCGCGCAGCAAGAAATACTGTTCGATAACACCCGGCAAAAGCTCTCGTTTTTGTACGAAAAAGGATCGGAGTATGCCGCCGGAAATTACCGCGTAGAGGTGTTTACCGAAGGGTACCTGATGGGAGCTGCCGCTTTTGAGGTAAAGTAGCCCGTTTGGCTAGGCGTGCGTCTAATCACGCCCTGTTTTTCAGCACTTTGCAATGCCTTAACCGCCTTGGGCGGGGCAAAAAGTGCGTGCATTCTCGCGTGGAAGAAGCCGCTGGGCTTTGGTTTTTTGAACCAAAATCCTACTTTTGCAGTCCAATTTTCAAAACAACATGAAAAATTACGAGACGGTATTCATTCTCAATCCCGTTTTGTCTGAAGATCAGGCAAAGGATACTGTCGATAAGTTCGTGAAAGTGTTAAAGAAGGCGAAAGCTGAAATCGTTAACACCGAAAACTGGGGCCTCAAGAAATTGGCTTATCCAATTCAAAAGAAGTCCACTGGTTTTTATGCTCTCATTGAATTTACGGCAGCTCCCGAGACGGTAGCAACCCTGGAAACCGAATTCAGACGCGATGAATCGGTGATGCGCTTTTTAACGACGGTGCTGGACAAGTACGCAGTAGAGTACAACACCCGCAGAAGAAAAGGCGAGTTCAACAAGAGCAAAAAAACAGTTAAAAAGGAGGAAGTAGAGTTATGACACTCATGAACGAGCCCATTAAGCGGGCAGAACCCAAACCGAAGTATTGCCGCTTCAAGAAAAACGGCATTCGCTATATCGACTACAAAGACCCGGATTTCTTACTCAAGTTCATCAATGAACAGGGCAAGATTCTTCCCCGACGCCTCACTGGCACCAGCTGGAAGTTCCAAAACAAAATATCGCAAGCAGTAAAGCGTGCGCGCCACCTGGCGTTGTTGCCTTACCTGGGCGATGGATTAAAATAACCTATAACCGCTACCCGTATGGAAGTAATTTTGAAGCAAGATGTACACGGACTAGGTTACAAGTACGATGTTGTAAAAGTACGCGCCGGATACGGCCGCAACTACCTGATTCCGAACGACATGGCGGTAATCGCCAACGAGTCGAACAAGCGCATGGTGAATGAAAACGTTCGCCAGGCTGCCCACAAGGCGGAAAAGATCAAAACCGATGCACAGAATCTGGCCAATCGCATTGGCGAGTTTACAGTAGAAATCAAAACAAAAGCAGGCGAAACCGGTCGTATTTTCGGTGCCGTAACCGCCCTGCAAATTGCAGATGTGCTGAAAGCCAAAGGTTTTGATGTTGACCGGAAAAAAGTGGTGTTGAAGGAAAGCCCGAAGAACTTGGGCACCTACAATGTGCTTTTGGATCTTCACAAAGAAGTAAAGCACGAGATCAAAGTGAACGTGGTAGCCGAGTAATCGGTCCAGCCATAAATGAAAAGCTGCCTACGGGCAGCTTTTTTATTTTTAGGAAGTAAAAAAGCCGCTCATCCTGATCAGCGGCTTTTCTTTGGGTTTTTCAAGAAGGCAAATTCAACCTACGATTCCTTCTGCTTCATGTCTTGAATCTCCACGCGAATTTCCTGAGCCAGATTCTTCAAATCTTGCATGCCTTTGCGTACGCGTGTGCCCGCCGCGCTGTTTTGCTTGCTGTAAAACTTCTCTACATCGGGCTCTAACGAGGCCAACAGGGCCTTCAATTCTTCAAATTTTTTCATGTTATAAGGGTTTGTAATCTGTTTCAGAAAGCCAATTTAAAGAAAAACCCCGAAAACAAACAAAAAAAGGGGGTTTTTTAAACCCCCTTTGTAACGGCCACCAATTCTTCCTGCCGGTAGAACCCACTATCCAGCTTGGTTTTCAATGCACTAAAGGTTTCCAGGGTACGCTGCACATCATCCAGGGTATGGGCTGCGGTAGGAATAATGCGGAACATAATCACATCCTTCGGCACCACCGGGTAAATTACCACCGAGCAGAAAATACCGTAGTTCTCACGCAAGTCCATCGACATGTTGGCCGCCTCGCCAACCCCGCCTTTAAACAACACCGGGGTAACCATTGATGTGGTAGAACCCAGGTTAAACCCACGTTCGCGCAAACCGCTCTGAATGGCGCGCACAATCGTCCATAGCTTCTCGCGCAGGGCCGGTTGGGTACGCAACAACTCCAGGCGCTTTAATGCACCTACTACCAGCGGCATCGGCATGCTCTTGGCATAGATTTGCGAGCGTACACTGTAACGCAGGTATTTTAGAATCTTCTTATCGCCCGCCACAAAAGCACCAATGCTTGCCATGGACTTCGCAAACGTGGAGAAGTAAAGGTCAATTTGGTCCTGCACGCCCTGCTCCTCCCCGGTACCTGCGCCCGTAGGCCCCATACAGCCAAAGCCGTGGGCGTCATCTACAAACAATCGGAAGTTGTACTTTTTCTTTAGCGCTACCACACCTTTCAGGTTGCCTTGGTTGCCCGACATGCCAAACACCCCCTCGGTAATCACTAAAATTCCGCCCCCGGTTTCATTGGCCAGCTTGGTTGCCCGCTGCAATTGCTTTTCAAGGCTCTCCATATCGTTGTGGCCATACACAAAGCGCTTGCCCATGTGCAATCGCACGCCATCGATGATACACGCATGCGATTCCGCATCATACACAATCACATCCTTCCGGTCTACCAGCGCATCGATAATCGACACCACGCCTTGGTAGCCAAAATTCAGCAACATCACATCTTCTTTCTTTACAAACGCTGCCAGTTCCTTTTCCAGCTGCAAGTGGTTTACAGAGTTACCGCTCATCATGCGCGCACCCATGGGGTAAGCTAAGCCAAACTGTGCCGTTGCATCGGCATCCGCTTTGCGCACCTCCGGATGGTTTGCCAATCCCAAATAGTTATTCAAGCTCCAGTTCAACACCGCCTTGCCATTGAAGGTCATGTGCGGGCCAATCTCACCTTCCAACTTGGGAAAGAAAAAGTAATCATCAGGTAAATGAGAATACTTCGCCAGCGGGCCGGCTTCCATGCGCAGCTTTTCGAATAGATCAACCATTGTAACTTGTTTCTTTTAAAATTGGCGCAAAAATAGCATAAAAAAGCAGCCATTCCCGCGAAAGGGAACTACCATACGGTCAAACACTTAAAATGCTTTACCGGGGGCATGGCGCTGGGGCGCCACCGGGCTGTTCAGGGCTCCGCTTCGCTCCGGTGCCCGCGCGGCGCGGGCACTGTACCCTTCCCATCCCTTGCCCTAAGTACCACCTCAAAAACGCGCCCCCGCCAAAAAAGGCCAAACACCCCCCGCACAGCCGCGCCTGTTAAAAGTCATGCTTTCCGGCCGCCAGAATGCGTTATATTGAGCAACCATTTATCGTATGCCTAAAATCCAAAAACTTCTGGTGGCCAACCGCGGAGAAATTGCCCTACGCATTATGCGCAGCGCCCGCGAGCTTGGCATTGCTACCGTTGCAGTGTACAGCGAAGCCGATCGGCAGGCGTTGCACGTGCGCTTTGCAGATGAAGCCGTTTGCATCGGCCCGCCTCCCTCCTCGCAGTCGTATCTTGTGATGGAGAAAATCATCGCAGCAGCCAAACAAACCGGCGCCAACGCCATTCACCCCGGCTACGGTTTCCTGTCGGAGAATGAAGACTTCGCGCGGCTGGTTACCGAATCAGGACTTATTTTCATTGGGCCATCGGCACATTCCATTGAGCTTATGGGAAGTAAACTGGCAGCCAAAGCAGCGGCAGCAAGTTTCAACGTGCCGCTGGTGCCCGGCACGGCCGAACCCATTACGGATGTTATCGCTGCAAAAAAAATTGCCGGTGAAATTGGGTATCCTGTGCTGATTAAAGCCAGTGCAGGTGGCGGTGGCAAAGGCATGCGGATTGTTGAACAAGAAGCCGATTTCCAGGAGCAGATGGAGCGCGCCATCAGCGAAGCCACATCCGCCTTTGGCGATGGCTCCGTGTTTATTGAAAAATACGTTACGGAGCCACGCCACATTGAGTTTCAGATTTTTGGCGACCAACACGGCAACGTGGTCTATCTGTTCGACCGGGAGTGCTCCATTCAACGGAGGCACCAAAAAGTAATTGAAGAGGCGCCCTCCTCCATGCTCACGCCCGAGCTGCGTAAAAAAATGGGCGAGGCGGCCGTGGCCGTAGCCAAGTCTGCCAACTACTACAACGCGGGCACGGTGGAGTTCATCATGGACGCCAACCGCAACTTCTACTTTCTTGAAATGAACACCCGCCTTCAAGTAGAACATCCCGTTACCGAGATGATTACCGGATTGGATTTGGTGAAACTGCAAATTGCCGTAGCCGAGGGTGAAAAACTGCCTTTTCGGCAAGAGGATCTGGCCATTCATGGCCATGCCATCGAGGTACGCGTGTATGCAGAAGACCCTGCCAATAACTTCCTGCCCGACATCGGCACATTAAAAACCTATAAACGCCCGCAAGGCCATGGCATCCGCGTAGACGATGGCTTCGAAGAAGGAATGTCCATCCCCTTCTACTACGATCCCATGATCGCCAAAATGATTACCCACGATGAAACCCGAGAACGCGCGATCGAAAAAATGATTCGCGCGATTGACGAGTACGAAATCACCGGGCTGGAAACCACGCTGGGCTTCTGCAAGTTTGTGATGCAACACGAAGCCTTCCGTTCCGGCAACTTCAACACCAAGTTCGTAGAGCAGTACTTTACGCCCCAGGTGCTGAAAAGCACGCCCAGATCCGATGAAGAATTGTTGGCCGCCGCGTTGGCCGCCACCTTGATGGGCAGTAAACCGCAGGCCGCCGCCACACCAGGTGCCGCGCCGCAGCCGGTAAGTAAATGGCGAAAAAATCGGGTGCATGGCTGAAATCCGTCCGTTGCGTGCGTGGCGCTACAATACCGCGCTGGAAGAGCATATCGAGGATTTAACTTCGCCGCTGTTCGATGTAGTGTCGGACAAGCAGCGAAAGACGTTATATCATCAGCCTTTTAATTCCATACATCTCTCCGTACCGCAAGGGCCCTCGGCCGCGGCTTCCGCACGCGAACTGCTGCTGCAGTGGAAACAGAGCGGCGTGTTGGTGCAAGACCGTATTCCGGGTATCTACGTGTACTATCAATACTTCAAATTGCCGGGCGATCCGCGCCAATATTGCCGGAAAGGTTTTGTGTGCCATATCCGTGCGTACGACTGGGAAGAACACGTCATCCTGCGCCACGAAAACACGATACCCAAAGCCGTGAACGACCGCATCGACTTGTTGCGCAAAACCCAGTTACATGTAAGCCCAACACATGGCCTTTACACCGACACCACTTTTGAACTGGAGGCGTGGATGGACGAAGCCATCGCCTACCCCCTGCTCGAAACCGAAGACTACCAGGGCGTACGCGATGTGCTGGCCGTGATTCACGATGCCGCAGTCATCCAAAAGTTCATGCATGTGCTACGCGACAAACAAATTATTCTGGCCGACGGGCACCACCGCTACGAAAGCTCGCTCGCACTGAAGCACGAACTTCAGGCGGCCAACCCCAACCACACCGGCAACGAAGGCTACAACTTCCACCTGATGTACCTCACCAATACGGAGGCAGGCGATTTCAAAATTCTACCCACCCACCGCGTTATTACGGGCATCTCCACGTTGCACGAAGAATCCGTCATTCACCAACTCCAAACCGACTTTGATGTAAAACGCGTGGAAGACCCCGAGAACATTCCGGAAATCATCGCGGGAAAAAAGTGGACGTTCGGGTTGTTGTTTCGCGATTCCGCCTACAAGCTACGGCTACGGCCGGAAGCATTTCCCGCGCTACGTTGGAACTTTCCGAGGGAAGTAAACGAACTTGACCTTACGGTACTTCACTATTTCATCATCGAAAAAGTGCTGGGCATAGCCGGCAAAGATCAGCGGGCGAGCGATCACATCCACTTCGATCGGAGTTTCAGCGATTGCCTGGCCAAAGTGATCCGGGCCGAAGCGCAGATGGCCGTAATCACACAAGAAGTCACCATCGAAGAAATTAAACGCGTGTGCGCCAGCGGGGCCACCATGCCGCAGAAGTCCACGTACTTCTATCCGAAAGTGATTTGTGGCTTTTTATTTAGTTCCATCCAAGAAGATGAATTTGAAACGCCCGCTTATACTCGCATCTAGTTCCCCCCGCAGACAGCACCTTTTGCGCGAATCGGGTTTCGAATTTGTGATCCGGCCCTCGCACGTGCACGAAACGTTTCCACCCGAAATGCCGGTGACTGACGTGGCCGCGCACCTGGCCGAACGTAAAGCCCAACACCTCGCGCCCACCATCACGAACGAAATCATCCTCGCCTCCGACACCGTGGTGATCGTTGACGACCGAATCTTGAATAAACCGGCCGACCGTGCAGAGGCCATCGCCATGTTGCAAACCCTCAGCGGCCGGACTCACCGGGTAATCACTGCAGTTTGCTTGCTCAGCCACGACAAAAAAGATGTGTTTCAGGATGAAACCCTGGTAACCTTTACCGCACTCACACAAGCCGAGATTGAGCACTATGTTGACACCCACCACCCGTTCGATAAAGCCGGGGCGTATGGTGCGCAAGACTGGATCGGCATGGTGGCGATCACGCGCATTGAAGGATCGTACTTCACGGTAATGGGTTTGCCCATGCATTTGGTCTATCAACGATTGCGGGCGTTCTGATGCGTAAATTCTGGCGATTGCTGCGCGCGCATGTGCTGCTGGATTTCCATCGGGATTACTACCTCGCGGTGGCGGTGTTTCTGCTCGCCAGTGTGCTCGTAAATTACTTTTTTGATTTCGATCGGCACGTGGTCGATCGCGCGAGCGGCGTGCAGAAGGTGGGTTGGCAATTGCTGGTTTTTGCTGTGGGATTTTACATACCCCTGCTGCTATTGGTGAAAATCAAGCGCCCGCATGATCTGCAACTCACACCCGCGTTTGGGTGGCTTTCCCTTTCGGGGATGCTGATTCTTGCCATCAAAACCGGTTTCCCATATCTCAGCAACGTTACCCGCTGGCTTTCGCCCGATCCCCAAATCTTCACGTGGGCATACCGCGTATGCAACAACTTACTCGGATTTGCCACGGTGCTTTTTCCACTCATCGTGCTCCACCGAATTACTCGGGCGCGAAGCGGCCTCTATGGGTTGAGTTTGAAAACGTTTGACGCCCGCCCCTATGCATGGCTGCTGCTGCTCATCATTCCGTTGGTTTCCATCTCATCTTTCGAACCGGGTTTCCAAGCCTATTACCCCATGTACAAAGCCAACCGCGTGGCGGAAATCATGGATTGGCCGGCATGGTTGCCGGCAACGATCTTCGAGCTGGTGTACGGCCTTGACTTCATCAATGTAGAGCTGCTGTTTCGCGGTTTCCTCGTCATCGGCTTAAGCCAATACCTGGGCCGAAATAGTGTGTTGTTGATGGCCTGCGCCTACTGTTTTCTGCACTTTGGCAAACCGTGGGGCGAGTGCGTGAGTTCCATTTTTGGCGGTTATTTGCTGGGCGTAATCGCCTTTGAAACCCGAAACATCTGGGGCGGCATTTTGCTGCACATCACGTTAGCGTGGGGTATGGAGCTGGCGGCTTATTTGCAGAAATTGTAATACACGTGGCGCGAACGTTAAACTTTTTGCTGCGCCTTTTCATCCAAATAAAAATACTCCACATGCATGTTTTCGGATTCGTTGCACTGTTACTTGCCATGATGGCGGCACAAGCGCAAGAACGTGTTACCGGATTTAATCCCAACCAGAAGTATCACCCCGACACAGCAAAACGATGGACCCGGGCGGTGATGACCGAACTTAGTCGAAAGCATCCTGGATTTTACCGGTACACCTCGAAGACACGTTTTGACCAACTGATCGACTCCACCTGCGTTACCCTGATCGACTCGCTAACGGTATGGGAATACTATAAAAAACTAAAGCCACTCTTCGCGCAAATCGGATGCGTACACACAGGTGTTATGCTCTCCAAAGACTACGAACAATATTTACGGCAATCGAAAACCCTGCTCCCCCTCCAGGTATTCATCGATTCGGCTCAGCGACTATTGGTCGCCAAAAGTTATCTGCAAAATCAGAACCTGCCCATCGGTGCGGAAATTCTATCCATTGACGGACAGCCTGCGGCTGAGATTCTCAAAAAGTTGGTAAGCGCAGTCCCTTCCGACGGCTTCAATCAATCGGGTAAACTACTTGTGCTCAACCACCAATTTGCGCAGTGGTACCAAACCGTGATCGACTTTCGGACGGAATATTCGATCGAACTAAATACACCCCATGGAAAAGTCAGTGTTCGTGTTGCGGGTATCTCGCCAGAAGTTTTTCCAACTCATGAAGAGTTGGAATCTGCCTCAGAAAAACAACTAAAATTTAAAATTCAGGAAGGCATTGGTATCCTCACCATTCATTCCTTCGCAAGGAGCGCCATTAAACGAAACGGACAAAACTACAAACGATTCATCAAACACACCTTTGCTCAACTCGCGAACGAAAAGGTAAGCAAGTTGGTCATCGACTTGCGCTATAACACAGGGGGTACCGACGGAAACGCAGTATTCCTTGCCTCGCACTTCTTTGACAGGCCTTTTCGTTATTGGGACAGAATCGAGGTAACCGAAGCTATTGCCAAAGAAATTAAAGGGACTGCACGGCTTTTCTACCGAAAACCGGTGATGCGCGATGGATCTTATCACTGGCAAAAATCGTGGGTAACAAACGAGTTTTCGTACTACGAACAACAGCAACCGGCAAAATGGTCTTTTGACGGAAAAACGTTCTTGTTAACAAACGGCCTCTGCTTGTCTTCCTGTGCAGATTTTGTGGCCGTTTTATCATCCAACAAAAAAGCCCTGGTGGTGGGACAAGAAACGGGCGGCGGCTACGAGGGGAACACCAGCGGCATGATGCCTACCGCGAAACTACCGCCCGGACTAGCCATGACGGTACCCCTCATGAAATATACCAACGCAGTAGCACCCGGAAAAAATTTCGGGCGGGGAACTCTTCCAGATTACCCTATAGAACTAACGTTTGAAGATTGGACGAACGATCGCGATCCGGAATTAAACTACGTGCTCCAGCTAATTCAACAAAACAAATGAAATACCCAACTACGCGCGTGCAGTAACCTCTTGGTACACCCGCATCAAATCGCGTGCAACAGCTGCGCTTGAAAACCGATCGATGTACACCCGCGACTGCCTTACCCGGGCCTGAACTTGTTCTCCGCCACTCAGCATTTCGGTCAAGGCCGTTGCTAACTCCTCTGGCTGATCAGGATTTACATACCAGCTATCCGGACCACCGGCCTCCGCAAAAACTCCACCGCGGGTGGTCACCACAGGCACACCCGATGCAATCGCCTCCACAATCGGAATCCCAAAACCCTCGTACCTCGAAGGGTAAACAAAAGCACGTGCCAACTGGTACACCGTGGGCAGATCAACATAATCCACCTTCAAAAACCGCACCCAGCGTTCTAATCGGTTTGTACGAATCAACTCGTTCAATACCGCTTGGTAGCCCGTTTGCCGACCAACAAATACCACCGGCACGCGCCGCTGCATGGCCGCCAGTGCGCGTAGAACAAGTGCTGCATTTTTGCGTGCTTCCAGTGTGCCCACCATCAACACGAACTCATCGGGTAATTGATATTTTTTTTTCACAGCTAGTTGCTGCGCGGCGGTAGCGGTTTGATAAAACATCGATGCGCAGCCTTGATAAACGATCCGGATCCGTTGCGCCTCAACATCAAAAAGCTCTTGTACATCGCGGGCCGTTTGGGCGCTGATGGCAATAATCCGATCGGCCACACGGCACACGTGCCGCATTTTCATGCGATAAATGGCGCGGTCGATGGGCGAATACATCTGCGGATGCCGCTCGAAAATTAAATCGTGCACCGTACATACCAGGGGCAAACCCGAGGCCCGGCGCAACGGTAATTCGTTGCTCAACCCATGAAACACTTGAACCTGCGCCTGTTGTGCTACACGCGCCAACTCCACCGAGCGCCAATAACTGCGAAAAACCGCCGGAACTTCGGCCGTATGTACCTCAAACGGTGCGCGCTGAAACGGAGCCGTTTCCGTTCGGGCTTTCACCGCTGGCGTAAACAGCACATACTCGTTTTCAGGAAATTCGTTTTGCAGCGCGCGTACCACAAACCGGCTGTAGTTACCTAACCCGGTGAAGTTGTTAAACAGCCGTTTAGCGTCAAATCCGATTCTCACTTTCCAAATTCAGTTTGATAGCGCTCGAGACTGGCCTCCACAATGGCCAGCGCGCGTTGTTTTGGAAGAAACTCTTCCACCAAGACCTTTTTATTCTCAAGGGTTTTGTAGTTCTCAAAAAAGTGCTTCAGCTCAGCGCGCAAATAATCGGGTACCTCATTCACATCAGCAATCGCACTTACGCTCGCATCCTGAAGTGCTACGGCAATAATCTTGTCATCGGCTTCCCCGCGGTCGATCATCTGCATGACACCAATCACCCGGCAGGGAATCAAACACCCGGGTACTACCTCTACCTGCGTAAGAACAACAATGTCTAACGGATCGCCATCCTCGCCCAGCGTTTGAGGAATAAAACCATAATTGAGCGGGTAATACATGGAAGCGTAAATTACCCGATCGAGTTTAATGAGCCCACTCGCTTTATCAATCTCGTATTTCGCCTTCGAGCCGCGCGGAATTTCGATAAAAGCAGTGAGCCACTCGGGCGGGCGCTCACCGGCGGCCACTTCATGCCAGGGATGTTGAATCATGGTTTGAAATTAAAAAAAGAAGCCCGGCTTTTTGGCCAGGCTTCTCAATTTTGTTACTGTGGCTTACTTTTTTTCCTCCGTCGGGGCTTTCTTCTCGTCTTTCTTGTTGGCTTCCGTAATCTTGTCGCCATCTTTCAGGCGCTTAGATACCACCAGAAACGGACCTGTAATTACCTGCGTACTATCGCTGATGCCCTTCGTGATTTCGATATTATCATAATCACTGATGCCGGTCTCTACCTCAATCATCTTCGCCACGCCTTTCTCGTTTACAAAAACTACGGTTTTGGCTTTCTTCTCTTCCTTCTTTTTGTCGTTCGAATTCGTAACTACCGGACCGCGGTTGTTGTTATTGTTTGGTTCTGCCTTAGCGCCGCCGTCTGCCTCGCGCGTGGTAACCGCAGCTAACGGCACCGACAACACGTTGTCTTTACGGGTGGTAATTACCTCAACGCTGGCGGTCATGCCCGGGCGGAAGGGAAATCGGTTGCCTTTGTCGATCAAATCCTGATACGAAGACTGCAGAATCAAAATACGCACCTCAAACTCGGTAATCGCATCGGCAGACACCTTATCGCGGGCGGTGTTGGCGATGTTTGTAACAATACCCTTGAACTTTTTATCAAGTGTAGAGTACGAATCCACATCGATAATGGCCGTGTCGTTCAGGTGTACACGTACAATATCGTTCTCGTTCACATTTACCCGCACCTCCATTCGGTTGAGATCGGCAATCCGTAGCATCTCTGTTCCCTGCATTTGCGCAGTACCTACCACACGCTCACCCTTCTTTACATTTAACTTCGATACGATGCCGTTCAGCGGAGCAACTACGCTTGTTCTGCGTACATTCTCGCGGGCTTCGCGCACAGTAGCCTCGGTGCTGGTTACAATAAAGCGGGCGGCCTCTAGCGACTGTTTAGCAGCCGACAGATCATTTTGTGCCACCTTGTAATTCTGTTGTGCCAGTTGCCAGTCGGCTTCGGAAATCACTTTCTCACCCCAGAGCTTCTCCTGGCGCTTGTATTCCTGCTCGGCCCGGATAAAGGTGGCTTCCGCGCGCGAGAGTGCTGCTTTCGAAGATTCAACGTTTGCCTTTTGCTGGTTTAACGATGCCTCGCTACGCTCCAATTGGCTTACCTGCTGATCCGGGCGAATCTTTACCAGCAGTTTGCCGGCCGCCACCGCATCGCCATCTTCCACATTCAACTCAATAATTTCGCCCGACACTTCCGGGGCGAGTTTCACTTCGGTTACCGGCTGAATGGTGCCCGATGCACTTACTTTTTCGGTGATGGAAACCTTCTTGGCCTTGGCCAGTTCCACCTCCAGAAGTTTCTCTTTGCCAATCCAACCCTGGGCGCGCCCCACCATCAAAAAGATGATGAGCACTACAACACCACCGATGATAGAGTAAAGAACTTTGTTCGATTTCTTCTTTTGCTGCTTTGCCATTACGTGTATAGAATTAAAGAGTTGGGATTAAAGTTCGATTTGCTTGCCCTCGTAGAAATCGAGCACCTTTTTCTTAAAGATGAAGTCATACTTTGCCCGTAGCAAATCCGACTTGGCCTGAAATAAGTTGTTTTCGGACACCTGATAATCAACAAAGTTAATTGCTCCGTTCTCGAACCGTTGCTTGTTCATGCGGTAGGCTTCGTCTCGTGCGGCAACTTGCTTGGTGGCCGATTGATACGTCTTTGCAGCCGCCACCGCATCGTTATACGCCGTTTCCACGGATTGGCGTAAGCGGTTTTCATTGTCTTGCAGATTGATTACCGCTTGTTGATTCGCAATAATCGAACGCTGCACGTTAGAACGGGTTGCGAGGCCGTTGAAAACCGGTACTTGCAACTGGAAGCTCAATGCTTTACTGATGTTGTCGCTGAATTGGTCTGAGCGGGGTTTTTCCGCCAAAATCGGCCGAATTTGCGGAGACAAGGAAAGCACAGGCGCATTCGAGCCTTGCACAATCCCAATCTGCTGGGGAGGGCCGATGGTCTCAAAACTCACAGGCACTTTAAACGCACTGGAGTAATTCGTAAACACGTTGCCTACCAGGTTTAGTCGGGGCAGATAATTTCCGCGTGCGGCCTTCAATGCCAGGTTTGAGCTACCCACGCGCAACTGCGCGGCTTTCATCTCGGGCATGGTTTCCTTTGCCAAGCTAAAAATGTCATCCGCATTTTTGATCAACGCCAATTCCTCCATCATGGCAATGTCTGGCACTTCCACATCCATGGGCGATGTACCCGGCAATTGCAACGCCTGCTTAAGTTGAAGGAGCGATAAATTGAGCGCGTTTTCCCGATTCACCAAGTTAAGTTCATTAGTAGCCGACTGCGCTTCTAAATCCAGCACGTTGCCAAGCGGCACCGAGCCCGCATCCGCAAGCTTGCGTGTGCGGTCTAACTGCTGATTGGTGGTGTTCAGCTGAAACTGTGCGTTTTGATACAATTCCTTATTGAAAATCACATTCAGATAGAACGTAATCACACTTAAAATCACATCATTTTTCGCCTTGTTATAATCCTCGATGGCCGCTTTGTTATCGAGTTGGTTTTGGCGCACGGTGTTCAGCAGGCGCAAACCGTTGAAAAGCAAAAAGCTGCTGTTAGCATTGAAGTTGATGGAGTTAATTTGCTGTTGAATGAACAAGTTCGAGGTAGGGTCTACCGAGCGGCCCCAGTTCAATCCGTAAGAAGCCCCACCGTTAACCGTGGGCAACATGGTGGCTTTGGATTGCAGCAGGTTGATTTCCGCATTGTCTACGGAAAGCAAACTGCGCTTTACATTGATGTTATTTTGTAGTGCGTAATCAATGCACTCTTTTAAAGTCCATACTTTCGGGGCGTCTTGCGCATGCACGGCCACTGCAAAGAGCACCAACAACACGCTGGCTAGTCGTTTCATCATTCGGGTAAACAGTTTATTTTATTTCGGGTATGTAAATCAATTCTTTCATCCAGCTAAGACTCTGCAGATACTGAAAAGTTACCGGCCGGATGCCACTGTCCATTTCAATTACCTGGCAGGCCAAATCATTTTTGCCCTTGCGCGAAACAGACATCGTGGCAATGTTGCAGTTTTCGTTCGCCAGCACGCTCGCCACAAAAGCGATGGTGCCTTTCACATCATCCGCGAAAGCGATCAGCGTGTGCTGGTTGGTGGTAAAATCCGCCCGAAACCCATTCACCTCCGCAATGTTAATCATGCCACCACCTTTACTCTCACCCAGCACTTCAATGGTTTTGCTGCCGCGTTTTAAGTTCAGCCGAATGGAATTGGGGTGCAGCGTAGATGCGTTACCCACTGATTTAAAGTGGTAACGTAAACCCTGCCGGGCTGCTAACTCAATCGCTTCTTTTATCCGCGCATCGTCCGTAGCAAAATCCATCAAGCCGGCCAGAATGGCGCGGTCACTGCCGTGACCCTCGTACGTGCGCGCAAACGAATTGTAAAACGTAATGTCCGCCTCTTCCGGCAGGCCACCCAGCAGCTTCACCCCCGCCCGGGCAATTCGCACCACACCGGCCGTGTGCGAACTTGACGGGCCAATCATTACAGGCCCAATCATATCAAAAACACTGCTTTTTTCCGGCATACGCGGGTATTAACGTATCAATAACAAAAAGGATTACCCAAAAAGGGCATTTTCGCCACGGTGGCAGGTATTTTTTAACAGGCGGCAAAAATAGCGGTTTTGAGGCCGTTTAGAGGTGAACCACCCATATTTAATCCGGCAAACAAGCGCATGATGGCCAGTTTTGTGGGTTACGTTTTACCCGACGGGAAGCCTGGGGCGGCTTTTCCGGCTTTCGCTACTCGCCGCCCACCGCACCGGCTGGCCGGGCTCAAACATGCCGCTCAATCCGGGCCGCAACTCCCGCGCAGGTTCGCATTTCAATTGCAAGCGCAACGCCGTGGGTTAAAAAAAGTTAAAACCGCTCGGCTGCCAAAACCCTTGGGCGGGTGGTCCCGTCTTACCAACCATGAAAACATACGCAGCACTGGTCTTCACCTTTTTGTTGGGTACATCGTACGCCCAAAGCCGTAAACCCATCACTATCCCATTTACGTTCGAAGATGACTTCATCACGCTGCAAGTACATATCCATGATACGCCACTGCTGTTTGT
>CAYLWU010000031.1:0-38432 GCA_964387475.1 uncultured Ohtaekwangia sp. | reverse complement strand
GTAGATATCCACCGTATTTGAGTGGATTTGTGCGATTGGGGTTACACCGCGATAATAAAATAAATGCAATTGTTTAAATTCGGGTGTTGTGCACAATAGGGCAAAAAAGAACACCTGAGAATTTTAATATGGACAAGGAATCTAAGGACAAATTAAAAGGGACAATGATTGTGCCCATTGGACTAGCAATTATTCTCGTTCCATTTTCGATGTTAATTGGATGGAACTTGGTGACTCTAATTTTGTTTTGGTTTGTGTTGACCCCTGGAGTGACAATTTATTTACCGACATTAGTTTCAAGCAATAAAAAACATTTGTTTGAGTCGCTAGTGGGACTAATCATTTTCTACGGACTTATTGTATTCATGATTTACGACCATTACAAGACCGACTATTTTCAAGTTATGATTGTAAGTTGTTTAATAAATCTAATCTTGGTTTCAGCGATAACATGGACGAGAAGACCGAGGACACAGACACAATAAAAAGATTGGTAAATGCCCTACTGTGCACAACAGCATGTTTGCGCTATGAGAGGGCGATCCGTTAAATTTTAGTATTTTTATAAAATCAACCTTTGTGTTCGCTGGACAACGCGCGGCTTCGGAAGCCGACCACATCGCAAATACAAAGATTGTAAGCAATTGGGTCGGCTTCGTTGGAAGTGACGGCAAAAAAGTAAAATTTCGTTTGACATTTTTCCGCTGACAACTCGCACTTGATGGAGTATTTGTGACCGCACACTATTTGGGCGGTAAAATATTGGTAACTATTTAAAAACTTGTAAAATGAGAAAGAATTTAATCATTGGACTTCTGACAATTGTATCATTATTATCAATGACTTATGGGTATTTCCAAAAGGAAAGAGCAGACGAACAAGAAGCTCTTGCTATTGAGCAATCAAAAATTGCAAGAGAAGCAGTAATTAAAGCTGAGCAAAGTCAAAAAGAAGCACAAATGCAGCAGGCTATGGCTGTTGCGGAAGCTCATAGAGCAATGGAGCAATCATTAATAGCACAAAAAGCTCTGGAGGACGCAAAAAGGAAAAAATAAATTCTTATCCTTCGTTGGTGTTCTTCACAAACGAGAAGCTCAAATCATTTCGCCGGTGATGAACACCGGCCATGGCAAGTAGATATCCACCGTATTTGAGTGGATTTGTGCGATTGGGGTTACACCTCGATAAAAAAATAAATGCAATTGTTTAAATTCGGGTGTTTCCAGTAATGGTGCACCACGGTAGGCAGTGCCGACAAACTCTTATATACGACTTTAAATGAATAGCGATATATTTTTTTACTTAGGAATCTCAGCAATCATAATTCACGAAATGGACGCCGTAAGGTGTAAGGAGTGGAGAATATTTCCAGGACTTTCACTGCTTGACGACAATTGGGGATTTAAGATATTCATGATAGCCCATGTTCCATTATTCTACATTCTGTTGTGGGGACTCCTACGGCAAGGTGATCATTCACAACTAAAACACGGACTGGACATGTTTTTTATCATTCACGTTGGGCTCCATCTACTTTTTCTAAAACATAAGAAAAACGAATTTAAAGACTGGGTGTCATGGACAATAATTTTGAGCGCTGGAATATTTGGACTAACTGACCTCTTGATTCAAAAATAAGTGACCGCCCCACTCGATAATAAACTGAATCGCAGCTTAACCCGCGTTGGTGTTCTTCACCAACGAGAAGTTCAAATCAAACTACCGATGAACAACACCGGCAATGGCAAGTAGATATCCACCGTATTTGAGTGGATTTGTGCGATTGGGGTTACTCCGGCTTAAAAGAAATAAATGCAATTGTTTAAATTCGGGTGTTGTGCACAATATGCCGGACAAAGAAGTGAATGGTAACGACTGACACAATAATTGATTTTCTAAAAGATAAAATTGGGATGGACGACATAAAAGCTGACTCGGACTTGTATTCCGACTTAGGGGTTTATGGTGACGACTTTGACGAATTAATTTCGGACTACTCTAAACAGTTTACTGTTAACATGGACAAGTATTTATGGTACTTCCACATGACAGAAGAGGGAGGACAATGGAGCATCGGTGGACTGTTTTTCACTCCACCATACAAACGAATTCAAAGAATACCCGTGACCCCGACAATGTTGACTGAGTTTGCAAACAAAGCGCGATGGGAAATTGACTACCCGGACCATAAATTACCAAAACGGAGGTGGGACATATTGATAAACCAAGTACTTGTATTTGGACTATTGACATGGCTGATTGTAAAATGGATAATGAATTATTTTGAGTAAGGCATACTGTGCACAACAACATGTTTGCGCTATGGCCGGGTGAAGTGTAAGTTACAAGTTGTTATCTTCGTTCAACGTTTAGTTTCGCAGACAGCGCGCGGCTTCGGAAGCCGGCCACATCGCAAACACAAACGTTAGCAACAACAAAAAAGCTGGAACAGCGAATGAAAATATTGATACTTGGGGCGACCGGAAGAACCGGTAAGTTGATTTTAGCAGAAGCTTTAAATCAAGGGTATGATATCAATTGTTTGGTTCGAGAACCACAACAGCTCAAGCAAAATCACAAAAGTCTAAACATTTTTAAAGGTTCACCTGAACAAATCTCTGACTTGGAAAACGCCATTAAAGGTTGTCACGGACTAATAAGTGCACTGAACATTTCCCGAAATTCGGACTTTCCCTGGTCTACATTAAGAACACCCCCTAATTTTCTGTCGGAAGTAATGAATAACATAATCGCGCTGACAGAGAAAAACAAACTTGAGAGAATTATCGTCTGTTCTGCCTGGGGAGTTGCCGAAACTGAAAAAGAAATTCCAGGCTGGTTTAATTGGTTTATCAAAAACAGCAACATTGGAGTTGCCTATAAAGACCATGAAAGGCAAGAAAATAAACTAAAGGAATCAAAATTAAACTGGACGATTGTAAGACCGACTGGATTAACCAACTTCAAAACTGACAAAAAAGTAGTCGAGAGTTACCATAACGTGCCTAAACCAAGATTGACAATCAGCCGCCTTAGCCTGGCAAAATTTATGGTCAATGCCTTAAAAAGAGATGAATTAATCGGAAAAACACCTGTGATTTCAGAATAGATAAGCAGCGGCACCAAACGATGGATGCATTTAAACTCGACAATCAATTAACTTAACCCTCGTTGATGCTCTTAGCCCTTGTTGATGTTCTTCACCAACGAGAAGTTCAAATCATTTTGCCGGTGAAGAACCTCGGCCATGGCAAGCGCAAAAATGACCTCCGCAAAAACGCTCCGTATGCAATAGCGGCGTAAAGCGTTGACTTTGTACATTGTTTTCCTAATTTCGTTTCACATGTAGGACAGGGCACAGTTTAAAAAATCGCTGCTGACATCAACACATCCCGCAAACGGGCATTGTAGAACGACAGCGTGAACAGATGAAAAGAGAGCAAATGAACCGGATTAAATACATCCAAATTTTAATCGGAATTTCAGCATTGGCAACAATGTTCCATTTATTGATTTTAATTGGAATTATTCCTTTTGAAGTAACATGGGGCGGACGACTAAAGTCAGTTGAAGAAATGTATACTTTTGAAAGCCTTTCTATTTTGATAAATTCGTTTTTCGTTTTTGTGCTTTTGCAAAAAGCAGAGTTCGTCCGCTATTTCTTCGGAAGAAAAGCCGTTAGAGTAATTCTGTGGATTTTCTTTACAATTTTTATACTAAACACAATTGGTAATTTATTTGCCGAAACAACCTTTGAAAGGTTTTTTACAATAATAACATTGTTAAGTGCCACGCTAATTTGGCTAATCAACAGGTCATCAAAATAGTATGCTAAGCTTAAACATTAAATAAAATAGATATGGCAACACAAGTAAAAAACCCATTCGCTTGGGTAGAAATCTATGTAGACGATATGCACAGAGCTCAAAAATTCTACGAAACGGTTTTACAAATTGAAATGCTACCTATGCAAGCCCCGGGAGAATTTGGCGACTTAGCGATGTTAAGTTTTCCTTGGGCTCAAGGAAAAAGCAACATAAGTGGCGCATTGTGTAAGACAAGTGGGATGAAACCCGGGACTGGCGGAACTTTAGTTTACTTCACTTCCGAAGATTGTGCCGTTGAGACGGCAAGAGTTGAAGATGCAGGCGGAAAAGTATTACAAAAAAAGTTTCCTATTGGCGAACACGGATTTTGTTCGGTTGTAATCGATACCGAAGGGAATACAATTGGATTTCATTCGGATCGATAAAGAACAACTACCGCTAACATTGCATTGCCGCTACGGTGGTAGATACGAATATGTCAGCATCTTATGGTTGGTCAGCGGCGGCCATCGGGTGAAACGTACGCCACCAGCATTTTCGTAAATTCATGCTCATAATCCCCAGCTGGTGAGAGCACCGGGCGGACAGAATCCTAAGTCCCCGAAAGCGGCTATGCTTCACCGTTATCGGTCAGATAAAAAGAACCACCCAAACGTGGCAATGGTTAACGCAAAATCACAAAATGAAAGTTCAACTATATAAAATCAAAAATCCGAACAACTGTGTTTCCGAAATCGTAGAAATAAAATCAGACTCTGCGGCTGACCCTTTAACACATTTTGTACCGCCCTTTGTAAACCCTGAGATAATTCTTTTCATCGGACAAACACATCAAATAAAAAATGTTCCAATCCCCAATGGGCTAATCAAAGGACTGTATAACATTTCTCAAAAAATTGAATTTGCACCAAACTATCATTTTATAAGTATCCGATTACAACCCTTCGGATTACGACAACTATTCAATGTAGACGCAACAGAACTAAATAACTCAGTAATTGATATTCAATCTCATCCCATCGGAGAAATTCTTTTTAAGTATACAAAATTGTCCGCCAAACTTGATGTTACGTTATCTAAAGCCTTGGTTAATGGCATTGAACACTTCGCAGTTTACCCCATATCGGAACCAACAAAACAGTTTATCAAATTAGTATCCAAAACTGAATTCAAAACAATAAAAAGTTTAGTTTTTGGAAGTCGTATCGGCATACGAACCTTACAGCGAAACTTCAAAAAAGAAGTGGGTGTTTCACCAAAAGAATTTTTGAGAATCAAGCGATTGAACGCAATCGAACAAAAAATGTCCCAGAATGTAAATGTTTTTGAAATTATTGCCGATTTTAATTTCACAGACCAAGCCCATTTCATTAAAGACTTTAAGCACCTTCGAAATATCACACCTTCCGAAATTGTGAAAAGGAAATTACTGCTCTCCGATCAACTAGCAAATCCCAAAATCATCACCATTTAATGTTGTCGCTTTTATACAATGAATTGATTTCTACGCCCAAGACATTAGTAACCGAAAACGAAAAAGCATTGTCGGCATGAGACGAATTCACGCTCTTGAATGGGAGGATTTAGAGTGGTTTCCTTCAAGTTGGCGAAATTTTGGAACTGATTTCTTAAAGTTTATAGCCACTAATTTTTACCTATACAAACCCATTTTACCCTTACTGCAAAAGTGCTTTGATAAAAGTGGGCAAAATCTTTGGGTAGATTTGGCATCAGGCGGGGGCAGTGGGTTGATATCTTTGGCTAAAGATTTGAAACATAAAAATCCAAAATTAAAAATCACGTTAACAGATATCTATCCAAACATCCGAGCGTTTGAATATTTAAGCACAGAGGTGCCTGACACATTCACTTATGAAAAAACATCAGTTGATGCCTCCCGGCCTCCTAAACATTTACAATGTGCGGTACAAACCATATTTGGAGCTTTTCATCATTTTCCGCCTGAAAAGGGAAGGCAAATTTTACAAAACGCAGTGGATACGAATACAACCATTGCCATATTTGAACCTGTTGGAAGAAACTTCGGAAGTTGGTTTTCTATGTTTCTTACGCCGCTAAACGTGTTACTACTTACACCATTTATTCGTCCTTTTCGTTGGTATGTATTGCCCTTTATATATTGTATACCACTTATCCCATTCTTTATTACGTGGGATGGCATTGCCTCCATTTTAAGAATGTACTCAAAAAATGAATTACAAGAACTTGTTAGTTCATTAGAAAATGTCGATTCCTATGAATGGGAAATTGACGAAACACCAGGGCAAATGCCTGTATATTATCTTATCGGTTACAAAAAATAACAAAAATGAATTGGACACAAGAAATTGATAAAATAACATCTGAAGCGGAGATGCATTTTAGCAAACTAGGCAGTGAGCAATTAAATTGGAAACCAGACACACAAACTTGGAGCATCGCACAAAATTTGGAACATTTGATCGTGGTCAATGAAACGTATTATCCGGTTTTGAGGGCATTAAAAAATGGAACATACAAAAAACCGTTTTTGGCAAATTTTGGTTTTATTGTTTCCTTTTTTGAAAAACGTATTCTCAATGCCGTTAAACCAGACAGAAAGAGTAAAATGAAAACTTTTCCAATTTGGGAGCCAAGCCAAAACAGTGTACGAAATGATATAGTACATCAGTTTAAGAAGCATCAAACCGAACTGCAAACGCAAATAAACGAAGCCAATGAACTCCTTAATAATCAAATTGTGATTTCCTCACCCGCGAGTAGAATTGTGGTTTACAGGTTAGAAATAGCATTCGACATTATAGTGACTCACGAAAAACGTCACCTGGAACAGGCAAAAGAAATTCCAAGAGCATTAAAAAAAATGGAAAACAATTTATAAGCCCGAACCGCTAATAAAAGCGATAACTAATGGCCGGTTAAGGCCTAAGTATAAAATATTTATATTCGTCATTAGTTTTAACGACCATGGACGGCAACTCGTTCAAATACCACATTTGCACTCCAATGCGAAGTTCAAATCTAATTGCCGGTGAAGAACACCGGCCATGGCAAGCGTTTTAGTTCCACAATCCATCAACCTATGAAGGTATTGGTAACAGGTTCAGCAGGACGACTCGGGCAGGCGATCATTGAGTTATTACGATTTAAAAAAATTCAAAGTATTGGAATTGACCTATTGAAATCAAAAACGACAGACATTGTATTAGATATACGAAATAAAAAAGATGTCGCTAACGTGATAAAAAAAGTTGACCGCGTGATTCACACTGCGGCTGTACATGGACGACACCTGGACATGAATTTACCCCGTATAGACTTCATTGAAACAAATATTCTCGGCACACTTCACCTATTGGAAGCGTCGGCACAAAATGGTATAAAATCCTTCATCTACACCAGCACCACTTCCGTGTATGGTAAGTCAATGGAAAACGCGAATAACGCGGTGTGGGTTGATGAACAACTACCTGCTGTACCAAGAGACATCTACGATATTAGCAAGTTGACAGCGGAGAATCTTTGTAGGGATTCTTTTGAAAAGGACAAATTGAATTGTTGTGTTCTGCGGGTATCAAGGTTTATGGACGAACCAAAAAACGAAATTGCAAATTATCGGCTTTACAGAGGCCTGGACGAAAAAGATGGAGCCGAAGCCCATCTGCTCGCTGTACATAGGCAGTTTAAAACCTTTGAGATATTTAACATCTCTAACGACACTCCATTCAAAATGACAGATTTAAAAACGCTAAAGAATAATCCGAAGAAGGTCATCGTAAAGTACTACCCAACAAGTGAGGACATCTATGCAAAAAGAGGATGGACTTTTCCGAAATCAATAGACAGAGTCTACTCAATCGATAAAGCAAAAAAGCATTTACACTACCAACCAAAAAACAATTTCCTTGAGTATATATCTTCTGACTAAAACGCATGTTTGCGCTATGGCCCGGCGACAGGTTAAATTTTCATATTTTTAAACCAACAACGTTTGGTTTCGCAGGATAGTACGCGGCCTCGGAAGCCGGTCATCTCTGGCTTAAATTGAGTTAATTTGTCTTCATGCCTACCACGGAACAAGACAGTAAAATAGAAGTATGAACGCAGCAATTTTGATAGCCAATGCCTTGACACTCTTAGCATTTGTTATTCACACATTTGTAGGTGACCAAGAATTGAAAGTAAACGAACCGATAGCCGGGAGTGACGAAAATTTCCAAAAAAGAGAGAAATGGACGATGGCTAGATGTGGTTGGCATTGGGTTTCATTTGATTTGCTTTTTGCCACGATCGGGCTCGGACTGATTAACTTTACGAACTACCTCGACAACGAAAAAATAGTGTTACAAATACTAACCCTATACTTTTTTGGCTATGCCGTGGTGTGGGCCTTTACAATAGCAATTTCAAAACAGTTCCCGAAAAACTATTTGAAACTAGGGCAGTGGATTTTGTTATTACTTATCAGCGGACTTGTTTATCTCGGAACACATTAAATTGACTTATGCTTACACTTGGCGGATATATCAACATATTCATTGCAATCGCACATATTGTTGGATTGCTTTGGGCTGACAAAATGTTTGAAGTTGCTGGTATTGCGGAAGGAATGGCGCTTGCTAAACGAGACATACATCCGCTGTATCCGTATTTTATTACGGTGGTAGTAGCCATTTTATTTTTTGTCATGGGCTTGTATGGGCTCTCGGCCGATAACAAGTATAAAAAGCTGCCATTCGTAAAACCAATGGTATTTTGTATCGGAGGGATTTATTTGTTGCGTGGAATCAGTGAACTTGCTTTCGATATCGGATGGCAAAAAGCAACTCCGTTACTAGAAAACACCTACTCACTAATCGCAATTCTCGTTGGACTTTTGTATCTGGTAGGCGGACTGAAAAAATGGAATGTGAGACAAACGCAATAAAACACAACAACCCGCGACCAACGGTTTCGTATTAAAAGTGTAGAAGTGCTTCGCGCTTGCGCACCTTTTCCTTGCCGCACGAACCAAGCGCTGTTACAATCACCGCCACCCCAAAGCAAGCAAAAGCGCGAACCCTAACCACCCCAGCCAAGAATACCACCAATAGAATGGCATCGCATCAAGTAGTTAGATTACCGATGCACTTGGGATTCTCTGTCCGTTCATTTTAAAAACATTTGCCTTTCGCCCCAGGCGCGCATTTGTTTAATCACGGGAATCAGTTCCTTGCCTGTAGGCGTAAGCGCGTACTCCACTCGTGGTGGAACCTCCAGATAGACTTTTCTGGTAATCAGCTCGTCACTTTCCAGCTCTTTTAGGGTCTGGGTAAGCATTTTTGGGGTTATCCCCACCACGGCCCTTTTCAATTCTCCATAGCGTAAAAGGCCATCTTTCAAGACCCACAAAATTCTTCCTTTATACTTTCCGCCAATTCGTTGAAAGGCGTAATCCACGGCACAATATGCCTTGCTCGATTTTTTTTTCACCCTTCTAACAATTTTAATGTGTTCGTCATCAGCAATAGTATCATTTTGGTATGTAGGCTACATTTTAGTATGTACTTGTTACAAAGATATTATGTATTTCTCTTTACCAAAATTAAAATACCGAAGAAACTGTAACGCAATCAGCTACTTCCGAAGCAAAGTGAAAATAAAACGAACCAATATGAATGCATCCATTCAACGAGTACTGCACTTTCCAATTACTAAAATTATCGTGGGCATTGTCGTCCCGTTTTCTCTATTTGTAATCATTCAAAACTTCGCATTAAAGCCATTTTTTTACAGCATTATTCCAGATAAAAATATTGCCAATCCCATCATTCATTGTATCTCCTTCCTCGTTTTATTAGTTGGCTATTATTTTCTATTTCGTTTTTATGATAAAAGAAAGATTACCGAACTCTCTTTAGCCTATTTGCCTAAAGAACTACTTGGCGGATTTATTCTGGGCTTTTCTTCGATCTCATTATCAATCTTCATTTTATACTTGTTGGGGTACTACCAACCGATGAGTATTACAACCGCTCACTACCCAGTGAAGTTCTTCACGGTATTGGTGTTTGCGGCCATCGTTGAAGACCTGTTTCATCGAGGGTTAATCGTTCGTATCTGTGAAAATTGGTTAGGTACTCATCTAACCCTCGTCATTGCCATGTTAGTAGAACTACAACTGCACATTTATAATCCCAACACCAACTTCTTCAGCCTTATTTTATACTTGGTTTGGGGATTTACGGGGGCGATGCTGTTCATCTATACGAAAAGAATTTGGCTACCCTTTTTCTTCCATTTAGGTTGGAACTTTTCTCAGCCGTTTTATGGCTCAAATCTCTCCGGACTAAATGATATGGGCAGTATTATTCAATCCACATTTTCCGGTCCTGAACTATTGACAGGGGGTGTTTTTGGAATTGAAAACTCCATGATCACGCTAACTTTCTTGTTATTGATCGGAATAGCATTTTATTATCTTGCAAAAAGAGAAGGCAAAATTGTGAAAAGTAAGCTATTTAAAAGATGAACGTAAACGATGCGTTTTTAAGTGTTAAAGATTATTTCTCGCCAAAGATCATAGGCGAAGTGAATGACCATTATATCAAACTGGCAAAAATAAAAGGGCAAGAAGTGCCCTGGCATAACCATGAGCATGAAGATGAGTTGTTCTATATCGTTGACGGGCAACTGTTGATGGAAATCGAGCATCAACCGGAATTTACCATGAAAAAGGGAGACCTGTTTGTTGTGAAGAAAGGAACCAACCACCGTGTTTCCTCAACAGCGGAATGCCTGATTATGCTGATTGAACCAAAAACGACCGAACATACCGGTAAGGTGAAAACCGCTATTAGTAAATCAATTGAAGAGCAACACTATTGAAATAACCAGCTGTTCGCGCTTTGTAATATCGAACTACAGCGACGCGGAATCTATAAGCCCCGTTTTAGCCGTCTCGGATTGGAAATCATAACTGCCGAATAGCTGGACATATCACACTATTTCCAGCGGATATGTGCGATAGGTGACACCAGTATAGCGGGCAAAGCAGCAATTGTATAAATTCGAGTTTTTGCGCCGAGCGCAACAAAATATTTGACCAAAAATGACAAGAGGAAACGCCCACAGAATATTGTTGTACTTTGGTGCATTAGCCTAAGACCCGCACGCCTCACGCCAACTCCCGCTCCGGGAACAAACATGCCTACAGGTGTTTGGTTGAAGCGTGCCGCGCGGACGCATCAAATTTCAGCTCGTGCCCGCTTCCTTTCCTTACCCAACGGATGACAGAGTTATATTTTGGGGGCAGGCGTCTGACCGCTGTGAGCGGTCTGACGCCTAAGACCCCAGCGCCTCACGCCAACTCCCGAATCTCAAAATCCTTGCCCTTGCCGAATTTGATGACGTCTTTTAGTTTGTAACGCTCCAGCGTATGAAGGTCTTTTACCAAAAAATCTTCGCGCAGCAGGGCGCGCTCGATTTCAAAATCATATACATCCGAATAGTTTACCAGCCGGTAGCGGTGGCCTACGCGCAGCGCGCTGAACGACAGCCCCTTCATACCTACAACGGTTCTTCGCGCTCTAACATTAAGATAGACGCCTGCGATACAATGTAGTATTTCTCCTTTTCGTAGATCACTTCAATGGCACCCTTCTGCAAAAAGATGGCCAGATCGCCCTCTTGCGCCTGCAGCGGCAGGTATTTTACCGCCTCCTCCTGGCCCTTCCAGGCTTCGTCTTCATCGGCAGGAATGGGCAGCGGGTAGCCCGGCCCCACTTTAATGATGTAGCCAGTTTGAATTTTTTCTTTCTCCTGCACGCCCGGCGGCAAATACAAACCACTCTCGGTGCGGTCGGACTGGCGGGCGGGGCGAATCAGCACCCGGTCGCCCACGACAATCAATTTCTTCAGTTTGTTATCGGCTGTGATCTTCATCGGTAAACTACTTTGCGCGGGCGGCTTTGAACGGGAAGGACATGCCTTGTACCGACACACTTCCTTCCATGGTGGCTTTGGTAACTGCGGCATCAAAGTTTACACCCATGCTTTGGTAATAAAACGTTCCGGCTGACTTTGCGGTTTTTTTGTCGAACGTAAATTGTTCAAACTTCATTTCGCCATCGGTTGTTTTAAGCGTGGCGGCGTAGCCGGCCTCTTGTTTGGTTACCTCCATGGCGCCGGTGAAGTCGCCCTGCGGTGTGCCGCTGATGGTGTAGTTCCAGGTGCCCACGGGCGAGAGTGACGCACAGCCCGCGGCCGCGATCGTTACAAAAAGAAAGATGAGCTTTTTCATGGTATGATCAGTTTTTAGTGTTCCTGTTCGTATGGGCCGGTTCAATTTTCGAAGAGGCCGGTTTGGTCTTCGCTGCGGCCCAGCAGTTTGGGATCGATGCTTTTATTCGCCCGGGCGCCCAGTTTCTTCAACTCCTCTACCCGGCGTACTAAATTACCACTGCCCACGGAAAGTTTCTTCATCGACTCTTCATAAAATTTCTTGGATGAATCCATGTACTGCCCCAGTTTGATGAGATCTTCCGTAAAACCCACAAACTTATCGTACAAGTCGCCCGCCTTCGTGGCGATATCCAGCACGTGGCGCTGTTGGTTCTCCTGCTTCCACACGTTTTTGATCATCTGCAAAGACGGGATGAGCAAGGTAGGGCTTACAAACACGATGCGTTTTTCCAGCGCCTCTTCGTACAAACTGCGCTCGCTCTGGATGGCGAGAATGTACGCCGGTTCAATGGGGATAAACAGGATGATAAAATCGAGGCCGGCCTCGGTTAGCTTTTGATAATTTTTTTCGGCCAGCAGTTTCATGTGCTGCCGGATGGAGAGCAAGTGCGCTTTTAATGCAGCGGCCTTTTCCTCCTCTGTTTCTGCGTTTACAAAATTGTTGTATGCCGTGAGCGACACTTTGGAGTCGATGACTACGTGTTTATTGGCGGGCAGGCGCACGATCACATCCGGGCGCAGGCGGCCTTCGGCCGTGGTGAACGATTCTTGCACGGTGTACTCGCGGTCGCGCTCGAGGCCGGATTTTTCGAGAATGCTTTCGAGAATGAATTCGCCCCAGGCGCCCTGCGTTTTGGTATCTCCTTTAAGTGCGCGGGTCAGGTTCTCGGCTTCGCGCGTCATCTGTACGTTTAGCCGCTGCAGGTTGGCGAGTTGTTCCTTTAAGGCCGCGTTGCCGGTGAGCGTGTCTTTGTGCGTGGCCTCCACGCGTTTTTCGAACTCGCTGATTTTTTCCCCCAGCGGTTTGAGTAAGTCGAACAGGTTGGTTTTGTTCTGCTCCGTAAACTTTTTTGTTTTTTCTTCGAGGATGTCGTTCGCCAGATTTTTAAACTGATCAGCAAAGCGCGCCTGCATCTCGGCCAACTCCTTTCTGCGTTCTTCCAGTTTTTCTTCCAGGTTGTGGTAGTTGGCTTCGGTGGCGGCCAAGTTGTTGGTGAGGTCGAGCACTTTCTCGCGCTCCGCCTCGAGCGTGCGCGTGAGTTCGTGGATGCGCTGTTCCAACGATTTGGTACGTTCTTTTTCCGCCACCAGCAGGCCGGCGTGTTGCTGTTGTTGCTGGATGCCGGATGCCTTTGCAATGAACCACCCTAGCGCCACACCCAGCGCTACGCCACCACCAAGAAATAGAAATTCCATGGGGCAAAGGTAAGGAGTTGGTTGGTAGTTGGTAATTGGTAGTTGGTAGTTGGTGGTTGTTAGTTGTTAGCGGCCATCTCAAAAATATCCCGTCATGTCGAACGAAAGTGAGACATCCCTATTTGCAGCGCTGCAATCACGGATTTCTCGGTCGTACCTCCCTCGAAATGACGCCTTTCAGATTTTTGAGATGACTGCTGGCCTAAATGCCAGAGACCAGCGACCAGAGACCAGCGACCAGTAGCCAGAAGCCAGCGACCAGTAGCCAGTGACCAGCGACCAGTAGCCAGTGACCAGTAACCAGCGACCAGTAACCAGCGTCCAGTAAACAGTAACCCGCCCCCAGGCAGCGATTGAGTGGGTTTGTTTAAGCCCGCAGGGGCATGTGCGGTGGGTGGCGAGCCACGAAAGCGCGACCCTGCGCGGGGCGGTGCGGCGGCGGGGGGCCTGCCCGACAAAACCCGTGCACGTAGCCCCCAACTCGCGGCCAAAAATGCTACCTTTGATACTCAATTTGCAGACGATGAATACGCTCATTTCCAGCAGCCAACAGGCCATTGCTTTAGAAGAACAGTACGGGGCGCACAACTACCATCCGCTGCCGGTGGTGTTGGCAAAAGGCGAGGGTGTTTTTCTGTGGGACGTGGAAGGCAAGCGCTACTTCGATTTTTTATCGGCATACAGTGCGGTGAACCAGGGGCATTGCCACCCGCGCATCATTACTGCCTTGGTGGAACAAGCCAAAGAACTTACGCTTACCTCGCGGGCATTTTATAACGACAAGCTGGGTGTAGCAGAAAAATACGTGTGCGAAACGTTTGGCTACCAAAAGGCGCTGTTTATGAACAGCGGTGCCGAAGCCAACGAAACTGCGATTAAGCTGGCGCGCAAGTGGGGCTATACCAAGAAAGGCATTGCCCCAAACGCGGCAGTAATTGTGGCGGTAACGAAGAATTTTCATGGCCGCACCACATCCATTATTTCGGCTTCTACCGATTCTGCTTCGCGCGAAGGGTTTGGGCCGTTTATGCCGGGGTTTGAGATTGTGCCGTACGATGACGTGGCCGCGTTGGAAACTGCGCTGGCAAACCCGAACGTGTGTGGGTTGTGGATTGAACCGATTCAAGGCGAGGCGGGTGTGTATGTGCCGCATGCGGGCTACCTGAAAAAAGCAGAGCAACTCTGCCACCAGCACAATGTGTTGCTGATGATGGACGAAATTCAAACCGGTATTGCGCGCACAGGCAAGATGCTGGCCAGCGACCACGAAGGGGTGCGTGCAGATATTTTAATTCTGGGCAAGGCCCTTTCGGGCGGGGTGTACCCGATTAGCGTAGTGCTGGCAGACGATGCGATTATGCTGGTGATTAAACCGGGAGAACACGGCTCTACGTTTGGCGGTAACCCGCTGGCGGCCGCGGTGGTGATGGCGGCCTTGCAGGTGGTGAAAGATGAGCGCCTGGCCGCGAACGCGGAGCGGCTGGGGGCGATTTTCCGGGCGCGCATGCAGGCGTTTATTGCGAAAACGAAATGGATTACGCTGGTGCGCGGCAAGGGTTTGCTAAACGCGATTGTGATTAACGACACCCCACAGAGCAAAACCGCCTGGAACCTGTGCGAGCGATTTGCAAAAAACGGGTTACTGGCAAAACCCACGCACGGCAACATTATTCGGTTGGCACCGCCGCTGGTGATTACCGAAGAGCAACTGCACGAGTGCTGCGACATTATTGAGAAATCGGTAAGGGAGTTGGAGTAACTGCGAGGGACGAGCGGCTACACGCTTCGCGCTACAGGCTACACGCTGCAGGCTTCACGCTATGCGCTAAAGACTTCACGCCACAAGCTACAGGCTTCACGCTATGCGCGGCAGGCTACACGCTACAGGCTACAGGCCTCACGAATCAAACTACGCCACCACCCCATAGCGCACCAACTCCGCGTGCAGCTGTTGCGGATGTTGGAAGTGGATCACCTTCATTCCGAGTCGATCAGCGGTTTCAATGTTCTTGATGTTGTCGTCTATATACACCGATCGGTTTGGCTCGATGCCGTAACGTTCGAACAGGATGTGGTAGATTTCCGGAAACGGTTTGCGTTTTTTCTCTACACCGGAAACTACAATGCCTTCGAACCAATGCAAAAACTCAAAATTATCCAGCGCCCAGGGAAATGTTTGATCGGACCAGTTGGTGAGCGCGTAGAGCCGGTGCTGCTTGTTTTCGCGCACCGTGCGCAGTACATCCACGGTGCCGTGAATCGGCCCGGAGATGGTTTCCTGCCAGCGCGCATACCATGCCCGTATGGGCGTTTCGTGTGCGGGGAATTTACGAACCAGTTCTTCGGTGGCTTCCTCGAACGAGCGACCGCCATCTTGTTCATCGTTCCAGGCGGAGGTGCAGATGTTTTCTAAAAACCAGGTGATCTCGTCTTCGGTGGTGAAGATCTTGCGGTACAGGTAACGCGGATTCCAGTCGATGAGAACGCCGCCTAAGTCGAAGACAACGGTATTGATGTTCATGCAGATTTTTGAGTATATGGAAACGCCCATTGCAAAAATACGGGTAGGGCTTCTTTCCACGTGGGCAAGTCGTGGCGGCCGTGTGGCAGCTCCAGGTATTGCAGATCGTGGAAGGGCCGGTAGCCTTTTTTGGTAAGCTCTACGATGAGATCGAGGGTATCGTCTATAGAATCGATCACACCGTTTTTGTTGCGATCGGCTTGTTCATCTAATTGCCCGGTTTGAAACCAGAATTTTAAGCCTTGTTTCATTCGGCCTCTGCGCACCACCTGGTGCATAATGCGGTCGCGGTAATCGGAATAAAACCGACTTTTCGTGTCGCGTTTGCGCCACCAAAATGAGCCACTGAACGCGCCCACTTTGCCGAAGTATTCCGGATGATGCCAGGCGATATCAAAGGCCGACAGCCCCCCGAGCGAAAAGCCGGCAATGGCGTGCTGTGCCACATCGGTGGAGAGCGAATAGCGATAGTGCAAATACGGAATGAGCTCCGTCATGATAAAGCGCGAGTAGCTTTTGGCTTTGCTGCCGCGGCTTTTGAAATCCGGGTGGCCCGCCACGCCATACTCCTGCATCCGGTCGCCTGCATGCACCGCTACCACCACCGTATCCGCCATTTTTTGGTTGCGGGTTAGTTCCTCCAAGGTGTCTTTCAGGGCAATGGCCTCGCCATCCTGGCCATCGTTTAAAATGAGCAACGGAAAAGGAAATTTGGCCTCTTGAAATTGAAACGGAAGGAAGATGTCGATAATCGTATCCCGGCCCAATAATTCCGAGTGCACGTCTTTCAACCGCTCGGAGTGGTAGTGATGTTTAGCAGTCAAACTTTTTCGAGTTCAGATGACTAATCTTCTTGATGCAACAAAAATAGATGTTTACCTTGAACCGGTGATAGCAGGCTGATGCTGTTGAAGTTACCCTTGCAACCGGCCACTGCAAACACGTTTAAAAGCAAACTGACACTATGCCCCACGTACACCACCACCGCTGGTACTCGCCCCGCCTGAACCGCGATATTGATGTAGCTGCCTTTGGTCATCGCGGCTACCCCGTCATCTTGTTCCCCACCTCCATGGGGAGCACCTACGAAAACCACGACTTTGGATTGATTGATAGTGTGGCTTGGTTTCTGGATAACGGCCTGATTAAAATCTACTGTCCGGATGGAATTGACGGGGCCAGTTGGTACAACCGCAACATTCACCCGGCCGATCGGGTGCGCAACCACATCTGGTACGATCAAATGTTGTTGGAAGAACTCGTGCCCCTTTGCCGCCAGGAAACAGGCGTACACCGGGTGGCTACCGCAGGTTGCAGCTTTGGTGGCTACCATGCAACCAATTTTGGATTTCGCCATCCGGAAGTGGTAAAGTACATCATCAACATGGGTGCTGCGTTCGACATCAAAGACCAGGTGGACGGATTCTACAATGACGATGTGTACTTTAACAATCCGCCCGATTTCCTACCCAACGCCCAGCACGACTTATTTCAGGATATGTTTGTTTTCTTAGGCACCGGCACGCACGACATGTGCTGGAATGCAAACGAACAGATGGCGGGAATACTCCGGGCCAAGGGTATTCCGCATTGGCTGGATGTACGGCCGGAGCGCCCACACGATTGGCCCGCCTGGAAAGAAATGTTTCCCCATTATTTATCCATGATCCGGTAACGGCTGCTTCCGGTGGCAGGTAGAGAGCATCGGAAATCAAGCCAACACCACACCATTAAAATCGATCTTAATCAACAAAACATAAAACCCATGAAGAAAATTGGAGTATTGCACGGCATGGAAAGAACCTTTCCGGAGGCCTTCGTAGAGCGCATCAACAAAGCCGGCCTGAAGGGAATCTCAGCCGAACCTGTGTTGGTGGATATGGTTGAACAAGGTGCCCCCACGGACTACGCGGTGATCATCGATCGGATTTCGCAAGATGTGCCGTTCTACCGGGCGTACCTGAAAAATGCCGCGAGCAGCGGTACGGCCGTGATCAACAATCCTTTTTGGTGGAGCGCTGATGAAAAGTTTTTCAACAACGCGCTGGCCGTGAAGTTGGGCGTGCCCGTGCCAAAAACAGTGTTGCTGCCCAGCAAGGAGCGCCCAGCGGATACGTCCGACGCATCCTTCAGCAACCTAAAATTTCCACTTAGCTGGGAAAGGATTTTTGACTACATCGGCTGGCCCGCATACATGAAGCCCCACTCCGGCGGTGGCTGGAAGAGCGTGTATAAACTCAACAACATTGAAGATTTCTTCCGCGCCTACAACGAAACCAACCAGTTGGTTATGATGCTGCAGGAGGAAATCATTTTTGAAGAATACTACCGCTGTTATTGCCTGGGCCGTAAGTACGTGCGCATTATGCAATACGAGCCGCGCAACCCGCACCACCTGCGCTATGTGGTGGAGCGCGGACCTTCTTCGGAAAAGCTACTGAAGCAAATCCACGATTATGTGCTGAAGCTGAACGAAGCGTTGGGTTATGATTTCAATACCGTAGAAATGGCGGTGCGTAACGGTGTGCCTTACGCCATTGACTTCTGTAACCCCGCCCCCGATGCCGATGTGCATTCTGTGGGACAAGAAAATTTCGAATGGGTAGTAGAGCATGCGGCAAAAATGGCTATTGAACGGGCCCAAGCGCAAAAGCCGGGCGAAGACAACCTCACCTGGGGTACCTTCGTTACCCAAGCCGCATTTGCTGCGGGCCGCACGCCCAAGGCTGAGCCGAAGAAGGAAAAAGAACCTGCCAAACCAAAAGCCAAGAAGTAAAGCTATGAAGTTCACGCTCGGTGTAGAAGAAGAGTACATGGTGGTAGACCCCCGCACCCGGGAGCTGGCCTCGCACGATCAAAAAATTGTGGAACTGGCAGCACGGGCGCTGAAAGACCAGGTAAAAGCCGAAATGCATCAGGCGGTTGTAGAGGTTGGCTCTACCATCTGCCACAACACCGAAGAAGCGCGGCAGGAATTAATCAAGCTGCGCAAGTTTGTGGGCGAAATTGCCGACAGCCTCAACCTAAAAATTGGCGCCAGCGGCACACATCCGTTTTCGCATTGGTCGAAGCAACTGATTACACCCAACCCACGGTACGATGCCATTGTGAATGAGATGCAGGAAGCTGCCCGCTCTAATTTAATTTTTGGCTTGCACGTACACGTGGGCGTGGCCGACAAGAATCTGGCGATTCACCTCATGAATACGGTGCGGTATTTTTTGCCGCATGTGTACGCGCTCTCCTGCAACTCGCCTTTCTGGGAAGGGCGCAATACGGGCTTCAAATCATTTCGCACAAAAGTATTTGATAAGTTTCCGCGTACGGGCATTCCGGATGACTTTGCCAACTGGGATGATTTCAAAAACTACGTGAACCTGCTGATCAAAACCGGCTGTATCGACAACGCGAAGAAGATTTGGTGGGACGTGCGCGTACATCCGTTTTTCGATACCATTGAGTTTCGGATTTGCGATGTGCCCATGTGTGTGGATGAGTCCATCGCCATTGCCGCGCTGTTTCAGGCGCTGGTAGCAAAACTCTATAAGCTGCGCAACCAGAACATGACGTTCATTCAGTACAACCGGGCCCTGATCAACGAAAACAAGTGGCGCGCTTCGCGCTACGGTATTGATGGTAAAATGATTGACTTTGGAAAAGAGCAGGAAGTAAACACCCGCGAACTGATTTACGAACTGCTTGATTTTGTAGATGATGTGGTAGATGACCTGGGCAGCCGCGAAAGTTTAAAAACGGTGGAGCATATGTTACGCCACGGCACCGGTGCCGACCGCCAGTTGAAAGTATTTCAGGAAACCAACAGCCTGGAAAAAGTGGTGGATTACATCACCGAACAAACCATGAAAGAGTGTAAAAGCTAAGCCGGCATTGCGTGAACGTTTCTGACCATATCCGCATCGCGATTCTCGACATGTACGAAGGCATGCCCAACGAAGGCATGCGCGGCATTCGCCAGCTGATTGAGGAATTTGAAGCCGACTTCCACATGCCGCTGCGCTACGACATTTTTGATGTGCGGCAAAAGGCCGAAGTAGCAAGTGTGGATTACGATCTGTTCATCTCCAGTGGCGGACCGGGTAGCCCGATCGACAGTGCCGGCTCGCTCTGGGAGCGCCGGTATTTCGCATTGCTCGATAGCATTCGCAATCACAACGCAAAGCACCCTGGCCAACGCAAGCATGTGCTGCTCATTTGCCACTCCTTTCAGGTTTTTTGTCGGTATTATGCGTACGGCCACGTGTCAAAACGAAAGGGCACATCGTTTGGGGTAATGCCCATTCACAAAACCATTACCGGCCATCATGACCCCCTGCTGCGTTCGTTGGGCGATCCGTTTTGGGCGGTAGACTCGCGCGACTATCAAATCACCCAGCCCGACCTGACCAAGATCGAAAGCGAAGGCGGCAGCCTGTTAGCAATTGAAAAGTTTCGGCCACACGTGGATTTGGAGCGCGCGGTGATGGCCATCCGTTTTGACGATGCGATCTTTGGCACGCAGTTTCATCCCGAAGCGGATGCCGCCGGGATGCGCATGTACCTGCTTCGCGATGATAAGCGAGAAATCGTAATCGAGAAACATGGCGAAAAAAAGTATTGGGAAATGCTCGAACACCTCAACGATCCCGACAAAATCATGCTCACACACAATACCGTGGTGCCCCGCTTTTTGATGATGGGGCTGCAGCACCGCATCGCCCCCATCGAATTATGATCGAAAAACTCCGGCAGCAGTTCAACGCCCAGTTCTCGCCTGAAAAGTACCAGCACTTTTTAGACGACCTGAACGCAACATACAATTATACCATCACCTTTCGCGTGGCAGAAACACCCGTTTTCATTGGGCGCGAGTTTGGGGCAAAGCTGAAAAAAGCTGCTGATGAAATCATCGGCACACTAGTGCAGCCGGATTACAGCGCACGCATGGAAGCGGCCGTGCCGCCCGCACTGCGCGTGCCGGGCGAATCTCCACACGCTCTTTTCTTAGCCCTCGATTTTGCAGTTTGTAAAAACGCGCAGGGAGAAATTGTTCCGCAACTGATCGAAATGCAAGGGTTCCCTTCGTTGTTTGGATATCAGGATTTTCTGGGAAACAAATTTCGCCAACACTACCAGATTCCGGCCGGATGGGATTTTCATTTCGGCCAGTCTTCCACCCAATACTGGCAGTGGTTGCATCAGGCGATTGTGGGCAAGCACGATCCGGAAAATGTGATTCTACTTGAGATTGATCCACTCAAACAAAATACGGCTATCGACTTTCTGGTAACAAAAGAAAAACTCGGAATTGAGCCCGTACACATTGGCGATATCACCATCCGGCACCGAAAACTGTATTATTCAAAAGGCGGAAAAGAAATTCCTATCCACCGCATTTACAACCGCGTAATTTTTGATGAACTACTCGCCAAGAAAGATTTGGTGAGCGAATTTAGACTCACCAACGATGTTGATGTAGAATGGGCTGGGCACCCGAATTGGTTTTTCAAAATCAGCAAGTACACCATGCCGTTTTTGCATTCCGATGCTGTTCCGGAATGTAAATTTCTAAGCGACTACACCGTACCTCCGCCCGACCTGGAGAACTACGTGCTGAAGCCGCTGTTTTCGTTTTCTGGTACCGGGGTAATTTTTCATGTTACCCGCGAAGACATTGATGCGATTCCCTGGGGTGAACGCAAGAATTTTCTGCTCCAGCGAAAAGTTCACTACGAGCCCGTGATTCAGGCACCCGATGGGATGGTAAAAGCGGAGATTCGCTTATTGTTTCTGTGGGACGAAGACAAAAGCCGGCCCGAGTTGGTTACGAACCTGGCGCGGCTTAGCCGGGGCGAGATGATTGGCGTGAAGTATAACAAAGACAAGACCTGGGTAGGTGGCACGGTTTGCTTTTTTGAGCAGTAGCCATGTCCAGTCACCACATTGTACGCGAGAACCAGGAGCCCGCGCTTTTTCTGCAAGATCCTGATGCGTTATCTTTTGAAAAAATTCAAGAGCTTTTAGAATGGAGCCCAACGGTGCTTGTGCCGTTTAGACATGCCGAAACCGTGGCTGCTTGGGGAATAAAGATAGACGTGGTGCTTGTCCAGCCACATGAGTCGGCACATGCGCAAGGCCTGCTGCTGCACCAACAACCCCTGAAAATCATTTCTGTAAATGATATTTCGGAAGAGTTTGCCACGGTAGTGTTTTTTCTGAAAGGTGATGCATACAAGGGCGTTTACGTGGTGAGTCACGATTCTTTGTTATTTGACGTTGATCCATTGCCACCTGATTTTGATGTAGAGATCTTTCAAGGCGGCAGGCGGTGGCTGCATGTACGTAAGCCCGTTTTTGAAAAGTGGTATCCCGCCGGAACACAGCTTACCCTCCGATCAAGCACTGGCATTCAGCAACAAACAATCAAAGCGGACGGCCTTTTTGAAGTACAACTGCCAGAAGCGTTTTGGGTGGGGGAATCAATCAATTCTGCCAATAGCTACAATGCATAACGTTTGAGCAGCAAAACATTTATTTGATTAGAAAAACCCGGCCAGCGATCTACTGGTCAGGGAGTTTCAATTTAAAATCGGTACTGCAATCCAAATCCATGATGCCGCGCACTACCATCGGCAACAGTGCGTGCTTCATGGTTAGTCGTGATTACTGCTGAAGCTACCGAGTAACGAACATTGTTTTCGACTACCGTGTTTGCAAAACTATGTAACCAGATAAGCGAGTAAGTAGCCCAAACGTGCCTGCCCAACCGGTACTTCACGAATAAACCTGCGTCAAGAGTAGCGAAAGTTCTTTCGACTGAATTGTACGCATAGTTATCTGTGATTTGGATTGAACGATCAAAACTCAGAACAGCACCAAATCCGGTACCCTTGGCTTTTTCGATTAATTGCAAGCTGGTACCGCCGGTAAATCCTAACCTCCAGCGAGAACTGGAATGATCATGAATCAAGTGAAAATCCAGAGCAACCGGTATTTGAACACCGGTAATGGGCTGACTCTTTGAAAAAAAGAAATTACCCTGTCCTGGAAACCAGTAGTTAACATCCGACACAAAAAAGACCCGCTGCACACCTGACCTTATTGCCAGCCGTTTGCTTAAACCAAACTCAGCGCCAATTCCGTACGTTAACCGCTGGAGAAATTGATCGGCTACAAACAAACCACCATCATCCCGGATGGATACGTTTGGCGTTCTTAAAATCACCAACGGGCTTACACCAAATGGCCGCTGAGCATAGATTGATTTTAAACCTAATGCCAGGCAAAACAAGATCAGGCAATTTGTTCTCATTGAGATATCAGGCTGATTTCTCCATATCTACTCACTGGCATAGGCGTACACCAAGATAAATCCGAAACCACACTTTCTTCAAAAATAATTTTTAATCGACTATTCGGTCATTTTTTTGCGGGATGGGAGAATGCGATACCCTATGTTAATATAGTAAATTCGAGTGTTGAGTTCCGGCAGCTCATAATTCAACCCACGCCATTCAAAGCCCGTAGTTATTGATGTTAGGCTTTGCTGCGACGAGAAACCGAGGCTCCACTTGGGCGTGTGCCAAAACAAGCCGTATTGTGTATGCAGCGTGATGCTTCTATGGGCCTGCTCCACACGACTTGCAAGCATGAGGTCGGGACGGGACGAATTATTATTGATGCTCTCGCGAGGCCCAAAATGAAACTGTGTCGCGAGGCCACCGCCCACGTGCAGTCTTCGGTGCAGCCGGTACTGAATTTGAATCGGAAGATTTACTGTTACCAAAATACTCGCGGCTGGAGTTCGTTTGGCTTGAAAAAAGCCACCCCACGGATTATCAATAATCATGTACCAAATACTTCGGTGCATCAGGTTGGCGTCAACTCTAAAAAGCCATCGCTCGCTGAATCGTCGCTCAAAGAAAAACCCAACTTGTAAACTTGGATTTGCATTTGCCAAGTCTTCAATACCCACTAGTAAACTGTCAGGTAAAATAATTGACTTCCCTAGATTAGGTGAACCAATCAAAAACGGGCTTAGCTGAGCACCAAAACTCCTTGTAGGAGGTTTGTTCTGTGCATTAAGACTATTGGCCAGAAAAAATACAATTGTGGCGATAAAGAAAAATTGGCAACGGTATGACATCATTTTCATTTTTGATAACATAGCGTCATTGGCGTTCCGCTCTTATTTCTGTGTAAGAAGGTACAAATGGCGGTTTTCTTTGATTTCGGATCAACAGATTGCTATCTGTTAATGTTGTAATATCATAGTTCGGGCTAATCAGAACCGCATCGAATTTCGATGGGGTATGTGGCGAAGCAAGATCAAAATAGAGCTGACCATCTGCAGTTACTTGGTACTCGAAAATCGTTTGATTCTGCCCCTCGTTGATAAATAGCTTACAAAGCTCTGTACTCCCCGTATTTTTTCTCCTTGAACACCTCTCAAATTCAAAAGTGAGGTTATCAAACTCCCAAACCGAATCAACGCGCTCCTCGGTCATAAACGTGACCGATTCCACACGCCACACACCATCAATGTTCCTCCGAATCTCGCGGCTCTCGTCACAGCTGGTTAGGCCGAGAAAAGTAATAAGTGCGATTGCGCTTGCTGCTAGTTTTTTCATTTGCTTCTTGGATTACTAAAAGATGTTTGGTAAAAAACAGAGTCGGCATTAACTGCCGACTCTGTTAAAAATTTATCTGCCAAGGCGAAAGTAAAAACCGTCACTCGGATCATAACATTGTGAACCAGCTATTGTTCGGGGAGGATTTGGACAAAAGTCAACAAAATAGTTGCCCATATCTTCATCCAGGGTGCCGACATTAAACTTGGCACTTAGCGTTGCTTCTCCCCCACCCGGAAGTTTAAACTTACCACTGACATTAATCTCCTTTAATTGAATGAATGGCTCCGCATCGTCCTCAATAAAAGTAAACGCCCAAGTGGAACCGCGTTGCGAACGATCCCAGATGGCAATAGAGTTATTGCGGTCCCACCATTGGTCCTTGATGTGATTTCTTCTGCTTGGCTCCATTACATTCATGTTCCTTTCGTCGAGTACAGTGTTTGAAATGGGAAAGAAAACACGAGGATGAATCTCTGGAGCACCAGCGGGCCAACCCTCGAAGCGATTTAATGCCTGTTGACTCAAGTACAAGCCGCGTAAAAACTCGTATGTACCATCTGTTCGCAAGCACAATGGCGTACCGCCGCCGCCAGAGCCGCCACCACCATCACCCCAGCCGCCGCCGCCACCACCGCAGCCCATAGACGTGTTATCATTCAGGTAATAATCATGCGTTGCGGATGAGAAGTATAGTAGGATACACTCCGACTTTGTTCTGCCTCGCTCTGGCATGGTGCCTTTAGGTACAGCGATCAGGCGCTCGTTGTGGCTAATCACCATCACCAAATTCTCAGGCTGCTTTTCAGCATCAATTTCGTACTCGCGGCCCGCTGCGTCAAAGGCAGTAATTGTCTTTGTCACACCTTCCTGAAAGTCCGCGGGCATCACGGCTACTAGCGGCTGATGCGTTTGCGTATTCCAGTTTTCGGCACTCTTGCTATCGAGGGCGGGAATAGCAATTTGCATCAGCGGGAAAAGGGCGCCAAGCGAATCCAAAAAAGAGGTACCTCCGCCAGAAGCGTTGCGCCCGCTATTTTCGGAGTTGCTCCCAAGCAGCACCTCCTCAAAAGTTAGGCTCGCGTTTCGTCCGGATGCTTTGAGACCCGAAACTGGCTTACTCCTTACCGCCTGCAGAAGGATATCATAATCTCCATCGAACATTAAAGTCGCTTGATCTTTTAAAAAGTCGCGCACTGGAACAAGATCAGAAGATCGCGAAACTGACTTTGCCAAATCAACAGCCATACGATCATGTAAAGACAAATTTCGTTTCGGCTTAGCCATGTCGACTGTTTGCTCACTGCACCTACTCAACACGAAGCAGGCACTGATGACCAACAAAAAGCGTAATGTGTTTCTGAGCATAGATTTTAAAGTTTAAATTTACGTTGAACTACTAAAACCAGATGTTGCGCAAATCTGTGAGGGAAAATTGTGAGAAAAAAAATAAAACGGCGCAAGAAAAGTACTCCCGCTTTCAAACACTGTTCAACCTTTTCTTGATAAAAGCTTGAAAAATCAAAAAATTCAAGAAATAAAATTCAACAAAATGCCTTTGCTCTAGTCGGACAATCGCTGAAACTACTCCTCGTAATAATACCCAAAAATAATCCCCATCTCATCCTGACTCGTCAACCCGAAGCGTACCGTGGCGGCGGTGGTATTGCGGTAGGTGATCTCCGAAGTTAGCCCTTCACCTGGATTGAGCACCAGCGGCGGATTGAACGTGAGCATCGGGGGATGATGCCAATCCGTATTGGTGTACACCACTTCGCCATCGCGGGCGCCGCCTTTCACTTTGATAACAAATTTTTCGCCCAACTGGTGGGTGTGCGAGGTAAGCGCCACTACAAATGTTTTCTTGCTCATCAAAAATGTTCTCGTGGCTGTGGTTCGTTGATTAGGCGGTAACTCGAGCGATTGGTTGGCCAAATTCAGGGCACGCACCACGTTCTTCACTTGTGCTTCGGGCAACGTGTAGAGATTTACGTTCACTTCTCCGGTAATGTTGCTAAAGCTTTTGTTGACATAATGCGAGTTCATATCAAACGCCATGTCGGGTGGCAAATACAGCGCCGTGCCGGGCGGAAATGCGTAGGAGAAGTTGGGCGATTGTGAGCCAATCACAAACACGTGAAACGCCATTGGCAACATGTTGGAGTAGATCAGATCACCCGACTGACTGCGGATGTCGCGCACCACATTTATTGCCGGGCGGCTAGTGGCAGGCATCTGGTTATTGAAATCATACAAAATGAAGTGATGACTATTCGCCCGCATTTTGATGTCAAACCGATTGACATAGACCCCGGTGGCATTGCCCAGTTTTTTGTATACAAAAAACTCGCGCTCAAATTTTGGCGCGATGGAAAATGGCTCGAGTTTCAATTGAAACCCTTGTCCGGCCGGCGGCGGTTGGAGCGCTTCAAACCGGGTATTGTCCAGGCGAGTGGTGTCATCCAACAAGCCCTGATCCACAACATCGCCCTGAAACGGGGCGCCAGCCTCAATCCATCTTCGAATGAACTCGATCTCTCCGTTGGTAAGGGGGCGCAGGCCCAGCGGCATCAGGTTTCCGTAATCCGTATTGGCATGATGGTCGAGCGGAAGGAGTTTATGGAACAGAAGACTTTGATCGGCCTTAAAGGGCTTTACCAAAAGCAAACCATCCTTCAAGGCATTTGCGTTTTTGGGCGGTCGGTTGATCAATTGATCGTATGCGGCGGCTCCGGTTAATACTAGGCCATGCTGTTGAAATGAAGGGTCGGACGTGCTGGCATGGCAACCGGTAATGGCACAGTTGGTATCCAGAATTTTTGTTTGGATGATGTTGAAAGAAGCAACTGCAGACTCTTCGCGATTACAGGAGATCAACAGCGCTACGCTGGCAAGAATAACCAATCCCCTGCTTTTCATAGTGGCAAGATAGGGGTTTGCAAATTATCTCGAAACTTTGCGCTTGCCGATTGACGGATTTGGCAGCCGATTCTTACCGCCCACAGTTTGTCGTGTTTTAAAAAAACAATTTCGGTTCAGCCCAAAAGTCTTACGCACACCCGCCCATGCGTACGGACGTTGTTAGGGAATCGCAAAGATTTGCCGCTCTACAATATTCCTTACCCTGCCAAACTAGGGCACCACAAAAGAGGTTGCTGCCGCAGCGTTAGGATTCAGGTTCGGAAAAACCCACCGATCAAGTCCCGGGTCTTTATATTGATTGCCCCAATACGAATCGCCATAGACGCGAACAAAAACAGTAGACCCGGAAACAAAGCCCATGGCGTTTAATTCCGCTTTTGTATACGTTTTCACAAACGGATTAATGCGGGCCACGAAAGTGGGTGAGTAGACCGTATGAAACACCTGGCTTACGTTCGCGGCGGTGTGCAGAAAAATCCGCACGTAGCGGCTGTTATTGGCACTACCTGCCGGGTTGGTGGTTGCCCGAATGGCTACTTCTGTGCCCGCCACGGTAGCAGTTAGCGCAGTTACCTGGGTGGATGAGCTGGTGCCAAGGGAAGGGATGGTAGTCAGCACCGTCTCCCGATCGTCCGTCACGTGGGCAAAATCAAAAATCTTGAAGGTGCCATAACCATTTTTAGTGAAGGTGAGGATATGGGTGCCAAGCGGCACATTGCGGATTACAAACTTGCCACTTGCATCGGTGACCGCGGAGCGCTCGGGATCGACATTCGCAACTGTTACGGTCATTCCATCGCTGGCCACACGATCTGTGCCCTCATTATAAAGAAACACCGAACCCGAAATGTCAGACGCATTGGGTACCTGGTCAACGGCAGGATCATCGTTACTACTGCAACTTGCTACCAAAAGAATCCCGGCCAGGGCAAAGGCTTTCCAGTTCATTTTCAATAATTTTTCGAAAGATAATCATGAATTAGAAAAGCAGCAGCGCGTGTACGACTGGGAATACAAGAAAACGCATTCTTTACAACCGGTTAAAAAAACCCGCGGTACGCGCGTTCCATCACCCCGGCTGCCGGGCACACAGCATCCGGTGCTTTCCGCTGAGGTCGTTCTTTAATTCTACGCCTTTAAAACCGGCCTCCCGAAAAAGCCGTTCTGTTTCCAGACCCAGCTGCTCGTTCATTTCTACATACACGCGGCCGCCCGGCCGCAGTAGTTGTTGCACGAAAAAAATCAGCCGCTTGTAAAAAAACAGGGCATCGTGTGCCGGTGCGAAAAGTGCCAGTGCAGGCTCAAAAGCACGTACGCGGGTGGCCAGCGTACCGGCTTCGTGTGTTGCGATGTAAGGCGGGTTGCTTACAATCACCTCAAGGTTTGTCAATTGCAACTGATCGTGACCTAGATCGTGCGCGAAAAAATTGATACGCGCTTTCCATTTATCCGCATTGCGTTTTGCCACGTCCAGGCTCGCGATGCTTACGTCCGTGGCATGCACGCGCCACGATGGCCGCTCAAGGGCGAGCGTTACCGGTATACACCCGCTGCCTGTGCCGGCATCCCAAACGGTTTGAGGGTCAGCTCCCTCGCGCTCTAAAATCCAACTTACCAACTCCTCGGTCTCTGGTCGCGGAATCAACACGTGCTGATTAACAAAAAATGGCCGACCAAAAAACCACGCTTCTCCCACCACGTATTGTACCGGCTCGTGTTGGTTGACCCGCGCAATAATGGCCTGCAGTTTTTCTTCATCGAACAAAACAGGCACATGTACCGGCTGCCGGGCAGGCGACATCACCTGCTCAAGAAGAATGCGCGCGATGGCTGCTTTTTCGTCACGCGATTCCTCCAGCGTAAGGGCATGCACCACCCGATCGAAAAGTTCTTTATAATTCACGGCAGATCATGATCTTTGCAATGTTACGCAAACCCAATGACACCCGAAGAGTCTTTCATGCTACGCGCCCTGGAACTGGCCCGAAAAGGCGCGGGCTCGGTAAGTCCGAACCCATTGGTGGGTTGTGTGATTGTTCACGAAAACGAAATTCTGGGTGAGGGTTGGCACGAGCGGTTTGGCGGACCACATGCCGAGGTCCATGCCGTGCAAGCCGTAATGGAGCGACACCGCTTACGCGAAAGCATGGTATATGTAACGCTGGAGCCGTGTGCACACACAGGCAAAACACCACCCTGCGCAGACCTGCTCATCCGCGAAAGCGTAAAAGAAGTAGTGATCGCCAACATTGATCCTAATCCATTGGTACAAGGAAAAGGAATCGAAAAACTGAAGGCAGCCGGGTGTTCAGTACGCGTAGGCCTGCGGGCCGAAGAAGGCCGTGAACTGAACAAACGCTTCTTTACCTATTTTGAAAAACAACGTCCGTATGTGATTCTGAAATGGGCGCAGACAGCCGATGGTTTTATTGCGCGGGAGAATTTTGAGTCAAAATGGATTAGCAACGAATTCAGTCGGCAATGGGTGCATCAATGGCGCAGCGTGGAGGATGCCGTATTGGTCGGAACAAAAACCGCAGCACATGATAACCCGCGGCTTTCCGTGCGCGAGTGGAGCGGCCGACAGCCCGTGCGGGTGGTATTGGATCGATTTCTGCGATTGCCGGCCACGCTTCATCTGTTTGATGGTACCCAACCTACGTTATGCTACAACGTGCTCAAGCACGAAACGCACGGCCAGGTGGAGCTGATTCGGGTGGCGGAGGAAGGATTTCTTCGGCTTGTTATTGCCGATTTATTTCAACGTAAAATCCAATCGATAATCGTTGAAGGTGGCACATACACGTTGCAGCAGTTTATTGACGCAGGTCTGTGGGACGAAGCCCGTGTTTTTCACTCCCACCACACGTTTGGAAAAGGGGTACCTGCCCCGGTATTTGCCGGCAGACTCATCCAAGAAACAAAACAAACCGGAGATGTGCTGCGGGTGTGGCAGCCACGCTAAAAGCGTATCCGGATACCAACGGCGTTGCCTCGCCAAAAGGGTTGAGGCGCCCACCGGGCGGACGCCTCGCGGTTGTATCGCTCAATGGCTTGATTCGTTCTAACCCGGTAACGGTGTTCAAATGGCAGCGAGGCCGCCACCAATAAACCGCCCACAAGGGCACTGTTTACATCGGCTTCTTTATTCAGGATGGAATTGATGAGCGCAAAGGCAAGAACGGCACCCCCGGCTGCCCCCAGTGTGCTGGAGATAGAACTGTTGACACGTGCTTTTCTAAACCACTCATAGGCCTCGGGTTCTTGCAACAATAACTGCTTTACTTGCTGAGGGCTTACGATGAGTGTATCGTACTCAAATCGAATATTGCCAAATGTTTTGTATGTGCGAATGGGCTTGCGCTGCGCCCAACCTGCGCCTGCAAACGCCATCAACAAAATAATGAAAAGCAGCTGCCTTGCCATTGGGTTAGAACAGATGTTGCATCCGGAAGAAGTGGTTATTATAACCGTTTGGCTACTTCATTCCAATTCACCACACTCCACCAGTTGGCAACGTACTCGTTGCGCTTGTTTTGGTACTTCAGGTAGTAGGCATGCTCCCACACATCCAGCGCAAGCAGGGGTGTTCCTTTCAGATCACTTACGTCCATCCACGGGTTGTCTTGATTCGGTGTGGAGCCAATTTTTAGCGTGCCCTTGTCGTTCACCAGCCAGGCCCAACCGGAGCCGAATCGGGTCATCGCCGCCTGTGTAAACTGCTCTTTGAATTTATCGAAGCTTCCAAACGCGCCCTGAAGGGCATCCGCTAGTTTACCGCTGGGCAGATTCGCGTTGGCTCCCGGCGCCATCACTTGCCAAAAAAAATTGTGATTCCATGCGCCGCCGCCGTTGTTGCGGGCTTTAGCCGATAGCTTGGAGATGTTCGCGAAGAACTCCCCCTCATGAGCTACAGAAATTTTTTCTGCCGCTATGGCTTCATTTACGTTCTTCACGTAAGCAGCATGGTGGCGGGTATAATGAATTTCCATCGTCAGCGCATCAATGGCTGGTTCCAGCGCGGTGTAGCTGTAGGGCAGTGGTACTTGCGAAAACTGAAAAGAACTCTGGTGTTGTGGCCCGGCCGCGGTTGCCTCCAGCACAGCATGTGCGCCCACAACCATACCCGCAGTGGCCTTTATACCGTGCTTTACAAACGTTCTGCGACTAACGGTTTCGCTCATAACTTAAGATTTGTGTAGAATCAAATGTAAATCAAAATTACTAGCTTGCATAACCCAATTTTTTTTCAATATGAGTGAGATTTTGTACGATGCCATTCCGTCGCTTGACCTGGCCGACTTTACCAGCAACGACCCGGCCCGCAAGCAAAAATTCGTGGCCGATCTGGGCGCTGCTTATCATAATATCGGGTTTGTGGCCATTCGAAATCACTATCTCACCGAAGACTTGAGTGCCCGATTGTACCATGTAATTAAACAGTTCTTTGCACTGCCCGACACCGTAAAGCAGAAGTATGAAATCCCCGGCTTGGCGGGCCAGCGCGGCTACATTGGTAAAGGCAAGGAACATGCCAAAGGCAGAAATACGGGCGACTTGAAAGAATTCTATCACGTGGGGCAAGTGGTGGCCGACAATGATCCCATCAAAGCAGAGTATCCGGACAATGTGTGGCCGGATGAGTTGCCTGAGTTTAAAGCAGTAGCGCTGGATGTTTACCAGCGGTTGGAAAAAACAGGTGTTGAAATGCTTCGGGCCATCGCACTTTATCTACAGCTTCCGGAAGACTATTTCGATGCAAAAGTAAAACACGGCAACAGCATTTTGCGGCCGATTCACTACTACCCGATTGAAGATCCAGCCGCAGTGCCGGATGATGCCGTGCGCGCGGCAGAGCATGGTGACATCAACCTAATCACACTACTCATGGGGGCCAGTGCAGACGGTTTACAGGTGTTGCGCAGAGACGGCAAGTGGATTCCGATTACCGCTTTACCCGAGCAGTTGGTGGTAAACGTGGGCGATATGCTGGAGCGGCTCACGAACAAGAATTTAAAGTCAACCATTCACCGGGTAGTAAATCCCCCAAGGCAGTTGATGAATACGCCCCGGTATTCCATTCCGTTCTTCATGCACCCGCGCAGTGAAATGAGCCTTGCCGCACTGCCCAATTGTGTGAGCGCACAACATCCCAAAATTTGGGAAGACATTACCGCGGGCGAGTTTTTGAACCAACGCTTGCGCGAAATCGGTTTAAAAAAATAATCGCGCGGTGCAACGGATTCGTTTTTTCATTTTTTTGAAAGACGTTGCCTACCTAGCTGTTACTTCATTTGGCGGCCCCCAGGCGCACCTCACACATTTCCAGCACGTGTTAGTAGCCAAACGGGCCTACCTCACCGAAGCGGAACTGATGGAGTTAAACGCAGTTTGCCAGGTCTTGCCGGGGCCCACATCGACACAGACGCTCTCCGCTGTAGGATACCGGTTGGGCGGCCCAAACCTTGCCTACCTAACCTTGTTGATCTGGATTTTACCATCGCTGATTATCATGACGGCGGCCGGAGTATTGATCGCCAGTTTCGATGCGAAAGAAATTTCGCTTTCGTTTACGCGATTCATTCAACCGATGGCCGTTGGATTTATTGCTTACACTGCGTATTCGATTGGGTTGAAGACAATCAATACCTGGGCTGGCTTTGGCATCATGCTGGCGGCGGCGCTGGCCTCTTATCTCATCAAAACTCCGTTTGTTTTTCCCATCGTGCTTTGCCTGGCCGGGGCGATTACCGCGTTTAACTACAAACGTCATCCACGGCAAGAGAAAAAAAAGCTGGAAATTAAATGGGCCAACTTTGCCCTTTGGGCGGGTGTGTTTGTGTTAGCTGCGGTAGTTGGCGGGTTTACAAAGGCGCTGCCTGTTCGGCTATTCGAAAACTTTTACCGCAACGGCAGCCTGATCTTTGGCGGCGGCCAGGTGTTAACACCCCTGTTGTTCACGGAGTTTGTACAATATGCGCCAAAGCAGTATTTGTCTTCCGAAGAGTTTCTGTCTGGCTACGCGTTAACGCAGGCAGTACCCGGGCCCGTCTTTTCTTTTGCCTCGTATATCGGAGCACTGGCGATGCGCGAGCATGGCGTGGGTGGCGAAATCTTGGGCGCGCTCATGTCTGCGGCGGGAATTTTTCTACCTGGTACATTTCTGATTTTCTTTATGATCCGAGTATGGGATAGCCTGAAGAAGTTTCGCCCCATTCGGGCCTCGTTGGAAGGCATTCTCGCAGCCAATGTGGGGTTAGTTGCCTGTGCGGCGGTGCTGCTTTTTCAACCGCTCCCCAACAACATCATCAACTACACCTTGGCCGTCGGCACATTCTGTTTGCAGTTATTCACGAAGCTTCCCGCTTGGGCGATCATTCTCGCTGGCCTCGTACTAGGTATCGTTGCGGGTGTGTAAGAATCGCCTAATTTTGGCGTATGCAAGTGATTAAAACGCCCATCGAAGACCTGCTCGTGCTCGAACCCAAAGTTTGGAAAGACACCCGCGGGTTCTTTTTTGAATGCTACAATCGGGCAAGTCTGAAACAACTTGGCATCAACATCGATTTTTTGCAGGATAACCAATCGATGTCCACAAAAGGTGTGCTTCGCGGGCTACACTTCCAACGTCCGCCATTTGCGCAAACAAAGCTAATTCAGGTATTGCAGGGGGAAATTCTTGACATCGTTGTTGACCTGCGGCATACTAAACCATCTTTTGGCCATCACTTTGCCGTTCGGCTTTCTTCTGCTGAGAAGCGGCAACTTCTCATTCCGGCGGGATTTGCCCATGGCTTCCTTGTTTTGAGTGAAACCGCTCACGTACACTACAAGTGCGACCAGGTGTATAGCCCTGCGCACGAAAGCGGCATTCGTTTCGATGACCCGGAGCTCGCCATTGCCTGGGCGCTTCCACCGAGCGAACTGATCATCTCAGAAAAAGATCAACGCCAACCCTCTTTTCAGGACTATCGTAAAAATCCCTTTTTCTAACCCTACAGAATGTAGTCGGTGCTCAAAAAGCCCGACTCGCGATTGCGAATAATCGTATTGATGATTTGTTTATTCGCGTCGTTGGCTTTTGTCGCTACCAACGTTCGAATCGAAAATACCCGGAGTGCGTCCGCTACCGATAGTGTGCCTTCCGCACTGTCCTTGCGGCCGTTAAACGGAAACGAATCCGGCCCCCGCTGGCTCTGGGTGTTCAAATTGATCCGGCCCACCTGATTTACAAATGCATCCATGAGCTTTGCCACCCGCACAGCGTCGTTGCCAAAAATGCTCACCTGTTGGCCAAAATTAGAGTTCACCACATAGCGGATGACTTCGCTGTCATCATCAAAAACAGCAATCGGCACCACCGGGCCAAATTGTTCCTCGTGGTACACCGCCATTTTTTCGTTCACCGGGTACAAAACAGCCGGGTAAAAAAAGGAGTGTAGCGCACTGCCGCCGTTTTCATTCACCACGCGCGCACCGTGTTGCTTGGCATTCGCAACAAGGCCGGCGAGGTAATCCGTTTTGCCCGGTTCCGGAAGCGGTGTTAAACTCACTCCCGGCTCCCACGGCATGCCAATTTTCAGTTGCTGCAGCGCCGCCACATATCGCTTCACAAAATCATCGGCAATGCTGCGGTGAACAAACAACAACTTCAGCGCCGTGCACCGCTGGCCATTAAACGAAAGGGAACCAATGAGGCACTCCGCCACTGCGTTTTCAAGATCTGCATCGGGCAATACAATGGCCGGATTTTTTGCATCCAACCCCAGAATAGATTTTAGGCGATGGGGCTTGGGGTGAAGTTTCTTCAAATCGTTTGCACCTTTGTTCGTTCCAATAAAGGCAAATACATCAATCTTGCCCGTCTCCATCAATGCGCCCACGGTTTCGCGGCCACGGCCGTAGATAATATTCACTACACCCGCCGGAAAACTATCGCGAAAAGCCGTTAGCAACGGCTGAATCAGCAACACACCAAACTTCGCCGGTTTAAACACCACCGTGTTGCCCATAATGAGGGCCGGAATGAGCGTAGTGAACGTTTCATTTAACGGATAATTATAGGGCCCCATGCACAGTGCCACGCCCAAAGGCACCCGCCTGATTTGCGCCATGAAGCCCTGCTCTTCCACCAACTTGGCGGCACCACGGTCAAGTTCCTTCAATGCTCTTACCGTATCAACAATATAATCGCAGGTCCGGTCAAATTCCTTTTCCGAGTCTTTCAGCGTTTTGCCGATCTCCCACATCAGCAGTCGCACCACTTCCGTGCGCTTTTCGCGCATCCGTTTTAAGAAACCTTCTACGTGCGCAATCCTGTCCGAGACACTCATCAGCGGCCATTCGCCATGTCCTAAATCATACGCGCGCACAGCAGCATCCAGCGCGTCTAACGCCTCCATCTTGGTTAGGCGTGGTGTACTGCCTATTGCCTGCGGCTGAAGCCCGCCCGGTGTGTTAACATACACTGGGCTGTACACCGTATTCTGTGTACCACTCCAGGTTTTCAATACGCCACCAATTAAATACTCTCGTTGCTCCACAAATGCCGGCAAACGTTGCGCGTCCGGAATTTCATCGGCCGCGGGAAAAAGCCGCTCAAGAAATAAACTCATGATAAAACAGATTGAATGATTTTTACGCCCGAAGATGTTCCCAACCGGCTGGCCCCGGCCGCGAGCATTGCTTCGGCCTGTTCGCGGGTTTTTATTCCGCCCGATGCTTTTACGCCCACTGCCTCGGGCACAGTGGCACGCATTAATTGCACATGCGCTACCTGCGCACCTTGCCCTGCGAATCCCGTGCTGGTTTTCACAAAGTCAGCGCCTGCGTCAGCCGCCAATTTGCATGCACGCACAATCTCTTCCTGGCTCAGGTAAGCCGTCTCCAAGATCACTTTTAACAACCCCTGCCTTTCGTGCACCGATTTGCTGCATTTGGCAAGTTCTATTTTCGTCCACGGTAAACCGGTTTTAAACGCGCTGATATTGAGCACTACATCCACCTCGTCCGCGCCTGCATCCATCGCCCGGGCAATATCGTCCAACTTTGTTTCGGTGAGTTGATAGCCCAACGGAAACCCGGCCACAGTCACCAATCGCACCGCAGCTGAGCCAATCTCGCGCTTGGCACGCTTCACCCAAAACGGCGGCACACAAACGCCATAAAAACCAAACGTCTTCGCCTCGGCCACCAACTGGTCAATGTCGTGTATCGTAACGGTGGGACTTAAGTTGGTGTGTTCAATGGCTGCCGCCAGTTGGGCTGTACTCATACGCCCCGAAGGTAATGATCGAAATGGTAAGATGCGAGGGGCTTGGCGGCACCTTTCGGGCCGGGCTGTCGGCACTCGCCCCCGCCCGTGGCGGGGGGCTCAAACAAATGCCGCCATCCCTTGCCGAAATTCAGTGCGTCAATGCCGCATGCTGCACACCTTACAGAATTTCATTTTTTCGGGTGGTCGCTTTTTTGGCGGTCGTTTGTGCCCAAAATAACGGGCATCGGTGTAGCGGGGGTTGTCTCCGTTGCGCTCATTGGCGCGGCGGGTTTTGTCCAGGGCATCCACGCGGTCGTAATACTTGTCTTGTGCGGTATAGGTAGGCCCACGTTTTTTCTTTTTCTTTTTTTCTTTTGGTGCGTATTCCTTTTGCGGATAGAACGGCTCTACTGACGAGGCCGCCGCCTCCCTGTTTTTTTTCTTTTTTTGTCCGTAAACCACCGGAGCAAGAACTGCCAGCAGTACGATAATCAGCAGCCGCATGCATCAAAGATAACGCTAATGACGGATACCGCATTCGTTGCAATACCGCATCTTATGGGGCGGGCGTTTGCGGGGTTTTCTTTTGTGCCCAAAATCGCTGCGTTTGTAACGCGCTTGTTCCAACAGCATCTTCTGGCGCAACTTAGCTGCGCGTTCCACGCGTTCGTAAAATTCGTATTGTGCCGTATGCCGGGTGGGTATTTTCTTCGCCCGGTTACGCTGCCGGGCAAGTACGCGGTAACCCCGCGGTCGCTTTTGCTCTTTTATGTTGGCTGGCGAGGAGACAAAGCCAGTATTGCCTGGTTCTAAAGTCGTGGGCTTCTTCGTTGTTGATTGGCCGAATAGTACGAACGAAATCAACCACAATGGCCCGAAAAAGAAAAGCCTTAGGTTTTGCATAGCTAAGGCTTAACGGTAATATGTACATTTTAGTATTCGCGCACTGCTAGCTGCTTTTAAACTGCGTTAGCGTTTGCTGCCTCCGGAAAATCCAGGGCGGCGTGGGATTCTTTTCTTCCCACAACCCGATCGATTTTTGTTCGGCTTCCATCCGTATCGCTTCAAGCTCCGGTACAGGGTTGCGTTCGGCTGTCCACGCCAATCCTTGCCGGAGTAACTCCAGCCGAGGATCGGTTTTACCCGGAAAGGAAACCACGCCCAAACGGTTTCCCCATCGGTCTTTGCCTTGAATCTCAATAGTTACTTCTTGATTGAGCAGCATTCGTTCCAATGCTTTTTTCGCCTGTTCGCCAAACTCCTGGTTCAACTCGGGGCAGTCAATTCCAAATAACAAGATTTTATACGACTCGCCATCCGCGCCCGCAACTTCAATCGTATTTCCATCCAGCACGGTCATTACACGCCCGCCAATTTGCTCAGCCAAAACCGAAAACTGAATGAACAGCGCCAACAAAACTCCCCAACTCTTTTTCATACCGCTTTTTTTTTGATGGATACCCAAATGTGCAGGTAGATAACAGCAATTGAGCGGCCAATTTGTTCCTTTGCCGACAGATGTAAGGAAAGCGGGTTTTTAGGCTATTCGCATTCCCGAATCGGGACGAACGTGTTCCAAAAAAACACAAAAAAAAACCCTGATTTTGATGATCAGGGTTTTATGAATAAAAAGTAGGCAA
>CAYLWU010000030.1:0-42159 GCA_964387475.1 uncultured Ohtaekwangia sp. | reverse complement strand
AGCCGCCCAAAAAGGTAATTGTAGTGCCGGGCAAGATCGTGAACGTGGTGGTGTAATCTTTTTTAACCCGCTCACGTCTCCGGGTTGCCCGCGGGCAGAGACCTGAGCGGTTTATATTGTAGCGAAAGTGCGGCGAGCGCCTAAATTTCGCGGCGCAAGTTTTGAATTTTCAATATTGAATTTTCAACTTCACGTCACCGCAGCATCACCGCACGCCAAACCCTAACCCAACCCCATGTTCGCCAGCCTCCTCACCCCCATGGTGCTTGCCTTCCTTCTGGGCATCGTGGCGGCCCGCCTCAAAAGCGACCTGAAGTTTCCGGAGTCGCTCTACACCTCGCTCACCATCTACCTCATGGTAGCCATCGGCATGAAGGGCGGTTACAAACTCTCGCTTTCCCATTTCGATGAAGTGATCTTACCCGCGCTCGCTGCGCTCGCGCTGTGCATCGCCATTCCGCTATGGACGTACTTCATCATGCGCAAAGTCGGCAAATTCGATGTGCCCAACGCAGCCGCCCTTGCCGCCCACTACGGTTCGGTGTCCGCCGTTACGTTTAGCGCCGCCATCGTATTTCACGATACGCTCGGCATTGAGGTAGAAGGCTTCATGCCCAGCATGCTTGCCCTCATGGAAGTACCCGCCATCCTCATCGGCATCTCACTGGCGCGCATCAACGCCCGCTTCCCCACGCAAGAAGGCGCCTCGCTAAAAGAAATTGCACGCGAGCTGCTCGCCGGCAAAAGCAGCATTCTCCTCTTTGGCTTTCTCATCATCGGGTTTGCGTGCGGCACCAGCGGGTGGGAGCTCGTCTCACCGCTGTTCGATGCGCCCTTTAAAGGCGTGCTTACGCTGTTCCTCCTCGAAGCCGGGCTCGTGGCCGGCCGCCGGCTGGGCGAATTCAAAAAAGGCGGCATCTTCCTGATTGGCTTTGGCGTACTCATGCCCATCGTTCATGCCGTGCTGGGCATCTACCTCGGCCAATGGGCGGGCCTTAGCGAGGGCGGCGCCACCGTACTCGGGGTGTTGGCGGCCAGCGCCTCGTACATCGCAGCCCCGGCCGCCTGCCGCGTAGCGTTGCCCGAAGCCAGCCCCTCGTACTACCTCACCGGGGCACTGGCCATCACGTTCCCGTTCAACATCATGGTGGGAATTCCACTTTACCATTATTTTGCAGACCTTATTTACCACATACCTGTATGACGCCCCTAAAGCTTGTTACCATTATTGCCGAAGAAGTGCTGGAAGCCACGCTCGAAAAAGAAATCATCACCCTCGGGGCCAAAGGCTACACCGTAGCCACCGTTCGCGGTAAGGGCGAGCAGGGCAAACGCGAGAGCATCTGGGAAGGCGAGAACGTAAAAATTGAAACCATCGTCTCCGAAGAGGTGAGCAATAAAATTCTCGACCACCTGCAACGCAAATACTTCGATAAATACGCCATGGTGGCCTACGTGTCCGACGTGCAGGTGGTGCGCACCCAACATTTTATTTAGAAGCCATCACAAAAAAATGGCAAACGCATTTCGCGGGCGGCACACCGACAAATCCCTGATCACCATGCGCCACGTTGGGATGGATCACTTGCGTTCAACATGCCAGAAATGTGTTTGAAATGAATTCTAGTGATCCTTTTCTTGGCGGCCCCCGCGCCCTCGGCACCCGCTACCCTTCGCGCGGGCGGGCCCTCCGCTGCTACTCCGCCCCCGATCGCACACGCCCACGCCCGTTCCATCGGGGTGCGGGGTATCCGCTGCGGTCCCTGGCCGGAAATCTCCGTACACCCAACGGGTTTCCCATAAGGCCCAGAACGTTGTTCTAACTGAAATAACATTTCAAGATGGCCTAAACGAAGTTTTCTATTTTTAACTGTAACAATTTTCTTTTCTCCGCGACTAACCCAGATAATCCCCGATTCATGGAACTGATCATCCAAAACCTGAACAAAACCTACTCCAACGGCGTACAGGCGCTGAAGGGCGTAAATCTCACCATCCGCCAAGGCATGTTCGGCCTGCTGGGCCCCAACGGGGCGGGCAAATCCTCACTCATGCGCACCATCGCCACTTTGCAGGAGGCCGACAGCGGCTCAATCACCCTGGGCAACATCAACGTACTCACGCAAAAAGAAGACGTTCGCAAAATTCTTGGCTACCTGCCGCAGGAGTTTGGCGTATACCCCAAAATCGATGCCGTTACCCTGCTCGACCACCTGGCGGTGTTGAAAGGCATCGTCAACAAAAAAGAACGCAAAGAAGTGGTAGAAGCCTTACTGCATAAAACCAACCTGTGGGCCGCCCGCAATAAAAATCTGGGCGGCTACTCCGGCGGTATGAAGCAACGGTTTGGCATCGCGCAGGCGCTTCTGGCCAACCCCAAACTGATCATCGTAGACGAACCCACGGCAGGTCTTGATCCGGCCGAGCGCAACCGCTTCCTCAACCTGCTCTCTGAACTGGGCGAAAACACCATCGTGATTTTATCCACCCACATCGTAGAAGATGTAAAAGAACTTTGTACCGACATGGCCATCATTAACCTCGGCCAGGTGCTCTTTAACGGCAGCCCTACCGATGCACTGGCGGCTGTAGAGGGCAAAATCTGGAAAAAGAAAATCAAAAAAGGCGAGCTGGAAGAACACAAAGCACAATTTACCGTCATCTCCGACCGCCTCATTGCAGGCGTGCCCGAAATCCATGTGTACAGCGAATCTCAGCCCGATGCCCACTTCGAGCGTGTAACCGTTGATTTGGAAGATGTGTACTTCTCGCACATTACCGCATCGCAACGCGAAACCGTAACCGCTTAAACCCCCGCGCCATGTTTAAAGAAGTCTTTCGTTTTGAATGGCACTACCGCAAAGGGCGGGCAGCCAATTACATTTACTTCGGCATCATCTTTCTTTTGTGTTTTCTGGCGGTGGCCAGCCCGGTGGTGCGGATTGGCGGCGCCGTGGGGCAAATCAAAGCCAACGCTCCGTATGTGCTTAGCATCATGACGCTAATCATGTCGTTCGCCCTCACCATGATCACTTCGGCCGTGATGGGCGTAGCCGTGCTGCGCGACTTTGATCACAATACCGAGGCCATTCTATTCAGCACACCACTCAAAAAGTTTGATTATCTCATGGGCCGGTTTGCAGGCTCATTTTTTGTTGTGGTGCTGATTTACTGCGGTATTTGGTTGGGCTTCATGGGTGGTTTTGCCATTGGCAAATATTTGCCATGGGATGTGGACTGGAAAGAAAAAGAAATTCTGGCCTTTAACGCATGGCATTACTTCCAACCGTTCCTGGTTTTTACCGTCACCAACCTGTTTATTTCCGGAGCCATCTTCTTTGCCGCCGGAGCCCTCGCGCGCAATTCCATCATGATTTACACGCAAGGCATTTTGCTCATCATCGCCTACGAATTAGCAAACACATTTGTTCGCGATCTGGAGTACCAGCATATCGCAGCCCTGCTCGATCCGTTTGCCCTCAACACATTTGAATATGTTACACGCTACTGGACACCGGCCGAGCGAAACACGCAACTGGTACCAGTAGAAGGCATCATGCTGTACAACCGCCTGATCTGGGTAGGCTTTGCGGTGGTGTTGCTGGCAGTTACGTATTTCGCGTTTTCCTTCAACGTGGTTCGCACGGGCTTGATCAAGCGCAAGGCCGTAGCGCCCAAAAAATCAACCATTCGCCCGGAGACCGTGCTGGTGCCGGTGGCTCACCAGATCATCAACGCAAGCACGTATGTAAAACAGCTTTTCTCGTTTTCGTGGTTCTACTTCAAAATCGTGATCCGCGAAATTCCCTTTATCGCCATCATGATCAGTGGCATTTTGTTTCTCTTCGTAAACTCCATCAATATCGACCAGTTGTACGGCACCAGCTCCTACCCTACCACCTACAATGTGCTGGGTTTGCTGAATGTGTTTGATCTCTTCTTCCTGATCATTGCCATCTTTTACGCGGGCGAATTGGTATGGAAAGAGCGGCAGGTAAACATCAACTTGATTGTGGATACAACGCCCATGCCCACGTTTGTAGGGCTGGCCGCCAAGTTTCTAGGCCTGGTCTGGATTTATCTGATCACGTTGTTTGTACTCATTATTTGCGGGGTGATCATTCAGGTATCGTATGGCTATTACAAGTTTGAACTACCGGTTTATTTTGGTTCGATGTACACCAGCACGCTGTCTTTCCTGGTGCTCTACACATTGCTGGCCATGTTCATTCAGGTACTTGTAAACAACAAGTTTCTTGGATTTGCGCTGTGTGTGGTGTTTTTTATCATGCGCGCAGTACTTGGCGAAGTAGGTCTGGAGCATAACCTTTGGCAATTTGCCAGCGGCAGCATCGGCCCGTATTCAGACATGAACTCGTACGGGCATTTTCTTACTCCATTCTCGTGGTATAAGGTGTACTGGTTTGCATTTGCGTGTTTACTCTTTGCCGTTGCCGTAGTGTTCTCGGTGCGGGGCTCAGAAGCGGTAATGAAAATGCGGTGGAAAACCGGGCGGTTACGCCTTACCCGCCCCATGGTCACGTTTGCGCTGGCCATTGGCTGTGTGTTCTTATTCAGCGGCTTTTACATCTACTACAACACGTCTATCATCAACAAGTTTGTAAAGTCGGATGATCAGGAAAAGCTCAGTGCCGACTATGAAAAAACGTACAAGAAGTATGAATCCATCGCCCAACCAAAGATTATCGAATCGAATCTAAAGGTAGACCTCTATCCCGCCAAGCGCGATTTCGTTGTGGAAGGATTTTATTTCCTCAAAAACAAAAGCGCGCAGCCTATCCCTGAAATCCACATTCAGCAAAACATCAACCCCGATCTTTCCATTAACTATCTCAAGTTCGATCGGGAGGCAAAAGTGAAAGAGAGCAACGAAACGTTTCGCTACTTCATATACCAGCTGGCGGATCCGCTGCAGCCGGGCGATTCGGTGAAGATGGACTTTAAAGTAACGTTCGCTACCCGCGGCTTCGTAGAAGGTGGCTCAAACACGAACATCGTTTTCAATGGCACGTTTCTGAACAACTCCTATTTGCCAGGCATTGGCTACAACCCCGGTGCGGAACTGGAAGACGATGACGACCGCAAGAAACAAGGACTACAGCCCAAAGAACGGATGATGGAACGAAACGACCCACGCGGACTTGCCCAAAGTCTGTTTGGAGACGATGCCGACCACATCCGCTTCGAAGCCGTGCTGGGCACAGATACCGACCAGATTGCCGTGGCGCCGGGATACTTGCAAAAAGAGTGGACGGAAAACAATCGGAAGTACTTCCACTACAAAATGGACGCCCCGATGTGTAATTTTTACTCCATCCTTTCGGCCAGATATGCCGTAAAACGCGATCAGTGGCGCGATGTGAACCTGGAGATCTATTATCATCCCGGGCACGAGTACAATTTAGAGCGCATGATGGAAAGTATGAAGGCTGCGCTCAATTACTACTCAGAAAAATTCAGCCCATTTCAATATCGGCAAATGCGCATCCTGGAGTTTCCACGGTACGCCACGTTTGCCCAGTCGTTTGCGAATACGGTTCCCTATTCGGAAAGCATTGGCTTCATCCAAAAAGTGGATGATCCGGAAAAAGACCTGGACATGACGTATTACGTAACCGCGCACGAAGTAGCGCACCAGTGGTGGGGACACCAAGTCATGGAAGCAGGAGTAAAAGGCAACGCCATGCTGAGCGAAAGTATGTCGCAATACTCTGCACTAATGGTAATGAAACACGCCATCGCCCCAGAGATGATTGAAAAGTATTTGAAATACGAGCTCGATCGCTACCTGCAAGGACGCGCCACCGAACGCAAAAAAGAACAGCCGCTGCAATTCGTGGAAGGACAAGGATATATTCACTACAACAAAGCCTCGCTCATTTTCTACGCGCTGCAAGACTACATCAGCGAAGACAGCGTAAACAAAGCCTTTCAACGGTACAATGAAACCTGGCGATTTAAAGATGCACCGTATCCTACGTCGGCCGATCTGCTCACCGAAATCCGGAAGGTAACGCCCGATAGCCTGCAGTACCTGATTGCCGATATGTTTGAAACGATCACGCTTTTCGAAAACAAAACCGACTCTGCCTTCTTCACCGAAAAAGGCAAAGACGAGTTTGAAGTGAACCTGTTCACCTCGGCCGAGAAACTGCGTGCCGATTCCACCGGGTTGGAGACCAACATCCCCATCAACGATTGGATTGACATTGGGGTGTACGGCAAGAACAAAGCCGGCAAGGACAGCCTGATTTACTTGCAAAAGCACAAAATCACAAAAAAGGAAAACACGTTCACCATCCGCGTAAAGTCGCGCCCCCGCAAAGCCGGCATCGATCCGTTACACAAACTCATCGACCGCCATTCGGATGACAATACAAAGGGATTGGTGAAACGGTAATTGTTAGACGTTATTCGCGGGAGTAGCTAGTAGCTAGTGGCTAGTAGCTAGTAGCTAGTGGCTAGTAGCTAGTTGCTAGTTGCTAGTAGCTAGTAGCTAGTTGCTAGCAGCTAGTTGCTAGTTGCTAGCAGCTAGTAGCTAGTGGCTAGTGGCTTGCAGCTCCCCACCCCTAACAGCCATTAGGTTTCCTGTAACAAATCCTTAATTTAGCGGCCGCTAAACGTGTTTCCTATGCGCTCTTCTAAAATTGTCGGGCTGGGCCATCATGTGCCAGAGCAAGTCATTACCAACGAATATCTCTCCACCCAGATGGAGACCAATAATGAATGGATCGTAGAGCGCACCGGCATTCATGAGCGCCGGTGGATCGATCCCACCAAAGACACCGTCGGCAACATGGCCGCCAAGGCCGCACGCATGGCATTGGAACGTGCCCATGTAGATGTTAAAGAAGTAGAGTTCATTGTGTTTGCCACCATCACGTCCGACTACTACTTTCCCGGCTCGGGCGTGATTATGCAACGCGAACTTGGGCTGGAAGGCATTGGGGCACTCGATATTAAAAACGCATGCTCGGGTTTTATTTACGCCCTTTCCATAGCCGATCAATTTATCAAAACCGGCATGTACAAAACCGTATTGGTGGTGGGTGCCGAAATTCAGTCCACGGCGCTGGATGTTTCCACCCGCGGCCGCAACACCGCAGTTATCTTTGGCGATGGCGCCGGTGCAGCCGTGCTGCAAGCCAGCGATAAACCCGGTATTCTTTCCACCCACCTCCATGCCGACGGGCGCTTTGCGGAGGAATTATATGTAAAAGACCCCGGCAGCAGCCGCCCGCGCGAAGAACGCCAGGCAGAGCAAATTCTCGATACCTCCGGCTTCAAGGTGTACATGAATGGCAATCAGGTTTTCAAACATGCCGTGGTGCGCTTCATGGAAGTCATCAACGAGGCATTGGCGGCCAACGGCATGAAGAAGGAAGATATCAACCTGCTGGTGCCGCACCAGGCCAACCTACGCATCAGCCAGTTTATTCAGGAGAAACTTTCGTTGCGCGATGACCAGGTGTATAACAACATCCAGCGCTATGGCAATACCACTGCAGCCTCCATTCCCATTGCCCTAAGCGAAGCGTGGGGCGAAGGAAAGCTCAAAGAAAATGACGTAATTTGCCTGGCCGCGTTTGGTAGCGGCTTCACTTGGGCCTCGGCCCTCATCCGTTGGTAACGAACGTTATGAAAACAACCACCTACAACCCCAGCCCCATTGAAGTGGATTTCGCAAATGCCTTATTCATTTTGCAAAAGGAAATTCAGAAGCACCTTCAAGACAATCAGATTGTAGATGTAGAAAGCAACATCAAGCGCGATAACCCCATGCTTAAGTTCAGTTTGCTGGATAAAGATGGCGACCCCCACGAAATCGTGGTGCGCATTGTACAAATTCCGGATAAGTTCTAATTGCAATTACACTCGGGCGGCTTACGGGCTTTCGCTACTCGCCACCCAACGCACATTCCACTTCGGGCTCAAACACGCGCTCAATCCCGGCCGCAATCCCGGCAACCAATCAGCAGCCGTAACCACACGTCGCACCGCGAAACCAATACAAGCGGAAATTCAACCCCTCCGGGGTTGCAGCCAACCTCCCTCACTTGCTACTACTATTCAATCCCTACGGGATTGAAGTAACATCAAACTAACCTCACGAAACCTTGATTTTTCGACCCAGAAAAGTCCACGATTAGAAGCCATCTAATTAGAAGCCATCTAAAAAAAGAACGCGTCATTTCAAAGGACGCACGACCGAGAAATCCCCTTATGTAGCGCCGCAATTGCGGGTGTCTCACACTCATTCGGGCTGACGGGGAATTTTTTCAGATGGCTTCTAGGGTATCGCGCACCGTTCCCGTGCGCGATACCTGCAATCTCTACATCGGCTTCTCTACATTCACCTTCACCGGCTTCTCGTAGCCAAACAGCTCATCCAACGTAAGCTCTTGCACCGCGCCATACTTCTGCAAGTCTTTTAAATTTAACTTGGCACGATCGCCCACGAGCACGATATTAAACTTGCGGTCCTTTACGTATTGTTTCTGAAACGCCTCTACGTCTTCCAGCGTCATGTTCTGAATCTGCTCGTACGTAGACTTACGAATATCGTAGTCAATCCCTTTGCGCTGCGCGTCATCGTAGCGGAAGAGTTTATCCGCCTTTACTACCCGCTCGCTCTCTATGCGGCTTAACACGGCATTGCGTGCTACTTCAAATCCACCTTCGGACTTCGGGAAGTTTTGAATCAGTTCACTCATCGCCTTCATCGACTCCGTCTGCTTGTCGGCCTGGGTGCCGATGTACCCAAAAAAGTAGTCGTTCTGGCCGGGCTTATCGGCCACAGAATAATTGGCAAAAGCGGCATACGCAAGACCCTGCGCCTCGCGCAACTCTTGAAAAACCGGCGAGGACATATTGCCCCCGAAATACTCATTAAACATCTGCGCAGCAGGCAGGCGCTCTATGTTAAACGAGTCGGCCTTCGACAAGAAAATGATTTCCGCCTGCACCATGTCGTAATTCGTCCAGAACACTTTTGGCGCAGACATATCGGTAATCTGGAATTTCGTGGCTGGCGGAATCGGTTGGAACGTATCCGGCAACCGGTGATAGGTGTTTAGTAACGAAACTAATTTTTTGTCGTCCGTAGGGCCGTAAAAAAACACACGGTGTTTCATCTGGGTAAAATTGCGAATAAGCGAAACCAACTCATCCGACTTCAACTCGCGCAGCGATTTGTTGGACAACACATTGGTAAAGGGCGATGCACTGCCGTACAGGCCAAAGTTCACCAATCCCTGCCAAAGAATGGCAAACTTATCTTTCTTCTGGTCATCGCGTTTCTTAAAAACACCTTCAATCATTTTTTGAAGCGAGGTATCGTCTGCCTTGGCGTTTGCCAGTAAATCCTCAAATAACTTAACAGAGGCCTCCATATTTTCGGCCAGGCCCTGCAGGTAAATGTAGGTGCGATCTTCGCCCGCAAACACGCCAAAATTGGTGCCGAGTTTATAAAACTCTTTCTTCACATCCTCAGGCGAAAGCTGATCTGTACCGAGGTATTCCAGATACTCTACCGCCAGCGGCAGGCGGGGATCGTTGTTGGTACCGGCTTCCGCGATGTAATACATCATAAACAAATCGTTCTCTTCGTTGCGGGTGTAGAGAATCTCTACGTCTTTGTTCATGGTTAACTTCTGAATGTCTTTCTTAAAATCAAGAAACACCGGCTTGAGGCGCTCCACTTTATTGGCCAGAATCTTTTCGTGAAAAGGCGACTTGCTTTCTTTATTCAACGCCACCTTTGTAATGGATGGCTTCTCCACTTTTTGTACGTTCTCATCTTTACCCGTGCGCTTGTACACCACCACGTAGTTGTCTTTATAATGCGCGTTTGCAAATGCCACCAATTCCTCTTTGGTAATCGTTCGCAGGGCTTCAATTTCGGCCACCGCCTGTTGCCACGGCATGTGGTTGATGAACGCGCTCATGAGTTGATCGGCCCGGAAATAATTCACTTCAGAACGCTGAATCTGGCTCTTCTTTAGGTCGTTGATGACCGCAGTAATCAGCCAATCTTCAAATTCGCCCTTCTTCACCAACTCAATCTGGCCAAGCAACAGGTCTTTCACTTCTTCCAATGATTGCCCCTCGCGCGGGCGGCCGGAAAACATGTGTGCACTGTAATCGCGCAACCCCTGCACATACGAAGTGGGCTCGATCACTTTCTGTTGCTGCTTCAAATTCAAGTCAATGAGGCCGGCTTCGCTGTTCGAAAGGATCATGTCTAACAGGCGTAGCTTTTTGTAATCTTCGTCAGTGCGCCCGGTAAACCGGAAACCGATGTTCACCCACTCCGCATCCGGTCCTACTACCTCGCGTACCACCGGCTGGCTGAGCGGAGCTTCCTCCGTCTTTTTCCATTCGGGCAATTGCGCGTTGGGTTGCCAATCGCCAAAGTATTTGTCAATTAACGCAATGGTAGCATCAAATTCGAAATCACCACTCAGGCAAATGGCCACATTGTTGGGGCGATAATAGGTATCAAAATATTTTTTGATTTCGGTAATGGATGGATTTTTTAAATGATCAATGGTACCAATTACAGTTTGCGTGCCGTAGGGATGGGTGGGAAACAGCGCTGAAAACATCGCTTCGAAGCTCTTGCTGTAGTCGTTATCCAGCGAAATGTTCTTTTCCTCATACACAGCCTCTAACTCGGTGTGAAACAACCGGGGCGTAATCATCCGAAACCGGTTAGCTTCAATCTGCAGCCAGTTCTCTAATTGGTTGGTAGGAATATCGTTGATGTACACCGTTTGGTCGTACCATGTGAAGGCGTTGGTGCCTGTGCCGCCCAATTCACTGATCATCTTATCATACTCGTTAGCGATTGCAAATTTGGAGGCCTCGTTCGACACCTGGTCGATCAATTGGTACTGCGCTTTGCGCCGGGCCGGATCAGTAAGCGCGGCATACGTGTTAAACATATTCTCAATGCTATCCAGCAAAGGCTTTTCTTTTTCCCAATCCAGGGTACCAAAGGAAGACGTGCCCTTGAACATGATGTGCTCCAGGTAGTGCGCCAAGCCGGTGTTGTTGGCCGGATCGTTTTTCCCTCCCGCCCGCACCGGAATCATGGTGAAGATGCGCGGTTCGGCTTTGTATTGGCTGAGGTACACTTTCAACCCGTTTTTTAGGGTGTAAATGCGCGCTTTAAGCGGATCGTTCGTTACGTACTCATACGCATACCCTCCGCTTTCGCCTGTTTTGAGTGTAAATGCATCTTGATTTTGGCAAGCGGCCAGGGCTGCCAAAACGGAAACCCAGCCAAAAAAGAAACGTAATTGCTTGTACATAGCTTGAATTAGATTATCTCCGAAATTAGATAACTTACCCCAATTTATTTCTAATGTTCACCCCCTTTCGCAGTAAACTTCGCTTTTCGCTGGCGGCCGCGGCCCTGATTTCGGTTGTCCTTGGCCTGGTGGCGCTTTCGCCCCCGGCCGATCGCTATTTCGAAATCGCCAAAAACCTGGAGATTTTTGCCTCATTATATAAGCGCGTTAACGAACTGTATGTGGATGACGTTAACCCCAACACCTTGATGCGTACGGGTGCGGATGCAATGCTAAACTCGCTTGACCCGTACACCAACTACATCCCCGAAGACGAAGTTGAAAACTTCCGCACTCAAAACACCGGCCAGTATGGCGGCATAGGCGCCGTTACGCGGCAGTTTGGCAACCGAACCGTTGTAACGATGGTGTACGAGGGCTTTCCTGCGGCGAAAGGAGGTCTGAAAATTGGCGATGAAATTTTGAAGATGGATCAGGTATCGCTTAGCACGATTACCATGGAAGAAGCCAACCGATTAATGCGCGGCCAACTCGGCACACCGGTAACGCTCACCATTCAACGCCCGGGCACACCGGCGCCCTTCACTATTGAGTTTACGCGCGACAGAATAAAAGTGAGCAACGTGCCCTTTTTTGGAATGGTGGATGCCACCACGGGCTACGTACAACTTACCGACTTTACGCCCGATGCAGGGCGCGAGGTGAAAGACGCAGTGTTAAGTTTAAAACAAAAAGGCGCAAAAGCCATTGTGTTGGATTTACGCGGTAACCCGGGTGGGCTGCTGTTCGAAGCGGTAAACATTTGTAACCTCTTTCTACCGAAAGAAAAAACGGTGGTTGTAACAAAAGGCAAATTACCCGATGCCAACATCACCTACAAAACACTTAACGCCCCGGTAGATTTGATGATTCCTGTTGCGGTATTGATGAATCGCGGCAGCGCTTCTGCATCTGAAATTGTGGCTGGCACGCTACAAGACTACGACCGTGCTGTGGTTATTGGTGAAAAATCGTTTGGCAAGGGCCTGGTGCAAATTCAACGCGATCTCACCTATCAATCAAAAGTAAAAATCACCACCGCAAAGTACTATACCCCCAGTGGGCGTTGCATTCAGGTATTGGATTACGCCCACCGCAGAGCAGATGGAAGTGTAGCGTCCGTACCGGACTCGCTCAAAAAAGAATTCAAGACAAGCCGGGGCCGCAAGGTTTTTGATGGTGGCGGTATTGACCCGGATATTGCCATTGCAACGGATGAAACTCCAGCCATTATTCCTGCCCTGTTCAACGGCGGCTTCCTGTTCGACTTTGCCACACAATACGCATTGAAACACGCCGCGATTGCGCCGGCTTCGGAATTTCGGTTAAGCGCAACCGATTACCAGGAATTTGTGCAATGGATGCAAGATAAAACCTACACCTACACTTCGCCTCTGGAAGTTGCGTTACAAACACTCGAAAAGCAGGCAGCGGCCGAAAAAAATGCAGATGATATACGGCCCGAACTAAAGGCCCTGCGTAAAAATCTGGAGGAAAGTCGCAAAAAAGATTTATTCACGTACCGCGAACAAATAACTGCTTATTTGGAAGAGGAAATTGTTGCGCGCTATTATCTGGAAAAAGGCATGACGGAGGTAGGCTTTCAACGCGATGCCGAATTGAAAAAGGCAATCGAATTGTTAGCGGACTCCCGCCAATACCGAAAAATCCTCAATCTAAACTGAGCGCAACGCCACGCCGGGGCTGCCGCAACGGCAATCGCACACGCGCCAGCTTACCTTCCAGCTCGCATGCCGCTCCGGAAAATGGCCAGAACCAGCTAAATTAAATTTGATGCTACTTGGGCTCGAGAAGAATCTGGAACTTCCGGCCCACCGGAAGGCGCTCGCCATTTTGCAATAAAACAAAGTCTTTCTCTGCCGATGCAATAAAGGCTTTATTCACTACATAGGAACGGTGAATTTGCAGGAAATCATTTTTACTTAGATTACTTCGCACATTTGCCAGCGTGTCGTACACCACAATCGGTTGCCGTGCAGTTACATCAAATACTTTTACATAATTGCCATAACTGGAAAGGTAAATGATGTTTTCGTTACTGATTTCCCGCATCTCTCCGTCTACGCGGAACTGAAGGGTGTGCCGCATTTTCGGTTTTTCTGTTTGTGAACAATAGATCTTGGCCTTGTTCACCGCCTTCATAAACTTCACGTAAGAGATTGGCTTTTTGAGATAGTCCACCGCATCGTTCTGCCACGCATCAAAAGCAAACTCCTGAAAAGCCGTGGTAATAATTACCGCCGGCTTTGGGCTTAGCGCCTGTAGTAACTCCATCCCATTTACAAGCGGCATCTCAATATCAAGAAAAACAATATCTATTTCTTCGCGCTGCAGCATGTGGAGTGCTTCTTTTCCATTGAAGGCACTCGCCACAAACTGCAACCCCTCGGTTTGCCGAAGATGTGCCATTAACACATCGTGGGCAGGTTTCTCATCATCAACAATCAGGCAACGGTAGACATGTTCCATATTTCAAGTTGGGCGGTAAACTGGTCTTTGTCTTCAAGTAGGGTAAGCTTGTGCTGGGGGTGATAAAGTTCCAACCTACGTCTGAGGTTATCAATACCGGTGCGGGTACTCTCCTTGCGCGATAAGGCGGGCTTGAAATTATTGGTTACCGTTACCAGCAGGCGTTGATTTTTGAACGACCAATCCACCGAAATGGTTGGCTCGGGCGTTTCGGAGGCATACTTCACGGCATTCTCCAGCAGCGGCAAAAAGATCATCGGGGTAAGGCGGTAGTTTGGCACATCGCCCGCGACATTCATTTTCACTTTCATGCCGTTGGTTTTCCATTCCATATAGTGCAGGTATTTATCTGCAAAATCCATTTCCTCCTGTAGGGGAATCCAATCCTTTTTGCTGGTTTCTACCTGGTAGGTGAGCAATTCAGAAAGTTCTAAAATTTTATCGGGAACCTTACCCGGCGCCGCCAGCGATACGCCATAAAGATTATTGAGCGCGTTGAGCAGGAAGTGCGGATTCATTTGCTGTTTAAGCTGAGCCAACTCCGTTTCTGTATGAAGCATTCGCTTTTTGGTCTTCACCAGGTTGTTGAGAATCCACAAATGCATAAAATAAAACCCGCTGCCGATGATAACTGAAAGCAAAGCGCCAACTACTTCCGAGGCATAAGATGAGGGCTGTTCTGGCGCCACGTACCCTCCGAAAAGATAGGTTAGCGCAGAATACCCCGCCACGTAAACAATAAGTAGCAATACATAAAGTAGGTAGCGCTGCTTTAACAAAAAATGCCGAAGTAAAAGCACATTGTGCAGGAACCACAGCAAATAGTATGCAAAAAGACCCAGCAAGATCAGCGGTAAAGAAACTGCATCCGGCTCTGGATTCAACTGGTAGTCCAAAAAGGTCAGGCCCATCATCAACGTAAATAAGCCTGCATTACGTACCCAGATATTTTCGTAATTCAGTTTAGCCATGGCGTGAAATTAACCTGCCCACCTGTTTCTTAACGCATCCATTTACGCAAACGCCGTTCGTCCTATACCAACCAGTTTTATCCGCATTTTTTTGATGTTCATCCGTGGCTGTTGGGCTTGACGAATGCCTTTCGAATAAGACCAACGGTTCCAAAGTAACAAATCCGTTTCAAATCGTCACCCCCGCGTATCCTTGCATAGCTAACTAAAAAAATATGTCTGTACTACTTCGACTATTAATTTTTCTGGCCGTTGTTATTGTGCCCGCAGCGTGCCAGGAAGATACGTTTATTGAGCGCTTTGAAGAGGTAAACTGGATACCTGTGGCGCACGTGCAAATGCCTGTGCTCTACACCGGAAACACACAAAGCAACACTGTTTTGCTCATTGTACACGGGGGCCCGGGCAACTCTTCCCTAGAGTACCTTGGGCTATTCGAACGGCACTTTGGTGAAGATTTCCTTCTCGCTTTTTGGGATCAGCGCTATTCCGGTTTCTCAAAATTTGATTTCACTCTTTCCATGACGATGGAATCAAACATCAGCGATTGCCATCTGGTAATTACCGAAATCAAAAAACGTTTTCCTGATAAAAAAATAGTGCTGTGGGGCCACCACTGGGGCGGAGCAATCGTAATGGGTGTTGCCAGCCACCCCACGTTTAAAGACGCGATTGCCGGATGGATTGTAGTGAATGGTATGGTGAGCGGCTTTGAATACTTCCGATCCCGCTGGCAATTTGCACTGCGCAGAAGCCGCGAACGTTTGGCGGAAGGCGCAGCTTCGTTTGCCGATACCGTTGCTGTACTTCAGCGGCTGGAGCCGCGCGCAGGGCAGTGGCGTCAGGCCACACAAACACGCATAGACGGAATCGCAAACCGTCTTCTCTATCCGGGTGAACCCGCCACCGCGCGTGAGTTGGAAACATTCACAACGAGCCGGATCAGGCAGGTGTTCCCGGCGCAACGCGAACGCGACCGTGCACGGCTCAACGTAGCCCAAGAACCAAATGCCATTTCATTCAGCCGCACGCTGTATGTGTGGCAACCCGCCTTGGCAGAAATAAACAAACCTGGTCTGCTCCTTTGGGGTGCCAAAGACGAAAAATGCCCGGTTGAGCTGCTCACCTGGCTGTCGTCTGAACTACGTAACCGCAATAAAAATGTAACCATCCAACGCTACGAAGAAGCATGGGATACGCCATTCTTCAACCAGCCCGAAAAACATGCACTGGATATAAAAGCGTTTTTACAAACCTTAAACTAACCTCATCATGCGATTATTTTTTCCTCTGGCACTACTCGTAATGTTGGGTGCCTCATGTACGGATGACGCGCCAACTACAGTGTCGGTCAACCAGCTTTTCTGGATTAATCATAAAGACTCCGAAATGCCCGTGCTGCTAAGCGGCAACGAAAAAAGTAACTATGTGGTGCTTGCCATTCAGGGTGGCAACTTTGCTTCAGCAATAAATAATCTGCACTACTTCTTCAAAGGTACGCTGGAAAAGAATTTTCTGGTGGCCTACTGGGATCAACGCTATACCGGGTTATCGCTAAACAGAAACATCCCGGCCGATATTCCGTTGGCGCAGTTTACAGAAGATGCGCTACTTGTAGTAAGAGAACTAAAAGCCCGGTATCCGGAAAAAAAGCTGATTTTATTCGGGCAGAATTCAGGCGGTCTGTTGGTTAGCCAATTCATTACCAACGCCGCCCATCAAGGTTTGTACGATGGTTGGATCATTCAAAACGGCATCACTACCAATGGCTTTGAAAGATTTCAACTTCTGCGCACAGACTTGATTGCGCGGGCACAACGGCTGCAGCTCAACGGCAATACCGCCTGGCGCGACTCGCTGGTATGGATGCAACAACTCACGTTCAATGCCACTACCCGCAACCGGGCACTCGAACGTAGGTTCAATGCGTTGGTTGCCACACTGTGGGAAGAAGATCCGAACATCGCAGATTTTGGGCCATTTCTACAAGAACCACCTTACTTTAATTCGGCAGATAAGGCACGGATCAACACCAACGGTACTTTGCCGATACAGCGCGTGATTGAAAACCATCTATACTTTTTCAATCAAGACAGTCAAATCAACGCCATTGCCCGACCCGGATTATTGCTCTGGGGAAGCTTGGATTCCGCCTTCCCGCTCTCGTATGCCAATGCATTCAAAGATAAACTCGGTACACGGGCCACATTGGTTGTTTACCCCGACGCCGGACAGGAAGCGTGGGGCACGCATACGCAGCGATATGCTGGCGATGTAACCGCCTTTATTGAACGCATAAATTAAAACCACCCCATGACTATGTATCAGATCATTGCCGCTCTTACGCTAGTTGTATTCTTACCCACACTCACACCGGTCCAGGCGCAAAGCAAAGCCACATTGAGTGGGTACGTCAAAGACAAACAAACGGGTGAGGAATTAATTGGTGTGAATGTGTTCATAAAAAAAACCGGTTCGGGCGCGGCCACAAATGCGTATGGCTTTTTCTCCATCACCCTGGCGGCCGACACGTATGAAGTGGTGATTAGTTATGTGGGCTACCAAACCCAAACGACAACGCTTGAACTAACACAAGACCGCACCATGAATTTCCTGCTGGAGCCAGATGCCTCCGAATTAGAAGAAGTGGTTGTAAGTGCCAAAGCCGAGGATGTAGACAACATGCCGGTAAGAACCATCAGCCTTGACATCTCGCAACTGAAGAAAATGCCCTCGCTGCTGGGCGAACCAGACCTGATTAAAATGGTGCAGATGATGCCGGGTGTAATTACCGCTGCGGAAGGTACGTCCAGCTATTTTGTGCGCGGCGGTGGCGCAGACCAAAATCTGATTTTTATTGACGAAGCCCCGATTTACGATCCTTCGCATTTATTAGGACTAATTTCTGTTTTTAACAGTGATGTTATCAAAGAATCTGAGCTTTACCGGGGCGGCATCCCGGCCAATTTTGGAGGGCGCCTGTCGTCTATCATGGAGGTGCGCACCAAAGATGGCAACAACCAAAAGTTTGGTGGTACGGGTGGCATCGGCACATTGTCGGGCCGTTTAGCGCTGGAGGGGCCAATCGTAAAAGACAAAGGTTCATTCCTGCTGTCAGCAAGGCGGTCTTTCATTGACGGATTTCAGGCATTGGCGCGGGCAAACAGTCGGCTGTTTTTTCACGATTATAATCTAAAGCTCAACTGGAAAAGTTCCGCCTCCAATCGCTTTTTCGTATCTGCGTACAGCGGCCGCGACCAACTCAAATTTAACGACTTTGACTTCGGTTGGGGCAACAATACCGTTACGCTCCGTTGGAATCACCTTTTCTCGCCACGCTTGTTCAGCAATACCTCGATCATCGGAAGTCAATTTGATTATAAGTTAACATCGCAATCCAATTCGAACTCGTTTCAGTGGCAGGCCAATGTTCGAGAGGCCAGTCTCAAGCAGGACTTCACCTACTTCCTCACACCCAACACAGAAGTTGACTTTGGCTATCAAGGCACCCTGCATCTTTACAATCCCGGCAACATCCGGCCCACCGGCAGACGCACAAACTTCGCGCCCATCCAACTCCGAGAACTGCACGCGCTCGACCATAATCTATATACAATGGTGAAACACAACTTTGAAAAATGGAAGGTGGCGTATGGCATTCGTTTATCGCTCTGGCAACAAATGGGCCCGGGCGAAATACACGAATACTTAAATGAGAGTTTGGATGCCCCGCGCCAACGCACATGGGGTTACGCCAGCAGAAAAATTATTAAGTCGTATTTCAATCCAGAGCCACGGCTGTCTGTGCGCTATAATCTTGCACCCAATAGTTCAATCCATACGTCTTTCCAGCGGATGGTTCAAAACAGCCACCTCATCAATGTAGGTACGATCCCGCTCCCCTTCAACACGTGGTATCCCTCCGGCTATTATTTAAAGCCGCAAACATCCCAGCAGATTACGCTCGGTTACAACCAAAATCTACGCTCGCAAACTTGGTTTACAGGTGTGGAAGTGTACTATAAGGACATGGATAACGTTACCGACTTTGCCGACCGCGCGAACGTGCTTTTCAACCCAGATCTGCCAAGAACATTCCGCCAGGGTAAATCCTGGTCGTATGGAGTTGAATTAACAGTAGAGAAAAAAGTAGGAACACTTACGGGCTTCATGAACTATACCTGGTCGAAAACCGACCGGAAAGTATCGGGCGTAAATGAGGGTGATATTTTTCCGGCCAACTACGACCGCAGGCATTCGTTTAATTTAAACGCAGCTTATACCGTTAACGAAAAGTGGTCGCTGGCGGCGGCTTTCAACTTTGCCACCGGGCGGCCGATTACGTTGCCCAACGCACGCTACGAGTTAGACGGCCTAAACCTTGATTTTTACGGTGCGCGTAACTCACTGCGGCTACCCAACTCGCACCGCCTGGACCTGTCGGCTACGTTGTATCCTAAAGGGAGCAAAACAGGGAATTCATTCTGGGTCTTTTCGATTTATAATGTGTACGGACAAAAAAATCCATTCTCTATGTACACCCGCGTAGCGCAGGACAACGACGGCAATGTAATTGGCGATGGCTCGCAAAAAGAGGCACGACTTACCTACTTCTTTCGGTTCCTGCCGTCCATCACCTACAACTTCAAATTCTAGCCACACACGGATGAACACGTTCTGGCACGTATACCGGCAAAGTGATACTGCCACCGCTTATTTCTATAAAATGAAAACGACTAACACATGAAACATTACTTCTTTAGTGCACTTGTAGTACTGGTTTTGGCAGCTTGTGAAGAAACCGTAACACTTGATCTGAGAGAACGAGATACCAAACTGGTTCTTGATGCCCAGGTGCTGAACAGGCCGCGGGGCACCTATGTAAAAATTTCCACTACGGCAGCATTTAGCAGTGTGGGCAACACACCCCGGGTAACCAATGCAGCCGTACGATTGTTGGATGAGCGCGGCCAGGTGGTACCATTTGTGCATAACCCTCGGAATCATCCGGACTCCGCCGGATTTTACTTGCCCTCACGCCGGTTCACAGCTCGGGCAAATGCAATCTATACCATGGAGGTAACACAAAACGGAATAACGTATACCGCCACAGACGCGTTGCCTGCTGTTACCAACATCGGTAGGCTAATTGCGGCCGTGGATACCGAGGCTGAGCGCAACCCCCGCATTGCCGGACGCATTTACAACGTCCTGATCTCGTTCGTGCTGCCGGAGGACGATGCCTATTATCAAGTGAAGTTCCTCCGGAACGATGTTCCCACCCGAAATGCCCCACAAGATGTTTACCTCATCGATAGACAAGAAACGGGCACAGACGTGGAAGATCTGAGTTTTCCGGTTTTATTCTCTTCCAAAGAAAAGGCAACCGTGCAACTCTATCGCATTTCAAAAAATGTATATACCTACTATTCCGATGTAATAAATGCCACCGGCACTGATGGTGGCTTACTTAGCCCACCGCCCTCGAACCCCCGAACCAACTGGAGCAATGGAGCGATTGGAATATTCCGCGCGTGCGCACTGCACGAGCGGAGTATTGTAATACCGTGAGGCACAGGAAGTGTCTGTGATTTTTCGGAATTCCGCCAGCCGAAGAAAAAACGGTAGCGCAGCAATGGTCCTGCGCTACCGTTATAACCTTTCCTGCTCCGCTTATTCAAGCATCCACGCTCAGCGCGACCCTGCCTTGGCGGTGGCCAAGACAAAGAAGGGACACAAATCGAATCCGGAATACGAAAAATATTGTGAAACGAGGTTAAAGTTCTTTCCCGCCTTTTGCTAAAGATGTATACAGCAAAGTTTACCAACTTTGTGCTAAAGTTCTTTCCCGGCCAAATTGCAAATAAAGAGCGAGTTCAAAATCAAGGAAAATCGAAATCAAGCCCTTAAGCAAAGATCATGATCCGTCTAATGCCCAGAAACCAGTGCATACTCAATACCCACTCTCAAATTAAGTTTCTCCGGAATCGTATTCGACAATCGGTTTTGAAAGGAATGAAGAAACATCGCCTGCCCAGTTAACCTACGGCTCAACCGAAACTCCTTTTGGATACCGGCAAGATATTGGCAAACCCAATCCCGGTTTGAACCCTCATTACTGCCGGTTCTCTTCGCGTTAATAGCATCAACTTCAGCTCGAAAATGAACTGACTTGAATAAACGAACAGAACCGTAGGCAATGAACCCCCACCACGGATCGCGCTGAGCTAATTTCCACTCTTTTTTAAGCTCTACTACGCGGTAATAACCACCTACGCCAACCGAAATCGCACCACTTAATTTATACGTGAATGTTGGAAATGTATGCAGCACCAGCGTGTCGCGGCCGTTCATGGCTTGAAACATCAGGCCGGGTCTAAAACGCTCTTTAAACGGCCTTCCTTCCAGGGAATTCATAAACAACTTGTGCCGCTTGCGCAGTTCAGCCAAACTGTTTAACGAACTGTGGTGCTTCTTGGCATCCGCCAATGTAGACATGGCGGACTGAAGCGCCGCATGTTGATTAGCAAAATGGTCGGGTGCTGCTTCCAACAATTCTCGCTTCGCCAGTTCTTTGAGCGCTTCCGGATCATTTTGTGTCGCCAACGATTGATACTCACTCGCGCCGTTCATTTGTTTTTGAAACTCCGCCACCTCATCCACTTTCAGGGCTTGGGCCTCAATCGACTTTGGAAGTTCTTCTACGCGTGCGGCCCCGCCATTTGCAATTTCTTGAATGTCTTTGGAATATGCCTGAGTGCGATCCGTAATCTGCTGCAAATCGTTCACGCGCGTACGCGTGTTTTGAATTGCTGTATGGGTTTGAATTTTTTGTAGTTGTTCCTGCGGCACATCGCCCACTTTCGAAAATTGGCCCTGGATTCCTGATACCCCAGAAACACCACCCGCTGGTACATTTTTAAGAGACTCCTCCAGACGTAAACCAAGCGCAGGTGTTTGGAAACCAACGGATGACACAGCTCCAGCGTTGACATCTACAGGCAATTTAGTTCGAATTTCCGCAAACGGATTTTGTGCCTCTTGCTCGAAATCCTGAAGTACCGCCAAGTTTTTAGTGTAAAAATTGTTTCCCAGACTATCCAGACGCCGCGTGTATTGGTCTGGCGAAAGACGCAACGAAGACAGGCTGTCTCTCATGAAATACCAACGGGTACTGAGCGAGTCAAATGCCTGCCTTTTCCTGACAGAATCAACAGCGTCTTCGTTACGATGTAGAACATCCGCTACAGCACGCTGCAAATCGAATCGGCTCACCGAATCCAATGTGTTTTGAAGCGAATCCACTTTTGTGTGCACACGATCTGCAACAGCATCCGCTTGTCGCACCCTCAGTTTTTTTGCAGACTCCAGACGGCTGGAAACAGACGGTTGCGCAAACACCTGAATTGAGCCAAAAAACAAAACAAAAAGTGTAATTCGTCTCACGAAAAGAAGTACGTTACCTTATTGGATAAATATCGTCTTTTTCTTGGACATTTTCTGAAAAATATCGTCAAAAAATCTAGCGCAACAGAAAAAAACGTTGGGTCTCGGGGCGGAGAATCTGCGGAGACCAGAAAGTCAACGATTATGGTCAGGCGACCAACAATAACTAGTTAAATTTTACCAACGGCAACTAGGGTTAGGAAATGCACGCGTTGCAAACGCACGCTAACGGGGCAAAGAAAACATTCAAGTAAGAAAAAAAGCACAAGCGTGACGCTTGCGCCAGTTGGGGGCTTGTTCTCCAACTTTTCGATTCCTATGCGGCCGTCCGCGTCATAGATATAGACCCTACACTATTCTAAAGTACTCAAAGACTAGGACGGTCGGCACCACCAACAGTCCAATCATGATGTAATGTGTAGAATTTAATTTCGATAACTTAATCTTGCTGGCGTAAAGGTACACATACCCACTACCAGAAACCAATGCACAAAGAACCAGCCACGCTTTAAATACCGTAAATCCGATTTCAGTTAGGTTCGCTTCCCAATAACCTCTAATCAAAGAGATTAGTATACAGAGCGCAACATACCTTTGAAAGCTTTGGAAAAATAATCCAATGTTGAATGTCATCATTATCTAAACTTGTAAAGTTGGAATGTATAGCCACCATTAACGCCACCCCAGTAACTGGAGGTTGACACCGCAAAGCCGAAGCTTGACGGTCGTCCCAAGCTTATATTTGGCGTGTAATTCAAAGATCCCCCTGTTTCCAAGCCCATAAAAAATGCACCTCCTGTTGTTCCCCATCCAGGGCCAATCATACCGTCTTTTGGGCCGATCATAAATCCAAACGAACCACCAATGTTTGGAAGACCACCACCGCTGTCAAGGGTCATGTCCATACCTGCGGTCATATAGAGACCGTCTGGCGTTATTGTAAGTGTGTAGTTATCAGAGAACATACCTCCGTACTTACCAAATGATGCAGAGAAATATGGAGTAACCTGAGTCTGGCTTACAGTGTTGACTACTGTGTTTGCAATCCTAACTTCATTTTGAGCTGAGCCGCTGGTTGTGTAAAACTCTTCTTTGTTGTCATTGCTGAACTGGCTAAACCAAGCCTTCACCATATCAGCGAAGAAAGTGATGGGATCACCTGGCCCACTTCCGGCTTGCGGTTCCTGAGGATCTAACCCCTCGTTCTGCCTCATCACCTCCGGGTTGGGCACAATGGCCCCGTTCCGATTGTCAACCGTAGCCGCAATTAAATCGGGGTGGGCATCAAAAAGCGATTGAAAATCATCAAACTCCTCATCTCCCATCTTTATTGAACCATGAATGGCCCCATACCGGCTCACTGAGCCTGTCTCGGCACTGCCGGCTGAGAAACCGTATTGCACCGGCGCCATGCCATCCGGATCGATAAACCGGATCGGGTTGTTGTAGGCATAGTTGTAGGGCGACCATCTTCGGGAAGCTTCCGCCAGCGGATCTACCACGCCCCAGCGCCCGGTTGTGTTATCGTACATCCGTGCCCCGTAGTCTAACCACCCCACGTTCAATTCATCTTGCACCTCCTTGCCGTTGTATTTATACGGGTTGGCGGGCACGTTCGGCAAGGTGTAACTGCTGTGGGTCATTCCAAATGCATAATACGCATCTTCCTGAATCAACTGCAATTGCCGGTGGGTAATCCTCATGTCATCAAAATGAATGTCTTGCAAAACCGTACCCTCGTTGCTGACATAAATATACACAAAGCCCGGCTTGGTAATGATCACCTGCCGGGAAAGCTGCTGGTGAGGTTCTTTAATTGTACTGCCAACCGGCTGTACAAAGGCTGCATCCAGCTGCTGGAACGCTACATCCACCAAATTAAACTGATCATCAAACACAAGCACATTTAGCCATCCTTTGGGCCAAGCAGCGTTACCTTGATTCCCACCAGAGGCGACTAGTGCACCATAGCTGCTAATGGCTGCAGCTGCCGTGCCCGTTTCGCCAACCGCGGGCGGCGCCAATCCAAATGCACCCAGCAACGCACTGGCAAAACCGGCGAGATTAACCGTACCCGAGCTGGTGCCCAGGTACTTGGCCCACACTTCTACCTGCACCGTATCGCCTGCATTTACGGCCAAACTCCTTGCTATACCCACCCGGCTGTTGGCAGCACCGGTAAGCCGTTGAGAGAACGTTCTGACTGTGCCCGCATCCGTACGATCAAACAAATCCAGATTCACCCGGGTGTAGTTGCGGAAGGCACTGTTGGTGGATGTTTCGAAGTTTGCCGTGTATACATCCCTTCTCGGGGCAATGGTAGCTCGCACGTTTCCCAGATGATCTTTTAGAAAAAACTGGTACTGCCAGTTGCTACCTACCCTTACCACCCGCCCCTCGGCGTGGTTAGCAAATTGCAACACGTTGTTTTCGTACACAAAACCGCCCACGTATTCGGTCTGTTTTGTTATTGTGCCCGTTGAACTAAATACCGTTTGTTTCAGTTTTCTGCCAGTCCCGTCATATTCATAGACCAAGTACTCGCCTGTGTTCTTAGTTACGCGCCGCGGCAAGTTGAGGTGGTTGTATTCAATTTGCGTAATCCGCTTGTTATCATCTCGCACCTGGTTTCCGTTGGCATCAAAACTGTAATCAGCTTCCGCACCATTGGGTGTGCTGTCGTCCGTAAAGCCAGCGGCCACTGTACTCAAGTCAGTTACTTTTTGCAACTGATTACCGGCATACGCATACATTAAATTGTCAATCTTGCCGAATGTGGTGGGGCCACTCACCAAACCAAAACGTTCGAGTTCCATGATGTTTCCATTGGCGTCATAGCGTTTGATCACCTCGCTGAAGCGATCGGTCTCCAAGTTCCAACTACCGGTTACCGTGTTTTTGCGCGAATATTGCGCTACGCGCAGACGATTGAGTGGATCGTACACATAACCATAGCTATGCTCTTGACCTGTACGAACAGTTTTCCAACGTAAGCCGCTGATGTTGCCGTTGTATTGCTTATGGCGGTAACCGGCATCGTAAAACAATTCCATCCCAAACTGATCGGAGATTTCGCCCCCGGTTAATGTTGCATTGTTGATTCCCAACAAGTAGCCCCGAATGTTATAGGTCATGTCCAACGACTGGAGCCAACTCGTAACGGTAGCCGCGCTGTACAAATTTTTCTCTACAAGCTGGCCAATCTCGTTGTACCGGTGGTTGGCCAAGCGAAGCTCCAACCGTGAACCGATTTTATGGTGTATGGTAGTCGGGCGGTCCTGATCATCATAGGCAACGCGGATTTCAATTTTTACCTCATTTGTACCGCCACCCACGTTATGCCGAGTTACTGTTTTTAATACCGTTGGGCTTATGGTATTCTCGTACGCATTCGTGGTGCGGTCGAGCGTATTTCTCACATTGCGAGAGATTGTTTGCAAGACGCGCGCCCGGGTGTCGTAATAGATAACCGACTCCAGCCAAGCGCCAGACTCCAAATTTCTTGTCAGCGAAGCCGTAACGAGGCCGCGAGCCCAATTTGAACGCGCGGCCGATCCCGTACCGAAGCCAGTTAGTGTTGACTCCGCCGCATATTTGTGGTTCACGCTAAACGGAGCGGGTAATTTATAGTCATCGTAAAATGTCTGTACATGCACCGAGGTAATAGCTACTACGGGAAGTGATCCATTTAAGGTATACTCAAAGGTGGCGGTTTTGGTTTCGTAACCGCTTTGTGCACTGACGGAACTGCGCAGCGCTAAATAAGGTGTGTTATCGGTATACTCCCCGGAAAGTACCGGTCGGTTGTAGATGTCGTATTTAGTAAAACTCCACTTGTTGCCGATTCGCTGATTTGGTGACTGCGTTAAGACAAGGCGATCGAGTTGATCGTAGATCATGTACGTCCAACCGCTTCCAGGAATTCGCTTTTCAATTTGCCGCTGGCGACTGTCGTACACGTATTGAAACGCCAGGCTATCTATAGCGGATTGTGTAAATGGATAAGGTTTATTACTTAACAGGGGCGGCAGGACGAAGCGAAGATTTCCGCGGGCATCATAGACATAATAAGTATCCAGCCATTCACTACCATCCCCTCTCGCACGTTTCAAAATTGTTTGGCTTTCTCGGTTCTTGTACTCAAGAACAGCATTACCGTTTTCGTCTTGCACCTCGGTAACCATCAGTTCGCGGGGTGCATACACAATACCAGACTGAACCAGTTGATTGCTTGAATTCACCTCGAAAAAACGCACGGGGGCATCTTGACTTCCGAGCGCGTGATAATCGTACTTTTTTTCATGACCACTACCAATTTTCCAACTTTCCCCGGGGCCGCCTTCCACCAGTGCCCGATTCAATGGTGAAGCCTCGAATTGCCGCTCTGCAAAAGGCACACCACTGACGGCAACGTCTGTGGTGCCACTACGGTAGAAAGTATACTGTTCTACCTTTGCATTTTTCCGGTAACCGTCTACGTCCATATCTATACTGGTCGAACTAAACGGAAGAAATGTCTTCTGTTCACGACCAAATTCATCGTACTCCTGATGAACCAAAACATCTTTCCCGGTTGGAGACGCTTGGCGATCGGTTAGTTGAACTGGCATTCCAATTCCGTCTAAGTATTGCGTTGCCATCGCAACATCTGCCTTATTGAAAGCAGCGTAGGTAAATGCAGTGTCTGATAGCCCTGGCTTTTTGGCAGTATACGTTCTCACGAAGTTTTTCCGTCCCTGAAAAGCTATGACTGGCGGCGGATTGTTCTCTAGAGACTGTACTGTATTTTCGACTTCGTTTGTGAGCTCAGCAACATCAAATTCATCCGATTCGTATTGCAAACCGTTTGGCAGCGTGGTCACCACCGAATAGCGCCCAAACTGGTTTACGATCAGAGCGGGTTGCAATGCACCCGCGATGTTCTGACCGTCTCGTTTCCATTGATAGGAAGCATACACACTTGGAATGGTCAGGTGAATGGTTTGACCTGTTGCCAGATACGGATTACCCGAACCTGTTATAACCGGTATAGGAACGATGTTGGCAGTTACATTGGAATGCGGACCTTCGCAACCGTTGCTGGCAATGAACTTCACTTTAAAGGTGGTTGTGGCTGGTAGTTCTACGGAGTAACTGTCTGCATTTGCTCCAGCCAGATTAGAGCCGTTTACATCCATCCACTGCCAGCTGGCTCCAACGGGTAGTCCAGACGCCGTTAGCGTTATGCTACCGAAACCAAACCGACCAAAATAGCCCGACACAGTCGGTGCAGGCGGTGAAACCAATATGGTAGCCGTAATTGGATGACGAGTGGTAGCCTCACACCCCGTGCCCGTATTGAACGTTGCGGCATAGTAAGTGGTTGTTGCCTGCGGCGCGGGTGAATAATTTATTCCGGTTGCGAGTATTGAGCCGCCACTAGCCGCTGCATACCAGCGAATACTATTACCATTGGCTCCGGGATTTGCAGTGAGATTTATCAAACCACCATCACAACGACTTTGCGAAACCCCTGATGCAAGAGTGGGAAGTGCGTTAATAGATGCCTGTACTTGTATTCGACTCCCCTCACATCCGGTAGCATTGTTTATACTGCTTGCCCAGTAGAGCGTAGATGATTGTAAACTCGGAGTACCGAAATTCACGCCGCTCGCCAAAGCGCTCCCCCCCGAGGCATTGGCATACCAATTTACACTCGTGCCATTTACGCCGGGCGTTGCGTTGAGTCGAACCGATCCGGGACCGCAGCGCGCGCTCGATGAACCGAGGGGTGCATCCGGAATCGGATTTATCGTTGCCATAGCACTGGCGCGCGGACTTTCACAACCAGTGATGGTGTTTTTTGTTGAGGCCCAATATTGGGTACTGACAACTAAATTGGGGGTTGTTAAACTTCCAGACACTACCAAGAGATTACCACCAGATGAAGCGTCCCACCAATTTACAGCATCACCGCTTGCTCCGGGCGAACCTGTAAGCGTAACACTACCCGATCCGCACCTTTGAGCGGGATTCAATGCTGGCGAATTCGGAATTGCATTAATAGTCGCAATCACTTGTGCACGCGGGCTTTCGCAAAAGGTGGTGTTGTTATACGTGCTAACCCAGTACGCAGTGGTGGTTGTTAAACTTGGTGTTTGATAGGACACGTCGGTCCTGAACGGAGCCCCGCCAGATGAAGTATTATACCATCGCACTTCATTACCATCTCCTCCGGGTGATGCTGATAAATTGACTATACCGGCGCCACAGTGTGCACCATGATTTACGGCAGGAGGCTTTGGAATGGGATGAATGATCGCAGTGACAGCCGTGCGCGTAGGACTTTCGCAACCAGTTGAAGTGTTTAAAGAACTAATCCAGTAGGTTGTAGTTACCGGAAGGTCATTAATATTAAACGATGTACCTGTTGAAAGAATCGCGCCCCCGACCGAGTTATCAAACCAATTCAAAGTGTTCGAATTTGAACCCGGCGAACCACTCAGGGCAATACTTCCCGGTCCGCAACGAGCAGCATTGCCAGCCGCCGGAACGGCAGGTATCGGATTTATAATTGCGGTGACTTGCTGTCGCGTATTTGTCTCACAACCTGTACTAGTGTTGTAACTGGCAGTCCAATATGACGTGGATCCTGATAGTGATGGCGTTGTAAAAACCAAGCTGGTCTCCAATAAATTTCCGCCCGTGGGCGCATCGTACCATCGGATCGTATTGCCATTCGAGCCGGCAGAACCAGCTAATACCGTTGTACCTGCACCGCACCGAGCCGCATTGGCAACGGAACTGGGAGCAGGGATTGGATGAATTGTGGCAATGACTTGTGCACGGCTACTCTCGCAACCCGTTGATGTATTGAAAGTGCTCACCCAGTAACTTGTTGTGGCAGAGAGCGCCGGTGTACTGTAGCTGTTACCAATAGCAAGTAGGCTGCCACCGGTTGTGGTGTTGTACCATCGAACCTGATCTCCGTTTGATCCTTGGCTAGCGGTTAGCGTTAACGTCCCATCTCCACATCGCGCGGCATTGGTGGTATTAGGCAAACTTGGCACCGGATTGACGATAATTGATACGGTGTTCGAAGCCAAATACCCGCACCCGGCACCACTTGGATTCGTATCCAGCACAAGTCGATAGGCGGTATTTTGCGTTATTGTCTCGATTAGAGGATTTGCCAGCCAGGGTGTTAATACCGCAACCCAACCGGCACCATTCACGTTTTTCTCCCACCAAGTTCCGCTGCCGTTGGCAAACGAGATTTGAACTGAACCTCCGCCACACACGGTGCCAACATTAGCTGACACTACGCCTACGGCAAGGGTATTGATGATCAAGCTGTAATTTTCGATGCTACCCACGAACGGGGTGTACTGCACGGTCAAAACATGGCTCGTACCAGTTGAAGGTATCGTTATTGCGATGTTGGGCACGTTACCACCTGCTCGGGACCCATTTAATCGCCACGCATAGAAACCAGCACCAATGCCGCCTTCTGCAACCTGAATACTATAATTTACTCCAGTGGCACCCGGACAGGCCTGGCTTGGGCCAATAATGCCTTGTGCATAGCCGTTGAGCGCTATGAAAAAAATCGAAAAGGTGATTAGATTTTTCATAAACATAGGATCAATTATCCCGACTGAATCGGTATTCAAATCGTTTTAGAATGTTGCTATCAAAATCGCGCTCGAATTCCAGCTGTAACCGCGAATTATAGGAGAAATTTCTGATCTGGAAATTTTCATCAGCCACCGAGGTAATGCCGGTTCTCGGGTCATGGGTATAAGAAACCATCCGTGCACCCTCTGGATAAAGGCGTAACTCATCAATTCGCATTCTGCTCGTGCCGCTAATGGTAATTTCCGAGACATTCGAAATAATTTTTTCGTAGTACGTCCAGCGATCGGCCGTGGCGCTTATCGCGTCAGGTTCGCCCGCACTTATCACTGGAATGCCATTCCATGCCCAAAATGATAAAACATACCGCTCTGTTGGCACCAGTGAAGAACAAGTTATTGGATTAGTTAGTCTTTGACTAGCTATTCCTGTCTTCTTATTTGTGAAGTCCAGCCAAGATGAAAATTGCCAACCACCCTCGTTGGACCCATTTTCAAAACTCGTAAACGCTACTCTACCTCCACGACTATGTTCAATCTTCGCGATCGGAACGCGGCCATCCGGATCCCAAATTAGTTGAGTTGACGTAGGGCTGTTCGTCAATTTATAGGATAAGACGTTGCCGTGATTATCAAATGAACTAAAAATCATTCTACTAACAAATGAATTCTCGACAAATGCCGTCAGATTGGAGAAGGGCTGCGGTGTTGCAGCATGTTCTGTTAAGAGGATTTCGGTTGGCTTTAAGATCAACGGGCTAAGATTCTTCTTTACGCCCCCGACTAACTCAAATCCCTTCGAACTGTTGAGCGGGTCGTAGTAGTAGGAATACTCCCGGATCGGCATCGTTTTGACCAGCGGATGATAGTCGTAATTGGTGTAAAGACGTTTTGAACCGCCGTTACTCACTTTCTGCTGTTTTTCAACAACCTGATCGAAACTATTATACACGAATCGATTCTCCGTTTCGAAAAATCCATCGGTCGCTACGTCATAAACACGCTCAATTGTTTTCACGAGTTCAACTCGCTCGCTCGGCTCAACATACGTGTTCCCAACGAAAATACGGTTCTGACAACCTGAACATCCAGAGGAATAGTCTTGACTAACTTTTATTCCGACCACAATCTTGTTATCCGGATAGTACGCATAATCATTAACCATCTCTTTTACTTTTTTCTGCCCAGATGTATAATCCTCCTTTTTTATTAAGAAACCGTTTTTATATGAAGACGAATACCCTTGCACAAAAGGGATCATCACATTGCCAACATCAGGTGTATTTGTGTAATGATAGATACTGTAGCCGTTATTGGACGTACCATCACCGTGATACTCCAACACCTCACTATACCCCACATGGGCACCTTGTGTCATGGTGAGTGGTAAGGTAGAGGCATTGCTTCGAACGAGCATCGTGCCTATCGAATTAACTAAACATGCGTTACCGTTTGGGGTTGCATCTGCTACGCCCGTCAAACGAGTGTAGATAGGAAAAGACATCAACTTGCCGCTCGTTTGGTTTGTGCTACGATGAGTATAAGAGAAACTCTTTACCAGTGTTTGGTCGCCTTTTGTGATGATTTTTTTCACGCGTAGGCCCCCGCCTTTCAGTGAGTTATTCTGGACGCGTTCATCCAGAGAGACTACCCGATAAATACGGACGTAAAATTGACTACCAAGAAGCGTATAGGCGCCAGCAGCGTATTGCCCTGAAAGCGTGTAAGATCCCGGTGAAAAACTGTAAATTGGTGAGGCATCATCTTGTGCATTCCCACTTATAAATTGAATTGGTACAAAGGTGGCATCGCCACTTTTCGTGAGGGTGGCATGTAGTCCGCTGGCCGGAATACCGCCGCCTTCCACCCCCGGGACCTCGTAAAGAATTACCAGATTGGTTTGCCCCGACAGTGAAAACGATTTGTTTTGATAGGCAGTCGGTAACGGTGTTGTTGGGTTAGTGACGGAGAATTCTATCGATTCAACCAGCTCAAGCCCAGGCGAATAAGTGAATGACTGGAAAGCCGGTATGTTGTTAAAATCATTCAACTCGTATTCGTAGGTAGTTGTTCCCCCTGTAGGGTATTTGATTTCTTTCAGGGTCATGAATCGGCACGCTTCAAAAACGGACTCTCGGTTTGCTCCGGTGTAATAAATATTTTGAAAAATGGTCGCTGGAACACGCTTTCCAACCGAATTTGACGCAGCATTATAGAAACCCCAGTGATCTACATTCGGTGAAGTACGGCTATACGTTGGCAGATCGACTCCCTCCGTATAATAACTAAATTCGTAGGCGGGTGTCGTGATCGTAGTTGCTGACTGCTCGAAACTCTCCTGAAGCGACGTCAACGTTGGAATTGCTCCGCCGCGATTCAGCAAAAAACGCTTGATGAAAGTCGTTTTGTGGAACACCAGAATTTGGTCGAGATACTTGCCTCCAGTTAGATCTGGACGGGATGTATTGGCTACGAATTCAACATAGTAGCCAGCTTTCGTACGAATTCGTTTCAACCTCCAACCCGAAACATGGGTATTATTTAAGCACTCCGATGAACCGGGAACGGCCACGTTCCCAATCACACGGTCATAGTGAGTCACAGAACTCGTCGTTTGGTACTGCAGGTTCTCGGCGTCATATTCAAACCAAATACTATCGAGGTTATTTGCACTTTTAATTTTCGTCAACTTCCACGAGTTTGGCGCGATCACAGGAGGAATTGTGAATGTTTCCGGACCATTCATCACCTCACCGCACGAAGAGGCATTTTGAGTAATCTCGGCTTTATCAAAAAAGTATTGCGTGCCATCCTTGCCGATTATCTTCCACGAAGAGAAGCCGTTTGTATAGGTGATATCAAGGTGTTGATTGGGGATTACTTTGATCTGCCCAGAACGACTAAATACAAACTTACCCGATTGACCGTCTGGTAAACTAAAGAAAAACAGATCGGGTTCAAGATCAAGCCCACCTTTGGACGCGTACAAAACATTGCGGTAGATGTCCTCGCCCACAGGGCTCAGTACGCACGACCCCGTATTTTTCACGTAACTAAGGTTCGTAACGTTATAAGATCCGTCTGCATTGAAAAAACTGCTGATGCTGTAGGGTGCCATGGTTGTGGGTGCCAGAAAGCCGCGAAAAGGCTCTTCATCGTTTCGTCCTCGGATTGATCTTGAAATGGTGAATCCCGCATTTAATGCCCAACCCGCTCCAATCCATGACGAAATTTCCTCCCATTTTATGCCGGATGCGTGATAACTGAGGCTGATGGGTAAACTTAATTCATGCGAACGCAGTTGATATACGGGGATTTCAATCTTGGGAATACCCGTATATGGATTCGTGGGCATGTCAATATACTTCCCTAATGAGGCTGCCTCCGGCGGGGGAGGAATTACGTTAAATTCCAGCGCTTTATTTACTGGCGGCTGTGCAGCAAGTAAATCGGCTAACAATAAAAACACAAAAAGTGTCTTGAAACGGTTCATAAGGCTTTGGCAATTAAGACAATGGATAAAAAGGAATTTCCAAGTGCTGCCCAAAGAACATAAAAGAAAAACAGGAAAAACATGACTTTTGTCATGTTTTCTGTCCCGACAAAAAAATTGAAACGAAGATTTACTGACCAACCAACTATCGTTTGCCTGGCCGAAAACCGTCAATAAATTAAACTAGGCTGCTTTAGTTACCAGATTCTCAACCAGTTCTGTTACGCGCGGCGACGCCGGGCTCTTGATTCCAGCCTTTTTCATAAGTTTTGCTTTGGTGAGTACTCTCTATGCTAGCAGAAACGCTTAAAAGCCTCAGGTTAAAAAGGCGGCTCACAATTCAAGAGCTTGCACAACACACTGACATTTCAATCGTGATGATTTCCAGGTATGAAACCGGGAAAGCATTGCCGGGTCCAAAAGTTCTTGACCGATTAGCGAAAGCACTTGGGGCCGAGCCCGATACCTTAAATGACGAATTGATAAGAAGTAAAACGAGCGTAAGTGAACAAACCTCTCCTTATTTGTCAAAAAAAAACCGAACTAAACGATGTCAGTTATTTCGAAAAGTTTAGCGAGTTGAACGAGGCTCAAAAAAAGATAGTCAGGGCGATGATCGATGAACTTTTAATTTCATCACGGATCAAAAACATCGTAAATAGGAATAACGCAGCGCCGGCCCTTGCTCCCGCGGGTGAGGAACAGTCGTGAAGTAACTTTTTTCGCTAGACACTTGTTCGCCATAAAGCACTACATACGGTTGTTGTTTCAATCGCACAACTCCCCGCTTATTTGTGGTTGCCTGTAAGGCGGCTAATGTTTAAATTAGGGCATCAGAATATGTGCTGGTTTGCCCAGCATGAAGGCTATTTGGGTTTTAAGTATTTAGCCGAATGTTCTGGTGATTGCCTGGCCGTAAAACCCCTAAGTAAAAACACGGTTTAAATTTACTGAAATCAACATCCCACCCTGATTGAACGTCAAGGATGCACTATCCGAAATAGTAATGATGAAGAAAGAAAAAGCTATACCCGAAGAACCCCTCGAAAAGAAACTCTGGAAAGCGGCCGACAAGCTGCGCAAGAACATGGACGCGGCCGAGTACAAGCACGTGGCCCTCGGTCTCATCTTTCTGAAATACATCTCCGATGCCTTTGAAGAACTGCACCAACAACTGGTGGAAGGCAAAGGCCAGTATGAAGGCGCCAACCCCGAAGACCGCAACGAGTACATTGCCGAGAAAGTGTTTTATGTGCCGCCCTCAGCTCGGTGGAGTTGGCTGCAAGGCCGTGCCAAGCTCCCCACCATTGGCAAAGACATTGACGATGCCATGGACGCCATTGAAAAAGACAACCCCACGTTGAAGGGTGTGTTGCCCAAAGTGTTTGCACAGGAAAAACTCGATAAGGGTAGCCTGGGCGGATTGGTAGACCTCATCAGCACCGCCACGTTGGGCACCAAAGAATCACAAAGCAAAGATGTGTTGGGCCGCGTGTTTGAATACTTCCTCGGTGAGTTTGCGCTGGCCGAAGGCAAGAAGGGCGGCCAGTTCTATACACCCGGTAGCGTGGTGAAACTCTTGGTGGAAATGTTGGAGCCTTACGAAGGCCGCGTGTTCGACCCCTGCTGCGGCAGTGGCGGCATGTTTGTGCAGAGCGAGAAATTCATCAAAGCTCATCAAGATTATTATCGTAAAAAGAAACCCGGCCGCCCCTCCCCCTTCGGGGGAGCCGCAGGGGGTCTCAACCCGGCCGATCACATTTCCATCTACGGGCAAGAGAGCAACCAAACCACGTGGCGCTTGGCACGCATGAACCTGGCCATACGCGGCATTGACAGCAGCAACGTGAAGTGGAACAACGAAGGCAGCTTTCTGAACGATGCCCACAAAGACCTGAAGGCCGACTTCATTATTGCCAACCCACCCTTTAACGACAGCGACTGGAGTGGCGACTTGCTGAAGGCCGATGCCCGCTGGGTGTATGGGGTGCCCCCGGCAGGCAATGCCAACTACGCGTGGATACAACACTTCCTCTATCACCTGGCACCGAACGGCCTGGCCGGCTTTGTACTCAGCAAGGGCTCGCTCACCACCAAGAGCGGGGGCGAGTATGAAATACGCAAAGCCATTATTGACAACGATTTGTTGGAGTGCGTGGTAAACCTGCCGACCAAGTTGTTTCTCAACACGCAGATACCTGCATGCCTGTGGTTCTTGCGGAGAAATAAAATACAACGTAAGGGTGAGATACTCTTTATTGATGCCCGCAACCTGGGTTATCTGGTAAACCGCAGAAACCGCGACTTAACCGATGAAGATATACACAAAGTAGCTCACGCATATCATGCTTGGAGAAACTCCTCCCTCTCCCTTGGAGAGGGCCGGGGTGAGGTGGCCTATGAAGAAGTGCCCGGCTTCTGCAAAGGCGTGAAAGTAGAAGATGTGACAGCGCTTGACTATGTAATTACTCCGGGCCGTTATGTGGGTTTGCCCGATGATGAGGATGAATTTGATTTCAATGAAAGGTTTGCATCGTTAAAGGCAGAATTGGAAATTCAAATTGCGGAGGAAGACAAATTGAACAAACGCATTTCAGAGAATCTCAAGAAAATAAGAGCATGAGTCTTCTTCCGTCAAACTATAGTAGTGTCGTTACCGCGCTGAAGGAGAGAATCCGCAATGCCCGGCAACGGGCTATTCTGTCTGTTAATAAAGAGTTGACATTGCTCTATTGGGAAATAGGCGAGATGATCATTACACTGCAGGGCACACAGGGCTGGGGCGCGAAAGTTATTCAGCAACTTTCTTTTGACTTAAAAACAGAGTTCCCGGATTTTAAAGGCCTATCCGAACGTAATCTCAAGTACATGGCAACGTTTGCCAGGCGCTTTCCCCAATTTGGGCAGCAGGCTGCTGCCCAAATAGAAACTAAAGAAAATCAATTGGTTGCAATAAGGCAGCAGCTTGCCGCCCAATTGCCATGGGGGCATTTGCAAGTGCTGTTGGATAAAGTTATTGACGATGCTAAAGTTGATTTCTACCTGGCCAAGTGTGTTGAAAATGGCTGGAGCCGAAGCATATTGTCTGAGCAAATCAAATCCAACCTGTATGACCGGCAGGGTGCTGCCATTACGAACTTTAGTGACCGCTTAACGCACGCACATTCAGATTTGGCCCAACAAACTTTTAAAAACCCTTATTTATTCGATTTCATTTCTTTGGGTGAAGAAGCCCGTGAGTTGGATGTTGAACGGGCACTGATCAAACACCTGAAAGACTTTATGCTGGAGCTTGGCCGTGGCTTTGCCTACGTAGGGCGTCAGAAAAACATCAATGTACAAGGTGATGATTTTTTTCTTGATCTTCTTTTTTATAACTACACCATGCACTGCTTTGTGGTGTTTGAACTAAAGGTGAGCGACTTTAAACCCGAGTTTGCCGGTAAACTCAACTTTTATGTAAATGCCATTAACCAACAGTTAAAAGGCCCGGACGATAAACCTACCATTGGAGTATTATTATGCAAAACACCCAATGAAACGGTGGTGCGCTATTCTTTACAAGGCATTGAGTCTCCTATTGGCGTAGCCGACTACCAATTAGCCAAGGCATTGCCCGCGCAGCTAACCGGTGAAATTCCAACCGTTGAAGAACTTGAAACCGAAATTGACAAAGAATACGAGGAGCTAAAAAGCCCTAGCGAAAAGAAGTGGGAAGCCTTGAAACAAAAAATGGCAGCACTGAATAAACCCAAAGTAGAGGTACCTGTAACGAATGAACTCTTGCGCCAGCTTGTTGACCAATCGTTAAAGCCACTATTTGAAAAGCTGCTGGAGCGCATGGCTGTTTTTCAAAGTGAGTTCACCTCTTACGAGTACTTCTGGTGTGGCCCTAATAACATTACAGATTTAGCTAAAGCCTTGAGTACTTGGAAAGATGACAGCTACTTAAAAACGAACAAAGACCTTTACTTTAACTACAAGCTAAATGGATTAAAGGCTGTTGGCACTGATACATTTGATGTTATGATGCAGTTGCACTGTCAAATCTACAATCCCTACTGGTATGGGTTTTATCTGATGAACAAAAACAATAATCAGGTATTTCTTCGCAAACTCTACACCGAGCAATTAACCAACGAAGAGGTGAATATGATTTGTGAAACCATTTATAGCGAGGTGGTAGATGATATTGCCCGTAGGTTGGAATACATCGAACAAGACAAACGGAGAAATAAATGAGTGGGTGGAAGGAATATAGATTAGGGGACATAATTCAATTTGGTAATGGTAAGGAAAGACCAAAAACCGAAGGATCAATTCCTGTGTTTGGTGGGAACGGAATATTAGGTTGGTGTGATAAAGCAAATTACGACAGTGAAACAATCATCATTGGTCGGGTCGGGGCATATTGTGGGTCGGTTTTTTACCAGAATAGACCTATTTGGATTTCTGATAATGCATTAGCTGCTAAACCCAAAGCTGGATTTAGCATGTTATTTCTATTCTACTTTCTGAAGAATTTGCAGTTAAATAATTTTGCGGAAGGTTCAAGCCATCCTCTCGTAACTCAGTCATTATTAAACTCAATTGAAGCTTCAATTACTGAGGATGTTTATGAACAAACCGCGATTGCCGAAGTCCTCAGCAGCCTGGATGATAAAATAGATTTACTCCACCGCCAAAACAAAACCCTGGAGCAACTAGCCGAAACGCTGTTCAGGCAGTGGTTTGTGGAAGAGGGAAGCCATTCAACGCGACTCGGGGAAATTTCCAAAATCTCAACTGGCAAAGGGCTAAAAAGAAGTGAGTTTATTGAAAATGGGGCGTATCCAATTCTTGGAGCAAACGGTGAAATTGGAAGGACAGATGATTTTCTTACTGAAGATAAGTTGATTTTAACAGGGCGCGTGGGAACTCTAGGCCAAGTTAAAATTTCCGATGAGAGAGTTTGGATTTCGGATAATGTCTTAATCGTAAAACCAGATGATGATAAGTATTTCTATCCAATTTTCTTTGCCTTAAAAGCGTTTGACTTTGAAAATCTAAATGCTGGTAGCACCCAGCCTTTAGTAACACAAACTGATTTGAAAACTATTGGGATTAATCTTTGCGATGAAAAACAGCTTACGCTGTACAAAGAGCAATGCGCTAGCTACTTTAGAAAAATAAAATCAAACACAACCCAAATCCGCACGCTCACCCAACTACGGGATACTTTACTGCCCAAGTTGATGAGCGGGGAGGTGAGGGTGGAAATGTAATGGCCAAGCGAGCACGAAAATTATGGAGCATAAAAAACGAGCTTTTGACAAAGTCGCGAGAAGCTATGCTTTGTGCAGTTCAGATTTTTAACAACCCAAACATTGCGTTTAAATCGGAAAGTTTCATAGTGCTTTCAAATATCGCATGGACGTATTTAATGCATGCTTATTTTAGAGAGAACGAAATTGACTATAGATATTTTGATCAGAAGCCAAGTCGTAAGTGGTATCATAGAACTAAAAGGGGATCATTCAAATATTGGGAGTTAGAGAGATGTCTAAATGATGATGACTGCCCCATAGATGGACCGGCAAAGGAGAATCTTAAATTTCTTATTGGACTCCGTCATGAGATTGAACATCAAATGACAACGAGAAGTGATGACTACTTGAGTGCTCGTTTTCAAGCTTGTTGTTTGAATTACAATCACTACGTAAAACAATTTTTCGGTGAGGATTATGGAATTGATAAGCATCTTTCCTTTTCCTTGCAGTTCTCTTCAATATCCGATGGCCACGCAAAACAGTTAAATGAATTTACAGAACTACCAAAGAATATAGCATCTTATATCAATGCTTTTGATAGTGAAGTCACAGAGGAAGTTTTCAATAATCCTCAATATTCTTATCGTGTCCTGTATGTTCCTAAGACTGTAAACAGAAGAGGGCAAGCTGATAAAGTAATCGAGTTTATTAGTCCTGATTCCCCTGAAGCCAAGGGTTTGAATAAGGAATATGTTGTTCTAAAGGATAGGGAGCGACCTAAATATTTAGCTAATCAAGTTATTTCAATGATTAAAGCCAAAGGCTATCCCAAATTTGGTATACATAATCATACTCAACTTTGGAAAACTATGAATGCAAAAGAAAAATCTAAAGGATTCGGCATTCAATTAGGAGTTTCTTGGTTTTGGTATGATACCTGGATAAATGAAGTTGAGAAATTTTGTGAGGCTCATACATCTGATTTTGAATGAGAACGAATGGAAGACTATGTATACCGTTAAGTTTTAAAGGCAACACTCACGATATAAGCTCTAAACTTTAATGAAGAATATATTAGAATATGATAACAAGGCTGCAAGGAAGTTCTTTCTAAAGGAGGAAAGCTATTTCAACTTCGACCTGCCGCAATACTTTACCTTCAAAAAAGTAATCGAAAAGGCATATAAGAAAATCGAAGGTAAAGCTACCAAATCATTTTACGCAACAGTCACAGATGGTGTAAAGACCAAGCCAGATTCGCCAAGGAATTATGATGACGTTAACTATAAAATTCTAGGCAATAAAGACGGGAAATTTGCTTGGCGACCATTTCAGTTGATTCATCCAATTCTATATGCTTCGCTTGTTAACCAAATCACTACAAAGGAAAGTTGGGACTTTATTATTGAAAGATTTGAAGAATTTAGATCCAATGAGAAAATAAGATGCCTGAGTATTCCTTTGGAGTCAAAAGGCAAAGTCTCCGATAAGGCATTATCAATAATAAATTGGTGGAGGGAAATTGAACAGGAGTCGTTGAGACTTGCTCTTAAATTTGAATATGTTTTACATACCGACATAACAGACTGCTATGGGTCAGTTTATTCCCACTCGGTAGTTTGGGCACTGCATGGAAAATCCACAGCAAAAGTTGAAAAAAGTAACAAAACACTTATAGGGAATCAAATCGATTGGCATTTGCAGGACATGTCATTTGGTCAAACAAATGGTATTCCTCAGGGAAGTACTTTGATGGATTTCATTGCCGAGATTGTTTTAGGGTATGCTGATTTTCAATTGTCTGAGAGACTTTCTGGGACCGGAATCGAAGATTTTCAAATTATTCGATACAGAGATGACTATCGTGTATTTGCCAATAATCCACAACACGTAGAATTTATTCTCAAAAATATTACTGAAATCCTTATCGATTTGGGAATGAAATTAAACTCAGGCAAGACGCTTGTCTCAAGTAGTATCGTCAGTGATTCCATTAAACCTGACAAGTTATTCTGGATCGCTACGAAACGTAGACCTTTTAATTTTCAGGAGCATTTACTTACGATACATTCCCTTTCAATAAAATATCCAAACTCTGGAACTCTAGTAAAAGAGCTCAACGAATTTTTTAATAAAATTAGAAGTATAAAAAAATCTAATGAATCAATCCCCGTATTGATTAGCATCCTTGTAGATATTGCATTTAAGAATCCAAAAACCTATCCCATCTCTGCAGCTATCCTAAGTAAACTTCTGAGTAAATTAAAAACGAAAAAGGAAAAAGGAGAAGTGATCGACTTAATTCGAACCAGATTTGAGAAGATACCTAATACAGGGCATCTCCAAATTTGGCTGCAGCGAATCACCTATAAATTTGACAAGTCAATTGAATATGGAGAGCACCTCTGCGGAAAAGTTCTCAATCAAGAAACGGAAATCTGGAACTCAGATTGGTTGAATAATAATCTGAAGGAAATGATTGAGGGAATTGAAATAGTTGATCGCAAAAAATTGGCAAGGATCAATTCTACTATAAGTTCGGTTGAGGTGCAATTATTTGAATCAAAGTCAAATTATCCCTATTAATGCCCTTGTTAAGAATTTACGGATGCAATGAATGAAACCCATCACCGAAAACATCATCGAGCAATCAGCCATTGAAATCCTTCAAGGGCTTGGGTGGGCGTATGTTAATGGCAAAGAGATTTCGCCAGAGGGAGTTTTTTGTGAGCGTGAAAGTTTCAGTCAGATTGTGTTGGTGAACCGGTTGCGGGATGCCATTGCCCGCATCAACCCCAACATACCGTTAGATGCGCAGGAGGCAGCTATTCAGAAAGTGCTTCGCATTGCTTCCCCGGATTTGCTCCACAACAACGAGTTGTTTCATAAAGAACTGGTGGAGAAAGTTAAAATTCCCTACCAGCAAAACGGGTATGAACGCAGCCATGAAGTGGCACTCATAGATTTTGAGAACCCTGGCAACAACCAGTTCTTGGTCGTGAACCAGTTTACCATCATAGAGAACAACCAGCACAAGCGGCCAGATGTGTTGCTGTTTGTCAACGGTCTGCCGCTGGTGATCATGGAACTGAAGAATGCTGCCAGTGATAACGCCAGCATCACCAGCGCGTATCAACAACTGCAAACCTACAAAGCAACTATACCCAGTTTGTTTACTTACAATGCCATTTGCATTGTGTCGGATGGGTTGGAGTGCAAGGCGGGAAGCGTTTCGGCAGATCTCAGCCGCTACATGGCCTGGAAAACAGCAGATGGTGTACGCGAGGCATCGCGCTTCAAACCACAGTTGGAAACGCTGATCAACGGTATGTTGCAACCGGCCACCTTGCTTGACCTTGTTCGCAATTTCATCGTGTTTGAGAAGTCCGCCACCCCTCTCCTCCGGAGAGGGGACGGGGGTGAGGTCGGGCTCATTCAAATCCAAACCGCCAAGAAACTGGCAGCCTACCACCAATACTATGCAGTGAATAAGGCGGTGCAAAGCACACTCGTGGCGTCTGG
>CAYLWU010000029.1:0-42253 GCA_964387475.1 uncultured Ohtaekwangia sp. | reverse complement strand
AAGATATTTTTCACATCCATGAATTGCTGGATGGTGTACTGTTTGGGGGGCTGTTCTGTTTCGGGTGTTTGGCAGGCTATGACAAGCGCAACCAGGGTCGTGGCAAGCAGGATTTTGTTCATGACATTTTTTGTTTGGCGAAAGCGAAGATACGGCAGTTTTTTGATGATTGCTGTGCGTTCTTTTTTGGAATTTCAATACTGTTACCTTGCGTGAAGCCCTTGGCGCCAGCAGCAGAAAAAAGAAAAAATTCATTCACCATGACAAACGAACAAGTTGCATCATTACTTGAACGTATTGAAAAGCTCACCACCCAACACAAACCCTTGTTTGGGCTCATGGACGTAAGTCAAATGGTTTGCCATTGCACCGATCAAATCCGAGTGGCTCTGGGCACCAAAATCCTACCGGAGCAAGCGGGCGTTGACCCTGAAAAAATAATAGCACTGGCTAAGGCAGGCAAGCAGGTGCCAACGCCAAAAGGTCTTGGACAAAGAGAAGGCGAAGGAACTTACCCAACGCTGTTGGCAGCAGACAAAGAGACGCTAAAACAACATTTGATTCGGTTCGCTCGCCTGCCAACGGATTTTCAACTCGCGGCACACCCCTACTTTGGATCAATCGACCGGGCACGATGGAATTCTTTGGTGGTTTATCACCTCAATCACCACCTGACGCAATTCGGTGTTTGACAAATTACCTGACAAACAAAGTAATCCAAATAAACCTCTCGCCTTTTTTACCGACTACGTGCAAGGGATAGTAGCGGAAATCCCACGCGTTTCGCGTGGATTGCAGCGAATAGCCCGGCCCGGGCGCGCCGGTGGTGGGCGGGCAGGGTGCACCCCAACTACTGCACAAATAAACCCGCGCGCAGCAGTTGGTACACCTGATCGAGCTTCGCCTTTTTCTGCGCCACACGTTTTTCGCGAATGGCGTTTGATGCTACGCGTGTGCGGAGTGCAAGCGCAAGGTCGTGCCAATCGCCAATTTTATCTTCCAGCTCTGCTGCTGCCTGCATATTAAAACGCGTATGAAGGCATGTGTGCAGCGCGTTGGATACCTCTGCGCTATAGATTAACTCTTTGAGCAGTTTGCGGCTGCGGTGCAATTGGTGCGTGAAGAGCAAAGGCGTGATGCGCTTTTTAATGCGCGCCGCCAGCCGGTTGCCATACGCGGCCACGCCGGGCAATTTAACGGAGGACCATTGGTGCGCGATGTGCGGGGCCGCCAGCACCAGTTGCTGTTTGCTGCGGGGCAGTTGTTTCAGGAAAATGCGCAGGAGTTTTTTCTCGCGTGCGTCGGGTGGGGCGGCTGTACCCTGCATGCGGTAGCGGTTTACCTGGTGCCCGCGAATTTTGCCTGCGCCGTTGAATAACTGCACGTACGGAAGAAACAGGCGTGCCGACTGTGGTGGCCCGTAATGCTTCATGAGCTTACGCAGAAACCGGATGCGCTTGAGTTGCACGCGCAGGTGGTGCAACCCCTCGGCCGATGGTGTTTCGCGCAGGTGCGCACACAGCCGCACAACTTCAGCATGTACGTGTTGAAAATAGTTTTTTACAGCCGTGCGCATGAGAGCCATTGGGCGTAGGAAGAATGACCCAAACCTATTGCTTTTTGCCGGGGGCGAAAATGACGTCCGTCAGTAAAATCGCCCCGGTGATGCGATTCGCCATTCCGTTTGTGCCAAATCTATTGCCGCTCGCGCCGCACTGCCTGTTTGCCGGGGCCACATGGATGGGGAATTTACAGTTGTGCCTGTTGAAAGCCGGAAAATACCGCCCGGCAACGTGCGGCCCGGGTTGATCCATCGCATTTTTTAAATTGCTAATCGAAACGATTGATGCATCCTGGAACGACATTTTTTAAACTGGCCAACTGGACTTTTGGTGGGATTGTAGCGCTGATTGGGCTGATCAACACGTTTTGGGGCAACGACCCGGGATTTGGTTTGTTTTTACTGCTGTTGGCGCTGCTCTACTTCCCTCCGATTGCCAACCAGCTTCGCCTGCGCGTGGGCATTTCTGTGCATTGGGTGGTTAAAGTGGGGCTAGGCATTTTGATCTTGTGGGCTGCGTTGGGTGTGGGCGAGTTATTCGCGAAAATTAATCTCATGCGTGCAGGTTAACGCCCGTGCGCTATGGCGGGAAGAGCCGCCTACCGCAGCAACTGCTTGAACTCACGCTCGAGCACAGGGTTACTCGGGGCGTAGGCCTCGGGCGCCAGCGTTTCGCCTTGCTTGCCAATCCACACAAAGTGCGGCACGTCTTTTACCTGAAATTCACGCGCGGCTGCGCAACGGGCGCCCAGCCGGTAGTGGATGATGCCATCGGCAAAGAGATTGTACTTTGCCATTGCCGCCCGCCAGCGCGCTTCGTCTTCTTCCACCGAGAGCAAAACAAAAACAATTTTATTGCGGTACACCCGCTGTAACCGTTTAAATAATTCCAGCTCCACCAGGTACGGAAAGCAATCGCTCGACCAAAAACCGAGATACATCAACTGCCGCCCGCGGCTGTACGTGCGCAACCACTCCAATTTCTTTTCGCCCTCCACTCCGCCATCGGATACGTGGAACTCATACTGTTGGTAGAGATCGAATTGTTGCGTCAACGACTTTCCGCCACCCAGGTCGTTGATGATTTCATCTTCCAACGGTGTGGTTTTTAACACCGTGTTGTTGTTCCAGAAAACAGAGTCGTACGGAATTTTGAGTAGTTCTGCTTTGGTTGGCTCCCGGCCTGAAAATCTCTCTTCTGCGCGTTGGCGAATCTCTACCGACATCAACTCGATGTGAAACATGTGTGCACTGCCGTCCGCCGTGTGGGTAACGCCTTCGCGAATGAAATGGTAGGGGTAGTATTTGGAATCGAATTTGCGATAGAATGCGATTGAACGGACTTCATTGAGTCCCTCCGTTTTGATGTCTTCTGCCTTTACAATCGCAAAACTATCCATGGTGATGTAGAGTATGCCGCGCGCACCGGGTAATTGCTTAAAGCCGGTGGTGGTGAGTACAGAATCTGTTTTGTATTGGTAGCTGATTTCGTACACCTGCTGGCCATCGTAGTTGGTAACGCCATTAAAGATAAAGGTGTAATCTTCTCCGTCCATTTTAAGGTTACTTACATCCGTGTAAAACGAAATGTGATTCAGCTTTTCGCGGGTTTGATAGCCGCACACGTCTGCCTGCAGAATGTACCGGATGGAAATCGGTTCGTGGCCTTGTGCCATCACCGTCTTGTCTAGGCTTCTGCGAAGTTGCGTTACGCGAATCGCGTCGCGCACACCGGCAGCGGCCTGCAGGGCGCGGTAGCCCTGTTCTTTCCAAACGTCTACCGAAGCTTCAATAAGGCGGCCGTACTCGTCATCATCTTTGTTGTAGTGGCGATAGAAGAACCTTTGTAAAAAAGGCTGCGTAGCATAGTTGTCGTTTATCGCGCTGAAGGCTTTTCGTACAATTTTTCGAGCGTTTAGCTCACGTTGGAAGATCACTACCTCGGCCAGTTGCGTCGCCACTGGGGCGAGCTCCACCCGTTGCAGTTGATCCACCGACCGGATCACCACGGATTCGTAGCCGATACAAGTAATTTTAATGACCACCCCCGGCTCTACAGCCAACGAAAACTGGCCGTTGAGATTGGTGCTGGTACCACGGGAGGTACCCACAATGCCAATGGAAGCAAACGGAACCGGTTCGCCCGTTTCTTTATCCACTACCTTTCCATCTACGCGCTGCTGCGCAAACGCCGGTATTGCAAACGCCACCCACAAAATCAGCCATCTATACATTGCAAACATTGCTGGCCAAAGGTATTATCGAAACGTTACTTGTAAAAGACCGTTTTGCTAACGTGCGTGGAAAGAAAAAATTCAAGACGCATGTAAGGCGTGGCGGACTTCATTAAACAACAATCCGCTGCCACCCCCGTAGTGACGAATTATTTTTATGGCCGGGTTGCGGGCAGAAAATTCCTTACGCAAAACCGCCTCAGCGTTTTCTTCCACACCACCGCCAATGAGTACCAGATCAAACGGCTGAGCCGCGAACAACCGTTGGGCCTCCTCGTCCGTCAGGGCGCCTGCGGCTTGCCAGCCCGGCTGGCTGTGAAGCAGGCGCAGCACAGTGTCCATGATTTGGGCATGGCGACCAATAACCAGTATCCGGAGATTATCCATTCCAAATTCCCACACGCTGATGAACATACTGCGGTGCTGCCAACTCAGCTACAATAAACGCGCCCAGGTTACCGCCCGAAACCTGCTGAGGGCCGCCGGGCATCGTTGCTGCTTGGTGCAAATACCTTCCGTTTGCAGGCTGGGGCAAAATGACTGGCGGGCAAACGAGTGTCCATGCGAGCGGACTAGCTTGTAACGTTTGCCACACCACGCGGTGCTCTTCTGATATGGGCTGATACACCGACGGAAACCACGGCTGTTGGTAGTTGAGGCTGCTTTCTGTAGCCTGCAAAATGCCAAAAGCTGCCAGCGCAATCAGGCGGTTCACGCCGCATTGCTGCAGGGTGCGAACGATGTGTACCATCCCGCGCGACTGCGTGTGGGTTTGGATGATCAAGCCTTCGGAGATCGTAGATACAATCGCATCGGCTCCTGCAATAACCGGCTCAATTGATTCGGGTTGTAGCACATTCCCGGCTACAACGTGCAACCCTGGGCGGGCGGCCACACGCTCGGGCGTACGAACCACCGCGGTAACCTCGTGGCCCGCGGCAAGTAGTTCAGCCAGTATGTAACGGCCGGCATTTCCGGTTGCCCCAAAAAGCGTAATCTTCATGTGCTTTCGCATTGTTTGCCAAAGATCGGTAAGGATGAGCAAACCCTTCTGCCCGGCATGGCAGCTTCGGGCGTTACCTTAATTCATCGGCACATCCATCAGGAGCAACTCAGTATCTGCGGTAGCTTTCACCGTTAGGGTATCTACATTCCAGCTTCCCAGTCCATCGCGCATGCGCAGCGGCTGCCCGTTAACAACTGCCTCCCCGCGAATCATAAACGCATAAACCCCATTGCCCTTTTGGCGAACAGCATAGCTGGTTTCGAAACCTGCCTGCAAATTCCCTAACGAAAACCAGGCATCCTGATTTATGCCCACGCCTTCGCCTGCTGCCAAAGGACTAACTACAGTTTGAAACCGGTTCAGGCGCGCTTCGGGCAAAAAGGTTTTCTGATCGTACCGAGGCTGAATATCGCGCTGCTTGGGGAATACCCAAATCTGCAGGAAGTTCACTTTTTTGTCTGCATGGTGATTGTACTCGCTATGGTAAATGCCAGTGCCAGCACTCATGATCTGCACATCGTTCTGGCGAATCACCGCGCGGTTACCCATGCTGTCTTTGTGTTCCAGGTCGCCCACCAGCGGAATGGAGATGATCTCCATGTTGTCGTGCGGATGGGTGCCAAAGCCCTTGCCGCCATCTACCCAGTCATCGTTCAGCACACGCAACACGCCAAAGTGCATGCGGGCGGGATCGTAGTAGTGCGCAAAACTAAAGGTATGGTGCGAGTCGAGCCAGCCGTGGTTGGCGTGGCCGCGGGTCTCGGCTTGGTGTAAAACGGTATTCATGGTTTTTGTCTGTACGCTTGGCAAATGATTGAACCCCACCTGCGGAATCCCCGCGTCAGCGCGGGCCCAGCCGGTTGCGCCGGCGGCGGTAACCCACCCGAGGTTTCTCAGAAAACTTTTTCGGTTCATCAGTGGAATAACGCGGGAGCAGCAGACAAAGTTACATACAATTGTTGTAAATACAACAATTGACATAAAAAGTGTCTGGGTTGAATGCTGCCGGAGCAATGGATCGATTATTCGGAAATGGGCTCGCCCGCGCGGAGTTGGCGTGCCCAGGTGGCCACGGCGCGTGCCTGTTCAGGTGTAAGCCGGGCTTCGTGATGCACCCAGAGATAGCTATCGAGTGGCATCCAGCCATCGGTAACCGCTTCCTCTACCTCCTCTAGTTTGTGATTGGCTTTTTTGGCTGCATAGGTGCCAAACTCTGAGAAGTTCAGGTGTTTTTTGCCGTCTTCAATGTGGCTGCTCAGCCACCAGCCCACAGGCTGAATATGTGCGTACCAGGGGTAGCGCGTGTTGTTGCTGTGGCAATCGTAGCAGGATTGCACCAAAATACCTTTGACTTCCGCCGGTACGGTGTATACCTGCGTAATATCGGTGGCGGCCACTTCCGGGTTTTGGTTCGCTGTCGGACGGATAAACTGAATCCCAATCACCAGTGCCCCCAGGGCGTAAAGAAGTTTGCGCATCATACCCGCCGGGTTTTGTGCAATGAAGGTAAGAAATAACAAGGAATGTCTACATTTGTAAAACGATTGTCAGGTGGTTCGCAAATTTTTTCCCCTGGATAAAAACTATCTGCTGGAGCGCGTGCAACTCCAGGAAGAACATGCGCTGTTGGCCCAACTCATGGGCATCATCAAAAAGCAATATGTGTGGCGTTACAATCCCCTTGGCCTTGCAGACGTACTCACTGAACAGGTCATCAATTACCCGAATACCGACCTTTCGCGGCTGCATCCCTTCTATCTCAACCTGGCAGGCGTTTACCGTTTTAAGTTCGGCCAAAACCAACTCGAGTTTTTGTGGGACGGAACGGACCACACCGAACAATACCAGCGCGAATGGACCGCCTTTTTCCTGAAGATGGTTGGGCAATTCAGCCAACAAGAACTTTTTCTGCGGGCGGTGTTAGACCTCACGGTTTTCCTTCCATCGGCTCCGCCCCCGGAACTGGTAGAAAACCGGATGAATCACTTTCTCACCCAGGCGTTCGAGCTCAAAATCCACAAAAAAGGAATTCAGGCCGCGCGGGTAGCCTAAACGCTTTTTCGCGTTCCCTACTTTTAACTATCTTTCCTAACGGCTTTAACACTCCGGCTATGAATCCGCGTCAAATCTTCGTTGTTAGTTCCATCGCCATCACTGCCCTGCTCGTTGTCTGGGCGTTTTTCTGGATTGATGTACTCCTGCTTTTTTTAATTGTAGTGCCCGTAATTTACATGGGCGTGGAAGACATGATTCAAACACGCCAATCCATTCGCAGAAACTTTCCTGTTGTGGGCCGGTTACGGTACGTGTTTGAAGACCTGCGCCCTAAAATTCAGCAGTATTTTGTAGAGAGCGATACGGATGGTGCCCCCATCAACCGTAACGATCGATCGGTGATTTATCAGCGGGCAAAAAAGCAAATTGATACCATCCCCTTCGGCACGCAACTCGATGTATATGCGGAGGGTTACGAATGGATTACCCACTCCATCGCACCGTTGGATTTCCATAAGATGGACCACCACCCGCGCATTTCGTTTGGCGGCAGGGACTGTACACAGCCCTATGCCATGAGCGTGCTGAACGTTTCGGCCATGAGCTTTGGCTCGCTCAGCAAAAATGCGGTGCTGGCGCTGAATGGCGGAGCAAAAATGGGCGGCTTCGCCCACAACACCGGCGAGGGTGGGCTTAGCCCCTACCACCTTGAGCCCGGAGGCGATATCATCTGGCAGATTGGCACCGGTTACTTCGGTGCGCGCGATGCAGAAGGGCGCTTCAACGATGAAGCATTCACCGCTAACGCCACGAAGCCGAACGTAAAAATGGTTGAAATCAAACTTTCGCAAGGCGCAAAACCGGGCCACGGCGGTATTTTACCCGCCGCAAAAAATACACCTGAAATTGCGGCCATTCGGCTGGTAAAACCCGGCACAACAGTTTTTTCGCCACCTTTTCATAGTGCCTTCTCCACCCCGTTAGAATTGATTCAGTTCGTTGCTAAACTCCGTAAGCTCTCGGGCGGAAAGCCGGTGGGCTTTAAGCTTTGCATTGGGCGGAAGAGCGAGTTCATGTCCATCTGCAAAGCCATGGTACAGCTCAATACGTATCCCGATTTTATTACCATTGACGGGGGCGAAGGCGGAACGGGTGCAGCCCCTCCGGAATTCACCAACTTTGTAGGAATGCCCTTGTTGGATGCCCTTGCTTTCGCGGATAATGCACTTCGCGGATTTGGTATCCGCAACGAAATGCGTTTAATCGCATCGGGAAAAATCCTTACCGGCTTCCACATGATCCGGGCCATGGCGTTGGGCGCAGATACGTGCAGCAGTGCCCGTGCCATGATGATGGCGCTGGGCTGCATTCAGGCGCTGGAGTGCAACCGCAATACCTGCCCCACGGGCGTGGCCACCCAACGGCCCGACCTGATGAAGGGGTTGGTGGTAGACGATAAACAAGTGCGTGTAGCCAACTATCATAAAAACACGGTAGAGAGTTTTGTAGAGTTGATTTCGTCTTGTGGCATCGCCCATCCGGAAGAGATCAACCGCAGCCACGTGTATCGCAGGGTGTTCATGAACATGGTAAAAACGTACGAAGAAATCTATCCTACCATCCCGGACGGATGCCTGTTGAATGGAGCCGATGCGCCCCTTGATTACGAGGACTACCTCAAGCGTGCATCTGCCGAGCGTTTTGAAGTTCCCGCTTAAGTTTTGCTGCGTGCTTTGCGCGATTCTATTTCCAGGCCTACCAGCCGGGTAATCATGATGGCGGGAAAGAGCATGCCCAAAATTCCCTGCAACATTACCAGCGATTTGGCCGCCGGGTGCAGCGGGGTGATGTCGCCATAGCCCAGTGTGGTGAGTGTAACAAAACTGAAATACAGGAACCGCGAGAAAAACACCTCGCGCTCGGCCAGGCCTGCGCTAAACGCAAAGGCATTTTCACGCAACAGGAAAATCAATTGATATACATCCGCGAAAGCGAGACCAATGAGCATATACACCGCCACGGCACCCGTAATGCGATAGGGCGTAATAAAACCTTCTTTAAACACCTGCCGCATAACAATCAGGGCCAGCAAGATCAGAAAGAAAATGGTGGAAGCTAAATCTGCGATGCGCAGCAGCATGGTGGGCTGCACCAGCACCAGCCACCGCAGTGCAAAGGCCCCGATGGCCGAAATCACCATCAGCACCTTTACGGAATACCGCGGTGATACGGCAAACACCCCGGAGATGAGAATTAAGGTAAAGGCAACATCGCTAACCACCAGTTCCCACACGCCCTCGGAGCTAAATGGCAAGAGCACAAAAATATTCAGCACCAGATAGAGCAAGAGCGCAGTTAAGCTGCGGTCTTCCGTCCAGAAGTCGGTGTTGATTTGGATGAGTCGCTTCATGGCTAGCGTTTGATGAAGAAATGGGTGAAGCCCTTGCATTCGCCCGTTTGCACGGCTACCGAACGCACTTCGGCTCCCGGCGAGCCTTTATGGCACCAGCGCACCAATTTCGAAAGCTGCTCGGTGGCGCCCTCAGCCTCAATCGTTACGCTGCCATCTTGCTCGTTATGAATGGTGCCAAAGACACCCAACTCTTCGGCTTTTTCCTTGGCATGAGCGCGGTAATACACCCCTTGCACATGGCCGGTTATCCGGATGATCCAATGTTCTTTCATAGCCTGTGGCGATCGTACCCAAGATAAACGCGCACAGGGATTTCCTGTATGATGGACGTCAGTTTCGAAGTAAAATTTTCTCAGGTACGAGAATGGCGTTCGGGAACAGGCGTTTCAGGCGCACAAGATCCTTCTGTGCTTCCAGCCGGGTAAAGTAGGCGCCCACCTTTACGCGAAATTTCGGGGCTTGAAACTGAAGGTCGGCCCGCAAATCGGTAGCTTCCTCGGCCATGCGCTTTTTTGCCAGGTTGGCTTCCTCGCGATTCTGGCCGGAGTAAATCTGAATGGTGTACCCATCGATGAATTTCCGCAGCTGGTTGATCTTATCGATGCTGTCCAGCACGGCATCCACTTTTGTGTTTACGGTGAGTTGGGCAGGTACAACGGGCACCTGCAGCGGGGCCACTGTTTGCCGGGCCGTATCGGGGACTGACTTCGGGCGGTATTTACTTAGGTCTTCCGTATAGGCTTTGTTGCGCTGCGCCCAGCCCACGGCCGAGAGGCCGATGAATCCCGCAAAAAACACCCATTTCCACATCGCCCTACTTCATTCAAATTTCACACCAAGTTAGTCAATCACCACGCAACGCCCGGCCAGAATATCGTCTTCCACCTTTTTGTATTTCACATCTTTCAAAACCCGGCCATCGGCATACTGCACCGAAATCTTATCGTTGCGGTTGGCTACTTTCTCGGATTTGGTGGGCATTACTTTCTGCTCCGCCTGAGGCGCTGCGGGTGCCGGTGCACCGTTGCTGCCGCCAGAAAGTAAGGAGCGCGACTCGTCTTTCTGCTCGCGCAGGCGCACCCGGCTGCGCGGTGCACGTGCCTCTTGCACCTGGTCAGGCTCCTGCACGGGGATATCTGCCTTCAGTAAGAACGAAATCGTCTCTTCATTAATCCGACCGATTAGTCGCTTGAACGCCTCAAAGCCCTCAAACTTGTAGATCAGGAGCGGGTCTTTTTGCTCGTACACCGCGTTCTGCACCGACTGTTTCAAGTCGTCCATATCGCGGAGGTGCTCCTTCCACGTCTGATCGATGATCGCGAGGGTAATCATCTTTTCCATGGCTTTCACCAGCTCTGTGTTGTTGGTGTCCACGCACTTTTTGAGGTTCGCTCCAACGCCAATTTGCTTTTTGCCATCCGTAAACGGAACGAGGATATCCTGCAGGGTAGCCCCACGGGTTTTATAAATATCTCGAATGACGGGCAGCGCCTTCTCGCAAATCATTTTGTTTTTGTGATGGTAATGATCCAGCGCCTGCTGATACAGTTTTTCCGTGAGTGTGTTCACGTCCGTTTTGGCTAGCTCATCCGCAGAAAGCTGGAAGTCGAAGCCGAGCGTGCCCAGCAGCGAAAGCCGGAAACTCTCTACGTTTTCTCCGTTCTTGGCATTTTGAATCAGATCTTCGCAGGTATCGTAGAGCATGGTAAGAATATCCAGCTCCAGACGTTCGCCAAACAACGCGTTCCTCCTGCGTTTATAAATCACCTCGCGCTGCGAGTTCATCACGTTATCGTACTCCAGCAGGCGTTTACGAATGCCGAAGTTATTTTCCTCCACCTTTTTCTGCGCGCGTTCGATGGAGCTGGTAACCATGCTGTGTTGAATCACTTCGCCTTCCTTGAGCCCGAGGCGATCCATGAACCGGGCAATGCGCTCGGGCATGAACATGCGCATGAGGTTGTCTTCCAGCGACACATAAAACTGGGTAGAGCCCGGATCGCCCTGGCGACCTGAGCGACCGCGCAACTGGCGGTCTACCCGGCGTGATTCGTGGCGCTCGGTGCCGATAATCGCCAATCCACCCGCAGCTCGCGACTCAGGCGTGAGCTTAATGTCCGTTCCGCGGCCGGCCATGTTGGTAGCAATCGTTACCGTTCCCGGCTTCCCGGCTTCGGCCACAATTTCTGCCTCGCGTTGGTGCTGTTTGGCGTTCAGTACGTTGTGTTTAATCTTCTTGAGTTGCAACAGGCGGCTGAGCAATTCCGAAATTTCTACGGATGTGGTTCCCACCAGCACCGGGCGGCCTTCGCCCGTTAACTTCACAATCTCCTCTACCACTGCGGTAAACTTTTCGCGCATGGTTTTATACACCAGATCATCGCGGTCTTGCCGAATGGCTTTCCTGTGCGTAGGTATCGTTACCACATCTAACTTGTAGATGTCCCAGAATTCGCCTGCTTCTGTTACGGCGGTACCCGTCATGCCCGCCAGCTTGTGGTACATGCGGAAGTAATTCTGTAACGTAATGGTTGCGTACGTTTGCGTGGCATCTTCCACCTTTACGTTTTCTTTGGCTTCAATGGCTTGGTGCAGGCCATCGGAATACCTGCGGCCCTCCAGCACGCGGCCGGTTTGCTCATCCACAATTTTTACTTTTCCGTCTACAATGATGTATTCGGTATCGCGCTCAAAAAGGGTGTACGCCTTCAGCAGCTGGTTTACGCTGTGGATGCGCTGGGCTTTGGTGGAGTAATCGCGAATAAGTTCTTCTTTTTTCTGGAAGCGTACGTCATCGGGCAGACTTGCATCGCGTTCGATTTTGCCGAGTTCCACACCAATCTCCGGAAGGATAAAAAACCGCGGGTCTTCGCCCTCGCCGGTAATCAGATCAATGCCTTTATCAGTAAGATCTACGCTGTTGTCTTTTTCTTCAATCACAAACAACAGCGGCTCATCGGCCTTGGGCATCTCTTTCTTATTGTCTTGCAAATAGAAGTTTTCCGTTTTCTGCAAGATTTGCTTCATGCCGGTTTCGCTCAGCAGCTTGATCAGCGGCTTGTACTTGGGCATGGCCCGGTGCGCACGGAACAATGCAAGGCCTCCGTCTTTCTCGTTGCCTTCGGCAATTAGCTTTTTGGCGTCGTTAATGTATTGGTTGATCAGCTTTTTCTGGGCTTCCACCAACTTATGGATGCGTGGTTTGAGGTCATAAAACTCGTGCTCATCCCCCCGCGGCACCGGCCCGGAGATGATGAGTGGCGTACGTGCTTCGTCAATCAACACGCTATCCACTTCATCTACCATGGCGTAGTGATGGGCGCGTTGCACCAGCTCTTCCGGCTCGCGCGCCATGTTGTCGCGCAGGTAGTCGAAACCAAATTCGTTGTTCGTGCCATAGGTGATGTCTGCCTGGTAGGCATTTCTGCGCGCCACCGAGCCGGGTTCGTGCTTATCGATGCAATCCACGGTAAGGCCATGGAATTGGAAGAGCGGGCCCATCCATTCGCTATCGCGTCTGGCCAGGTAATCGTTCACGGTAACAATATGCACACCGCGTTTGGCAAGGGCATTCAGGAATGCAGGAAACGTGGCCACAAGTGTTTTCCCTTCGCCCGTAGCCATCTCCGAAATTTTACCCTCGTGTAACACCACGCCACCGATCACTTGCACATCATAGTGCACCATGTCCCACTTCACTTTATTGCCCGCGGCCATCCACTCGTTTTTCCAAAAGGCTTTGTCACCGGCAATGGTTACGTTATCGGCTTTAGCAGCCAGTGCACGATCGTAATCGCGCGCGGTAACCTCCAGGGTGGCGGTTTCGGTAAACCGCTTGGCAGTTTCGCGCACAATGGCAAAGGCTTGGGGCAGAATTTCCAACAGCACTTTTTCCAACTGCTTGTTGCGTTCCTTTTCGAGGGCGTCTACCTGCTGAAAAATGGATTCTTTGTGATTGAGATCAAGATTTGGCTGGTCGGCAATTTGCTGATGTAAGCCCGCGAGTTGCAAATCTACAGGCCGCAGCTGGTCGTTGATGTAGGATTGCAAATCCAACGTGCGCTGGCGTAACTGATCGTTGCTGATCGTGGTGAGTTTCTGCCCTTCCGCGCGGGTGGCGTCTACCAGTGGCATGACGCGTTTGATGTCTTTCTCGGACTTGGTGCCAAAGATTTTGGCGATGAGCTGTAGCATACTTCAACGATTAAAAACACGAGCCCGAGCCCCGGGCCCAAAAGGGCTGCAAATTAGTATTTTGATGGGTGCAATTATAGTTCCACAGTACCTTGGAACACCATTTTGGCAGGGCCAATCAGGAATATTTCCGAAAACGTGCCGCCCTGACCGATTTTGAACTCCACCTGCAGTTCGCCCCCCTTAGTTACGATGCGTACCGGAGACGTAAACCCGCGGGTGGCGGCCGCCAGTGCAGCGGCGGTAACCCCGGTGCCACACGAAAGGGTTTCCGCCTCCACGCCACGTTCGTACGTACGCACAAACAGGCTGCCGTCCGGTAGGGCTTCCAGAAAGTTTACGTTGGTGCCGGCCGGAGCAAAGGCGGCATCGTAGCGAATGGCTGAACCTTTTTCGTGTACGGGAAATTGTAGGATGTTCGTTACCCATTCCAGCACATGGGGCGAGCCGGTGTTGATGAACTGGTAGGCACCCACGTGGCGGGCGGGCGTCGCATCATTCATCTTCAAACGCACACGCCCATCGGGAAGTACTTGTGCTTCGTGCAGCCCATCGAACGCCTCGAAGCGGGTGGTTTTTTGCCGCACCAGGCCCAGACGCTGCGCAAAATCAACGGCCGCCCGGCTGCCGTTACCGCACAGGCTCTGCGAGCCATCGCTATTATAATAGACTAAAGTAAAATCCGCAGCCGCGTGCGGCTCAATGAGCATCAATCCATCCGCACCAATCCCAAAGTGCCGATCGCACAGCTGTTGTACCTGCGCAACCGAAAGGGAAAATTGGCCGGCACGATTGTCGAGAAGAATAAAATCGTTACCCGTTGCCTGGTATTTAACAAAAGGGAAATTCACTACTTCACTTCTTCGTAGTCGATGTAGTCGCCCCCCTTTACCGTACCTCGCGAATTACGTTTGGTATCGGCTTCGGGCCTGCGCTGCTGGTAGCGAAACTGCTGCGAGGCGGCACCCGCCCGGAAAAAGAAGGAGCCAATCTTGAAAACCACATAGCCCACCAGCACAACGATCAATAAAAACTTGAACATACGAACTAAACGTGGGGGCGAAGGTAGATGTTTCGGAGCGGAAATCCCACCGGGCTGCCGTTGCTCAAAAAAAGTACGGTGTCTTTGCGCCAAAACCGCTACCTTCCAATTCGCGCTGCCACGCGCAAAAAAACAGACCGTATGGACCAACGCATCATCAACCTGTACGATGAGTACACACACAAACCGCTTACGCGGGAGGATTTTATTAAGCGGCTCATTACCCTTACGGGGAGTACAGCGGCGGCCATGGCCGTGCTGCCTTTCATTGAAGTAAACTATGCGCATGCGCAAATCATTGCACCAACGGATGAGCGGCTGGCCACTGAGTATGTAAACTACCCGGGCGATGGGGCCGACATCCGCGCCTATGTGGCGAAGCCAAAAAAGAAAAAAGGAAAACTGGCCGCCGTGATGATCATCCACGAAAACCGTGGACTCAATCCACACATTGAAGATGTTACCCGAAGAATGGCGCTGGAGGGATTCCTGGCGTTTGCGCCGGATGCGCTTTCGCCTTTGGGCGGCACCCCGGAAGATGCCGACAAAGCCCGAGGCATGTTTCAACAACTGGATACCCAAAAAAACCTGAACAATTTTATTAAAGCATTCGATTATCTGAAGACCCGCAAAGACGGTAATGCTAAATTTGGTGCCATGGGCTTCTGCTGGGGCGGCGGCATGGCCAACCAACTCGCGGTGCACGTGCCCGAATTGCGCGCCTCCATTCCGTTCTACGGGCGGCAGGCCGAGGTGGCCGATGTTCCAAAAATTGCGGCTGCGTTGCAGCTGCACTATGCGGGCCAGGACGAGCGGATTAATGCGGGCATTGCAGCGTATGAAGAGGCGCTAAAAACCCATGGTAAGAAGTACGAGCTCTACGTGTACGAGGGCGCGCAACATGCTTTTAATAACGATACCGCACCCAGCCGTTACAACGAGGCTGCAGCCAAACTGGCATGGCAACGCTCGGTGGATTTTCTTCGCCTGCATTTGAAATAAGTACGTGCCCATCGTACCTTGCCCGTGTGAAGGGCATCGAACAGTTTCTTTCCGGATCCCTGGCGGATCAGATTCAATGGCTGTATGCGCATGGTACTTTTATTATGGGTATTCGCTACTACGGCTATAAGGTGAATCTGTACTTGCTGAACGATCAATATGTTGAGGTGTTCTACCACCACAAACGCGATTGTATCGAACGCATTGCGCCGCTGGATACGCGGCATACCCGCATGAAGTTTTATTTCGACCAAATTAAGCTCCCTCTTTTTTCCAGCCGGTGAAGGTGTTGATGGTGGCCGGAATTCTTCTGGGTGTTGCGGCGGTTGGGGCCGTTGTGTTGTCGCTCTACCGCATCGGTGAACCCATAGCACCAGAAAAATCCGACAGCTACTACCGGCACGCCTGGAAAAACAAAATTGTTTTCTCGCCCATGGGCAACTGGTTTGAGCTGGGCTATGTGGAAACCACTGCCGACCCGACCACATTTGAAGTGCTGACCCGCGAGTACGGCAGAGACAAAGACTTTATCTACTGGCAAGGCCACCAACAACCAGCCGACCGGAACACATTTACAGTTGATGCAGATTGGATTGCAAAAGATGCGGCGCACGTGTATTACGATCCGAAAAAATTTGATGGCCGTTTGGCGGTGCTTCCCGGGGCCGACCCGGCAACCTTCCAACGTTACCGCGTGGCGGGCATGGATCGCTCACAGATTTGGTGCATGGATAAAAATCATTTTTACCTGAATCACCAGCAGGTGGCCGTAGATCGGGCAACCTTCCGGGTGCTGAATGGAACTTTGGCGTGTGATACCGCGGCGCTCTACACCGTGCTGCTTACAGCCGCGGGCGATTACGAATTTCAATCGCACCCACGGCCGCCGGGAGAAATCCGCGTGCTCAATAGCGTTTACCTGCAAGCAGGAAGCCATCTTGTGCACGCCAGTTGGAAAGAGAAATTCGCGCTTGCCGCCTTCGATGCCGTGGACACCTTGCGTTGGATCAATGAACTGACGGTGGTGGTAAACGAACGCCAACTGCTGTACGCAGGGCGCCTCGTGCCCGGCATTGATATCGCTTCTGCGTCGGTGATTGCGCCGGATTTCCTAAAAGACAAACACCACGTGTTTTTTAAACATCAGCAAATTACCGGGGCAGACCCTGCCACGTTCGAAATCATATTTTCCGATTATAGCCGCGACGCACACCATGCTTTCTTTCAGCATCAAAAGTTGGAAGGTGTTGACGCACGCGCCTTCACCTACCAATTCAATACAGGCCTCGCCACGGATGGCACCCGGTACTTTAAAGACGGAAAACCAGTGCAGTCACCCGCCCAAAATTAACCGTGCAGCTTATTTGAAGGCGCACCCATTTGGTGCAATGCCCACCGTATACGACTGCTGCAATTGTCCGGCTGGAGTGTAAAACTCGATACTCCCTGCCGAACTAAAGTTGGGCGCAACGCAACCGATTAACGTGCCGTTCAGCGGATCGACTGCAATGCCATAAAACGATTTTGCGATGAGCGGACTTGGCGGCAAGGCCGAGTTGCTCGCAGCCATCGCCCAAAGCGCGCCCTGGTAGGTATAGTAAATGGTTTTCTTGTCGGGCGATGTGGCGAGTTGGTTGGGTCCGGAAAAACTTACACGATCTACGGGCAAGCGCAACAACTCGCGCCCAAAGGCATCAAACTTCACCAATGCACCGGGCGTACTTTGCGCCTGCACCAATTGGAAGTTAGCGTCAAAAACAAGTTTGCCCGAACAGGTTACCCACAAATTACCACCCTCCGCTTGTACAATGCTGTTGGGATTATCTGCGGTAGTTAACGTGCGCTTTAACACATCGGTGTTGGCATCCAGCACCGATATCGTATTGTCATTACCAAATCCTCCGTTGTTTGTAACAAACACTTCCCCACCCAACGCCAACATCCGGTTGGGGCCACGCCCAACGGAAATTGATTTCACCACACGGTTCTGTTTCAGGTCGATCACCTTCACCGTGCCGGTAAGGCCATCCGCACCCCAATCGGTGAGATATCCTTTTTGATCGGTAACCCCGATGAAGTACCGTGGGCTGGTTATCCCTTCGGTAATAGTGGCCACGGTGGTAAACGTGGCTGCGTCTATTACTTCAACCTTTTGCGAATTCTGCACCACTATGTAGCCCTTCCCCTCCCACACGGTCATGGATTGTGCCTGATCGCCCAGCGGACGATTATTTGCAGTGGCAAAAACATTGTTGGTAAGTGTTTCCGTTTTACGATCGAAAAAAGAAAGCGACGCATTGCTGTTGTTAAACGCACCTTCGTTGATCACAAAAAAGCCGGCACTGCCAACCGGTGGCGGAGCAGGTGTGTCCGGATTGCACGCGGCCAGGAATAAAAATCCGGTAATCACGATTAGTGTACACACATTCTTCAAGAGCATGTTCATAATTTATTTTGTTTTTGTTTGAGATGAAATTGAATGGTAAGTCGGTAGTGTCGGCCAGGCATAGGAAAACCGGGGCGGGCGAGGTAATCGACATTAAAAAGATTATTTACCTCCGCAGTAGCGCGCCAACGCGCGGCCGCACCCGCAAAGCTGTGCGTAAGCCAAACGTGCGTAAGATGATACCACGGCAACGCGAAGAAAAGCGAGTTATCGCCATCGGTAAACTGACGCCCCGTTACGACATGGATGATTTGAATACCGGAGGCCTTGTAGTTCAGCCGCCACTCGGTACTGGCTTCATGTTGTGGCGTAAAGGGCAATTGCTTTCCGAGTTCATTCGGGTTGCGGTTCTCGTACAACTCAACGTTTGTGGCGTACGACAGCCGGTATTGGCTTTGTGCCTGCCACGACCATCGTTTGCTTGCGCGATGCCGCCACAGGGCCTGCACTTCTACCCCACGCGCCCACACGCGCTTTACGTTTTCCGGTGACCAGAGGTTCTGTTCGGTGGGCGTCCACAAAATCCAATTCGCTACCTGATTACTGAAAACAGATGCTTGCCCCTGCAATACCTGCTCCTGATTCTGCACAAACACTCCCTTGGCAACCAACTCGTACGACATCGATTGCTCGGCCTGCAGATTGGGATTGCCTTGCGCACCCGTTCCAAACCAGTATAAATCATTGAATGTGGGGATGCGATAATTGCGCGTCGCAGAAGCCGTGATTTGCCAAACGCGGGTGGGCGACCACACCAGATTTATCGCCGGAGCTGGCGGCATCGGTGCACCATTCACCCACTCTGCGCGCGCAGAACCATTGGCTTGCCACTGCTTGCCGAGCGCCCACTTTAATGCGTAGAACGCGGCGATGCGGTGCCGTTGCGGATTCAATTGAATTTCGCGGGCCTGGCCTTGCTCCAGCGTGTAATTCATGCCGCCCGTGGCAGAAACACTGTGCCCAAGGCGGTGGTTGACTTCCCATTGATTGATCCATGAGCGCGCGAGACTATATGCATCTGTAGCCGTAGCCGGATCTTGAAACAACAATTGATGGTGAAGCAGGGCCGATTGCGCAAAAATGTTCCACGTATCGCGCTCAAGATGCCAGCTTAACAACAGCCGGTTAACTCCATTTCTTTCAATGGCCTGCGCCGGGCGCGGCACCGTAACAGGATGCGGCACTTCATACCTACTTTGCTGGCTCCACCACTTGAAAGATAATAGCTGGCGCGGGCGTAGCTGCCAATGCGCTTGATGTAACCAGCCATACGTACGAAACGCATTGTGTTCCCGCGTTTGCCGCCGCGCCGGAAACACGGTGTTGTTCACAAACGGAAAATCATTTGCCGCTTGCTGGTAGAACACTTTCGTGGAGAATTGAAAGCGGTTTCCGCTCCAACGAAAGCCGGCGTCCTGAAAAAAATTTCCGAATGACCCCGCCGCCATTTGCCCCTGCCACGCCCAGCCCTCGCGAAAACGCGCGTGGTTGTTTAGATGGATGGTGCCACCAATGGAGCCGCTGCCATACACACTGGCCGCGCCACCGGCCTCCACGGTTGCTTCATCAAAAAAAGTAGTAGGTATCAGCGATAAATCCAGTTGCCCATTCAGCGGGCTGGCCAGCGGCACGCCATTCCAAAGACTTGCGGAGTGATTACTGCCTGAGCCGCGCAAGGCGGCTGTAGCCAAACCGCCCGGCCCGTAAAAACGCAACTGGCCCACGCCTGCTCTGCGCAGCAGGTCAGCCACAGACGTTGCGCCCATGAGGGTGCGGTGGGCACTATCGGCCTGCCAGGTGTAAGCCCAAGCACGGTAGGTGGTGAGCCGGGTTTGCTCAACAATTACTTCTTGCAACTGCCGCGCGGAGTCCGGCTGCGCAAACAGCACCGGGCTTAGCGCCAGGCTTACACCGAAAACAAATGCTTTCGGTCTACCAAACATGTACAACTTTTTTCGTTGTTGCTCCGGTTGCCTTTTTCCCGAGGCACCTTCACTTCATTTAGCTTGGCAGGTCTCCTGGCTGCGTGCCGGTGGGCCGGTCTTCCCCTTCGCTTGCGCGAGACAGTGACCACAAGAGAGGCTCACCTTTTTACGACACTTACAGTAGCGGGTACTGCCCCCGATTTTCACGGGGTTCCCTTTTCGTCTTTTTCCTTCGATCGCGGAAAAAGAACCAAGCCGACGCAAATATACAGGCCGGCCGTTCACATGCAATGCAAAAGCAGCGTTTTAAATTGTACGCATCCGGCCACCCCCTGCGCTTTCATCCCCGAAAGGGAAAACAAAACCCGCGCGCACAAAAATTTACCCAAGGCAAATCTTAACAATTCCGTAAAAGGAACGCCACGAACTCCAGCTAATTTTCAGAACTTAAAGCACACATGCTCGCCATTCAGATTATTGTCGGACTACTTTTTTTATTGGCCATTACCGATTTGATTGTAGGCGTGAGTAATGACGCGGTAAATTTTCTCAACTCCGCCATAGGATCTAAGGTTACCTCTTTTCGAAACATTCTTATCATCGCCAGTGCCGGTGTACTGCTGGGCACACTATTTTCTAACGGCATGATGCAGATTGCACGAAACGGAATTTTTCAACCCGAGTTCTTCACGTTCGAAAAAGTGATGATCATTTTTCTGGCCGTAATGCTAACCGATGTTATTCTGCTGGATATCTACAATACACTTGGATTGCCCACGTCCACCACCGTCTCGCTGATTTTTGAGTTGCTTGGCGCTTCGTTTACCGTAGGTGTACTCTTTCTATTAGACCAACGCCAGCCCGTAAGTGAAATTGAAAACATCTTGAATTACCGCAATGCATTGGTAATTATTGGCGGAATTTTCTTTTCTGTTTTTGTTGCCTTCATTACGGGTACGGCACTGCACTTTTTTGCACGCCTGCTCTTCACGTTTCGCCTGAAGAAAAGCGTAAAGGCGTTCGGATCTGTATTCACCGGCCTGGCGGTTACCATTATCACTTACTTTTTGCTGATTAAAGGCTTGGAAGGAAGTACATTGGTTACCGCCCGCCAAATGGAATGGGTGAACCAAAATACATTCGCCATTCTGGTCTGTTCATTTGGCTTGGTGGCGCTCGTTACGTTTGTGTTGATGCGCACGATCGATTTTAACCCGCTCAAGATGATTGTGCTTCTGGGCACGTTTTCGTTGGCCATGGCATTTGCCGGCAACGACTTAGTGAACTTCATGGGCGTATCGGTGGCTGCGTTCTCGTCCTACCAGTTGTGGGTGGCATCGGGCGTAGCGGCAGACGCGTTTAACATGGGCGTGTTAAATCAGGAAATTGCTACGCCCGCCTGGATTTTACTGATGGCCGGTGTAATTATGGTAGCCACGCTGTGGCTGAATGCAAAGAGCCGCAAGGTTACTGAAACCGAAGTTTCGCTCGGGCGGCAAGACGAGGGCGATGAAAAGTTCACCTCCACCCGCGTATCGCGTTGGTTGGTGGGTGGGGCCATTTTGGCGGGCAACCAGTTGCTGAAGTTTCTGCCCGGCAATTGGAAAAGCGAGATGAGTAAGCGGCTGCGCAAGCCCAAGGAAAAAAAGAAGTTAAGCAGCACCCCTTCTTTTGATCTGCTGCGCGCATCGGTAAATCTTGTGGTATCCAGCGCCTTGATTGCCTTTGGTACTTCGCAAAAGCTGCCGTTGTCTACCACGTTTGTCACGTTTATGGTGGCGATGGGCACCTCTTTTGCCGACCAGGCCTGGGGCCGCGAAAGTGCCGTGTATCGGGTATCCGGTGTGCTGCAAGTCATTAACGGCTGGGTGCTTACTGCGCTGGTGGCCTTTGGTGGCAGTGCGCTGGTGGCGCTGTTTTTGTATTTCACGGGCTTCATTGGTGTGGTGGTAATGGCCGTAGCCGCGGCAGCGTTATTGGTGGGCAGCCAGATTACATTTCAGCGAACGCAAAAAGAAGCGCACACGCCAGACACGTTAATTCAAAAGGAATACATTACCGTGCGCGACCTGCTGGACCAAAGTAAACTGCGCGCAGGCGATAACATTCAGCGCATAGCAAAACTGCTGGGCCTTTGTTGGAGTGCCTTACGTGAGGCCAACCAAAATGCGTTGCCCCATCAGCAACTGGAAGTAAAGCGCCTGGCCTTGGAGAATGAGCGCATCAGCAACAAAATCATTAAGTATATCCGGAAAACAGAAGGGGCCGGACTCCCCGCGGGCAGACTAAACTTGCTTGTTTTTGATTTGTTGCAGGATCTGTACCAAAGCAGTTTACTTATTGGCGATGTGGTATCGAAACACGTGATTAACCTGCACACCCCGCCCGACAAAAAATTTCAAGTCGCCCTGTTACTGTTGGAGGCCGAGTGTGCCCCATACTTTCGGTGGGTTCAAAACGGTATCCAAAACCTGAACTTCGAAGATCACGAAAAAGTAGCGGAACAGCACCGAAAAATTCTGGACATTCTTCGCCAGAAACTGGACGAAGAAATCCAGCGCATTCAGCAAGATGAGGTGAGTAACCGCCTCGCCACACTGCAAACCCGCGTGTTGCTGGAGATGACCGATATCATTGCCACTACCCAGCGCCTCTATCATCTTTACCATGATTTTGCGCGACAACAATCGGTATGACATCGGTTTCTTTGCCCGAATATGATTTCGAAAAAGTGTACGATCAACTGGATGAACTCGTACAGGAAATGCTGCGCGTGGAAAAGAAATACCAAGATACCCTTCAGCACGTGCACCCCAACTTTCAAGCCAGCGCAACCAATTTACTCCATTACCTGGTACTGCGCAGTGCAGAAATCCGGGCGGCACAAGAGTACCTGCATCAGGAAGGACTTTCTTCGTTGGCAAACTGCGAGAGTCATGTGCTGGCGCAGGTACAACGCGTACTGCGCTGGCTAAAATCCAGCCACGTAGAGCGCCACGAAGTAGCCTGTACGTTCGAGGTAGCTTCAAAACTGCGCCAACGCCACACCGAAGATGTGTTGGGTATAAGTCCGGATACGGGCAAGCCGCACATCATGGTTACGTTTAATGAAGAAATGACCACCGACCGGATGATGGTGGAAGAAATGTTGATGGCGGGTATGACGGTGGCGCGGTTAAATTGCGCACACGATCACCCGGATGTCTGGTTGCGAATGATCGATGTGTTAAAGCGCGCAATTGCTAAAACCGGGCGCAATTGCAAAGTGTACATGGATCTGGCCGGACCAAAGATTCGGGTGGCAGCCCTGCCAATTGAAACAGATCCTCTGGTGGGCCTGCGCCTACATGAAGAGCAAGACGTTATGCTGCTGCGCGCCGGAGATAAAACCCGCGGGGTGCAGGCGCGCCCCGTGATCTGGGTAGAACCGGCCGCCATGTTGGCGATGATGAAACCCGGAGAACACGTGTTTTTTGATGATGGAAAGTTTGAGGCAAAAGTGATGGAATGCACGGCCGAGTGGGCCCGTGTGCGCATTAAACGCATCTCCACCAAAAAACCATTCTTAAAGGCGGAGAAAGGAATCAACCTGCCGGACAGCGACTTGAACATTGCACCCTTAACTGACGAAGACAAGCGCAACATACCCTTCATTTGTCAGCATGCGGATATGGTAGGTTTCTCTTTTGTGAGTGCACCCGCGGATGTGGATGTGTTACGTAACGAGCTAAAAAAATACGGCGGCAGCCGCCGCATGCCCACCATCATTCTAAAAATTGAACGCTTGTCTGCCGTGCAAAACCTGCCAGGTTTGCTGATGAATGGCATGCGCGATGGCGCGGTAGGCGTGATGATTGCACGCGGAGATCTGGCTGTTGAAATTGGATTTGAACGGCTCAGCGAAATACAACAGGAAATACTTTGGATATGCGAGGCCGCGCATGTACCTGTGATTTGGGCCACGCAAGTACTGGAGACCCTGAATAAAACCGGCTATGCCACCCGATCCGAAATCACCGATGCTGCCTATGGCGTTATGGCCGAATGTGTAATGTTGAATAAAGGGCGGTATCTCACCAAAACCATCCACACCTTGGATAATATTTTACGCAGACAGATGGCCCATGTAGATAAGAAGCGCTACATCATGCGCCCATTGGGCATTGCCCGGAACTTTCTGCACGTGTAAAGTAAGAGTAGGTCAGGAGCTACGCATCACGAGATGAAAACTAACATCGAGTGTTTCATCCACCTTGATCATACCAAACATTTTGGAAGGCGCCTCCAGCGCAAAATCCGAAAACTGAAAGCAGCGGCTGCCGATTAAATGAAACACCCCGCTGGACTCGGCCTCGATCACGCAATCCATTTCAAACGCCTTCGCGGCACCTGCCATCGAAATAATCATATTGGTCTTGATGAATTCATTGCGGCAGGAATAGGATGGAAAGCGTTCCAACGAAACAAACGAAATCTCAATGTGCGGATAAGATTTCGATTGAATTGTCTTGTGGAAGTCTTTTGTCATGATCGCATTACCGCAGTCGAAGCCGGTTGCCTCCAGCCAAACGTTGCCCTTCAGAAAGCGGGGCGGCTGGTGCCCGCCATCTTGCAGAATCAATGTATCAGCACCACAGTAGGTTTGAATCTGGCAGGTAAACTTGTTCACGTTGGTTTTGCCGGTAACCTTTAACGTGCTGGTAGGCTGCACTACCCACCGATGCATGCGCGTGGGTTTTGTTGTGGGAGACAAAAACGATAGCAGGCTGCAACAGAACACCAGCAGCATACCTATTGTGCGGAAGTTTTTCATCGCCTGCATATCAATCTGTAAATTCAAAACCTGTTTAAAAAGTTCAGGGCGAGAGGTACCCCTCGCCCTGATTTTTTTGTTGCCACTAGAAACCAATGATCCCTTCTAACATGTAGCCGTTAAACTTGCCCGCTTCGAAGATTGTACCGGTGGGGAAGTCTTTGTACTGCTGGTTTACATACTCAAACTTGAACATCACATTTTTCGTGATGAACCAGCCCGCAGCCAACGCAGTGCGGTTTACTTGTACATCCGTACGAACACCCTGGCTCGGGGCAGCTCCGCTTCCTACTTGGCCAGTTAAGAAGGGTCCGTTTACCGTGTTGTACCGAGCGCCTACATAGAATTTGTCGTTCGCAAAGCGGTAGATACCGTCTACAGCCAGTTGGTTGTACTCCCGATTAGACGTTTTTTCCAACAACGGCAACGCGGGGTTGGTGGGTTGTACTTCTCCGTTTTCGACAGGATTTCTGCCTTGCACTACCTCGTAAGTACCAAACAACTCAAAGCCTTTGAACTTCACAAAAGGGTTAATCATGATGGCTTGCACGTTATCTGTTACGTTGGGATTAAACCGGCCGCTGGTAAAGTTTGCGGCAACAGTTGCTGCGTTGTTTTCCATTACCAAATAGTAGTGGGACCCGGTGCGATCGCCAGAGAACAACGTGTTACGAATGGAAGAACTCTTGGTATACAACGAGCCGGTAAGGCGCACGCGTAAATCATCGCTCACTTGTTTGTCGTAACCAAGTTTGGTGTAAAACGAAGGGCTGCGGTCTGCCGGGCGGGTTACGTTACCCTGGATTTCTCCATCCGTCATGGCCACCATTGCAATCACACCATTTTTCTGCCAGTACAGTTCACCACCAATTTCGGTAGTGAAACCATCCATGATCAGGTTTTCAACAAAGGGGTTATACAAACCATTACCACCATCGCTTCTGCGGAAGTGCTGGTCGCCATAGTTCACCTCAAAGTGACCTACGCGCAACGTGAGGTTTTTCCACAGTTTATCCATGAACTCGCTGTTTAGGAAACTTACTTTATCAATTTGGAAGAATCCACCTTTTACCCAGAATTCCGGGTGGTGGCGGGATGACATGTAGCTGATCAAATTCACCCGCACACCGTCGGCCAGCTGCACATCAAAATTCAGATTAGCCATGGCCAGGTTAAAACCACCACCAATCGGTACCAATTGTGTCGCGCCGGGGGTCGTTACCGCGTTTTCATGCTTCAGGTTTTGGAATTGCTGCTTAAAGTTGGCACCGATGCGAAACTTAAAACCATCGTATTTCACCGTATCGTCTTTAGTAGTTTCGAATACATTGATACCTGTTTGGTCGTACGGGCGGAAGTACTGGATTGGGGCTTGCTGGGCAAATGTTGCAAACCCCAGGAACAACAAGCCGACAATGAGCGTGCTTGTACGATTAAAAAATTGCGTTTTCATACAGTTGTAGTTTAGGTTACAGATAATTATGGATTACTATTCATGGAGACAGGTTTTGCCGCCAGTTTCACGTCAAACGTGAGCGTGATGGCATTGCCCGTTTTGATTGAACCGAACATGAAGGTGGGGGGCTCCACTTGATAGTCGGTCATGTTAAGGTCTTTCTTGCCGGTGCAGCGTATCGATTTATCGGCTTGTGTGAGACACGTTGCTTGTAATTCGATTTTTTGTGTTACACCACTTATCGTAAGGCTGCCGCTAGCGGTGATGTTGTTACCCTGTACCGTTGCATTTCCCAGTTGGAAGGAGATTGTCTTGTGCTGACTTGTTTTCAGGGCTTTGTATGCGTTTTTGTCCATTCCATCTTTGTGGCTTTTCAAACTCTCGGCAGGAATGGTTACGCTCAAGCGCTGAAGCTGCGTGGGCGCACCGTCTGCGTTCAGCACAAAATCGGCCTGGCAGTTCACGTCTTTGGATGTCATGGTCCAATCGTGCATGGTGGAAGTGCCGGCAATGGTTACTGATGCTTCGGCCGTTTGGCGAAAGTTGGTTTGTGCCGTTGCGACCAGCGATCCGGCAAGCGCGATGGCTAAAAATGGAATTCGGTTTTTCATGGCGTCTCGGGTTTTTGTTTGCTATCGAAATAGCAATACAAGATTAGGCGCCACGAAAGGTGTTAGAACATGATATTCCCTAGCGGGTAGGATGATTTTCGTAAGATGAAAGTATGACTTTCATCATGTGGGGAAACGCTGTATTAGTCGTTTCAACTTGATTTATAGCTGGTTAATTTGTGTTTAACCGGCCGGGGAAAGAAAATAAAAGAGTGTGTCTGCTTCCGCGGAAGCGAAAAACAGAAAACAAAAAAAGGTAGCGCGAGTTAAGCTGCTACCTTTTGTTTCTTTTCTTTTCGCAAAGCCTGCCGAATTTCTTTCATGGCCTCGCGTTTGAAATCTTTGTAATCTTCCGTTCGCTTGGGGTGGTTCAGCAGACCTTTAATATACGTCAGCACCTCCTCCATTTGTACCTGGTCCATCGCGTCCAGACTCTGGAGGATGGCAAGCTTGGGTGATTGTAACATGTGTTGTAGTGGTTGGTTGATGCAAATAACGCGAATACCCCGCACGGGGTTCAATGGCCAACGCTTGTTTTAACGAAAGAATAACGTGCATGTAAGAAATTATCCGTAATCACATTTTTTGCACGGCCGCAAGGGCAGAATTCAAGCGAATACGCCACCGGTAGGCCAGCCGTATGATGTGAGAGGTAATGTTCTTAAAACTAAAACAACATCAATACCCGGGGGTAATGGATTTCTCGATAGCCGGAATACCTTTTTGCATCCATGGAGGCTGGGGTGCATCTTTCAGATAGTGATCGAAGTATTGCTTCATGCGGATGGCAAAATCGCGCATATCCTGGCGTTGCGTTAATCCGTGCCCCTGCCCGTTATAGTTCAACATCCAAACCGGCTTGTTGAGTCTGCGCAACGCCATGTACATTTCAATCCCTTGGTACCACGGGACTGCACCATCTGCATCGTTGTGCATCATCAATAGCGGTGTTTCAATTTTATCGGCAAAGAACAGCGGTGAGTTCTCGATATACCGCAAAGGTGTTTGCCAGAGTGAACCGCCCAAGCGACTTTGATCCTTTTCGTACTGGAACATCCGGCTCAAGCCACTCTCCCACCGAATGCCTCCGTAGGCGCTCGTCATGTTGCTTACGGGCGCTCCGGCCTCGGCCGCACGAAACAGATTGGTGCGTGTAACCAGATAGGCCGCTTGGTAGCCGCCCCAACTGTGGCCAGAGATGCCAATGCGCTTCTCATCTACAAATCCTTTTGAAATGAGTTGCGTAACCCCGGGGAGAATACAATTGTGTGCGCTCTCTCCCGGATAGCCAATTTTGTACACGATGTCCGGCACAAAAATCAAATACCCATCGCTGGCATAGAGCGAAAAATTGATGTACGAGCGAATGGGGCGGGGCACATAATGTATATGGATATCGTCCGCGTACTTTTCGTAGAAATACACCATCAACGGATATTTCTTTTTCGGATCGAAGTTTTCGGGTTTGTAGAGCAACCCCTTCAACGGAATATTATCCAACGATGTCCAACTCACCATTTCTACGGAGCCCCACAGGTAGTTTTTCATCTGCGGGTTCGCGTCGGTCATCCGCCGGGCAGTGGTAAACGTGCCATCGGTTACCCACACATCCGGAAACTCGCGAAACGACTCGCGGGTAAACAAGTACTGGTTGGCTAACTTTGCTTTCGCTGTAAAAGCATAGCGGTGATCCGTCATCAAGATCCGCGTAAGCGCACCCGTGCTCCAATTGAACCGGTAATAGCCTGCCTGTTTGCTGTCTTCATGAAACGCAGAAAGCAGTAGGTCTTGCCGGGTATCGATAAAGCGCTGTTCCGGATCGAGGCGCAGGTAACGAAACTGGATTTTTTCTTTGCGCCCCACTTGCGTGAGATTGCGCGGTGCGTTCTGCCCGGTGGGATCAAGTGCCCAGAGGTCGTACCGATCGTACACCACCAACCAACCGTCATTTTCCGTCCACCCGGCTGCACCATACGGATTGGGATAATCCGGATGATCATCTTCTTCATCCGCCAACCGGAAAGGTGTTTGATGTTTCACCGTTTTGTCGGTAGCAAGCGCATGGCTGAACCACGTGGTATCCGGCGGACTGAACCAATACACAAAATTGGCCTTAGGCGAAAGCAGTGCATTGCCCGCAATACCTTTGGCTACCGGCTTGCGCACGTTGTTTTTAAAGTCGAACACAAATACATCCTGGCGCGTGGTTGGATCCCAATTATAGTTTCTGCGGTACGGCCGTTCTGTTTTTGCCAATGCCACGGGGGCGTTTCCTTCATCGCCCACCACCACATCGGGCACCTCAGGGGCGCCCAGATTCCAAATTTTCCGACCTCCGCCACTCAAGTCAATCATGTTCAGGTACGATCGTTTCTTTTCATTTTCCAACTGCCGGTTTTGCTGCGGATAAATCTGCTCGTCCTGGCCGGTCCAGATTTCTACATTCACAATCTCCTCCGGCAACAATGTGGTATCGGCTACCACCGGTGGCGGTGCCGCCCCAAAAAACAGCCGCGAACCATCTTTTGAAAACTGCGGGGCATAGTGCTCGCTCACAAGCCAATTGGGCGCAATGCCGAGCGAACTCTTCACATCAAACTCGCTGGCGGTTGGCGTACCTTTCTTCCAATAGAACAACTTGAAATGGCGTACCAACGCTTTGGTGGTATCTGTATCGGCCAGAAAACTGCACTGTGTGCCGTCTTCGCTCACGGCAAGCCCCTTGTATTTAAACTTGGCTTTGCCTTCGTGTAGCGTTTGCAGTTGCCGGGCTGCCAAATCGTACCAGTACACACCGGCCTTCAGTGTGCTATCGTTGCCGGTGGAGGTAAACAGCAGGCCCTGCCCAAATTTTGCCAGCGTGTAGTCTTTTACATATCCAAACAACGTTTCTTTGCCGCTGGCCAGCTCTCGTAGCACGAGGGTGTAGCCGTTGTCATCGGTGTTGGCTTTCTTCTTTTTGGATGGCGTTTTCTTTTCCTCCGGCCGGGCGCTGGGATCAGCTTTGGGCTTAACCTCTTTTTTTGCTTCGAGTTGGTACGCTACCCAACCACCTACTTTCTCCGGAATCTTAAACGACTTTACGTCAGCAATACGCGTGGTTTGCCGCGTTTTAAATGCATAAATGCCCAGCGAGTCTTTGGGCAAATCTTCTTTCTTCTTTTTCTGTCTGCGCAAATCCTTCACCAACTTATATGGCGGCTTGATTTTGAACACCGCGTGTTCGCTGGAATAGGTCAGTGTTATTTCTGCGGCGCGCCTCACCGAATCTTGCGTGCCTGTTTTGATGTTGTAAAATACGCCTTTGCCATCCCCTTCCTGCGGGTTGATGAGCACGGCCGCAAAGTTGCCATCGGGCGTTAACGCGCGGTAAGGAATCTCCTTCCAGTCATCGTACACGGAATGATCAAGCGGTTTTTTCGTTACCGGCGCGGCAGCAGTTTTTTTTTGGCTGTAGCCGATACAAGCGGCGCTTACACAAAAAGCAAGGAGATAGAATCGCATACACATGTTTTTAGCGATTCGAAAATACACGAATTACTGATGACCTTTTGCTGCTTTTTTACAAATGGGTGGGATTTCAGCGGAACTAAATCTGACAGGTCTTTTTGCGGACGAATTCAAGACCTGTCAGATTCTCCTTATCGTTAATTCACCGGTACAAGTCGAACCACCAGTCCCGGACTCTCCGTGGCAACGTGAATGTACCCGTCCGGGCTTTGGGCCACATAGCGAACGCGGGCATAGTTGTTCAGCAAGCGCTCTTCGCGCAGATACCTGCCGCTGGCGTCTACCTCTACGCGCGCAACATGTCGCAACGCCAACGCCCCCACCAACAGGTTGCCTTTCCAATTTGGGTAGCGGGCGCTGGTAACCAGCGTTACGCCACAAGGCGCGATGGACGGCGTCCACTGGCGCACCGGTTGCTCCATCCCGGCCCGCTGGGTTTCGCTGGTAATCGGGGTGCCATCGTAGTTGATGCCAAAAGTAATCGTAGGCCAGCCGTAGTTTTTACCGCGTTCCACGCGATTAATCTCATCGCCCCCGCGCGGGCCGTGTTCATGTGCCCACAGTGTTTTGGTGGCCCCATCGTACGTCATGCCTTGCACGTTGCGGTGGCCATAGCTCCAGATTTCGGGCCGCGCGTTGGCCGTGCCCACAAACGGATTGTCGGACGGTACGCGGCCATCATCGTGCAGGCGAATTACTTTACCCCAATGGTTAGCGAGATTTTGGGCGTTTGCCGGATTGCCGCGATCGCCTGTGCTGAGATAAACGTATCCTTCGCCATCAAACGCAATACGGCTGCCAAAATGCTGGCCGTTGTTGGTGAAGGGTTGGCCCACAAACAGCTCTTGTATTTCTGTGAAGGAATTGCCTTGTAGCTTGGCGCGTGCAAGTGCAGTACCGCCACCGCCGGAGCCCGCTTTGCTGTACGAAAAATAAATCCAGCCGGTAGTGGCATAGTTGGGATGCAGTTGGATGTCCAGCAGGCCGCCCTGCCCATTCCGGTAAACGGGTGGCACATTTTGGATGCGATCGGCCGTAAGCCGTTTGTTTTGGATGATGCGAATCTCCCCCGCACGTTCCGTAACGAGGATGCGCCCATCCGGCAGAAAGGCAAGGCCCCAGGGATTGCTCAGCCCCGAAGCAAGTGTATCCAAACCAAACCGTTGTTTCTCCGAGTTGATGATCGTGCCCCGCACGGGGTCGGTGGGCGTTTGGTCGGGGGTAACTTCATTCTCTGCTGCAGGTTCGCTGCAACCCAGTACGCCCGCGAGCACAAGTAAAACGGCTATTCGATTCATATTCATAAGTAACACCGGATGAAAGCAAGAGTTAATGATCGCAGGCGAAATAGTGGTAACCCGTTGTATCACCGCGTTCGCCCGTAAGGGGTCTTTTCGGCCGATGAGTTCAACAAAATAGCGGATATTTGGGTCATGGAACTTACCATCACGACACCCGCCTTATTGTTTCCTACCGTTTCGTTGATACTCCTTGCTTATACCAACCGGTTCTTGGCGATCGCCTCGCTTATTCGAAAACTGGCCGGAGACTATCGCCATAAGCCCGAGGCGCGGCTGGCCGCGGAAATCGGCCAACTAAAAGTGCGGCTGCGTCTCATTCGCGACATGCAGTTGCTCTCCATTTTGTCTTTGTTCTTAAGTGTACTCTGCATGTTCTTTTTGTTTAATCATGAACAAGTCATCGCTAAATATATTTTTGGCACCTCGCTGGTGCTGATGCTGGCATCGCTGGCATTATCGTTGCGCGAAATTCAAATTTCTACCCGGGCATTGTCAATTCAATTACAAGACATTGGCGAAGATGTAAAACTGTGGGATCCGCTGAAGGATCTGGTAAAGGATGTGGTAAAGAAATAGCCGCCCGGCGTTGGGAAGTTGTTGCTGCCGAAGCCCGATGTGAGTAAAGGGCAGGCCCCGCAGAACGAAAAACGAGCCGGAGATTTGGTTTACATCCGCCGCGGTTTTTTCAAAAAATCCGTACCTTCCCAAGCATGAACCGAAAGCACGCTTTAAAAACGCTGGCGGCCTCGGCAGCCGGTATGATGAGTTTACCCGCCCTGGCGCAACAGATGAAAACACTCGATAACGATTTGAAAAAAAGCATCAACCACTCGGTATGCCAGTGGTGCTACAACGATATTCCGTTGGAACAACTCTGCGCCGCCGCCCGCGACATGGGTATTCAGTCCATCGATTTGCTGGGCCCGGATCAATGGAAAGTGGCGGCCCAGTATGGGTTAACGTGTGCGATGGCTTACGCCAGCGACCTGGGGCTGACCAAAGGTTTTAACGACCTTGCTTTGCACGATAAACTGCTGAAAGATTACACTACGAACATCCCTAAAGCGGCCGATGCCGGTTTGAAGAACGTGATTTGCTTTAGTGGAAACGCCAATGGGCTCACTTCAGAAAAAGGACTTGAACATTGCGCCCGGGGTTTGGAGCCCGTTTTGAAAGTGGCCGCGCGGTACAACATCACTGTTACCATGGAACTGCTGAACAGCAAAGTTGACCACAAAGACTACCAATGCGACCACACCGCATGGGGCGCCGCACTCTGCGAAAAACTGGGGTCGCCTCATTTCAAATTGTTGTACGATATCTACCACATGCAAATCATGGAGGGTGACGTGATCGCCACCATTAAAAAGAACATCCAATATATTTCGCACTTTCACACCGGGGGTGTGCCGGGCCGCCATGAGATTGACGACAGCCAGGAACTATTTTATCCGGCCATAATGCGCGCCATTGCCGCCACCGGCTTTACCGGATTTGTGGCTCAAGAATTTATTCCCAGCCGAACAGATAAACTCGGCTCGCTGCGCCAGGCCATTGGCATTTGCGATGTGTAACGAAAAGTAAAAGGAAAGTCGCGCACCACTTTTCATGCGCGAATTTCCTTTTTGTCTACTGTCGGGCAATTTCTGCGTTAATGTGCAGTTTTACTTCTTCGCTTACCACCATGCCACCGGCCTCGGTGAGTGCGCTCCAGTTCAATCCAAAATCTTTGCGGTTGATTACGCCGTTAATTTCAAATCCGGCCTTCACGTTACCCCACGGATCTTTGGTAGTGCCACCGTGCTGCACATGTAACGCGACGGGCTTTTTGATACCGCGAAGCGTAAGAGTGCCCGGCAACTCGTAGCTATCGCCCTTCGAGGGTTTTAAAGTACCCTCAAATTCCAGTGTTGGATATTCCTGAGCGGCAAAGAAATCGGGCGATTTCAAATGCGCATCGCGGTCGGCATTGTTGGTATCGATGCTGCTGATGTCGGCCTGGAAGCGAATGGTAGCGCCATCGAATGTATCGCCTGCGCTTTCTACGCTACCTGAAAATTTCTTGAAAAGGCCGGTAACGGTGGAGATTACCAGGTGTTTTACTTTAAACTGCACTTCGGTGTGGGTAGTGTCTAACTGCCACAGTGTTTTTTTAGGCGTTTCCATTTTTTTGGTTTTGATCTGACTGCAAAGGAAGACGCGCGCGGTGGCTGAGCAGATTGAACCAGATTAAGAAATATGGCCTTGGGGCTTGAACTAGATTAAGAAATGTATTTGCGCCCCCACTGGTTGAACCAGAAGAAAGCCATTTACCCGGCCTGCGTGAGGGGTGGAAAGGGCCCCGCGCCAGCGGGGGTGCGCAGCACCGGAGCCCTGCACAACCCGACCCCGCCGGCAGCGGCGGGGGCACGCCCAAAAAAAGATCTGGGGTACTAGGGCTCGGGCTTGCGCTTTCTACGCAGTTTGCTGAGGAACTCGGGCGTCATGCCCAGGTATGAGGCGATGTGTTTTTGCGGCACGTATTGCTCGAGTTGCGGGTACCGCTTGCGGAAGTTCTCGTAGCGGGCCTGTGCGGTGAGCGCGTGTGCTTCGATGATCCGGTTCTGATGGGTAACGAGCGACCGTTGAAAAAGAAGCCGGAAGAATTTCTCGAACACTGCCCCGCGGCTGAGCAGTTCATCCCAGCGGGCTTTCGATAGCACCCAAACGTCGCTCTGCGCCAGCGCGCGCGTAAAATAGCGCCCGGTTTGTTGGTTGGAGAGACTTTGCAGGTCGCCCGTCCACCAGCCGGTGGTAGCAAATTGGATGACGTGTGCGGTGGCGTGGCGATCTTCGTAGTAGGTCATGAGGCAGCCCGTTTCCACCAGAATGAGGCCGGGCGTTACAGCATCAGCAGTTTCGATAAATGCCCCGGGCGCGAGTGGCACGGGCTGCAGGGCAGAACAGAAAAGGTCTTTCTCGTGGTTGGTAAGCGGAGTGGTGGTTGCCAACAGATTGGCCACTATGTCGCGGTTCATGCCGCAAATTTAACCAGAAGTGGGCGGCGGCCGCGCAACCACCGGCCCGGTTTGCGCGTCTGTGGTAATACGTGTTTATTCGTACGTTATGAATCGCATTTTGTTTTTTCTGATGGCGCTCACAGCGTTGAGCGTTCAGGGCCAGTCGCTATCTGCCGGTAAAAAATTTTTTGAGGAGCGAAAGTATGCGGAAGCAAAAGCGCAACTCACCGCCATTGACGACAACGCGAAAGACTACGCTGCGGCGCAATACTACCTGGGGCGCATTGCCTTTCAGGAAGAACAGTATGACGAGGCGGTGGACTATTTTGAAGAGGCTACGGAAGTAAACGACCGCGTGGCCGAGTACTTTGAGTGGTACGGCAATGCTCTGGGAAGCCTGGCGCAACAATCGAATATGGTGCGGCAGGGGATGTTGGCGCCTAAAATGAAAAGCGCGTGGGAGAAGGCCGTGCAACTGGACCCGAAAAGCGTGGGGCCGCGCACGTCGCTGGTGGAGTTTTACATGCAGGCCCCGGGGTTTATGGGTGGCAGCAAAGAAAAGGCCGTAGCCACCGCCCGCGAAATTATTGCGCTGAGCCCGGCCGAGGGGCACCGGGTTTTGGGTAGTGTGCTGGCCCGGGAAAAGAAAATTGCCGAAGCAGAAAAAGCGTATCTGGAAGCCGCGCGATTAGATCCACAATACAAAACATCGCTGGCTGGATTTTACCTGGGCCAGCAGCAACATGAAAAGGCGTTTGTGCTTTTTGAGGAGGCACTGAAAAAAAATCCGGAGGATATGCTGGCCCACTACCAGGTTGGGCGCACCAGTGCCCTCTCAGGCTTACGCCTAGAGCAGGGCGAGGCCTCCCTAAGAAAATATTTGTTATACACGCCCAAAGCAAATGAGCCGAGCCTGGCCGGAGCCAACATGCGCCTGGCGCAGATTCTGGAGAAGAAAGGCAGCAAAGCCGCGGCCAAAAAACACTATGAAACAGCGGTGAAGCTGGACGGCACCTTGAAAGAGGCAAAAGAAGGATTAAGCCGCGTTTCAAAATAAGCGGAGCTTCATCCTGATTCGACTTACGGGCGCATTGCTTTTTTATTACCTTCATCCGCTTAAAACTTTTTTGCGGATGAAAGCAGCGATGTTTACCAAACTCTCGGTAATGATGTTGTTGGAGTACTTTGTGTGGGGCGCGTGGTACGTTACCATGGGTACATACATGGGCGAGTTCCTGGGTTCAACGGGTACACAAATCGGAACGGCATACAGCGCCATCGCGTTGGCTACCATGATCTCACCTTTTTTTGTGGGCCTGGTGGCCGATCGGTTTTTTGCAGCGCAACGCATTATGGGTGTGTTGCACCTGGCAGGCGCGGTGCTGTTGTACGCGGCCACGCAAATCCAAAACAACACGGCGTTCTACTGGATCATTCTGGTATATGCCTTATTGTACATGCCCACCATTGCACTCTCCAACAGCATTGCCTTTGGCCAGATGACGGACCCCGGCCGCCAGTTCCCGTGGATTCGCGTTTTTGGTACGGTAGGTTGGATTCTCGCAGGTTTGATGATCGCGTTTTTGGAAATTGAAAAAACCGCCGCCACCTTCCAGATGGCGGCAGCCGCATCTCTGGCACTGGGCATCATCAGTTTTGTGCTGCCCAACACACCGCCCAAAGGCAAGGTAGATGGCGCGGCCTCCAAAGCGCTGGGCACCGAAGCTTTCGTACTCTTTAAAGACAAACCGTATCTTATCTTTTTCATCGCAGCAATTTTGGTATGCATTCCGCTGAGTTTCTATTATAGCTTCGCCAATGTGTTTTTGAATGCCGTAGGCATGGAAAACGCAGCCGGCAAAATGATTTTGGGTCAGGCCTCCGAAGCCATCTTCATTCTGGCCATTCCGCTTTTGTTCAACCGCATCGGGGTGAAGAACATGTTGCTGCTGGGCATGCTGGCGTGGACGCTGCGGTACATTTTATTTGCTTACGGCAATGTAGACACCAACTTGTGGATGTTGTATGCCGGCATTATTCTGCACGGCATCTGCTACGACTTCTTTTTCGTTACCGGCTACATGTACACAGAAAAGAAGGCCGGTGAAAAAATTAAGAATGCCGCACAGGGGTTGTTTACCTTTGCCACGTATGGTGTGGGCATGGTGATTGGCACTTACTTTTCAGGCAAGACTACCGACTTCTTCACGCAAGACGGGGTAAAAGACTGGCCCGCCATCTGGTGGGTGCCGGTGTACATTGCACTGGCAGTACTGCTGTATTTCATTTTGTTTTTTAAAGAAAAGCGGGAAATTAAAGCCGTTTAATCAATCGCTTACTTGCCCGTTAGCCGTACCTGTGTTGTAAACATGAAAACCGATTTGTTATGAATATTGCTATGCTTGGCTCCGGCTTCATTGGCCGATTTTATGCCGACTCGCTGCAGGGTTACCGCAGCAAAGACAAAATTGTTACCATCTATTCGCGCCGCGAAGAGAGCGCCAAAAAATTTGCCGCTGATTACCGCGTGCCTTTTGCCACTACGGATATGGAGGCTGCCATTGCGCGCCCCGAGGTGGACGTAGTGTGCATTTCGCTTCCCAACAATTTACACGAGCAAGCCGTGCTGTTGTGCTGCAAGCACAAGAAGGCGGTAATCACCACCAAACCGCTGGGCCGCAATGCCGCGGAAGCCAAACGCATGCTGGAGGCTGTAGAAAAAGCCGGCATCTTTAATGGCTACCTCGAAGATCTGGTGTACACACCCAAGTTTTTGAAAGCCCACGAAAGTGTAAAGAATGGAGCGCTGGGCCGAATCCTGTGGGCGAAGTCGCGCGAAACGCACCCTGGCCCGCACAGCGATTGGTTCTGGGATTTAGAGCAGGCCGGTGGTGGGTGTATTCTGGATTTAGGATGCCACTGTGTGGAGATCACCCGCAGCTACATTGGTAAAGACATTAAACCGGTGGAAGTGATGTGCTGGGCCGATACTCAGGTGAAACCCATTGACGCGGAAGATCACGCCATTGGTTTAGTAAAGTATGAGAATGGCGCCATTGCACAGTTTGAAGTAAGCTGGACGTTCCGCGGTGGCCTTGATTTACGCGATGAGGTGATGGGCACCGAAGGCACCATTTGGGTGAACAGTTTTTTGCGCACCGGCTTCGAAATGTTTACCACAGGCAAAGGGGCCGACTATGTAGCCGAAAAGGCGGAGAGCAATTCAGGCTGGCTTTTCCCTGTCGGGGATGAATTGAACGAACTTGGCTACAACCACATGTTTGCGGATATGTTTAATGCCCTGGAGCGCGGCACGCAGCCGAAAGAAACGTTCTACGATGGGTACGTGGTCAACGCCGTGTTGGATGCCGCCTATCGCTCCGCGAAAACAAAATTGTGGGAGCCCGTGCAACTTGATGTCTGGCGCGGCCGCACCGGCGTGGGTAAAGACAGCCACCTCACCGAGTATGATGCCGATCATTATCTGGTAAAAGAAGAGATGACCCACTACGGCGCAAAGAAGGTGATTCTGAAAAACAAAAAGACCGGCAAGATCAGCGAGCGCGTACTGTCTTAGCGCACTACTTTTTTAGCTGCATGAAAAAAATTGCCATACTTCTATTTGATGAAGTAGAGGTGTTGGATTTTGCCGGGCCGTTCGAGGTTTTTTCGGTTACCGGTCAGCGCCAGGTGGGGTCGCCCTACGAGGTGTTTACTGTTGCAGAAAAAAACGTGGTGTCGGCCAGAAACCAATTGCAGATTGTGCCCACGTACACGTTCGACCAGGCGGCCGTTCCAGATCTGTTCTTGGTGCCGGGCGGTGGCGGATTTCACCCGAACGGTACTCCGTTTGGGTCGCGCCGGGAGATGCACAACCCCGCCATGTTGCAACTGGTGCAAAACTGGTTTACAAAAAGTGAGTACGTGCTTTCGGTGTGTACCGGTGCGCTCATCCTGGGCAACGCCGGGTTACTGGCGGGCCTACAGGCCACCACACACTTTCTTGCGGTGGAATCGCTAAAGCAAATTGAACCCACAGCCACCGTACATGGCCACAAACGCGTAGTGGATAATGGCAAAGTCATTCTTTCGGCCGGGGTAGCTGCGGGCATTGACATGGCGCTTTACGTGGTAGAAAAATTGCAAGGAAAGCCGGTAGCCGATGAAACTGCCCACTACATGCAGTACGACTACTGGAAGCAGACGCCCGCAATCGCACATTAGCGCTCCTTGTTGAATGCTAAATTTTTTAGCATTTTTGCTGCGTGAACGAGCCGTATTTCAAAGGACGAGGGTCGCAATTCAAACCCGCAAACCGATTTTTGCAGACCCGCTACGTTACGGCTCATCCCGAGGGGCTGGACGAAGTCTTGCAACAAACGCCTGATACGCAGGTATTCGAAGAGCAGGCGCGTACCATCATCAACAAAGTTACCAGCCCCGATCTGGGTATGGTGTACTCGCTCAATCCGTATCAAGGCTGCGAACACGGGTGTGTTTATTGCTATGCCCGCAATACACACGAGTACTACGGTTTTAGTGCCGGCCTGGATTTTGAAAGCAAGATCATCGTCAAGAAAAATGCACCGCAGTTGCTGGAGAAGCAACTGATGAGCCCATCGTGGCAGGTAGCACCCATTTCGCTCAGCGGCAATACCGATTGCTACCAGCCGTTGGAACGCACACAGCAACTCACCCGCGCGGTCTTGAAAATTCTTGCCCGCTACCAGCATCCGGTAAGCATCATCACAAAAAACAGTTTGATTTTGCGCGACGTGGATATCCTGAGCGACCTGGCCATGCACCAGCTGGTGCACGTGTATATTTCCATCACCACACTGGATGAAACCTTGCGCGGCAAGATGGAACCCCGCACTGCCACGGCATCGAAGCGATTGGAGGTGATCCGCGCATTGAGCGAAAAACGGATTCCTACGGGCGTCATGTGCGCACCCATGATTCCCGGGCTTAACGATCATGAATTGCCGCACCTGCTGAAAGCGGCCAGCGAATCGGGTGCGTTGGGTGCCGGCCTGCAGGTAGTGCGCCTGAACGGGGCCATCGGAAAAATTTTTGAAGACTGGCTTCGAAAGAATTTTCCGGATCGGTTCAACAAAGTCTGGAATCAAATCTGCGAGTTGCACGAAGGTGGAGTAAACGATACTCAGTTTGGCAGACGCTTACGCGGATCGGGCGCGCACGCAGAAAGCCTGCATCAACTGTTTCGTGCCGCCCGGAAAAAATATTTTGCTGGCCGGGAATTTCCCGCCTATAACCTCACCCGGTTTCAGCGGGGCGGCAACCTTACCCTGTTTTAACTTTGCGTTTTACGTTCGCGAATCCGCGGCATTCTGCCGAATGGTAGAAGAGCTGTGCGGGCTGCCACTGCCGGGCGTGCGTAAAGATGTTAATTTTGAATTCAATCTACGGTGTATGTGCTTTCACAAATCATTTGGAAAAAGTGAGTCGGAATTGCTGGAGCACTACCAAGCCGCGTTCGATACGGTTCGGGCAGAGTTGGCCATCCTCAAAGAAAAGTTTACCGTGCTGCTGGCGAAAGACGGGCGGCTAGCCGAGGCGTTGGTACAGCCGGAGGCGCTGCATGCGTTGCTGGTTCAGTACTCGCAAAAAGGTGGCCTACCGCCCCACTACTCCGCACAAGAACTCGCAACACTGAAATACTACTTTAAAACACTGCAGGCATTCGAAAACAACGGGGTGTACCGCTATCATGAAAATGGTTTCGATTACCTGCCCACGCCCGTGATTACCGCAGGCGATCCCACCCAGTTTAAGTTCTTTCGGTGGGGCCTGATTCCGTTTTTTATGCGCGATCCGGAAAAAGCCATGCAACTGCGAACACAAACACTGAATGGCATCTCGGAAGAAATGCACGACAAACCCTCCTACCGCGATGCCCTAAAAAACGGGCAGCGCTGCCTCATTCCCGTTACTGGTTTTTTTGAATGGCGCTGGCTGGACGAAAAGGGAACTGTGAAAATTCCTTACTTCGTTACCTTTCGCGATCAGAAAATCCGCTCGTTGGCCGGACTCTACAGCCGTTGGAAAAATCCACAAACGGGCGAGTATTATTACAGTTATACCGTACTAACCACCCGCGCAAACAGCGTGATGGAATACGTACACAATCACAAACAACGAATGCCGGTGTTGATTGCCCGCGAAGACGAGCGCGCGTGGCTGAACCGCGACCTCGCGTTGAAAGACGTGCAGGAACTTTGCCAACCCTGGCAAGACCCAGCCCTACGTGCCTACACCATTTCCAAATTGCTTACTACGCGAAACGTAAACACTAACGTGCCGCACGTGCTCCACCCGATGAACTATAACGCGGCCATCGCGCAGGCAAATGAGTACTTAGCAACAGGCGAGAAAAAGAAAGCACTGGATGCGTTTAAAGAAGCCGTAGCAGGCGAAAACATAAAAATTGAAGACCTGCTGCATGCTGCCGGGCAGAACATTAAAAGCGAACTTTCGCTGACTTGAAGTGTGCGGGAACATTCTGCATTTTACTGTTGTTGAACCAACAAAATTGTTTTGAGTTATGGAGTTAGGCATTGGCATGTTTGGTGATAACCACTATGATGAGCGCGGCCAACCGCTTCCATCCGGTGCGCGGTTGCGCGAGTTGATTGAGGAAATCAAGCTAATGGATCAAACGGGAGTAGCGTTTTTTGGGATTGGCGAGCACCATCGCCCCGATTACGCGGTATCGGTACCGGAGGTGGTGCTGGCCGCAGCCGCCACGGTAACTTCGAAGATAAAGCTCGGCAGCGCCGTTACGGTGTTAAGCTCCTCAGACCCGGTGCGCATTTATCAGGCATTTGCCACGGTAGATCAACTGAGCTCCGGCCGGGCAGAAATTACCGTAGGGCGGGGCAGCTTCATTGAGTCCTTTCCACTGTATGGATATTCCCTTAACGATTACAACGAATTGTTCGAAGAAAAACTCGAACTCCTGTTGAAGATTAACCGAGAGGAACGCGTGACCTGGAAGGGAACGGTGCGTGCGCCTTTGGAAGATCAGCCCGTGTTACCCCGGGCCACCGGTGCAGGGCTACCCGTATGGGTGGCGGTAGGAGGCACTCCGGAATCGGTGGTACGGGCAGCGCGCCTTGGGTTGCCGGTAATCTTCGCCATTATTGGCGGCAACCCCGCGCAATTCCAGCCCCTGTTTCGGTACTACCGCGAATTGTGGGAACACTTTGGCCACGACCCCAAAAAACTAGAGGTAGGTGTACACATGCATTGCTTCTTTGGCGAGCACGGGAAGCAAACCGCAGATGCATATTACCCCGTGTATGCCGGGCAAATGAATCGTGTAGGGGCAAGCCGCGGTTGGGCACCCTTTACGCGCAGCCAGTATGAGTTTGGTCGCAGCAAAGAAGGTGCATACGTGTTTGGGGATGCAAGCGAAGCGACCGACAAGATTTTACAGATGCACGACATGTTTGGCCTTACCCGCTTCTCAGCACATATGGATGTGGGCGGGCCCGCACATAAAGACCTGATGAAATCCATCGAGATTTTCGGAACCCGCATTGCGCCGCAGGTGCGTGCAGCCATTGGGGTACTTGCGTAAGCGGTGCACGGCAATTTTTTGACATCGGCCGCCGCCGGGCTCATGTTTTGGCGAATGTGGTGGGGACTATTTTTTTAGCGCACTCAGCACCTCATTCAACTTCAACAGCGCTTCCACCGGGCTGATGGTGTTGATATCGATC
>CAYLWU010000028.1:0-46052 GCA_964387475.1 uncultured Ohtaekwangia sp. | reverse complement strand
CACTAGCTGCGCTCGTCGGCAGCGTCAGATGTGTATAAGAGACAGTACTATGTGAATGCGCGGCGTATAACGAAGCTTGCTGCCGACGAGCGCCACCAATACTATGCAGTGAATAAGGCGGTGCAAAGCACACTCGTGGCGTCTGGCAATTCCTCCCTCTCCTCTGGAGAGGGCCGGGGTGAGGTCGGAGATAAACGCGGTGGTGTGGTGTGGCACACACAAGGGTCGGGCAAGAGTTTGAGCATGGTGTTTTATTCCGGCAAGCTCATCACCACACCCGCCATGCAAAACCCAACCATTGTGGTGATCACCGACCGCAATGATTTGGATGATCAGTTGTTTGATACATTTGCGGCATCCACGCAATTATTAAGACAAGAACCGGTACAAGCCGAGAATCGCGATCACCTGAGGGACTTACTCAAAGTAGCGAGTGGTGGTATTGTGTTTACCACCATCCAAAAGTTTTTGCCAGAAGGCCAGAAGTCGGAATATGATCAGCTGTCCGATCGCAAAAACATTGTGGTGATAGCCGATGAAGCACACCGCACCCAATACGGCTTCGAGGCCAAGTACCTCGATGTGTTAGATGACAACAAGAATAAAGTTGGAAAACGTTTGGCCTACGGTTTCGCTAAGTACATGCGCGATGCCATGCCGAACGCAACCTATATTGGTTTCACCGGCACACCCATTGAAGGCACAGACGTGAATACCCCACAGGTGTTCGGAAGTTACATCGACCGCTACGATATTAAAGATGCGGTAGAAGATGGCGCTACCGTTAAGATTCTTTATGAGAGCCGCTTGGCCAAAGTAAACCTCGATGAAAACGGCAGAAGGCTCATTGAAGAGTTCGATAAAGAACTGGAGCAGGACGAGGAAGTTACTGAGAAACAAAAAGCCAAAGCCAAGTGGACTAAGCTCGAAGCCATTGTTGGTAACGTTGACCGGGTAAAGAACCTGGCCAAAGACATCGTTACCCATTTTGAAAAGCGGCAGAGCGCTTTTGAGGGTAAAGGAATGATCGTGGCCATGAGCCGAAGAATTGCTGCTCAATTATATAAAGCCATTATTGAAATCCGTCCGCAGTGGCATGATGATGACCTGAGCAAAGGAATGATCAAAGTGGTGATGACCGCCAGCAGCGATGAAGGTCCGGAGTTGGCTAAATTCAAAACCACTAAGCAGCAACGCAAAGCCCTTGCCGAGCGCATGAAAAACCCCGCTGATCCATTGAAGCTGGTCATTGTGCGAGACATGTGGCTCACCGGCTTTGATGCGCCTTGTCTTAATACGATGTATGTCGATAAACCCATGCGTGGCCATAACCTGATGCAAGCCATTGCAAGAGTGAACAGGGTATTCAAAGACAAGCCCGGAGGTTTGATAGTCGATTACTTGGGTATCGGCACGGATTTGAAGAAGGCCCTTTCGTTTTATGGAGAAGCTGGTGGCAAAGGTGAACCCGCAGAGAATATTGAAAAGGCGATTGAAGTCTTCAACGAGAAGTTGGAAGTGATTCAACAGATGTTCAATGAAGACAGCTCTACAAGACTTTCAATGGCAGCTGAGGAACCGGAATCTTACTATGAGAATAGTCACAAGTTTAACTACCGCAGATTCTTTAATGCCGATGCAAATCAGAAGTTGTCGATTATTCTACAGGCAGAGGAGCATATACTTGGATTGAAAGAAGGTAAAGAAAGGTTCATTCGCGAAGTCAGTTTGTTGAGTCAGGCGCTTTCCTTATGTATCACACGAGAAGAAGTCCAAGAGTTTTTACCTGAAGTTGCCTTCTTTCAGGCAGTCAAAGCGAGGTTAGTCAAGTTTGAAGGATTGGGTGGCGGCAAGAGTGACGCCCAGATCGAAACGGCCATTAAACAAATTGTTGATGAAGCCCTCAGCAGCGACAAGGTGATTGACATTTTTGAAGCTGCTGGGATGGCCAAGCCGGAGATATCGGGGCTTGAGATTTTGTCGGAAGAATTTCTCTTGGAAGTTCAGGGCATGAAGCATAAGAACTTGGCTATTGAACTTCTCAAGCGAATCTTAAGCGATGAATTGAAAATCCGCTCACGCACCAACCTGGTTAAAAGCAAAAAGCTGTTGGAAATGCTTGAGTCCTCCATTAAGAAATACCAAAACAATCTGTTGACCACAGCGGAGATCATTCAAGAGTTGATCAACCTTGCCAAAGAAATCAAAGAAGCCGACCGAGAAGGCGAGAAACTGGGATTAACCAATGACGAAGTCGCTTTCTACAATGCGCTTGAACTCAACGACAGTGCAGTTCAAGTATTAGGAGACGATACACTAAAGGACATCGCCCGCGAAATAGCTGATAAAGTTCGTTCCAACACCACTTTAGATTGGACCATCCGAGAAAGCGCCCGAGCCAAGCTTATGGTTCTTGTGCGCAGAACACTTAGTAAATATGGCTATCCGCCTGATAAACAACAGAAAGCGATTGATACCGTGATGAAGCAAGCGGAGTTGATGGCGGATAATATTCCACTACATTAAATGTTACTTAGATCAATTCATCGACTTTAACCCGAGCGGACAGAGCAAACCGAATTAGCGTTTTTTGGCACCTTTCCAATACTTAACATTTGTCTTATAAAACCAGTCGCGATCGTATTTCATGAACCACTGATACGTCCACCCAAAACTACCCAACTTCGTCTTTGTGGTGTTTTTGATGAGCTTGATCCATTTTACCCTTCTTTCGGCTCGGTAAGCAAGCGGATTATGTCGTTTTTTTGTCGTTTTTTTAATTGCCCATGGAACTGGTATGTCGTGTTTTAGGATTAACTTAATAAGGGACTTACGGCCGATATTGCCCTGTACACTGATGGCGTTTTGTGTTAGGCCTTGCCGAACCATTTTTTTAATATGCTTAACGTAAACCGGGCCGTAATCCTCTATTCTAATTCTTGTAGAATACACCGCCTTAAAGATGTGGTAGGTCATCTCACACCGCGGACAACTAAGTGTGCCCCTAAACCGGCCGTGATCAGCCCTTCGAGTCTGGATTTTTGTTATCAATGGCAGATGATAGCCATCGCAAAAACGATTTAGGCACTGCCAAGGACCCGGTCCAAACCATTCTTGGGTTTTGATCGGGCCCGTAACTTTTTGCGCTTTGCGTCCTTCCAGAAAGGAGTAAGTGATTAGGTATCGAAAAGGGTTTTGTGTTTTTTTGTGAGTGTTGTAAAATAATGTTTCCGAGTTAAAGTCTGACGAATTAAAATAACTACTTATTGGTTTAACAAAGTTCTGGAAGTCTGCATGAAACTTCAAAAGATTAAGGCACTTTTGTCTAGTCAAGTTAATGTATCCTTTATCAATTGCGAATTTTGAAAAATCGAAAGAATAGAAGTTAATGGAGTCCGGCTCGAATGCATTTACTGCCATCTCGGCCAGGTTAGTCAAAATCTTTTCTTTGTTCGCTCTGAATGGCCGTGGCGAATAAGCCGCTCCTGGGTAGGTGAAGAGATGTTGGCCTTTAGAACATCCTTCACTTCCAAATATCGGATCATCAAGAAAGACGTTGTGCAACGGGCAGATTAGAATTCCAGGCACTTGATGGATTCGATGATAATAGACTTCTCCAAGACTTTTCAAATCGCTAGCCGCACAAACCGGACATACTTTTGGCGTTCCTCCCGGTATATGCATTCCCGTTGACCCTACCCTCATAAATTTCAAAATGTCTTGTCGTTTTTCTGAAGAAATAAATTTCTCATAAAACGGCAGGAGCGTGTGCCGCTCCACGATCTGCTCAAAACTCAGACGTTGGTCCCCTGCATTTATAAACGCATTCAAATTTCCAGGGAAATCAATGCGAAAAGTCAAGATTTTCTTACCAAAAAAAAGTCGGTTCACCGCAGAACCTGAGGCAAAGATAAAATGCCGTACCCTCGCGTACCAGCTGACGAATACCTCGTCAGGGTAAGGTGGCACCACTACCATTGGTGGGGCTATTAGGGAGTTAACTGAGGGCTAAAGGGGAATCTGTCAAGGACTTTACCAAAATCGTAAAACACTTTAACAAAACAGGAAACATCTTTAGCCCCCTGCACAATTATTTCGCTAACTAGAAAAACGCTTACTTACCTCGGCCCAGTTCACCACATTCCAGAATGCCGCGCAATAGTCGGGCCTGCGGTTTTGATAGTGCAGATAGTACGCATGTTCCCACACGTCTAGTCCCAAAATGGGGGTACCTTTTACTTCCACTACATCCATCAACGGATTATCTTGGTTGGGCGTAGAGGTGATCGCCAACTTACCCGTAGCGTCTTTAATCAACCAAGCCCAACCTGAACCAAACCGCGTAGTTGCTGCGGTATTGAACTGCTTTTGAAATTCCTCAAAATTTCCAAACGCGGAGTTAATGGCATCGGCCAGCGCACCCGAGGGTTTGCCACCTGCATTGGGGCCCAATACTTGCCAAAACAAGCTGTGGTTGTAGTGCCCGCCGCCATTGTTCCGTACGGCCATGGGGTACTTCGAAATATTTTTGCAAATCTCCTCAATGGCAAGATTTTCTTCGGGCTTGCCTGCAACCGCATTATTTAAATTCGTTACATACGCGTTGTGATGTTTGCCATGATGAATCTCCATGGTGCGTGCATCGATATGTGGCTCCAGCGCATTGAATGCATACGGAAGAGCCGGTAACGTAAATGCCATAATGAGTTAATTTTGGTTAGTGTATTTTGATTGATCAAAGATATAAAACCGGTGCAGCCGCAAAAAGTTTGTTTGCTACCGGATTTTCCGGAACTCCTGCTGCACAGTGTCCGTTCTTCACGTTATTTGCAGCAATGAATACACCACCCAACCTCAGAGCCTACCTTGCCCTTGCCGCAGTTTGCATCATCTGGGGCACCACGTATTTGGGCTTGCGCATTGGCGTTACCCAATTTCCGCCCTTCCTTTTTTCCTTTCTGCGCTTTATCTCCGCGGGTGCTATTCTTGTTACGCTTATGTTAACCGTTGGAAAAACTCCACTGCCCGGCCGCGCGGTGATTTTAAATCAAGCGTTCTGCGGGCTGCTGATGGTAACATTGGGTATTAGCGTGGTGGGCTGGGCCGAAGTTTATATCTCCAGCGGGCTCGCGGCAATCATTTGCTCGTGCATGCCCATCTGGGCCTTGCTCATCAACGTACTCATTACCAAAGACGAACAGCCGAACTGGATCATAGTGCTGGGCCTTGCGGCAGGCATCACCGGTATTGTAATCATCTTTGCCGAACACATCAACGAATTCACGCAAACCAACTACATGCAAGCGATCGTGGCCACTTTTTTGGCCAACCTTTCCTGGGCAGCAGGCAGTATCTGGATTAAAAAGAAAGGGAGTACGGGGGACCCGTTCCTAAATGCCGGTATCCAGATGTTAGCCGGTGCACTTTTCCTGATTCCGCTTACGCTGATTTTTGATGACTACGCAGGCATCCAATGGTCGCCATCGCTCATCTACACGTTGGCCTATATGTCGCTCATTGGCTCGGTTGCCGCCTATGCCTGTTATTCGTACGCCATCAAAAAACTACCGATGACCATCGTGTCGATGTACGCGTACATTAATCCGGTGGTTGCCGTGGTGCTCGGTTGGCTGATCTTGAACGAAAAACTAAACGCACTCATTGCCATCGCCATTTTCATTACCCTTTCGGGGATCTATCTGGTAAACCTTGGGTATCAGCTGAAAAATAAAAGCCGGATGCAACGTGCGTCAGCCTGATGAGGCCGGCTTTTCGCATAAACGGAAAAATTATTTAAATATCTTTACCCATCTCAAGTAATCCGCCATGACGATTGATATCCCCGTAACGCGTACCACCCAATCCCGATTAGCCGAAACCGATTTCAATAATCTCGGCTTTGGTACATATATCTCCGACCATATGTTGGTGGCCGATTACCACAGCGGTGTGTGGCACAAGCCGTACATCCGCCCGTTTGGTGAAATTGGAATGACCCCCGCCATCCTGGCGCTACACTACGGGCAGGCCATCTTCGAAGGAATGAAAGCCTTCCGGATGAAAGACGGCCGGATCAACATTTTCCGGCCGCACCGCCATCACCAACGGCTGCTGCGCTCGCTCGACCGTATGTGCATGCCGCCCATAGCCGAAGACTTTTTTATTCACTCCCTCGCAGCAATCATACGTGCCGATGCCGACTGGGTACCCACGCAAGAAGGTTGCTCGCTCTACCTTCGCCCGGTGGTATTTGCCACCGAATCCCGTTTGGGCGTAAAGGTGTCGGACGAATATAAGTTTGTTGTGTTAACCAGCCCCGTGGGCCCGTACTTCACCAAGCCCATTCGGGTTAAGGTGGAGCAACACTACGTGCGCGCAGCCGAAGGCGGCACCGGTTTCGCAAAATGTGCTGGCAACTATGGTGGCGCATTCTACCCAACGGCACTGGCAAAAAAAGAAGGCTTTGACCAGGTACTTTGGACGGACGCGCAAAGCCACCAATACATAGACGAATCGGGGGCCATGAATGTGATGTTCGTGATCGATGGAAAAATCGTAACGCCACAACTTACCTCCGCCATTTTAGATGGCGTTACGCGCGATTCCATCCTTACCCTCGCGGCCGAAATGGGCATGACCGTGGAGCAACGCAGAATCAGCGTGGCAGAATTGGAAACGGCTTTCAAAAACAATACGCTTACCGAAGCATTTGGCGTGGGCACAGCCGCCGTAGTTTCAGCCATTACCGGCATACATATTCACGGCACCGATTACACGTTGGCACCACCAGACGCATCCAGCTTTCAGTTGCGTGTGAAGCAGTTACTCAGCGAGCTCCGCGCAGGCATACGCCCGGACACACACGGATGGAACTATGTGATTGATTAGCTATGGAAAAATTTCCGATCACCGAAAAAACAGAAATAACACGGCTTGCCAAGCGCGGCGCGTACGACAGCCAAACCGTGTACCAGATTCTGGACGAGTCGCTGTTTTGCACCGTTTCATTTGTAAAGGATCATCAACCCTTTGCCATTCCAACCGGTTTCTGCCGCATCGGCAATGCATTGTACATTCACGGCTCTGTGGGCAGCACATACATGCGCTTTCTGGCCACGGGCCAGCCGGTCTGCATTTCTACCCTACTGGCCGATGGCCTGGTGTTGGCGCGCAGTGCATTTCATCATTCCGTAAACTATAGGTCCGTGGTGGTGTTCTCGAAAGCCCGCGTGGTGGAAGACCAAGCGGAACTGTACCATGGCCTGGAGGTGCTTACCAACAAAATGTGTCCGGGCCGCTGGGCGGATGTACGGCAGCCCGATGCCGGAGAGTGGAAAGCCACGCTGGTATTAGCGTTTGAAATTGACGAAGCGTCTGCAAAAGTTAGAACCGGTCCGCCAAAAGACGATGAGGCCGATTACGCTTTGCCCGTTTGGGCCGGAGTGGTTCCACTCGTAAGCCAGCGCGGTGTGCCGCAGCCAGACCCCGCACTGAACGACACGGTGCCGCTGCCTGCTTATTTGCGATAGTTCTTTTTTTGATCCTCAGTTTTTCTTTTTCCGGATAAACACAAACGGAGTTGCGTGCAACTGCACAATGCGGCTAAACAACTCCTTTAAGGCAAAGTACTCGTTGGGCGTGTATGCGGCCCGGCTTAAATTTAAAATACTGGTGGCTGTTACTTTGCCTTCGGGCTGACTAACGTTGTATAAAAACTTTCCGCCGCTGCGCGGCAATGCGTAGGCTTGCTGCGCCGGGGTTTCGCTCAGTTCAAATTCCGCCGGGTACTGCAAATTCAAAGACAAGATAGATTCAATCGGGGCCCCAAAGTCTACCGGATAGGTACGCTCGCTCAGTTGGAACGGATTCTTCTCCCAACGATCAAAAAGAAAGGGATTGAAATACAGATGATCCGCGACATCCGCATCCGTATTCCACACTACCTCCATGGTTTCTATCAGCGGCTCATCAATTTTTTTAAGATTCTCGCACGTGTAGTTTACAATCGTCATGTCCGTGCCGGTCTTCAATGTCTTTAAATATTCCTCCGCAGTTGCCGTATTCTTTTGCTGCCGGGTGCGCAGGGCATCGTACCCGTAGGATTTAATTGTAACCGTGGCTTTCAATTGCCCATCGGAATGTAGAATACCATCCACCGAGATCACCTTTTTACTCCTCTCTTTTGGCGTAAGCGCCACCCAACCGGACAATTCGGGGTCGTTAGCGATTACTCTACCTTCTCCGTTTAAACACTTGTGCGGCAACATCCCCATCGCCAAGCCTGGGTACGCTGCATCCAGTATAAGTTTGTCTGCACCCAACGTAACATAAGCGGCCACGTAATCGAACTCGCTCAACACCGGGTAGAGTTTTGTGGCTAACCCGTTTTCGCGGGTAGATAAGAGCATGGGGTAGGCGGTTAAACCCGCGGCCTCCAAGGCCGCTACCAGCGAGAGGTTGATATCTGCTACGTTTCCTTTGCGTTGTTCAAACGCAGCTTTCACGCCCAATTCAGTAACAAAACTCTCCTCCTCATTCCATTGAAAATGATCTTGAATATACTTGTAAACGATCGCTGCCTTTTTGAGTGGATCGGTTTCCTGACTCGTTAGCGTTTGTACAACATCCGCATACTGCTTTTTCGCCTTCTTCAATTGGGCACCAAAATCTTCGCGCGATTTGAGTTGCTGCTCAACAGCATCCCACGTTTGGGTGTACTTAAAAACACGGCCATCGAAAGCGCGCACATCCGTAAGCTCAAAATTTAATGCCGCCAAAAAATTGCTTTTGGCCGTCATGTATTCTTCTTCCAAAAAAGCCGGAATGTTGGTCATCGTAAATTTCAAGAGCGAACAATCGGCAATATTGCCACCACCGGGTGTATAACAATTTTTTACCAACTCGCTTTCTTGTTGGGAAAACTTTAGAAAGCCCTTGAGGCTCACGTTGTAGTTGTAGTTTGCCGGAATACGGGCCCAAAAAACGGATTGACGTTTAGGGAGATGGGATTGAAACTTCCACGGCCAGAAATTCCAGAAAAAGGGTGACTCCAAAATATAACGCACCTCAATGACGCTGCCCACGCGAACATCGGGTAGGGTGAATGCCACACGATCGAAGTGTTCAGAACTCTTCTCGCGCATCACCTCCTTGGGATTTAAGTACGACTCCTTCATCTGGCCATTGTCTAAACTTGCTGTATGCCCTTCAATGGAGACGATGCGCTGCGCCCGATCGCCATTTTTGTACAAGGGAATGGAAAAATTGGCCTCGCCCAAACCTTCCTTTTTCAGCACTTTAATTTTTACATGGTACTCCAGCAAAATATTGTTATTCCCCCCATTGTCTACGTAGGCCTCACCAAACTCGTCTAAAACCACGGCCACTGCCGATGTATCCTGCTCATACCGCTTCATGTCTAACTCCGTAAGGAGTGATTTCCCGTAAGGAAACCCGTGATGAAATTGAGCTTGCAAACTGGCGGCAATGGCTAAACCAGCCCCGGCGAGTAACAACCGAAAACGCATATGTATCGATTTAAAAATATTAGACACCATCCTAAACATCCCACCATTTCGGACGAAAGTTCGAACGAAAGTGAAACATCCCAAATAGCACTGACGCCATCAGGAATTTCTCGCTCGCGCCTCACACGAAATAGCGGACTCCATATTTTGGAGATCGCTTCTGATAAAGTAAATATACGCGCGGCTAGAGTTTATCCCAAACGGTCTTTTACATGCGTAATTTTGGTTTTGTCGTGAGGTTTTGGCGCACCGTGCTCGTCCAAATTCACAAACACCAACTTATCGATGGTAAGGATTGGGTGGCGGGTTAACTTGTTGCGCACTTCGCACCGCATGGTGATGGATGTGCGACCGAAGTCGGTAGCCAGAATGCCGATTTCAATAATATCGCCTTGGCGTGGCGCCTGAATGAAATTCACTTCTGAAATATACTTTGTTACCACGTGTGGGTTCTCAAGCTGCACAATGGCGTAAATCACCGCCTCCTCATCAATCCATTGCAGCAATCGTCCGCCAAAAAGGGTGTGATTGGGATTAAGATCTTCCGGCTTTACCCATTTGCGGGTGTGAAAATTCATGATCGTGTCTGCCATAGCATTAGTAATTGTAGCCCAGAAAATTCCAGTAGTACAGTTGTGCCAGCGCCAGCCCACTCACCAGAGTAATCCCAACGTAATACACCCGGCTCCACGCGCGGTAACGCGTATCCGGCACAAGCCGCACGCAGACATAAACCATTAACGCCGTAGTTAACAACATCAACAACGGAAACGCCAATGTAATCTTCAGTGCAAACGGCACGCCATACACCACGGCAGTGGAGTCTTCCAACGCCAATGCCATACCGATCAAAAAAGCACACCAGAAAAAGAAATTCGTCCACGCAAAAAACTTGGCTACAAAGGGTAACGATTGGCGCGTACGCAGCAATGGCTGATAGCCCTTACGCACGAAATACGTGATCGGCCAAAAGAGCAACGTGAGCAGGGCTGTAACCGCGATCAGCAGCACTACCAGAAGTTGCGTATCGGGCGAAGCCCACCCGGTGACGCGATCGAAAGCAAAAATGGGCAGACCACCAAGATACAGATGCGCCACGGAGCCTTCTTTTTTCTCAAATGCGATCACGGCAGACGACCGCTCCTCGCGAAACAGCAGACTATCGATCGGCACGTAATACTCGATCTGTTCGCCCATCTGCATTTGCAAACGGCTCGAATCGGCTACGGAAATCTTCGCCTGCGAGAACAACCCGGCAAGCTTCGTAACATCACGGTGCGGGTACCGGTTGGCCAAGTAGGTGCCTGCAAATTGCTGCAGGTACGTTTTGCTTACGCGGATGGGCGGCGCCAAAACCGGTTCAGGAAAGTAATGGGCCGTAAATGCTTCCAGTAGCTGGCTACTGGCCGAACCGCCTTTATCGGTATTCACGGAAACGAACAAACCAAGTTGGTGTTTCGGGTACACCCCCAACATGGAATGAAACCAAAACGTATCGCCCCCGTGGCCAATAATCTCCACTCCGTTTTGTGAATAATCGATTAGCCCATGCCGCATGGGATTAATTTTAGGATGGTGACGATGAAGCGGCTCCTGCATCTTTATCCACGTGGCGCTATCGAGCAAACGGTAAGGAGCCCGGCTGCCCTGATCCAACAAGGCAATCATAAAATTAGCCATATCCGTTCCCGTGGCAGAAGCCGAGCCCACCGGATACAGCGGCACAAACTCGAAGCCGCGCTCCACAAATTTACCGCCTTGCCAACTATACCCTTTGGCAGCGGTAGCCGGCAATGATTCGGGCACCGGCTGGCGAAAGGTGGTTCGGTTCATCATCAGGTTGGCCAGAATATTTTTTTCCACATAATCGTGAAAACTCATTCCGGCAACTCGCTCAACAATAAGGGCGGCTAACCCCGTGCCGTGATTCGAGTAGGCGGCTTGCGTCCCGGGTGGCCGCACCCGGCCCGGAAGTTCAGATTGTAAAATTTCGTTTAAGGGCCGCAGCTTGGTGGCATCCCTGGCAAACAGATTGATGATGATATCTTCAAAACCGGGGGTGTGGGTAAGAAGATTTTTTAACGTGATGGGCTGTGCATACGTATCCGGAATTTTAAAATCGGTGAGGTACTCATTCACGTTGGCATCCAGATTGAGCCTCCCCTGTTGTACCAACTGCATCACACTTACCCAAACAAAGAGTTTGGATATTGAACCGATTCGAAACAACGTGGAGTCCGGATACACGGGCACGCGTTTGGCCACATCTCCATACCCATAGCCCCTCGCCAGGATTACTTTACCACGATGCACCACCGTAACTACCGCCCCCGCAATGTGCTGATCACGCAACTTGGTCTGCATTACTCCATCAATGAAGCCGTGCAGTTCCAGACTGTCAAATACGATGGGCGTCTGCGCACGTGCAGTGACACACGCAAACAGAAGAAGTCCGCATAGAATGCTTTTCATACGAAGGCCTTTTAATTAACAGGCTGAATGTACAAATCAAAACCGAGAAGGCGCCCCGGCGGCCGCATAATTATCCGTAGGCACGTGGAAGCAGCGCGTACTGAGCCGGTAATTCGCAACCCTGGTGCTACAAATACGGCTGCAGAACCGCCAACGACTTCGTCCAGAGTTGTTCTGCGTTTGCCGCCGTGGCTCCGGCGTTTTGAATGCGCGCAGGTTTGGATTTCACAAAGTACGCGCCCCCGTGTTGCGCAAGGGCAGATAACGGCGCTGTCGCCAGGTACACCGATGTAGCCGCACCCGCCTCCGGCGGAATAAAGAATAGCGGCTTCACGGCATTGATCAACACCTTAAACCAACCCTGAATTGCCCGATCAAAACCTGTGGCCACCACCCCCGGATGCAGTGAAAATGCGCAAACGTTAGACTTCAGTTTTTCGTGCAGGGCCAATGTAAACAAGACGTTTGCCAGCTTGGCATCTGCATACGCCTGAAATGCCGTTAGCCCCGGCACCTGGCGGAAGAAGTGTTGCACGTTGCCCCGCCCATGTAGACCAGACGACACGTTGATGACGCGCGCGTCAGCGGATTTCTCCAACAACGGCAGCAGTTGCAGCGTGAGCAGCATGTGCCCCAGATGCGATGCATAAAATGTTTTTTCTATCAGCCCTACGTACGCAATTTGATCCGGGTAGTAGCCCGCATTGTTGATGAGTACATCCAGCGATTCCCACTGTGCGCGCACAAGCGCAGCGGCTTGGTTAACGGAATTGAGGTCGTGTAAATCTACCGGCACCAATGTGATTTTTGCTGCCGGAGCGATGCGCAATATCATCGCTTTGGCCGCCTCACCTTTTTGCGTGGTGCGGCAAAGTAAGATCAGTTCGTGTTGCGCGGCCAGAAATTTAGCGGTTGCCAGACCTATGCCGGAATTAGCACCGGTAATTACAATTCGTTTCATCAGCTAAATGTGAAAAAAGAAACGGAGCAAGCCAGCGCAGGTTTGCCTGCTCACGAATATTATTTTCTTGTTAAGTTGCCGGCCCGTTACACCATGCGCATCGGCCTGTTATCGGACACCCATAGCTTCTATGAGCCGCGGCTCGATGCCTATCTGGCCGAGGTGGATGAGATTTGGCATGCCGGTGACATTGGCGATCGGTCCGTTATCGAGCAACTTGAAAAGCACAAACCGGTGCGGGCCGTTTACGGAAATATTGATGACGCTGCCGCGCGCGCGCAGTGGCCCGAAGATCTTTGGTTGGAAATCAACGGGCTCACGATTTGGATGACGCACATTGCCGGCGCGCCACCTGGTTTTAATTCGCGTGTAAAAAACCAACTCACCAAACGCCAGCCGCACGTGTTGATCTGCGGCCACTCCCACATCTGCCGGGTCCACAAAGATGAAGTAACCGGGCTGATTTACCTGAACCCGGGTGCCGCAGGCAACCACGGTTTCCATCGCACAAAAACAATGATGCGCTTTACGATAGACGGGGGCAAGTTGTACCAGTTAGAAGTGATTGAGTTGGGCAAACGGGGAAGCCTGCCATAGCGGGAAAACAAAAAAGGCGGGGATGTGCCCGCCTTCCTGTTATATCAATAATACGATTACTTCTTAGCAGCCGCCTTTTTCGCCTTGAATTCCTCTTTGATCTTCTCTACATCAACCATCTTCATTACAGGCTTGAAGCTCTGGTTTTTGAGATTGGTTCTGCGAACCGAAGCTACCGACTTATCTTTCCGATTCTTGCGCTTTAAACGGGTAACTGACATGGCGATTAATTTAGGAGCGCAAAAGTAGACTTTTTAGCCATTCGGTCCAATCATTACCGCGCGAAAAAGAACAATAATCCATTCAAAACCTCGGTTTTAAGGCCTTTCGAGCGCCTTTATGATTAGTTTTGAGCCCATGGAAAAACCTACGCTGGCAAAAGGAACCCGCGATTTTGGCCCCGCCACCATGGCCAAACGCCAATTCATCATCGATTCGGCAAAACACGTTTTTCAACAATTCGGCTTTTTGCCGTTGGAAACCCCGGCCATGGAGAACTTGTCTACGTTACTGGGCAAGTATGGCGATGAAGGGGATGCATTGCTTTTTCGGATTTTAAACTCGGGGGATTTTCTGGCAGATGTAGAATCAACCACGTTGGCCACAAGAAACTCTCGGGCAGTAGGCTCGGCCATTTCCGAAAAAGGCCTTCGCTACGACCTTACCGTTCCTTTTGCGCGCTATGTGGTGATGAACCGCAACGAAATCGCGCTGCCGTTTAAACGCTATCAAATTCAACCGGTGTGGCGGGCAGACCGGCCGCAAAAAGGGCGCTACCGCGAGTTTTACCAATGCGATGCCGATGTGGTGGGTACTGATTCTTTGCTGTGCGAGGCCGAAATCATACTCATGATTTCAGCAGTGTTTCAAAAACTCGGCATCACCGACTACACCATCAAAATCAATCACCGCGATGTGCTTAACGGCCTGGCCGAACTGGCGGGCGCAGCCGATAAAGCAAGTGCGCTGTTCGTGGCCATCGACAAACTCGAAAAAATCGGAGTTGAAAAAGTGCAGGCCGAACTGCTCGAAAAAGGGTTTAGCGAAGCCAGCCTCTCAACTGTTTTTGATCTGCTCCGGTTATCCGGTTCAGCCGCTGAAAAAGGCAGTCGCCTGCAGACCGCATTTGAAACCAGCAAAACCGGAAAAAAAGGCGTAACAGAGCTACTCCACACCCTTGACCTGGTGCGCGCCTATGGCGTGAGTACGGATCACATCGAGTGGGATTTGTCGCTCGCCCGTGGCCTCTCGTACTACACGGGCTGCATCTTCGAAGTAAAAATCAACCACGTTGCCATTGGCAGTGTGTGCGGGGGCGGGCGGTACGACAACCTCACCCAGGCGTTTGGAGCGAAGGAGCGACTCTCAGGTGTGGGAATCTCGTTTGGCATCGATCGTATTTTTGATGCGATGGAAGAGCTCCGCTTATTCCACGAAACCAGCACCCAATCAACGCACGTGTTGGTGTGCCATTTCGATGAAGCCACGCAACGCCACGGCCTCGGTTTGCTCCAGGCGCTGCGCGCGGCAGGCATTGCTTCGGAGCTGTACCCAGACATCGCCAAACTAAAGAAGCAACTGGAGTATGCCGACAAGAAAAATATTCCGTTTGCGATGGTGATTGGCTCAGACGAAGTACAACAGGGAGTGGTGACCTGGCGCAACATGCGTACGGGCGAACAGGAAAAGCTACCGATGGAACAAATTCTAAGCCGCTTCTAGGCCGGGCACCCAACCGCCCCGCGCATGGAAAAAACTCGTTAACTTACCCAACAATTTACCGTTCGTTGGAACCCACGCACTTCATCTCGGCACAGCCGCTTTCGTTATCCGATCTTGATCAGATCTTACATGGCCACGCCAAGATTGGGTTATCGCCCGATGCCGTTGCACGCATCCAGCGGTGTAGAAACTATCTGAACGAAAAACTCGCAAACAGCGATCGGCCGATTTATGGCATCAACACCGGCTTTGGGTCGTTGTATCACAAAAACATTCCTAAACACCAACTCGAGCAACTACAGGAGAATCTGGTAAAATCGCACGCCTGTGGCACCGGCCCCGAAGTGCCGCGCGAGATTGTGCTTTTGATGTTGTTTCTTAAAGTGCAGTCGTTGGCGTATGGCCACTCCGGCGTGCAACTCGCCACGGTAGAACGGCTGGCCGATCTGTTTAACCACCGCGTATTGCCGCGGGTGTTTGAAATGGGATCGTTGGGTGCCTCGGGCGATCTGGCCCCGCTTGCGCACCTGTCGTTACCGCTCATCGGTTTAGGCGAAGTGCATTATTTGGGGAAGATGTACTCGGGCAAAGAATTGCTCGCCATGATGCAATGGCAGCCCATTCATTTCCAGGCAAAAGAAGGACTTGCGTTGCTCAACGGCACACAGTTCATGGGGGCGTACGGCGTTTGGTGTGTATTGCATGCGCTTCGGTTGTTAACCTGGGCAAACCACATTGCCGCGCTTTCGCTGGACGTTTTTGATGGCCGCCCCGAACCTTTTGATGCCCAGGTGCAGCAGGTTCGCCCGCACGCGGGCCAGACCACCGTGGCGCAGCAGGTGTTGCAGCTACTTGCGCACAGCCAACTGTTGCACCAACCGAAAAGCCACGTGCAAGATCCGTACTCGTTCCGCTGTGTGCCGCAGGTACACGGCGCAAGCGCAGATGCCATCGCATTTGTACAACGTACGGTGTTAACGGAAATCAATTCCGTAACCGATAACCCCATGCTCTTTCCGGATACCGACGCCATTATTTCGGGCGGCAACTTTCATGGCCAGCCGCTGGCGCTGGCGCTGGATTTTTTGGCCATTGCACTGGCCGAACTGGGCAGCATCTCCGAGCGCCGCACCTACCAGCTTATTTCCGGTGCACGGCAACTGCCGAATTACCTCGTGGCCAATCCGGGGATTCATTCCGGATTGATGATTCCGCAATACACCGCCGCCTCGCTGGTGAGCCAGAACAAACAACTCTGCACGCCGGCATCGGTAGATTCTATTGTGTCTTCCAACGGCCAGGAAGACCATGTAAGCATGGGTGCCAATGCGGCCACGAAGTGTTATCGTATTGTGCAAAATGTGTATTCAATTTTATCGATCGAGTGGTTAACCGCCACGCAGGCGTTGCACTTCCGAAGACCGTTGCGCACATCGCCGGTTTTAGAGCACCTGGTAGATACTTTCCGGAAACAGGTACCGTTTATTGAAGAAGACCGCCTGTTGCATAACGACATGGTTTTGGCGGAAAAGTTTTTAAAGGAAACTAAATTGGGGGCGTGAAAGCGGGCATGGTAAAAAAACTGATTCTTGGTGGGTTAGCGTGTGGCTGGATGTTCGTTCTGCCGGTGCTTACGCAGGCGCAGTTTGTTAGCCGGCTCGGCCGGTTTCAGGTTGACCAGCGCAAGGGCTGCGCGCCATTTACGGTAACCATTACCAACGCCAACCTGGTTACTACCAATCAATGCACGGGCGCGAATCCGTGCCTGATGAACTTTACCGGAACCTCGCAGCAGCAGAATCAATTTACGTTTACATACACCACCCCTGGCACATACACGCTTTCTGTACTCTACCAAAACATTGGTGCGGATGACATCCAGATCACGGTAGACCAAAACATTCAACCCACATTTGAAATGTACTCCTGCGCCAACCGCGGAGTGGCCGTGCGGGTATTCGATAGCAATTACGATCAGTACGTGTTTGATTTCAATAATGACGGCGTGGCTGAAAGCATCCAGCCTTTTAGCAACAACATTACTGCCCAGTTCTCCTACCCCACCACCGCACCGGCCACCATATCCATTCGGGGCCGCGACCTGAACAGCGCAGACAACTGCACCGCACGCACCCAAGTATTCACGCCCCTCACTACGCTGGCGGCGCCAACAATTACGGGGTTAACCGCTACGGACGCCACCACGTTAAGACTTGATTTCAACGGGCAGCCGAATGTGCAATTCCGGGTGGAAATTGCTACCAACAACAACAACAACAACTTTCAATTGCTGCAAACACTGGCGAACGTAAACACCACCACCATCACCAACCTGCGGCTGGACGATAATTTTCATTGCTTTCGAATCAGCGCATTCAATCCGTGCACCAACACCAATACGTTTTCCAGTACCATTTGCAGCCAAAATGTGGATTTGATATTGCAAAGCGGATTAAACCGGGTTACGATCGGTACGGCTGCATCGGGCATTACCCAGACGCAAATTGCACGCACACCATCGCCCTCCACCAATTTGCCGGGCGCACAAACCGTGTTTCAAGACACCGACATCAGTTGCAATGTGGATTATTGTTATCAGGTAACGATGGTGTATAGCAACGGGGCGCGGAGCACCTCACTGCAAAAGTGTGGCGTGTCGTTCATCAACACATCCCCACCGGCGGCAGACAACGTTACCAGCCTTGTGGGGTCTGGCGTAGAACTGCGGTACAATGTTACCAACGCCAACAACCCTCCGAAAGAGTTCACGGTATTTCGCGGTACGCGCGGCAGCGGGTTAGGCTTCCTGGCGAAAACCGATAATCGCACTACGTTTACGGACGAGAGTTATACCACCGAAGGCAACTTTTGCTACAAAATCAATTACGAAGACAATTGCGGTAATGTGAGCCTGGAGGGAGCCACCATCTGCCCCGTGCGCCTGCTGGCCAGCCGCGACCGCCAGAATGTGGTTACGCTGCGGTGGTCGCGGTATGAAGGCTGGCGCCAAGGAGTGCGCGGCTATACCTTGGAGAAGTTCAACGACCAGGGCGGATTGATTCAATCGATCAACCTGAATACCGATACCGCGTATGTTGACAACGTACCCGACTTCAACAACCAGGTGGTGGTGTACCGGGTGCGCGCTACGGCCAACCAAACCGGTGTGGCGGCATCAATATCTAACATTGTGCGGATCGTAAAAGAAATTACCGTATCGTTTCCCACCGCGTTTAGTCCGGATCGTTCCGGACCTACCGAAAACGAAACCTTTCGGCTTACCACGCAATTTGTACAACGAATGTCGCTGAAGGTGTTCGACCGCTGGGGTGTGTTGTTGTTTGCCACCGACAAAAATGAGCCGTGGGATGGCACCAGCGACGGCCGCGCCATGCCCCCTGCCACGTACATCTGGAAAGCCGAAATTACTGACTTGGCCGGGCAGAGCACCTCGCGCACCGGCACGCTGGTACTCATTCGAAAGCGCTAACGTTTTATCTGTACTTTTGTCATCCTAAAAAACCACCAATATGTTCGACATGATGGGAATGATGGGTAAAGTAAAAGAGCTGCAAACCCGTATGGCCGAAGCCCAGGAAAATCTCGTTCGCATAAAAGTGGCAGGCGAAGCCGGTGGTGGCATGGTAAAAGCCGTGGTAAACGGAAAAAAACAACTCATCTCCGTGGAGATTGATCCGGCAATTTTACACGCCAAAGATCAGGTGCTGATTCAGGATTTGGTAGTTGCCGCCGTAAACAAAGCCAACGAGGAGGCCGAGGCAGCCGCCAAAGAAGCCATCCGGAGAAGCACCGACGGACTGTTGCCTAACATCCCCGGGCTGGATCTCAGCAGTTTTATGAAATGAAGGTTGCGGTTGTCATCCTTAACTTCAACGGTCGACACTTCCTACAGCAGTTTCTACCCGGCGTAATTGCCCACAGTAGCAATGCCACCGTGTTCGTGGCAGACAATGGCTCGACTGACGACTCCGTTGCCTTAGTAAAACGCCAATTCCCGCAGGTACAACTCATCGAATTACGCACCAATCTTGGCTTTTGCGGTGGATACAACGAAGCCCTTCGGCAGGTGGCGGCAGAGTACTTTGTGCTGCTGAATTCAGATGTGGAAGTAACCACCGCCTGGTTGGAACCCATCATCACCCTGCTGGATACCCACCCCACCGTGGCTGCGGCGCAGCCAAAAATTCTGGCGTTCCACCAACGCACACATTTTGAATACGCCGGCGCGGCCGGGGGCTATCTCGACTGGCTGGGCTATCCACTTTGCCGGGGCCGGGTGTTTGATGTTACCGAACGTGATGAAGGGCAATACAACCAGGCACAGCCGGTGTTCTGGGCCACCGGGGCATGCCTGGTAATTCGGGCCAAGTGCTACCACGAAATGGGTGGGCTGGATACTGATTTCTTCGCGCACATGGAAGAGATTGATTTGTGCTGGCGTTTGCGGCGGAACGGTTACCTGGTTTACGTGCAGCCCGCAAGCGTGGTATACCATGTGGGCGGAGGAACGCTGGCTACACAAAATCCGCAAAAAACGTATTACAACTTTCGCAATAGCCTGAGCCTGCTGGTAAAAAATCTGCGGATGCGGGTGCTGATACCTGTGCTCATCGTGCGGGCCGTGTTGGATGCCGTGGCCTGTTTTCGGTTTGCTCTTATGGGGAATGGGCAACATGCAATGGCCGTGGCGAAAGCATATCAACACTTTTTCTGGCGCCTTCCTTCCGAGTTACGAAAACGGCAGGCGTATGAGTGGCTGCCCTTCATAAAAAACGATCCATTAGTGCTGCCCCAGTCCGTAGTGTTTGCGTTCTTTGTTCGGGGCCGCAAAAAATACAGTGAGTTAGTAAATTAATAATCCCAAATGGTGCTGCGCTTGCGCAAATGGCTGCGCATGTTTAGCACAAATGCCAACGCCAGATAAATCAAGACGGGCGATCCAAACGTGAGGAAAGACGTGTAAATAAAAAATAGGCGAATCGAGGAGGTGGCAATACCCAGCTTTTCGCCCAAGGCGGTACACACCCCAAACGCGTGTTTTTCAAAAAAAGCCTGCAACCGTTTCAAATCTTCGCCCATAATCGTTTGTCTAATCAATTTACCTAAGTAAAACAGCGTTTTAACGAGTTATTAAACCAACCACAAATATAAAGGTTCTCTAACCCCCAAAACGGGGCCAAATCCCGATTTTTTGCCTTATAATTGCAAAAAATTTAGTTTTGCCACGCATTGCATCAAACCTTTAAAATCAAATCCATGAGAAAGTCGATTTACTCATTCATCATTTTGGGAGGGCTCATCTTCTCCGGCTGTACACTGCCGCAAATGATCAAGTTAGCCAAAGATCAAAAGTTGGAAGTAGCCCCGAATCCGCTGGAAGTGCACAAAGACACCGTTACTTACGACATTTCCGCTAATCTTCCCGTAAAGATGTTGAAGAAAGGAACGAGCTACTCCCTGAACTCATTTTACAAGTATTCCGACAAAGAAATGGCGCTGGAGCCGATGGTTTTCAAGGCGGAAGATTATCCTGCCGCCGCTACCGAGCAACCACGTGTTTCAAAGAAGTTCACTTTCCCCTACAAGCCGGAATACCGGGTGGGAACGCTCCAAATTCAAGGCGTAGCAGCGAAAGGCACAAAGTCAAAAACCACGGAACGCCTGGAGGTAGCTACCGGTTTGATCACTACCTCTAAGTTGGTGCAAAATTCATATTATGCCGCTTTCGCGGATCATGGCTACAACAACCGGGAAGAAATTATCCCGGTAGTTATCCCCGATTTCATTTTCGAGCAAGGAAGATCGGTGCTGAGAACTTCAGAAATTAAAAGCGATAAGGGCAAGCAGTTGGATGCATTTATTGCGGCCAAAAACGTAACGCGCACCGTAACCATCACCGGTACCCACTCACCTGAAGGTGCTGAGCGTATCAACAGCAAATTAGCCAACGAGCGCGCGGCCGCGATTGAGAAATTCTATCGGGCACAAATGAAGAAGTACGACTACCAAAATAAGGCAGACGAAATCAAATTCATCCAAAAGCCGGTAATTGACGACTGGACGGAATTTAAAACCGCGTTGGGTGCATACAACGGTATTTCTGCCGAGGAGAAAAACGAGTACCTAAACATCGTGAACAGCCCCAGCACGTTTGAGCAACAAGAAAAGCAATTGCAGAAGTTGAAGTCGTACAAAAAAGTATTCAAGGAAATTTACCCCGGCTTGCGTGCAGCAAAAACGGAAATCCTGACGATTAAAGTGAAGAAGACCGATCCGGAGATTTCTGTTTTGGCAAAACAAATCAGCAAAGGCGAAACAGGTTCGGATGCATTAACCTTTGAAGAATTGATGTACGGTGCAACACTCACACCTTCGCTGGAAGAAAAAGCTGCGATTTACGAGGCAGCCACCAAGAAAGGCACGAACTGGAATGCGCACAACAACCTTGGCGCTACGTACATCGCATTAGCTATTGAAAATCCAGCCCGCGCCGCAGAGTTGGCCGACAAAGCAGCCGCTCAATTGGAACTGGCAGCACGTATCCGCCAAACTCCGGAAGTACACGCAAACCTTGCAAGCGTTTCGTTAATGAAGGGTAACCCTTACAAAGCAGCCAGCCACGCAGCTAAAGCGTTGAACGGTGCGAACAACGATGTTACCCGCGGCGTAAACGGTATCAAAGGTGCCTGCGAAATTTACATGGCAAAGTACAACGATGCGGTTCGTTCAACTTCATCGGCAAATACAACTGCTGTAAACCTCTTCAACAAAGGCTTGGCTCAATTGCTTAGCAAGGACTACACCAATGCCAGCTCTTCATTTGGCGAAGCAACCCGCCTGAACGCCAATTTTGCAATTGCTCACTACGGTGCCGCAGTAGCGGCGGTACGTGGCGGCAACAACGATGGCGCCATCAGCAGCTTAACCAACGCGGTAAAAATTGATCCTACACTCAAAGAAAAGGCATTGACCGATCTGGAGTTTACCAAAATCAATACCACCGATGCATTTAAGAATGCGCTGAAGTAATTCAAAAACTGAAGAAAGAAAAAGGCCCGTGTAAAAGCGGGCCTTTTTTATTGTACCATCGCAAAGGCAACCGTAACCAGCGCCACGGCTACCAGCAACGCAGCCGCCAAAACCAAAACCATGTCGCGATAAATCGGATGAATGCGTACCTCCGGAAGTTTTGTTGTGATTCTCATAGCCAACTATTTTTTACCCGAAAGTAAAACGCAATCGCGCCCGCCAGGGTTTAACTATTTACTGCATCTGCTACGCGTAAGGTTCTGATGAATTGGTCTGCGAACCGGGTGGGCAGTTCGTTATATTTCGGCCGGGTAAATCGGTTTCAATTGTTTACCCATCGACATCTAAAATCTTGCTCTTCTGATGCTTACCGATTCCAAGAAGGATGACAGGACAACCGGCCACCGCTCCCGGGGCGCATGTAACAAATGAAGCAATTTTGCTTTTGCGCACGCATTTTTGCTACACACTCACTTTTTGAAATCCGATTTTCCTCCCGATTTCTCGAGCAGTACCACCTGCTCAATGCGTATTTCATGAGAAAGTGCTTTGCACATATCGTAAACGGTGAGCGCGGCCACGGTAACCGCCGTTAACGCTTCCATCTCCACGCCCGTGCGGTCGGTTACCTGCACACGGCTCCGGGCAATGGCATAGTCTCCATCCATTTCAAAATGAATTTGGCAATCCTCCAGCGCAAGCGGATGACAGAAAGGGATTAACTCACTCGTTTTTTTTGCGGCCATTACGCCGGCAATCACTGCGGTTTGAAATACCGGGCCTTTGCGCGACACCAGATCAGTGCCATTAAAGTTTGCGGCAATGGCAGGCCCCAGCCAAATTCGGGCTTCTGCGCGCGCCACACGCAGGGTGGCAGTCTTGCCGCTTACAGAAACCATTTGCGGCTGCCCCGAGGAACTAATGTGGCTAAACTCCTGCTTCATGGGTTTCGAATCTTATTTTTGACAGGTTAAAAATACGCATTTGATGATCGCCGTTGCTGAAGCCGAAAAACTCATTAAAGAACACCAGATCGTTCCTGCAATTCGCACGATCGCACTGGAAAATTGCCTTGGCCACACGTTGGCTACCGAGGTGCGGGCCGACCGCGATTTGCCGCCTTATCCGCGTGTGGCCATGGACGGCATTGCTATTTTTTATGGCGGCACATTACCCGATGCATTCCACATCGAACATGTACACGCCGCGGGCGATCCGCCCTACACTCTTCGCAATCCCGCGGCGTGTGTGGAGGTGATGACGGGTGCGGTATTGCCGGCGGGCACGAACGCGGTGATTCCGTACGAAGAACTTACACTTGCGCAAGGCATGGCGCGCGTGCATCAGGCGCCGCGCCCCAACCAACACATCCATGGCCAGGGTGCAGATGTAAAACGGGGCGAACGATTAATTCCACCGGGCACGCTGCTTACACCAACGGAGGTGGCCGTATTGGCGGCCGTGGGCTATTCCGAAGTTCCCGTGTATGAAATCCCAACGGTAGCCATTGTATCCACTGGCAACGAACTGGTGGAGGTGGACACGCTGCCGGGCCCGCATCAAATTCGTATGTCGAACAGTTATGCCGTGGCCGCTGCATTAGCGGAATTAAAAATCGCCAGTAAACGCTACCATTTGCCAGATGATCTGCCGATGGTGCGAACACGGCTTTTGGAAATACTTAACCAACATGCCATCGTCATTCTCTCCGGCGGGGTTTCAAAAGGAAAGTTTGATCTGATTCCCGAGGCGTTGGCCAAGGCCGGGGTGAAAAAGCAGTTTCATCAAATCCGGCAAAAGCCAGGGAAGCCATTTTGGTTTGGCCGATCCACCCGAAATACCGTGTTTGCATTACCCGGAAACCCGGTCTCCACTTTTTTGTGCTTCCACCGATACATTCGGCCCTGGTTGCAGTTGTGCATGGGCCAATCGTTGCCATTACCCTCGGCACAACTTTCTGCGCCGGTAACATTTGCTCCGTCGCTCACCTATTTCCTGCCGGTACAAGTAACTACAGCACATGGAATCGCAGCCGCAAGGCCAGTGCCGGGCGGAGGCTCCGGTGATTTTGTGAGCTTGCTCCGCGCAGACGGTTTTTTGGAACTCCCCCCCGACCGCTCGGAGTTTTTAGCGGGAGAACACTTTCCGCTGTGGCGGTTTCGTTAATGCACAATAATATCGGATTGGATTTGTTCCAGGCTACGGCCTTTCGTTTCAGGCATCAGCCGCCAGGCAAAGAAAAATTGCAACACCATCATTACCGCAAAGAGGGCAAACGCATACGCTCCACCTAAGGGCGAACGTTCCACCAAAATTGGAAATGCCCAGGAAATGAGCGCGGCCATAATCCAGTGCGTGAAGCTGCCGAGTGTTTGCCCCTTGGCGCGCACCTGATTGGGGAAGATTTCGGAGATGAACACCCAAATCACCGAACCTTGAGAGAAGGCAAAAAAGGCAATGAAGCCAATCAGGTAAACCATCACATTGATACCGCCAAAGTCTTGCACAAAAAATGTGTATGAAACCAGCCCCAGCGTAACCACCATGCCGGCCGAGCCGATGATCATTAAGGTTTTTCGACCGAACTTATCGATGACAGAAATGGCCAGCAGCGTAAAAACCATGTTCGTGAGACCAATTGATGCCGACTGGAGCAACGAGGCGTCTTTGGCCAGGCCGGTAAGCTCAAAAATGCGCGGTGCGTAATACATAATCGCGTTAATGCCCGCCAGTTGATTGAACATGGCGAGGGTAACGGCAAGAAAGATAGGTTTACGATATGCCTTTACGAACAATGCCTCCTGCCCCAACTTTGCGCCCTCCGCCAATGAGGCCCGAATGCTCGCTGCAGCCGCACGCGGGTTCTCCTCACCAATTTCAGTAAGTACCTGTTCAGCCTCCGTATCGCGGCGCCCTTTTAAAAGCCAGCGCGGACTCTCCGGCACGAGGAATACCAGCGCTAAAAACGCAAACGCCGGCACTGCCTGTACACCCAGCATCCAACGCCACGCGTTTTCGCCCAAATCAAACAACAGATAGTTAGAGAGGAACGCGACCAAGATACCGCACACCACATTAAACTGAAAAAGTGCTACCAGGCGCCCCCGGCGGGCAGCAGGTGCAATCTCTGAAATGTACATCGGGCCAACTACGGAAGAAGCGCCAACACCGAGGCCCCCCAGAAAACGAAAAACAATAAACGCACCCCACGAAGTAGTTAATGCAGTAACCAGCGAAGTAACCAGATACAGTAAACCGATAACCTGCAGCATGCGCTTGCGCCCATATTTCTCTGCCGGCCAGCCAGCCAGCAGTGAGCCCAGCACAGTGCCCCAAAGCGCAGCCGAAACCGTGAAGCCATGGGCGACATCCGACAGTTGCCAAAGCGACTGAATCGATTTCTCCACCCCGGAAATCACAGCAGTATCAAATCCAAAAAGAAAACCACCCAGTGCCGCAACCCAGGCGTTTCGCAAAGCAGTATTTTTCATGGCCATTCGTTCACTCAAAAGTTAAGGTACATTTTTTAATGTGATTTGCATTCGCGAATTTCGTGATGCATTAATACGCGGGAGTAGCTCAGTTGGTAGAGCGAAAGCTTCCCAAGCTTTAGGTCGCGGGTTCGAGCCCCGTTTCCCGCTCTTTTTATCGCATGTTGCAAATGCGGTTGCATTTCTTCTACTCCGCGTCAAGGCGGCTCAATCGGTTAAGTAGCGGCGGGTGCGAGTAATTGAAAAAAACATAGACCGGGTGCGGATACAGGTTACTCAGCGAATCCACCGAAAGTTTTTTTAGCGCGGTAGCCAAGTCCTGGCTGCCGAGATACTGCCGCGCATAGGCATCTGCCTCATATTCATTTTTTCGGCTCAGGATCATCATGCCCAAGCCCATCACGCCCGACACGGGCGAGAACAGCATACCAAACGCAAGTAAATTGAGATGAATGGCTTGTTGGGAACCGCCCAAGGCCAAAGATACCTGCTCGTTGTGAATCATCAGCGAAAGCACGAACAACACGAAAAATAACTGTAGTATGGATAACATCATTGCCCACACGATGTGCTTCTTCTTAAAATGGCCTACTTCGTGTGCCAGCACCGCCACCAGTTCGGCCGTGGTATGTCTGGCCAGTAGCGTATCGTAGAGTACAATCTTCTTCTTGCGACCAAATCCGGAGAAAAAAGCGTTTGCCTTACTGGAACGCTTTGAACCATCCATCACAAAAATATTATCGACCGGAAAATTTACCCGATTGGCAAAGGCATAGATGGCATTTTTCAACTCGCCATCCGGTAAGGGCGTTAGTTTACTAAAAAGCGGTAAAACAAGCGAGGCGTAAAACATATTCATCAGCAACAGAAACCCTGCCGCAAGTACACCGAAGACCAACCAGAATAACGGCCCGAGTTGCTGTACCAAATACAGGAGCGCCGCCATCAACGCACCACCCAAAACTGCTGCCAACACGTAGCCCTTCAGCTTATCGGCAAAAAAAATTCCAACCGTAGTTTTGTTAAAACCAAAGCGTGCCTCGATTACAAACGTGCCGTACAGCTGAAACGGTAGCGTAAGTAAATCAGACACCAACGCAAGAATCCCGAAAAAAGCGAGCGCCAACACTATTTCATTCGCCAGGTAGCCGCGCAGCACCGCGTCTAACCACCCAAAGCCGCCCCACCAAAGCACCGCCACCGAGAGAAAAAAACTAAACGCACCCGACAAAAAGCCAAATTGGGTTTGGGCCCGGTGATATGCACGACTTCGCGCATACTCTGTTTGGGGATAAAACGCTGCGACCGTGGGCGGAATGGTAGTTCGTTCTGCCCGTAGGTTTAACCACTCCAGTGCGAAGTCGAACAGAAACGCCAACGTAGTGATGAACAAAATAAGGGTGAGGATTGCGCCAGCGGCCACAAAATGATATTTTTCGCAAAATTAGAAACTCATGCGCATCCGTAAAGAAATAAGGTCGTGGAATTGGAATGCTTTTTTTAAATCCTTCGCGATTATCGCTGTGTTTTATTCGGTTTTTTTGATTCTGGATTTGATGAGCGGTAACGGAATTCAAATCTTTTCGTGGCTGAATGTGATCTTATACCCAGTGATCATTAGCAGTACCTATGCAAACAACATGCGTTCCACACGGCTATTTGTAAATGACCATGGGCGTATTGCCGATTTCAAACATCAGCTGCTGGAAAAGCTTACGAAAGAAGGCTACGCACTTGCTCCCGGCACTGATACAACGGTAGCTATCCCTACCGGCGGTTTCCGCAAGTTTAGCCACCGCTGGTTTGGCACTGAACAAATCACCATTGTGTGGGGTGATGAAATTGTAATTTCCGGATACACTCGGCCCATCTCGTGGATCGAAGACGTGCTGACGTGGAATCCCGCATTCCGCTATTCGCTGGCCACCAACTGATGTAACGCCTCGCGTACGCGTTCAAACGGGAAGCGCTGCCGCACGATGTTGAACTGGCGTGCAACATCTTCGTTCATCAAGTTTCCGATACTGCCTTCGTGGGTGTGATGCAAGTGGCGATCCGGAAGAAAGTTTCCGGCTTCAATATCCAGGCCCACGCGCCGGTAGGCATCCCGAAAGGGTACACCGGCTAACACCTGGCGGTTTACTTCTTCTACACTAAACAAATATGTAAAGGCATCGCCTGCAAGAATGTTTTCTTTCACTTGAATGTTTTCGAGCATGAGGTGCGTCATTGCCAGGCTTGCCTTTATGTCTTGCAGCGCGGGGAACAACATTTCCTTCAATAGTTGAAAGTCGCGATGGTAACCCGAAGGCAGGTTAGCTAACGTGAGTTGGATATCGTTGGGCAAGGCCATGAAGCGATTGCAGCGGGCACGAATCAGTTCCCATACATCCGGGTTCTTTTTGTGGGGCATGATGCTGGAACCTGTGGTAAGTTCATCCGGAAAGGAGATGAAACCAAAATGTGGGTTGAGATAAAGCGTGCAGTCCATCGCCAACTTGCCAAGCGTTGCCGCCAAATTGGAGAGCGCCATGGCCACCACGCGCTCCGTTTTGCCTCGGCCCATTTGCGCGTACACCACGTTATAATTCAAGTCGTCAAAGCCGAGTAACTCGGTAGTTAACCTTCGATTGAGCGGAAAAGACGATCCGTAGCCGGCGCCAGAGCCAAGCGGATTTTTGTTTACCACCTGGTAGGCGGCGTGCAGCGTGGTGAGATCGTCTACAAGGCTCTCTGCGTATGCCCCAAACCACAAGCCAAATGAAGAAGGCATGGCTAACTGCAAGTGCGTATAGCCGGGCATCAGCTGTCCGCGGTGTTTTTCGCTTAACTGCTGCAAGAGCTGAAACAACCCTTCCATTTGCAACACAACCGCTTCCAACTCCGCTCGTAAAAACAATTTAATATCCACCAGCACCTGATCGTTGCGCGAACGACCGCTATGAATTTTTTTTCCTGTATCACCCAACGCGCGGGTTAGCATTAGCTCCACTTGCGAGTGTACGTCTTCCACCGCCGGCTCAATTTCAAACCGGCCATCCACTGTCTGGCGGTAAATCGCAATCAACTCTTTCCGCAGCAATCGCAACTCCTGGTTTCCTAACAAGCCAATCGCGTCCAGCATCGTGCAATGGGCAATTGAACCCAGCACATCAAATTGGGCGAGAAAAAGATCCAGATGGCGATCGTGCCCTGCGGTAAACTCAGTTACTTCTTTGCGCGCATCTGTTGACTTTTGCCAAAGCTTCATTCGCTGCCGGGGAGAAGGTGATTGATTAATTCCATGTAACTGTTAATGCCTGCCTCGATTTCATGCACGTGAATATACTCATTTGCCGAGTGCGAGCGTGCCGAATCGCCCGGTCCCATTTTTATGGAGGGCACGGGTATCAGTGCCTGGTCGCTGGTCGTGGGCGAACCATATAGTTCTTTTCCGATACGCCGGGCGGCCTGCACAAGCGGATGGGTTAAGGCAATGCCGGAAGGTTTGAGTCGCAAAGAGCGCGGAACGACTTCGCAGGTTACATGTTGGCGAATTTCGTTCAACACCTCCTCTAACGAATAGGCATCCGTAACGCGAACATCCACCGAGAATTTACATTCGGCAGGAACCTGGTTGTGGGCTTGCCCGGCTTGAATTACAGTAACCGACATTTTGATGCTTCCCAGCATCGCGCTCGAACGTGCAAACTGATATCGTTTAAACCACTCGATGTCCGGCAACGCTTTATAAATCGCATTCTCGCCCTCTTCGCGGGCAGCATGGCCCGCACGGCCGCGGCTTACACAATCCAACACCAATAAACCTTTTTCTGCAACCGCCACTTGCGTTAGCGTAGGCTCACCCACAATAGCAAAGTCGATTTTTGGCAAATCGCTCCAAATGCTTTCAATACCACCGGTTCCGGAAATTTCTTCTTCGGCAGTGGCCGCCATTACTAGATTGCAGGGCGCATGTGTGTTTCCGGCAAAATGTAAAAACGTGGCTAACAGCGCCACCAGCGGCCCGCCCGCATCGTTACTGCCAAGGCCGAACAGCTTACCATCTTCAATCTTCGGCTCGAAAGGATCGCGTGTATAACCCGGGTTCGGTTTCACAGTATCGTGATGAGAGTTCAGCAGTAAGGTGGGTTTCCGATCGTCCCACACGGGGCTTTGCGCCCACACGTTGTTACCTTTGCGCTTGTGCGCGATGCCTTTTGATGTCAGAAATTCCGCGATGAGCGCTGCCGTGTGGTGCTCCTCACGACTGAATGATGGTGTTCGGATCAACTGCTGCAATAAGGTAACCGCCTCGGATACCTGTACCCGCGGTTCCATTACCGTACGATTAGGGTTCCTTCCGTATCCGGCCCGGTATTCTTCAGCAGATTTACGGAATCGCCAATCAATACTTCCCGAACGCCTTTTTGTATCGCCTGAAAGGCGTTTTCCAACTTGGGTAAAATGCCATCCACCAGTGCACCTTGCTGCAAAAGTTTTTGATAGGATTGCGTATCCAACTGCCGGATTACGGATTGCGGATCGTGCAAGTCTCGGTACACCCCTTTTTTCTCAAAGCAGAAGATCAGACGTACATCAAAATGCTTGCTCAACGCAATGGCAAGTACTGAAGCGATGGTATCTGCATTGGTATTCAACATCGATCCATCGGCATGGGTTAACGGTGCGAAAACCGGAATCACATTTTGCTTCAGCAGAAAATACAACAACGTAGAGTTAACACTATCGGGCGAGATATCCCCAACAAACCCGTAGTCCACCTCACGCACGGGGCGTTTTGCCGCCTTAATCATATTACCATCTGCACCCGTTACGCCTAAAGCGTTGCAATTCAACTGTTGCAGGCGCGCCACAATTTGTTTGTTGATGAGCCCGCCATAGACCATGGTAACAAGATCGCGCGTAGGTTCATCGGTTACACGCCTTCCTTTAATGTAGTTCGAAACAATGCCTAACTGATCACCCAGCTTCGTTGCTACTTTGCCACCGCCATGAATTAAGATTTTGGGTGTTTGAATTGCTGCAAAGTCCTGTAAAAAATTGCGCAACGCTTGTTCATCATCCAACACATTGCCGCCAATCTTAATCACCAATAACTTGTTCATACGTTCTATTGATCTTTTAGGATTTCGCTCAGCACGGTTTGGGCTGCCCACACCCGGTTTGCCGCTTGTTGTGTAACCACGCTGGCGGTGCCATCTAAAATTTCATCACTCAATTCCACGTTTCTGCGCACCGGAAGGCAGTGCATCACTTTTGCCGCGTTGGTATCCTTCAACTTTTCGGGGGTAAGCATCCATTCCGGATCGTTGCAATAAATTTTGCCGTAGTCGCGGTAGGTGCTCCAGTTCTTTACGTAAACAAAGTCTGCGCCGCGTAGCGCCTCATCCTGATTGTATTCGATTTTTGCACCGTCGGTAAACTGAGGATCCAACTCATAATCCTCCGGATGTGTAATCACAAAATCAGCCTCTCCCCATGCGTTCACCCACTGCGAAAAACTGTTGGCCACGCATTGCGGCAATGCTTTTACATGAGGTGCCCAGGTTAACACAATCTTCGGTCTGCGCTTTTGTTGAAAGGTTTCGGTTATGGTAATGATGTCTGTAAAACTCTGCAGCGGATGGAGAGTGGCACTTTCCAAACTGACTACCGGAATACCCGAATACTTGATAAACTGCCGGATGTACAACTCGCTGTAATCATCTTCTTTGTTTTTGAGCGAAGGAAACGTGCGAATGCCAAGAATATCAAAATACTTGCCCAAAATCGGGGCCGCGTCCTTCACGTGCTCCACCGTGGTACCGCTCATGATCGCCTCCTCTTCAAACTCCAGCGCCCATCCTTCCTGCCCAACATTAAAAACGATGGTATCCATGCCCAGATTTTTTGCCGCCAGTTGGGTGCTGAGCCGCGTGCGCATACTCGGGTTGAGAAATAGCAGGCCCATGGTTTTACCCTGACCAAGCGCCCGATCGATGAGCGGATCGTTTTTGTAGCGCAGGGCCTTTTGCACCAACGTCTGAATAGTGCCTGCGTCTTTAGCTGAAATGAACTGCTTCATACCCAAGCCGGTTGTTTTAGTTCCGCATCGAGTGCATGCAAGAGTACATCCGCATCGCCTTGCTCCAAAGCAAGCGAAGGTAGCAAGCGCACGGTATTGGGCTTGGCTTCGCCCGTAAAAATGTGATGGTTAAACAACAACTTGTTGCGCAAGTCTTTGTGTTCAGCAGGCAAATCAAATCCAATCATTAACCCACGTCCGCGCACCGCTTCAATGGCACTCATTTTTCTCAACTCGGCTATCCACTTATCGCCTAGTGCACCCGCATGCGCGATCAGGTTTTGTTGATCAATTACTTCCAACACGGCCAACGCCGCAGCGCAGGCCAGGTAGTTGCCGCCAAACGTGGTGCCCAGCATACCACTCCAGGGTTGAATAGCCGGATGAATCAATACGCCGCCCACAGGAAAGCCATTACCCATGCCCTTGGCGATGGTAATGAGATCAGGGCGAATGGTACTGTGCTGGTGGGCAAAGAACTTGCCCGTGCGCCCATAGCCCGACTGCACTTCATCCAAAATCAACAACGCGCCCGCCTTACGGCAGAGGGCATGTAGCTTTTCGAGAAACTCGACCGATGGAACATGAATTCCGCCTACGCCCTGGATGCCCTCAATGATGACGGCAGCTACCTCTTCGGTGATGTGAGCCTCCAATACTTCACTATCATTCCAAGGCAGAAACTGGATGGCATGATCTGCGTTAAACGGAGCGACAATTTTGGGATTATCCGTTGCCGCTACAGCACCTGAAGTTCGCCCATGAAATGCTTTCTTGAACGCAATCACTTTTTTTCGCTTGGTTACAAACGAAGCCAGCTTTAACGCGTTCTCGTTTGCTTCTGCGCCCGAGTTGCACAAGAACAGTTGGTACTCCGGGTAGCCGGACATACGACCTAACTTCTCGGCCAGTTCCACCTGCAACGGATTCTCCACACTGTTTGAATAAAACGAAATCCGGTCTAATTGATCTTTGAGCCGCTGCACAAAGTGCGGATGGTTATGACCAATGGAGATCACCGCGTGGCCGCCATACAAATCCAAATACTTCCGGCCCTGCGTATCAAAAATCCACGAGCCGGTAGCTTTTACCGGCTCAATTGGAAACAGGCTATAGACATCAAACAATTTCATTTCCGGATGGTGTTGATTTTTTCAAATGAAGTAAGGATGCCCTTGATGAGTGCCGAGCTCAGGCCCTGGTGTTCCATTTCGTTAAGTCCGGCAATGGTACATCCTTCGGGCGTAGTTACCCGATCGATTTCCATTTCCGGATGCGAGTGATTTTTTTGAATGAGCATGGCAGCGCCTTTTGCCGTTTGTACAGCAATTTTCTGCGCTTCTTCGGCATCAAAACCCAATTGAATGCCCGCCTGAGTTGCCGCACGCAGGTAACGCATACAAAATGCGATGCCGCTGGCGGCCAGCACGGTGGCTGCCTTCATCAGCCGCTCTTCAATGAGTAACGTCTCGCCCAAACTTTGGAAGAGTGCATTTACCTCGGCCAACTGCCCGGGTTTTACCTGCTGCGCGCAAATGCACGTCATCGATGCGCCAATGCCCACGGCCGTGTTGGGCATGGCCCTGACGATCGGAACTTTTTTATTCGTAATGGCCGCAGCGATTTCGTCTATGGAAACTCCGGTGATTGTGGACACAATGATCTGATCCTCGCGCAAAGCAGTATCGATTTCGGCAAGCAACGGGTGGAGTTGCTTGGGTTGAACACAAAGCAGCACCAATTGTGCTGCGCGCACCGCGGCCACATTATCGGTGGAAACCCGAAACCCGCGGTGTGCCAACGGCTCCAGCCGCCCTGGATTTCTGCGCGTAAGAAAAATCTGTTCCGGCTGAACCAGCGATGCTTTACAAATGCCTTCAGCTATTGCAATGCCCAAATTGCCGGCCCCGAGAATACATATGGTTTTTTGTGCACTCATTGGCTGTCTTCAATACCCGATGCCTTTCAACGCCAGCCCGGCATTTTCCGGCAGGCCAAACATCAGATTCATATTTTGAACGGCTTGCCCGCTGGCACCCTTCAAAAGATTATCCAACGCAGCATGAATCACCAGTTGATTACCCTCTTGCTCAAGAAATAACAAGCACTTGTTTGTGTTTACCACTTGTTTCAAATCGATCATCTCATTCGCAAGATGTGTAAACGGATGGTCGTGGTAATACGACTGGAACAATGCTTGGTTCTCCGGTAGCGACTGTGCCGTGGGTAGCACGGTGCTCACAAATATGCCCCGCGTAAAATCTCCGCGCCAAGGCACAAAATGAATGGCGGCCGCATCGGACTGAAGTAATCCCAAGGTTCGTTGAATTTCGCCCAGGTGTTGATGCGTAAGTGTTTTGTAAGCCGATATGTTGTTGGCACGCCAACTAAAATGGGTGGTGTCTTGCAACTTTTGCCCGGCCCCGGTGGAGCCGGTAATGCCGGTGATGTGCGCTTCGTGTACCTTGTTTGCTTGCGCCAGCGGCAGCAACGTGAGTTGAATGGCGGTAGCAAAGCAACCCGGGTTAGCAATGGCAGATGCGGTGCGAATTTTTTCGCGCTGAAACTCCGGCAAACCGTACACAAACGTACGGTTGCCCGCGGATGCTCCTAATCTAAAATCGTTGCCCAGGTCGATGATGCGCGTGTGCGCAGCCACCGGATTTTCCTCCAGCCACTTTTTGCTTTCTCCGTGGCCCATGCATAAAAACAATACATCCGCCTCATGTACGTTGTCCGTAAAATGCAAGTCGGTGTCGCCCACGAGATCGGTGTGGATGTGCGACAGGCGCTTGCCTATCTGACTACGGCTCTGGGCAAAAACCAGTTTTACGTGCGGATGATGCACCAGCAAGCGCAGCGTCTCGCCACCGGTGTAACCCGCGGCCCCGATCACTCCGGCCGTAACGATCTTATTCATTCTTATCGGCCTCCGCCTGCACCTGATGGTAGATGGCCACCTGGTTTCCAAAAATCCTGGTGAAGCCTTTCACATCCTCGCCCGACCAGCCCAAATTCATTTCTCCGTACTTACCAAACTTGGCGGACATTAAATCGTATTTTGATTCGATGCCGTTAACAACAAACCGGTAGGGATGCAGTGTGAGCGCCACCTCGCCGGACACGTGGCGTTGCGTGCTCGCGAGAAAAGCCTCGAGGTCGCGCATCACGGGATCTAAATACTGGCCTTCGTGTAACCAGTTGCCGTAAAATTGGGCAAGATTATCTTTCCAGCTTTGCTGCCACTTCGTAAGCACGTGTTTCTCCAGCGCGTGGTGGGCTTTGATAATCAGCAAAGGTGCAGCAGCTTCAAAACCAACGCGCCCTTTAATACCGATGATCGTATCGCCCACATGAATATCGCGACCAATACCGAAAGGCGCAGCAAGCTGCTGTAGAAACTGAATTGCCTCCACCGGGTGATCAAACTCGGCATCGTTTACGCCAAACAACTCCCCTTGGTTAAAATGCAAACTCACGTGTTCGGGTGTACTCTTCGTGACCGGCGTGGGCCACGCCTCGTCCGGCAACATGCCGAGCGACTGCAGCGTTTCTCTACCGCCCACGGAAGTTCCCCAAAGCCCTTTGTTGATGGAGTAGCGTGCTTTTTCAAAGTTGAACTGCACGCCCGCTGCACGCAGGTAATCAATCTCCGCTTCGCGGCTCAGCCGCTGATCGCGTATGGGTGTAATGATTTCCAACCCCGGAGCCAGGATTTGAAAAACCATATCGAAACGCACCTGATCGTTGCCCGCACCAGTACTGCCATGAGCAACTGCCTTTGCCCCGATTTCGCGGGCATAACGGGCTGTGGCCAGCGCCTGCGACACCCGTTCGGCACTTACACTCAGCGGGTACGTGCCATTCTTCAGGATGTTACCAAACACCAAAAATTTTACTACCTGATTGTAGTAGGTGCGCGTTTCGTCTGCGGTATGGTGCGACGCCACGCCCAACGCCCGGGCCCGGGTTTCAATGTCGTGCAACTCGGCCGTAGTGAAGCCGCCCGTATTGATGGTGATGGTGTGCACTTCATAGCCCAACTGCTTTGACAAATAAAGCGCGCAGTAAGAGGTATCCAATCCTCCGCTAAAAGCCAGAACAACTTTTTTCATGAGCCTGTAAAGTTACGGCAGAAAGATTACCAGAAGAAGAATAAACTCAGCAGCGAGTTTTTCTTCTCGCCTGCGTTTTCCTCTTTTTTCCAGCCTTTGGCCAGCACAAACTGCTTGAAACGCACCCAGCGCTCAAACAACTTGAGGTTGCCCGCCAGTTCGCGTTTTTTGTGCTTCTCAATTTCGCCCGACTCGTTCACAAACACGCGTGTTTTCTCCATCTGCTTTTTTGCCGCTTCCGCGGGATCGTAAAGCATGGCCGTGCACATGCAGTTTTTACGTTGCTTGCTCTTTAGAATTTCATAGTTTACGCAGCTTTGGCAACCTTTCCAGAACTGCTCATCGGTAGTTAACTCAGAATAGGTTACCGGTTCGTAACCCAATTCAGAGTTGATCTTCATCACCGCAAGACCCGTGGTAAGACCAAAGATTTTCGCGTTCGGATATTTTTTACGCGACAGTTCAAAGACCTTGCGCTTGATCTGCGTGGCTACGCCCGATTTACGGAAGGCAGGTGCCACAATTAAACCGCTGTTTGCTACGAATTTCTCGTGCTCCCAGGATTCAATGTAGCAGAAACCTACCCAAGCGCCTGTGGCCGTGGTAGCAATTACGGCTTTGCCCTCCATCATCTTCTCGCAGATATACTCGGGCGAGCGCCTGGCAATGCCGGTGCCGCGTGCTTTGGCCGATTCGGCCATTTCGTTGGTAATTGTTTCAGCGTAATGCTGGTCGTCCGCGGTAGCTACGCGAACCAGTATTTGTTCGTTCAATGAAGTACTTGTTAAAAATGAGCAATCAGGAAAAATAAAATGCACCACGCCCGGTGGCGCATGGGGTTAGACTCCCACGTAGCGTATCAAATCCTGATTTGCCTTCGGAAACTTCTTAACACCAAGGTAAGGCTGGCAAGTTGGCTAGCTGCACTCCGGGAATGGTGCGAGGTAAGCGCTTGTAGTGTGAAGTTGTTGGTCAATTTCGTTGTTCGTGCGTTAGCGTTACAAATCGTTCAATAACATTCAGCAGATAGTTTTCACAAAATTAATGTAATCAAAAACGAATTTTCCAAGTTGAAGTTCATTTTTTACAAAGTTTTTTTGGGAACCCGGCCACGCGCACCGCTACGCACGCACGCCCGGCACGAGTTTAGCCCGCAAGTGAAACGCCAATGAGCTTGCCAATGCCAAAGGTGATGGCGGCCGCGGCCAAACCAAACAGCACCTGGCGGAAACCCGAAAACCAAAAGCTTTTCCCGGTGAACAACGTGATGGCGGCGCCAATCAAAAACAGGCCCACGGTGCTGATGATCGCACTCCAGACTATAGCCGGTACACCGTGGGTAAAAAAGAACGGCAACACCGGTAAAATCGCGCCAAGCGCAAAAAGGAAGAATGAAAACAACGCCGCCTCCATGGCAGATCCTTTCAATTCTTCCGGATTAATGCCCAATTCTTCGCGCACCAGCACCTCGTGGGCGCGTTTTTTGTCTTTCAAAAGTTCATCCACCATCTCGCGCGCTTGGGCCTCAGGAATTCCCTTGGCGCGATAGATCAATACCAACTCCTTGCGTTCGCCTTCCGGGTTGATTTCCAATTCCTCCATCTCCAAATCCATCTGGTTTTCGTAGAGCTCTTGCGAGCTCTTAACGGAAATCCACTCGCCCAAAGACATCGAGAGTGCCCCGGCCAGCAAACCGGCAAGCCCGGCCAGCAGAACGCCTTCCTCGCCCGCGGTGGCACCGGCTACACCCATTACCAAACTAAAATTGGATACCAGGCCATCATTACCCCCAAGCACCGCCGCACGCAGGGCATTGCCCCCTACGGAACGGTGGCGTTTTTCAAACCGCACAATGGTATCGCCCCCTACTTGCTTGTTCGACTCAAGTAACGAACGCAAAATGTTTACGTGGTTGGCTTCAGCGCCGGTAATGGGCTGCTGGGTAGCCTTTTTCATGGTGATGGTTGCTTTGGCAATGCTCTTCTCCATGTCCATGAGGATGCCCAGCACATACTCGTATCCAAACCAGCGACCAATCAGGTTAATCGCACGCGCACGGAACGATGGCCCCGGTAACACGTGCTGCGCATGGTTGCGCTCCAGAAATTTTACTGCGTGGCCTTTCTCGATTTCACTCATTTCGCGAAAGATGCGGGCCACCTCCGGATTACTTTCGTTGGATGCCAGTTGCTGGTATAAGAAACTTGCGTCTATTTCGGTTTGAATATGCTCCTGCGCCTTGCTCATGGTGGAAAGATAAGCAGAAGGCCGCAGTTGCGGCAGGGAAGATCAGGCGGAAGCCCGGCGCAACCGATCGTTAATGGCGCGGCCCAGCCCAATATCGGGCACCAACTCAGCCAAGATCACGTGCGAAGGATCCGCATCCAGCGCGCGTAGCGACGCAAAAAGGCGTTGTGCTGCTTCGCGCAAATCCCCGGAAGGGGAAAGAACGACCTGCCTTTTGTGGTGATAGTCTGTTTGGAAGCTGAGCACCGATACCGCAGCGGTGGGGAACTGCGCCAGCAGTTCAGGCACCTTTCCCAGCACGAGTTTTTTGCGTGGGCTGTAGTGCGCATCAAGCTGGCCGGGCGCCAGGGGATTGGAGTTTTTTTGGGTAGCCACCTTTACCGGGCCAACCACAGTTTCAATCGCCTCCTGTGTAATTCCACCGAGCCGCAAAAGGGTAATTCCGTCATCAAAGCCGATGATGGTCGATTCAATTCCCACTTCGCATGGGCCGCCATCCAGCACGTAAGGAATTGTGTGCCCCAGTTGCTGCAGCACGTGTTGTGCGGTGGTGGGAGAAACATAACCAAACGGATTTGCACTGGGTGCAGCCAGCGGAAAATCGAGGCGGGTAAGCAGTTGCTGCAACAACGGATGATTGGGACAGCGTAACCCAACGGTAGGGAGTCCTGATGTGGTGATGTCGGGCACGATGTGCTTGCGCGGCAACAGCAGGGTTAACGGTCCGGGCCAAAACTGCGCGGCCAGTTGGCGGGCAGCGTCGGGGAAATCCGCGGCATACTGCAGCACCTGATCCGCAGCGGCCAGGTGCACAATGAGCGGATCAAAAAACGGACGATTTTTGGCTTCGAAGATTTTTACCACCGCGTCGCTACGCAAGGCATTGGCCGCAAGGCCATACACGGTTTCTGTAGGTATGCCCACCAGTTCGCCCTGCCGAAGTAAGGTGGCTGCGTGCTCAATGTCTGTACCACTCTGTGCCATGGCGTACAAAGCTACTGCAAAATTTTATCGGCCGGGTAAGCCCGCGTAGCGTTGCGTTTTGGCGCGCAGCCGCAGCAGCGATGTATCCGCCTGGTAGCTTTCCAGTTGCTCTAACGCCACCCATTTCACTTCCGTGGATTCATGATTGGTATGCAACGGCAGTTGATCGTCCACTACAAACAGGTACCGAAAATCGTAATGATCGTGTTCCGGATCTGCCTTTCGCGCGGGGATGCGGTGGATGTCAAGGTCAAAAAAATGATTGGAAACCGGCTGCGCAATCACACCGGTTTCTTCGCGCAACTCGCGCACTGCCACGGCGCATACATCCGGGTCGCCATCGGCATGGCCTCCGGGTTGCAACCACCGGTTAAGTTTGGCGTGTTTTAGTAACAGCACTTTTGAATAGCCGGGATTGACCACCCAAGCCGATGCAGTAAAGTGGCCAGGTGTAAAATGCGTTCGCAAAAAACACTCGGGTTGCGCCAGAAGGTGAACAAACTGAGGTTGAAACAACTGCTCCTCCGAAAAGACAGTGCGATACGCCTGCACCTGGGCCGCGAGTTCAGCTCGACTCACGCTGTATTACTGAATCACCACCGTAACCTTGTTAATGCGTTTGGCTACCAGTTCTCCGGTTTGTTCGCCACCGCCCGCGTTGTCCTTGTCGTCTTTCCGGGCGATAATAAAATAAGAAATGGCTTTCAGGTCTTTGAAACGAACCACGCCTTTGTCGTCTGTGGTGCCCGTGGCCGCGGCATTTTTCTCCGCTTTGTAATCGTCTTCTTTTTCGTACAGTTGTACCGTTACCCCCGCTTCCGTATTGCCCAACTCATTGCGCACGGTAAGCACCATTTGGGTTTTGATGATCTGAAATGCGGTGAGAACGAAAAAAAACGCAACAACAAAAAGTGAACGCATAAAAAATGAAGAGTTAATTCTGTTTGAGAACCAAAATAGGATAATCATTACCGTTTACAAAGCCCGTAGGAAATTGCGATTCCCCGCCGTGCTGCTTTGTTAACTCTGGCACACGTTTATCCATGTAGGTTTTTAATTCCGTAACCGTAACATCGGTATCGCCATTGGCGGCCTGGCCGGCGAGCGCCTCTAAAAGTGCATACGTAAAGACCCCGTGCTTCAACACCTCAAACTCTGCAGCAAACTGTTTAGAGCCAGACGACGCAATTACCGCCACCCCCGAGCTGCGCCCGAGCTGCACCATGGCTTTTTCTTCGCTGGCCGCCGCACGCATTTTAATTCCCTTTACCGCCCCCCCGGAATGACAAGCATCCATCAGCACAATTTGCTTGGTCGATCGGATGGCCATCAGATTAGCACTTAGTTCATCCGTAGACAGCCCCTTGGCGGCCAGTTGCTTTGAATCGCCATACAATTGGGTTACATCGTGGGGCACAAAATAGAACGGGTTCTCGCCATCTTCATTTTTCTTGTTGATGTCGAGGCTGCCATGGCCGGCATAATAGAAAATGAACACGTCTTCGGGTTTCGCTTTTGCCTGCACCTCTTTAAATTTTTTGAGAATATTTTCTTTGGTGGCCTGTTCATCGTATAACTCAAACTTGTTAATGGCTTTGTAAAGTCCGGCGGTCTTTGCATCCGAGATGGCTTCAACAAACGAGCGTGCATCGGGTGCGGCATAATTCAAATCGTAACTGGCATTCAGGTATTTGTTGATGCCGATCGAAAAAATATTCAAGGCAGAAGTTGCCATTGTCTCACCGATGTACTTCACCAATAAAACCTGAGGTTTCGATTCAATGCGGTTGTAGTTGATCGCCACCACGCGAAACCGGTTTTCTCCATTCAGGATGTCGGCCGTGTAGGTTTTGGTCAGGCGATCACCCGCACCTTTTGTTTTTACCTCTCGATCGTTAATGATGAGCTTATCGTTTTGGTAGATATTTAACTCTTTCACCCCGCCGCCGCCATCAAATACATCAACCTGAAAGGTGACGGACTTTGCTTTCGTGGTGAGCCAGCCATCTTCGTAGTTAAAATCCGCGCCTGTAAGGGGCTGAAACAATGCGGCCGAGGGTTTGCCAAGTGCCGTGAGATCAAAAATGGGCTCGCCTTCCGCCAACAGGATTTTTTCTACCCGTTGCGCCTGCTCCATGCTTTTTTGGATTTGCTGCGGCCGGTAGAGTAAATCAAAATACTGGTCGGCACTGTAGTACTCGGCAAGTTGCTCTACGCCTTGGTTAATGTGCCAGCCAAAATAATTTGAGCCTTTAGACGTACAGCTAAAATACCCCTTCGGAGTCCAGCACACCCACTCGGCATCATCCGCTACAAACAGCGTGGCAAACGGCTGCATGATCTCGCCCAGGTTTTTGTACTCTGCCTCCAGCGCCCGGTAGGTGGCCTTATCGCCCATGGTTTTTAATTGGGCAATAACATCTGTCCACGCTTTTTTCGTAGGAATTTTGGTGAGCGAATCAAACGGCAGCGATGAAAAATAGCCCGCCCAGTTTTCGTCATTAAACGCCGGGTGTTGGCGTACGCTCCATGCAGTACCCGTTTCATTCAGCAGCCAGATATTAATGATCTGGTCTTCACCACCGGAAATCAAAAAGCGGCCATCCTCACTTACCGATAACGCGCGTACTCCACCCGAATGGCCAATAAACTCTTTCAGCAAGTGGCCGTTGAGGTCGTACATTTTCAGCGAATAGTCGCTGGCTACCACCACTGCATCATCTCCCGTAACGAGGTAGGTCAAAATACGGCCATCGGTATCCGGACTGTTTGCTACGGCCTTGCCTTTCGGCAGATCGAGCAGATATTCGCTGGATTGCGTGAGTGTGAGCCTCGGTTTCGATACCGGAGGTGCATCGTCACCCACTTCGCGCACCCGCATATTGGCGAGATCAAACGCGTAGTTCCACACTTGCTTGTTGCCTTGCATGCTCAGCGTGTTGGCAGCGTAGAAGTCCAGTCCCTTCCCGAATTGCAGCTTTTCAATCGCGCGCCCTTTGCCTTTGATGCGCTTACTTGTGCGGCCGTTGATCGGGTTCCAAATAATGATTTCATTATTGGCCCCACCCGCAGAGGCTACGTTGTAGCCACCGGTTTCGGCCGGATTAAACGCCGCGGTAAACACGGTGTTGTCGTGGCCGGTGTAATCAGCTTCTTTGTGCCCCAGCATATTGAAACTGGAACCTCGACCTTGGTTATCAAAAGCCACCACGAATTTGGAGTCGTGCGAAAAAGCAAGTGCAGTTACCTCATCTTCAACAGTTAGACTTTCTACGATGGAGCCATCTGTTTTCCAAACGATTACTTCTTTTTGGATGCTGCCCGAAGCGAGATACACGCCATCCAGCGAATACACCACTTTGTTAAGTGCGCCTTTGTGTTTTTTGAGCAAACGGGGAGTCCACTTGGTAATCCCTTTCTGCACATTTGACAGCGGAAAAATCCGCACATCCGGTTCGCCCAATACCGCTACAGCCAGATCGCCCGTAAGCGAATTGACCGACAGCGACCGCACGGGCCCACCCACCGAAATCGTAGCGGCTATTTTGGGATGCGTTTTTTCATCCACCCGCCAAACGATCACTGTTCCATCGTCTGATCCACTCACCAGCAAATCGCCCCGGCCGGAGAAATCAAGCGCGTTAATTACGTTGGTGTGCCCAAACGCAGTACCCACCTGCTTGCCCGCCGCCAAATCGATCAACGCAATGTACTTTACGTCTTTTTGCGAGGCTACGGGGTAACCCGCTACTGCCAGCCATTTTCCGTCAGGGGAAATTGCCGATGCGTAGAGCATGCCATCCCACCCATCGCCCGACTCTACTTCAAATTTGCGCAGCATCTCTCCGGTCTTCATGTTCCACTCCCGAATGGTCTTATCCTCCGATACGGAGATGATCCGTTCCCCATCGGGCGTAAACACCAGATTTTGAATCTTACCGGTATGCCCCATGGCGTTGATCACAATTCGGGGAATACCTTTCTTTTGTGCGAAGCCACTCGAACACACAAGCAGTGCCAATACAAAAGCGAATAGCGTGTTTTTCATATGCGAAAATGTAATCCGGTTCAAGCAAATGGGGTACCACCCCCGAAAGACCAGTAAAGGTAAACCTTTTACCTGCTACGGTGCAATGCAGTAAGGCGCCGCTCGGCCAGTCGGTTGAAAAACGCTTTTAACCGCGGCCAAACCCGGCGGGCAGCCCGTGCAGCTTCCGCTAAGCGGAAAACCACTTTTTTAGTTCCATCCGGGCCAAGAGTGTACCAATGAATTAGAAAAATAGCTACTTTGGTGGAGTTATGGCTTTATTCAAGTGTTTTGTTGGGGTAGCGCTGTTGCTCCCAATCGGTGTTTTCGGCCAAATAGGAATTGGCACGGGCACCGCAGTAGCTGCCTCAGGCGAAGTACATGCAGTTTCGCTGGGCAATCTGGAAAATCGTAGCGCCCAGGCCGACCTCAGCGCATGGAATATCCAGATGGCCGGAGCAAACCAATCCCTGCTGAGCACATCGCCAGTTACTCTACGTGCGTTGGATATTAGCGGCGGTGGGATTAAAAACCTAACCGGCACATGGACGGTAAATCGGCTAACACTCACCAGCGGGGTACTCACACCCCAGAGCGGATCGCGCCTGCTATACACCGGCCTGGAACCTGTAACAGGCAACGACAACAGCTATGTTAACGGTACATTTTACATCACCCGCACGACCGAAGGGCAGCATTTTTTTCCGATCGGCACCGCGGATGCCTATTTGCCCGCCGAGCTTGCACAAGTACCTGCGAACCAGACGTTGGGCATGACCGTGCTGGGCACGAACGCCGCATTGCTGAAAAACCCGACCGACCCGGACATTGACGACTTTTTCATTACCCGATACTGGAAGCTTGATGTTGGACAAGGCGCAGCCCCTGCTTCGGTGATTAGTTTAAGCTCCCGCGACGCCATTGATTTCTTTGGCGCCCAGTCCGGAGCAATTGTTGAGGCTACAGCCGAGAGCCAAACCGCCACCAATTTGTTCAGCCAAGGCTCATCGCTTACTGACTTCATCAGCAGCAAGGAGCCAATATCCCCTACGTCGCGTGTTTTTACGTTCGCCCGCCTGAATTCCCTCATTCCGCCGCAAATTCACAACGCCATTACCCCGAACAACGATGGCGCAAACGACTTTCTGGTGATCAACAACATCCGGTTTTACGAAGCAGACAACAAAATAACGCTTCTGGACCGCTGGGGAGTAACGGTGAAAGAATGGGTGAACTTCCGCGGCTTTGACGCCATCACCAACCCACCCGACTTCGACTTCAGTCAGCTTTCGAACGGCAACTACATCTGCCTGATGGAATACACCATCAACGGGGAGCGCAAAAATATTCGGCAGATGATTACCGTTATTAAATAACCCATGCGGCAATTTAATTTTGTATGGGTTGTTTTGTTTGCAGGCGTAAGTGCATCGCTGTCTGCGCAAGATATTCCCCTCTTTAGCCAGAAGCTTACCAACTCGTTTATTTACAACCCCGCGCTTGCAGGCCACACCTTTGGCTCGCTTACCTACTCCTTTCGCCAAAACTATGCAGGCGTAGACGGTGCACCCACCAATCACCTTATTAGTTTGCACGCCCCGTTTTCGAACTATCGGTTTGGTTCGGGGTTTAATGTGTACCAGGAAGACGTAAATTTTTTGCGTACCACCTACATCACCGGCGCGTTTGCCTACCATTTACGCTTTAGCAAATTCTCCGTTCTTTCCTTTGGGATTAGTGGAGAGTATAACGCCATTCAGGCCAACGGCTCGTTACTCAATTTTAATAACGTGCTGACCGACCCAGTGCTCAACTCCTTACAGATCGGAATCCGGAAACCGGACTTTTCCTTTGGTACGCACTATCAGCACCGTTTTTTTAAGTTAGGCTTTGCCGCAAACCGGTTGGTTACCGCTTGGCTGGAGCCGGAAAACGAGCGTGAGCTTTCCAACTACTACTCAGGTTATGCACAAGGCTTTATTCCCTTCCGCGGTGGATCAGATGTGCTTGAGCCCTACATTGCCTTTCGAAAATTTTCGGAGACCAACGACACCTACGACTTCGGGTTGTACTACACATTTAATAACAAAATCACCTTCGGAGGTGCCACGCGCAGAGGTAACGTGGTGAACATGTCGCTCGCCTATCGCCTATCCAAGCACCTGTTGGTTGGTTACAGCCGCGAGAATATTCTGGGCGGTGTAGGTGGCTTCGTTGGCTCCTCAAATGAGTTTACCCTGCGTTTGGATTTTAACGATCAAAGTTATCAGCAGCGTTTCCGCGATGATTACAAAACTTCGCTTGCCTATCGCAGAAAATCATTAAGCACAGGCAAGAGCCGGGGTGGCACTACCCCAAAACAGTTAGCAAAAGCCCAAAAGAAAGTGTCCGCCTATTCGCCCAACGCGCGCTATCAAAACGTATCCAAACTTTCCGGAAACAAGAAGGTAATGAGTACCCGGAAGAAATCCTTATCGAAAGGGAAACCGACCAACCGTAGAAAGCCGACGTACAAAAAGAAGAGAAGATAAGTGCTGAGGTTCTTTCTCTTTAACCGATGATTGGCTTTCCTGAATTCGAGTTTTTTTGAGTTGTTTTTACGTTATCGACATAAACCTATTTGCTGCTTTATTCTTATGAAACGCGTACATTTTTTAACGATTTCGATGTTTGTGCTGGCCACCTCCGTGTTCGCCCAGCAAAACTCACTCTCCATCGGTACCAACCAGATCAACGCCAAAGCCGTATTGTGGCTCGTGCCCAATGCCTCCGGGCAAGGTTTGCTGCTTCCC
>CAYLWU010000027.1:0-46161 GCA_964387475.1 uncultured Ohtaekwangia sp. | reverse complement strand
TGAGATTGAGAGTCCGGTGAGTCATGAACTGCGCGTAGATCAGAGCCTGGCCCACGATGGTGTTTGTCTTACCGTGACACGGGTGGCGAATGGTAAACACTGGGTAACCGCAGTGCATGAAACGCTGGCGAAATCTAATCTGGGTCAACGCCACGTGGGCGACCGATTGAATCTGGAACGTTGCATGTTGGCCAACGGACGATTTGACGGCCATATTGTTCAAGGCCACGTAGATCAAACGGGGCGCTGTGTGTCAGTGAAAGATTTAAACGGCAGTTGGCTGTTTGAGTTTGAATATGATGCGGGCTTGCGTAACCTAACGGTGGAAAAAGGATCTATTTGTGTAAACGGCGTGAGCCTGACTTGTTTTAACTCTGCTGCCGGTCGCTTTTCCGTAGCTATTATCCCATACACCTACGCACACACCAACTTTAATTCATTGCGTGCGGGCGATACGGTGAACCTGGAGTTCGACATTGTCGGCAAATATGTAAAACGTCTGCTGGAGCGATAGAAAATACAGCCGCCAAATTACAGTAACTTAACTTTCAATTTGTAAACCAAAAAGCAATGCTCGATCAACTTATAAAACTTGTAGAACAAAACGCGGGCAAGGCCATCATTCAAAACGATGCCATCCCCAACCAATTTAATAGCGCCGCCATTCAGGAAGTTGCCGGTGGAATTTTCAACGCGCTCAAGGGCCAGGTGGCGCAGGGCAACATGAACGATGTAGTGGCCATTTTTCAAAAAAGTGCTTCAGGCCCGGCGCTCGCCAACCATCCTATGGTGAAGCAGATGGTGGACTCCATCGCCAAAACCATTGCATCTAAATTTGGCGTGAGCCCGCAGGTGGCATCCAGTGTGGTGTCTGGACTGCTGCCTACGGTAATGAATCAGTTCATCCAAAAAACGAATGATCCGAAAGACGCATCGTTTGATCTTACCACGATGATGCGGCAAATGAGTGGCAACAGTTCTTTGGATCTCGGTGGCTTGATTGGTCAGGTAGCCAGTGGCAGTAAAGGCAACCCATTAGGAGGACTGGGAGGAATGCTGGGGGGTATGTTCGGCAAAAAATAACATTACGCGCCCCCTGAACGAATTGCCGTAGGCGGCAGTGGCGATTGCAACTTCCGCCGCACGTATTTTATGACCAGGAATCCGGCAGCTCCGGCAACAATGCCAACACACGCGCCGGCCAGCAGATCAGTAAGGTAGTGTACCGAGAGATACAGGCGCGTAAAGCTCATTAACGCGGCCCACAGAAAAAGCCACCGGATGCCGCGCAGCGATGCACCAGCGGCAAGCGTAAGCACGGTGGCCAGTGCAAATGCATTGGCTGCATGGCTGGAAGCAAATCCGTACAAACCACCTTTGTAGCCTTCAATAAAATGAAGTTGTGTGCTTAACCCGGGTTGATGCGAAGGGCGAAGGCGTTCGAAGAATGGTTTCATCAGCGAGGCCGTGGTTTGGTCGCTGATGACAATCGCAATCAGTACGCCCGCAAGGATCGACCAGGCGTCTTTGGTGGGGCGTGTTTTGAAGAGCAGGTAAATGATGAGCAAGAACAGGGGAGTCCAAAATGTAGTTTGTGTGATTACGATCATTACCGAATCCAGCCACGGCAGGTGCATGCCGTTAACGGCTAACACGATCTGTTCATCCCAATACTGTATGGTTTCCATTGCCCGCAAATGTCGGCATTTGGTTTCTGATTTTTGCTGCTGCGTTACACCTGCGATCGGTTGATGTCATTCTCAATCCAGGCTTCCGCCTCTTTACCTGAGGTAAAAAACATAACTTCTATCCCGGCCTTCTGGCAAGCATCCTGAATGCGGGTGCGGTAGTCTTCATTGTGCTGGTTGGGATCGTAAATCGCGGCTACCAGCCGCAAGCCGCTGCCCACCGCAGAAACAAAGATATCCGAAAGCATCCATTTTTGGTCTGCCGGGGTAATGTTGCCTTGCTTGCGCAAGTCGGAAATCCAATAGGGAGTATTGTATGTGCGGAGCGTCTCCAGGCATTTGTTAAACAAGGCGCGGTAGGCCTCGCTGGTGACTTGTTTCTTCCAACTTATGCCCATAACGTTCGTCCGGGCGTTGTAATGAATGATACCATACTCGCTTTCGTAACAAATCTGGCCTTCTACCTGATCCGGGTTTTTGAACGACAGTTTGAAAGTGGTGCCTTTGTTCAACGAACTCTCCACAGAAATGCTGCCACCCATGATATCGATTTGCGATTTAACCAAAAACAATCCCAAGCCTTTGCCATCGGTATGGGTATGAAAACGCTTGTACATCCCAAATAAATCGCGCCGGAACAATTCCAGATTCATCCCAACACCATTGTCTCTAAACTCCAGATGAATTTGGTCTGGCGAAGGATACGTTTTCAGCTCCACCCGTAGCGGGCGGTTGGGCGACCGGTATTTGATCGCATTGCTGGTAAGATTAAATAAAATGCTGTTGAGCAGGGGGCGGATAGCGAAGATGATCGGGGCCTTCGTGAAGTCGCCCACAATTTGTGCTTCTGCCGGAGTTTGATGTAGCAGACTCTCGCGCACTCGTTTAAACTCCTGATCAAACGAGATTTTTTCTTTGATGCGATAGACCTCGTTTCGAATGTCAATGATCTTGTTCAGGTCTTTGATAATCGCGTCTAACTCGTGCGAAGAACGGCTCAGCAATTCCACCAGTTGCAGTTGCTCGCCCGACATCCCCGCTTGGTTCCGTTCCAGTAAGTTCGATAAGCCCAACAGCCGGGCTACCGGTGCCCGCAGGTTGTGCGAAATGGTGTAGGAGAACTGCCGAAGTTCACTGTTGTATTTGGAAAGCTCGCGGTTTGCGTCAATCAACTCCTGGTTTTTCAGATCAACCGCTTTTTCTAACTCTTCATTCGATGCGCGCAGGCGCTCCTTTTGCTGTTCGATAATCAAATTTGCTTCTTCCAGTTTCTCATGGTTGGTCTTGATCTCTTCGTTCTGCACTTCAAGTTCCTGGTTCAGATTGGCAAGCATCCGGTTTTTTTCTTGCAGCAGCGTATTCGTGCTGTCTTTTTCAGCAAGTAAATTGAGGTTTTCGTTGTCTGATTTATCCACGGCATTTTTTAACAAATACGAGGCCATGGTAATCATCAAAAAATGAACAAAAAATACTGTGTTGTAATAAATGAAAAGATCAGATCGCTGATACAAATCCACTTTTAATCCGAATAACCCGATGAGAAAGTCGTACCCCATCGAACAGGTAAAGGTGACGAAGACGGCCAGCGCGAGCCATCTCTTTTCGTGCTGGGTGTCGAACACGAAAAATGGAATTGTGCACGTGGCCATGGTAATGATGCGTGGCGGAAAATAAGAGGCGGTATACACAAGTGGACCGGTTTCGGTGCCCGTGGCACCCACCAGCCAAATCACGTACGCGGGCACAAAACAGGCGACCAAGAGCCGTGCCCATATAAAAAAGCCGTACCGGTTCAGCACCGGCACGGCGAGGTACACGAGAAAAACATACGCCATGCGTTGAACGCCCTCGGTGAATCCGGTGAGGGCGAAAAGTGTGATAAACAGCAGCAACGTAAGCACGACCAGCACCACGGAGAGCCGGTTAGACAGCACGATGCTACGTTTTAAGAACGGGTGACTGGCCCGGTCAACACCCAACTGTGAAAACAACCTCCAATACCTCACACCTTTTTATCTAATCCATGAACAATATACTGGTTTTCTTGCGCCAGAAATGTTTACTTTTCCTGTTATTTCAACTTACGTATGAATAAGAAATATGATGTCGTAATTATTGGCGCGGGTCCTTCGGGGTATGCGGCGGCCATGCGGGCACTTGATTTTAAGAAAAAAACGCTTTTGGTCGAGAAGAACCGCGTGGGCGGGGCTGGAATCACCAATGGGGCACTTTCATCAAAGACCTGGTGGGAACTCAGCCGCGATATTTCAGCCTTCCGTAAGGCGCTTCACCGGTTTAACATTCCCGCACCCGCGGTACGCTACAAAGAAATTCAGGCGGAAGTGAAACGGGCCGTACAGGAGCGGAAGGATCTCCTCGAACACCACATGGACCAACTTCAGCATAGCGACTACCACGATTTGCTTGATTTTAAAATTGGTAATGCGCGGCTGGTGGGGCAAAATGAAGTTGAAATTACCCATGGCGCGCAGACCGAGCGGATAAACACCGATTTTGTGGTGCTGGCCACGGGCAGCCGGCCGCGCTACCTGCCGGAGTTACCCATTGATGAGCGCATTGTGATGACAAGCGAAGGCATTGAGGAAATGGATGATTTCCCAGAGAGCATGGTAATCGTGGGGGCGGGTGTAATTGGCTGTGAGTACGCCACCATCTTCAGTGGCTTTGGGCGCACGAAAGTACATATCATTGACAAGGGCGATCGGATTTTGCCATTCGAAGACGAAGATGTTGTTCGGATTATCGAACGGAATATGGAAAACAACGGGGTACTCATTCACCGCAACTCACGGCTGGTAAACATGCAGATTGTGAATGGGCGGGTGGAGTACGAGTTGGAGTACACCGATAATACCCGCGAGACCTTCAACGTAGAAAAGGCGCTGGTATCGGTGGGGCGGGTACCCAATATCGAAGACTTGTGGGACGATCGGGTGGGGATCAACATCACTAAGCGCGGAATCGATAACAACGATACACAAACAAACGTGTCGAACATTTTTGCAATTGGCGATATCACGGCAGACATTTCGCTGGTAAACGTAGGGGAGTTGGAGGGGCGGTATGCCATTGAACGCATTTTTGGGCATCCTTCCCGTAAGTTGGTGTATGAGAACATCAGCACCATTATGTTTTTGAACCCCGAAGTGGCGGGTGTAGGCCTAAACGAAATTCAGGCGAAAGAAAAAGGAATTGAGTACAAAGTGGTTACGTTGGAGTACAGCACCATTCCCCGTGCCATTGCAAAGCGCAACACCCAGGGTTTCATCAAACTGCTGGTTACCAATGACGAGGAGATGAAGATACTCGGTATGAAAGTGGTGGGCAACAATGCATCCAGTGCGATTCAAGCGGTAGCCGTTCTCATTTCGATGAATAAGGGCATTGAAGAACTGGCCGAGTGTGTACATCCCCACCCATCGATTACTGAAGGCATTCAGGAGTGTGTGCGGATGCTCATGGGTAAATCACTCTTCAAACCATCAGCCCTGCGCGGGCGGCTGTCATGCAGGCGTTTTTGCGGTGGCCGTTACGAAGAAATTTCCTTTCGCTAGCTAGGAGTAGTAAACGGCAATCTCGTTCAGCATTTTCCGTTGCTGATCCGGAACATGTGCACCCGGGGCGGGTAACCCTACCGGGATGAGCAGGAACGGTCTTTCGTTATCGGGCCGCTGCAAAAGGTGAGTGAGGAACGTCATCGGACTAGGGGTGTGCGTTAGTGCCACCAATCCCGCCTGATGAATTGCGGCAAGCAGAAATCCGCAAGCCAAGCCTACAGATTCGGTTACGTAATAGTTGTTCTTTTTTGAACCGTCTGGCTGGAGGTTGTACACTTGCTTAAACACAACAATCAGATAGGGGGCATCTTCCAGAAACGGCTTTTGCCAATCCGTTTGTAAAGGTTTGATGTCGTTCAGCCATTCATCGCTCATGCGGTGCTCGTAGCTTTCGCGTTCTTCTTTTTCGGCTGCGTTACGAATTTGTTTTTTCAGCGCTGGGTTACTCACCACACAAAACGTCCAGGGCTGTTTATTTGCACCCGAAGGGGCACTGCCGGCTACCCGCAGGCAATGATTGATGAGTTCGAGCGGAATGGCTTGGGTGCTAAAATCGCGCAACGATCTGCGGGCACTCATTTCCTCAGCATGTGTTTGAGCTTTTAAAAGAGCAACAGATTCATTCCAGGCGGGAGGGAGATAGGGTATGAACGGGTAGCCGTTGATGAGATGCGGATTCATGTGTTGAATGTAAAGAAAAGCACACGATGTGCTGAATTAATGCTCAATAAACCAACAAAATGTCGGCCCGGAGATAAATCAGCTGTGGCGTTTCCGCAAAATGCCCTCTACATCGCTTAACGTATGGCCCTTGGCCGTAAGCAGCACCATGTAATGATACATCAAATCTGCAGCTTCGTTCAAAAACAAATCGCGATTATTATCCTTCGCCTCAATCACCAATTCAACTGCTTCCTCGCCCACCTTTTGCGCAATTTTGTTAATGCCTGATGCAAGGAGTTGGTTGGTGTATGAGCCCTGCCGGGGATTTCGCTGCCGGTCGTGAATTACATGTTCGAGAAAATCAAAACCACGGGCAATATTTATTTCATTGAAACACGTATCCGATCCCGTGTGGCACACGGGCCCGGTAGGCTCAGCCTTGATCAAAAGCGTATCTTTATCGCAATCCCACATACAGTCGATTACGTCCAGAAAGTGGCCCGATGTTTCTCCTTTTGTCCACAGGCGCTGTTTCGATCGGCTAAAAAAAGTAACGCGTTTTTCTGCAAGTGTTTTTTTTAGTGCTTCGGCATTCATAAAACCCAGCATCAACACATGGTGTGTGCGGGCGTCTTGAATGATGGCCGGCACGAGCCCTTGGTTGTCGAACTTGATGGTAGAAATATCGGGCGGGGAAATCATAGGCGAATGGGAACGTGCTTGGCTAAAAACTTTTTTACCTCCGGAATGGCTACTTCGCGGTAATGAAAAATGCTGGCGGCAAGTGCGGCATCTGCCTTGCCAATTAAAAACGCTTCCAGAAAATGGTTTTCGTTGCCGGCGCCGCCGGATGCAATCACTGGAATGGTAAGTAACTGGTTTAGCTTCGCAAGGGCATCCACGGCAAAGCCGGCTTTCGTTCCATCGTGGTCCATGCTGGTAAACAAGATTTCGCCTGCGCCACGTTGCTCGGCCTCTTTCGCCCAGGAAAAAAGCTTTTTATCGGTAGGTATGCTTCCGCCGTGTGTGTGGATAACCCATTGGTTGTCTACCTTACGGGCATCTACGGCTACTACCACGCACTGTGTTCCAAATGCAAGCGCCAATTCGTTGATTAGTTCCGGACGTTTCACGGCGGATGAATTTACGCTGATTTTGTCTGCGCCAGCTTCCAGTAACGGCGCCACATCGGCTACCGATTGAATTCCACCTCCAACTGTAAATGGAATGGTTACGTGCTGCGCAATTCGCTTCACCAGATCGGCAAGTGTTTTTCGCTTTTCGTTGGAGGCGGAGATATCCAGAAAAACGAGTTCATCCGCACCCTGCCGGGCATAGGTAGCCGCCAGTTCAACGGGATCGCCCGCATCGCGGAGGTTGATGAAATTAGTTCCCTTTACGGTGCGGCCGTCTTTTATGTCCAGACAGGGAATGATGCGTTTGGTGAGCACGGTTTAGTCAGCCAGCTTCGACTGTTTTAGTTCTTCCCAGGAAATTTTGCCTTCGTAAATCGCTTTACCGATGATGGCGCCATGAATTTTAATGAACTGCAGTTCTTTTAAATCATCTATTGAACTAATGCCGCCACTGGCAATGATGCGTAGGTAGGGAAATTTGTTTTTCAGCATCTTGTACAAGCCAAAATTGGGGCCCTTTAACATCCCATCGTTGTTAATGTCCGTGCAGGTTACGTACATCAAACCGTCTTGATCGTACTGCTGTATAAGGTCATAAATGGAGAGTGGCGTGTCTTCCAGCCAGCCGGCAATCTGTACTTTGTCTTGCTTTACATCTGCGCTAAGGATGAAGTTTTCCGGGCCGTATTCACGCAACCAGCGTGTGAATTTTTTCGGTTCGCGAACGGCCAGACTACCCACATTGATTTGATTCACTTCCATTTCGAGCAGGCGCTCTACTTCTTCATCCGTTTTTACGCCGCCTCCAAAATCTACTTTTAGCGAGGTGTTGGCTTGAATGTCTTCGATCGCATCCCAATTCACCACCTTTCCTTTTTTTGCCCCGTCCAGATCTACCAGGTGCAAAAACTCCATGTCTTCTTTTTCAAACTCTTGCGCAACTTCCAACGGGTCATCACGATAGATTTTCATTTTACCGAAATCGCCCTGGGTAAGTCGTACACACTTACCGGCAATGATATCAATGGCGGGAATAATTTTCATCGTTCGTATTCAAAACTATGCTTCACACGAATTCACGGGGTGGCAACACTTGGGCGGTGGCTTATACTTCCAAAAAGCGTTGGATTACCTGTTCGCCCAGGCGGTCGGACTTTTCCGGGTGGAATTGCACGGCATAAAAGTTGTCTTTCTGCAAAGCAGCGCTAAATTCAACTTTATAATTGGTTTGTGCAACTGTAAACGGCAGCAGCGGCACATAGTAGCTGTGTACGAAATACGCGTAGCCGTTGTCAACACTGGGCGGCATCCAGCCTTTGATGTGCTCCAGCTGGTTCCAGCCCATGTGGGGTACTTTGTAGTTGGGTGCGGTTTCAAATCGCTTCACAGTGGCATCGAAAATTCCAATGCAGGGCGTATTGTTTTCTTCGGAATGGGTGCACATCAACTGCATGCCAAGACAGATGCCTAATACGGGCTGACGCAAATCGCGAAGCACTTCATCTAACCGTTGTGCTTTCAGAAAGTGCATGGTAGTGCTGGCCTCGCCAACGCCGGGGAAGATAACCTTATCTGCGGCCCGAATAATTTCCGGATCGCTGCTCACCGCATAGCTGGCGCCAAGTCGATCGAGCGCGTAGCGCACCGATTGCACGTTGCCCGCGTTGTACTTTAGGATGACGATACTCATAACTTGATCTGCTGTTAAATCACGCCTTTGGTGCTGGGTAGTTGATGCCCCTCTTTTTTAACCGCCATTTTTATAGCCTTGGCGAATGCTTTGAAGATGGCTTCAATTTTATGGTGCTCATTGGCGCCTTCTGCTTTGATGTTGAGGTTGCATTTGGCGGTGTCTGAAAAAGATTTAAAAAAATGAAAAAACATTTCCGTGGGCATCTCCCCAATTTTTTCGCGCTGAAACGTGGCGTCCCACACCAGCCACGGTCTGCCACCAAAATCAATGGCCACTTGCGCGAGGCAGTCGTCCATCGGCAGGCAGAAGCCGTAGCGTTCAATGCCCCGTTTCGTGCCCAAGGCTTTCAGGATAGTTTCGCCCAGCGTTAGCGCAGTATCTTCAATGGTGTGGTGTTCGTCTATGTACAGATCGCCTTTCGCGTGGAGGAAGAGGTCTATTTGTCCGTGGCGTGCGAGTTGATCCAGCATGTGATCGAAAAATGCAATGCCGGTGGCAATTTCACTCTGGCCCGTGCCATCCAGATTTATACGCACGGTGATGTCGGTCTCGCGGGTCTTACGATGGATTGTGGCAGTGCGTCCGGAACGAAGTAGCAGTTCGGCAATGGCCTCCCAGCGGTGAGTAACGAGTGCACATGTTTCGAGCAGTTCAAATTCTTTTAGCTTGGGTTGTAGAGAGCCATCGTTGAACAAGATCGCGTGGGCACCCAGATTTTTCGCCAATTCTACATCGGTTAGCCGATCGCCCAATACCCAGGAGTTTTTCAAATCGTAATTGCCATTAAAGTATTCACCCAGCATTCCTGTGCCGGGCTTGCGGGTAGGTTTGTTTTCGTATGCAAATGAACGATCGATGTGCACCTTGGTAAAGTGAATGCCTTCGTTTGCGAGGGCAGTAATCATTTTTTGATGTGCGGGCCAGAACGTTTCCTCGGGGAATGAGGCCGTGCCTAACCCGTCCTGATTCGTTACCATCACCAATTCGTAGTCACTTTCGCGGGCGATTTTTCCCAGCCAGGTGAATACGCCTGGAATAAATTCTAACTTCTCCAGGCTATCTACCTGTTGGTCGGTAGTGGGCTCCACAATCAACATTCCATCGCGATCGATAAAAAGTACCTTTTTCATTTTTGATTTAGCAGTTCGATCAGTTTTTGATTCTCGGCTGGTGTGCCAACGGTAATCCGTAGGCAATTCTCACAAAGTGCTACCATCGAGCGGTTGCGCACCACTACTTCTTGTTCCAGCAGCCACTGGTAGACCCGATTAGCGTCTTTTACTTTTACCAGCACAAAGTTTGCATCGGAAGGATATACTTTTTCCGTGATGGTAAGGTTTGCAAGCGCAGCCATCAGCGCTGCTCGTTCTTTTTTGAGCACGTCTACCTGTTCGCGCGGTGTTCCGCGGCTGAGTGCTTCCAGTGCAATTTGCTGCGTAAGTGTGTTGATGTTGTAAGGTGGTTTGATCCGATCGAGCCATTGAATGATTTCGGTCGAGGCGAAGGCCATACCAAGACGTAATCCCGCAAGCCCCCACGCTTTGGAAAATGTTTGGAGCACGACCAGGCGGGGGTAGATGTTTAATGCGTGTATCCAACTTTCGCTTGCGGCAAAGTCAATATACGCTTCGTCTATCACCACAATGCCTGGAAAAATGTTCAGCACGTATTCCATTTTTTCGCGACTTAGCAAGTTTCCGGAAGGATTGTTAGGCGAACACAAGAACAGCAACTTCGTGTTTTGCGAAATCACATGCTCGATTGCCTGTACATCCAGATCGAAATCCCGCGTAAGCGGTACAGTAATCGTCTCTACCAGGTTAATACTTGCACTTACACTGTACATACCGTACGTGGGTTGGGGAATGATTGCCAAATCATGTTTGGGTTCACAAAAAACCCGGAACAACAGATCAATGGCTTCATCGCTACCGTTGCCTAAAAAAATCTGGTTGGGAGCGACTCCCTTCAACGCCCCGATTTTTTCTTTTAGCTTGCGCTGATGCGGATCGGGGTACCGATTGTACAGCGTAGGGAAGGGATTTTCGTTGGCATCCAGAAAAATCCGTGCGGTACCGGAAAACTCATCGCGGGCACTGGAGTATGGCTTTACGTTTTGAATACCCGCGCGAACGAGTGGAGTTACGGTGCTGCTCATACCATGGCGTTTAAACGAATTCGAACGGCTTGCTGGTGGCCTACCAACTGCTCAGCCATCGCCATTTCTTCTACTACCGGGCCAATTGTTTTCAAGCCTTCCTGGGTTATACGTTGGTATGTGATGTACTTCAGATAGCTTTCCAGCGATACACCACCAAACGCTGTAGCATAACCAGCGGTGGGCAAAGTGTGATTTGTGCCAGACGCATAATCGCCAACCGACTCGGGCGACCAAGGCCCTAAAAATACCGATCCTGCGTTGCGTATCTGGTCGGCCGCATGGTGCTCGTCTGTCCAATGCAAAATCAAATGCTCCGGGGCGTATGTGTTTATAAATTCAAACATCATCGTTTCATCGGTAAATGAAATAGCCAGGCTATGCGCAAGAGCTTGCTCGGCCAACGCCTGGCGCGGCAGTTTTGCTACTTGTAGCGCCAGCTCGCGCTGCACGCGCGGGATGAAATCGGCTTGATCAGTTACAAAAACCACTTGGCTGTCGCTGCCGTGTTCTGCTTGCGAGAGGAGGTCTGCGGCAACAAATGCGGGGTTAGCATTCCCATCGGCCAGCACCAATACTTCCGATGGACCCGCGGGCATATCAATGGCTACACCCTCCTGACTTACAATCTGCTTTGCTTTGGTAACGTACTGATTACCCGGGCCGAAAATTTTATACACCGCCGGAATGGTTTCCGTTCCGTACGCCAGCGCACCAATGGCTTGTGCGCCGCCGGTTTGAAAAATGCGGGTTACGCCCGTGATCGTGGCGGCAAACAAAATGGCTGGATGAATTCGTCCTTCCGTAGTAGGGGGGGAACATAACACGATTTCCCGGCAACCCGCTAACCGCGCAGGTATTGCCAACATGAGCACGGTGGAGAACAAAGGTGCACTGCCACCGGGAATATAAATTCCCACTTTATCGATGGGTATTCCTTTACGCCAGCACGTAACGCCGGGCATCGTTTCTACCATGAGGGGTTCTCTTTTTTGGGCGGCATGAAACCGCTCAATGTTTGCAGCCGCAATTTGGATAGCGGCCTTTAGCGCAGGTGCGAGTCCATCCACTGCCCGCTGTATCTCGTTGGCGCTGATTTCGAGCGAGTCTATCGCCACGTGATCGAACTCTTGTGAAAAAGCGCGTAGCGCCTCGTCACCGGATTTTTTAACACGGTTAAGAATATTGCGCACGGAGCTGTCAAGATATTCCAGCTCCAATTGTGGACGTTGGCAGAGTTGTTTCCACGTGGATGCGCCTGGATTGGTAAAGACTTTCATGGGAGTTGAGAATAGTGGTTCGTCAGGCAATCATTTTTTCGATGGGGATGACTAAAATTCCCTGCGCGCCAAACGACTTCAGTTGATCAATTTTTTCCCAGAAGTCGTTTTCGTTTACTACCGAGTGCAACGAAGACCAACCCGGTCGGCTCAGGGGCATGATTGTAGGGCTGTTCATTCCGGGAATAACAGATGTGATTTTTTCGATGGCGTCGTTCGGGCAGTTCAATAAAATATACTTGTTGTTCTTGGCCGATTGCACCGCGTTGATTCGGAACAAGAGTTTTTCTAGAATGGCTTTTTTTGCTGCCGCCAGCGTGGGTTTGGCAATCAACACCGCCTCGCTTTGCAGCACCACTTCCACCTCTTTCAAGCCGTTGCTTAACAACGTGCTGCCGGTGCTCACTAAATCGCAAATCGCATCGGCCAGACCAATGCCGGGTGCAATCTCTACTGAGCCACTGATCTCGTGAATGCCCGCCTGAACACCATTGCTGGTAAGGTATTGCCGCACAATGTTGGGGTAGCTGGTGGCAATATTTTTTCCTTGCAAGCTGTGGATGCCCGCATAACTATCGCTGCGCGGAATAGCAAGCGAAAGGCGGCATTTCGAAAAGTCAAGCCGTTTAACCAGCTCCAGTTGCTTCCCTTTCTCCAGTAAAACATTTTCACCTACTATGCCCACATCAGCCACACCGTCTTCCACGTATTGGGGGATGTCGTCATCCCGCAGGAAAAGCACCTCCACCGGGAAATTCCGGGCTTGGGTTTTCAATTGATCTTTGCCATTGCTGATCGCCAGCCCGGACTCTTTTAGCAATTGGAGTGAGCCCTCTTGTAACCGGCCTGATTTCTGGATGGCGATGCGTAGTATTGCGTTCATGCGATGAAAATGTAGTCAATAAAAAAAGGCTTGCCTTTGGAGTGGCAAGCCTTTTCGGTTTTTCGAATATGTTTTGATCACAACATACCCATGCCACTCCGCAGCTTGCTGAGGTGATGATGCAAATGGTTGTTGTTCACGTGTTTCATTGATTTAACGGTTCAAAGAAATGGAACCTATTTCACAAAACAAAATAACTTTGGCAAATTTTGATTGAACAAACCACGTAGCTACGAGTTGAAACACGTATGCGAGCATCTATGAATATGAATAAGATAGTCATGGCGGTTATTGGCCTGGCGCTGTGGAGTTGCACCAGCACAGAAATGAAGCTGCAGCAGTTTTTATTGAAGGGCAATCTCGCCCTGGAGGCGGGTAACACCGCGCAGGCGGGTTATTATTATCGCGAAGCAACCAAACTTGAGCCGTGTTATTTAGATGCATTAAATAATCTTGGCACGTTGGAGTTTCGTGCAAAGAATTTTGAAAAGGCTGTGGCGTTCTACGATCAGGCGCTGGCATGCAAAGCAGATTTTTTGCCCGCCTTGTTTAATCGTGCAAATGCCAGATTTGAGTTGAAGGAGTACTTTGCTGCTCTGGCGGATGTAGAGTTGATTGCCAAAGCAAAGCCCGATACGGCATGGCTCGACTTTACGCGTGGCCTGATTTTTACACGGCTCCGAAATTTCCCGGAAGCCCAACGCGCGTTTAACAGGGCGATGGCAAAAACAGCTACTCCATCAAGCGACCTGCTGGTGAACCGCGCAACGATTTTCTATTATCTGAAAAAGTACGACAGCGCCTTATTGGATTTGGCGGCAGCCGAAAAAATAAATCCAGGTGAAGCGAATATCTACAATACCCGCGGGCTGGTTTACGCAGACGTGAACGATTTAGAGCGCGCGTTGATCGAAACCAATCGCGCCCTCGACCGTGCGCCCAACCATCCTTACTACCTCAACAACCGTGGCTTTATTTTTCTCCAGCAAAACGACTTAAAAAAGGCCGAGCTGGATATCAACGAAAGTATTTCGCAGGATCCCTACAATGGGTGGGCCTATCGCAACAAAGGCATCTATTACTTTATGGTGGGCGATTACGCTTCCGCAGAACGGCTATTGGCTCAGGCCGAAAAAATGGATCCCTTCATTGATAAGATTCATTTTTACCTTGGTCGTGCGTATTTGAAAAATAATCAACTGGAAAAAGCCTGCGCGCAATTTCAATTGTCTGAAGAGGCGGGCGATAAAATGCTCACCGGCGAGGAACTCAAAAAATGCCGTTAGATTCGTTGCAACAGGTGGTAGTGGCTTTGGCCGACCGGCTACAAAAACCGTTGCCTGGCGCTGCTGCGCATGAGCCGTTACGCGCAACGCCAACGGGAATCATCAAACCTAACTTCGAACACCAGGTTCCACCCAAACCTGGCAGTGTGTTGATTCTGCTTTACCCGCAAAACGAGCAGATTTTAATTCCTTTGATTAAGCGGCCGGATTATCTCGGGGCGCACAGTGGGCAGGTGAGCTTACCGGGCGGCAAGGCCGAGCCTGGCGAGACCGCAATAGAAACCGCGCTGCGGGAGGCGCACGAGGAAATAGGCATTGAGGGGCGGCATGTGCACGTGTTAGGTGTGCTCTCGCCTTTTTTTGTGGTGCCCAGTAATTTCATGGTCACGCCCGTGGTAGGGTACCTGCGCCAATCGATGCCGTTTGTTCCCGATGCAAAAGAAGTGGATCGCATTCTTCACGCGGATTTACTCGCCCTTTTGCGCGAAGATGCCGTGCGCGAAAAGGAAATTCTTGCCGCTCGGCTTTTTCCGATGCGGGCACCACATTTTTTGGTGGAAGATGAGGTGGTTTGGGGTGCTACTGCAATGATTTTGAATGAGTTACGGGTTCTCCTTCGGGAGCTTGGAATGGCCTGAAAAGCAAGAAGCCCCTTCCGTCTGAAGAGGCTTCTTGTTACCTAAACCTAAACCTATGAGAAGAATTACTCTACTCTCGCTATTAATAACGAGGTGTTTTTTCTAAAGTTTCAGGCGGAGGTTCGATTTTTCCATTTTTTAACATCCTGTTTAATGGCTACTTGTTTTTTAGCTTGGCGGCATACTGTTTCTTGAACTTATCCACTTTCGGGCGGATCACGTATTGGCAGTAGCCTTGATTGGGATTCAGCGCATAGTAGTTTTGATGGTAATCTTCGGCCACGTAGAACTCCGCGGCGGCGCTGATTTCAGTAACAATCGGATCTTTAAACGTGCCAGCAGCGGCCAATTGCTTTTTGTATGCCTCCGCTACTTCTTTTTGTTGAGCGTTGTGGTAAAACACTACCGACCGGTACTGCGTGCCCACATCTGCGCCTTGCCGGTTTAGGGTAGTTGGGTCGTGCGTGTTCCAAAAGATTTCTAACACTTCTTCGTAGGAAACCACTGTGGGGTCGAACGTAATTTGAATCACTTCGGCATGCCCGGTTAAGCCGCTGCACACTTCGCGGTAAGTTGGGTTTTTTACTTTGCCACCCATGTAACCGCTCTCCACCTTTTGCACACCCTTTACCTGAAGAAAAACGGCCTCGGTGCACCAAAAACAACCACCTCCTACGGTGGCGAGTTGCAGGTTTTTTGTTGCGGGTGAATTGGATTGCGCAGCGGTAGAAAGTGTACTCATAAGAAAAGCAAAAACTAGGGTGAACGATTTCATAACAAAGTGTTGTCGGTATCTAAACCGGGTATGCGCCCGAAAGGTTTCTGGTTTCATCCGGAATCCGGCCCGAATGTCCGCCGCGCGATAATCAGTATTGATCCAGAAAACCGCAATAGTTGCTGCGGATTTGCCGGTCGATTTGCTCGCGCACGAGTTGGCGTACCCGGCTGGTGGCCGGTTCGCGCTGCCGCAGTAGTCGCTTTACATGCTCCGGAAGCGCGCGTTCATCGCCGGAATAGGTGGCCCATGAAGGCGTTTCATCGGCAATGCCGCGCAACGTCTGGTTAAAAACAATTTCCTCGCTGGCCGCGGAGATCTTTACCTGCAGGGCGCCCTCAGCATGGAACGATTTGGTAAAAATGGTCGCTTTCGCGGATATCTTGGTGTAGGTAGGAACCATCTGCGTACCTACCTTTTTTTCGCCCGTCTTCACACTGTCTTGAAACGTTTCTTCCGATTTGGTGATGCGCGGGCGTGCCTCGTTATACTCCGTTACCTCCGAGCGCACCCAAAGGCTGTATTTGGCCAACTGCTCGGGTTCAGTGGAGAAAAATTTCACAAACCGTTGGTTGCACGACTGCAATTGTTGTTGAAAATCCCAGTCATCGCCAAAACGCGTGCGCGCCACCATCACAAACAGCGTGGCATTCTCGCGTGCTTTTTCTTGCATTTCTATGGCTTCGCGGTAGCCTTTGGATAACCGATTTGTCTCCTCAAACAGCGCGTGCGCCTCGCGGTAGCTACTGCGCGTATCGCGCATCATCGCTTCAATACCGGCCTGGTATGCCTCTTCCGCGGCTTTCAATTTCAGTTCTTCCACTTGGTTGAAGCGATTCTCCGGCTTGGGTATAATGGCCAATGCTCCGGGCGCGGTGCGTATCTCATCGTGCATACGGTTGATCTGCTCGTAGTTTTGCATGGCCGCGCGCCACTTAAACGGCTGGTTGGAGTTAATGATGTTTTGCGCCTCGGAATCAAAATACTGCACCGCCAGCGAGTAGCTCATCTGCAATACCTGTTTCGATTTTTTATGGTCCGGGTTCTGCCGCAGCCGCTGCACGGCCGAAAGCACTGCGTTGGAATAGTCGCCCCGTTTAAATGCGCCTTTGCCCGAAGAACAGGCATCCGCCAACACGGCAACCAAAAAAAACAGAAAAAGCGAGCGGTAACGAGAAATGAGGTAACCCATGATGGAACAAACTTAATTCTTCACGGCACAAAATCAATGCCCAAAAAATTAACGCGCCTCGCTGCCGAAAAGGTCCGACAAGACTTCATCCAGCAGATTACGCCAATTGCCCCAGGAGTGGCCATCTGGCACTTCGCGGTAATGATACACACACGCGTTTTTTTCAAGAATGTCGCGCATTCTTCGGGTACTCTCGCTGGTATCATGTATCGTGCCGGCAGTCATGGAGATTTCAATACTTAACCCTTTGGCTTGATCGCATAGCGTGTACACCTGTGGGCTTTTCCAAAACGCGGGCGATTGAATACCGGCCTTGCCGAAAATCTCGGGCGCACTAAACAGAAAATACGCCGCGGATAAACCACCCATAGACGTGCCAACAATAGCCCGGTCGGCAGGTTTACGACTTACCCGATAGCTACGCTCGATTTCGGGGATGAGCTCCTCCTTGAAAAAAGCGAGGTAGCGCGGGTTCATGTTCAATTCATCCATTCTTCGGTTGTTGGCCCGGTTGGCGGGCTCACGATGATCCAAAAAAACGGCCACCACCGGCCGGATTAGTTTTGATCCGATCAGGTTATTCAGCACGGTAAACGCGTTGCCCATACGTGGATGGAGGTATTCGTAACCATCGGTAAAAAAAACAATGGGTAGATCGGTAAGTTGCTCGTAGGCCGGGGGCAAATAGACCGAGTATGTAAGCTGGTAACCGATCCGGCTGCTTTCGAAAAGAATATCCTCAATCAGGGTACCTTTTGGCAGAGCCGGATTTTCTCGTAGCAACTGGTCTTCGCGCCAGCGGGGCATACGCAGTTCGCTGTTGGGGCTGCCACCGGCCACGCCCGACCATTGCTGCTGGGTGTTGGTGGGGTCTAAAATCCATTGACTGCCGTTTACTACAATTTTGTAGTCGATCCGCGCATTTGGCTCGAATCGCGCCTTGAGCATCCACACATCCGGCGCACGAAGCAATACGCCTTTGTTGTTAAAGTTCTTGTTATAGCCCCACTGGTTGAAATCGCCATTCCATTCTACCGTGCGCGCTTCGCCCCGGTATAAAAAGGCAACCGAGTCTTCGCAGATCAGCGGGAGCCGTTTTTGGTGTTTCAATCCGTTCCAGATCGAATCGTACCGGCTGGATGTTTGTAACGTATGTAGCGTTGCGCGCCAGTCATCGTATGTTTGTCCGTGGGCGGCAGTGCCCATCCACATCAAAAAGAACAATGCCCTGCCGCATCGACTCATTTTCATGCCGCGTACACGCTAGTGTTGAATGAGCACTTCTTCCGAATCGCGCACACGCAGGCACAATACCCCCGCCACAATCATGGATACCCCGCCCGTAACGAGGATGTATATCGTTTCGCCAGCGAATACTTGTTTCAAAAAAAATCCCAGTACGGTGGCGGCCAGAATTTGGGGAATGACAATAAAAAAATTGAATACGCCCATGTAGTAGCCCATCTTTTCTGCCGGCAGTGAGGCCGAAAGCATCGCGTAGGGGATAGATAAAATACTTGCCCATGCAATGCCAACACCAACCATTGATAGCCAAAGGTAGGCGGGTGTGGTAATGAAGTAGATGGAAATCAGGCCCAGCCCGCCGCACGTAAGTGCAAACAGGTGCGTTACCCGGCGGCTACTGTACTTTGCCAGCACTGGCAGGAACAATGCGGCTACCGCGGCTATGCCATTATACGCCCCAAACAACATGCTTACAAAGCTGGCGCCATCGTTGTACGCTTGCGAGGTGGTGTCGGTTGTTTTGTAAATGTAACTGGTTACGGCCGGGGTGGTGTAAATCCACATCGCAAATAAGGCGAACCAGGAAAAGAATTGCACCCACGCCAACTGTACCATGGTTTTGGGCATGGAATGAAAATCCTTTACCACGTGCACCATACCTAGGTACGATCGGCCCTGGTTGATGTACAAACTTGCAAGCAAATGCACCACACCGAAAACGCAAAGGCCAACCCCCAGCACGTACAGTTCTTTTGCTGCGGCAAACAGGTACACCAGAATGGAAATCACTCCGCCCGCCATCATCAGCATGGTGCCGTAATAGGAAAAGAGTTTTTTGAAAAATCCTTCGTCATCAATTTTTCGCTTTTCGCGATTGCGTAGTTTTTGTTCCGCTTCCGGGTGCGGCGGATACTCTTTCGTAGAGAACACCGTCCACATCACCGTAAGGAAAAGCATCAATGCCCCAAGGTAAAACGAATACCGCACCGAATCCGGAATTTGCCCTTCGCCAGCCGAGTTTGAGATGTTAAACCACTCGGTAAAAATGGTAGGGAGGAAGGAGGCTACAATCGCACCGATGCCAATGAAAAAACTCTGCATGGCAAAGCCGGTAGTGCGCTGCGATGGCGGCAGTAAATCGCCCACAAACGCGCGAAAGGGTTCCATACTTACGTTGATGGATGCATCCATAATCCACAATGTGCCGGCGGCCATCCAGAGTGCGTAGGAATTTGGCATGACGCATAGCGCCACCGAAGCCAGCAACGCCCCAATGGCAAAGTAGGGGCGTCTTCGGCCCCAGGTGGGATGCCAGGTGCGGTCGGAATAAAATCCAATAATGGGTTGAACGAGCAGCCCGGTAACGGGGGCAGCCAACCACAAAATCGGAAGTTCTTCCGGGTTGGCGCCCAACGTAGAAAAAATCCGGCTGGTGTTTGCGTTTTGAAGCGCAAACCCAAATTGGATTCCCAGAAATCCAAAACTCATGTTCCAGATTTGCCAGAAGCTTAGCGCGGGTTTAAAGGTTCCGTTTGCCATAGTTGCTAATGAGATGAATTGATTTGTGATGCCGGCGGCTGCACGGCACTTTCGCGAACGAGCGTCCACAACACTGCGGAAATACCGAGGCAGATGGCGCAGATGATGAAGATGGCCGTTTCATGTTCAATCATGGGAATGATTTTTCCAAACAACAAGCTCACGATAAGTTGTGGAATCACTACCGAAAGATTGAAGATGCCCATGAATAAGCCCATTTTATTTTTTTCCACCTTCTCGGTCATGATGGCAAACGGTAAACTTACCGTTGCGGCCCACCCGATGCCTACAATGGCCATGATGAGGTAGATGAACAGCGGCGAGCGCCCCAGGAAAATCAATAATCCGTACCCCGCGCACATGGCGGCCATGGCAAACACGTGCACGCGTACCCGGCCAATTTTTTTGGCGAGCGGTTCCAGCAAGAGCGAAGGGAGCAGGAAACCGATTGTATTTAAAACCAGAAACGATATCGATACAATTTGGCCGATTTCCGCATCGGAAGTTGCAGGCATCATGCCGCGTACAAAAAACACCATGTACACAAACATGGTTTGTACGCCCAGCCAGCAAAATCCGTGAGCAAAATAGATTCGGTTTAGCTGACCAAACTGGCTTGTGGTTGCTCCCGCGGCACTCGCTTCCGGGGTTGATAAGGCTGCGGGTTCCGTAATGAAGAACGGAGGCAATAACGAGAAGAGCAGTACCAGGCCTGCACCGAAATAAATCAGCGAGTAGTTACCCCACCACGCCCCGATGGCATAGGCCAGCACACCAAAAAAACCGGAGATGGTTTGCATCCACGTATATCCAAATGTGCGCTTTTCGCCTTCGGGTGTTACATCTGCAATAATCGACCGGGTCGGGTTGAAGCTGATGTTGATGGAGAGATCCAACGTGAGCGCAACGGAAACAGCCACCACCAAAATGCCGATGCCCGTAGCGGAGCTAATCGCCCCGAGGCTAGGTAGTGCCAGTAGACTAAGCGAAGCCAACACGCCTCCAATCCAAATGAAAGGCCGTCTTCGTCCGCCCCAGAACCACACCTTATCGCTAATGATACCAATCAGCACCTGCCCCACGATGCCGGCAATCGGTCCTGCGGCCCACACGATACCCACTTCGTGTATGTTGAGTTGGTATTGCGTGGAAAGAATCCAACTCAGCGCAGAAATCTGTACCGATAGCGCAAAGCCCATGGCTGTAGAGGGCAGGCTGAGCAGGGTAAGAAAACCCTTGGAAAGACGCTTTTGAAATTCAAGCATACGTTTACCATTCCACCCGGTGGGCGGAAGCGTTAAGTTGAAACTGAATTTGTTGTACGGATTCAGCGCCCATAGCATCGGGCTCGTTTATCGGGTCGTATTTTTCTAATGGCGCGAAAAAGGAGTGCTCGCGTTGCTGCGCGGTGTGCGCCTGACCATCAACGCGCACCTGATCGAACTTCCCAAAACCATGAAAAACAACCGTTGCGGTTTTGTACGGAGACGGAAAACTGCCGGAAGCTGCGGTAATCTCCAGTCGATTTGCGGCTGCGTCGTAAATGAGTTGCCGCGTACTGCAAGCACCTTGCTCATAATTGAAGCTTACGCCATCGTCTTCATACAAGGTAAAGGAACGCTGCTGTGTGCCATGATACACATGCAGAAAAAGTTCCTCATTGCGATCAAATGTGTTGATGCCCGTGGCCTTCATTGGTAGCACGCTGCTTGCCCGGATAAAAATAGGCAATTTATGGAGCGGACAATCCACAAATACTTCTTGTGCGCCCGCATATCTTTTTCCATCGAACAAGTAGTACCATTCGCCTTCCGGCAGATACACTTTTGTGATTTCTTTCTGGCTCTCTACGGGGGCAACCAGCACGCTTGGCCCAAAGAGGTATTGATTCTCGAACCGATGGTAAAACACGCGATCATCAAACGGGAATTCAATGGCCAGACTGCGTTGCACCGGGGTGCCGGTTTGTGTTGCCTCGTAAAAAATCGAATAGAGGTAGGGCATGAGCTGGTAGCGGAATTTGATGTAATTCCGGGTGATGTTTTCTACCTCCTCGCCATACGACCAGGGCTCCGAATCGGCCGTATTGATCATGGTATGGCCGCGGAAGAAAGGCGAGAGCGCGGCAATTGAAATCCAACGTGCAAAAAGTTTGGGCGAGGCATTGCCTACAAAGCCGCCCGCATCGTAGCCGGCAAACGCAACCCCGGTTAGACCCAGGCTATTGACCATGCGCACCCCCAGCAACATGTGCTCATCGTACGATACGTTGTCGCCCGTCCACAGGGCCGCATAGCGTTGAATACCCGAGAAACCCGAGCGGGTGAGGTTAAATGGCCGTTGGTTTTGCAGCAGCGCTTTTGTGCCCTCGTAGGTGCTACGGGCCATTTGAAACCCATACAGGTTCCGCGCCTGGCGCATGGTGGCACCTTCGCCATCAAAATCAAAAAGCACGTTCTCGGGCAGGTAGTTTCCCCAGGTGGCTATCTCGTTCATATCGTTCCAAAACCCGTCAATGCCCAGATTCACGTAGTCTTTAAACTGTTCTTTCCACCACTGCCGCGCGGCCGGGTTGGTAAAATCAGGAAAGTGGCACCAGCCCGGCCATACCTGCGCGGTGTAGTTCTTGCCGTCAGGGTATTTGATGAACACATCATGCTCCAGACCATTTTCGTAGGCGGTGTAGCCCGGTTCCACTTTTATTCCGGGGTCGCACATGATCACCACATGAAACCCCTTGGCTTTAAGTTCTTGAATCAGCGCGGCAGGGTTAGAAAAATGGGAGGGGTGCCAGGTGAAGATTTTGTAACGATCCATGTAGTGGATGTCCAGCACCACCACATCGGCAGGAATGTCTTTCTCCCGGAAGGTGTTTGCCACGGCCAGCACCTCTTTATCGGGGTAGTAACTGTACCGGCATTGCTGGTAACCCAGGCTCCATAACGGGGGCAGTGGCATGCGGCCGGTGAGGTGTGTGTACGATTGAATTACCTCCGAAACGGAGTGACCAAAAATGAAGTAATAATTCATTTCACCACCATCGGCACCGAAACTGGCAAACCGGTCGTTGGAGGCGCCTAAATTGAAATAACTTTTGTGGGAGTTGTCGAAGAAGATTCCATACACCAGGCCCTGATGTAATCCAATGTAAAAAGGAGTGCTGCTGTACAGTGGATCGGTACCCGCGTGGTAGGCGTAGGCATCGGTATTCCAATTTTGGTAGCCAGCACCCTTGCGGTTAAGGTGGCCGGTCTTCTCACCGAGTCCAATGAACCGCTCCCCGGGCTGTAATGATTTATAGCAGGTTACCTGTTCACCAATCCAACTTGTGCTTAAGCCGGGCTCGTCTTGATTTATGCAGCGGCCATCCGGTGAAAAGAAGGCAAAGGATGAATCGTGCTTGTTCATTCGAACGGTGAGTCGTTCGGTTCGCCATTCGAGGTGCGAACCAGTGTCCACCACGTTTTTGTCCCCAATCTTTTCAGGGTCAGCTACGAGGGCATACGAGTGTGCCGAAAAATCGGAGGTTCGATGTTGGTGAATGCGGGCCACAGTGGCTCCGTACCATTGTACGCGCGTATGTGCAAACTCGCTCGCCACCACCCATCCATCTTCTGTGTTGGTGAGTTGGCGAAACGTGCCGGGTTGGCGGGGAAATCCGGGTTTTTGTAGAAAAGACATGTATCCGTGGTATTAAAACACGGAAAGTACATGCATTCAAATCAACGTAACAACCAAAACGGGCGATTAAAATTCAGAAAACGATTGCGCTATTTTTTCTTAGGAACGCCCTTTTTTAAAGACGATTGGCGTACCACGAGCTTGGTTTTTAACACTTTTGTTTCTGGGTTAACATCGCCTTCTTCTTTGTCTTTCATCTCAATTTGCCGAATCAAAAGCCGTGCAGCTTCCTGGCCCATTTCAAATCCGGGTTGATCAACCGTAGTTAGAGATGGCTCAACCATCTCGCCATAGCTCCAGTTGCTAAACCCAACCAGAGCGATATCCTGCGGAATTCTCAAACCCTTTTCTTTGATGGCCATCATGGCACCCATCGCCATGGGGTCGTTATTACAGAAAATGGCATCGGGCGGATTGGGCATCGCCAATAGCTTTTTGGTGGCTTTTTTACCTTCTTCTATCGAACCCTCCGGGCAAACGATGGTGTAGCTATCGCGCACCTCCAGGTCTTTCTCAATCAACGCATCCTGATAGCCTTTCAGTCGGTCTTTGCTAATGATGAGGTTGGGCGCGCCCTGCAAGTGGGCGATGCGCTTGCAGCCCTGGTCGATGAGGTGTAACACCGCCTCTTTGGCGCCCACGTAGTCGTCTACAATTACTTTACTCGTGTTCGGATTGTTGTACATTCGGTCGTAAAACACGATTGGTACACCTTTCGAGAGGATCGACTCAATGTGATCGAAGTTGGTCGTTTCGCGCGAAACGGAGAGCAGCATCCCATCCACGCGGCTGTTAAACAGCGCCTTTACATCCAGTACCTCGCGTTGGTACGATTCGTTCGACTGGGTAAGAATAACGTTGTATCCGGCCTGGTAGGCCACATCTTCGATGCCAGAGATTACAGTGGAAAAGAAAAAGTGAACCAGTTCCGGAATGATCACCCCAATGGTGTTTGTCTTCTTTTGGCGGAGACTAAGCGCAACAATATTGGGTTGGTAATTTAGCCGGTCGGCCAACTCGTTCACCGCTTTTTTTGTGTCTACACTGATGTCGGGATGATCTTTAAGTGCCCGTGAAACGGTGGAGGGTGAGATGCCCAACTCGCGCGCAATGTCTTTAATCGTTACTTGATTGAACTTCATTTCTAACGGCTGCTAAGTGAGAGTATACCTGAAAATTTTTAAGCAATATAGCTACAGCGTTACAGTTCAATGATGAAAAACCGCAAAACCAGAACTTGCAACTATTGGCTAATCCCCAATCGGATTCGGTAAAGATACGTTGAATGTCAGGAAAACTTGCAAACGTTTGCGATTACGTTTCCGTTAAAATTTCGCGATTTTTTTGAGTTATTGAGCCTTGGATATGGAATTTTACCTCTAATATTGATTACCGAAAGATTATTTCAGGTGGAAAGTATGCCTGAAGTAGCTGTTCGAAAAAACAACAAAAACAATTTAAACCTAACTAAAACCAGTATGATTAGATTTTATCTAGCAGTACGCAGATATGCTACTCTTCTGATGGTTTTCGCCACCAGTTTGGCGTTGGCTCAGGAGCGTTCCGTATCTGGCAGAATTACATCTGCGGATGACAATTCAGCGATTCCGGGGGTAAACGTCCTCGAAAAAGGAACCAGCAACGGTACGGTGAGCGATTCGGACGGAAACTTCCGGATCAACGTTGGGCCGAATGCTGTGTTGGTATTTTCCTTTGTGGGTTATACCACACAGGAGGTAACAGTGGGGAGCCAGTCTACGGTAAATATATCGCTGGTTTCAGACGTAACAGCACTGTCAGAGGTAGTCGTTGTTGGATACGGTTTACAAGACAAAAAGGAAATTACGAGCTCCGTGGTGTCTGTAACAACCGAAGGATTTAACCGCGGTAACGTGAATGATCCAGCGCTGCTTTTGCAAGGTAAAGTGCCAGGATTAAGCATTTATAACCGTGGTGGCGACCCGAACACCAACGCAACGATTCGTTTGCGCGGTTTATCCACAGTAGGTGCCAACACCGAACCCTTGATTATTGTCGATGGCGTTTTGGGTGCTTCGCTCGCAAACGTTGATCCAAACGATATCGAATCCGTTAACGTTTTGAAAGACGGTTCGGCATCTGCAATCTACGGTAGCCGGGCATCAAGCGGTGTAATTATTGTCACGACCAAGCGCGGATCAAAGCGCGGCGGTGGCATGTCGGTAGAATACAATGGCTTTGTTGCGGCTGCTACGCCCTTTCGTCAACAGCCGTCGCTTTCGGCAAGTGAGTATATAGCGGCTGGAGGTAACAATTTGGGATCAGTAACCAATTGGCAGGACGAAGTGACCCGCACTGGAATGACGAACGTACACAACTTGGCGGTGTCGGGCGGAAACCAAACCACTTCTTTCCGGATGTCAACAAACTTCCGGAATGTGCAAGGTATTCTTGAGGGTTCCGGCTTCAATCAAATTAACACGCGCGCGAATCTGCTTCACTCGGCCTTGAATGATCGGTTGAAAATTGACATCAACATGTCAATTACGAACCGTAACTCAAATTTCTCATTCAACGAGGCATTACGCTACGCAGTGTTGTTTAACCCAACAGCTCCAATTCGCTTCGGAAACGGGGACTTTTATCAAGCAATCTTGTTTGACAACTTTAACCCTGTAGCCATTATCGAGCAAAACGTGAATAGAGGTAATCGTAGAAACATTAACTATAACGCCAAAATCGATTATAGCATCACAGATAATCTCACAGCTACCGTTAACTACGGCCAACAATTTGAAAACAATCTCAACGGCGAGTATTATTCCCGTAATTCGTTGTTCCGGGGCTTGAACCGCGGAGGTCTCGCTCGCCGCTACACAAACTCCATCAATTTCACATTGTTTGAAGCCTATGCAACGTATGCGAAGGAGTTTGGAAAATTTGATTTGAGCGTGACCGGCGGTTACTCGTTTCAGGAGGATGAGTTCCAAGATGTGTTCATTGAAATGGGCGATTTCCCCAGCGATGCGCTTGGGTTTAATGCGCTGGAGTTATCAGGAGACCGCCTGAAAGGCATCCCAGGCTTGTTGAATATTCAAAGCAACACTAACCCCAAAAATCAGATCGTAGCTCAATTTGCTCGCTTGAATCTGACGTTTGATAAGGGGATATTCTTCAATGCGTCGGTGCGTCGGGAGGGGTCAACTCGCCTCGGTGCCGACAACCGATATGGAATCTTCCCCGCGTTCGGTGCCGGCGTGGATATCTTGAAATATGCTAATATCGCTTCAATGAGCGCGTTCAAGTTTCGCGCGGGTTATGGTGTAACCGGTGCGTTACCTCGCGCAAACGGTCTTGCACAAGATCGCTTCCAGTATGATTTTGCCAATGGTGGGAACGTTCAACAAGTACAGTTAGGTAACCCGAACCTTCGATGGGAACAAAAGGAAGAAATCAACTTGGGGATTGATTTTGGCTTCAGCCAACGGTTAACTGGGTCATTGGATGTTTACACTAGAAACATCAAAGATTTCATTCAACCCACCCGCGTTCAGATTGGACAACAACCTGCAAACACTCAATTTCAGAACTCTGGATCGTTGCGTACACGAGGTATCGAACTTGCATTGAATTACACAGGCGTTAAATTGGGTCAGGTAACCTGGAACCCTGGTATTGTGGCGAGTACCTATCGCTCAACGCTTACAGATTTCGTAGTGCAGGAGAATATGATTGCTGAACTTGGTGCACCAGGTCAAAATGGTACGTTCATGGTGCGCTCTAAAGTAGGTGAAGAAGTTGGACAAATCTGGGGTCCGGTTTTTGACGGAGTCGAAGGGAATGGTGCTCCACGGTTCCGTGATATTAACGGTGACGGCCAAGTGATTGCCGCCCCGGGACAAGCATTAAACCCGAATGCCGATTTTCAAGTGCTTGGTCGTGGTTTCCCCACCCTGGAGTTGGGTTGGACCAATGAGTTTCGTTACAAGAACTGGGATTTAAATGCCTTTTTCAGAGGTGCCTTTGGCCACAGTCTGGTGAACAACTTCAGGGCGTTTTACGAACCAATTGATCCGGGCGCGATCAATTCGTACAACCGAGTGATTACCGATAAAGCTGTTCCCGGTCTGACTGTTGCCCAGTTCAGCTCCCTTTATGTTGAGCGTGGTGATTTTTTGAAGTTAGACAATATCACGTTGGGATACAATTTCAAAACGGCAGGCAAAACATTACGTAGCGCCCGCCTGTTTTTCACTGTACAGAACGCGTTCATCTTGACGAATTATACGGGTATTGATCCCGAGCCAGTTCTGCAGGATTTTGGTAGCGCTGATAACGGCGGTTTCCAAGGTACCGAGCCGAACGTGCTGGCTCCAGGTATAGACCGTCGGAACTCGTACTTTAATAGCAGAACATTTACGTTTGGTGTGAATATTGGCTTGTAGAAGAATGGAAAACGAAAGAAAATTTAATATGAGAAATCTAGCAAAGCTTACTTTTTTGACGGTTTTGGCTTTCGGAGCAGCCTGTACCGATTTGGAAGAGGAGATCGTTGGTGATTTCACCAAGGATTTTACGCCTGGTAATCAAGGCGTTGGTGTTCGGAATAATGTGAATAAAGCAACACCTGCCGACGGCTTGGGTGGTGCTTTCGCACGAGTATTGAACGGGACTGCGAACCACGGTGGGTACTTTTCAACTCAAGAGGTATCCTCAGATGAAGCAGTAATTACTCAAAAAGGGGGCGATTGGTTTGATGGTGGCATTTGGTTAACCATGCATCGCCACCAATTCGCATCAACAGGTTTGGGTGGAATAAACGGTGCTTGGGAGGATACGTACGCTGGTATTTTCCAGTGTAACACGTTGTTAAACCAAGCAGTAGGACAAATTCCCGCTAACCGGGCGCAGTTACGTTTCTTACGGGCTTACTTTTACTGGCGTTTGCTAGACTCGTTTGGACGGGTTAAACTGCTCGTAACACCTGGTCAGGATGTAAGGCAGTCGACTCGCGTAGAAGTATACAATTTTGTCGAGTCAGAGTTATTAGCTGCGATTCCCAATTTACCGACCGGAAAGCAAGACTACGGTCGCGCAAACAGGGCTGGTGCATATGCGTTGCTGTCACGGTTGTACCTAAACGCAAACGTTTATACTGGTACACCACAATGGCAAAAGGCTATTGATGCTGCGAATGAGGTCATTAACTCAAACCTGTATTCGTTGTCGCCGGAATACAAAGATGTTTTCTCGCCCGCGAACGTGGAAAATGTGGAACACATTTTTGTAGCTCCATTTGATGAGGCTACCGGAGGTGGGATGAATTTCGCTCAGATGACTTTACACTATCCTAGTCAGTTAACGTATAGATTGGCGCAGCAGCCATGGAATGGTTATTCTACTTTGGAAGAGTTTTACAATTCGTATGAGGCAAGTGACAAGCGCCGGGCAAACAATTTCATCGTTGGCCCTCAAACGGATGTGAATGGCTCGCCTATTCTTGACCTGGCATTTGACAAAGATGACCCGGACGGAGCGGCGATCAATTACACTCCTCAGATCAACCAACTTGCGCCCAACGGCTCACGGCAGGCAGGTGCTCGCTTAGGTAAGTTTAGTTTCAAACTCGGCCAGAATCCCGATATGGACAACGATTTCCCGATTTTGCGTTTGGGCGAAGTTATTTTGAACAAGGCTGAAGCGCTGTTCCGTTTGGGGCAAATTGGCGCAGCAGTTGCTGAAGTCGACAAGTTAAGAACGCGTGCTGGTGTAGGCACTATTGCACCCCTTACTGAGGGCAAGTTGTTAGCCGAGCGTGGCCGGGAATTGTTCCAAGAGGCACTGCGGAGAACGGACTTGATCCGCTTCGGTGCATGGGGCAACGCATGGTGGGAGAAGCCTGCACACTCTAACCCTAATTTGAATGTTTTCCCGATTCCCAACGAGCAGTTGCAAGGTCAGGCAGGAACACAGTTTCCTTTGACCCAAAACCCTGGGTACTGATTTTTCTGCTACTTGTCAAAGTTTGGAAGCGTCCGGTTCGATACCGGACGTTTCTTTTTGTAGTATGAATAGAATCGCTGTAATCATCGCTTCGTGGAGCTTCATCGCTTGCGTTTCGACAAATTCAAAGAAGCCCATTTTTGAAGACGTTGCAGCTTCGGCTGGAGTTATATTTAGAAATGATCTGGAGCTAACTGAACATGTTAATCCCTATACGTTTCGAAATTTTTTTAATGGTGGCGGGGTTGCTGTTGGCGATATCAATAATGATGGATTCCTTGACATCTACTTAACTAGTAATCAAAGCGGCAATCGATTGTTTTTGAATAACGGTAACTTCACGTTTACTGATGTTACCGATCAAGCGGGCGTTTCTTGTGCGGGTTCCTGGTCAACCGGGGTATCTTTTGTAGACATCAACGGGGATGGTTGGTTAGATATTTATGTTTGTAAGTCAGGCCCGCCGGATACACCCAAGCGCTTTAATGAATTGTTTATCAACAACAAAGATCTTACTTTTTCTGAACAGGCTGCCAAATTTGGCTTGGATGTAAAAGGACTTTCTGTACAGGCCGTTTTTTTCGATTTTGATCGTGACAACGATCTTGATTGCTACCTACTAACCAATTCTTTCCGCTCAGTAGGGGCCTACGATCTAATACCAGGGCTCAGAGAGATTCCGGATTCCGAGGGTGGAGGAAACAAATTTTTTGTGAACGAAAATAATTTCTTTTTTGATAAAGCAGCGGAATTAGGTATCTACAGCAGTGCAATTGGTTTTGGATTGGGGGTTACTCTGGGTGATTTCAATTCAGATTCATGGACTGATATTTTTGTTTCAAACGACTTTTTTGAGCGTGATTATCTTTACCTCAACCAACATGGACGGGGATTTGTCGATTCCCTGACACAGTATTTTCAGTCAATAAGCGCCGGATCAATGGGAGCTGATTTCGCTGACCTTGATAACGATGGTAGCGGGGAACTGTTTGTCACCGAAATGCTGCCGGATTCACTTCATCGGAAAAAGACAAAAACACTTTTCGAAGGTTGGAGTCGGTATGAACTGGCGGTGCAGAATGGATACCATCATCAATTTTCAAGAAACGTTCTTCAGAAAAAAATGGGTAATAATTTTTTTGGGGAAATCGGAAGATTTGCGAACGTGGCCGCTTCTGAGTGGAGTTGGGGCGCCTTGATATTTGATATGGACAACGATGGCTGGAAAGACATTTTTGTTGCAAGTGGCATCACCCGAGATCTTTTAGACCGCGACTACCTTTCTTTTAGTAATGATCCGGAGAATGTTAGAAAGCTTATGGCAACAGAGCAAGATGCAGTCATCCAATTGATTGAACGCATGCCTACTTCCCGGTTTGTTAACTACGCGTGGCACAATCAAAAAGGACTTTCCTTTGAAAACAAAACAAAGGACTGGGGTTTTGGATCCCCAGGCTTCTCAAATGGCAGCGCCTATGGCGATTTAGACAACGATGGCGATTTAGACTTGATTGTGAACTGTATTAATTCGCCAGCCCGAGTTTACAAAAACAATATAGACACGGCAACACACCGCAGTCTTTCATTCCGGTTTATAAGCAACTCAAAAAATACCTTAGCAATCGGTACAAAAGTTCATGTCTTTTCTAGCGGTGAGTTGCTCGTGGCTGATAATTTTCCCAATCGGGGGTATCAAAGTTTTTCTCAACCGAGCATAACAATTGGTGTGGGTAGTCGTAGCCAAGTGGATTCGGTTGTGATAGTTTGGCCCGATAACACCGACACTACGTTGCAACAACTTCCAACGAATTCTTCGTGGGTGATATTGAAAGGTAAAGAATCAGTACCCAGCCGAACAAAAAGGAACTTAGCCACGAACGCGTTAATTAGATTGGAATTGAGACCGGAAAGACTTTTCGCCCATAAAAGTAATTCGATCAATGACTTCGATCGCGAACCGCTACTTACAGAGATGTATTCCAATGAGATTCCAAAGTTAATTTTAACGGGGGATAGTAAACCGGGAGTATATGTGGGCGGCGGGGCTGGCCAGCACGGAGTTTTTATTTCATGGAACGGTAATTCATTTGTAAGCAAAGAGTTCAATACCAACTGGTCTGCCGTGGAAGAAACAAGGAGTGCAATGTGTGATGTTGATGGAGACGGTGATCGGGATTTTATTTTCGCATCAGGTGGGCGATTGTATCCTTCTATTTCCGATTTGCAAGTTGATCGACTTTTCTTACAAACGGCACCCGGCGTATTTCGTGAGTCAATGCAATCAAGTCTCGCAGCCAGTGGATTTGCAACGAGTGCAGTTATACCGATGGATTTTGATAGAGACAATGACGTAGACTTGATAGCTCTGGAGAGGTTCGATCCGTCCATTTATGGTCGTGGTGGAGGTCTTCATTTCTTTGCCAATGATGGTCTAGGAAACTATACCGATGTAGGAGATACCCAAACACAGGAAGTAAGAAAGGTTGGGATGGTCACAGATGCCGTGGCAACCGATTTTAACAACGATGGCTGGGAAGATCTGTTGGTTGTGGGTGATTGGATGCCAATTACGTTGCTGGTAAACAAAAATGGGAAGTTTTCAGTCACACCTGTTCCGGGCCTTGCCGGGCAGAAAACAGAGGGCTGGTGGCATTGCATCCATTCGGCTGACTTGAATCAAGACAAACTCCCCGATTTTGTAGTCGGAAATCACGGCTTGAATTCGTTTGCGAAACCCGGAGATCGACTTTGGGTTGGTGATTTTGATAGCAACGGGTCATTCGAACAAATTTATACCACCTACCAAGGTGGAAAGCATTATCCCGTTCATGATCGTGACGAACTTACTGCTCGTATTCCTTCCCTTAAGAAGTTAGCGCTTAGGTACAAGGATTATGCTGAGCTATCGATCCAAGAACTTTTTCCAAATTTGAATTTCGAACGCGTTTTTTTTCATGAAGTGAACATGCTGGCTTCGGTAATGTTACTCTCTGACAAAAATGGAAACTACCGTTTGGAACCAATGCCTAATGAAGCACAGTTTTCATCAATTTACGCGGTTACCACTGCTGATTTGGATGGCGATACTCTTTTGGATGTTATTGTTGGAGGAAATCAGTATTACGTTAAACCGCAGTATGGGCGTCAGGACGCGTCGCCCGCCTGGTGGTTTAGAGGAAGTAGAGATTCAAAAAGTTTTAAACTTGAGGCGGGGGTTGCGCTAGGGGTACGTGGTCAAATACGAGACATCGCGTATCTTGCCGCTGAAAACGGGAGACAGTTTTTATTTTTTGCGAAATATGGAGATGACCTTGAAATATATGAGATATATCGTCAGTAGGGCGTGGGTGGTTATTGTGCTATTTGGTTCGGGCTGCTTCCAGTCTGAGTACACCCGGCTGGTAAAGCAAGAGTTATCCCGGGATACACGGATGGATTCAGTAGTCCTGGGGATTAATTTGGGAGACACAAGAGATGAGTTCTACGGCAAATGTTTCGATCTCAACCAGCAACACTTGGTTACCCAAGGGCCGAACGGTGCTACAGTTCAGTTCCTTTTTACCGACTCGTTGGTACATCAAAAGCCAACACCAATGCGCTTACTTTTTATTCCGCAGTTTGACGATCAGGATTCTATCGCGGAAATGAATTTGGAGTTTAGTTACGTAGGATGGTCACCGTGGAATAAGAGCCTTCAGTCAGATACGCTATTCAACAAGGTACAGCAACTATTGTTAATTGGATATGGGGGTAATCGATTTATATTTCCAACTATTGCTGGACAGGCAACTCCTGTAAAACTTGATGCGAACCGGCGCATGATTGTTTATAAGAAAGATGAACGTAATGTGGTCGTAAAAGTACAAGATATTTTGAACGAGCGCTTTCGCCATTCAATTTCTGAACAATGAAGCTTGAAATGCCGTTGGTTATAAATCGATTTTTTTTGGTTTGCATTGTCTTTTTGTTCTTGATAGCATGCAAACGTTCCGAAAATAGTAATCCAAAAGAAACTCCACTTTTCACCAAACTTGCATCAAAAAAAACAGGTATTGATTTTCGAAACGATCTTGAGTTCGATCAGCAGTTCAACATCTATACCTATCGAAATTTTTATAACGGCGGTGGTGTGGGTATTGGAGATTTTAATAATGATGGTCTCCCAGACATTTACCTAACGGCTAATCAAAAGCAAAATAAACTTTACCTAAACGAAGGGAACTTGTCTTTTCGAGATATAACTGAGACTGCTGGAGTAGGGGGTAAGCGTGCATGGTCTACGGGTGTAAGTGTCGCAGATGTGAACGGCGATGGTTGGCTCGATATCTATGTTTGTAATTCCGGGGATGTGTCTGGGGACGACAAAGAGAATGAGTTGTTTATTAACAATGGAAATCTTACGTTCACCGAGCGAGCGGCCGAATTTAATCTTGCCGACCGTGGTTTTACGACACACGCTGTTTTTTTTGACTATGACCGAGATGGTGATTTGGATGTATACTTGTTGAATAACTCCTACCAAGCGATTGGCAGCTTTAACTTGATGAAAAATGAGAGACCCATTCGCGATTCCCTTGGCGGGGATAAGCTGATGAGGAACGATGGTGGGGTTTTTACTGATGTGAGTGAGAAAGCAAATATCTACGGGAGTGTAATTGGTTTTGGTCTTGGTGTTACCGTAGGTGATGTTGATAACGACGGATGGCTGGACATTTACGTATCCAACGACTTTTTCGAACGAGACTATTTATACATCAATAATCGAGACGGAACATTCCGAGAAGAGCTCACCGCACAAATGAGTTCCATTAGCGCTGCATCCATGGGAGCAGACATGGCTGACATCAATAACGACGGCTGGGCAGATATCTTTGTCACCGAAATGTTGCCGAAGGATAATTCGAGAGTGAAAACGGTCACCACGTTTGATAGCTGGGATCGATACATGTACGGAGTAAGGAATGGTTATCATCATCAATTTACACGCAATACGCTTCAGCTAAACAATCGAAATGGCACCTTTAGTGAAATAGGGAGACTTGCTGGACTTCATGCCACTGACTGGAGTTGGGGTGCATTGATTTTTGATATGGATAATGACGGTTGGAAAGATTTTTATGTTGCTAACGGAATTTTCCAAGACTTAACAAATCAAGACTATTTGCAGTACATCTCTACCGAAGAGGTCGTTCGATCAATTCTTGCGGAAAAAAAGGTGGATTACAAGCGATTGGTGGAGTTGATTCCGTCAAATCCGGTACCGGATTACGTTTTTCGTAATCTTGGCAATTTTACTTTTGAGAATCGTGGTCAATCTTGGGGTTTTGATGAGCCCAATTTTTCAAATGGAGCGGCTTATGCTGACCTCGATAATGATGGTGATCTTGATCTTGTGGTAAGCCATGTAAACGAGTTGGCATCGGTTTACAAAAATGAAGCTTCGGAGATCGGGAAAGGGAAATCAATTCGAATTGTATTGGAGGGAGAGGGGAAAAATCGATTTGGAATAGGTGCAAAGATAACGGTTGATAGCAAGGGTCAACGTTATACGGCTGAGTGTGTACCAAACAAGGGTTTTCAATCTTCCGTTGACTTTCGTGCCCTTATCGGAGTTGGGGAGGTAGATACCGTTGACAGAGTCGAGGTGGTATGGCCCGACGGCCGGGTATCTGAGGCTCGGAAGGTTGTTGCTGGTGGTGATGTTGTATTCGCACAGAAGGATGCACGTATTAGGATAAGTTCCTCCACGGTTAATTTGCCGTATGTTTTCCGTCCACAGAATTTTACGGGGATTGATTTCTTCCATAGAGAAAATGATTTTGTTGACTTCGACCGAGATCGATTGCTTTACTCCATGTTGAGCAATTGTGGTCCACGAGCGGCAGCAGCCGATGTTAACTTAGATGGTAAGATGGATATATTTATCGGGGGAGCTGCGGGAAGCGCGGGAAGTTTGTACCTCCAAACCAGCTCCGGTAAATTTTCAGCCACGCACGTTGAGGCATTTCTTCGAGATGCGGCGTCTGAAGATATGGATTGCGCTTTCTTTGATGCTGATAGAGATGGTGATCCTGACCTTTATGTGGCCAGCGGTGGAAATGAATTTACCAACGTTTCGGATGCTTTGCGCGATCGCCTATACATAAATGACGGGCATGGACAGTTTACGAGGTCGACCCAAGTATTGCCGACTACTGCGTTAGAGAACTCTAGCGTGGTTGCTCCGGGCGATATTGATGGTGATGGCGATTTCGATCTTTTCGTTGGAGTTCGAGCAAAGGCACAAGCGTATGGCGAACCCATGAATGGTTATCTGCTCGTGAATGATGGATTCGGTCGCTTTTCCGAGAAAACCCGAGAACTTTGCCCAAAATTAACCGCCTTAGGAATGATCACGGATGCCTGCTGGCTTGACGTAAATGGAGACAAAGCGTTGGATCTTGCGGTCGTTGGAGAATACCTCCCGCTCACCATTTTCGAAAATATTAATGGAAGCTTCGTTCAATCAGAACAGAATTCCTTGAAGTATTCTAACGGATGGTGGAACCGACTACTTCCGACGGATGTCGATAAAGATGGTGATACGGACATAGTAGCGGGAAACCTAGGACTTAACTCTAGGTTTCGAGCAAGCAAGGATGCCCCTATCGAATTGTTGATATCTGATTTTGACAAAAACGGTAGCATTGAACAAATTCTTTGTTTTACAGAAGCTGGTAACTCGTACCCTTGGGCGTTGAGGCATGATTTGGTAAGTCAGCTGCCACCGTTGAAGAAGAAATTTTTGAAATACGAGGATTACAAAGACGCCACAATCGAAGATGTCTTCGATGCCAAGACTATCGAAAATGCCACCAGACTTACTGCATACGAAATGGCTTCTGGTGTTTTTTTTAATGAAAATGGGAAATTCCGATTTCAATCCTTTCCCACCCCCGCCCAGTTTTCACCTGTGTATGCTTTGTTGGCAGACGACTTTAATCGCGACGGGCACACGGATATTCTACTTGGTGGAAATCAGTTTAACGTGAAGCCTGAGTTTGGTCGCTATGATGCAAGCTTTGTCAACTTGCTTATTGGTGATGGGAATGGTGAATTTAAAGTTGCTGCACCGGAACAATCAGGGTTGTCCATAACTGGTCAAGTAAGAGATTTTTTATTTTTCCCGACAACTGGCAAAGAATTATTGATTATTGTTAGAAATAATGATGCGGTGGTTGTGTTCGAGCGGTAGCCGCCAAGCCGTGAGGGGGCTATTTTCTGCTTTATTGTTTTTGTTTGGAGTTGCATGCGATAATCAACATCAAATCTCGGAAGTTTTGTTTTCAAATGTTCCTGAGAACTTCACTTCAATACGATTTCAAAACACGTTATCCGAAGACAAAGACTTCAACATCATTGAGTACCTGTACTTTTATAACGGCGCTGGTGTAGGTCTTGCCGATTTCAATCGCGATGGTAAGCTGGATGTTTACCTGGTGGCGAATCAACTACCCAACCGTTTATACCTAAATGAGGGCGATTGGCACTTCCGTGATATTACTGAAGCGTCGGGAACCGCCGGCACCGGTAACTGGAAAACCGGTGTTACAATTGCAGATGTTAATGCCGATGGCTGGCCTGATATTTTTGTGACTGGTGTAGGCGGCTACAAAAAATTTACCAGCCGTAATCAATTACTCATCAACAATGGTAACCTCACCTTTACTGACCGCACGGAGGAATTAGGTTTGGCTTTTCAAGGGCTTTCCACACACGCTGCTTTTTTTGATTATGATCGCGATGGAGACTTAGATGTCTACCTGGTAAATCATTCTGTGCACAGTCCCCGCTCGTATGGACGTAAAAGTTTGCGATTTGAAACTGACTCGCTGGCGGGCGATCGGCTCTACCGAAACGAACGCATCCCTACGGGTAACCTTCAGTTTACAGACGTTACCCGCGCGGCAGGTATCTTCTCCAGCCAAATTGGTTATGGACTAGCGGTGGCTACAGCCGATTTAAACAACGATGGTTTCCCGGATATCTACGTATCCAATGATTTTCATGAGAACGACTATCTCTACATCAATCAAAAGGATGGAACTTTCAGGCAGGAGTTGGAAAAATCTTTACCCCACAGCAGTCGCTTTTCAATGGGTAACGAAGTAGCTGATGTGAACAACGACGGCTGGCTCGACATTTTATCATTGGATATGCTGCCCTATGACGAGCCCGTAATCAAAACATCGGCCGGGGAAGACACTTACGAAGTGTATCAGTTCAAACTTCAGTATGGCTATCATCCGCAAATTGCCCGGAATAATCTACAGCTTAACCGGGGCCTTGATTCCGGCCGGTTATTTTTCTCAGACATAGCGTGGTACGCGGGTGTTGCGGCCACGGATTGGAGTTGGGGCGCGCTGCTTGCCGATTTTGATGGCGATCAACGCAAAGACCTGTTCGTTACCAATGGTATCGTACGGAGACCTAACGACATGGATTTTGTGAGCTTTATCGCATCCGACTCCGCGCAACGGCTGCTGGAAAAAGATCCGCTACCGTTTATTCGGCAGATGCCTACAGGTAAAGTGCCGAATCAAATCTTCCAAAACCAAGGCAACCGATTTGTAAAAATGAACGACGCGTGGGGTATTCAAAATCCTACTTTTTCCAATGGGGCAGCCTATGGCGACTTAGATAATGATGGAGATCTGGATCTGGTCGTTAACAACATTAACGAGCCGGCCAGTGTATTACGAAATAACTCCACGGCACCGTTTCAACGGCTCAGCATTTACGATTCCACATCGCCCGGAAATCCTTTCGCAATTGGTGCCCGCGTAAAAATTCAATCCGGCAATGTTGTGCAGATGTTCGAATTGCAGTCCAACCGGGGCTGGTGCTCCAGTTCATCTACCGAAATTTCTTTTTCTGTTTCCGGGGATTATCGTGTTGAAATCTTGTGGCCAGATGGCACCATTCAGCAGGAGCCAGGTAGCAAAGACCTCATCCGCCGGATTCACAAAAGCAGCCTGCCTGCGCCGCCCGAACAATGGGCTTCAGTGTGGTTGGAACCCTTCGCTTCGGGTATTCAACATGTGCATCAAGAAAACGAATTTAATGCGTTTAGTCGTGAAAGTCTCATTCCCCACATGCTCACCACAGAGGGGCCGCCGCTGGCCGTAAACGACTTTAATGCCGATGGCTTGGATGATGTTTACGTGGGTGGTGGCCGCGGACAGACGGGTGCGCTCTACCTCCAATCCCCGCAAGGGCTTTTCAAGCAGTTGCAACAAAAGGCATTTGCACCCGATACTATAGCCGAAGACGTAGATGCGGTTTGGGTCGATGTGGATGGCGACCGCGACAACGATTTGATTGTAGTGGGCGGCGGCCAGGAAAAGTTAACGCGCAATCGTGGGTTGCAACCACGGTTGTACCTCAATGATGCGGGCAAGCTTACAGATGCCACGCGCCAGTTTCCGCAAGTTTACCTGAACGCATCTTGCGTGAAACCTGCAGATTTTGATGGAGATGGCGATGTTGACCTTTTTATCGGGGCCAGTGTGATGCCGTTTCTCTACGGCATGGCTCCGCTGAGTTATCTCTGGATAAATGATGGACGAGGATATTTTACTGATTTCCCGCGCTGGGCTGGGGCAAGCCGATTTGACAACGTAAGCCAGGTGCGGCCGGGAATGGTAAAAGATGCCGCTTGGGGTGATGTAAACCTGGATGGGCGCCTCGATTTGGTGTTGGCAGGGGAGTGGATGCCCATTACGGTGTTAGTTCAACAGCCCGACCACACATTTCTGAATCTGTCGGACGCTTACGGCCTCAAAGCTACCCGCGGGTGGTGGAATACACTACACGCCGCAGATTTGGATGCTGATGGCGATCTGGATTTTGTGGCTGGAAATTTGGGTTTAAATAGCCGCCTCACGGCCTCCCGGCAGCAGCCGCTTACGATGCTACTCGGAGATTTTGATGCCAACGGAAGCTCAGACCATATTCTTGTGTATTACAACGGGGCCGCGCAGTACCCCTTTGCCACGCGCGATGAGTTGGTAAAGCAATTGCCAATGTTGAAGAAAAAGTACCTGAAGTATCAGGATTACCGCAATGTGCAACTGGTAGACCTTATTCCACCCGAACAAAAACAGCAGTCAGCTGAACTAACGATAGATATGTTAAGTACTGTAGTGATCTGGAACGAAGGTGGAAAACTTACCGTGCAGCCACTCCCTGCTGAGGCGCAATGGGCCCCCGTCTTTGCAGTTACCAGCGATGATCTGGATGGCGATCAATACCCAGACCTTTTGCTGGGAGGAAACTTGCTTGCTACGCAGCCTTCCCTTGGGCCGTATGATGCGAGTTACGGAACGGTGCTGCGCAACACAGGTGGGCGTACGTTTGTTTCCGTGTCGCCAACCGAGACCGGGCTGGTATTGAAAGGGCAGGTGCGAGATATGCAGGTGCTACGCGGTGCACAAGGAAAGAAGATCTACCTGGTGGCCCGCAACCGGGCACACGTACAAGCCTTTAGGTCTGTCCGGAAATAGCCCGTGCGGGCTGGCGGAGCACGGATTGAGGCTGCATTGGCTCAAATCAAACTTTCAGGCTATATTTGCAGTAAAATACGCTATGAAGAAAGTACTCTTTTGTTTGTTGGTTATGGCCGTGCTTGTTTCGTGCTCTACAAACACAGGCGAGTACAAAAGCAAAGCAAACGACCCGGAATTTCTGCATCGTTCCATGAAGGAAATTACCGATCGCATCGTGCACGATATTTTTTCGCCACCCGTGGCAAGTCGCATTTATGCCTATACCAGCATTGCTGCATATGAGGCAGTACGGCACCATGACCGTAGTTTCCAAACCCTTGCCGGGCAGCTCACCGATCTCACCCCGTTTCCACAGCCAGATTCTACGCAGGAATATTCTTTCAACCTTGCGGGTACGCAGGCAATGCTTAGAGTGGGGCGCGCGTTGGTCTTTTCGGAAGACAAGATGGATGCGGTTTATGAGAAAATCATGAGCGACTTTAAAGCTACCGGTGTGCCGGATGATGTGTTTCAACGCTCGGTGGAATTTGGAAACCAGGTGGCAGAACACGTACTGGCCTGGTCGGCCAATGATAACTACAAACAAACACGCAGCTTCCCGAAGTACAGTATCGAAAAAAGTGAAGCCACCTGGAAGCCCACACCACCCGCATACATGGATGCCGTTGAACCACACTGGAACAAAATCCGTCCATTTGCGCTAGACTCAGCGCAACAATTTAAGCCGGCGCCGGCCACGCCATTTGTCAAACAGAAAGGCTCAAAGTTTTTTACAGAGGCCGAAGAAGTGTATAACATCGGTAAGAATCTCACTGCGGAGCAGCGGGAAATCGCTGCTTTTTGGGATTGTAATCCTTTTGTGATGAATGTAAAAGGTCACGTCATGTTTGCCACGAAGAAGATTTCCCCGGGCGGTCATTGGATGAACATTACCCGTGTAGCGTGTACACAATCGCAATCTAACGCAGTCGTTACTGCCGAGGCCTATGCGCGGGTGGCTGTTTCGTTGGTGGATGGCTTTATCAGTTGTTGGGATGAAAAATATCGCTCGCGGTTGGTGCGTCCGGAAACATTCATCAATCAAAATATGGATGAGAATTGGGTGCCGCTGTTGCAAACACCGCCCTTTCCGGAGTATACCAGTGGGCACAGCGTAATTTCAGCGTCAGCGGCAGAGGCACTATCAGGTTTGTTTGGCGATCAGTTTGCCTTTACGGATTCTACCGAGGTAGAATATGGTATGAGCGTGCGCTCGTTTACGTCTTTTCGTCAAGCCGCGGATGAAGCATCAATCAGCCGTGTGTACGGGGGTATCCATTACCGCCCCGCGGTAGAAGAGGGGTCGCGACAAGGAAGAGCGATTGGTGAGTTTATTCGCCAACGGCTGAAGACGCGAAAAGGATAAGCTGCTCCAGCTAGCGCAGGCTTACAACCGGTATCTCGGTGTGAAATAGCACGGCTTCGGTAAAACCCAGTTGATATACTGGTGTGTGGGTGCGATCGTGGGTGGCCATCACAATCCAATCCATATCCATCGACTTAGCAAAATCCACGATGCCCGATGCCAGTTCTACATCATTAAATACATGGTATTGAAAACTGATGTTGGGGAATTTTCGACCGAAGGCCTGCATGCTTTGTAAGGCTTGAGGTGTGGTGCGGAAATGGGCCGGTGTGTTTACAAAAAGCAGATTTACCCGACTTCCTAACGCTTCAATCAAAGGCAATACGCGTTCGAACGCCTTGGTAGGAGGTGTTTGGAAATCAGCTGCAAGCACCATGTTTTTCCAGATTTTTTCGGTTGCGTCCTGTTTTATTGACAAGACGGGGCAAGGTGCCATACGGATTACCCGTTGACTGTTCGATCCAACGAACGGCCGGTCGATTTTTTCATTTCCGTGCGTTCCCATCACAATCAGGTCAACCTTAAAACGTGCCGCCTGCTGCACAATTTGCTGATAGGGTGTACCATGCACCACCCGAAACTCGAGATCAACGGAATCGAATTGTTTTGTCTCGGCTAGTTTCGAGAGTCTGATTTCCGCATCAACGGTGTCGGCCACCGTTTGAGGATAGGCTTCCTGTTGGCGAACGGTGAGGCTATTCCATTCCAGTGGCGTATAAACGCAGTGCACCAGCAGTAAGCGCGCACCGGTTTTTTGCGCGATGTAAACGGCAATTTGCTGTGCCTTTTCAGAATAGGGGGAGAAGTCGATGGGAACCAAAATACGTTTCATACCTGCCTGGGTTAGCGAGAAGAGCTGGTCTCAGAATATACTCTTAACAAAGTTGCCTGCCGAAACCGGCAGGCAACTCGTATGCCGGCATCCTACGGATGTTTCCATCGTCTTCCTAATTGCTGCCAGGTTCTTATGAGCCTCAAAGTGCGGTGGTCTTCGCCGGATGCCACATTTTTTTCAACCGCGGGCTAATGCACCTCAATAGCTTTGGGCTTCACTTTTGCGGTTACTTCTTTTGGTAGCAACAGCACCAGAATTCCGTTTTCATAGCGGGCGTCCACTTTTTCCACTTTTACATTTTCGGGCAGGTTGAAGGATCGCATGAAGTTTGTGTAATTGTACTCCCTGCGTGTAAAGTTGGTTTCTTTTTCTTCCTTCTCATTTTCTTTTTCTACCGTAATGGTAAGCAGGCCATTTTCCACGGTGATGTTGAAGTCTTTCTTGGTGAGACCCGGTGCAGCGAGTTGGATCTCAAATTCCTTTTCTTTTTCCACTACGTTCACCGCAGGCATTTCTTGCATACGTTTCAGCCAGTTGGCATCGAAAAAACGTTCGTTGTCGAACAAATCGGTGAGCCAACGTTCGTTAAACAAGGTTGGAAAATTGGTTTTCATGAGTCTCATATCGTCCTCCTTTCTTGGTTTTCGTTTGACGGTGTTAAGGTCAGCAAACGCCGCAGTTAAATCCATGACGCAGGACACTCAACCGGCTGATTCTCGTCATTACGGTCAAAATTTTTCCAACTAATCGGGAACCTTTTTAAACAAAAAAAGCCCTCGCAAGAGGGCTTTTTGTTTAGTAGCATCATGCTGCCAATTAGTGTGAAATGACCACCTTCTTTCGCACCCAATTGCCATTTGATCCAACCCGAAGAATGTAAACGCCTGCGGCGAGATCGCTCACAGACAGAGCCGCGCGCCGCGCACCTGGGGCAATCTGTACTGTTTGCGCGCGTTTACCCATTTGGTCGATTAAATCGACTGTCAGGGTAATCGTAGCTTCAAGGGGAATCTCAACGTACAAAAGGTTGTCTGCCGGGTTAGGGAAAGTTGCTACTGTTTCCTCCGATAGTTGTTCAATGCCAGTAATTACATTCACCGGGGGATCTGGAATATTTTGGATTACAAGCGATTGATACACTTCGCGGGTATCCTCATCCTGCAGAAAAACAGCAACTGCCATGTCGTTTGGTTCCCAGTAGAACAAATTCAAGTCCGGAATCCATTCCAGGTTGAATGTGTAGGAGGTATTGGGCAGAAGTTCCCCACCCACTGCATTTGGATGAGTGCTTGTTTTCGTGCCAAGTACTGTGGGTAACATCTTCTTCACGACAAATTGGAAGTTTTGCTCGCCGGTGTTCACCAGACTGCGCTTGGCCCCCAGCGCATCTAATGTGATCGATTGTTCCATGACCACAACGTAGAGAACCGTTTTGTTATTGAGTTTTTCAACGGGGTTAACAGCCACGGAGACATTTAACTTACCATTCGTGGTAGTAGCGGTGGCGGTCAAACTTGTTTGGGCAAGCATCAGCGTGCGTTTGTTATACTCCGTTACACCCCAATCGGTGAAGAGCGGCCGTGTTGCATCCGGCTCACCCAGAAAGCCGTCTATCCGGGAGCGTGGGGTTGTACGAATATTGTAGTACAAAGCGCGCGAACTGGCATCACCCGGGTTATCTTGGTTGAAGGGGTCAACACCAGGAAACCCGACACGGTAATTCATTTTAACTAATTCCATACCAACCTCGGAGGATTTGAAGTTATTGATGAATTCGTTGACGACTCTTTCATTAGATGCTGTGCCGGAACCGGCGTTTGCGAAACTCTCCAGTAGAATTGTTCTTGTTCGCTCACCAAGCCGGAAGTTATCCACCGCGAAGCCCGAACTTTCATCGCTTTCATTGGCAGCCAGGGCAAAACGAAATACCACGTTTTCACTTCTAACGATTCGGTTGGTTTCCGGATCTGCTAAAACAAATCGCGAGTCGCGCCATTCGGTATCTTCTAAACTCCAACCAATATCACCAACTGATTGATCTCCGGGTTTTGCTGCAATTGCGGTTGCATTGTACCACTCAATGCCCTCGCCTTGCTTACCTAGTACCTTCCACTTTTTCAGCGGGTCAGCCACATTAAATGTGTCTGTTGAGTACTGTAGCACAACGCCATCATTCAGCTTTAGCGCCCGGAAACTATTGAAGGAAACCATTGGTCGTGTCAAGGCGCGTGTATCAAAGTTGGCCGAGTAAAGCGCAGACCGTTCATTTGCATTGTACGAACCAGAAAGTTTGGTCATCCATGCTCTTGTACCCAGGAGTGGATTGGGAAATTTGTTTACCGGCACGCCATGGGCCCAGGAAGGCGCGGTGCTGGACGGTCTGAAAGGCGTGCCAAAGACCTGCCAGTTACCGTTATCCGTCTCAAATCTACCCTCTGTACCGTAGTTATTGTTGCTTGTGGCAACATACCGCGGCAGAATTACGATTTGCTTAGAAAGCTGAGCGATACAACCTTTTTTGCTTTTTACCTCGAGCCGGGCGGTAAACACGCCAGGGTTGGGATAGGTGAACGAAAAGTCATCTTCATTATTTGCCAATTGCTCAACTCCCCTGTGCGGGTTGAAAAGAATAACATTTGCGGGGGAACCATTTCCGAGCGTCCAGGTAAGCTGCTCAAAACCATCTTGACCAGGTTCGGCAGGGGCAGTGGAAATTCGGGAATTATCTGTGAAAATAATGGGCTTGGAATTATCTAATCCGATGAATCCGAAATCAACTTGAGGCGTGGCTCCAATTCTTATGTTTTGCGAAGCCGGTGTAACGGCAGAGCACCTGTCGTTTGAGGTCACTTGCAAACTCACGTTGGAATACAAGCCAGGTTGAGCATACGTATGGGTTGGATTCTGACTCTCGGAAGTGTTTGCCGTACCTGAGTTCGGGTCTGAAAAATTCCAAGACCATTGGTTGATGGTCAGCCCAGCCGGTGGCACATTGGCAAAGCGAGATAAGTCAGTGAATTGAACAGCGATGTCTTCACATAATGTAGATGTACTGAATTCAGCAATCGGGTTTGGAGTAACTTGAACGGTGATTGTTCCTCTACCACTACAAGGCGAAGCCGCTTCCTTAAACACATATTCGATTCGGATCGGGCGATATCCATTGGTGAACGCATCGGGGTTCAAAGTGGCGGTGCCGTTTCCGTTGTCTACAAACGCATTTCCTACCGATAACTGGGTGCTTCCATCCCACAGGGTAAACGTTCCTGTAGAAACGCCCGCAGCCGGTTTAGGATAACCGCTGATCCGGATAAGGCCACCTTTCTCGCAATACTTTAGGGTGCCAGCCACGGGTTGGTTTGCGCGGTCAACTTCAACAATAGGTACAGGCGGCAGGAAGATTTCAACATTTTGAAAAAGTGTAAACTCTTCATCGGCCGCATTCGCAATACTCTGGTAAATGGCCTCAAACTGAATTATACCTAAAGATCCACCCTTATAGTATACTTGATTTTGTCCGTCCACCGATACCTCTCTGAAATACTCGTACGGATTCTGGTTGGCGGTACCGCCAATGGTGAAGCGTTGATCCAGTAGCCTCTTGGTATCAAAAAAGAAATCAAAATACGTGCGACCTGGAACCGGATTATCTCCCGGATTGTAGCTGCGGCTTCGAACAGGTAACGTAGGTACAAAAGCTGCCCATTCCGGCCCGAAAATCAACTGATCGCCCGCGAGAACGGAACGCGGGATAGACGTCTTCAAGTCGCGCATGTAAAATGCGGGAAGGTTATTGAACTTAATGGTATCTACTACTGAGGGCGACGGCGGGAAAGGCCCACCCAACGCGAATAATGAATTTTCGAAACAGTATTTTGTATCAAGACCACCAATTGCCCTTCGACTGTCGTAAACGGTGTGTTGTAACGTGCTGGTGGCCACACAACCATTGCTGTT
>CAYLWU010000026.1:0-47893 GCA_964387475.1 uncultured Ohtaekwangia sp. | reverse complement strand
TAAAGCAATACTAGGATTATCATTAAAAACCGTAAACTTATTTTAGGACGAGACACATCCTCGTTGTTCCGCAGAGTCCCCAAGGCGGGAGACGCAGCGGAGAAATAAAGACAATTTGTTAAACCCCTTGAGCAGCTTCGGTGGCCGAGAAGTGCGTTGCGTTAGACACAACTATGATACGATCTGGTCGTTTTGCTATCTTCGGTAAGCTTTCACTTCCGTGTCCCGTCAAACCAGCAATACAATCATGAAAGAAGTCGTGTTCCTCGGATTTTTATTTGTCGCGCAGGCCGCTGCGCAAGATGTTAAGGTTATGACTACGGCGCCCGCTGGCGTTGTGCGGGAGGTGAGTTCTTTTGATGTGATAGATCCGGCATACGAACTACAGGCCACCAGTCTGGCGACACTCACCGGCTTTTTTCTTAACGCCGGGCAACCAAATGCGGTGGCGTTGTTTAATTCCTTCTGGAAAAAGGCCAACGGTGTGGGCGCAAATGCTTTCCGGATAGATGCCCTTACACCCGCGGGCGACTCGACCTGGGTTACGCTGAGTGTGTACTACCTCGATGAAGAAGAAGCCAAACGCAATCTTGACGCATATCCTAAAAATCTGGTTTATGCGCTGGGCGACCTTGACCGGAAACATCCTGCCAAATCGATCAAGCTCAATAACAAAAAAATTGCACTGGCGCCTTTAGAATATGTTGCCTATCAAAATGAAGTCGATGAAGAAACCACCATCGCCATTGGAGGCGTGTTAGGGACGAAGGTATGGGTGCGAGGGAGGGAGGGGCGACTTCCTGCGCATTTTGCGTTAAGCGGATTTGCCGTGGGTCCAAACTATACCACCACGTTAGGGCTTACCTTTAACACCGGCAGGATCTATCCGATAGGTTTGAATGTGGGCCGGTTTCTCGTGCAGGTTTTAAAAAGCCAGAATTAGGAGCTACGCCCTTGGCCGTTGGTGTCCCTCACCCACAACCAATTTCAAAAATAGCTCGGTCATTTCGCACGCAGGTGCGGCATCGTGAATCACAGCACGGCCATCAGGGATTTCTCGGTCGTGCCTCCCTCGAAATGACGTTACCCGGTTTCCCGGCCAACGATAGTAGCGAAAAGCCCGCCAGGGGTGGGTGTGTGCGCTGGCGCGGACTTGCAGCGGATAGCGTGACCGAGCGGGCGCGGGGCCGCTGCGCGCGGGCGCGAGGGGGCCGCCAAAAAATTCGCGGTATTGGCCCACCAGCTGTAAGCAAATCAGGTGTAAAACCCCTTGGCGCGGTAAGGCGCCTTCGAGGGCCGGGCAACCACGTGCTACGCCGGGTTCTTTAACGCAGCCAAAACCAATTCTTTTAGATAATGGTACACTTCGCGTTCGTCTTTCAATTGCCCGAAGTCGGTAAGCGAGGGCAGATTCTTCATGAAGAAATACTGGTAGTGGGCCATTTCAATCACGGTGCTGGTGAGCGAACGCGTGTATTTGTAGTTGGGGTTAAGCGCCTGAAAAATCTCGGCAATGCGGGCCGTTAAATCTTTGTATGGCTTAAAGAACAGGTTTTTGTTGTCTTCTTCCACGTGGTTGGTGAGGTACACCTTCGAGCTTTCTTTAATTACCAGTTGGTGTAAAATCCGTTTTTCAATCTCCAGCCCATCCAGCGTAAGCTCGCCATTAACCTGCAACATCAGAATGCGGATGATGACATCTACCTTTTCTTCGGGCGTCTTCAGGTTGTTGGTGTGCACGGCCACCAAATATTCCATCCAGCGCCAGTACCAGCCTACCAGGTAGAGCAAAAGCCGGTGTTTGTTTTCGAAATACCGGTATACGCTCGATTCGTTGGTGTTGATTTCCGTTGCAAGCTTTTTAAAGGTAAATTCCTCATAGCCCATCCGCTCCATCATAATTGCCCCATGCTGCACAATTCTGTGGCCTAAATCCGACTTGGCAGGGTCTCGCAAGAAGAGCTTTTCGTTCATTTGTATCTGCAATTGCCAGTTCATACGTCAGCGTCAACTCAGCCTGTAAATACGCATTTTTCAATAGTAAAAGTAACTATTCTTAGATCAGTAGTGTTACTTTTACGCCCCAAAACAGGCTAAACAATGACAAAAACACCTATTACAGTAGCTTACGGAGATGGAATCGGGCCCGAAATTATGGAGGCCACCCTCCGGATAATTCAGGCGGCCGGTGCAGCCATCGACATCGAAACCATTGAGATTGGCGAAAAAGTATACCTGCAGGGAAACTCGGCCGGCATTAAGCCCGAGGCGTGGGATAGCCTGCGCAGAACCCGGGTGTTTCTCAAGGCACCCATTACCACTCCGCAAGGAGGTGGGTTTAAAAGCTTAAACGTAACTACCCGTAAAATGCTGGGCTTGTTTGCCAACGTGCGGCCTTGCAACTCGTACCACCCCTTTGTAAAAACCAAGCACCCCACCATGGATGTGGTGATTGTGCGCGAAAACGAAGAAGATTTGTACGCGGGTATCGAACACCAGCAAACCGATGAGGTGGTGCAGTGTTTAAAACTGATCTCTCGCCCCGGAACGGAAAAAATCATCCGCTATGCGTTTGAATATGCCCGCCAGTATGGCCGCAAAAAAGTAACGTGCTTCAGCAAAGACAACATCATGAAGCTTACTGACGGACTCTTCCACAAGATGTTCGATCAGATCGGTGCGGAATACCCGGAGCTTGAAAAAGAGCATTGGATTGTAGACATCGGGGCCGCCAAGCTGGCCGATACCCCCGAGGTATTTGATGTGATTGTGATGCCCAATTTGTATGGCGATATCCTTTCGGATGTGGCGGCGCAAATTGCAGGCTCCGTAGGTTTGGCGGGTTCCGCCAACATTGGCGATGGTTTTGCGATGTTCGAGGCCATCCACGGCTCTGCGCCCCGCCGGGCCGGCCAGAATCTTGCCAACCCGTCTGGGTTGCTGTTGGGTGCCGTGCAAATGCTGGTACACATTGGCCAGGGCGATGTGGCCGAGAAGGTGCACAACGCGTGGTTACGCACATTGGAAGATGGCGTGCATACGTACGATATTTTTGAAGAAGGCAAGAGCAAAGAGAAAGTGGGCACCCGCGAGTTTGCCGATGCCGTAATTGCCCGCCTCGGCAAGAAGCCTGCGCAACTGAAAGAAGTAAGCTACGCCAAGGCCATTGGTAAAACCATTAAAGTAAAACTTACCGAACACAAACCCGCCAAGAAGGAATTGGTTGGCGTTGATGTGTTTGTGCATTGGGCCAACCGCGATGCCAACAAAATTGGCGAGGTCATCAAAGGCTTTAAAGCCGGTAACATGGAGTTTAGCATGATCACCAACCGCGGGGTAAAAGTGTATCCCAACGGCATGCCCGAAACATTCTGTACCGACCACTGGCGCTGCCGTTACAAGAACGAAGACATGAAACCATCAACCTATGCGGATGTGATGGCCATCATGAAACAAGTGGCCGATGCCGGTTTCGATATTATCAAAACCGAAAACCTGTACACCTTTGATGGCGTGCCGGCATTCTCGTTAGGACAAGGTCAGTAATTCCGGCACGTGGAGTGAGCAACACGCAAACGCCCAACGTCAAAGATTTTTTTGAAGGACGGCGGCTGCTGATTGCCACCAAGCACGAGAAGGAAAAAATACTGGGGCCTGCACTCGAGCGTTCGCTTGCTGTGCAGGCCTTTGTTTTACCCGAATACGATACCGACCAATTCGGCACATTCACGGGCGAAGTGGCGCGCACCGCAGATGCCGTGACCACACTCCGAAAAAAAATCCGTACCGCTATGCAACTTGCCGGTGCCGATCTGGCCGTGGGCAGCGAAGGCTCCTTCGGTCCGCATCCGCAGCTCGGCTGGGTAGCCGCAAACCAGGAGTGGCTGATGTTGATCGACTCGCGCCACGAACTCGAAATCACAGCGCAAACAGTAAGCACCGAAACCAACTTTGCGCAACAAACCGTGGCCACCTGGCCGGAGTTGCGCGCGTTTGCCACACAAACCGGCTTTCCGGCCGCGGCACTCATCCTCAAAGTAGAAACACCCAGTGGCCCCCGCTTCGAAAAAGGAATTCAACAAGAAGCCCGGCTGCGCGCCGCGTTTGAATTGTTTTGCTCCATGGGGCCCGTCACGGCCGAGACTGACATGCGCGCGCTCTACAACCCGCAGCGCCAGCGCGTGATTGCCGAAGCCTGCGCGAAGTTGGTGGCCAAAATTTTCAGCCCGTGCCCGCAATGTGGCACCCCAGGTTTCTCCGTCACCGCGGTCGTTCCCGGCCTGCCGTGCAGTTGGTGTGGTGAACCCACGGAACTTGTGGCCGCGGAAATTTTCACCTGCGCCAAATGCAACTTTACACGCGAGGTGCAGCAATCCGGCAAAGCCGATCCGCAGTTTTGCCAGCACTGCAATCCCTGAACACCCGACGCGCAACTGCAAGTGATCCATCACTTCGAGGGCGGGGCGACTGGGAAATCCGTAACGTCAGACGGCTGGTGGCCGCGGTAAAGAAGCCGTCAGACGCCGTAGCAGATGGATTGTTGCACGCTTGGAGCTTTTGCACTGAGTTCATCGATTTGTTTTTGAGATGACCTCCGGTTTTTTTGGGCGTGCCCCTCGTGCCTCGGGTCGGGTGTTCGTGGCTCGCCACCCACCGCACGGGCCCAGGCGGGCTCAAACAAACCCACTCACCCCCTCACGCGGGCGGCGTGCCACCAAACGCGCATTCAAGATGTAATCGCACATACCCGTGCGCGGTAGCCCACGCAACGCAATCTTTCTCAACCGATCAGCACCCCCGGCCAACCCCGAATGCTTATTTTTGAGCATGATTTCTTTTCAGCAGTTTTCGCTTGCCAACGGCCTGGATGTGTATGTGCATGAAGATCGCACAGTGCCCGTGGCGGTGCTGAACGTGTTGTATAAAGTGGGCTCGCGCAACGAGCATCCCAATAAAACCGGCTTTGCCCACTTGTTCGAGCACCTCATGTTCGGGGGTTCTCAAAACATTCCAAGTTATGACGAACCGTTGCAACTGGTAGGTGGCGAGAACAACGCGTTTACCAACACAGACATTACCAATTACTATCTGTCTGTGCCTGCGGCCAACATCGAAACCGGCTTTTGGTTGGAGAGCGACCGCATGCTGAGCTTGTCGTTTGATCCGCAGGTGCTCGAAGTGCAGCGCAAAGTGGTGGTAGAAGAATTCAAGCAGCGGTACTTAAATCAACCCTACGGAGACGTTTGGCTGAAATTGCGCCCGCTCGCCTACCGTACGCACCCGTATCAATGGGCCACTATCGGCAAAGAGGTAGCACACATTGAGCAGGCCACGATGGAAGACGTGAAGCAGTTTTTTCAGCGGTACTATGTACCGAACAATGCGGTGCTTGTGGTGGCCGGCAATGTTTCGGTAGATCAGGTGCGGGCGCTGAGTGAAAAATGGTTTGCCCCGATTCCGGCAGGGGCTCCGGTTACCCACCATTGGGTGCAAGAGCCGGAGCAGCGCGAGAAACGTGTGCTGCACAGCCATGCCGCTGTGCCGGCCGATGCACTTTACAAAACGTGGCACATGCCCGGTCGTTTTCATGCAGATTACTATGCGTTTGATCTGCTCACCGATGTGCTCGGTCGCGGGCAGTCCAGTCGCCTTTACCAAACGCTGGTCAAAGAGCGCGCGGTCTTCACCTCTGTTTCAGCGTTTGTCATGGGCACGCTAGATCCGGGGCTGGTGGTAATCAGCGGTCGGGTGGCCCCCGGCATTTCGTTGGAGGCTGCGGAAGCCGCCGTAGACGAAGTTATCGCCCACCTGCAAACCCACGGCGTGCGGCCGGAGGAGTTAGAGAAAGTAAAAAATCAATCCGAAGCTGCGCTTCAGTTTGGTGAAGTAGAGGTGCTGAACCGCGCCATGAACCTTGCGTTTTCTTCCCTCTCGGGCGATGCGCAGGTGGTAAATCAGGAACTAACCCGCGTGCGCAGTGTAACCCCGGCCGACGTGGAACGCGTGGCGCACCAGGCACTGCGCGAAGCGAACAGTTCGGTGTTGTATTATCATGCACAAAAATAAATCGGCAAAGCACCATGAAGATCCGCGTGGGATTTGGTTTTGATGTTCATCAATTGGAAGTGGGCCGGGATTTTTTTCTCGGGGGCATTCGCCTGCCCGATGCACCTGCAGGTGCCGTGGGCCATTCTGATGCAGACGTGCTCATTCACGCCATCTGCGATGCCCTGCTTGGGGCCGCCAACCTGGGCGACATTGGCTTCCATTACTCCAACAAAGATCCGCGCTGGAAGGGGATGGATAGCAAATTCTTTTTGAAAGACGTTACGCGCATGCTGCGCGAGCGCGGCTGGCAAGTAGAAAATGTAGATTGTACGCTGGCGTTGGAAAAACCCAAGATTGTTCCGCACATTCCGGCGATGAAAAAGGTGCTCGCCCCGCTGATGGAAATTTCGGAGGACGATATCTCGATCAAAGCTACGACCACCGAAACGTTAGGCTATGTAGGTAGGCACGAGGGTGTAAATGCCTATGCGGTGGCGTTAATTCGCAAAGACTAAGACAACTCCAAAAACGCTACGATAAACGGCGCTGAGATTAACAATCCATCGAAACGGTCGAGAAACCCGCCATGCCCGGGCAGCGAATCGCCCGAGTCTTTGATCTCGATGGTACGTTTCAGCAGCGACTCCACCAGGTCGCCATACGTTCCACCCACGATGATAATGCCTGCAATGCTCAGCCACTGCCAGCGCTCCAGTGTATCGAAGTAGTGTGCAATACCAAAGGCAAAAGCAACTGCAAATACGGCACCTCCCAGTGCCCCTTCCCACGACTTCTTGGGTGAGATGCGCTCGAAAAGTTTGCGTCTGCCAAACAAGGTGCCGGCAATGTAAGCCCCGGTATCTGTAGCCCAGAGAATAAACAGGCATCCAAAGATGATCTGATAATTATAGAACCCGTATTCAAAAGCTGCGATGTTCAGCAGCGAAAAGGGTACCGCCACATAAAACAATCCCAAAAAAGTAAAGGCAATATTGGTGAAGGGTTTGCGCTCAAACTTTTTGTAGAGTTTAATCATGTACACAAACGACACGAGCGGAAAAATCAAAAAATAGTATTGGAACGGGAGCGAGTCGCGCTCAATAAAAAACGAAAGACTAAAAACGACCATTCCGCATAACGTGCCGAATGATTTCTGCGGAATCATTCCATCCAACCCGGCCAGGCTGTAAAACTCCCAAAGTGTAAGCAGGCAAATCACAAAAAACACAGCAAAGTAACTCCACTCGCCCCACACCACACTGCCAATCACCACCGCTGCACCGATTAGGGCAGTGATGATCCGTTGGGTGAGATTGGAGTACTGCTTAATCACGTGTGGCTGGTTGAAATGTGTGATATAAACGGCGGATGAGAATGACGGTAAGCACCAGAAAGACGATGATCACCGGCCAGGGTGCAGCTTCGTTTTCCACATCCAGCGGCAGTTCGTGTTGCTGGCTTACATAAACCAGCACCAGGGCAAACGCATTGTTTACAGCGTGCGCCAGAATGGGCACCCACAAGTTGCCCGACCAAAAGTACAAGTATCCAAAGAGTGCACCCAACAGCATGCGCGGCACAAAGCCGTAGAATTGCATGTGTACCGCACTAAAGGCAATGGCGCTGATCCAGATAGCGACGTGCGGGTTTTGCACTGCGCGGGTAAGTTCAGTTTGAATGAGCCCGCGAAAGAAAAACTCTTCAGTAACACCGGCCAAAAGTGCAATCACGAGCAACCCGAGCATGAACTCGCCGGGCGACGCAAAATTTACCAACACTTTTGTGAGTCGTTCAAGTTGAAGTTCTTTCGCCTGTGCCCAGGCTTCAAAATCGTGCAGGAAATCCGGCAGTGCAATGTTCTTGTTCCATTGAATAATGGCGCTATCCACAATTGCAAATGCAATTACAGCCACGGTTACTACCAGCGCTACAGACCCCGCGGTGCGGGTGGTAAAAAAGGCAGATACCGGTTGTTGTCGTACACGCCACCATACCAGCCCGGGCATAATCACTAAACCAAATAATGCGGTAACGGCCTGCACCACCAACATCGGTACGCGCACGGCATCCGTCGGGTGGGTAATCGCCTCAAAAAAAGTGCCCTCGCCCGCATACAATTGCATGCCAATGAAGCCACCAAGACCCGAACCAAACACCATGCCTACACCGCTTCCCACCAGTACCAGTAACACCACCAGCCAGGGCGACTTTTCATTCGTATTTTCCATTCCGGGTGGCAGTTGGTATTTTTGCAGCGCAAAAAACGCAAAACGTCCTAATAAACAAAACATGGCAAAAATTGGCCCGATTGAGCTGGGCAACTTTCCGTTGCTGCTGGCACCCATGGAGGACGTGAGCGACCCGCCTTTTCGGGCTGTTTGCAAAGACGGTGGTGCAGACCTGATGTACACCGAGTTCATCTCCTCCGAGGGCCTGATTCGCGATGCCGCCAAGAGCAGACAAAAACTGGACATCTTTGAATACGAGCGCCCGATTGGCATTCAACTCTTTGGCGGTAATGTGGATAGCATGCGCGAGGCCGCTGAAATTGCCACCGCGGCCAACCCCAACTTGATTGATATTAACTACGGTTGCCCTGTAAAAGCAGTGGCGTGCAAAGGCGCGGGTGCGGCATTGTTGCAAGACATTCCGAAGATGGTGCGAATGACGGAAGAGGTAGTCAAGGCCACGCATCTGCCGGTTACCGTTAAGACCCGCCTGGGGTGGGATGACAAAACCAAAAACATTGTTGAAGTGGCCGAGCGGCTGCAAGACATCGGCATTCAGGCGCTTACCGTGCACGGCCGCACCCGCGTGCAGATGTACAAGGGCGAAGCAGATTGGACGCTGATTGGCATGATCAAGGAAAATCCGCGGATGCAGATTCCTATTTTTGGTAATGGCGACATCGACTCACCACAAAAAGCCCTTGCGTACAAGAACCGCTATGGCGTAGACGGTGTGATGATCGGCCGCGCCGCCATTGGCTACCCCTGGATTTTCAACGAAATCAAAGAATACGTGCGCCATGGCGAGCGCCCGCTACCACCCGATATGGCCGAGCGTGTGCGCGTAACCAAAAAACACTTTGAGTTTTCCATTCGCTGGAAAGGCGAGAAGTTAGGCGTGTTCGAAATGCGCCGGCATTACAGTAACTATTTCAAAGGGGTTCCTGATTTCAAGCCGTTTCGCACGCGGTTGGTGGAAGCAGGTACGCCTGAGGAAGTGGATGCCATTCTGGAAGAAGTAATTGTAGCTTATGCGGAGCCGATGACTTCGCAAGTTTCCGGCTTGTGATCGGTCAAGCAATCGCTTTCTTTGTGCTTACATTTTCTTGATGAAGACCAATCGGTATCTGCCCATGGCGTTGTTGTTGGTGCTGTCCTTGATCTGGGGCACCTCTTTCATTCTCATCAAGCAAGGCCTTAAAGTTTTCCCGCCCGATGTGGTGGGCGCGTTGCGTGTTTCGGCTGCGTGCATCATTCTGCTGCCCCTTTCGCTGCCCCGGTTGCGCGAACTGAAGAAAGGCGATCACTTTAACATCGCCATGTCTGGCCTGATGGGCATTTTCATTCCGGCTTTTCTTTTCGCCACGGCCCAAACCAAACTGGAGAGTTCGCTGGCCGGTATCCTCAATACCCTTTCGCCAGTCTGGACGATGATTATGGGGGCACTGTTTTTTCAACAGCGCTTTCGCGGATATGCCGTCCTGGGCATTTTGATCAGCTTTGCGGGCACGGTGCTATTGGCATTATCCCGATCGGGCGGAACGATTACGGGCTTTAATGCGTATGCGTTGCTGATTGTGGGTGCTTGTGCATGTTATGGCGCTAATCTCAATTGGATAAAATTTCGGATCGTAGGGGTTGGCGCTGTTACGCTCACCAGCGTATCCCTCTTGCTGGTGGGCCCGTTGGGGATTTTGTATTTGTTGTTCTTTACGGATTTCATTTCCATTCTGGCCACACAGCCGGGCGCGTGGCGCGCGTTTGGATTCATTGCGTTACTGGCGTTCATGAGCACGGCCGTGGCCGGGTTGTTATTCAACAAACTGGTGCAGATTTCTACTCCGCTTTTTGCCAGTAGCGTAACCTATATCATGCCCATCGTGGCGGTGAGCTGGGGTTTGCTGGATGGCGAACAACTTACGTCGGGTCACTTCATTGCCATGGCGGCAATTATCGGAGGCGTGTACCTTGCCAACCGGAAGTAGCGTTACTGATTTTTTTCGATGAAGTGCCGCACGGTGGCACCGATCCACGTGTAATCGATTTTTTTCTTTACCTGTAAACTGTGGTTGCCCCCGGCAATCACCATCAGCTCTGCATGCGGTAGCGGTTGCACAACCGGCAACAACAAATCGAGCGTAGCCAACTCATCGTGCTCGCCTTGAATAAACAGCATGGGCTTGGAGATCAATTGAAGATGCTCGGCTCGGGTGGTACCGGGTTTGCCTTTGGGGTGCAGGGGAAATCCGAAAAACAGGAGTCCGCGAACGTGCTCGGATTTGCGCGCAGTCGCCCATTGCGAACTCATGCGGCCACCAAATGATTTACCCGCGAGAAAAAGCGGTAGATGAGGAACCCGCTTGCGGACTTCATCCACAGCGGCGTGAATTACCGGGTACGTTTGTTCGGCTGCGTCCGGCCGCTTGCGTTTTTCTTCTGTGTACAGAAAATTGAAACGCAAGGTGGCCAATTTTTCGCTGGCCAGAGCAAAAGCCAACTCGCGCATCAGCGGATGATCGAGGTGCGTACCTGCGCCGTGGGCTAGCGTAAGGGCCGCAACGGGCGCCTCGGGCAAAAACCAACTGGCCGTAACAAAACGAGTGGTATCTACGCGCAAATGAAAGCGGTGGCTTTCCATTTAGTTCGGAGCTAACTCCAGTGTAACAAGTACCGGCAGGTGGTCGGACGGGTAGTGGGTACCATCGTTATCGGAAACGACTTGATAGTTGAGGGTGCGCCACTCATTTGAGCGAAATATGTAATCAATCAAGCGGCAAGGCTTGCCTGTTTGAAAGGTGCAGTACGTTCCGCGGGTGTCACTTTCGGGCCTACAATCGGCAAATGAAGAACTCGGTGATGGTGTTAAAAAATTTCGGTATCCGGGTTCAGTTATTTCAGAGTTAAGGTCGCCCATCAATACAACCGGCACTTTGCTGTCGGGCTTTGCACTGTTTCGTGCCGCCGCGAAACGAAAACCGGTAACAAATCCGCTGATGAGAAAAGGGCTTCTCTCTCTCGCCACCTCACCAACATGATCGAAATGCGTATTGACAAAGATCAAATCTTTTTCCTGTGGGATCCATCTCAACTGCGCCAGCGTAAAAATCCGCGGCAGCGCGGCATCCCATCCTTTGGTTCCGGGTGGCGCATCTGGTTCTTCGGATAGCCATTGTGTTGTTTCCAGGCGAAGGGTGAAAACCTCTTTTTTATACAGAATAGCCGAGTACTCACCCGATTGCTTTCCATCATCGCGCCCCACGCCTGCCCTGGCGTATGCGGGGAGCGCCTCTAACAGGTCATTGAGTTGGTGGTGCAACGCCTCTTGTACTCCAATAATATCCGGATCGTATTTTTTTAGCAGGCTTACTACTTTCTCCTTGCGGAGTGACCAGCGGTTTTCCCCGTCCTCCGGATTGTCGAAACGGATGTTGTAGGTCATTACTTTGATCGATTGACCCATGGCTCCGGTGGGCACGAAGAGCAGAAAAAAAATCCAACGCATAGTGAAAGATACAAACAAAGATCGGGTTGCGCTAGCGGGTCCGGCCGGAGGTGCCGAGTTCGTAGTTTGTTTTTCCGGTGTTGACAATCAAAATTTTATCGTCTGCCGCGATGTCGTTACGGTTTTGCAGCAGTAAAGCCAAACCGGCAATGCCGCTGGGTTCGCAGGTGATGCGTTGCGCGGTGGCCAATGCGATGGCCTCTTCAATAAACTCTTCCTCTAACTCCAGAATGGCCGAGTTCTGCCCCACCCGTTGATTGCTGATGAGCGAGTTGATGTAATCGTAATAATCTTTTAGACTGGGCAAATGGTACGAGAATAACTTATCTAACCGGCTGTTGGAATTGCGTGTGGTGGCGCCATAGAAATTACACCCGCTAATGGCGTTGATGTCTCCGCGAAAGCGTGGATCATGTTTATAAATGCGGTTGTTAAACTCCCGTTCGGCAATGATAAGCACGTTAACAAATAAATCGCCTGTGCCAAACGGAATGAAACAATGCTGGGGGCTTTCGTTTAAAATTTCGTACGAGAGCCAGTCGTAGTAGTTGTCATTATATCGGTCGAGTATTTCCCGGTAGGTAATATCGATCCCGGTAGTATTGTCGGTGAGTGTTTTGATTTCATTGCTGGTCAGTGGCTTTTGAGCCAGGTCGGTTTCATATACGGCACAGCCCATGTTGCGTAACCCTGTTTTTATTTCCGGCTTCAGGCGATGGTCTACCAAAACTTTCAGCACGGTATTTACGCGGTACAGGTTAAAGAAATGTTGAATGGCCACCGCAGCACTGCCGGAGGAAATCAGGGAAATCTCTTTAATGTTATAGCGTTTGGCTTTGATGACAACCTCCCACGCCATGCGCGCCTTATGGGTGCCCGTAGGGTTTGTGCTTTCGTCTTTCAGCCACACGTTGGTAAAACCCGGAACAGTGATGGGGAGCGTGTGCGATGCCGGAAACTGCGGCGTAAAAAAAGGGCGTGGTGGAAACTCCGGTTTATCCGGATTGTTAAATGAAGGAATACTGAGATCATCAAGCACCTCGGCTTGCCCCTCGCGCTCCCGCTTTTCATCTAACAGCTGCTTTTTCATAATCTCCATCTCCTTACCCGACAATTTCTCCAGCAACAAATCAGCCACCTTGCTGGCAAAGGAGTCGAGGTTGGAAGAAACCGGACTGTCCGTTGTGGGGTGTGGTTCCGGCTTTTCGGAATCCAGCAGCGGTGTGTACCGGTCTTTGAACGAGTGGAGAATAACGCCATTCCAATCCAACTGATTGTTGGTAGCGTACCAGCACAGCAAATCGCGAAGCGATTTGGTAGCCCCGGGCGGGCTTTTCAGGTTAAATGCCCGGCGCAATAAGTCTTCGGTTGGCCCCTGCGGATATTGTAGTACCAACGTGGGATACTTGTCTTTGTGCTGGTCGAGAAATTTCTGCAACGCTTTTTGCAGCATGGGTATAAAACTCCATTTGCCGGTGCCGCGCGATTTGCCGATGAATTCGGAATCGTTGAAGGTTTTGCGAACCAAATCAAGAATCTCCTGGGGAATGGTTTTGGCAGTGGCTTTTTTAGACATAGTTATTTGTCGGACAATCGAAAGTTAAACCGAACGCGCACGGTGTTTGCCACGGGCTGGCCTTTGTTCAATTCGGCTGTCCAGGTTGGACCTTCTTTCACCAGCCGGATGAGTTCTTCTTCGCAGCCACCACCGATACCCTTAATTACGAGAAAATCGGTGAGTTGACCGTTTTGTTGAACCTTGAACTGAATCGTAACCTTTCCTTCAATTTTTTTTGCCTTTGCCACGGGTGGATAAACCACGTTTTGCTCCAGGTACTGATTAAACGCTTTGCGCCCACCTACGGGCTCTGCCGTCCGGTAGGGACCCGGCTCCCGATCTTCATCGCCTGCCACCCCGTAGCCGGTAACCACCACCTCGCTCAATTGGCTTACATCCATGGGCATTTTAACCACTACCGGGGCGGTTGGCACCGGCTGCTCCACAGATTGCAATCCAATAAAAGAGAATACCAGAACGCCCTGCGGAATGAAAGGTAATTGAAACCGACCTTCGCCATCTGTTACAGTGCCCAGGGTAGTTCCTTTCAGCACTACGTTAACGCCGGGCAGAGGCGAACCATCTTCTGCAGATACCACCTGGCCGGTGACCAATTCCGCTGTGAATGCTGAGGTACCGACATTCTGTTTTCGCGCGAGTAACGATTGCTCTCGCGATGCTTCTTCGCGGGCTGCAGCCTTTTTTGTTTTTTGTTCGATCAATTCCGCAGCCTGCAGCGCAGGAACGGCCACGGGTGCTACTGGTTCTGCTTCGGCCGCTGCCGGTGTTTGCGCCACATCGCGTTGCTCTTCTGGTTTTTCCGTTTGTACCGCGGCATCCGCCAATGTTACGGGTTCGGGTGAAGCGGTGGTGGTTGCAGCCGCTTGTTCCGCCCGGCGCGCGGGTAATGCAGGCCGTTCGGCAGCTACTTGCTGGCGACTTGAATCCGCGAAAGCGCTTTTTCCTTCTGCGGCAACGGTAGGCTCCTCCTGTGCAGGAGGCTGTAAGGCCAACGAAGGCGGTGGGGTAGGGGCTGAGAAATAAAAGTACACTGCCGTGGCCAAGCCAAGGAGCAGAACAACGCTGGCGGCAAGCCGGAGGGAGAACGTTTGTTTCCTGGGCGCTTTCGCTTGCATGCGCAGCTGTACGTGGGCGAGGTCTTCGGCAAAAGCATCCGGGCCAATTTGCTCAGCACCGGCAAGTGCATCTGCCAGAAAAGGATCGCGCAAAGCCTCTTTTTCCAACGCGTGCCGCTGTGCGTGCGAAAGTTCGCCCCGCAGGTATTTTTCGATATCGTCTTGGCTAACGGCCATTTTCTTCCATGCAGATTTTTAAGTTTCGTTTTCCGTTTTGGATGTAGCTTTTTACCTGATTCATTGTGTAGCCGGTTTTTTCAGCCACTTGCAGGTAGCTGTTTTCCTCCAGAAAAAATAAACGAACACACGTTTTTTGGTCTTCGATTAAACGCTCTACGCAGTGCTCTAATTTACTGAGATTTACCTCCATTTCCGGCTCATCTTCCAGATGTACCAGCAGGCTGTTTTCCATACTGGCGGCGTCAAAATTTTGCGATACGTGTCCACTCTTTTTGCGCAGCTGCATCAGGCACTGGTTGCGGGTGGTTACGTAAAGCCAGCCCTTGAAGTGGTCGATGGATTGATTGGGCAGCAGGTCGATTAGTTTTTCAAAAACAACCATCACCATATCGCGTGCATCTTCCCGGTCTTTTAAGTATTTCAGGCAAACACCGTACACCAACGCCGTGTAGCGACCAAAAAGTGCAGTAAGCACCTCAAGCTGCCTGCTCTTTTGGTAGCGCAACAGCAATTCGGCATCGGTGGCGGATTCTTTATGCGAGAGACGTAGCACTTCGAAAGATAAAATTTTTTGTGCAGCGTATGGAATTTGGAAGTCCGCCGCATCCTGAGAGAAAAAAAACGATGAAAAAAGTAATATGGCTATTTGTGTTACTGCTGCTGGGTGCAGCGGCGCACGCGCAAAAAATCAAGGTTTCGGGATATGTTCGATCCGCGGATGACGGAGTTGGCATTCCCGGGGTTAACGTGCTGGAGAAGGGCACGGTAAACGGCACGGTTACCGATGCTAACGGGCGATACGAGTTGTCCGTATCATCAGGGGCGCGTCTCGTGTTTTCGTTTGTGGGATATGAAACGCAGGAGGCTGTGGTTGGCCAGAGTACGCTAATCAATATTGCGTTGGCGTTGGACAACCTTAGCCTTAGCGAAGTAGTAGTGACTGGCGCGGCCCGAGACAGCCATCCGCGTAAGCGAGACCACGAACAAAAGGCTGTTATGGCTTACCACGATTGGCAGCAGGCAGCCCCTGAACCCAATAGCGAGGAGTATGCCGCGTTTTCAGAAAACGAGTTCCATGACGCTTTGCGGGAGCCCCTTTCCACTTTTTCCATTGATGTGGATAAGGCCTCGTACAGTAACGTTCGCAGATTTATCAACCATGGCAAATTGCCGCCCGCAGATGCGGTTCGGGTAGAGGAGATGATCAACTATTTTCAGTATGACTATCCACAACCGGAAGGCGACCATCCGTTCACGGTGTTTTCTGAGGTTGGCCCTGCCCCGTGGAACACCGCGCATAAGCTTGTTCACATTGGCTTACAAGGCAAGCGCATCCACACAGCCGAATTGCCCGCATCCAATCTGGTATTTTTAATCGATGTGTCCGGCTCGATGTCGGACGAAAACAAGCTGCCATTGGTGAAGGCAAGCTTGAAATTGTTGGTGGAGCAATTACGAGCGAACGATCGCGTAGCCATTGTGGTGTACGCCGGTGCGGCCGGTGTAGTTTTACCTTCAACCTCCGGGCAGGATAAGCGCAAGATTATAGCAGCTATCGATCAACTTGAAGCCGGGGGCTCAACCGCGGGCGGCATGGGCATTCGGCTGGCCTATAAAATTGCGCTTGAGAACTTTCAGCCAGCCGGCAACAACCGCGTAATTCTTGCCACGGACGGAGACTTTAACGTGGGCGAATCCAGCAACCAGGCCATGGAGACACTCATTGAAGAGCGCCGGGGCGATGGCATTTTTCTTACCGTGCTGGGTTACGGTATGGGTAACTACAAAGATGCCAAGATGGAGATTTTGGCCGATAAGGGTAACGGCAATTACGCGTATATCGATAACCTGCTGGAGGCGCAAAAAACGCTGGTGCAGGAGTTTGGCGGCACGTTATTTACGATTGCCAAAGATGTAAAACTACAGGTAGAGTTTAACCCGGCAAAAGTGCACGCCTACCGATTGATTGGCTATGAGAATCGAATGTTAAAGACCGAAGACTTTGCGAACGACAAGAAAGATGCGGGCGAGTTGGGTGCGGGCCATACGGTAACGGCGCTTTATGAGATCATCCCGTTGGGTGTGCCAAACGATCGATACCCGGAGTTGAAGTACCAGCAGGCGGCACCGCGGCCTCGGCTTACGGAATCGGATGAGTGGTTAACGGTGAAGTTCAGGTACAAGAAACCGGACGGGTTGAAGAGCATGTTGTTTTCGCAAGCGGTGGCCAAATCGGTACGTACGTTGGGCGAAACGTCAGAAAACTTCCGCTGGTCGGCTTCCGTGGCTGCGTTTGGATTGTTGCTGCGCCAGTCCGCGCTCCTCACTGACTACTCGTATGAGGATGTGTTGCAACTTGCACAAGGAGCACGCGGTACCGATGAAGCGGGATACAGGGCAGAAATGATTCATCTGGTAAAATCCACGCGATTACTGGCCATGCGGTAGCGCAAGCGCCCGCTCCTGGCAAACGCCACGAGCGGGCGTATTTTTTTATCTTTAGGGTTTTAAGTGTTACATGATTAAAATCAGCGCGGTTATCATCACCTTTAATGAAGAGCGAAACATTGGCCGATGTATTGATTCGGCCAGGGCGGTTGCGGATGAGGTGGTGGTGCTGGACAGCATGTCTACCGACAGGACAAAGGAAATTTGCCAGGAAAAAGGTGTTCGTTTTTTTGAGCAGGAATTTTTGGGTTATGCCCGCCAAAAAAACCGAGCGCTGTCGCACGCGACTCACGACATCATACTTTCGCTTGACGCGGATGAATACCTTTCCTCCGAGTTGACACAATCCATTTTGGATGTTAAGGCCAACTGGGGTCATGATGGATACATCATGAACCGCTTGTCATCGTTGGGTGGCACCTGGATTAAAACCTGCGGTTGGTATCCCGACCAAAAGCTCCGGTTGTGGGATCGGAGAAAGGGCAAATGGGAGGGGGATGCCGTTCACGAACGCGTGGAGATGTTTACTGACGCCAGCCTAAGCTATTTAAAAGGAGATTTGTTCCATCGCTCGTACGACAACATCTCGCAGTTTCTTCATAAGAATCAGATTTACTCCGCCATCCACGCCCACGTGAATCGCTACCGGGCCCACTCCAGCGTGGCCAAGATTTTTTACAAAACAGTTTTTGCATTTTTTAAAGCCTATATCTTAAAAGGCGGAATTTTAGATGGCTACAAAGGGTTGGTGATCTCGGGTTCCACCGCCCACTGGGTATTTTATAAATACGCCAAACTGCTGGAGGCCAATACCAACGTGCGCACTTCGCTCTTGATTTTTCACGAAGGCGTTTCGCATGAACCGCTGTTACGAACACTCAATACCATACGGGTGCAAACGGAACTGCCAAATGAGATTGTGGTGATCAGCGCCAACCCCACGCAACTGGAGGAATCGCACATCGCCCAATTTCCCGTTCCCGTGAAGGAATTGATCCTCCGTCCGGGCATGACGGCCAGCGAACTCGTTCATCAGGCCCTGGAAGAATATGTTATCGCTACAAAGAGTCAGCATGAAATGGATCAACGATTTGTGGCGCAACATCGGCACTTGGCGTGGCGCGACCGCGTAGTGGTGGGCGGGCAATCGCAAAAAATGCTTCCCTCCTTTTCCTGGCAGGCCGAACTCCAAACCGGGTCGGTTTCCTTTTGGAGAGATGATTTCGACAAAGCCATGGAATACCTGGATATTCCAGTGGAAACCAAACTGCTACCGGCACATCAGGTAACCGCAAACCGTAAATCGGTTTCCGTGGTGATTCCCAACTACAACGGCAAGCATTTGTTTGAGCAGACGTTAGTGCCACTGTTTATGGCGCTTAATCGCGCACAGCTTGAATACGAAGTGATTGTCGTGGACGACTGCTCAACGGATAACTCAGTCGATTTTCTGAGGCAAAATTTTCCCCAGGTTCGCGTCATCAGAAATGAAGTGAACATGGGTTTTTCGCCTACCATTAATCGGGGCATTCAGGCCGCGCGAAAAGACCTGGTGCACCTGCTGAATAGCGATGTAAAACTGCTACCGGATTATTACACCCATTTGCTGGCCTACTTTCAGCAAGAAGATACATTTGGTGTGATGGGGCGGATTGTAAACTGGGATGATGATGGCATCCAGGACGGAGCCAAGCTGCCCACGTTTCAAGGGGCTAAAATCAAAACGTTCAAAAATTACCTACCCTCAGAAACGCCTTTTGAAAAAGGAATCTTAACGATGTATTTGTCGGGCGCAGAGGCACTGGTAGATCGGGCCAAGCTGGTGATGCTGGGTGGTTTTGACGAACTTTTTGCACCGTATTACATCGAAGATTACGAACTCTCGTTACGGGCCTGGCGAATGGGTTGGAAATGTTACTATGAACACCAGGCGGTTTGCAGGCACAAAACCTCGTCTTCCATTCGCAGCAAAAGCAGAAAGCGCCAGATCCAAACCATTTACTATCGTAATAAAATCTTTTTACACGCCATCCACTTGCCGAAAGCCCAAATGATTTTCTATTACCCGCAGTTGGTGTTGGAGTGCCTGGTGCGTTTGCTTTCGTTCCGCTTTCATTATCTGCATTCAATTTTTCTTTATTTGCGCGACCGCGAGAAATGCAGAGTTTCGCGGGCACGGTTCGAGGCCATTCTGGCAGGCAGTCCGTCAAAGCAAAGCCTTGAACAGGTAGCCCGGCACATTCAACAAAGCCTGAATCGCACCATGATCTGGCGATTTTAGCAAACTAGGCAGCGTGCCTTTGCTTTGTTATTTTTGCACACCGCATGGACGAATCTCCCCGAAACAATTACACCCAGGCCGAGAAGAATCAAATCTTCCACCAGGAGTTTTTACCCCTCATTCATTCGATGTACAATTTCGGGTACCGGCTTACATTGGATGCAGATGACGCTAAAGATCTGGTGCAAGACACGTATCTGAAAGCCTATCGGTTTATAGATTCCTTCCAAAAAGGAACTAATGCCAAGGCATGGCTGTTTCGCATCTTGAAAAACAGCTTCATCAACGATTACCGGAAGAAAAGCAAAGAACCCGGTAAGGTGGATTACCAGGAGGTGGAGGCGTTTTATAATTCGGATGAAGTAGATCGGCAAATCACACCCGATCTGCGGGTAGATGCGCTGCAGAACATGATTGGAGACGAGATTTCCAATGCGCTGAATTCGTTGGAAGTAGATTTTCGCACGGTTATTATTCTGTGCGATTTAGAAGGGTTTAAGTATGAAGAGATGGCCAAGATCCTCGACATACCCATTGGCACCGTGCGGAGCCGTTTGCACCGCGCACGCCAGTTGCTGAAAGAAAAATTAAGTAGCTATGCCCGCTCCATGGGCTATAAAAACAGCTGACCGATGAACATGCCCAATAATCCGTTCGCCACGATGGCCAATCCACGGCCTACCTGCCGGGAAATGCTCCAGTCCATTCTTGATGGTGAATCTACGGCCGAGCAGCGCCACTATTTCTCGCAGCATATGGATCAATGCAATCCATGCTTTCAATCCTACGAATTAGAAATGGCCATCAAAAAACTACTTAAGGCCAAATGTGCCGGAGAGGCGCCCTGCGGCTTGATTGACGAAATTAAATCCAAACTTCAAGTGCAAACCAAATTGTAGATGGCGGGCAAAGCAATTATTTTCTCTGCGCCCTCCGGTTCGGGCAAGACCACCATCGTAAAACACCTGTTGGCGAACAATCCCGATCTTGGCTTTTCTATCTCTGCGTCTACGCGCGATAGGCGCGGCCGCACGGAACAACACGGTAAAGATTATTACTTTCTTACGCCGCAGGATTTTAAGGAACGGATTGACCGGCAGGAATTCATAGAATGGGAGGAAGTGTATCCGGGAAATTATTATGGTACACTAAAATCGGAGATCGAGCGGATTTGGGCGGAGGGGAAAAACGTAATTTTTGATGTGGATGTAAAAGGTGGCGTGAACCTGAAGAAATACTTTGGCGAAAAAGCGCTTGCTGTTTTTGTGAAGGTGCCCTCCATAGATGTATTGCGCGAGCGCCTCACCTCTCGCGGTACAGAAACGGCCGAGGCGATTTCGGCCCGGCTTTTTAAAGCCGAGTTTGAAATGTCATTCCAAAATCAATTTGATGTAGTGTTGGTAAACGTAACAAAGGAACAAACCCTGGCAGACGCCCAGATGTTGTACAACCAGTTTAAGCGGGTATAAACATGGACGTGTTCAAAAAACTTAACCTCAAAGATCAGCACACCGTGTACGTGTTGCAGGCGCCTACCACGTTTCAGCCGCAGCTGGCTGCGCTGCAAAACACGGTAAAGGTAAAAACAGCCCTCGGTAGTGATAGGGAAGTTCAGTTTCTGCTTGCGTTTGTTACGAAGCAACGCGAAGTAGATCAGCTCGCAAAAAAACTACCATCCTGCGTGCAACCCGATGCGGTGGTGTGGCTGGCGTATCCTAAACAAACCTCAAAAAAGTATTCGTGCGAATTTAATCGCGACACCGGCTGGAATGAACTAGGAAAGAGCGGGTTTGAACCCGTGCGCCAGGTGGCCATCGATGAAGACTGGAGTGCGCTGCGGTTTCGCAACCCCGATTACATCAAAAAAATGACACGTAGTTTCGCCATCACCGAAAAGGGAAAAAAGAAAGTGCTTGCTTCCCGCAAAGTGTCTGGATAATGCACCGCGCCGGGTTTGTAAGTATCATTGGAAAACCAAATGTGGGCAAGTCTTCGCTCATGAACAGGCTTGTGGGCGATTCGCTTTCCATCATCACCGCCAAGGCCCAAACCACGCGCCACCGCATCATGGGCATTCTCAACGGCAACGATTTTCAGATTGTGTATTCGGATACTCCCGGGTTGTTGGAGCCCAAGTACACGCTGCAACAGGCCATGATGAATTATGTAAAGGTCTCGTTAGAGGATGCAGATGTGGTGCTACTCGTAGCCGAGTGGGGCGAAAAACTGGACGATCTGATTGCCGCACGGCTGAAGCTGGTAACGGCTAAGATTGTTTTTGTGTTGAATAAAATCGATCAGGCGCCGGATCAGGCGGCCGTTCAGCGTGAGTTAACGTATTGGAAGGGGGTCGTTCCGGCCGCCGCCTATTTGCCCGTTTCGGCCAAGACGGGCAAAGCGGTGGATGCCCTCCTTCCGGAAATTTTAAGGCATTTGCCGGAACACCCGGGCTACTACTCGAAAGAAGAACTTACAGACAAGAGCGAGCGGTTTTTTGCTGCTGAGATGATTCGCGAGAAAATCTTTTTGAATTACGACAAGGAGATTCCCTACAGTACGGAGGTAGCGATTGATAGCTTTAAAGATGATGGCAAGCTGCTGAAGATTAGGGCGGTGATTTTTGTAGAGCGGGATTCGCAGAAAGGCATCATTATTGGCAAGGCGGGCGAGGCGTTGAAGAAAGTCGGCAGCCAGGCGCGGAAAGACATTGAAGCATTTTTCAATCGCAAAGTATTTTTGGAAACGCACGTAAAAGTGGCCGACAACTGGCGAAAGGAGAAAGCCCGTCTCAGGCAGTTTGGCTATTTGGACTAAAACAGGTTGGTTCGGCCAAAGCGATTATCTTTGCGCCCCCGATGGCGAACATTGTAGCGATAGTAGGGCGACCCAACGTAGGGAAATCCACCTTTTTTAACCGGCTGGTAGAACAGCGCCAGGCCATTATGGATGATATGCCCGGCGTTACGCGCGATCGGCACTACGGGTATGCCGAGTGGACCGGCCACTTTTTTACCGTGATTGACACCGGCGGCTACGTAACCGGTTCGGACGATAAGTTTGAAAAGGAGATTCGCAGGCAGGTGGCACTGGCTTTGGAAGAATGCACGCATGTGATTTTCATGCTTGATTGCAAAGACGGACTTACCGCGTACGATAAGGAGTTTGCGAATGTTATTCGCAGATCGAAAAAGCCGGTTTTTTTGGCGGCCAACAAAGCCGATACGCCCGACAAATCGATACTTGCCGCAGAGTTTTATGCCTTGGGCATGGGTGAGGTTTTTCCTATTTCGTCCGAAAACGGTGGGGGTACTGGCGAGCTGCTGGATGAGTTGGTAAAACACTTCGCAACTGCAGGCATTGAAGATCCGGATTCGGGCATCCCAAAAATTGCCATTCTGGGCAGGCCAAACGTAGGCAAATCTTCATTGCTGAATGTACTGCTGGGCGAAGAACGCAGCATCGTTACCGATGAGGCCGGCACCACACGCGATGCCATACACTCCCGCTATAAAATGTACGGCAATGACTTCATCTTAATTGACACCGCGGGCATTCGAAAGAAGGCAAAAGTGAAGGAAGATGTAGAGTTCTATTCCGTGCTCCGATCGCTCAAAGCCCTTGAGGATTGCGATGTCTGTATTGTGGTAATTGATGCCCAGCGTGGCCTGGAATCGCAAGATGTAAACATCATTGTGTTGGCGCAAAAGCAAGGCAAAGGCATTGTGTTGATGATAAACAAGTGGGACTTGATTGAAAAAGACAGCAAAACCGCTGACAAATTCAAAAAAGATCTGCTCGAGAGTCTTGCCCCGATCGACTACCTGCCCATGATCTTTGCCTCTGCCTTAACCAAGCAGCGGATCTTCCAGGTGATGGAAAAAGCGGTGGAGGTTTACCATAACAAGACCAAGAAAGTGCCCACTTCGGAGTTGAATAATGCGTTGTTGCCGGAAATTGCGCGCTATCCGCCACCAGCCATCAAAGGCAAGCTCATTCAGATCAAGTACATCACCCAGGTGGCGGCAAAAACGCCCAGTTTCGCGTTCTTTTGTAACCTTCCTCAGTATATTCAGGAGTCGTATCAACGATTTTTAGAAAACCGGCTCCGGGAAAAGTTCGATTTTGAAGGGGTACCCGTACGACTGTTTTTTAGGAAAAAGTGATAGGCAGGGTAAAATCTGCAATCGGTTTCCGCGTCAAAAACCTAAATTTTATTACCTCACGGCTCAAAATCACCCGCAAGTGCTATATTTGCAGCCAAATTTTAACAACCTGTAAACTATGAAAAAAGTAATCGCATTATTGATGGTGTGCGGTTTCGCATTTGCTTTCGTTGCTTGCGGTGGTGGTAAGACTGAGTCTACCGAAACAACCACTGATAGCACTGCTACTGAGGCTCCTGCTGAAACAGCACCTGCTGACACTACCGCAACTGACACTACTGCAGCTCAGTAATTGTTAGTTTCGGAAGAGACAAGGAGGCTTTAGGAACACTAAAGCCTTTTTTATTTTTAGGCCATAATCCATTCGGTATCGCTCCAGAACAGCTTCGCGAAATCTTGCACCAGCACGTGCCCCCGGCTGCGGTTTCCTATTGCATGGCGCTTTGGCAAGAGTTGCCCTTTCAGTTTAAACTGAGCCCCGCCCGGGTAACAAAAGCAGGCGACTTTTGCGCGCGCCCCGGCAAACCCAATCGTGTTACGGTAAATAAAGACCTTACCCCAAATGCTTTTCTCATCACTTACGTGCATGAGGTAGCGCATCACCGCGTACACAGCAGGTACGGGCACCGGGTAGAAGCACACGGGGAAGAGTGGAAGCAGGCGTTTAAAAACCTGATGGCGCCCCTGCTTACCGAGCAGTTTTTTGCAGAGCCCCTCCTTACGGGCTTGCGCAGGCACATGCAAAACCCCAAAGCCTCTACCTACTCCGATGCGGATGTTACCGCGCTCTTGCGCCAGGAAGACCCGCGGGCCCGGCATGTAGTGCTTCTTTCTGATTTACCCAAAGGCAGCCTGTTTCAGATTCGCGATCGCTGGTATGTGAAGGGTGACACCCGGCGCACACGCGTAGTTTGCCGTGAGCACCGCACCAAACGATCCTACCTTGTTCCGGCGGATATGCCCGTGGCGCAGGCGCAGCTAAGTCTATTGTAAACTATTTTCCGTGCTGGATGGCTCTGCGCACGTTACCGTGTTTTTGCAGCAGTTGCTCGGCTACTTCTACCGGCACGCCAAGTTCTTCCATGATCATTTTGGTGCCGCGTTTCACCAACTTCTCGTTGGTTAGTTGCATATCCACCATTTTGTTACCTTTTACCCGACCAAGTTGGATCATTACCGTGGTGGAGATCATATTCAACACCAACTTCTGGGCCGTGCCGGCTTTCATTCGGGTACTACCGGTTACGAACTCCGGCCCCACCACCACTTCAATGGGGTGATCTACCTCTTTACCTAAATCGGTATCTTGATTACATGAAATGCAGCCGGTAATGATGCCATGCGCACGCGCGGCCCGCACCCCGCCAATCACATACGGAGTGCGGCCGGAAGCGGCAATGCCAATGAGCACATCTTGCTGCGAGATGTGGTGTTCATGCAGGTCTTTCCAGGCCTGCTCCCAATTGTCTTCTGCGTGCTCAACTGCTTTACGAATGGCCCTGTCGCCCCCGGCCATGAGCCCGATTACTTTTCCTTCGGGCATGCCGTAGGTAGGCGGAATTTCCGAAGCATCCACCACCCCTAACCGGCCGCTGGTGCCTGCCCCAATGTAAAAGAGGCGGCCGCCGGCCCTCATTTTTTCTACGATGGCATCCACCAGCAACTCAATCTGCGGGATTACGCGCTGTACGGACGTGGCCACAGTCTGGTCTTCCCGGTTGATATTTTCCAACACCGCACGGATGCTCATCTTGTCCAGATCATTGTAGTGCGAGGCGGCTTCGGTGGTTTGCATCATAAATCTTTTTGGTGATAGAGCGCTAACCCGGCAATGGGGCCCTCCTGAATGTTTTTTACAATAATGCCCTTGTCGTTGGCAACTTGCCGTAATACATCGCTAAAATAAAAGGCTACCGAGCCAGTGAAGTGTACTTTCAACTTTTCGTAGCCGGGGTAGAGCATCACGTTGTTCTCGTAAAAATCGGCAAATGCCTGGTACACCAGCTGGTAGCAATAGGGCTCCTTCAGGTGTTGGAAGATGAACTTCATGAAGCTGGCCAGAAATGCGCCCGGCTTTTCTTGTTGGTACACTTTTTCCAACACCTCTTCGCGTTGCCACGGAAACCGTGCGTAAAACTGCGCCGCCAGTTCTGCCGGCATTTGCTTTCGAAAGTAATCTTTCACCAAACGCTTGCCGATGTACGTGCCCGATCCTTCATCGGCCAGAATCCAACCCAGATTGGCTACGTTGTACACAATCTTTTCGCCATCGTATTGGCATGAGTTGGAGCCCGTACCGAGAATGCACGCAATGCCCTCTTCGTGGCCACACAGCGCACGCGCGGCCGCCAGCAAATCCCAGCCAATTTCGATGTGTGCGTGGGCAAAAAACTCACCAAATGCTTTCTTGATCAGCGTTTGATTTTTTTCTGACGACACGCCCGTGCCGTAAAAAAAGATTTTGTCTACCGATCCCTTCACGGCCGGTGCCAATTCGTTCCGGATCAAGTCATACAAATGATCGATCGGTTGATAATACGGGTTGAACCCGAGGGTGTGCAGTTGTTGTACCGGTTGGTTTTTTTCCAGCAAACGCCACTCGGTCTTTGTTCCACCGCTGTCGGCAATCAGAATCATTCTGCAATTTAATCGGCTAAGCGGGCAATCGGTAAAAATTTTTCAAACACATGGTCGGTGTGCGGGGCATCGGCCAGCTCGTCCGTTAGGTCTTGTCCGGCCCAATGCTCATAATGCTTGCCATTTCGCCACAGCCGTGAGCCGGTTACATCGTAAATCAATCCCCGAAAGGCAATCCATACTTCCGGTTTATCTTGCCCGTTACGCAATGCCAGCTGTTTTTTGGAGTAGAGCGGCAAGGATTCGGGATGAACGGGCATGGGGGTGTTTAAAAATTGCACTGCAAAAATGTACATTGCCTGATAAAGTTATTCTACATGCGCACAAAATCGTTTTTTGGGGTGGTACTCTGCGGCCTACTTTGTGTAAGCTGCGCACCAGAGAAGCCGGTGGACCGGATGACGGACGAACAACTCCGGGCATTTGCCGATGAACTGGCCCATCGTTACATCATTACCGATGGCCACGTAGACTTACCCTTTCGGTTAAAGATGAATAATTTCCGCGTTGAACGCGAGTACATGGGCATACCCGTGGCAACCACGGAAGGCGATTTCGATTTTGAACGCGCAAAAAAAGGAGGACTCGATGCGCCATTTATGTCGATCTATATCCCCTCGGGTAACCAACTCCTGCCTGACATGGGCAAAAGCCTTGCCGATACGCTGATTAATATGGTGCAGGGCATTGCTGCCCAACTGCCCGATAAATTTGCACTGGCCAACACGCCTGCCGAGGTGGAAGCTAACTTTAAGGCCGGCAAGATTTCGTTGCCCATGGGCATGGAAAACGGAGCGCCCGTAGGAAACGATTTAAAAAACGTGCAATACTTTTTCGATCGTGGCATTCGCTACATCACGCTTACGCACGGAAAAGACAATCAGATTTGCGATTCCAGTTACGACACCACCCATACGTGGAACGGCTTGAGCCCGTTTGGAAGGCAAGTCGTGGCAGAGATGAATCGCGTGGGAATGATGGTAGATATTTCGCATGTAGACGACAGCACCTTTTACCAGGTGATGCAGCTTACCCAAGTGCCGGTAATTGCTTCGCACTCCTCGTGCCGCGCATTCACGCCCGGATTTTATCGCAACATGAGCGATGACATGATCCGCGCATTAGGCAAGAACGGCGGAGTGATTCAGATTAATTTTGGTTCTACCTTTCTGGATTCCACCGTGCGGGCCACCAACGAAAAAAACCGGGAGCGGCTGCGTGCGTTGCTGGCCGAAAAGAATTTGAAGTTCAACGATTCGCTCGCCAAACCCGTGATCGAGCAATTTCAAAAAGATAATCCCTCGCTTTTCGCGGATGTGGAAACCGTGGCGAACCACATCGATCGGGTTGTTTCTTTGGTGGGCATCGATCACGTGGGGCTGGATTCGGATTATGATGGTGTGGGCGACAGCCTGCCCACGGGCCTGAAAGATGTATCGCAATATCCTAACCTGATTTACGTACTGCTTAAACGGGGATACACCGAGGCGGACATTGAGAAGATTTGTTATAAAAATGTATTTCGGGTATGGAATGCCGTGCTGGCCCATGCCGCACAAAAGCAATGAAGTGAAGGTTCCAATGAACAGATGATCATGAAGTTTTTTTTTGTAACAGCATTGGTTTTAGGGGCAGTGAGTTTTGCAAGTGCACAATCAGCCAAGCAACCGCTGGTTATGGGCATGCAGGTGGTGAAAGATGTAAAGCCCGTGGTGTGCTATGCCGGTAGCACCAATGTGCCCGCCAATGTGCCGCCGCCGCCCGAATATTTTAAATGGAAAAGCATACAATTGGCAAATGGCCGGACTAAAAGTTCTCAATTTGAAGTAACCTACGTAGGCTTTACGCCAGAGGCGCAAACGGCCTTTCAGGCCGCGGTAGATATTTGGTCGGCTCTGATCGAAAGCCCTGTGCCCATCCGTATCCGGGCACAGTGGACGCAATTGGGCTCCGGAATTTTGGGCGGTGCGCAAACGGGTGGCTACGTGGGCAATTTTTTTGGTGCTCCGCGGGCGAATGTGTGGTACCCCATTGCACTGGCCGAAAAGCTGGTAGGCCGCGAACTAAACACCAGTACCGACCCGGATATTTTGGCGTCCTTTTCCAGTGGCGCAAATTGGCACTATGGCGTAAGCACATTGCCACCGCCCGGCCAGTTTGATTTAGTTACGGTAGTGCTGCATGAAATTGGCCACGGGTTGGGCATTGCCCACGGTTTTAGCGTTGCCAACGGATCGGCCTCGCTTTCGATTGGCGGATTTCCTGTGGTGTACCACAGTTTCATGGAAAACGGGGCGGCCCAAAATCTGGTGAGCAACTTTGCAGCCCCCGGCACAGATCTGGGTGCGCAATTGATTGGCCAGGATTTGTATTGGAATTCCCCGCTGGTGCTGGCCAACAACAGCAATCAACGCGGACGACTTTTTGCACCGGCAACTTTTGCGCCGGGTAACAGCATTGCCCACCTTGATGAAGAAACGTACAGCGCACCCACTACCAATCCGAATCGCCTGATGACGCCGTTCATCAGCCCGGCTGAGCGGGCGCTCGACCCCGGCCCCATTGCCCTGAACATGTTGTATGAAATGGGGTGGCGGATGCTTCGCATAGACCACACCCCGCTTCGCAATACCGAGAACGTAGCAAACCCCTATCCGGTAACGGCAAAAATTGTGGTCGAGAACGGCGTAACCTACGATGCCGCCAGCGTGCGCCTGCGCTACACCACCAATGGTACGAATTTTACCGAAGTGCCTATGACGGCCACCGCCACCGCCAATGAGTTTCAAGCCAGCATTCCGGCGGGCAATCCACAATATGGATACACCATTTCCGTGCGCGATAACTCGCAACGCACACGCACCATTCCCGGCACAAACTTTCGCCAAAACCAAGCTCCTGCGCAATTGGTTTTTGGCTTCAGTGCTGGCCCCGACACGCGGGCTCCGTTTATCACCCACGTGCCCAAAGGATTTGTAAAACTATCGGATAACCAACTGCCATTGGAAGCGGTAGTGTCCGACAACATCGCTGTACAGACCGTTACCCTCGAGTATAGGTTGAACGGCGGCCCATTGCAAACTTCGGCCATGACCATTAAGGCCGGTACCGACTCTACCTATGTTGGCACGATCGCCTGGACGGCCAATGAACTGGCCGACGGAAATAAAATTGAATACCGCATTCGTGCGCGCGATGTGGCCGCTGCCCAAAACCAAGCCGCTAAACCGTCACCCAGTACATTCTATTCGGTAAATGTGGTAGCCTTTACGGCCACCCAGGATACCTATGCCAATAACTTCAATAACGTTTCGACTGCTGCGGCCGACTTTTTTGGCGATGCCGGATTCTCCATAAAAGTTGAAACCGGTTTTACTGACGGTGCCATCCACACCCAGCACCCCTACCCGGAAGGCCAGGGCTTTCCGAATAACCAGTTTGAGTGGGTATACCAACTGCGCGTGCCGATACGCGTGAAAGCGGCGGAGGCCACGATGGTTTTTGATGAGGTGGTATTGGTTGAACCCGGCGAGACAGGCTCCACGTTTCCCAGCGAAGCGTTTTATGATTACGTTGTGGTAGATGGCTCGAAAGATGGTGGCGTTACCTGGACTACCGTTGCAAATGGTTACGACTCGCGCGACTTCGGACCATGGCTTACCCGCTACAACAGCGCAATAACCAACAACATCAGCACCGCGGTGGGCGACCCCACGCTATTCCGCACCCGTACCCTCAATTTACAAGACAAGTTTGATACCGGCGATGAGGTGGTGCTCCGTTTCCGCCTGTTCAGCGATCCTGGTGCTGCCGGCTGGGGCTGGGCCATCGATAACCTTAAAATCCAGATTGACGATGCGGGGCCGCGCGTGCTGCACAACCATGTGGACATGCTATTGCCCACCGCAACGAGCTTACCCGTGGTTTTTCGCCCTAGCGATGCCAGCGGATTAAAGAGTTTGTTTGTTGATTTTTCGCTTAACAATGGTACCGTAACCAATCGGCAACTGCCTGTAACCGCCGGTGCAACTGAATACACACTGAACATTGATCTGACTGCCGCGCAGATAAAAGCGGGCGATGTGTTACAATACCGAATTCGCGCCACAGACAATGCCGACAATGTAACCAGCTTACCCGCCACGGGCTTTTTTAACGTGGCTGTGCTGGCCTTAACGCAACCCACCACATCGTATGTTGCCGACTTTAACACCGCCAACAGCGACTTTGCCGGAAACTTTTTTTCCATTGCGCAGCCGGCAGGTTTTGGTAACGGGGCCATCCATTCGCAGCATCCCTATCTGGTAGGTTTTGGTCTTTCAAACCAATCCAGCTTTAGCTACATTCTGAGGCGCCCCATCCGCGTAAGCGCAAACAACCCGCTGATGGTTTTTGATGAGATTGTGCTCACCGAATTTGCCGGAACTACCGTGAAAGACTTTGTTACGGTGGAAGGCTCTACCGATGGAACCACCTGGCAAACCCTGGTAACACCCTACAGCGCCAACAGCAACTCGTTTTGGGCGAGTGCATTTAATTCGAACACTACGCCCAATTCTGCTTTTTTCCGGCAGCGCCTGGTGAACTTAACCGAGTCTGGCCGTTTCAAAGCCGATGATGTAATCTTCATTCGTTTCCGATTGCAATCGGATGATGTGCGCAGCGGCTGGGGCTGGGCCATCGATAACCTGAGCATTCAAGGCCCCATTACTGGTGTGGTGCAGCCGGCCGAAGACGTGGTGCAAGTGTACCCCATTCCCGCAAACGAAGAAATGGTGATTGAGGTAGGTGGTAACCAGCAGGCCGTTCGTGGCCAGATCGTTACCCTGCAAGGCCGCGAAGTATGGTCAAAAGACTGGAGTGGATCATCGTCAGCCCGCGTGCAGGTAGCTACCCGCGACTGGCCCACTGGGCTGTATCTGGTGCAAATTCATACCGATGCCGGAGTGGTGACGAAAAAAGTGCTCATCCAGCACTAAAAGAGCAATATTAAATTTCTGCCCAGGGCCAGAACCTTTCGGCTGGATTTCTAATTTTGCGCCAATTTATCCACGCCACTCCCCATGCCTAGAGACAGAAGTATCCGTTCCGTGCTGATTATCGGCAGCGGCCCCATCATTATTGGCCAAGCTTGCGAGTTTGATTACTCCGGCTCGCAGGCGGCTCGTTCCCTGCGCGAAGAAGGAATTGAAGTGGTGCTGATTAACTCCAACCCGGCTACGATCATGACCGACAAGATCAATGCCGACCACGTGTATCTTAAACCACTGGAGAAAAAATCGATAAAGGAAATTCTTGAAAAGCACCACATCGATGCCGTGCTCCCCACCATGGGCGGCCAAACTGCATTGAATTTGTGTATTGAGTGCGATAAGGCCGGAATATGGCAGCACTACGGAGTGAAAATCATCGGGGTTGATATCAAAGCGATTGAGACCACCGAAGACCGCGAGAAGTTTCGATTGAAAATGCTGGAGCTGGGCATTGGTGTTTGCAAGGGCGCCACGGCCTCTTCTTTTTTAGAAGGTAAAGAAATTGCCCAGGAGATTGGTTTTCCGCTGGTGATTCGCCCTTCGTTTACGTTGGGCGGAACTGGCGGCGGCTTTGTGGACAAGCCAGAAGACTTTGATGCTGCGCTCAACCGTGGGTTACACGCATCGCCCATTCACGAAGTATTGGTGGAGCAAAGCATCATGGGTTGGAAAGAGTATGAGTTGGAGTTGCTGCGCGATAGCAACAAGAACATCATCATCATCTGCTCGATCGAAAATTTTGACCCGATGGGTATCCACACGGGCGACTCCATTACGGTTGCCCCTGCCATGACGCTGCCCGACACGGTGTACCAACGCATGCGCGACATGGCCATTAAGATGATGAACGGCATCGGCCAGTTTGCCGGCGGCTGCAATGTGCAGTTTGCCGTTAATCCGGATAACGATGACATCATCGGCATTGAAATCAACCCCCGTGTGTCGCGCTCGTCTGCCCTCGCGTCCAAAGCCACGGGGTATCCCATCGCAAAAATTGCCGCCAAGCTGGCCATTGGCTATAACCTGGACGAGTTGAAGAACGCCATCACGGGCACCACCACCGCGTACTTCGAGCCCGCGTTAGACTATGTGATTGTAAAAATCCCGCGTTGGAACTTTGATAAATTCGTAGGGGCCGACCGCAAACTGGGTTTGCAAATGAAAGCGGTGGGCGAAGTGATGGGCATTGGGCGCAACTTTCAGGAAGCGCTGCAAAAGGCGTGTCAGAGCCTGGAGATCAGACGCAACGGCCTGGGCGCAGACGGCAAGGAACTCAACAAACAAGAAGATTTGCTGTACAGCCTCGCAAATCCAAGTTGGAATCGCCTCTTCCATATTTATGATGCCATGAAGTTGGGCATCTCCATGAAGACCATCCAAAAACTAACGCGCATCGATAAGTGGTTTTTGGAACAGATCTGGGAGTTGGTGGAGCTGGAAAAAGAAATTGGCAAATACGAACTAGACACACTACCCGCCAGCCTGATGCGCACAGCAAAAGAGAAAGGCTATGCCGACCGGCAAATTGCCCACGTGTTGGGCTGCCTGGAGAGCGAAGTGCACGCCAAACGAAAAGAGATGGGCATCCACCGCGTATTTAAAATGGTGGATACCTGTGCCGCAGAGTTTGAGGCAAAAACGGCGTACTACTACAGCACATTCGATAAAGAAAACGAATCGGTAGTAAGTAACCGCAAAAAGGTAGTGGTGCTGGGCTCCGGCCCGAACCGTATTGGGCAAGGTATTGAGTTTGATTACTCGTGTGTACATGGTGTACTGGCTGCTAAAGAGTGTGGTTACGAAACCATCATGATCAACTGCAATCCGGAAACGGTGTCCACCGATTTTGATATTGCGGATAAGCTGTATTTCGAGCCCGTGTTTTGGGAACACATCTGGGACATTATTCAACACGAGAAGCCCGAAGGGGTAATTGTGCAGTTGGGCGGGCAAACCGCACTAAAGCTGGCAGAGAAACTGCACAAGTACGGAATAAAAATCATGGGCACTTCCTTTGAGGCGTTAGACCTGGCCGAAGACCGCGGCAGTTTTTCGAGCTTACTGAAGGAAAACAATATTCCCTACCCGGAATTTGGCACCGCGCGCGATGCAGACGAAGCATTGGAGGTTTCCAAAACCATCGGCTTCCCGTTACTGGTGCGGCCATCGTATGTGTTGGGCGGACAAAGCATGAAGATCGTGATCAACGAGAAAGAACTCGAAAACCACGTGATCGAAATCTGGAAGCACATGCCCGAAAACAAAGTGCTGCTGGATCATTTTCTGGATGGCGCCATTGAGGCTGAAGCCGATGCCATTTGCGACGGTGAGGATGTGTACATCATTGGCGTGATGCAACACATCGAACCTGCAGGCATTCACTCAGGCGATTCGTATGCGGTGCTGCCGCCCTACAATCTGGGGGATTTTGTGGTGAAACAAATTGAAAGCTACACCAAGCGCATTGCCATTGCGCTGCGCACGGTGGGGCTTATCAATATTCAATTTGCCATTAAAGATGATAAGGTGTATGTAATTGAAGCGAACCCGCGCGCCAGCCGCACGGTGCCGTTCATTTGTAAAGCCTACGATGAGCCGTATGTAAACTACGCCACCAAGGTAATGCTGGGCGATAAGAAGGTGAAGGACTTTCAGTTCAATCCCAAACGCCACGGGTATGCCATTAAAGTACCGGTATTCTCGTACAGCAAGTTTCCGGAGGTAAAAAAGGAATTGGGGCCGGAGATGAAGTCAACCGGCGAAGCGATCTACTTCATCGATGATCTGATGGACGATTACTTCCTGAATATTTATGCCGAGCGGAATTTGTATCTCAGCAGGTAACGCAGTGAAGCAATCTGTATTAGATTAGCCAAATCCAGATTGCTTCGGTCGTTCCTCCCTCGCAAAGCCGTTCCCAAACGGTAACCGTCATTGCGAGCGGAGTGAAGCAATCGAAAGGGTAACAGTCATTGCGAACGCAATGAAGCAATCTGAATTAGATTAGCTAAATCCAGATTGCTTCGGTCATTCCTCACTCGCAAAGCCGTTCCCAAAGGGTAACCGTCATGGCGAACGCAGAGAAGCAATCTGAATTAGATTAGCTAAATCCAGATTGCTTCGGTCGTTCCTCCCTCGCAAAGCGGTTACCTTATTCCAACAGCTTCGTTCATTCACGCCTTCTTCAACTGCCTACCGCGGCACCCGCACCTTGCCAATTTCGGCAATGCGCTTTTCGGCCAACTGAATGGCCGCCTCCTGATTATTGATTCGTTCCTGCTGCGCATAGTCCATGATTCGCAGCGTGGTATCATAAATTTTCTCGGCCTGCGCATACACACGCTCGCGCTGATAGTTGCCGAGGTATTCCTGGTACACGTTCATCAATCCACCCGCATTAATTACAAAGTCGGGTGCGTACGTAATGTTGCGGTCGATGAGTTGGTAGCCGTTCCTTAACTCGTCTTTCAATTGATTATTCGCGGCGCCCGCAATGATGGCACACTTCAGGCGTGGTACAGTGGTATCGTTGATCGTGGCCCCCAGCGCACACGGCGCATACACATCCACATCTAAATCATAAATTTCTTCCTGGCCTACTGCAATGGCGCCAAACTGCCGCGCGATACGCGCCACTTTTTCTTCGGAGATATCCGTAATGTAGACGGTTGCATTTTCCTTCCGAAGATGTTCCACCAAGTGCATGCCCACCTGGCCTACGCCTTGCACAGCCACTTTTCGGTTAGAGAGGCTATCGGTACCAAACACCCGCTTTGCGCTGGCTTTCATGCCCATATACACACCATACGCGGTAACCGGCGAGGGATCACCACCACCGCCCATGGCTTCCGGCAAGCCGGTAACAAACCGGGTTTCCATGGCGATGTATTCCATGTCGGCTGTTTTCATGTTCACATCCTCAGCGGTATAGTATTTCCCGTTCAGGCTGTTTACAAACTTGCCGAACCTGCGCATAAACGCTTCGGTCTTTTGGCGCGTGGCATCGCCTATGATCACGGCTTTGCCACCACCGAGATTTAAACCGCTGATGGATGCTTTGTAGGTCATTCCGCGCGATAGCCGCAACACATCGGTAAGTGCCTCTTCTTCCGTGGCATAGTTCCACATGCGGGTGCCGCCCAGTGCGGGCCCAAGCACGGTGTTGTGAATACCGATGATCGCCTTCAGGCCTGTGGCCTCATCGTAGCAGAAAACCACTTGCTCATGCCCCAGGTGCGCGAGCTTGGCAAACAATCCGGTTTGCCCCGCTTTTTCCAGTTCTTTAATTTCCATGCCGTTCGCGTTTACGTTTAATGTTTACTTTTACCACCCATTATTTCCGCAGATTTTGAGGAAATAAACGACCCAAAATTATTCAGTTTTGCCCTTTTTTCAACAGCTAAATCGTTTGCGCTGCAAAAACCAAACAATTGTTCGGTTTTCCGTTCCGGCGCCTAATTTTCTTCCATGAAAGAACTTCGCTACCTGAATAAATATTTGTGGAAATACCGCCGTCATTTGATCTGGGGGCTGGTGTTTGTGATCATCTCCAACTTATTTCAGATCTACCCCGCCCAGATGGTGCGCCACGCCATCGATCTGGTGGTGGATAACTTGCGCGTGTACCATGCACTGCAAAACACGGCGGCGCAGCAGTCGCTATTCTCGGCCTTTTCGAAAAGTATTTTTCTGTACGCGATTTTGATTTTGGTGATGGCCTTGCTGCGCGGGCTGTTTTTGTATTTCGTGCGCCAAACGCTGATCGTGATGAGCCGGTTGGTGGAGTACGATTTGAAGAACCAGGTTTTTCACCACTACCAGGCGTTGCCGTTGAGTTTCTACCGGCGCAACAGCACGGGCGATTTGATGAACCGCATCAGCGAAGATGTTGGCCGGGTGCGCATGTACCTCGGCCCGGCCATCATGTACGGGCTGCAGTTGATCACGCTGTTTGTAATGCTGATTCCCATCATGTTTGCCATCAGCGTAAAGCTAACGTGGTATGCGCTAATTCCGCTGCCGTTGCTATCCATCAGCATATTTTACGTCAACAACATCATTGAACACCGGTCGGAAGAAATTCAGAAAAGCCAATCGCGTCTCAGCACGTTTGTACAAGAAGCTTTTTCGGGCATTCGTGTGCTCAAGTCGTTTACGCGCGAGCAGCAATCGGTAAACGACTTTGCCCATGAGAGCAACGAATACAAACGGCAGTCGCTAAAACTTACGCGGGTGCAGTCGCTATTTTATCCGCTCATCCTCGGCCTTATCGGCCTTAGCACTATTCTTACCGTGTATGCCGGTAGCGTGGAGGTCATCAACGGCACACTTACGTTTGGCAATATTGCCGAGTTTATCATTTACGTAAACTTGCTTACCTGGCCGGTAACCTCGCTGGGCTATACCAGCAGTTTAGTACAACGCGCAGAAGCATCGCAAAAACGCATCAACGAATTCTTAAAAACCAAAACCGACATCGTGTCGGAAAAAAATCTTAAATCCGAGATTCGTGGTAAGGTTACGTTTCGCGATGTATCGTTTACCTATCCCGACACGGGGGTGCAGGCATTGAAGCACGTCTCGTTCGAAATCCATCCGGGCCAATCGCTGGCCATCATTGGCGGCACCGGCAGCGGCAAGAGCACCACATCTGCATTGATCACGCGGTTGTACGATACAAGTAGCGGCAGCTTGTTGATTGATGACGTGCCAATTCAGGACTATGAACTGGTGCACCTCCGAAATCAGATGGGCGTGGTGCCGCAGGATGTGTTTCTGTTTAGCGATACCATCTACAACAACATCGGCTTTGGCCTGCAAAAACCCGAAGAAGAAAAAATCATTCAGGCCGCAAAAGATGCAGACGTGTACGAGAATGTGATGGGCTTTCCGCAGGGTTTTGCCACCCGTGTGGGCGAACGCGGCATCACGCTTAGCGGCGGCCAGAAACAACGGGTGTCTATTGCGCGTGCCATTGTACGCGAGCCTAAAATTCTGATTCTGGATGATGCGCTTTCTGCGGTAGACACCAGCACGGAGAACGCAATTCTAAATGCGCTGAAAAAAATCATGCAGGGCCGCACGTCCATCATTATTTCCCACCGGGTTTCCTCGGCCAAGCTGGCCAATAAAATCATTGTGTTAGACGATGGCCGGATCATCGAACAAGGCACACATGACGAGTTACTGGCGGCCGGTGGCGCTTATGCGGATTTATACGAGAAGCAAATGGCCGTGGAGGAAGCGGAATAGGCCATCAACCCATAACCAACCAAAACCGAGGTGTAACAAAAACCACTTGTAATCGTCATGCTCGGCATGAAGGTTAACGAAATATCTCAATCCAGGGCCATCGCGATTGCGTACTGGATGGCAACGGCCAGCACGATGGCTGGTTTTTATTTTTTGGCGGAGGCAACCGCCGGTGATGATCTTCACACATGGGCATCGCAACGTGCTCTGCTTTCGCTCGGTATCGTGCTTCAGTTGATCAACGATGCCTGCGTTGTTTTCATTGGACTCCAACTTTATGGTCTTTTACGTTCCGCGCAACGCGGTGTTGGACGGGCAGTACTCGTTACCCGATTGATGGAGGCGGTAATACTGGTAACCGGAAAGTTGGGCTTGTTGCTTCTGCCGCGTTTGGCCGAATTGAAAGGCGAGGCTGCCACAACGGTGATCGGAACGATCGTTCAAGACGTGCATGCATGGTCTTTTGTAGTGGGAATGCTTCCGTTGGGCGTTGGGGGCACCGTACTCAGTTTCTTTTTTTGGAAACGGCACATGATCCCGCGCACGCTCGCGGTATTGGGTATGGTAGGCTACATGCTGCTCTTCGCGAAAAGCGTAGTAGCATTGTTTTTTATTGAACTGTCGGACTGGCTCTTTTTACCCGTTGGTGTTTTTGAGTTCGTATTTCCGGTTTGGTTGTGGACCCGGGGCTTGAAGCGAAGCAGCGTTTAAGCGTCTGCGAAAAGGCTGCCATTCAGCACGAGTGCAGCACATCCCAAAAAGCGCCTGACATTTGCTAATCGCAACCAATCAAAGATAAACAAACCGCTCTCCCAGTTGCATTACCCTGTTTGGTGTTTGTAGCGTTTGGCAGTGCCGCTCAAATTCCGCCGGATCAGCGGTATTAAACGCAAACAAATCATAGTGGTGTGGCACTACGCACCGGGCTCCGATTTGCTTACCCAGCTCCGCGGCTTCGCGTGCATCTAAATTGCCGGCCACGCCACGGCTCGGTACGTTGCCGTTAATCGGCAGAAAGGCAACATCCACGCGGAACGGCTTCAGGGTGTCCACCATTCCCTCGTACCACAACGTATCGCCACTGTGGTAAACCGTAAAGTTTCCAAATCGCACCACAAAGCCCATGAAGCGGCAGTGGCCGTTCTCATCGCGTTCGATGGTGTTGTGTGCGGCCGGCACGCCAAAAAATTTCCAGGCGCCTACTTCGCGTACATCACCATCCGATAGCCCGATGGGAAAATCATGGGCACAACCTACACGTTCGCACACAAACGCGCGGTTGGCTTCGGGAATAACAAACTGCACGTGTGGATTTACCTGAAGTAACGGCTGTAATGTTGCCGCATCAAGATGATCAGTATGGTTGTGGCTGCTGGTTACCACATCTACCATGTTCAATAACTGCGGCGCAATAACCAATTCGCTGATGCGCACATGCGGCTTATTTGTATGCGCATATTTTTCCGTTAGGCTGTCGGACAGATACGGGTCAAACAACAGGCAGGTACCGTTCCATTGAATCAAAAACCCGCTCTGGCCCAGCCACCACACATCAAACGTGTCTTCGCGGCCAATGGATTTGGCCTGCCGGATTTCCTGCGCAAGCGCTACGCCTTGTTGTGCGGGCTTGATCACGATCAGGCGAGTTTCGCGCGCACGCGCTTGGCGCCCTTAACCATGTTGGCCAGCTTTTGGCGCGATGCCCACCGCGCAGTTTGGCTCAGTCCGCAGTCGGGTGCCACGGCCAACTTCGAGGCGGGCACGTATTTCAAGACCCGTTCAATGCGATCCACCACATCTTGTTCCGTTTCAATGTAGTAGCTCTTCACATCGATAATGCCCACGGCCACATCCAGCTTTTCTGCAAAGGCCGCGAGCAACTCAATTTCTGCAAACTCACGGTTGGCCATTTCAATGTGTACTTCGTTTACCGAGAGATTCAAAAAATCGGGTAGCATGGGTTTAAGGCTGCGATAGCCAACGGGCCGCCCTTTGAAGTTACCAAAGCACAAATGGGTGGAGAGCCGGCATTTGCCCACCACACTTTGTACCGTGCGATTAAAAATATCAACAAATCGTTTTGTGTCTTCTTTGTAGGCGTAGCAACTCATGGAAGGTTCGTCTACCGTAATTTCGGTGCAGCCCGCAGCCACTAAATTTTCTAACTCCTTCTTCACCAATGGCAACAGCGCCTCTGTGATGGCGTAGCGGTCTTTATACTTTTCATTGGGAAGCAGGCGGCCGCTTAAAGTGTACGGGCCGGGAATGCTTGCCTTGAGTGTGGGCCCGGCGGGCGCCAGTTTTTTCAAACGCAAAAATTCTTTTACCGCACCCAGGCCATGAGGAGCGGTAAGCGTATCGACAATTGAATTCTTGCCGCGTTGGTCGTGGGCCGCAGGCCCAAACTTACGCAACTCATCGGTGTTTTCTTTTATCCCCGTAAGGTAACCATAGAACGACAGGTTGAAATCCAGCCGCGTTTGTTCGCCATCGGTAATCACATCTAAACCCGCGGCCACCTGGTCGTGAATGGCGGCAATCACCGCATCCTCAATCAGCTCTTCGCGGTCTGCATTTCCAAATTCATGCAGGTGCCGTACGGAGAATTCCAGCCATCCCGGAAACGGATAGCTGCCAATAACGGTGGTGCGGATGGGGTGCGGTTGCATAACTTTTATTTTTTGGGTGATCCTACGTGTGCGTACAATTTGGCCAGCCGATGGGCGTGTTCATCGTAGGCGCTTTCGAAAATCTCGGTGGCGCGTTCTTTGCCCACCACGTTGGCGGCCACTAGCACCCGGGGCGGTTGGCCCGCTTCGGTAAGCAGGCGAGCCACTTCGGCTTTGATGGTGTTGATGAGCAGAACGCCCCCGACAGACGATCCGGGCGAAACGGGGGTGATGAGATTGGGGATGTGAATCATGGCATCGCCCACGGGCGCGCCAGTATCGAGAATCAGATCACTAAAGTCGCCCAGCTTTTTTCCATCGCCCCGCTTGCTCTCGCTCTTTTCCGAGTGCTGGCGGGTAAGGATGGCCACCACTTTCACTTTTTTCTGCTGGAATAATTCGGCCATTTCTACGGGCACCACGTTGGTGCCACTGGAGGAAATAACGAGCGCACTGTCCGTTGGGTGAATGTCGAAATTCCGGAGAATGCGGCCTGCCAAGCCCGACACGTTTTCCAAAAACATCGCCTGGCGCTGCCCGTTGGCGCCCACCACCAGGTTATGAAAGGTGAGCGACAATTCCACAATAGGATTAAACCCCGGAAAGGAGCCGTAGCGCGGCCACATTTCTTCCACCATCATGCGGCTGTGGCCGGAGCCAAACACATGCACCATGCGGCCGGCCAGAATACTCTCGGCAAACCACCGGGCCGCTTGCGCGATCTGTGGCTTCTGCTGTTGCACGGTAGCCATGATTGTCCGACATTTTTCCAGGTACTCGTCAATTACGTGCATGGTATCAGGATTTAGAAAGTGCAAAGGCTGCGGCCCCAATGGCCCCGGCCGCATCGGAGAAATGCGCCAGCGCCAGCGGTGTTTTTTTTCCACCCGGTTGCCACTCGTACACATCGAGGAAGTGGCGCAGCGGGGTAACCAGATTTTCTTCTGCGCGCGAGATGCCGCCCCCGATTACGACCAGCTCCGGGGAAAGGATGTTGATGAACGAGGCAATGGCCACGGCCAACTTGCGCACGCTATCCAGCCACAGCCAGGTAGCAAACGGATCGCCCTGTTGGTAGGCGGCCACCAGATCCCACGTGGTTTCGAAGCGGCCCAGCGACCGTGCTTTAATCGTGAGGTTGCCGATGGCGTCTTCCAAACTGCCGGGCATGTTGGTAACATCTGCCAGGTGCGTGGTGCTTTGTACCGTGGCATGGCCCAGGTGGCCGGCCATTTGGTGGAGCCCTTGGTAGAGGGCGCCATCAATTAAAATCCCACCGCCCACGCCTGTACCGAGTGTAAGGAGAATGGCATGGCGGCAGCTTTTAGCAGCGCCAAACGTTGCCTCGGCCATGAGCGCCGCGTGCGCATCGTTCACCACAAAAACGCGTTGGCCGATGTGCGTGCTCCAGTTAAAGTTCTCGAGCCCCGGCAAGCGCCCCGGCATAAACGCAATGCAGGTATTGGCCTCGTTTGCCAAACCGGGTGCCGATAAACCAATTGGCGCCGCGGGTGCGAGCGCTTGAAATTCGCGGACGATTTTTTGAATGGCACCCTTCCACGCCCGGTCGTCCGGCTCGTGGGTTTCGCCTCGCCATTCCTGAAGTACGGTTCCGCCCGCATCCATCAACACTGCTTTGATGTTGGTGCAGCCCAGATCAATACCAATGGCTTTTGTATGCATGGCGAAAGTGAATTCGAGGTGAGGGATTCAGTCGTTTTAAAGATAGCGGGTTTGGCACCTGAAAAAAACCGGTGTTCAATTTTTACTGCGGTGGCAGTTGCCCTTCGCTTACATCCCACCCGCCATCTACAGAAAAAATCTGGCCGGTGGTAAACCGCGCGTAGTCCGACATAAAATACACCGCGGCCCCATCCAAATCCTGCGGCCGGCCCATGCGGCCCCCGTCCAACGGTTGCTTGGTGTGGATGAACGCCTGGATGCGCGCATCGTTAGCCGCGCGTTGCGCCATGGGTGTTTCCACCAGCGCCGGAGCCAGCGCGTTAATGCGAATGTTGTCTTTGGCGTAGTAGGCAGCCACGGACCGTGTGAAGCCGTGCACGGCAGCTTTCGCGGCCGCGTAGGCATGCGTAACAAAAAACTCCGGCGAGGGCGAGTACCCCAACACCGAACTCATATTTAAAATACTGCCGCCTGTTTTGTTGCGTTGAAACGCACGCACCGCCGCCTGGTTCGACAGCATGAGCGAGGATAAATTCAGCTCAAGAGTTTTATTCCAGCCTTCCAGCGTAAGCGCATGCAGGGGCCCATCGCCAAAGCTGCGGCCACTGCCGCCGGCCACGTGGTACAAGCCATCAAAACCGCCCCAGATTTTTTCGCACTGCGCAATGGCCGTTGCGGCGGTGCCTTCGTGCGCGGCATCACCCACGCGCGCGTGCGCAGCATCGCCCAGCGCAACCTGTGCGGCCGCTACACTCTCGGGGTTGCGGCCCACCACCACTACCCGCGCGCCCTCGCGCACAAAGGCGTGCGCAGCCGATAACCCCATGCCGGTAGTGCCGCCAATAATTACAATGCGTTTCTGTGCAAGCCATGCCATAGGCGAAAGATAACAGGATTGACGTAAATGCAGACTACCCATCGCCCGAACCGGCGCCCCCGATATTTGGGCGGTTACCCGCGCGTGGCGAAAAGCGAATTCTGGCTATCTTTCAACGACCAAAATTGCCACCATGACCGACACCCTCGCCTTTCTTAAGGCCCTTGCCAAAAACAATAACCGCGACTGGTTCCTCAAGAACAAACCCAAGTACCTGCAGGCAAAAGAGACGTTTGAGAATTTGTTGGAGGCAATCCACCACGAGTTGCTCGCGTTCGATGAATCGTTGGCGGGGCTGAATCCGCGTAAGCAAGCCTTTCGCATTTACCGCGATGTGCGCTTCAGCAAAGACAAACGCCCGTATAAAACCAACATGGGCGCAGGCTTTTCGGCCCACGGCAAAATGGAGCAAGAGCCCGGCTACTACGTGCACGTAGAACCTGGCAACAAAAGTTTTGTGGCCGGCGGCTTTTATATGCCCAACCCGGAGCACCTCGCCAAAATCCGGCAGGAAATCGATTACAATGCAGAGCGCTTCCTGAAAATCCTGAACAACGCCACGTTTAAAAAATACTTTCGCGGGTTAGATGATTTCGATCGGCTGAAAACCGCACCCAAAGGTTTTGCCAAAGACCACCCGCACATCGAGTTGCTCAAAAACAAAAGTTTTGTGGTGACCCACACCTTCACCGATGCCGAGGTGGCCGGCCGCAGTTACGCGCGCAAGGTGGCCGCGGCCTGCCGCGCCATGAAACCGCTCAACGACTTTTTAACCGAGGCCATCAGCTAACCATGGGTACTTTATTTCTGCACGCCTTCGTTGGCACTTCACTTCTGGCCATTGCCGCCATTTTTTATTTTTTCCGCCCGCTACCATTAACAGTTGGTACGGCTACCGAACGCCCCGCAGCATGCGCAGCCCGCAAGCGTGGCAACGGGCACAAAAAATTGCGAACCGCGGGTTGCTGCGCGTTAGTTTGGTCAATCTGTTGGTGCACCTGGTAAGTGCGTGGTTTATCCCCACGCCCGCATCGGTGTTGGTGCCGTTGGGTACGTTTTTGGCAGGTGTGGCGCTAACGGTGGTGTTTACCGAGCGCCAATTGAAACACGCGTTTCCGCACTAAATGCCCAACACCTCTTTCAGCCGCGCATAGCCGCTGGCGCTTAACGGCAGCCGCGCCCCGCTGCGCAGCAAGGCCACGTGCGTATCTTTTTCCAGCGGCTCAATCCGCGTAAGCTCTTGCAAGTTCAATAAGTACGAGCGGTGCACGCGCACAAACTGCTGGCCATCCAACACCTTCTCGTAATAACTCATTGTTTTCTTTTTTAAATAGAACCCGTCTTTCGTGTGCACCTTCACGTAATCATCAAACGCCTCGATGTAAAACACCTGGTGGATGGGCACAATTACAATGTTGTTGCCCTTCTTTACTACCAGCCGCTGGCGCTCTTCGGGTTGGGCCGTGGCGGCAAGCAACTCCTGCACCGGCTTTGTTTTGGTGGCCTCCGTTCGGAATTTCTGCAGCGCGCGGTCGAACCGCTCGCGGCTAAACGGCTTCAGCAGATAATCTACGGCGTGGGCTTCAAACGCCTTCAGCGCAAACTCATCGTGCGCCGTGGTAAAAATCACGGCCGGGGGCGCATCCAGCAATTCCAGCATTTCAAAGCCGTTGATCTTCGGCATCTGCACATCCAGAAAAATTAAATCCGGCTGGTGCAGTTGTATGGCCTTTACGCCATCAAACCCATCTTTACATTCCTGCACAAGTTCAATGTCCGTGTGGTGCTGCAGGTATTCCGCCACCACCAATCGGGCCAAGGGCTCATCATCAATAATCAATACTCTCGTCATACAGCTTGGGGTAGGCGCACGGTGGCGATAAACAAATTTCCGTCTGCGGCGGTGTACAGCAAATCGTTGCGGGCATACAATAAATACAGGCGGCGGCTAATGGAGCTCAGGCCAAAGCCTGTGCCTTTGCGCGCATCGGCTGTTTCGGGGTCAAACGGATTTTTCACCACAATTTCCAGGTCGTTGTCTTTTTTGCGGGCCTCCAGCGAAATCACAATTTCGTCCGTGGTGTCGTACAGGCCAAACTTAATTGCGTTCTCCACCACGGGCTGCAACAGCAGCGCGGGCATGCGCAGCTCCAGGCACGCCGGGTCGCACGCCAGCGTGGTTACCAGCCGGTGGCCGAAGCGCACCTTTTCAATGTCCAGGTACAAGTGCAGGTAGTGCAACTCTTCGCGCAGCGTAACCAACTGCTTTTCTTCCTTGCGCAAGCTGCCCCGCAAAAAGTCCGACAATTGTTGCACCATCGTGCGGGCCTTTTCCGGCTGGGTGCCAATCAGTGCGTTAATCGAGTTCAGGCTGTTAAAAATAAAATGCGGCTGCAACTGTTCCCGCAGCGTAGCCAGCTCCGCCTCGCGGGCCAGCCGCTCCACTTCCTTTTGGTGCGCACTTGCCTCTTTTTGGTCCACCACCCATGCCCACAGCAGCGTGGGTATGGCCGTCATCATCATCAACAGCCACGCCACCAGTACGCGCAGCCACACCGTGCGTTCGTAAAACGCCAGGTACGGGGCATCCAACAGCGGGCGCAGCGCGTGGGCATGCATGCGAATCAGCACATACGCAAACACAGCCGTAATGCCTGCGGCCAGCAACGCCATGCGGGGCGATGGCGCAAAGTACAGCAGCGAAGTGTTGGTGGCGTAGCACGCAATGCCCAGAATAAAACTCAACAGCGCGGCGTCTACCAGTGCCTCGCGCCAACTCCAGCCCGCGTGCACAATCATCAGCGCAGAAATTCCCACCCATACCAGCCACCACAAAACAAAAAGGCCCGCGGCCCAACTTCGGTTAATGGCGGGCGTCATGCGCGGGCGTTCAGCGTAAATTGCAAGTCCATCGCCCGTTGGTGCACGTACTGCACGTGCCGCTCCGGTTCGGGCGTTTCAAAAATGCGCGAGTACACCTCCATGCCGTCCGTCAGCGCCGGTAGCGGCAGCAACTCGGCCACATTTACAAATTCCCACGCTACTGGTTGGGCGTGCACAGTAAACAGGCGCGCCTCTTCGCGCAGGCCAATCATGCGTGCCTTCAGCAGCGCCTCCTCGCGGGTGAGCGCGTAAATCATCCGCAACTGTTCGTCAAACTGGCCGTGGCCGGCCGAAATGCGAAACGTGATTTTAGCAAGGTACCAGTTCATGGGTAAGTGTTTTGCAGCACCCGCGCGGCGTTGCCGCGCGGGTAAGCCAGTTAGAAACTTTTCAATTCAATGCCGCCAAATAAACACACCCCCTCCATCACCAGCAACTTCGAGTTATCCACCTCGCCGGCCTGCGGCCGCTTGTCGTCCACACCGCCAAAGATGGAAACCACCTCGCTCTTAATGCGCCAGTTGGCCGGCACCCGCAGCTTCGTGCCGCCAAACACATTCACCAACTCAATTTTTGCTGTGCCCGTAAAGTCCGCCTGCGTCAAGTCAATGTCGGTGCCGCCAAAAACCGTTACCGATTCACCACCCCGAAAAGTTTTGGTTACAATATTTTTTTTCGTGGCGCCAAAAATCGAAACCGCTTCAATCGATTCATCCGATGTAATCTCTCCACTCCAGTTGCCTTTGCCGCTGCCCTTCGGGCGGAAGATCATAAACAAGCCCACCGCAATAATCAGCGCCGGCCAGAAGTACGGTTTTAAATTCAGGTCGGGGTAGAAGTTGTCCAGCAGAAAGAGGCCGCCCACGGCCACGCCCACCAGCCACGCCCCCAGCGCAAAATTTTTGCGTGCCCCAAGGTACACGGAGAGGGCAATCACCAGCATCTCCCACGAGAGCAGCCAGCGCGGCAGCGTGTAGCCCACCTCGCGGCCCAGCAGCACCCCGCCAATCAGCACCAGCACCAGGCCGCCCCATACCCGGCCCGAGCGGTCGGAGTTCATAAAATTGTCTTTCTTGTCTTTGCCGTAGTTCGTTTCCATAATGCGTTGTTTGGTTGTGTAAAGAAACGGCATTTTCGCGGCGGGGGCCAGCGCCCATAGGCCGGCGGCGGACCACCGTAGGCGAATGCCGGTTGGCCGTAGGCGAACGCGGCAGCAGCGTACGTGTTTTTTGTGGCGGCCCCGCGCTCCACCCGCGGGCTACCCTTCGCGCGGCCCGGCTTTCCGTTGCAACTCCGCGCCCCGCGCAAGCCCACCCCTGGCGGGGTTTCCACTGCAATCCGTGGCCGGGGGTGCCGGTCTGTGGAGAGCGGCCCGGGCCCCCAGCGCAATTTTCGCGATTACACGAAATGGGGGTTACGCGGCCATAGAACAAATAGGTGCAATTGTATAAATTCGGGTGTTGTGTTTAATACCCGCCCGACAAAGTAGTGTTTCATTCGCGCAGTCAGGCACATTTGCATTGCCGCACGTCCGACACTCAAACCAAAGCAATGCAAAAGAGCCTGCCTCTCCTGCCCGCGACTGCCGGACGACTATGCGACTGACAAAAAAATGTGAACTCGGACTAGAATGTTTAATCTAAGGGTCTGAAAGCCTCACATTCCAGGCCAAACGAAAGGAACAATTAAAAATCTTTCTCAGAGACTAATAATAAACTAAGGCAAGTCCATACCTTGACAAAAAGTGCCATTTCTGAGCGAAAAGAGGGCAAAAAATAATTTATTAAATTATTAACCTATAGGTTAACTTTGTGACAAGAAAATGCGTAAAATGGCCTTTGGATAGGTTTATTCAAGAGAACAAGGACTCTCTGAATAACCTAAAACTTATTAATGTTGACTTGTTTATCGATGAGAAGAGTAGGAGGGAAATTGTCGACTTTTTAAAGTCAGGAGAGAATAAGAAAAGGTTTAGAATGATATTAATTCACATCCTTCAGAATCAATACAACGACTTAATATACAGACGAGAACAAATATCAAAAAAGGCCAAGGATATTACGGCAATGAAATTTAGCGGAAGAAACTCCAGAATATACTGCAAAGAGTTCTTCTTAGGTTTAAATAGTGGAGGGAAGAAAATAGTAATGATTCACTTGCTTGACAACAAAGATTTTCAAAAAGGTTCGAATAAGAAAATAAAAGATAAAATTGAAACAATAGCACAATATGAGTACGATTTTGGAAAATGACTTATTAGACCTAATCACACTCAATAGCGAAAACGATAAAGTTGAGTTTGAAAAGGAAGTTTT
>CAYLWU010000025.1:7678-49043 GCA_964387475.1 uncultured Ohtaekwangia sp. | reverse complement strand
CTTCATTTCACCCTGTGGGGTACGTTGTGTTTGGCAACGGCACGATCTGGAAACTATCCCTGAACGCTTACGCACGAGTTGGAGATTCACCGCGCTCGTGAAGTGACGGCTTGCGGCCGGGATGGAAGCGGCACCCCGCAGTGGCGCGCTTCGCGCCACGAGGAGTACAGCGGACAGCCCGAAAGCCGCCCAAAAGAAAACGAACAACAATTACCGGGCAGCAAAAAACGAACCCGGCACGTGGCGGGGCTTACTCAAACAGATTGCCGAGCAGCGAGCTGCTTTCTTTACCGCTGTTGCGGCCGTAGGGCGACAGTGCCTGGATGAGTTTGCGAATGGGCATGGACTGGAGCCATACTTTACCGGAGCCGCGCAGGGTGGCCAGAAAAATTCCTTCGCCACCAAACACCATGGACTTTAAACTGCCGCTGGTTTCTACATCAAAATCAATGTGCGATTCGAATGCCACCACGCAGCCTGTATCTACGCGCAGCGTTTCGTTATGGAGTGTACGTTCAATCAACGTGCCGCCAGCGTGTACAAATGCCTTGCCATCGCCCTGTAATTTTTGCAGGATGAATCCTTCGCCGCCTACCAGGCCGGCTCCGATTTTGCGGTTGAACACAATTGACAATTTGGTGCCGAAGGCCGCGCACAGGAAGCCGTCTTTCTGTACGATGATTTCGTTACCGCGCATGGTGCTGAGGTCTACCGGAATAACGGTGCCGGGGTAGGGCGCTGAAAACGCTACTTTTGATTTGCGCATGCCGCGGTTGGTGAAGTGCGTCATGAACAACGACTCGCCCGTAAGCACGCGGCTGCCGGCCGACAGCAGTTTATCGAACAAGCCCTGGTTGGGATTGGAGCCATCGCCCATTTTTGTTTCAAACACAATTCCTTCTTCCATGTACAGCATGGCGCCGGCTTCGGCAATCACGGTTTCCATGGGATCGAGCTCTACTTCAACGATTTGAATGCTCTCGCCCCGGATTTGGTAGTCGATGACGTGACTTTTCATATGCTTATTTTGATTTTTTCTTTTTTCCTGATTTTAACGATTCGTAATCGGTGCGCTCGGCCAGTTTTTTATCGTCTACGTTTTCGTTTAAAAACGCGTTGATTTTTTCGATCGGCATGTTGGAGGTGAGTTCGCCAAAGCTATCGATGGATACTTCAAAGCCGCGCAGCTCCTGGTGTACGCGGGGCTTGGGGGTTTCCGTTTTGGTTTTCTTTTTCTTGGCCATGCTTATGCTGCTTTAACGGGAATTCGCTGCAAAGCGTTGGCGATGCGTTTTGCAGTTTCGGCACCGCCCAAAATTTCGATGGTAAGCATCAGGTCGGGCCCGCCACCGCCACCGGTAAGGGCCAGGCGTAGCGCTTGCAAGATTGCGCCCGCTTTAACGCCCTGTGCGGCCGCGGTGTTTTCGATGAGCGCCTTGGCATCGGCTGCGCCAAGGGCTTCCGTTTCCGCGAAAGCAGGCATTGCAGCGGTAAATACGCGTACGGCTTCTGCGGTCCATTTTTTTGTGGCGATTTGCTCGTCATACGCCTCAGGGGCGACAAAAAATAGTCGCCCTTGTGCCCATAAATCGGCCGGAAACGTGATGCGCTCGCGCAGTGCGGTAGCGATTTTCATTGCCTTGTCGGGGCTGCACGCAAAGTTTTCTTGCGCGGCGGCGGTTGCAAGCAGGGTAGCCAGCGTTTCCACGGGTTTGGCGCGCAGGTACTGTTGGTTGAACCATTGCGCCTTTTGGATGTCGAAGCGCGCACCGGCTTTGCTGATGCGGTCGAGCGAGAATGCAGCCGTTAGCTCGTGCAGGGTAAACAACTCTTGTGTTGTGCCGGGGTTCCAGCCAAGCAGCGCCAAAAAGTTGATGAGTGCTTCGGGCAGATAGCCGGCCTCGCGGTAGCCGGTGGTTTCTTCGCCGGTGTGCGGGTCTTTCCAATTGAGCGGGAAGATGGGGAAGCCCAACCGCAGCGCATCGCGCTTGCTGAGTTTGCCGTTGCCATCGGGTTTGAGGAGCAGCGGCAGGTGGGCAAACCGGGGCATGGCGTGGCTCCACCCCAACGATTGGTAAAGCAATACGTGCAGCGGGGCGGAGGGCAACCATTCTTCCCCGCGAATCACGTGGGTAATCTTCATCAAATAGTCGTCTACCACGTTGGCCAGGTGGTACGTGGGGTATCCGTCCGACTTCATCAAGACTTTGTCGTCAATCTGGGCCATCTGCATCACCACTTCGCCCCGAATCAAATCGGTGAGGCGCACTTCGCCCGTTTCCGGCACTTTTAACCGGATCACGTACGGATGGCCCGCGGCAAGTTTGTGCTTCACTTCGGCCTCCGGCAGCGTGAGCGAGTTGCGCATGGTTTGGCGCGAGCGGCTGTTGTACGTCAGGTTGTCGGACCCTTGCTGTTTCAGGCGTTCGCGCATGGCTTCAATTTCGGGCTCGGTATCAAATGCGTAGTAGGCCAGCCCTGCATCTACGAGCCGCTGCGCATGTTCGCGGTACAGGGGCAGCCGCTCCGACTGCCGGTAGGGGCCGTGCGGGCCACCGGCAGTGCCGCCCTCGTCAATTTCAATGCCGGCCCAGGCCAGTGCATCAATTATGTATTGTTCTGCGCCGGGTACAAACCGGTTTTGGTCGGTGTCTTCAATGCGCAGAATCATGGTGCCGCCGGTTTGGCGGGCCAGTAAGAAGTTATACAGCGCAGTGCGGATGCCACCAATGTGCAGGCCTCCGGTAGGACTCGGGGCAAAGCGAACACGAACGGGCGGGAGAGCATTCATAAACAAAGAGAAAAATGGACGGCAAAGGTACGCCTTCTGGCGGATTCGCGACCTCAATTTCTGGCGAGCAAAGCAAGCAATTGTTCGCGGGCGATTTTGCGTTGCAGGTGAAAGTTAGCCCACACCACGGCATGAATAAAAACCAAGATGAGTGCACCGGCGGCTGCATAAACGCCGCGTTGATATTGAAATGCTACAAACACCGAGCCCAGGCAAATCAGTAACGTCCAGAAGAGCAGGAATAATTTTGTGGTAGGCAACAACTGGTACCGCAGGAAGAGAATACTGCCGTTGCGTGTGGCTTCTACTGTACCAACAATTACGGGCATGTAGGGGGTGGGGCGTTTTACCTTGAGGCTGATGCGAAACCGGTTCGATTTGATCCAACCCCAGAAAGGTTCATCCAACGGATCGCGCGGAAGCGTAAACGATACCGCTGTGCGCAGGCGGGCGAGCAGCGCATCGGCCGCGAGCGGCACTACCAGGGTTTCGCGCTGGTTGGGCAACCACTCTCGCACATTCCACTCCCACCGCATGGTGCCGTTTGTTTTTCCCGGGCCGTTACTTCACCGCGATGCACGAAATTTCTACGCGCACATCTTTGGGCAAACGGCTTACTTCTACGGTTTCGCGGGCGGGGGGTTGGCCGGGAAAGAACCGGCCGTAGACTTCGTTCACCTGCGGAAATGTGCCCATGTCTTTTAAGAAGATCGTGCACTTCACCACGTGGTCGAACGTCATGCCGGCGGCGCTTAAGATGTGCTGCAGGTTGGTCATGACCATCTGGGTTTCGGCCTGGATGTCGCCCGACACGAGCTGACCAGACGCCCGATCGATGGCGATCTGGCCCGACACCCAAAGTTGATTGCCTACCTGAATGGCCTGACTGTACGGGCCGATGGGTTCGGGTGCCTGTGCAGCGTAGATCACTGTTTTTGCCATGCGGAAAGAATAGTAGTTTTGTCAAATATCGCACAATCGGCTATAGCCAAGAAAGCCACCATGAATATTCTTGTGATCGGATCGGCACCTTCCTTTGAGGAAGTGAAGAAAAAGTTTGCATCCGCGCACGCCTGCCAGCATGCCCCCGACTACACGCACGCGCACGCCCATGTAAAAACAGCGCACGTGGTTTTTGATTATCTGCTGATGAATGACCCGGAGGCCCACGCGGCGGTGTACATGCACGTAGCAGTACCTGTATTTGTGCACAGTGTAAACCGCAGCCTGGCCGATGCCATCCGCGGCAGCGAGAACGTTTTTTTTGGATTCAATGGCTGGCCCGGCAGTTGGGAGCGCCCGTTTCTGGAGGTGTCGCTGCGCCACCCTGCGCACCGGGCCGCGCTTGATCAGGTATGCCATGCGTTGGGTGTAACCCCCCGCGTAGTGGATGATCGTGTGGGATTAGTTACCCCGCGTGTTATCAGCATGATCATCAATGAAGCGTATTTTACCGTGCAAGAGGGCACGGCATCGCGGGCGGATATTGACCAGGCCATGCAGTTGGGTACGAGTTACCCCTACGGGCCGTTTGCATGGTGCGCCCGCATTGGCATCCAGAACGTTTACCAGGTGCTGGAGGCGTTGTACCACGACACGCACGATGAGCGCTACAAAGTGGCACCGCTGCTCAAGAAAGAATACCTGCAATCCCAAATAAAATGACCAACGAGTTACTTCTTCGGTACCTGCACTTCATTTGCATATTTACCATTATCGGTACGCTGGTAAGCGAGCATTTGTTGTTGAAAAAATCGATGAGCCGGGCCGAGTTAGACCGCCTCTCGCGCATTGATGGCGTGTATGGCCTCGCCGCGCTGGCTCTGGTAGCCGTGGGGCTTACGCTGTGGTTGGGTAGCTACGGAAAGCCGGCAATGGTGTATAGCAAGAATTGGATCTTCCACACCAAGCTTACGTTGTTCGTTATTGTGGGGCTGCTCTCCATTTACCCCACCGTATTTTTTCTGAAACAACGCAAAGGGCCGCCCACCGAAATGGTGGCTGTTCCGCCCGCTATTTTTTGGATGCTGCGGTTCGAAATCGTATTGTTATTTATCATGCCACTGCTGGCCGGTTTAATGGCACGTGGGGTAGGGTATTTTGGTGGATGACGTTTTTTGAATTAAACCCTGAGGCCTCACGGCTGTCCAACCGGGCAAAACTCAACATCATGGAGGCAATCAAAAAAGCCGGGAAGAATTTTAGCTGGATTGATCTGGTATTGCTGTTGCCCGCGATAACTGCACTGTTTTTTGGAAGCCGTGGTGCGTAGGCCTAACCCAGCGATAGCGTTTCGCAGCCGACAAGTTATATTTGTTGTATGCGAAAATTTTTCCCCCTTTTGGTTGTGGCGACTTCGTTAGTCCATGCCCAGAACTATTCCCCGCGGTTAGACATTCAGGGCCATCGCGGCTGCCGCGGATTGCTGCCGGAAAATTCAATACCCGCATTTATGATGGCGTTGGATTCGGGCGTAACTACGCTGGAAATGGATGTGGTGATCAGTAAAGACCGCCACGTGGTGGTATCGCACGAGCCGTGGATGAATGCGGCCATTTGCCTCACGCCGGAAGGAACTGAGATTAAACCAACGGACGAGCGCAAGTTCAATTTGTACCAGATGACCTACGAGGAGATCAAACGCTGGGATTGCGGATCAAAAGGGAATGTGCGTTTTCCGGAACAACAGAAGATGGCCACATACAAGCCGTTGCTCACCGATGTGATCATTGCCGTGGAAAAGCGAATTCGCGACAAGATGAGCTACGAGGTGGATTATAACATTGAAATTAAAAGTTTGCCTGCGGGCGATAATAAGTTTCACCCCACACCGGCCGAGTTTTCTGATCTGGTGTTTCAATTGATCGATCAGTATCTGCCGTGGAACCGCGTGGTGATTCAGTCATTTGATTTTCGGGTGTTGAAGTACTGGCACGAAAAATATCCACACGTGCGGTTGGCCGCGCTGGTGGATAACCTGAAAACAATTGACGAAAATCTACGCAACCTGGGCTTTACACCCTCGATCTACAGCCCCAACTTTAAACTTGTTACCAAAAACGAAATCGAGTATTGCCAATCATTAAAGATGCGCATCATCCCGTGGACGGTGAATGAGGAGGCAGACATTGCTGATTTGATCAAGTGGCGTGCAGATGGAATCATCTCCGATTATCCCAACCGGGTAGTGAAATTGAAGAAAAAGTAACGGCGGGGGTGCGCACTACCCCATCGATTATCTGCATGGGCGATGCGCCCGGCCGATCTCAGGTTGCCCGGATTCGAAAATTTCTGTTTTGTTTACCGAGGGTGCGCTTGCGAATCGCGTAAACAACAAACAACTTGCGCACTTTTGGGTTGTATGTTCGCTGTGGGTAGCCGCGGCTAGATTTACTTTTTTTACATGGGAAAAACACTGAAACCGCTGGTACCCTACACAGACGTAGCGCTTGTAGGAGCCGGCATCATGAGCGCTACTTTGGGCATTATTCTGAAAGAGTTAAACCCTGACCTCACCATTCAAATCTTCGAACGTTTAGACGAACCCGGCCTTGAAAGTTCAGACGCGTGGAACAACGCAGGCACCGGCCATGCTGCCTTTTGCGAGCTAAACTATACCCCGCAAAAGCCAGACGGTACCATCGACATTTCGAAAGCGATAAAGATCTGCCAGGACTACGAAATTTCCCGGGAGTTCTGGGCCTATCTCGTAGAGAAGGGGTATGTCGGCAAGCCGGAAGGCTTCATCCAGCCAGTGCCGCACATCAGCTTTGTATGGGGCGATACCAACATCGAATTTCTGAAAAAACGGTACACCCGCATGCATGAGAGCGCAATGTTTCGCGACATGCAATACACCGAAGACCGCGATGAAATTGCACACTGGGCGCCATTGATTTTGAAAGGGCGCAACGAGGCCCAGCGCGTGGCCGCCACCCGCGTTGCCATGGGCACGGATGTAAACTTTGGTGAATTAACACGGCAACTCATCAAGAAGCTCGAAGCCATGCCGGGGGTAACGGTACATTACAATATTGATGTGTACGATATTGATCCACACAAACTGGGTGGCTGGGAGGTGGAAACGCAAAGTTTACTCAACAATGAGAAAGCGGACTGCCGGGCGCGCTTTGTTTTTCTTGGTGCTGGTGGCGCTACGTTGCACTTATTAAAAGATGCCGAAATAGAGGAGCGTAAAGGGTACGGTGGTTTTCCTGTGAGCGGTCTTTGGTTGAAATGCAACAATCCTGAATTGATTCATGCACATCATGCCAAAGTATATGGCAAGGCCTCGGTGGGCTCGCCACCCATGTCGGTGCCGCACGTAGACACCCGCATGATTAATGGACGTAGAGAACTCCTCTTCGGCCCGTTTGCGGGATTTTCAATGCGATTTTTGAAAACCGGTTCGCATCTGGACCTGGCCAAATCATTTCGTTTCGATAATCTCTTCCCGATGATCTCGGCCGGGTTGAGTAATATTCCGCTTACGCGTTATCTTATTGAACAGGTGCGATTGAAGCACGAAGACCGCATCAAGTCTTTACAGGAATATGTACCTACCGCACGGGCGGAAGAATGGGAGTTGAAACGTGCGGGGCAACGTGTGCAGGTAATCCGCAAAGAAGAGGGCCTCAAGGGCAAACTGGAATTTGGCACCGAAGCCGTAGTTGCAGCCGATGGCAGCGTGGCGGCGTTATTGGGCGCATCGCCCGGGGCCTCCACGGCGGCGGCCATCATGTTCAGCATTTTGCCAAAGTGTTTTCCCAATGAAAGTAAATCTCCGGCGTGGCAAAATAAGCTGAAAGAAATGGTGCCCTCACTGGGTATTGACTTGAATAAAAACGAGGCGCTGCTTCACGCCTCGCGCGCACGCACCAGCAGCATTTTAAAATTGCAATAACTAAACTGCACCCACCGGTGCAACCGGGTAATTGAACCGGCGGCGGTTAAAGTGATCAAGTTGCGCGTTGCTGTTTTTTGAAACTGCCGCGCTCTGCCCGGCGCACCCCTGCGCTGGCGAAACAGGCGGCCGCAACCCAAAACAGTTTTTTATTTATCATTGCAGTCCGATTAAATTCCTTACATGAAATCAACCCCGCATTTTGATGTGTATGCCGTTGGCAATGCCATTGTTGATATTGTTACCGAAGTAGAACACGATTTCTTTGATAAGAATGGTGTAGAAAAAGGCGTGATGACGCTGGTGGATGAAAAACGCCAACAAGAATTGATGCGCGCCATCGACATGAAAAAAAGTAAAATGTCGGGCGGAGGTTCTGCCGGCAATACCGTGGTGGCGTTGAGCCAATTTGGCGGCCGTGGTTTTTATTCTTGCCTGGTAGCCAAAGATGAGTTAGGGAAATTCTTTTTGGATGACTTGAAGCGCAACGGTGTGGCCACCAACCTGCTGCATGAGCACTGCCCGGAGGGCCACAGTGGCCGCTGTTTGGTGATGACCTCGCCCGACGCGCAGCGAACGATGAATACCTTTTTGGGGGTTAGTTCTTTCCTTTCGCCCGAACACCTGGATGAAGTGGCGATTCGGAATTCCACCTACGTGTATTTGGAGGGTTACCTGGTGGCAAGTCCGAAGGGGCTGGAGGCGATGAAAGAAACCAAGCGGCTGGCAGAGAAAAACAAAATTGATGTGGCCCTTACCTTTTCGGATGCAAGTATGGTAAAATACTTCTCCGGGCAAATGGAAGAGGTAGTGGGCGCAAGTGTAGACCTGCTCTTTTGTAATGAAGAGGAGGCGATGATCTTTACCGGAACATCAGATTTAACAGCTGCCCGCGAGCAGTTAAAGAAAGTAGCGCGGCGTTTTGCCATTACGCTGGGGGCCAACGGAGCCATGATCTTCGATGGCGATACGTTTATTGACATTGAGCCTTACCGCGTGCGCGCCATCGATACCAACGGGGCGGGCGATATGTTTGCCGGTGCTTTCTTGTATGCCATTACCCAGAAACGCAGTTATGCCGAGGCCGGTAAGCTGGCCTCGCTGGCCTCCAGCCGGGTGGTATCGCAATGGGGGCCGCGGCTTACGCCGGAGGCCGCTGCAAAGCTATTGAGCGATTTAGTGGCCGATTAAAAGCGCGATTCTGGTTGTTTCGTCCGTTGGGCGCAGAACGGGGGTACACGCGTTACTTTTTTTCCGTTTTGTGTTCTATACTTGCAAGCCTTACGGCCGTAGGCCAAGGCGAATAATTTTAAGATCTTATCCAAACCTAGGCCGAAAGTAATGGTGTGCATGTTTCGCGCGGTGGTTTTTCGATCGGGTCGCCAAACAAAAACCAATTTTATGAAGCTCAAATTTCTTTTTCTGGCAGCGCTGCTGTTTGTAGTGGTGCCTGCCATCTCCCAGAAAAAGGGGAAAGCGGATGCAAAGTCGTCTCCAGAGGCGCCCGCGGTAAAGGCCTCACTCTCCGCCCCGGTGAAAGTAACCACCGTGGAAGGCATTACCGAATACCGCCTGCAAAACGGGTTACGCGTGTTGTTGTTCCCGGATCAGTCGAAGCAAACCATTACGGTAAACATTACCTACCTAGTCGGCTCGCGGCATGAAAGTTATGGCGAAACCGGCATGGCCCATTTGCTGGAGCACCTGGTGTTTAAAGGCACGCCGCGCCATCCGAATATTCCGCAAGAACTTACCGAACACGGCGCACGCCCGAATGGCACCACGTGGGTCGATCGTACCAATTACTACGAAACCTTCAACGCCACAGAAGAGAATTTAAAATGGGCACTCGATCTTGAGGCCGACCGCATGGTAAACTCGTTCATCGCCAAAAAAGATCTGGACAGTGAGATGACGGTGGTCCGCAACGAGTTTGAATCGGGCGAAAATGATCCGTTTGGCGTGTTGATGGAGCGTGTAATGTCAACCGCGTACCTCTGGCACAACTACGGTAAATCCACCATCGGCTCGCGGGCCGATATCGAAAACGTACCCATCGATCGGCTTCAGGCATTTTACAAAAAGTACTACCAGCCCGATAACGCGGTATTAACAGTAGCCGGAAAATTTGATGAGCCCAAAACACTGGAGCTGATCAACAACTACTTTGGCAGCATTCCAAAACCCGAGCGTGAAATCCAAAAAACGTATACCACCGATCCTACGCAAGATGGCGAACGCGTGGTTACGCTGCGCCGGGTGGGCGATGTACAACTGGCCATGAGCGCCTACCACATCCCGGCAGGATCTCATCCGGACTACCCGGCCATAGAAGTGCTGGCAAATATTCTGGGCAGCGAACCTTCCGGGCGCTTGTACAAAGCACTGATCGACACCAAAAAGGCCACCAACACCGGGGCGTTTTCCTTTGAATGGAAAGAGCCGGGCCTGTTGCTTACCTATGCCGAGGTGTTGAAAGAGAATTCGCTGGAGGATGCCAAAACCACCATGCTGGCCACGCTGGACGAAGCCGCAACCAAAGCACCCACGAAAGAAGAGGTTGAGCGCGCCAAGAATGAAATTCTAAAGCAAGTGGAACTTGCCTTCAACTCTTCGGAGCGTATTGCACTCTCACTTTCCGAATCCATCGGCATGGGCGATTGGCGCATGCTGTTTTTGAATCGCGATCGGATCAAAAATGTATCCGTATTGGATGTAAAACGGGTGGCCAGCACCTACCTGAAGCCCGACAACCGCACGGTGGGTTTGTTCTTGCCCACCGAAAAACCGGAGCGCGCGGAAATCCCGGCCACGCCGGATGTAGATGCGCTGGTAAAAGATTACAAAGGCTCGCAAACCATTGCCCAGGGCGAAGCATTCGATCCCTCGCCTGCGAATATCGAAGCACGCACCACCCGCAGTGAGTTACCCAACGGCATGAAGCTGGCCTTGTTATCTAAGAAAACCCGGGGCGAATCAGTAGAAGCAACAATAACCTTGCGCTTTGGCGATGAAAAATCGCTGCAAGGTCGTGCCAAAGCCGGGCAATATGCGGCCAGCATGCTGAACAAAGGTACTAGCAAGCGCACACGCCAGCAGATTAAAGACGAGTTCGATCGCCTTAAGGCAAACGTCTTTATTGGCGGTGGGGCATCGCAGGCATTTATTAGCATTACGACCACCCGGCCTAACCTGATTGAAACCATGAAGCTGTTGGGCGAGGTGTTGAAAGATCCAACTTTCCCGGCGGATGAATTTGAAAAAGCCAAGAACGAAGAGCTGGCAGGTATTGAAGCCAACCGCAGCGAGCCGCAGGCCATTGCGTTTAACCGGATTCAACGGCACACCTCTCCGTTCAAGAAAGGAGACCCCCGCTACGTGGGTACATTTGATGAAGATGTGGCCGATTTAAAGGCGTTGAAGGTGGAAGAAGCCAAGAAATTCTACCAGGATTTCTATGGCGCCAATAACGCCACCATGTCGATGGTGGGTGATTTTGATGCCAATGAAGTAAAAGCACTTGCCACCGAAATTTTCGGTAACTGGAAAAGTGCGCAGCCCTTTACCCGGCTGGCCAGCACAGCGCAAGTGGTGCCCACGATCAACGAATCGATTGAAACCCCGGATAAGGCGAACGCATTTTTTGTAGCCGCCTATAATTTTGATTTCCGTGACGATAACCCCGATTATCCGGCGCTGGTACTGGGTAACTACATGCTGGGCGGTGGCTTTTTAAATTCCCGTTTGGCTACGCGCATCCGGCAAAAAGAAGGCCTTAGCTATGGGGTGGGTTCGCAATTCAATGCGGGTGCCCTCGATCCGGTGGGCTCCTTCTTTGCGTTTGCAATTTATGCACCCGAGAACGTGGAGAAGTTGGAAAAAGCCTATCGCGAAGAAATCGAAAAAGTGGTAAAAGAAGGATTTACAGCCGAGGAAATTACAAATGCGAAATCCGGCTGGCTGCAAGGGCGTACCGTTACGCGTGCGCAAGACCGAAGCCTTGCCAACTCCCTGAACAACTACTTATTCATCAAGCGCGATTTATCGTGGGATGAAGCGTTAGAAAAGAAAGTGGAGCAACTTACGCCAGAGCAAATCAACGCGGCCATGAAGAAGCATTTAAAGCTGGAGAGCATGAATATGATTAAAGCAGGCGATTTCGCGAAAGCAAAAGCAGCCGAGAAGAAATAGTCTGGCCTCACCCCAGCCATTGCCGGGCTGCCTTGCGCAACATGTTTGCGCGGGGGCAGCCCGTGCTTTTCGTATGGGTTTGCAAACCGGCTGAGTGCGCCCGGCAAACCCATGTCATCCAACTCGGCAAACAGGTGGTTCATCCCCGAAAGGGGGCACCAATCGGTGCAGTACGGGCTAAAACTGGAATTTTTACTACTTTTATCAATTAATTAACCCGATATCGATGAAAACAAAACTATTTTTTGTCTGCCTGGCTTTTATTTTTTCCGGCACATTGGTTTTCGCACAGCTTTCAAAACAAGAACGGAAAGAATGGAAGCGCAAGGCCAAGGAATATGCCAAGAACCCTTCAAACTTAAAACAACTTACGGAAGACAAGCAGACCGCAGATAACTCGGTAAGCCAGTTGAACGGCCAGGTAAAGCAATTGCAATCCTCGCTGAGCGATAAAGACGCACGTATTGGCGAACTGGAATCGCAGTTGGCAAGCATGCGGTCGCAACTGAGCTCGGCCAAAGCCGAACTGGAGCAGCTCAAGGCCAATCCGCCAATTAACCCGATGGATTTTTCCAAGGGCGTGGTTTTTCGTGTGCAGATCGGGGCGTTCAAAAACAAAGACCTTTCGAAGTACTTTGATAACAATCCGAACTTCGGTGGTGAGGCCGGTAAAGACAGCGATCCACAAAAAATCACCATTGGTATTTTCCGCGATTATTGGGAAGCCGATACGTTTAAAAAATACCTGCGCGATATGGGTGTGAAAGACGCTTGGATTGTGCCGTATAAAGACGGCCAGCGGGTAGACATCAAAGATGTACTGGAAGGCGTGGTAGGCGATAAGCCCACGAAGAAATAAGTACCGTTTTTGGCGGCAAACAATTAAACCTGCCTCGGCAGGTTTTTTTGTGCCCAGCCTCGTACTTTAGCAATCTATTTTAAGCATAGACATGCAGAGAGTTGGCATCGCCTTGGCAATTTGCTTTTACGGGTTTGTGGCACAAGCCCAACTGCGGCTAACCAAGCTCGCACTTGCACCGAAAGAGCAGTACGTAATCTCCGGCACAGATATTTTGGTTGCGGATACCTTAGTCATGGCCGATTCCTCTTCCATTGTGCTAACGGACGCGAAGCGGGAATACTTTTTACATGCGGGTGTTCTCTCGTTGGGCAAGGGGTGCCAGATCATTGGCAAAGGCACGCCCGGGCAGGCGGGTAAGCCGGGGCGTAAGGGCACAACGCCCAGCGGCCCGTGTGCAGATGGCGGCCCGGGGCGCTCCGGTACCGGGGGCAATCATGGCGACCACGGCCGCGGCCTCGCGCTCTACCTCAAGCAGGTGCACCTGAACGGCAGCCTGCTGATTGACCTGAGCGGGGGTAACGGTGGTGATGGCGGCAGCGGCGGCGAGGGTGGCGGCGGTGGCGCTGGCACGGTTGCTTGTAGCGGCGGTAATGGCGGCAACGGCGGCAATGGTGCCTCGGGTGGCAACGGCGGCAACGGGGGTACACTTACCATTGTATGCAAGGGGTGCACGGACGTGCGTGATGCGGTAAATCAAAAACTTTTTGTTCGAAACTTTGGCGGCAGTGCGGGGCTGGGTGGCTATGCCGGCACGGGCGGGTCGGCCGGCTTATCGCCCGAGGGTAAGGAAGGCAGGCGTGGCACAAAAGGGGCGCCCGGTGCAGAAGGTAACGCAGGCAAGGCAGGCACCGTGCTGTTCGACACGGTAGACTAGCCATGCAAAAACGGTGGACCTATAAGCCCAAACCCGATTCGCAGGCGGTGGAACGCCTGGCGCAGTCCATCAATGTTAACCCCTACATCAGCACCCTCCTCATTCAACGCGGTGTAACCGATTTTAACGAGGCCAAGCGATTCTTCCGGCCGGAGTTAACGCACCTGCACGATCCGTTTCTGATGCGCGATATGGCCCCCGCCGTAGAACGCATACATACCGCCATCACACAACAAGAAAAAATTCTTGTTTTTGGCGATTACGATGTGGATGGAACTACCTCCGTAGCCCTGGTCTACAGTTACCTGCGCCAATTTTATCCGCAGTGCAGCTACTACATACCCGATCGGTATTCCGAAGGCTATGGAGTTTCTGAAGCCGGCATTAGTTGGGCAGAACAACATAATTTCAAACTCATCATCGCCCTTGATTTGGGCATCAAGTCGCCCGATATGGTGATGCTGGCCCGACACAAAGGGATAGATTTTATCATCTGCGATCATCACCTGCCGGGGGGCGAAATTCCCCAGGCGGTGGCCGTGCTGGACCCCAAGCGCGATGATTGTGCCTATCCGTTTCAGGAACTCAGCGGCTGCGGCATCGGCTTCAAACTCATGCAAGCCTACGCCCGCAAATACCGGCAGGAGGCGGAGGTTTATCAGTATCTTGATTTAGTGGCGGTGTCCATTGCATCAGACATTGTGCCGATCAATGGCGAGAACCGGGTCTTGGCCTTTGCGGGATTAGAGAAGCTTAACCGCGATCCGGTGCCCGGTTTGCTGGCGCTAAAACACATCTCGGGCGTCCAGGCAGAGGCCGATATTGGCACAGTAGTGTTTTCGTTAGGGCCGCGCATCAATGCGGCCGGCCGCTTGGCCCACGCGCACGGTGCAGTAGAGCTGCTCATCAGCAATACCGAAGCAGAAGCGTTATTGCTGGCCGAAAAGTTAAATCTCACCAACGTAGAGCGGCGCGAAGTAGACACCACCATTACCGAAGAGGCGGTGGCATTAATCGAGACCGATCCGTTTTTGAAGGACGCACGCTCCACGGTTTTGTACAAAGAAAACTGGCACAAAGGGGTAATTGGCATAGTTGCTGCTCGGTGTGTAGAGAAGTTTTATCGGCCAACCGTGATCCTCACACAATCCAACGGAAAAATTACCGGCTCCGCGCGCAGCGTTAAGGGCTTCGATCTGTACGAGGCGCTGGTGGCGTGCAGCCCGTTGTTAGACAAATACGGCGGGCACAAATATGCGGCCGGCCTTACCATGGCACCCGAAAATTATCCGGCGTTCCGCGACCGATTTGAAGCTGTAGTGCGCGAACGGCTCACCGAAGAAATGCGTACACCCGCCATCGATATTGACCTGGTTGTTCCCTTCGATGCCATTACACCCCGGTTTATCCAACTCATGAAGCAATTTGCCCCATTTGGCCCCGAAAATCTCAAACCCGTGTTTGAATCGCGCAACGTGTTTGTTCAGAATGCGCTAACGAACCTGAAGGATAAACACATTCGCTTTCTGGCGGGCCAACACGGAAACAACCATATCTTTACCGCCATTGGCTTTGATATGCTGGAGTACTACGAGCCTTTGTTGGCGGGCCACTCCTTCCGCATGGCCTACACGGTAGAAGAAAACACGTTTAATGGCGAAACCAGCGTGCAACTCCGAATTAAAGACATCAAATTTGATTAACCCTCATGGTATTACGCGCAGAGCATCTGTTAAAACAATACAAAAGCCGCACCGTGGTGAACGACGTTTCCATTGAAGTGCGGCAAGGCGAAATTGTTGGTTTGTTGGGTCCAAACGGAGCCGGCAAAACAACCAGCTTTTACATGATTGTAGGTTTGATTAAGCCAAATGCCGGCCGGATTTTTTTGGATCAGGAAAACATCACCGATTTGCCCATGTTCAAGCGAGCCAAAAAAGGCATTGGTTACCTCGCGCAGGAGGCAAGCGTATTTCGTAAGCTAACCGTAGAAGAAAATCTCATGGCGCCCCTGGAGATGCGCGACATGAGTAAGGCTGCACGCAAAGAAAAAGTGGAGAGCCTGTTAGAGGAGTTTAGCCTTACCCATGTGCGCAAAAGCCTGGGCATGGTGCTTTCGGGCGGAGAACGCAGGCGCACGGAAATTGCACGGGCGCTGGCGGTAGACCCAAGTTTTGTGTTGTTGGATGAGCCCTTTGCGGGCGTAGACCCAATTGCTGTGGAGGAAATTCAAAGCATTGTAGGCCGCCTGAAAAGCAAAAACATCGGTATTCTGATTACCGATCATAATGTAGATGAAACGCTAACGATCACCGACCGCGCCTACCTGATGGTGGAAGGAAAGTTGTTTAAACAAGGTACAGCCGAAGACCTCGCCAACGACCCGATGGTGCGCAAAGTGTACCTGGGCCAGAACTTCCGGCTGCGTAGACCCGCGGTACAGCCTGAATAGTCAGCTCGAAAAGCCCGGGAACACCATTTGGCATTCTTTGAATGTGCACTACTTTTGTAGATTCTAAGCTATGCAATTGATCAACTCCATCGTCACTTGGGTGATGAAGAAGCGCATCCACCAGATTGAGCTCTTCATGAAATACCCGCACGAGGTGCAAGACGAGGTGTTGAAGAAACTGTTGCATACGGCCCGCTACACGGCGTTTGGCTCGCAGTACGGCTTTGATGACCTGCTGAATTACGAAGACTTCAAGAACCGGGTGCCCGTGCACGCGTATGAGCGGATGTTTCCCTACATCGAACGCCTCATGCGCGGCGAGCAAAATATTTTGTGGCCTACGGAAATCCGGTGGTTTGCCAAATCCAGCGGCACCACCAACGCACGCAGCAAGTACATTCCTGTGTCGCCCGAGTCGTTGGATGAATGCCATTTTAAAGGCGGCAAAGACCTGCTCTCCATTTATGTAAACAACTACCCCGGAACCCAGATTTTTACTGGTAAGAGCCTGGCCGTGGGGGGCTCGCATCAAACCAACGAGTTCGATCCCGAATCGTCTTCCCACTATGGTGATGTCTCGGCCGTAATCATGCAAAATCTTCCGCCTTGGGCTGAGTTTTTTCGCACCCCCAGCCTGGAAACGGCGTTGATGGGCAATTGGGAAGAAAAGATTGAACGCCTGATACGCGAAACCAAAGAAGTAAACGTAACGCACATTGCCGGTGTACCCACATGGACGGTGCTGTTGCTACAACGCCTGCTGGAGCGCGAGAACAAAAAAAACATCCTCGAAATCTGGCCCAACCTGGAAGTGTTCTTCCATGGAGCCGTGTCGTTCAAGCCGTACCGGGCGTTGTTTGAACAACTCATCCCCAGCTCGTCTATGCACTATTGGGAAACCTACAATGCGAGTGAAGGTTTTTTTGGGATTCAGGATCGTACGGATTCCGATGAGTTGTTGCTCATGCTGGATTACGGGGTGTTTTATGAGTTTATTCCGCTCGATCACGTGGGCGAGGAATACCCCGAAGCAATTTCGCTGGCCGATGTGGAAGTGGGTAAAAATTATGCCATGGTCATTTCTACCAATGCGGGTTTGTGGCGCTACCACATTGGCGATACCGTGAAGTTTACAAGCACCTACCCGTATCGCATTAAAATCAGCGGCCGCACCAAACATTTTATAAATGCCTTTGGTGAGGAGGTGATCGTAGAAAACGCAGAAGCTGCCATTACCCAAGCCTGCGAAACCACGGGTGCCGTGATTCACAACTTTACCGCTGCCCCGATTTATTTGGAGCGTGGCAAGCGGGGTGGCCACGAGTGGATTGTGGAGTTTGAACGACAGCCCTCCAGCCAGCAGGCATTTACCCAAGCCTTAGACGAACACCTGCGAAAAGTTAACTCCGACTACGATGCCAAGCGCGCGGGTGATCTTGCGTTGGTGATGCCGACATTGCATTTTGTTCCGCCCGGCACGTTCTACAACTGGATGAAAAAGCGCGGCAAACTGGGCGGGCAAAACAAGGTGCCCCGCCTCAGCAACTCGCGGGAGTATGTGGAGGAGATACTAGCAATGAAAGACTAGACGCAGCGGGCACCCGCGGGGGCTACGCATCGCGCCACTTGATACCACAACCAATCGCCTTGGTTTTTGGCTGACTCACCGGTTTTCCTGCCAGTAATTCTTCCACCGCGTTTTCAACGTACTTCTTCTGCGCAGCAGCCTCATCGCGCGCATTATCGTCTATCGTGCCGATATAGGCTACGGTGAGTTGCTCTTTTTTATGTACAATAAACACGTGGGGCGTGTTGGTAGCACCAAAAGCTTTTGCCACCGCCTGTGTGTCATCGTGCAAATAGGCAAAGGCATACTTTTTTTGCTTGGCACGCTTCACCATTTCATCAAACGAATCGCCCTTGGAAATCTCACTGGAATTGGGATTGATGGCGATTACCGGAAATCCTTTTTCGCTGTATTTTGTGTGCAGCGCAGCAATGCGATCGTTATACCCCTTGGAAAAAGGACACGTATTGCAATCAAAAATGATAATGAAACCCTTGGCGGATCCGTAATCCGCTAACGAAACCATCCGGCCGTCTACGTTCTTCAGTTTAAAATCGCTCACGGTGTCGCCAACTTCGTATCCCGCCGGGCGAAAGGCAAAAGCCAAGGCCGACAAAAACAACAACATACCTGCTTTCCTGATCATCATAAGTTTTACAGTTATTTTTATTTGTTAAGAGTTATTTCACCAACGCCACGAATGCATCCAGTTCGCCTTCTTTAAACTCATGCTGGTTAAACACGCGTTTACCGTTTTGTGGATTCACCACAAGTGTAGCCGGCAGTGCGCCCGACCATTTCTTTTCGATCAAGTCGATCCATGAATTAGGATCTCCTTCATCTAAAAGAATGACCTGCGCTTCTATTTTTTTACGTTGTGTGAAGCGTGCTACCTTGGCTACATCCGGATCTAAATTTAAATCCAAGCTTACAAAAACCAGATCAACTTCCGGGTGTGCGCTGCGGTAGCGCTCAAAAAGCGGCATTTCCTTTACGCAAGGGGCACACCAGGTAGCCCAAAAATTGTAAATTCGAATACGTTCGCCACCTGCCTGAATGCGCTGCTGCAGTTCGCGGGCGGAAACCCGTTCCAAGGCCTGTGCACGGGTGGAATACACGGAGGAAGCCAGGCAGAAAAGAACGAGGAAAAAACGCATCTAAAGGGTGTTTAAAAGTATTACTAAACCGCTCAATTTTAAGGGCTTACAAATCACCAAAATTTACCTCGAAAATTATTCCACAAAAATGCAAAGTTGTCAACATTACCATATTGTTATTCAATAATATTCTGATAAACAGTGATTTACGTATAATTTAATGAATCGCAGATTTGTGGACAACTCCGGGCCGTTGGCCATAGTGTTTCAAAAAGTTGCGCGATAATAAACAGATTTTCAATCAAATACATCTGCCACAAACCCACGTGCTACCATGGCCATTCAAAGGATTCAAAAACTTTTCAACATTCGGTATCCCATTATTCAGGCGGGTATGGTCTGGTGCAGCGGGTGGCGTTTGGCGGCTGCGGTAAGTGAGGCCGGCGGTTTGGGTTTAATTGGCTCCGGCTCAATGACGCCCGAGTTATTGCGCGAGCATATTCGCAAGTGTCGCGCAGCCACATCCCAACCGTTTGGCGTGAATGTGCCCCTGCTATATGCCCAGGTAGGCGAGCTGCTACAGGTTGTTGCAGAAGAAGGCGTAAAGATTGTTTTCACATCGGCCGGAAACCCCGCCACGTGGACCGGCTGGCTGAAGGCGCGGGGCATTACGGTTGTGCACGTGGTGTCTTCCGTTCGTTTTGCCCAAAAAAGCGAAGCGGCAGGCGTAGATGCCGTGGTAGCCGAAGGGTTTGAAGCAGGGGGCCACAACGGTCGCGAGGAAACTACCACGCTCTGCCTGATTCCTATGGTAGCACAAGCTATTTCCATTCCGCTGATTGCTGCCGGGGGCATTGCCTCCGGCCGGGCGATGTTGGCCGTGGAAGCGTTGGGTGCGGAGGGCTTTCAGGTAGGCACCCGCTTTGCGGTAAGTGCCGAGTCTTCGGCCCACGAGGCGTTTAAGCAGCGCGTGCTTCAAACCGAGGAAGGCGATACGGTGCTCACCCTCAAAAGTATTGCGCCCGTGCGCCTGATTCGAAATGCGTTTTATGAACAGATTGCGGCGGCCGAGCAAGCGGGCGCATCGCGCGAGCAACTGGCCACTGTGCTGGGAAGGGGCCGATCGCGCAAAGGTATTTTTGAAGGCGACTTGGTGGAAGGTGAACTGGAAATTGGACAGATTAGTGCACAACTGCGAACGATTGAACCCGCTGCAGCCATTGTAAACGCGCTGTGGCAGGAGTATCTGCAAGTAAAAATCCAACTGGCGGCCTCATGAAAATTCGGTTCATTAAAGAAACGTGTATTTACGCTACTGATCTTGAGGCAATCCGCACGTTCTATACCTGCACGCTTGGCCTCAAAGAGTTGGCGTACCTGCCCGGCAAACATGTTTTCTTCCGCGCCGGCACTTCGGTTTTGCTATGTTTCCATCCTGATGACGCGCGCGCAAAGAAATCACCGCCACCTCACGGTGTTCGCGGGGCGTATCATTTTGCATTTGAAGTAGAAGATTATCCGGCCGCAAAAGCAGAATTGATAGCTTCTGGTGTACCCATTGTGGATACGGTGATTTGGAAGAGTGGCCAGGAGTCGTGTTACTTCACTGACCCTGCTGGTAATTTGGTAGAGCTGGTGCCTGATGGCATCTGGAATTAACGAACAGGTATTGAGATTCGCGTTTCGGAGTTGGGCTTTGCCGCTTCCGTGTGTGGCGTTTTTTCGGTTTGCCAGCGTAAAAAATCGGTGTACAATACACAATCCACCAACAGCTCTTTGTCGCGCAAAATCTTTATGATTTTTGAACGATCAAACGAGGCTTGAAAATTTTCTTTTGTTTCTGCAGGCAACGATGCGATGCGGATGAATTCAATCCCACGGTATTCTTCTGGCAACAACATAAATCATACAACCTGATACTTAATCAAGGCAAAGGCGAAGATGGTAACCTCTGTTTTAAAATTCAACCCTGCAATGCACGTTTGTAACCCCAATTTTTGCGGCAGCTGCATTCCGGGCAGCATTTGCTGTGGAACCGCCAGATCATTTTCGTGGATGAATTCGCAAAAGTGAACGGGCTTTCGTTTACTTTGGTGAACACAAACGTTTCATCTCTTCATCTCTTTTCTCATGCTCCGAAACCAACGCACAAAATTTTCCCTCCCCGCCAAGGGTACCTACCTCAACTGCGCGTACATGTCGCCCTTGCTCAAGTCGGTGGAAAAAGCCGGCATCATGGGCATTCAGCGAAAGCGAAATCCGCTCAACACACGGCCCGAAGATTTTTTTACGGAAACCGATAGCCTGCGGGCTTTATTTGCCGGACTCATCAACTGTCCGGAAAAAAACCGTGTGGTTGCCATTCCCTCCGTATCCTACGGGATGGCCAATGTGGTGGCGAATGTGCCGATGAAAAAAGGGGATGAGGTAGTTGTGGCCACTGCGCAGTTTCCCAGCAACGTGTATCCGTGGCAGCGACTTTGCCAGGATCGCGGTGGCAAAATCATTGCTGTGGCTCCGCCCGAAGCGCTACAGCGGCGTGGCCAGCAGTGGAACCAACGGATTTTAGAAGCCATTGGTTTGCGCACCAAGGTAGTAGCGCTTGGCCACGTGCACTGGGCGGATGGTACCCGTTTTGATTTAAAAGCCATTCGCCAGCGTACGCGCGAGGTGGGTGCGTTGTTGGTGATTGACGGCACACAATCCGTAGGTGCGCTACCGTTTTCATGGCAAGAAATTCAACCCGATGCGTTGGTCTGCGCCGGGTACAAATGGTTGATGGGGCCGTACTCATTTGGACTGGCGTGCTACGGCCCGTATTTTGATCAGGGTAAACCGATTGAAGAGAACTGGATTAACCGCAAGTTCAGTGAAGACTTTGCCGGCCTGGTGAATTACCAAACCGATTACCAACCCGGCGCATTGCGTTACGAAGTGGGTGAACACAGCAACTTCGTTCTGCTGCCCATGATGATCGCTGCACTAAACCAGGTGCAGGCGTGGCAACCCGACCGCATCCAAACGTTTTGCGAAGCCATCTCCAAAAAGGCGATTGCCCACTTGCGGGAGCACGACTTTTGGGTGGAAGAAGAACATCGTGGTCACCATTTGTTTGGCGTACGGCTGCCCGCGCACAAAGACATCAGCGTTGTGAAACAAAAACTTCAGCAGGCGGGCATGAACGTTTCGTTTAGGGGCGATAGCATTCGTGTGGCTCCGCACCTGTACAATACTGCCGAAGAATTGAATCGTTTCGCAAAACTTCTGGTCGCATGAAAATCGTGATGATCCTCCTCTTTACACTTGCTGGCGCACACGCCCATGCGCAGAAATTCTCGTGGGTTTTTTTACACAAGAATCCCGCGGCGCCCGTGTTAGCAAAGGAGGAGGCGGATGCATTAATGAAAGGACACTTCGCAAACATGGAACGATTAGCGAAGGAGGGGAAACTAATTGCCGCCGGTCCGTTTGAAGGCGGGGGCGGAATTTTTGTGTTTCGCGCGGCCACACCACAAGAAATCGCGGAGTGGACACAACCGGATCCCGGCATTCAGGCCAAACGGTGGAACCTGGAATTACTCACCTACACGGCCGACTATGGTGCCATCTGCGCAGTAACAGCGCCCTACACCATGGTGGAGTACTCGCTTGTCTATTTTCGAGCCGATGTGCGTAAGTTCAACGTGCAGCAAGCCGCTGCCACCGTGGAGCAACATCGCCAGTTTGTAAAGAAACTGGCGGCTACCGGCAATCTGATTGCGGCCGGCATATTTGGTGATGTAGATGGCGCGTTGGTAGTGATGAAGGGCCAGGTAGATTCTGCTGTGTTTTTGGAAGACCCCGCAGTGAAAGAAGCCCTGTATCTGCCGGAGGTAAAAAAACTATACATCGCTCAAGGCGCATTTTGTGAGAAGCCCTGACTCTACCCGCTGCCAATTTATTCCGCCACTACGGCTGCCAATTTTTTGCCATCGGCACTTACGGCTAAACGCGTAATACCTTTACCGCTCCACCCTGTAGGAACTACCATCGGCACCCATTTCTTTACTTTTTCCTGCCACAGAAAAAACGCAGTGCCATCGCTCATGATCACGCGCCCGCCGGGTGTCCACGCCAAATCTTCGCGGCCCGGAAGGCATGGCGCCACATTGATCAGCTTCTTTTGCGTGTGGTTCCATTTTTTAATCTGCCAGTCATCGCCCGATTTCTGCACGAAGCTGAGTGCGGCTTCGCCAGGCACTTTGTGCAACGAGCGCCCGATGTGCTGTGCGATGACCGTATCTGTGCGACTGGGCAGCCGGAGCAGATGAAACGTGTTTGGCTCGCCCAAAATAAACATGCCCACATGGCTATTGTCCAGCCAGGCGTGGTAGCCCACCGTAAGATGGTCGATGAGCGTTTCGGCCGGCCCGCCAGTCAAGGGGTATTTGCCCAGGTCCTGCGCGCCGTTGTCGCGCTGAATGATGCACGAAAAATATTGCAAATCGGGTGTAACGGTAGGTGAATATTCGCGCTCTGCAGTTTCTGTTATCAATCGCGTCTTTTGGGTTTTCAAATCGTAGGATTTTATCTCCGATCGGCCCTGCTCGTTGAATGACGCATAAAGCAGCAGGGGCTGGGTAGGATGAAAAAAAGGTTGGTTATCGTACCCGGGGTGTTGTGTAATGTTTTGGGGATTACGCATCCGGGCGCCCTTTTTCGTGATCGACAGATCAAAAAGATAAATTTCGGAACCGGTCTGCGCTATGGCAAACATGGGCAGCGCCAGCAGGATAAGAAATTGACATCTACGCGTGATCATTGCTGAAAAGGGTTAAGTCAGAAATCAAAGATAATGGTAATCGCCAATGCGGGCGCGGTGGAACCAGCGCAATTCCTGCTTCGCTGTCTTGCCTGTTCCGGGCTACTCCAACAAAAACGTGCTTATCCTTCCGGGCTACGCCATTCGTTTTCTATATTGCCCGAATGATTAACACCCTGATTCGCGTTTTTAAACGTTACGAATGGTTTAAGCGCTTTAATGCAAAAGTTACCTACGAGTTGCTGGCCAAATACATTCCTGCCGAAGACTGGCGTTTTATGAACTATGGCTACGTGCCGGCCGCCAACGAACCGCGGCTGGAATTACCCGCGGCTTTCACAAACCAGTTGTTGCCCTTGCAGATGTATCATTATCTCGCCACACAGCGCGCCGTGGCCAATAAAGTCGTGTTGGAGGTAGGCTCTGGGCGCGGCGGCGGGGCAAACTACATCGCTACACGCTTGCAACCGGCCCGCTATGTGGCGTTGGATCTTGCACAAAACGCGATCGACCTGAGCAAAAAAATGTACCAGGCACCTAATTTGGAGTTTGTGCAGGGCTCCGCGGAGGCACTACCGTTTTCGAATGAATCCTTCGATGTGGTAGTGAATGTAGAATCCAGCCATGCCTACGGCAACGTGCCCAATTTTTTGAGCGAAGTAAAGCGTGTGCTGCGCCCCGGAGGGTTTTTACTGGTGGTGGATTTTCGCAATCAGGTGGCGGGTATGGATTTGTTTCGCGAGCAGATTGTAGCCTGTGGCTTAAAAATCGTAAGCGAAGAAAACATCAGTGCACGTGTGGTGCAAGCCATTGAGGCGGAAGACGCGGATAAGCGGGCGCGCATTCAAAAGTTGGTACCCGCACGGTGGCAGGCCTTGTTCGCGCAATTTGCCGGAGTGGTGGGTTCGCCTTTTTACAACACGCTGAAAGACGGTACCCGGGTGTACCACCGGTTTGTGATTGAAAAATGAGCGATGTACTGGATGTAGTGATTGTAGGCGGCGGCCCCATTGGGTTAGCCTGCGGCATTGCAGCAAAAGACGCGGGGCTGTCGTACACGGTTCTGGAAAAAGGATGCCTCGTCAACTCACTGTATCACTATCCGCTGAACATGACGTTTTTTTCCACCAGCGACCGATTGGAAATTGGTGGAGTACCCTTCATCTCGCATGGGCCCAAACCTACGCGGTCTGAGGCGCTGGAATACTACCGCCGGGTATGTGCCACCCACCAGCTGCAGGTGCGGTTGTACGAAGAAGTGGAATCCATTCAGGCCAACGCCAACCAGCCGTTCACCATCACCACTTCCAAAAAGAGCTTTCAAAGCAAAGCCGTAATTCTGGCGCTCGGATTTTTTGATCGACCGTTTTTACTGCATGTGCCGGGCGAAGATCTGCCTAAAGTGAAACATTACTACGATGAGCCGCATCCGTACTTCCGCCAGAAAGTGCTGGTGGTAGGTGCTGCGAACTCGGCCGTGGATGCTGCGTTGGAAACCTGGCGGAAAGGGGCAGAGGTAACCATGGTGATTCGCGAAGCGCACCTGCGCGAGAGCGTGAAGTATTGGGTAAAACCGGATATCGAAAACCGCATTCAAGAGGGCGCGATTCGCTTGTTTTCTCAATCCATGGTTACCCGGATCTCTGCACACCATGTGTGCATACAAACACCCGAAGGCGAAAAAGAAATCGAAAACGACTTTGTGTTGGCCATGACGGGCTACGAACCGCCTTTCGGCTGGATGGAACGCTGCGGTATTGCCTTTCGGAATGATGAATACCGCACCCCCGTGTACGATGAACAGACCATGGAAACAAACGTGCCCGGCCTCTACCTGGCGGGGGTAGTTTGTGGCGGATTAAAAACGAACAAATGGTTTATTGAAAACTCGCGCGTGCACGCGGAGTTGATTGTACGCAACCTCCTGCAAAGAAGAAGTTAATCGCTCGGTGGGGCGCTGAAAAAGGCGCTTACCTACGCTCCGATTTTCTTTGTTAACCGGCACACGTTCTTGCCGCCTTCGTGCACATATTCAATGTTATCCATGATGGATTTCACCAGCCGAATGCCGAGGCCGCCTTTGCGCTTTTCGTGTACGATGTTACCAAGCTCCGGGCTGTGAAACTGGTTGATGTCAAACATCTCGCCATCGTCCATAATTTCGAACACAAAAATGTGGTTTTCTTGTGTGTGGATTTTCAGTGTAAGCGAGTGATCGGGATTACAGTGATGGGCATGAATCATCAGATTAGAGCACATCTCATCCAACGCCAGCACAATTGCGCTCAACTCCACATCGGGCACCGCATGGACTTGCAGCGTCTTCCGGATGAAGTCGCGGATGCCCTTGAGATTGGCCAGGCTGCAACCGATGTTATACTGATAGCTCATGTATGCGTTGCTTTGCCTCCTCTTTATTGGAGACAATATTTAACAAATCGGATAATCCCAAAATGCTGAAGGTGTGGGCTACTTTCTCGCTCATGCCAAACAGCACCATGACAATTCCTTTTTCTTTAAATTCTTCGATGTACGACATGAATACGCCCAAGCCGGCAGAAGAAATGTATTCCAGCGCGTGGCAGTCTACCAATATTCTGCGGTAACCGTCGCCTACGCTTTTGGCAATGGCTAAATCAAGCTCTATGGAGGAACTGGCATCGATTTCACCGATTACCGCCAGGATGTCACAACTCTCCTCTTGTAGTCGTTTGATGTGTACCATATATTTTTAACGGGTTGGGTTCGGTAAGGTTTTCATTTATCAGCTCATTTAAACTTTACAATCATGGTTGTGTAATCGTCATTGATTTCATCTGAACCAGTGTACTCATATAGTTGTTGTAGCAGTTGCTGTTGCATGTTCTTCAGGTTTTCGGAGGACAGTTTTTCTACAGCCGCTTTCAGGCGATCGTATCCAAATTCCTCGCCTTTGGTATTTTTTGCCTCGGTAATACCGTCTGTAAACAGCACCAGCATATCGCCCGGGTGGTAAGGAAATGTGTAGGTATGGATGAATTTTTCGTAGTCGCGCGAGCGTACCATACCTAGCGCAGTGCCCTTATCCTGGCAGTAGTTGGCCGTTTGTTCAGCGGCCTTGAAGTAGAGCAGCGGGCAGTGCCCTGCGCGCGCGTACTGAATGGTGCGGGCCTGGGTATCAATTACAAAGTAACTGGCGGTAATGAACGATCCGCGCTCCAGGCAGTACACCAGTGCCTGATTGGCCTGCATCATGAATCGCTTTGGGTCAATGTCTGGCTGCTGCGAGAGGCTGTGGAAAATCCCCTTCATTTGCGACATGTGAAATGCCGCGGTAGTGCCCTTGCCGCTCACGTCTGCAATAATCAGCACCACCGTGTGGTCGTTCACGCGCAGCGTGTCGTAATAGTCACCGCCCACCTCATCGGCCGATTCAGAAAAGGCCACCACATCAAACTGGGCATCGCGCTCAAGGCGCTCGGGCAAGAGGCTCTTTTGTACTGCCTTGGCAATTTTTAGCTCTTCTTTGTAGCGTTCGTTTTGAAAAGCCTCCTCCATCAACCGGAAGTTTTCAATGGAAATGCCGGCCTGGTTGGCAAAAGCGGCTACAATGCGCTTCATCTCTTTGTTAAAGCCATCGGGCAGCTCTTTCAGCAGTGCCAGCGTGCCAATGGTTTCGCCCTTTACCGTTATGGGAAACGCTTCCAGCGACCGGTAGCGAGCGCCTTTCATAGAAGCCAGGTGGCGCGAGAGATTTTTGGTTTTGTCTACGTTTTGATCTAAAACGCCTTTGATATTCTTGGCCGCAAGGTGATCGCGTATGGCTTGTGCCTCTTCTTTTGTGAGTTGGTACGTATAAAACTGATGCTGGTGGCTGTTGGATTCGATCTCCAGCCATGCGGCATCGGCAAACACCGCGCTCACGGAACTCTCCAGCAGAATTTTGTACACACTCTCTTCGTTTTGCTCGGTTTGGATGGATTGGCTGATGCGTTGGAAGTTTACTACTTCCTCCAGCTTTTGCTCAAACACCGAAGATGTAGGCAGGTTAAACAAAATCACCAAAAACGAAAACACACTATAGAGCGACACAAAACCAATTAACGCAATGTTGAACAGGTGCGAGTTAAACGCGAAGAAAGCCGGGCTCTTGGTGGCAATCACATCCGAGAGGCGGTCGGCTGTAAACGTGAAGTAACCAATGTAAAACATGACCAGCAATAACAAGAGCAGGCTGGTCCATTTCTGGCGAAAGTTGAGATACGCAACCCACTTCATGTTGGCCGATAGCACGAGAATAACCAGCCCCAGTACAATATCCAGCAGAAGATTGGCCGTATCGCTCAACGCCAGGTTGATCGAATCGTAAATCAACACAAACACCAGCAAGAACTCGAAAAACGTCCACAGGCGGATGAGCCACTTTGATTTCTGATACAAAATCAGTCGCTTCCACGCCATGAAGGCGGCCATCATGAAGCTGATGAGTAGCGCCAGGTTTACCTGGTAGATAAAGTCGCCAAAAAGTACATTTTCCGGCAGCTTTGTATTGCCCAGCAAGCCCACCAGCAGGCGGAGTGCGAGCGAAACCACGGTGGTGATCAGACCTGTAGCGAAGACTTTCCACAGTAAGTCGGTAAAGTTGAGCGCCTCTTCGCGCTCAATGCGGAACTTGTAGTAATAAAAAAGGCAGAAAATGTACAGGTCGAGCATGACCCGTGGCAGCCAGGGCGGCACTTCGGGCGTAAGGCCTTTGATGTCGCTGAATACCACCAGAATGTCGGAGGAAACCAACACAAACCAGCAGACCAGCGAGCCAACGAAAGCCAGACGTGTTATTGCTCGGGTGCGCACAAAAAGAAAAGCCAATCTGTTTAAATAGATTGGCCTTGCAATATTAACTAATCCAAAGGGGTTTTCTAGCAGGTGCATGCACTACTGGGGTTACGGCCTGCGGCCCCGGTTTGGGTAGCTGAAACCGCTTACGCATCTGTTGATGATGGAGGACCGCCGTAGGAGTTGTGACCTTTTGCTTTGCGATCAATTCCTATATAGAATAATAATACCTATGAAATGCCCAATCATGATTTTGCTTCTGCTGTTTTGTTTTTCGGGGGTTAGTCAAAAAGCATGTTTTTCTGATTGCAGTAAGCTCTTCTCATCACCACGTGCAGCCCACCCAGATTCCACTTTGAATGATTTGAAAGGGTGTACGGCTCCGGAGATCCGGGCACTTAGGATTGACGACTTTGCTTTTGATTCTAAAGATTTAGATGGAAAGATCGTGGTCATAAACTTTTGGTATGCTGCCTGCAAGCCGTGCGTGGCCGAAATTCCAGGGCTCAATCGGCTAGCCGAGGAATTCAAAAACCAAAACGTTGTTTTTCTGGCGTTTGGACGGGACGACCCGCCTGCGATTCTGGAGTTCCTAAAGCAGCGGCCTTTTCTTTTCCAGCACATACCAAAGGCTCAACCTTGGGCCGACAAATTTTGTGTAGTGTTGGGCTGGCCAACGAATCTCATTATTGATCAGAAAGGGCGCGTGGTTTTTGCGGCCAGCGGAGGGCGGACAGATGAAAAAGCCCCAGATGCGATTTACCATCGAATGGCCCCGGTAATTCAAAGACTTTTGAAATGATTATCCGTCTGACCGCTTTGAGCGGTCTGACGGGTAGGGATATTTTTTGGTACATCACGCGCAATGGCCGAGCCCGGATGGCCTTGCCGTTAGACTTGCTGAAGAATCCGTATGACTGCTTTGAGCGGTCTGACGGGTACGCAAGCAAACAGTCGCCAGAAACAAGCGACCAGTAACCAGTGGCGAGATGCAAGCGTCCTACTTCCGGCTATAGTTCGGAGCCTCGCGCGTAATCGCTACATCGTGCGGGTGGCTTTCCGTAACTCCGGCTGAGGTAATTTTTACAAATCGCGCGCGCTTCAATTTTTGTAAATCGCGGGCACCGCAGTACCCCATGCCTGCGCGCAAGCCGCCCACCAGTTGATAGAGCACTTCAGCCGCACTGCCTTTGAATGGTACGCGGCCGCTAATGCCTTCGGGCACCAGTTTTTTAATATCGTCTTCGGCATCCTGAAAGTAACGGTCTTTGGAGCCATCCTCCATTGCCTCCAGCGAACCCATGCCCCGGTAGCTCTTAAACTTACGGCCCTCGTAAATGATCATTTCGCCCGGGGCTTCTTCCGTGCCGGCCAGTAGTGAACCAATCATCACACTATCCGCGCCGGCGGCCAGCGCCTTCACCACATCGCCCGAAAAGCGGATGCCACCATCGGCAATGACTTTTACATTCGAGCCTTTAATCGCTTTCGCGGATTCGTACACAGCGGTAAGTTGTGGCAACCCGATACCCGCCACAATGCGTGTGGTACAGATGCTGCCCGGCCCCACACCTACTTTTACCGCATCCGCGCCGGCTTTGGCCAGATCTTTAGCGGCTTCGCCCGTGGCAATGTTGCCCACAATCATGTTCAGCGCAGGGAACTTCCGCTTCACTTTGCGGGCCGCGTCCATCACACCTTTCGAGTGGCCATGCGCGGTGTCAATGCTGATGACGTCTACACCCGCCGCTTTCAGTGCTTCAATGCGCTCTACCACATCGGGGGTAACGCCTACGGCAGCACCCACGCGCAGGCGGCCGTACTCATCGTTGCAGGCGTTGGGTTTATTTTTCTTTTTCAGGATGTCTTTGTAAGTAATCAAACCCGTGAGCTTGCCTTTCTTATTTACAATGGGCAGCTTTTCGATTTTGTATTGCTGTAAGATGCCTTCTGCTTTTGCCAGCGTAATGCCTTCCGGGGCGGTAATCAGTTTTTCGCTGGTCATGATTTCGGCAATCGGCTTATTCATGTCTTTTTGGAAGCGCAAGTCGCGGTTGGTAATGATACCTACCAGTTTGCCATTTCCATCCACCACCGGAATGCCCCCGATTTTGAACTCGCGCATGATTTTTTCTGCATCGCGAATGGTGGAGCTCACCGGTAGCGTTACCGGATCGAAAATTAATCCGCTTTGCGAGCGTTTTACCCGGCGCACCTGCTCGGCCTGCTGTGCGATGCTCATGTTTTTGTGGATGAACCCCAGGCCACCTTCCAACGCCATGCCGATCGCCATTTCGGCTTCGGTAACCGTATCCATTGCGGCGGACACGATGGGGATGTTCAGCGCAATGTTGGCGGTAAGAAATGTGTTTGTTTGGGTTTCGCGCGGCAGCACTTCGCTGTATGCGGGCACCAGCAGTACATCATCGTACGTGAGTGCTTCAAAAATAAACTTGGAGGAGTCTAAGGCCATGGCAAATAATTCAGAACCATTATTTGCCGGGCAAAGGTAACGTAATTTGCCGTGCCGCCAACGGAATTGCAGAAATATGCCATAATTTGAGCGGCAACGAAAAGAAAGGCGGGATTCAGATGAAAAAACAAACACGCCGCATCCTTGCTCTGGCCATTTGTGGTTTCGTTTGATTGCACCAGCAACACCTTCGCCAGCCATTCATCAACCTGTTTTTTTGCCGTGGGAATTTTGGCGAAATTCGTTCACGTAACGAAATTTTGATGAAACAGTTCAAAGATGTGGACACCTATATTTCTGTGCACGATGATTTTGTGCGTACGCAGCTCGAACACATTCGCCACATTATTTTAAAAACTGTGCCGAAGGCGGAGGAGCACATCAGTTACGGGATGCCGGCATATGCGTATCATGGCGTGCTGTTGTATTTTGCCGCTACCCGACAGCACATTGGCCTGTACCCCATGCCCTCGGCCGTGGTGGCGTTTAAAAAGGAGTTAGCCCCGTACCCCACGTCAAAAGGTACAATCCGTTTCCCGATTGATCAGCCCGTACCCAAAAAGCTGATTACCGCGATTGTGAAGTTCCGGAAACTGGAAAATGAAGAAAAGGTAAAGACGAAAAGATAAACCATAGGTTTACTTCTGCCGGGCCAGCAATTCCAAAAAGTAATTTTCCAACTGGGTTAACCGTGCGGCAGGCGCGGAAAGTTTTTTTATTGCACCCAATCCCTTTTTGAAATAAGACTTGATTTTCCGCTCGGTATCGGTGCGAATGTTCAGGGCGTCGTAAATGGCGGTTACGGCCTGTACCTTTTCCGCTTTATCGAATGAAGTTGCAGCCAGCCATTTTTTTAATTCCGTGGCCTGCGTGCCTTCGGCTTTTTCGAGGGCGCGGATCAGCAAATAGGTTTTTTTGTTGGCGATGATGTCGCCCCCCACTTGTTTGCCAAAATCTTTTTGGTCGGCATACACATCCAAAAGATCGTCTTTTAACTGAAAGCCGATGCCGATGTTCCAGCCCATGTCGCGCAGCAGCTTGCGGTCTTTAGCAGGTGCACCTGCCAGCGTAGCGCCCAACTCGAGGCTGAAGCCCAGCAGCACGGCGGTTTTCAACCGAATCATGTTGATGTATTCTTTTTCGGTTACCGTGGCGCGCGTTTCAAACTCCATGTCCCACTGCTGGCCCTCGCACACTTCGGCCGCACAGGTATTGAAAGCGCGCAGCAGGTTTTTCAAGTGCTTGTCGGGCAGGGCGAGCAGCATGTTGTATACTTTCACCAGCATTACATCGCCGGAGAGAATGGCCGTGTTGGCATTCCATTTTTCATGCACGGTGGGTTTGCCTCTGCGCAGCGGGGCGTTGTCCATGATGTCATCGTGCAGCAGTGTAAAGTTGTGGAACGCTTCTACGGCAACGGCCAGCGGAATTATTTTTTGAACCTCTTTTTTGTAAAGCGAATACGCCAGGCATACCAGTACCGGGCGCAGCCGCTTACCGCCCAGGTGCATGATGTAGCGGATGGGTTCGTACAACGACTCCGGTTGGCGGCCAAATTTTTGGCGCGCAATTTCTTTTTCGATGGCGGGCAGGAAATTCATGGCGATGGTTCTAAGCGTTAGGGATAGCAGCGGAAATCCTTTTTTGCTGCGTGGCACCGGCGGGTGGGGCAAAAAAGATTGGAGCGAATAGCCCGACCCCTTGCGCAGCTTGGGGGAACGCCCGAAAAACAGATGTGCGTGTACGGCTACTCATGGTTGGACTCAAATTTAGATTTTTTCGTGGGATGTTTTGTTGCCCTGACGCACGTGCTGGCATGGAATTTTACGATCTTGATGCGGTGCTACTTTTTTTAACGGGAGTCGACCTGAAAGCACCGCCCGTGAGACAACGTTTCGCGATTTGATTTGGCGTGGGCGCGCGGGCTTACCGGCGCAGCGTAAGATAGCCGGTGCGTGTGGCGCGGCCGCCCGGGAATTCAATTTTATAAAAGTATGTGCCCGAGGCTACTTCGTTGCCGTTCTTATTCAAGCCTACAAATACCACGTTTCGGTTGTCGTAGTTTTCGCCTTCCCAGATGGTATCGCCCCAGCGATTGAAGATAGCCACTTTGTTTGCGCGGGTATCGGCCAGGGTTTCGATGTTTTGGATGATCCAGGCGTTGTTGAACGCATCGCCATTGGGCGAGAACGCGTTGTACACGATGATATCGCCATCTACATCAATGAAGATACGTTGTTGCACACAAAGCCCGGCTTGGTCGCACGCTTCAATCAACAACTCATCGCGGCCGGCAAAGGCCACGTTTTGGTAGTTCACGGTGAGGTTTCCGCTTTGATCGATGGTGGCAGACGCTCCGGAAAGCGGCGGTGTAACCACGCGCAAGGATGCGAGGTTGAGATTGTTATCGGGGTCGCTGATGATATCGGTGAGGCGGAGGGTGGCCAAGCCATTGATTACCGCGGTTACGGTGGTGGCTGCAATTACCGGCGGTTGATTGGTGGCACACGAAATGATGGTGACTACGGCTGGATCGGAGGGCACGCTGCTGCAGCCGTTGCCATCGCGAATGATTACGGTGTAGCTGCCTGCGGTAGCCACGGTAATGGCAGCGGTGGTTGCCGCGTTCGACCAGAGGTATGTGGCGCCACCTGTGGCGGTAAGCGTGACCGATTGATTTGAACAGATGGCCAGCGGCCCTGATGCGGTGATGACGGGCTTTGCAGGCAGTGCATGAACTGTAACCGTTACGGGTGTGCGGGCGCTCTCGCACGTGCCGGTGTTGATTGCCACAAAGTAGTTGGTTGTGGTGCTAAGGACTGGCGTGGTGAACGTGCCATTTGTTTCGCCTGCCAGCGGGGTGCCGCCCGTTGCCGCGGTGTACCAGCGGTACTGGCCGGGGCTGCCACCCGTGGCGGTGATGGTGGCGGTGCTTCCGCTGCAAATGGCAACACTGCTTGCAGTGGGCGTAAGTGGAATAATGTTTACGGTAACAGCGGCCAGCGTTCGCGTGCTTTCGCAACTGCCGTTATTGATCGCCACAAAATAGTCGGTGTTTGTAGTAAGTGCAGGCGTAGTGAACGTGCCATTTGTTTCGCCTGCCAGCGGGGTGCCGCCCGTTGCCACGGTGTACCAGCGGTACTGGCCGGGGCTGCCACCCGTGGCGGTGATGGTGGCGGAGGAGCCGCTACAAATGGACACGGCACTAGCACCGGGCGCTGCCGGGATAGCATTGAGGGTGAGGTTAGCAGTTGCTGAGGCAGTGGTGGGGGCAAAATCTCCGTTGACGATGCACCGATACCACCCGGCACCGATGCCACCCGAAGTTTGAACGGAAAGTGTTGCAGTAGTTGTACCGCTATAGTTGGCGCCATCGGTAATATTTGTAAAAGCAAAAGGTATGTTTGTTGGGCTGTATTGCCACTGGTAAGTGATGTTTGTTGTGCCGGACGCGCTGAGGCTAAACGTGGCACTGTTACCGCTGCAGGTGGTAACATCCGTAGGTTGTGGAGAAATCGTAATCGTGGCGGGAGCGCCTATAGTGAAATTGCTACCGCTGGTGGCCGTAGCGCAACCAATGACCTGGATTGGCCCGGTGGTGGCGCCGGAGGGCACAAGTACAGTAATTGTGGTAGCGGTGAAGCTGGCGGGGGTGGTGGCAACGCCATTAAATGTTACTGAAGTAGGTGCGGGCGTGTTGAAGTTTGATCCGGTGATCGTGACGGTTGTACCTACGCTGCCAAAGGTGGGCGTAAATGATGTGATGGTGGGAACAGCGGTTGGAATGGCGTTTCTAAAAACGCGAATAAAATCTCCATTAAACTCCGCAGCGGCAATGTCTTGTTTTCCATCGTTATCGAAGTCGCCTGCTGACAACGCAACGAGTCCGCCAACGGGACTCAGATTCACCACACTTGCAAGGGTGATGGTGCCGCTCGTGGTGGTTGTGTTTCGGAGGATCGAAACGTTCGCGCCACCTTCGTTGGCAGTGGCCAGATCGGGTTTTCCATCGCCATCAAAATCGGCTGCTGCCACTATCCAGGGCGTACTGCCCACAGCAAAGTCCTGGCGGGCGGCAAGGCTTGGCGAGCCGGCGGTGCTGATGTTACGGAAGACCGAAACGATAGATGGCGTTTGTGCCGTTGCTGCGATGTCCGGTTTCCCATCGTTATCCAAATCGGTTATGGTCACCGATCGCGGCAGTGTGCCGGTGGAAAAGTTTATCCGCGATCCAAAGGCGAAATTACCGCGCCCCGTGCTGGTATTCGGAAAAACAGAAATGCTGTTGTTGCTTACGTTTGCAGTAATCACATCTTGTCTCCCATCTCCGTCAATGTCTGCCACAGCCAACGCGTACGGCCCCACGCCGGCGCCCATGGGGAATTCGATGCGATTCGCAAAATTGAGGATGCCGATCTCACTTGCATTCGGCAGCACGATCATGCGGTGATTGAGTAAGTTCACCGCCGCCACATCTGTTTTTCCGTTGTTATCGAAATCGCCCAGTGCAACAGAAAAAGGCCCTACACCGGCTGTGCCTGCGGCCAGATCAAAACGTGCGGAAAAAGAAATCGAGCCCGGAGCCGTGCTGGTATTTCGAAAAATTGAGATTTGGGAGCTACCAAATACGGCTACGGCCAGATCCCCTTTGCCATCGCCATCCAAATCTCCGAATGAGACGGACACCGGCTCGCTGCCCACGATCAAATCCACACGGGGCGCGTAGCTCAGGTTGCCCACAGCAGTGCTTGTGTTTCTAAACACCGAAACCGTGTTGGCGAAACGATTGGCTACGATCAAATCAGCTTTGCCATCGCCATCCACATCGCCAACGGCTGTAGACACGGGCCCGGCCCCGGTGGCGGTAGCTAGACTTGTTGGGTTGGGAAAGGAACCTGTCGTGATGCCGGGCACACTACAAAACGTAACGCGGAATGGAGCTGCAGCGTGTGCAGTGAGGCCGGCAACAGTTACCGTAATCGGATGATCGGTTGCGCCCGGTGGAACGGTGACCACCAGTTGGGTGGCCGATGCGGCGGTAACTTGACCCCGGGTGGCACCGAAGAACACGGTGTTGTTGGCCGCTACCGGATCAAAGTTCAGACCCGAGAGGGTAACCGAAGTGCCGATGGGCCCGGATCCGGGTACAAAACCGGTAATTGCGGGTGGGATTGGGGAGCTGGTGTTGATTCGCACTAACGCTACCGCAGGTTCTCCGTTGTAATCAACAAATGCGCCGGCAGCCAGAATTTTTCCGTCGCTTTGAACGGCCACATCTCTCACTGCTGCATCTGGCCCAGCAAGCGGATCAAAGGAGCAACGCAGACTGCCGTCATCGTTAATCACGATTACTCGGTTTCGCGCAACATCGTTGTACGTGTTAAATCTTCCGGCCAGCACCCACCCACCCGCTGGCAGTGGTTCGATTGTGTAAGCCTCATTGCCAGGTGTTGGCGGGATGCCATTGCCAGAAGCAAATGTGGCATCCAACGTTCCGTTGGGATTCAGTCGGGCGATACCGGCTACTGAAACAGCGTTGACTTGGTTGATCCTTCCGATTACGATGATTTTTCCATCGGATTGTACTACCAAATCGTTTATTGTGCCCGTTACCGTGGCCGAGAAGGTAGGATCGGGCACGCCCGTCGCGTCCAACTGCATCAAACCGTTTACACCGGCCAGTAAAATTTTACCGGATGAAAGCGGTTGAATCACACGTGCATCGAAATCGGGCAAGGGGGTAAACGATGCGTCGGTAGAACCATCCGGGTCTAACCGATAAATAAACTGACGCGAGGGCACGAACGAACCATCCAAAACAGAAACCAACACTTTGCCGTCGGCCTGGGCGGCTACGGCATAAATCGTGCTGCCGTAATAACCGGGCGCATTAAACGAATTATCCAATGTGCCATCGGCATTCAGCCGCCGCACGTAGCTTTGGGTGCCCACATCCACCACCAGTATTTTGTCGTCTGGCAGCACCCATAATTGCTGCTGGTTGGGGAAGTAATTTACTGATGAAGCAAACGTATTGTCGATGGAACCATCGGTATTGAACCGCACCAATCCTTCGTACGTAACGCCATTCATGGGCACTGCAGCACCGATGGAAACCACCGACTTGCCGGTGGATTGGATTTCAATCGCCCGAAAGGTTCGTTCATCTTCTACCCGCGCGTCAAAACTGATGTCGCGCTCGCCACCCGTGCGCAATGTGGGTGGGCATGCGAACGGGGTGATGGAGAATTGATTGACGAAAAAAGAACTTGCACAATTTACCCGCACTTCAATGGGTGCGCTAACAGCACCTGCGGGCACTCGCGCTACCAATTGCGTGGCAGTAAAAGAAATGATTTGCGCCAGCTTTCCTCCAAAGAGTACTTCATTTTCTCGGGCTACGGTGCTGAAGCCGGCACCCTGAATGGTGATGGTCGTACCGATTTCGCCTGAGTTAGGTGTGAAGGCAGAAAGCGTTGGTGCGGGCGGAGATGTGAAAATGGGTGTGCAGCGCGTACCGCGGGTGATGCCGTTCAGCACGCTGCCGGTAATGGCGTTGTTGTTTACCGTAATGTTTTGGCCGCGACCGGTTTCATCCATGTTATAATAGGCAATGAGTCCGGATTCGGTTCCGCTTAGCGGATTGTACAAATCGGATTGAATTTCTGCCTGGGTTCGAGCCCGATTCCAGATGCGTACTTCTTCCATGCGGCCGTGAAAGAAGCTGGTGATGGCTCCAAAGTCCACATCTGCGGCTAACACCAGCCGGCCGGTGTCGTACACCACACCGCCAGCGGCAGTGCCCACGGCCACAGAAACGCCATTGATGTACAGCACCTGTGCAAGGGAAGTTTCGTCAAAGGTATAGGCCAGGTGGTACCATTGGTTGGTTGCGGGTGTCCACGCATGCGAAATGGGAGAGTGGTTTACCTGGCCCACCAGAAAACCGTTGTTGAGGCCAAGTAAAAATGAGTTCTCTGCGGAGGGTTGGTTTACCGTTTTGGCGATGAACGTGTGCGAGAGATTGACACTTTCAAAATTGATCCACGTTTCCAACGTTAATGAAGTAAGGTGCAGGGCGGCGTCATCTTGCACTTCAATCCGGTCGGTTGTACCATTGACCTGAACTACTTCGCCCGTAGGCGAAAAAGGGATTACGGAAAATGGGGTACTGGTGATGGAACTGTTACATCCCACCTGCACTTGAATAAAGCCGCTGGTGGCACCCGCGGGCACAGCCACTTCAAGCGAGGTGGTGGTAGCTGCCAAAACGCTGGCGGTGGTACCATTGAATCGCACCACATTATTTCCCGGTAGCGGATCAAAGCCGTTGCCCGTAAGTGTTACGCTGGTGCCGACCTGGCCCGTATTTGGGGCAAATGCAGTTATGATCGGGTCGTCTGCGGGCGAGAAAATCGCGGCCACTTCGCATGCCGATAGCGCACGATTGTACAATCGTACTTCGTCTAACTGGCCATTGAAATATTCGCTTCCGCTTTTGCCGATTTCCAAATCCTGGGAATCGAACACGATGTTGGTGGTGAATGCTTGAGACCCGATCAGCGTGCCGTCTACGTAAAAGAAGGCTGCGGTGGGCTCCAAGACTACAGTAATCTGATACCATTGATTGGGGCAAAACGTAAATGGAGCTTCTGCCGCGTTGGCAACCGAGTTGAGGTGCACATACACACGACCATTCGAGTTTATACCGAAGGCATACATGCCCGGAGGCGTAAGCGCGCCTTTGCTAAGAATGGGGCCAAACGGTTGAGCATTCATATTTACCCATGCACTTAGGGTAAGCTCATTCACGGGGGTGGCTAGCGAAGAGGAATGATTTACGCGTATAAAAGTGAGTTGGTTCCATTAAACCGGTAGGCGCTATTGGCGTTGCCGAATGGATCAACGCTGAGTAGCGCATTGGTTACAGCACCACTGTTTCCGTTGCCACTGGCATCGTTGGCGTTACCTGAAAAAGGATAATAGGCCATCAGGCCAAAACTCGATGGTGGCGTTGCGGGTACGCAAAAGACATCATCGCTGAGTGTGGTTTCCGAGCCAACCGTTACCTCCACGCGGCCGGAGGTAGCGCCCGTAGGTACCACAACGGTAATTGTGGTGGCCGTGGCGGCTGTGACTACTGCATTCACTCCGTTGAAGCGGACGGTGTTCAGGTTTGTGACAGGTGCAAAGCCAGACCCCGTGATCACCACGGTGGCTCCCGGCGCACCCTCTTCCGGAGTAAATGACGTAATCACTGGTGCGCCCACCTCCAAAACAACATTGTCCAAACTGCCGGTGTCGCCAGCACCGGTAACGTACTCACCATTGATGCGCATGGCCGTGAGGCTGGAAAGTGCGGAGGCAATCTCTGCGGCTGTGGCCGCTGGACCGGTCATGGAACCTACCCGCCAGTTTTGCGATTCATCCAAACGGATTGCATACGAAGTCCAGGAGGGAGAAACCGATGGGATACTTGGAAGATTTGAAAACAAACTCAATGTACTGCCGATCAGTTGAAGGTCGCCATCGTCTGCGCTGGCGGCCGCGCCCGCTGAACGCGTGAGGTCAAAACGCAACCGCAGGTTATAGGAGTTAATTCGGTTGCCTAGAAATTTTGCAGGGGCTACAAAGTACGTGGCAACGCCGGATCCGCCATCCTGAACTTGAATTCGGCCGCCCGGATTCCCGCCAGTAGAAAAATATTGCGGATCGCCAACTGAACCATTCAATGCCGTCCAGCTGTCTCCATCGGTATCAAAAGTAGAAGTTACTTGGGCATACGCTCCGCCCGAGGCCAATAAAAGCAAGAAAAAAATCCGCGAAAGCGCCCCCGTCCGTGCCATGTTGAAGGAAAATCTTTGTGATGAATCGCAAAATTCATAACAAGGTAATCAAAAAAGTCCGGGCCTTGCTTTCGCAACACGGGCCGCTACTTTCGCAACGCGAGAAAGCCTGTTACCGCAGAACGGGCCGAGGTAAACTGAATTTTATAGAAATACGTACCCGACGGTAATTCACTGCCGTTGCGGTTTAGCCCACGAAAAACCACCGAAGAGTTGTCGTAGTTTGTGCCTGTCCAAACCACGTCGCCCCAGCGGTTGTAGATGGTTACTTCGTTTTCGCGGGCATCGGGCACCAGGTTGATGTATTCAATTATCCACGCATCGTTTTGCCCGTCGCCATTGGGAGAGAGGCCATTGTAAACAAGAATATCACCAACTACTTCGATGGTGATGCGCTGCTGCACACACAAGCCGGCCAGATCGCAAACTTCAATGGTTAATTCATCTGTGCCCGAGAAGTTTACACCCTGATAGTTTACGGTAAGCAAATTGCCCTGGCCAATCGAAGCCTGTGCGCCACTGCGGGGTGGCGTAACGATGCGCAGCGTAGCAAGGTCGAGATTGTTATCCGGGTCCGACAAGAGAGCCGCCAGCGAAATGGTAGCTGTGCCGTTGATGGGCGACTGTGAAGAAGTGGTGATGATTACCGGCGGTTGGTTGGTGGTACAGGTGTTTACCGTAACCACCGCGGGGTCGGAGGGCACGCTGGAACAATTGGCATTGGAAACCACCACCGTAAATGAGCCTGCGGAAGATACCGTGATCTGCTGTGTAGTGGCATTGTTCGACCACAGGTAGGTGAAACCTGCGGGCGCGGCGAGCGTAACCGATTGACCGGAACAGAAACTCAGCGGACCGGATGCAGAGACAGTGGGCTTTGCGGGCACGGGATTGATCGTTGCCGTGACAGCGGAGCGCGTGCTCTCGCATGTTCCGTTATCAATCGCCACGAAGAAATCCGTTGAAGCGGTGAGTGCGGGCGTGGTGTAAGTCGCATTGGTTTCGCCAGCGATTGCAGTTCCGCCTGTGGCTACGGTGTACCAGCGATACTGTCCGGCAGCTCCGCCCGTTGCAGAAAGTGTAACTGTTCCGGTTCCACACCGCGGGGCTCCGGTTGTGGTAGGTGCAGCGGGAGTTGCGTTAATGGTTGCTGTTACCACTGATCGCGCGCTCTCACACGTTCCGTTATTAATCGCCACGAAGAAATCCGTTGAAGCGGTGAGTGCAGGCGTGGTGTAAGTCGCATTCGTTTCGCCAGCGATTGCAGTTCCGCCTGTGGCTACGGTGTACCAGCGATATTGGCCGGCAGCTCCGCCCGTTGCAGAAAGTGTAACTGTTCCTGTTCCACAGCGTGCGGCTCCTGTTGTGGTAGGTGCAGCGGGAGTTGCGTTAATGGTTGCCGTTACCACTGTTCGCGCGCTCTCGCACGTTCCGTTGTTAATCGCTACGAAGAAATCCGTGGAAGCGGTGAGTGCAGGCGTGGTGTAGGTCGCGTTGGTTTCGCCTGCAATTGCAGTTCCACCCGTGGCTACGGTGTACCAGCGATATTGTCCGGCAGCTCCGCCCGTTGCAGAAAGTGTAACTGTTCCGGTTCCGCAGCGTGTGGCTCCTGTTGTGGTAGGTGCAGTGGGAGTTGTATTAATGGTTGCCGTTACCACTGTTCGCGCGCTCTCGCAGGTGCCGTTGTTAATCG
>CAYLWU010000025.1:0-7578 GCA_964387475.1 uncultured Ohtaekwangia sp. | reverse complement strand
AATTGCAGTTCCGCCCGTGGCTACGGTGTACCAGCGATATTGGCCAGGACTTCCGCCTGAGGCGGTGAGCGTGGCAGGAGAACCTGCGCAAACGGAGGCACCCGTACCTACGGGGGGTGGCGGAGGCGCAACGGCCACTACGGTGACGGTGTTGCTGAACACAGGACTCGCAAGATCGCCATTGACTACACACCGGAAATCTCCCGCGTTGGCGCCAAACGGTAAGTTGATAGAAAGTACGGGGGTGGCTACGCCCGCATAGCCCGAACTTTCCACAAGATTAACAAATGAAGAAAGTACGGTGTCAAACCGCTGCCATTGGTAGTTGATGTTGGTGGTACCCGTAGCCGCCAGGGTAAGCACGGCCGCAGCGTTATTACAAAATGTACCACCGACAGGTTGCGTAGGTATGGTAATGATCGGATTTGGAATCAGATTTTCATACACCAGCAAAAAGCCGGCAGCACGCGTGAGGATGATTTCCGGTTTTCCGTCCAGATTCAAATCACCCGTGGTGAGTCCGCGCGGAGCGGTGACGGTGGTGTTAAACGGTGCTGCGAATGAAGCAGCGGTGAGCGCACCCGAGGTGTGTAGGTTTTTAAAAATTGAAAAACGATTTCCGGTTTCGCTGACGGTGATGATTTCCGGTTTGCCATCGCCATCCAAATCGGCAATATGAGCTACGGTGGTGGCGCTCGGGTTGGTGAGGTCAATTCGGTTGAACGAGATGTTTCCGGGTGAGCTGGTGTTGTGCAGCAAAATCAGCACCGTGGCGGAGGTGCCGGCTCCGTGATAGAGTAACAGGTCATTTTTAGCGTCACGGTCAAAGTCTCCGTAATAAATTCGACTGGGGTTGTCGCCCACGGGAATGTCTTGCCGTGACGTAAATGATGAGGCATTCACACGGAGGCCTTGCGTATTGGGAAAAATGCTGATGTTATCCGAGCCCGGGTTGGTAACAACAATATCAGGAAAACCATCATTGTCGAGATCAGTTGCAGCAATACCGCCTCCTTCAGCGGGTTTGGCGAAAGAGATGTTTAAACTGAAGGTGCCGAACATTCCAGCATTGACAAACATACCAACGGTGCCTTGGTTTTCATTTATCCTTAGGTTCGAACCAAAGCCTAAAGGGCTGGTACGTGCTATATCAAATTTGCCATCTAAGTTGAAATCTGCAAAGTCAAGATTTGAGCCATCGCCTGTGATAAAATCCGACCCAAATGAAATCACCCCCAAGGTGCTTTGGTTTGGATACGTCCGGCCGTTGATGCCCACAATGTCTAATCTTCCGTCTCCGTCAACATCAACTAGTTTGGCGTTGGCAGCTGAGCTGGAAGTTGCTCCGGCCGCGGTGAGTGTTGCAGTAGAGATACCACCCGTAGTGTGGGTATTTCGAAAAAAGGAAGTGACCAGTGCGTTTCCTTCGGCAATTACATCCGGTTTTCCGTCCAAATCCAGGTCGCCCACTTCAATGTCGTAGTTGGCGCCAGCCAGCGTGAATGGTGTTGGTGGTGCAAAGTGCGTGTTATCGAAACTTACACCAGCCGAAAAAGTGGTGCTGAATGGAAGATGGTAGCGCGAGGCAAGTTCACCTTTGCGCACACTGACGGGCGCATACGCGGCACCCGGTGGTACGGTAACCCGAATTTCATTTGGTGTAGCGCTCACTACTGGCGCGCGCACCGATCCAAACCAAACCTCATTCTCTGAAGGGGTAGGAGAAAAGTTACGTCCGGTAATGGTTACGGTTGAGCCCACCGGCCCCCGCAAGGGTGACACGGTGTTTACCGCAATCTCGGGCGCAGCCACGTTTTGGTTTTCAAATAGGGAAATCCGGTTGACACCCAATGGCACCACCAGGTCGGGTCTGCCATCGCGGTTCAGATCTGCTACCGTAGGTGCAGTTGGGCCTGCAGCTGTTCCGCCCGGTAAAAGGTAGGGCGCCACAAACGTATTGGCCGCAAGTGCACCGCCCTCGAATCGGTTTTCAAAAACACCGATATTACTGTTATTGGTAGCCAAAAACTCCAAACGGCCATCTCCGTTTACATCGCCTACGCTTACGCTTCCGCCAGTTGACACGTCACCATCAATGGGAATTTGTGTGGGAAAATCGGAGCTGGTAATTATGCCGTCTGTGTCTTGATTTAAGAGTACCACGATGTCGTTGTTTGCACTTCCATTTTTCCAGAAGATGTCTTTCCGGCCATCTTGGTTGATGTCTTCCACCCCGAGCGAAGAATTGGTTGTACCCTTTAGGTATGAAAACGCTACTGTGAAACTCAGGCGGCCGGGGGTGGATGTATTGGTAAGCACTACAAAGTAGCTTGAGCCGCTCACCACCAAATCCAGTTTTCCATCCGTATTGAGGTCTACCGGCACCGCGAAAGAGGCGCCATCGATAGTACCTGAGAAGCTAAAGTCAATCGCATCACCAAACTCAATGTTGCCAGGGCTGCTGATGTTTGGAAGAATCCAAAAATCGGGGGGAAATCCGCCCGATGCAGTCAAGCCACCCATCATTTCGGGGCGGCCGTCTCCGTCTAAATCCGCTGCGCCAAAGACGGGAAATTCGATTAATGCAGATAGTCCTTCCCATGTTTCCGCGGTTTCAAAACTCAGGTTACCTGCCGTGCTGGTGTTTCGATACGTGTAAAAGAAACCGTTAATGCCTATGTAGCCGTTGGTAATCAGGTCGAGTTTTCCATCGCCATCCAAGTCGATTACTTCAAGTCCGAGCGCGGTTGTTCCGCCCCCCGAAACAGCCGAAACGCCAAAAGCAGGCGCGAAGGAAGCAGCCGATAATGTTCCGCCTGTACCCAGATTTCTATAGATGTCAACTTGCGGGTTGCCGCTCAGGTTATAGCGCATCAGCAAATCCGGCCATCCGTCATCATCCATATCGCCTACCCGCAGTCCGGTTGATCTGGCGGCTGTGGCAATATCTACCCGTGGCCTGAACGAGGCGGTAATAATGCGCCCCCCGTTGGCAAAGGTGGCTACAAACCGATCATTACTGCGGGCCGATAATCCGGTGGTAAGGTTGGTAACAGAAACGAAGCCCGTGGCCACACCCACCGGCACAGTAACGGTAAGTTGGGTAGGGGTAGCTGCGGTAACCGTTGCGCGTAACCCTCCAAGCAGTACCCGGTTGTTGGTGGGGTTTGTGTCAAATTGGCTGCCGGTAATAGTAATGGTTGACCCCGGTTGCCCCACCGTAGGGCTAAATGAATTGATTGTGGGGGCTATGAGCAACGTACGTTGTGTAAGCACTACATGATCAAGGCCCGAAGTGTACGTGGCATTCGAAGCGTACGTACCCCGGATTTCGATGGCCGTAATGCGGGTTAGCACTTCAATGATTTGTGTGCGGGTGGCGATGGGGCCTGTGGTGCTGTTGATTCGCCATGGGAAGGTTTCATCAAGCGTAACCGTGTAGGTAGACCAAGCGGGTGTTACAGCCGGTTTCGCAGGCAGAGAATACACGAGTGCGATTGTACCTCTGGCACCTCCTTCGATACGCAGATCTCCAGCTGTGGACGAGGAGGTACCCGCCTGCGATTGCTGCAGGGAGAAAGAGAACGTCATGCCCAACGAGCGCACCACCTGGTTGCCCAAAAATTTTGCGGGCGCCACCCAGTGTTGCGGGGTGCTGGAGGTGTTCGATGCATAGGTAAACGAAACAAATCCCCCCGGATTTCCGCCTGATGGATTGAACGTGCCCGGGGACGAACTCGTGCTGTTCAGAAACGTCCATCCATCGGCATCGGTATCAAACGTGCTGGTGATTTGCGCGTGTGCCGAAAAACCCAAAGCAACAACAAGCAGAGACAGAAGTTTTTTCATACCCAAATTTCATACCGGCAACGGGTGCAAGAAATACCTCAATTAGGGGATGCTTGGGCTTGGTGATCAATGAAGCTTTTTCTCTTCTTTGAATTTCGGCTTACTTTTTTCCCGGTTGTCGGTAAGCTAATCGCTACCCGATTTTATTCCGGTTGAGGACCTTTTGAGGCGATGGTTCTCATCATGCCCGGAAACCAGCGCTGCAAAAACACAAAAATTCTGCCGTGGGTGGTGAATACATAGTTTCTTCTCCGCTTTAAAATAGCCTGCACCATTACTCTTGCAGCTTTGTCTGTAGGCCACATCAGCTTGGATGGACGTGGATCGGCCCGTTCCGGGTGCCAGACACCGTCATTGTCAACACGGGCGATTTCCGACACAACAAATCCCGGGTGCAGCGTAGTGCAACTCACCCCCGTGCCCATTAACTCCACTTGCAATGTTAGACCAATAGAATGAACAGCGGCTTTTGAGGCACCGTAGGCGCCAACATTAGGATTCGGAAGATAGGCTCCCACGCTTCCCACCAAACCAATTCGGCCTTGGTGCTGCTTTAAATGGGGTAGTGCATATTTTACCGTCAAGGCTAACCCTACAACATTTCCTTGTAATTGCCTGTTCCAATCTTTGGCTGTCAACTTTTCAATACTTCCGAAAACCCCAAACCCGGCATTGGCTACAGCAATATCCAGTCGCCCCCAGGTGGTGATGATGCGCTGCACGGCATTCGCTATTGATTTTTCGTCCATCACATCAACCGGAACTACCAATGCCTCGCCACCCGCCTGGCGAATGGCAAGCGCAATCTCTTCCAATACGTCTATACGCCTTGCAGAAAGCACAACCCGGTAGCCTAATCTTGCCCACTCATGGGCCATAGCTTTGCCAATACCAGACGAAGCGCCCGTGATCCAAACAACGTTTTCTTTTTTATGGGTCATTGTTTTTTGATTTAGTGATGTAAGTTATCCGTTTTGCTATTTTGGTTGATATTGGCAACCCGTGCTGCTCCGTGCGATTTTTTTTGCCCCAAGTTCATCCGTACAAGGCGAGCAAGAAATACCTCAATTGAGGGATGGGAAATCTCTTGGTTAAGCTGGGCCCACTAAATAATCTTCTCCTTTAGCGCTTTCGATACGGCCTCGGTTTGCGAATGTACGTGCAGCTTCTCGTAGATTTTTTTGATGTGGCTGCGCACGGTTTCGAACGTGATGCCATGTTCCAGGGCAATCAACTTGGTACTATTTCCTCTACTGAGCGAGGTCAGTATTTCCCGTTCTCGGGGCGTGAGCTGGTAAGAATTTTCCGCATGATACGGGTGCATGGATTTGATCACCAGGCGTGCAATACTGGGCGACATCGGTGCGCCACCACTCAACACTTCGTTTACCGAATCAAAAAGCTTATCCGAAATATGTTTTTTCAACAGATACCCGGAAGCCCCCGCGCAAATGGCATCCAACACGTGCTGGTTGTCATCAAACACGGTGAGCATGATAATGGGCAATTGGGCATCGAAAGTTCTTATTTTTTTAACCGCTGCAATACCTGTGATGCCGGGCATATCGATATCCATAAAGAGCAAGTCGGGCGAAAGCTTTTTTACGATGGATTCAACATCCAAGACGTTGCCATAGCTGCCTATCAATTTCAGCGATGGGTTGAGGGCGATCATGCCGGCAATGCTCTCGCGCAGCAAATCGTTGTCTTCAAATAAGATGACTTTGATCGGTGTGTTTGCCATGATTTAATTCCCAAACTAAAGCCAAGTTTTTGGTAGGGTCAATACCCCAATCAGGGGATGGGTACGGACAGAAAAACTTTTGTGCCGTTGCCTGGCGAGCTTTCCTGACGGAAAACAGCCGATAACTCGTTGGCTCTGGCCTCCATGTTTTTTAAACCGTTTCCGGTTTTGATGCTACCCCGCACAAATCCTTTGCCATCATCCTCAATCTTAAAGTTGAGACTTTTTCCTTCTATCCAGGCGGCAATTTTCAGGTTATTCCCTTCGCTGTATTTAGCTGCGTTGTTAACCGCTTCTTTGAAAACCAGAAAAATGTTTCTTCGTACGGTGGCGTTTAACAACAAATGTTTCGAGTCTCCTTCCATCTTCTCTTCAAACGAGTAGGCCATATTCTTTGCGTCCAGAATCTCCCCCGCAAATTCCTTCATCTTAAAAAGCAGTTGCTCCAGCGAGTCGTGGTTGGGGTTGATGGACCAAACGATGTCGGACATCGTTTCGAGAATGTGCCTGGAGGTGGAGGCAATTCGTTGCAGGTGCACGGAATCCCGCTGTTCCTGCATGGCCAGCGTACTCATGATGTGAATACTCGACAAAGCAGAGCCGATGTCATCGTGCAAGTCGCGCGAAATATCTTGACGCATTTTTTCCAGTGCGAGTTGCCGCTGGATGCGGTTGTTCACGCGGTAACGGTTAATCAGCAATCCACCAATAACGACCACCGAGGCCAGAGCAAAAACCACAAGCGTGGTGTTTGCCCGCTGGCGGCTCAACGCGAGGCGTTGCAGTTCTTGATCCTTTTTGAGGAGCGCGATTTCGCGTTCTTTCCGTTCGCTTTGGTATTTCTCTTCCAGCTCGCGCAGCTGTAACGTTACGGCCCTGCCCTTTAGGGTATCCATCAGCGCTTCATATTTCTTTTGGTAGTGATAGGCTTTCTCGAATTCTTGCTGCGAGGCATAGTAGTCGCTGAGGCGGCCGTATTCTTGTCCTTCCGCGTTTCGATCGCCCAATGAAACAAACGTGTTTAAATTTTTGAGCAACGCGCTTTCCGCTTGCTGGTTGCGCCTGATTTGCAGGTCCAGGCCAATCAGATCAGAAGCGATTTTGGTACTTGTCAGACTGTCGCCCGTTTTTCGAACTGCCCGTAATCCGGCTTCCAGGCTTTCTTTCGCAGTAGTCATTTTTCCTTGCTCCTTATAAAGTAAGCCGAGCGCATGCAGCGCTTTCGCTTCCTCCACCGGCAACTTCAATTCCAGGGCCAGGTCTAGCGATTGGCGGTACGATTTTTCGGAGTTTTCAAACTGAGCTAACTCTTTGTACACATGGCCCAGGGCAAGGTTGGAGGTGACCAACCCACGTTGGTCTTTTTGCTGCTGTTTTTTTTCTAAAGACGCCTGATAGTATGTTTTGGCTAATGCGAATTGTTTCAATTCAAAGTAATTGTTACCCAAATTTTGCAGACAAAAAGATTGCCCGCGAACGTTGCCCGTTTTTTCGAAAATCCGCAGTGCTTCCAGATGCTTGGTTACACTGTTTCGATACTCACCCAAATCAAAATAGATGTTTCCGATGTTTAATAAGAGACCCGCGCGGTCATTGTTTTCGGTTTTCTGATAATCCAGGTTTTTGATTATGTAGCTCAGCGCCTTTTTTGGTTGTCCGGTGTTCTTATAAAACAGCCCGGCTGCCTGATTAAAATTATAAGCTATTCTCGGGCGGGTGGGGTTTGCTTCGGCATGTTTCCGGAGCAATTCCAGATAGAAAATAGCACTATCGGGGTTGCCGCTGTTCTGGTGCGCCAGAATCAGAAAATAATACCCGTCACCCAACTGCCAAACCGCTTCCTGCGCTTTGGCTTGTGCAACGAGTTGATGGGCGTACTGTTTACTTTTTGTCAGATCCCTGCGTAAAAACTCCAGCGACAGCCCTGACAGTGCGCGCAGTTCCACGGTATCTCGTTTTTGAAGGGCAACAATACGTTGTAGACT
>CAYLWU010000024.1:0-49891 GCA_964387475.1 uncultured Ohtaekwangia sp. | reverse complement strand
ATGAAGAAATCTACCTGCGATCCAAAGCCGGCAATGGTATGGGCCCGTTAGGCAGCCTTTCCACGGTATACTTACTGACTGGCGTGGGGCTCTTCGTGATTCTCCTGGCTTGCATCAATTTCATTAATCTGGCGACTGCACGTTCCGTGCATCGCGCGAAAGAAGTAGGCATCAAAAAAGTTGTAGGCTCCTCACGCCCCCGCCTGATCCGACAGTTTTTGAGTGAATCACTTGTGATCACCGTTCTCGCCTTCTTACTGGCAGTCGCAGCCGTTGGTCTGGTCATGCCGCTGTTCAATCAGTTACTCGATAAGCACTATCAATTCACCGCATTACTTGACTGGAATATTGCTGCCGGTGTTATTCTCTTACTCGCGTTGACCACGCTGGCGGCTGGTTTCTACCCAGCCTGGGTGCTATCAGCTTTTCAGCCGGCCGAAATTCTAAAAGGTAAACTACACAGTGGCAGTCGGGGTGTTCAACTCAGGCGCGTGCTCGTGGTCGCCCAATTCCTGATTTCGGTAAGCCTGGTGGCTGGCACCCTGACCGTAATCAGTCAACTTCGGTACATGCAAAATCAAGATCTCGGCTTTACTCGTGAAGAAATATTTGTGATGAATGTGGCGCGCACCAAGCCTGTAGATGGTAATGCGTACCAAGCCTTTTTACATGAGCTGAAATCACAAACGCTGGTCAAAGAGGTTACGTTCTGCAATGCCCTTCCCGCGGTGTCGGGGTGGCGCGGGCAGTGGGCTTATCCGGAGGGGCAGGATGATGCCGACCACCTGGTGGAGACACAGTATATCGCAGCGGATGAAAAGTACCTGAGCACACTGGGCCTCACGTTGCTGGCGGGCCGCAACTTTGACCCCGACCGCCAATCAGATCAAGACGCGCTGATCATCAACGAAGAGACCGTGAAGCAAATGGGTTGGGGCACGCCCGAGAATGCCATTGGTAAAAAAATCGTGAGCCCCTCGCAAACACCAGCCGGCACGGTGATTGGCGTAGTGAAGAATTATCATGATTGGGGTTTACAGAACAAGATCGCACCCAGTGCCATCGATTTTGCAAACGAGTACGCGTACTTGTATGCAATCCGATTCTCGGCAGCAGATACAAAGGGTGTGATCAGCACGATGGGCCGCTTGTGGCAAAAGTATTTTCCGGAAAACGAATTCAATTACTATTTTCTGAGCGACACGTTTGCCAAGCAATATGCCCGCGAGCAGCGGCTGGCTTCCGTGTTCACCGTTTTCTCGGTGATTACCATCGTGATTGCCATAATTGGGTTGTTTGGGCTGGTCTCATTCCTAACCAACGCCAAGACGAAAGAAATTGGCGTGCGCAAAGTACTCGGGGCCAGCACCTGGAATCTCGCCACGTTACTCTCGCGGGAATTTGTTTTACTTGTTTTACTGGCCAACGCATTAGCCATTCCGCTGGTCGTCTACTTTGCCAACCAGTGGCTGCAGTCATTTGCCTACCGCATGGAGCTCAACGCGATGATCTTTGTATTTACCGTTTCGATTGCTCTGGGTGTAACGCTGGTCACCGTAAGCATCCAAACCCTGCAGGCAGCCGTCAGCAACCCGGTAAAGTCGTTGCGAACGGAATAGCCGTTAAATTCGGCTAAGCGCCCGCGCCAAATCTTCCATCAGGTCATCCACATCTTCTACGCCTACGCTCAATCGAATCAGCGAATCGGTTAATCCGTTTTGAATACGTTCCTCACGCGGTATGCTGGCGTGCGTCATAGAAGCCGGGTGGTTGATTAACGACTCCACACCGCCCAATGATTCCGCCAGCGAGAATAAAGCTACCGACTCCATCAGCTTTTTGGCTACCGCCACATCATCATTTTTCAGCGTAAACGAAAGCATCCCACCAAAATCGCGCATCTGTGCTTTTGCAATGGCATGGCCCGGGTGGTCTTGAAAGCCTGGCCAGTACACATGCCCTACTTTGGGATGCGCGCGAAGAAACTCTGCAATTTTCTTTCCATTGGTGCAATGCCGTTCCATACGTAAATGGAGCGTCTTGATGCCGCGCAACACCAGGAAGGAATCTTGCGGCCCCGGCACCGCGCCACATGAATTTGCAATGAATGCCAAATCCTGGTACAATTTCTCATCGTTTACTACCAATGCACCCATGATTACATCGCTGTGCCCACCCAGATATTTCGTTACGCTGTGCATCACAATATCTGCACCCAAATCCAGTGGGTTTTGTAAATAAGGCGATGCAAATGTGTTATCCACCGCCACCCAACAGTTTTTCTTTTTTGCCAACGTTACGCACGCGCTGATGTCGATGATCCGCATCAGCGGATTCGAGGGTGTTTCCACCCACAGCAGTTTTGTTTTCTCACCCCAAACGGCTTCTGCATTCCGTATATCCGTAAGGTCCACAAAGTGAAATTTAATGCCAAAGCGCTCGTACACTCTGCGAAACATCCGATAAGAACCGCCATACAGATCGTTGCTGGTAATTACCTCATCGCCTGGATTGAGCAAGCGAATCACCGCATCGGTGGCGCCCATACCCGAAGAAAAGCACAAGCCAAATTTTCCGTTCTCCAGTGCGGCAATATTTTTCTGAAGCACATTGCGGGTAGGGTTTGCGCCACGCGCGTAGGCATAGCCTTTGTGTTGCGCAGGCGACTCTTGCACGTAGGTAGACGTTTGAAAAATGGGCGTCATGATCGCGCCTGTTGACGGATCGGGTTCAATACCAGCGTGGATCGCTTTCGTTCCGAATTTCATAGGAAATAGATTTGCCAAGTGAGATTTGAAAATAGAGACGTGAGAAGTGAGGTTTGAGATTTGCGACTTGAAATTCGGATTGCTTGTGAATGCCCAATCTCACATCTCAAGTCTAACGTCTCACACCTTAGTAAAAATTTAAATGCCTCGATTGACATCGAACTTCTCCAGGTAGTCGGCTACGCGCCGCACAAAGCTGCCACCCAGAGCACCATCCACCACGCGGTGGTCGTACGAGTGCGAGAGAAACATTTTGTGGCGAATGGCGATCACATCCCCGTAAGGGGTCTCCAAAACTGCCGGTTTCTTTTGAATCGCCCCGGTAGCCATGATGGCCACCTGCGGCTGTACAATGATGGGTGTTCCCATCACATTACCAAAAGAGCCTACATTGGAAATGGTGTAGGTACCGCCGGTAAGTTCATCGGGTTTCAACTTATTTTCACGCGCCCGTCGGGCAAGATCGTTTACGGCTTTGGCCAGTCCGCTTAAACTATACTGATCTGCATTTTTAATTACCGGCACAATCAGGTTACCGGTGGGTAGTGCCACGGCAAGACCAACATTAATTTCCTTTTTGCGGATGATTTTATCGCCATCTACCTGGATGTTAATCATCGGAAAATCGCGAATGGCTTGGATAATCGCTTCAATAAAAAGCGGGGTAAACGTAAGCGACTCGCCGGTGCGCTTTTGGAAATCGTCTTTTGTTTTATTGCGCCACAGCACAATGTTCGTCAGGTCTGCCTCCACAAACGAAGTCACGTGCGGGCTGATGCGTTTGCTTTCCACCATCCGATCCGCAATCATCTTGCGCATTCTGTCCATTTGGATGATGTCATCGCCCGCGCTGATTGAAGCAGGCACGGATGATGGTGCGCTCGCTTGGGCTGCGAGGGGCTGACCGGCTTTCCGATGCTGCACGTAGGCAAGAATGTCTTTTTTAGTTACCCGGCCTTCAGCCCCTGAACCGGGAATGGTTTCTAATTCTGCTACTGCGATTTTTTCTTCGCGCGCGATGTTTTTTACAAGCGGTGAGTAAAAACGGTTTGTGTTTTTAAATGATGTAGCCGCCACGTGCCCATTGCCGTTCGCCATCTGCGGCACAGCAGCAGTGACAGCAGCGGAGGTTTGTACTTCAGCTTTAGGGGTAACCACGGGCGTGGACGCTGCCTCGGCAGTCGCCTCGGCTGTTGTAGAAATAATGGCAATGGCTTTCCCTACGGCTACCACTTCGCCCTCCTTGGCGAGTAACTCCTTCAGAACACCCGCATGAGTAGAGGGCACCTCGGTATCAACTTTGTCGGTGGCTACTTCCAACACGGATTCATCTTGTTCAATCTTGTCGCCCGGCTTTTTCAGCCAACGCAAGACCGTGGCCTCCATAATGCTTTCGCCCATTTTAGGCATAATCAACTCAACCGATGCCATTTTCTGATTTTTTTACGCGGCAAAGGTAGCATTTTTTGCCTTCGCTAACGATTGTAATGAAATCCTGGTAACTTAAACAGCGTAAAACCCTCGGCCTGCGGAATCGTTTTTTAAGAAAATTTCACTCCGTTTTATGAAAGCTAAAAAATACCTCGTTTTCGGAGTTCTGATGGCACTCGTTGCCAATGTTTGTGCGCAAACGTACACACTTCAAGGAAGGATTACCGATGCTTCAACGGCAGAACCGCTGGCATTTTGCCATGTGTTTGTTAATCGCACTACGCTCGGCACCATCACAGATGAGAAAGGGTATTTTGTGCTCGGCAATATTCCGGAAGCACAAGTGGAAATTGTAGTAACGTATGTGGGATATCAATCCTACCAACGAAATGTTGTATTTACAACCAACGGTATTGATTTGGCCATTCGGCTACAGCCGGAATCGCAGGAACTTAAAGAAGTGCAGGTAAAAACCACGCGCGATAAAGTCTGGGAGGCGCAACGCGAACGATTTGAGGAACTCTTCTTCGGGAGGAGCACATATAAAGAAAAGTGTGAACTTAAGAATCCCTGGGTATTAGAATTTGATGAAGTGAAAGCAGCAGGCATAACCACGCTAAAAGCGCGGGCAAGCGAGCCGCTTCGCATCGAAAATCAAGCTCTTGGTTATCGCCTCACCTATTACCTCGATTACTTTGAATCCAGCAATGAGGAGATAAAACTTCGGGGCAACGTGCAGTTCGAGAATTTGATAACGCTAAGCGATCAGGAAGAAAGAGGATGGTTTGAAAATCGCCTCAAGGCATATTTAGGTTCCTATCGCCATTTCCTGAAATCATTTATCGCCAACAGTCATGGAAGCGCGGGGTTCCTGGTGTATTATCCGAAGAAAATAGGGCCGGAGGCTAAAATTCGATCCAGTCGTTTTTCTGCTGAACTTGATCGGACGCTGTCGCAATATGAAAGTGGAAATTTAGTGCAACCGGGCCCTCGGAAAAATCAATATCGCTTACTTATCCCCACGCAGTTGGAAATTCACTATACGCAAAAACAGGCACCGCCTGTGGTATACCAAGATATTTTTCACCCGGTATCTTGGCTAGAAACTAAAGGGGGTCCAATCGAGCTAACTCATGAGGGTGTGGTATTGAACCCCGACCAGCTGTTAATTTCAGGTGCGATGCTGAACAAGCGTGTAGCGGAAATGTTGCCGCATGATTACCGGCCGGATGAAGCCCTGATTCCCCGGGTTGAGCGAATGGCCCGGGTAAAGATTAATCCACTGGAAGAGCGCACCTATATTCATACCGATAAGCCGTACTACTACCCAGGGGAACGCATTTGGTTCAAAGCATATCTAAACTATCGCAATCGAGGCAAAATGGATTCACTCAGCCGGGTGCTTTATGTCGATTGTATTTCATCCGACAAGAAGATTGTGGAGACCCTCACCCTGCCCATCGAAAACGGAGCGGCCACCGGCAGCCTATTGCTGCGGGAGAAATTACCGCCCGGCACATATTTTCTTCGGAGTTACACCAACTGGATGAACAACTTCCCTGCAGATTATGCAAATGTGAAAGTCGTACCTGTATTGAATTTATACGAACAGCCGATCCCGGATGCAACGCCCGAACAAGTGATGGAGGAAGCCGCGAAAGTTGCCATTACTGCAGGACAACCGGTCTATACGCCCAAGTCGTTGATTTCACTTGAAATTGTGCTAACGGATGCAACCGGCCGACCACTCACGGGGGATTTATCGGTTTCAGTAACCGATCAAGAGCAGGTTATTCCAGTAGGAGCGTTATCAAATGCTCAAAATCTTATCGCCCAGTTTCCTTTCCCCACTTCCTCCGCCCTATCGCGTACGTTGGGAAGCCTGAAGTATCCGATTGAATATGGTTTAAGCGTGCAGGGCCATTATCTACAAGGCGGAAAAAAAACAAAAGGTGCGTTTGCAGTGGTCCAGGGGAAAATGGATAACCTAACCATTGCCGAAACAAATGATATTGGCGCTTTTTGGATTACCGGATTCCAGTTTAATGATACCACTGAAGTTGGTTTCCGCCACATCAATAACAAAAACGGGCGGGCAAAGTTGGAGTTTATTCCCCGGCAAGTGCCGGAAATTCCGGAGCTTCCGAACCTTGCTACACCTACACTTGTAAAAACAGCGGTACCTCAGCGCCAGGATATTTTCTACAAGTTAAGTGAGGACGCAACGCTGCTGGACGAAGTTGCCGTTTCTGCAAGACGCATTGAGCTGGCCAAAAATCTGATGGGAGAAACTGACTTCAAAATCAGTCCGAAAGAAATCATGCAGGCCAGTTCAACCAGCTTGTTGGATGTGCTGGCTGCTCGTGTACCCGGCTTAATTGTTAATCAAGATCAAATTGTTTTTGCCGATGCTTTTTCATCTACGTTTGGCACGCCGCCAGCACCCCTATTCATAATTGATGGATACCAAACAAACAATGCAGGACCGCTGCTCGCCCAAATCAACCCTGCACTCGTGGACGGCATTGAAGTGGTGAAATATGGTGCCGCAGCCATGTTTGGCGTGCGTGCGGCCGGTGGTGTCATCATCATTCAAACCCGTCAAGGCGGATTGGATAACACAAAAACCGAATTCAAAACCTTTAGCGATAAGTTCTTTGCAAAAAAGAAATTGGTTGGTTACACGTCCGCAGCGTTAGTGCCCTTTCGATCGCCCGATTACCGAAATCCGGAAGAACGCGAACTGGATTATCGCTCTACAATTTATTGGAATCCGCGGGTGCGCGTTAATGAATCTGGAAAGACAATGCTTGAGTTTTTTGCCTCGGGCGAAGAAGCCAATTATCAAATAGTAGTTGAAGGTGTAACCGATGCAGGCATTCCCGTGCGCGGTACGACAAAAATTACCGTGCAACGCTAATCCCGGTTAACGCCAATCCAGCGCATGTGCTAGTTCTGGAGGAAGAACTTCTTCGCTCGGGGTTTGAGAGCCGAAGTCCATTTGTATAAAAGTTGACTTCTTCTCACCATCCACCCAAAACCAAATTGCGTGGTAGGTGGTCCCCCTTTTTTTGTAGGTGCAGTGAAATAGCTGACAGGGTTTATTTTGGAACGTTCCGGTTACTTGTCTTTTTGTAAATGCAACCAACGTTTTTTTTGCGACCAAAAATCGCAGCTGCATGGTTGACTGAATCTGGTTGGCTTCTACCTCCAACCAATTCATTTTACAACCAGGGCAAATCACGGCATGGTCAGAAACGGCATGGCAATCCAGAGGCACTTCAATTTTCAAACCCGCAACCCACACCGTAGTGCGGAAATGAAGCAGGCTTATTAATGCTGCAGCCAAAATAACGCCCAGCAGAAATACGGAACGCGCAGAAAACACGAAATTGGTGTTCATCCAACGAATATCGTAAATGCGCGGGTTTTTAGCCGTTTGCACCCATTTCACTGACGATAATCGCCTCACCCGCTGACATTGATCATTCTTTGCCCTTCCTAAACATTCCAATTTCGAACCACTAACCACATTAACGGTTTGCTGTATGGAAACACTTGAATTGGAAAGGCCTGCACAAAAGGCTGCGAAGAACATCTCAAAGAAATACGTCTTCTCGTTTAGCGAAGGAGACGGAAAAAATAAAAAGTTACTGGGCGGAAAAGGCGCCAACCTTTGCGAAATGACCCAGATCGGGCTAAACGTTCCACCGGGCTTTGTCATCAGTACCGAAGCTTGCCTGGAATACCTGGCAACACCCAATCGCCAACTACCTGGCGGTGTGCTGGAAGAAGTACGCAAACAAATGACATGGGTGGAAAACGCCTCGAAAAAGAAGTTTGGCGACCCCGAAAACCCGCTGCTAGTATCGGTCCGCTCCGGCTCAGCCCTTTCCATGCCAGGAATGATGGATACGATTCTCAACCTCGGACTGAACAAAAAAACGTTATTGGGTTTGATCCGTCAGACAAACAACGAGCGCTTTGGATATGACGCCTACCGCAGATTCATTCAACTCTTTGGTAAAGTGGCTTTGGGTGTACCCGATGCAAAATTCGATGAGCACTTTGAAGAAGTGAAGCGCCAGGCGGGCGTGAAAGCAGATATTGGCCTTAATGCCGCTCAGTTAAAGGAAATCAGCGAGCGCTTCCTGCAAGTGGTTCAGGAAGTTACCGGGAAGCCGTTTCCCGAAGATGTGTTCGAACAACTTGAAATTGCCATAAAAGCCGTCTTCAATTCCTGGACTGGCAAGCGCGCAGTGGACTACCGCAGAGAATTTCATATCACACCAGAAATGGCCAATGGTACGGCAGTAAATGTGGTTACGATGGTTTTTGGAAACATGGAGAATGACTGCGCTACTGGCGTAGGCTTCACCCGCGACCCCGGCACCGGCGAGAACGTGATGTTTGGTGAATACCTGACGAACGCACAAGGCGAAGACGTTGTGGCGGGTATTCGTACACCGAAACCCGTGGCCGAGTTGGCCAACGAAATGCCGGAACTCTATCGCCAGTTGGAGCAACTCCGCAACAAACTGGAAACCCATTACAAAGAAGTACAAGACTTTGAATACACCATCGAAAAAGGTGTGTTGTACTGCCTGCAAACCCGCAATGGCAAAATGAACACCACCGCCATGGTGCGCACGTCTGTAGAAATGGCCTATGAAGGTTTGATTTCTAAGGAAACCGCATTGCTGCGCATCAAGCCCGACATGCTCGAACAATTGCTTCACCCCCGCCTGGATTCCCTCCATAAAGTAGAACCGCTGGCGCAAGGTTTACCAGCATCGCCCGGAGCTGCTTCAGGCCACGTGGTGTTTGATGCCGACCGCGCAGAACTGCTCGGCAAAGCGGGCGAAAAAGTGATTTTAGTGCGCGAAGAAACCAAACCCGAAGACATCCACGGCTTCTTTGCTGCCCAAGGTGTGCTGACAAGCCGCGGCGGAAAAACCTCGCACGCAGCTGTTGTGGCCCGCGGTATGGGTAAGCCCTGCGTGGCCGGAGCCGAGGGCATTCATGTAGATGTGAAACACCGCCAAGCGATTATTGGTGATAAAGTATTGCACGAAGGCGACTACATCACCATCGATGGGGGAACAGGCTTCGTCTATCAGGGAATAATCCCCACCGTAGAGCCTACCTTCTCTGATGAACTGAAAGTATTGTTAACCTGGGCAGATGAAACCGCCACGCTGAAAGTGTTAGCGAATGCCGATACACCGGGCGCTGCAAAGAAATCGCTCAGCTTTGGTGCGATGGGCATAGGACTTTGCCGCACGGAACGCATGTTTAATGACGTAGATCGCTTGCCGATTGTGGTAGAAATGATTCTTGCGCCCACGGCAGACGAACGTGAAAAAGCGCTGGATCGCCTGAAAGAAATGCAACGTCAAGACTTCAAAGAAATTCTTTCCGCCATGGCACCTCGCCCGGTAACCATCCGCTTACTTGACCCGCCTATTCACGAATTTTTGCCCACCGAAGAAGTACTAAAAGATGAAATTGAAAATCTGAAGCATCTGCGCAGCACCATTGGGGGTGTAAACAACTTATTTAGCAGCCTTCGGTTGCTTAACGCGGATCTGAGCATCGCCACCAACTCGCAAGCTCCGTTTAACCTGGCCGGCGTAGAACTGATTGATCAGGCCACCGTGAAAAAGGAGCAAATGCTGCGGAAAGTGAAAGAACTGCACGAAGTGAACCCGATGCTGGGCCATCGCGGGGTTCGGCTAGGCATTACGCTGCCAGAGATTTACAAAATGCAGATTGCTGCAATACTGGAAGCAACAGCCGATTGCCAGCGTGTGGCTATTGATGTGCGCCCGGAAATCATGGTACCCCAAGTGTGTACGGCAGCAGAGCTGACTGCGGTCAAGCAATTTGTGAACGAACTGCGCGAGCAGATTGAGCACACGCGTAAAGTTAAGCTCCACTTCAAATTCGGAACGATGATAGAAGTAGTGCGCGCCTGCCTGCAAGCCGAAGAGCTGGCTAACGTAGCGGAGTTCTTCTCGTTTGGCACAAACGATTTAACGCAAGCTACCTTCTCATTCTCGCGCGAAGACGCAGAAAACAAATTCCTCCCCTTCTACATCAACAATGGATTGTTGCAAGACAATCCGTTTGAAGTGCTCGACCGCAAAGGCGTGGGCCGGTTAATGAAGTTGGCGGTGCAAGATGGCCGTAGAAAAAACCCTGAGTTGAAAGTGGGTATCTGCGGGGAGCATGGCGGCCAGCCGGATTCCATTATTTTTTGCCACAGTATTGGCCTAAACTACGTATCGTGTTCGGGCCCGCGCGTGCCGGTAGCACGGCTCGCCGCCGCCCACGCCAAACTGGGCGAATCGAAATACAGCAGCAATTAAAAGCGGCCGTTCATGTGGAGAGAGCAGGGTTTCGGCCCTGCTTTCTTTTTTCTCATCATTTACTTGGGCAAACTTTGCCGAATCAGGTTCAGCACCGCCAACGAGGCCAGCCGGATGTTCATCATCCGGTCTTTGGTAAGTTGCAGTTTTTTGGTAACCGTTTTATGCTTGTCGGAATAGGCAATCCACACTGTGCCCACGGGTTTTTCAGGGGTTGCACCGCCCGGCCCCGCAATTCCGCTGGTGGCCACACCGATATCGGTATTGAATTTCGCCCGCACAATATTGGCCATTTCATGAATGGTTGGCTCACTGACCGCCCCGTGTTTTTCCAGCGTTTCCGGCTTCACGCCCAGTTGGCGCATTTTTATCTCGTATGCATACGGAATCATAGAGCCGAGGAAATACTCCGAGCTGCCGGGTACACTTGTAATTAAGTGCGACAAATAGCCACCCGTGCAGCTCTCCGCGATGGAAAGCGTAAGCTGACGCTCGCGCAACATCTGGCCCAGCACCACTTCCAAAGGTTCATTTCCAAATCCATACACATATTCACCGGCCAGCGGCAACAGTTGTTGGGTAAGTTCTTCGGTTTCTTGTTGCAATGTGGCGAGGTCAGATCCCGAGGCGGTCAGTCGAAGTTTTACTTCGCCCAGGCTTGGCAGGTAGGCAAGTTTAATGTGGGCGGGTAGTGCTTTCTCCCACGCAGAAATTTTGTCGGCCAGAAACGATTCGCCTATGCCTACGGTGCGAATCATTTGATGATGAATAACTGGAGTAACAAATGTGTTCCGCAGTTTGGGAATCACGCGCTCGACCATCATTTTCTTCATTTCGTGCGGCACGCCCGGCATCGACATGAAGACTTTGCCTTTGCACTGAAACCACATGCCGGGTGCCGTGCCGATGGGGTTGGTGATCTTCTCGCAACATACAGGCAGCGCTGCCTGCTGGCGATTTAATTCCGTTAACTCCCGACCTCGGCTCTTGAAGAATTCCGTAATCTCGGCCAACGCTTCGTCATGGATCTTCAGTTCGCAGCCGAAGTATTTCGCCAAACACGGCTTCGTTAAATCATCACTTGTGGGGCCAAGACCGCCCGTAATGAGCACCACATCCACGCGTTGTTCCGCATCCGCGAAAGCGCGAAGAATGGCATCTTCCTGATCGGCTACGGTTGTTTTGTGCGTTACCCTAAAACCCGCCTCCGTCATCGCCACACTCATCCACTGTGAGTTGGTGTCTACAATCTGTCCGAAAAGAATTTCATCTCCTATGGTGAGCAGTTCAACAGTAACGGGCTTCATGGTAAAAAAATCAGGCGCCAAATATACAAACTGCCTTGGCCCAACCGCGTAGATTTGTTTACCTTCCACAAAATGTAATTGCCCGTATGGATACCTCAAACGCGCAGCACCAGCGTGCCATTTACCTGAACGGATTTGCCGGCCAGAAACCGTTAGTGCCGATTGATGCCCGATTGCTTGAGCAACAAGCACACCAGGCCATGTCACCGGAAGCCTTCGCATACATTGCCGGAGGCGCCGGGTTAGAAGAAACAGTGGCGGCCAACCGCAGCGCATTTCAGCAATACCAAATCGTGCCGCGCATGCTTCGCGATGTAAGCGCGCGGGATACTTCGATCGAGTTGTTCGGAAAAAAACTTCCCGCACCGTTGTTACTCAGTCCGGTAGGTGTATTAGAGCTCGTGCACCGGGAAGCCGATGTAGCGGTGGGCCGCGCCGCCGCACAACTGGGTATACCCTACATTTTTTCAAACCAGGCCAGCAAGCCGATGGAGACCGTGGCCACGGCTATGGCCGGGCAGCCGCGGTGGTTTCAATTGTATTGGAGTAAATCCAATGCGCTGGTGGCAAGTTTTGTGCAACGGGCAGAAGCATGTGGTTGCAGCGCCATCGTGGTTACGCTCGATACCACGTTACTCGGTTGGCGTACACGCGATCTTGATTTGGCCTATCTGCCGTTTCTGGAAGGAAAAGGTATCGCACAATACACCTCCGACCCGGTGTTTCAAAAGTTGATGGACGAACCCGTGCCTTCTGCACCACGCAACATCACGGCCCATTCTCTCCGTGGACTAGTATCGATGGTGAATGCGTATCCAGGCTCTGGCTTTTTGCGGAAACTCCGTTCGGGGCGCCCGGTAAAAGCGGTACAGCAGTTTGTAAATACCTATTCAAATCCGGCACTTACGTGGAGTGATCTAAAATTCCTGCGCGACCGCACACAGCTGCCCATCTTATTAAAAGGGATTCTCCACCCAGACGATGCGCAGCAGGCGTTGGATCATGGCATCAACGGAATTATCATCTCGAACCATGGTGGCCGGCAAGTGGATGGCGCCATCAGCACGTTGCAGGCACTGCCGGCGGTGGCTGCCGCGGTTAAACAAAAAGTTCCAGTATTGCTGGATGGCGGCATTCGTGGTGGCGCGGATATATTTAAAGCGTTGGCGCTGGGTGCCAATGCCGTGTGCATCGGCCGACCGTATGTATATGCGTTGGCCGTGGCGGGCCAGGCGGGCGTAGAACAGTATTTACGCCACTTACTAGCCGATTTTGATTTAACAATGGGGTTGGCCGGCTGTAAGTCGATCCGGGAAATTTCTATTGAAAGCCTGAATCAACGTCCAGTATTTTAACGTGGCGAAGCACTATCTTTACAATCAAATGGCAACGACCGGAAAAACTACTCAAAAACGGAAATGCTCCAAATCGCTTTCATTGCAAAAAAATCACCTGAGTGGAGAAACGGACGCTACACTTAAAATTCCAGCTAGATTTTGATGACGCCTACCAAACTGCCATAGCTGCAAAGTACCGGCTGCGAATTGTTACCTTTGACTCCGATTTCAAAAAAAACGGCAAGAGCCGGGTTGTATCACCACAAGATATCCTACAACAAAGATAATTACCTCGCAACATGAACACGTTCTCCAAACACCAGCCCACACTCACCAAAGCCATCGAAGCGCTGCACACGCGCACGTTTTATGCTGCATTTCCCGAACACCCGGCACCAGCCGTGTATGGTGAAACGGCCGATGCCGATGGACAGGCAAGTTTTAAAAATCGGCTGGGTAAAATGTTTGAAGAACTCAAACAAACCGGTGCTACCCGCTGGGCGGGCCAGGAGGAATCTCCGTACTTACAAGAGCCGCTGGGCATTTCTTATCCGCTGACCCCGACCGACATTTTGGTACAAAACGCCCAACGCGCATTTACTTCGTGGCGCAAAACATCACCCGATGAACGCGCGGGCATCTTGCTGGAATCTTTGGACCGGGTAAAAAAACGATTTTTCGAAATTGCATACGCCACCATGCACACCACGGGGCAGGGCTATATGATGGCGTTTCAGGCTTCCGGCCCGCATGCCGCAGATCGCGCACTGGAGGCCATTGCCGCCGGCTACGAAGAGTTGAATCGCTTTCCGAAGGCTACCGTGTGGGACAAACCCATGGGAAAATTCAACATTCAATTAAACAAAGAATGGCGGCCGGTACCCAAGGGCATTTCGGTGGTAATTGGGTGCTCCACGTTTCCTACGTGGAATTCCGTTACCGGGATTTACGGCAGTTTAGTCACAGGCAATCCCGTGATTGTGAAACCGCATCCCGGAGCAATTCTGCCGATCGCAATTTTTGTAGCAGAAATCCAAAATGTGTTGGTGGAAAACAATTTGGATCCAAATATTTGTCAACTCGGAGCGGATACGTTCGATCAGATGATCACCAAAGAATTAGCCGAGCATCCACACGTAAAACTCATCGACTTCACCGGCAATTCGGCATTCGGATCTTACCTGGAAGCGTTGCCTGGCAAGACCGTGTTCACTGAAAAAACGGGCGTAAACTCGGTCATTCTGGATTCGATGGAAGATGCCGATAAAGTAGCTGCCAACCTCGCCTTCTCGGTGAATCTGTACAGTGGCCAGATGTGCACGGCCCCACAGAATTTTTTCGTTCCGGCGGATGGTATCCAAACTGCTGCCGGAAAAATTTCTCTGGCTCAGTTTGCAGAGAAGCTGGTGGCGCAAATCAACGGCCTTATCGATAACCCCAAGGCGGGTCCGTTTGTGTTAGGTGCAGTGCAGAACAAAAAGACCTGCGCGCGTGTAACCGAAGCAGAAAGTCTGCCCGGCACCGTGTGGCTGAAATCGCGCAGTTTTGAAAATCCCATGTTTAAAGGCGCCCGTGTAGCAACGCCTGTAGTTATTGAGTTAGATGCAAAGCAAAAAGACGTGTACAGCAAAGAACTTTTTGGCCCAATTGTGTTACTGATCAAAACTAAAAGCACGGATGAATCCATCGCACTCGCGCGCGAAATGGCCGAGCAACACGGCGCAATTAGTTGTGGTGCGTACACTACCTCTGCGGAAGTAAAAGAAAAGATTGCCGATGAGATGGCACTGGCCGCCACGCCGGTAAGTTTCAATCTCACCGGCGGCATTTACATGAACCAAAATGCGGCGTTCTCGGATTTCCACGTAACGGGTGGTAACCCCTCAGGAAATGCATCGTTTACCAACCCAGAATATGTAACCAAGCGATTTACTTGGGTTGGCCACCGCGAGCCGGTGAAAAATTGATTATTTTTGATCAACGAAAGTGCATGAATACGGCAGAGGAAAACATGAACTGGTTTGATAGCTATTTTGAATTGCTTGAGCGCTTGAGTTCAGAAAATAAACGCTATTTGATCTCAAAGCTATCTGCTTCTCTAGAACCGATGGACACGCCAACCCTTTCAATTGACCAGTTGTATGGCTCTTTCGTTTCGATAAAGTCAGCCGAAGAAATCATTGCCGAAATTAAAGGTAGTCGCGTTTTCATCAAAAAGGTAGAGCAGTTTTGAGGAAGTATCTTCTCGACACGAACATTTGCATCTATTTTCTTAAAGGTCGATTTGACCTTGACAAAAAAATTGAAAAAGCGGAAATCGAAAACTGTTTTATCTCAGAAATAACCGTTGCAGAACTTAAGTTCGGGGTCGCTAATAGCGACAACAAAATTGAAAACAAACGCGCAATAGACGCATTTGTAGGGAAGTTTACCGTTTTGCCGATATTCAATGCCCTTGATATTTATGCGGAAGAAAAAGCGCGTCTTCGAAAGGCCGGATTACTCATAGATGATTTCGATCTGCTGATTGGTGCAACCGCCATTGCGAATAGACTTACGCTTGCTACGCGAAACGTGGCTGATTTTGGTCGGCTTCAAGGAATTGAGATTGAGAATTGGGTGGACGGATAATCAATCGCTAGCGAATGCGCACCATCCGCGCCATGTAAAAACCATCAAAGCCGTCCGACGGCCACTGATGATGTTCGGCCTGCAACTCAAATTCCGGATGATCGCGGAGAAAATGCTGCACTTGCTTTTCATTCTCGGATGGAAAAATGCTGCACGTGGCATACACCATTAACCCTCCGGGCTTCAGCATATTTGAATAACTTTCCAGAATCTCGCTTTGGGTTTTTCGCACGGCGTCAAGTCCCTCACTGGAAAGTTTCCATTTCGCGTCCGGGTTCCTGCGCAACACGCCCAAGCCGCTACAGGGTACATCCAGCAATAAACGGTCGGCCGATTTTTCCATGCGCTTGATCACTTTCGTGGAATCAATCGCGCGCGTTTCGATGTTACCTACTCCGGCTCTGCGCGCGCGTTTCTTGAGTTCATCCAGTTTCCACGCCTCCGTGTCCATCGAAATGATGCGCCCCTTGTTTTCCATCAGGGCTGCCAAATGTAAAGTTTTGCCGCCACCACCCGCACACGCGTCAATCACCCGCATGCCGGGCGCCACGTTCAAAAACGGAGCAATAAGTTGCGAGCCGGCATCCTGCACCTCAAACAACCCGTGTTTAAATGCCTGCCGTGTAAAAATATTCTGTCGCTCGGCCAGCAGCAGTGCGTCTGGAAACGCTGCGGGGGCCTCCGTAGCGATCTGCTCGTCGTGTAACAAATGGTTTTGCAATTCCGCGCGGTCCACCTTTAGCGTATTCACGCGCAACACTACACGCGCAGGCTGGTTGAGCGACTTCAGTTCTGTTGGCCAAAGCAAACCAAGTTCGGATGTGGCCGCGGCATGCAGCCAATCCGGAATAGACTCGCGCACGGGCAACTCGCTAATTCGCTTCAGCGCAGCATCAAAATTGCGTTGGCCTAATCCATAAAACTCCGGCCATGCCGGCAACTCTTCTTTTTTCCATAGCACCCAGCCACCCACGAGCTTCCAAAAATCATCCGGTGCTGCCTGGGTTGCCTCACGAAACAGGCGGTACCAACGCACTACATCATACGTTGTTTCCGCAATAAACCGTCGGTCGCGCGCGCCCCACTTCGGGTTTTGCTTCAATATCTTTTCAATCACTTTATCGGCATATCGGTTGTCGATAAAAATCTGGCGCAGGGCATCCACCACGGCCTCGGTTAAATTGCGATAAAGTTTCACGTTGCGAAAGTAGCTAATTTTCATGTGGCAGGCGTGCGCTCGCGCAGCTACCTATCCGCGAAAGCGTGTTTGTGCTACTTCAATTCATTCCCTACCTTTTCGGGCCAAACCAAGGTTATGAACAGACGAAAATTCATTGCGCGTACAACCGCGGTTGCCGGTGCATGGACTGTTGCACGTTACGTTACCGCGGCACATGCTGCTGCAACACCGGCGCCAACGTTTAAGATGAACTATGCCCCTCATGATGGTATGTTTCAAAATCACGCAGGTAAGAATTTTGTGGATCAGATCAGGTTCATGCACGAACAGGGCTTCCGCGCGATAGAAGACAACAGCCTACTTGGACGCCCGGTGGCGGAACAAGAGAAAATTGGCAGCACCCTCGCACAGTTGGGAATGACGATGGGTGTTTTTGTTGTTGATGCTGGCGATAACTGGAAAACCTCGCTTACTTCCGGTAAGCAAGAGTTCAAAGATAACTTCTTGAAAGCCTGCCGCGCATCCGTGGAGGCTGCGAAACGGGTGAATGCGAAATGGATGACCGTAGTGCCTGGCTTCTACGACCGAAGACTGCCCATCGGTATTCAAACCGCCAACGTGGTGGACGCGCTGCGTAAGGGGGCCGAAATTTTTGAGCCGCATGGTTTGGTGATGGTGCTGGAACCCTTGAGTGATACGCCTGATCTTTTTTTGCGTTACTCCGATCAGACTTTCGAGATCTGCAAGGCAGTGGAAAGCCGCAGCTGCAAAATTCTATTCGATATCTACCACATGCAACGCAACGAAGGCAACCTGATCAATAACATCAATACCTGCTGGGATGAAATTGCGTACTTCCAGATTGGCGACAACCCCGGGCGCAACGAGCCCACCACCGGAGAAATCAATTATAAAAACATTTTCCGCTTACTGAATGAAAAAGGGTACCGCGGGGTGCTGGGCATGGAGCACGGCAACGCCAAGCCAGGGAAAGATGGTGAGTTGGCATTGATCAAGGCGTATCGAGAGGTTGATAATTTTTAGACTATGCGATTAGTTTTCATTTTGATTATAGCTTTAGCGGCCACCGCACCGGGGTACGCTCAAATCGATGGACTGTTAAACCGGGCAAAGGATCGAATCAAACGCAATGTGCGGGAAGCCACAGTGAATAAAGCTGATGCCGAGCGCGATCGTATTGATTCCACCGATTTCAATTTTGCCGTGTCTGTAATCGACAACGCGGGAATGATGAACATCCGCGATATGGAAGAGCGCTGGGTAAAGGCAGGAAGTTTTGCTGTAAATCTGGCCGTAAAAAACGAAAGTGAAGTAACTCCAACCCAACGCTGCCGCAATCTACTCACCGTCGCCCAATTCTTGTATCAAACCAGAAGGTATAAAATGGCTGAGGCCGCGTTCGAAACCGCGCGGCTGGCTTACGAAGCCGAGGGCTTAACTGACAACATTAACTACAGCAAGATATTTTCAGATCTCGGTTTGTTGTATGCCTCCACCGGGCGTTATAATCTTGCTGCTCAAAATGCAGAGCAAGCCCTGGATATTCGCAGTCGTACGCTATCAGAAAATCATATCGGCTATGCCGCCGGGTTAAATAATCGTGCTTCGCTGTATCAGGACCTCGCCTACTACAACGAGTCGGAAAAAGACTTTGCCCAAGCGCGCCAACTTGTACGCGGGTTGAAAGGAGAAATGAGCGAAGAATATGCCCTTGTGCTTAACAACGAATCGATTTTGCTTGCTGAATTGGGTCGTTACGAAGATGCTATCCAAAAATTATTACAAGCCATTCAGATCATCGAAGCGAAAAAGGGATCAAAACCTCGCAACCAAGTGATCTACCAGTCTAATCTGGCATCGTTGTACCAGCGTACCGCTAAACTTGCAGAGGCGGAAGCCATCTATCTCCGGCTCGAAAAAAACCTGGGCGCGAGCAGCCCGTACTACCCGGGTATTTTGAATAGCCTCGGCTTGTTATATGTTGACGTAAACCAACCGGTAAAAGCGGAGGATTTCTTGAAGCGTGCCGGACAAATCTACAAATCGAAGTTTGGCGGCGAGAACAATCCTTTCTTCGCAAAAGCCACCGCTGATCTCGGGCGGTTTTACCGCACCGCAGCACGCTATGCCGAAGCGGAGCCGCTACTTACCAAAGCCCTGACGATTCGTGAGCAAACGCTGGGTGTAGATCACCCGGACTACATTCGTAACAAAGAGGAGTTAGCTATTTTGTATTGGAAAACGAAATCGTGGGACAAAGCCTATGCGTTGTACAAGCCCGTAATGGATAAAACCATCGACTTCATCAACACCTATTTTCCGCCCATGAGCGAGGCGGAGAAAACAAAATATTGGGACGCCACCTCGCCTCGCTTCCAACGATTTTATGCCTTTGCCATTGCCGCGCGCGAAGCTGTGCCAACAATCGTTACTGATGTTTTTGACTACCAAACTGCCACCAAGGCGTTGTTGTTCAACGCTACAAATAAAGTAAAGCAGGCCATTTTGCGCAGCGGCAACGTGCAACTGATACAAGATTATCTCGGCTGGTTGGATACGAAAGAGTCGCTGGCCCGTTACTACGGCTTATCGAAAGAGGAACTCGCTGACGCCGGAATAAAGATCGACTCTGTACAGCGCGTGGCGAATCAGCTGGAGAAATCGTTGAGCGAACGCTCGAAAGAGTTTTCCGCAGGCTACAGTACACAAAAGGTGGGGTTGGGCGAGATTCAAAACACGTTGGCGAATAACGAAGTTTTGCTGGAAATTATTCGTGTTCGAAATTTCGATCAGGACCTGCTGCCAGATGCACGATATGTGGTTTTGGGAATCGCCAAAACAGATTCGCAGCCGCGCATGGTGGTTTCAGAAAATGGTGCGCAGCTTGAAACCCGATATGCCAAGTACTATCGAAACTCAATTCAGCAAAAATCCGCGGATCAATTTTCTTATGATCAATATTTTCAAAAATTTGAACCACTGGTAGCCGGAAAAAAGACGGTGTACGTATCGCCCGATGGGGTGTACAATCAAATCAATCTTGCTACGCTTCGAAAGCCGTCAGGGGAGTTTTTGGTTAGCCAGTTTGATTTTGTGATCGTGGGTAATTCCAAAGACCTTTTGAATATTAAATCCCGCAAAGGGCCCGCGGCCAAAAAAGAGGCCACGCTGTTGGGCTTTCCAGACTATGGCGGTGCGTCGGTTGCGGCCTTGCCGGGCACAAAAGTGGAGTTGGATAACATCAACCGGATTTTAAAGACAGGCGGATTCACCATCCGCCAGTTCGTACAAAAAGAGGCGAGCGAGAACACCATCAAAGCGGTAAAAGCACCCAGCCTGCTTCACATTGCCACACACGGATATTTCCTGCAGGATGTAGAAAAGAGCGGTAGCGCGCTCGGTGTGAATTTCGAAATCGCGAAAGAAAACGCGCTGCTACGTTCGGGATTAATGCTTGCCGGCGCAGCAGGTACTGTGAGTGGTGAACAAAGTCAGACTTTGGGCAGCAACGACAACGGCATCCTTACTGCATATGAAGCGATGAATCTCAATTTAGATGGCACCGACCTTGTTGTGCTAAGTGCGTGTGAAACCGGACTGGGCGATGTGAAAAACGGCGAGGGCGTGTATGGCTTGCAACGGGCGTTTCTGGTGGCCGGCGCAAACGCGTTGGTAATGAGCCTATGGAAGGTAGACGATGCCGCTACGCAGCAGCTGATGACCAACTTTTATACGAACTGGGCAAAGACAGGCGACAAACTGAAATCGTTCAAACAGGCGCAACTGCAATTGATGACCAAATACAAAGAGCCATATTACTGGGGTGCATTTGTGATGATGGGGATGTAACGCCAAAGATGGACATGTTGGATAGAACATGATGACCGCTCAAGCCTTCGGGGTTGTGGATTTTTTACTCACTAACGTGGCATCCAGTACCCTCGGGATTCTCCCTAGGTAGGCGATGAACGATCCCGAAGGGATCGAATATGAATAAGCCTGGATGAAATCCGGAATGGCGAGAAAAACAAAACGGAACCGCGGAGCGGTTCAATACCATATGAGTACGTATACACAAATACTTTATCAAATCGTGTTTGGTACAAAACACCGCGAACCCACGCTGGAAGCAGCGGGTAGGCCGGAACTTTTTCGGTATATCAGCGGACTACTGGAAAACAAGAAATGTCACGTTTATCAAATCAACGGAGTAGAAGATCATCTCCACATTTTATTGGCGCTTCATCCTTCAGTTGCGCTATCGGAACTGGTGAAGGATATTAAACTATCTAGCACAAAGTTGATCAAGGAGAAACTCTTGTTCCCACGGTTTGCGGGGTGGCAGGAAGGCTATGGCGCGTTTACCTACGCCACCGACAGAAAACAAACGCTGATAAATTATATCCGAAATCAGGAGGCACACCACCGGAAAAAGTCATTTCGCGATGAGTATGTAGAGTTACTCGATGAACATCACGTGGACTTTGATGAGAAGTATCTGCTATGATTCAACCCCTTCGGGGTTGTGGGTTTTTCCCCTAGGTCCGGGCACTCCATGCCCGGTTACCTGGATTGAATCCCTCCGGGATTCATCAGTCGTGCCAAAAAGGTGAGATACCCAATCCCGAAAGGATCGAATCTCAGTAACTCCAGATAGAAGCTGAAGATAAAAGTCTGTCGTATGAACGATCCCGAAGGATCGAAGCTCAGTAACTCCAGATACAAGCTGAGCACAAAAATCTGCAGTATAATCGATCCCGAAGGGATTGAATCTCAGTAACCCTGGATGTCATCCGGGGACATGACAATGCTGATCCACGTGAGAAGTTCCGTCAAGTGACATGGAATGGCGCGCACGCGAACAGCGATACAAAAAGGATCGAATCTCAGTAACCCCAGATGTCATCCGGGGACATGACAATGCTGATCCACGTGAGAAGCTCCGTCAAGTGACATGGAATAGCGCGCACGCGAACAACGATCCCGAAGAGATCGAATCTCAGTAACCCCGGATACAAGCTGAAAATAAAAATCTGCCGAATGAGCGATCCCGAAGGGATCGAATCTCAATAACCCCGGATGAAATCCGGTAAGAGCGCGCACCGCGTATCAACAACGCCGCGGCCGGGATGCGTAGGGCATGGTACCCACGCGCCTCGCGTGGGTACGGAGCGAACAGCGACCCCGAAGCAGCCCGTAAGCCGCCCAAAAAAAACTCCAAAAAACCAGAAGTCATCTCAAAAATATCCCGTCAGATCGAACGAAAATAAGACATCCCTATTTGCAGCGCTGCAATCAAGGATTTCTCGGTCGTACCTCCCTCGAAATGACGCTTTTCATCCTTTTGAAATGGCTTCTAAGTCGTTACGCGCAAAATGTTTCCACTCAGCTCCGCGCGGTACTGCCGCAGCGGTCGGTTAGCAGGACCCTGTACCACACCACCCGAGGTGTTGAATACGCTGCCATGATTGGAACAGAAAAAGTCGCCTTGGTTGGGCCGGAAATTCACCGGCGTTCCCTGGTGGGTGCATGCGCGGCTCAGCGCCGTAAACGATGTGGTGGAGATCCGAGCGATGATAACACCATCGCGCGAAAGGCTGCCGCCCACGTTTTGCAGCGCCGCATTTTCCGGCTGAGTGAGATCCAACGATAAATCGATGTTAGCAGGCGCAGGGTCTTCTGAACTACAGCTTACCAATCCGCAACCAGCACATGCCAGCAGCGTGCCCGCGCCCATGAGCTTAATGAACTCCAATCGTTCCATGATTTTATTTTTAAAAACCGTTTCTATTACGAAAGGTTTTCATTTGTTGAAGTTGTTCCAAATGCGGAGTAACGTCCACGCTCCAGCCCAGACGCCGCCAATGTCGATCAACCAGTCGCGGTAGTCGGGTGTGCGACCCGGAATAAAACTCTGGTAGACTTCATCCAACGCGGCTGCGGCCATGCCGATACCGCCACAAAGCCAGAGTATTTGCCGCATCTTTAGGCGCGGCCACGCGGCCAACACGCGCGCCAGGAAAAAACTCACCACAAAATACTCCACGAAGTGAATGAGTTTATCGGGCGTGAGTTGAAAGACTTTGGGAATGCGTTCGCCCGGTACAGACGAACCCGCAAGCACGATGGCGTAAAGCAACACGGGTATAAGCCATGTATTGAACACCGGATGATGAAATAGCTTTTTCAATTAGCCGGAATGAGTTGGAGTGTACTCGTAGCCACTTTTTCAATATCGGCCCGGTTCATGTACATCGTGCGAAACGCTCCGGTGGCATACCGTTGGGCCTGATCGCTGTAATGCTTGCTGAAGAGGTTTCCGGATTGGCCGGAAGGAGAAATCGTTACCCCGTGCTGCCAGTCGGCCAGATCGGTGATTTTGCGCAAAGCGGGGCCGCCCTTTACGGGAAAGTAGCCGGTGCTATCGAGATGAAATTGTAAGTTATTGATTACCTCATCTCCGCCATCCACAGCAAACGGTCCCACATTAAAAATTTTATCCAGCGGCTTTACTGCTGCCAGTACGTGCGGATGGGTGAGCGTATGGATTTTCCCCCACGTCCAATCGGCCGGATGGGGCCCGCATGTGGCCTGTAATCGCGTAAGTGTAACTGCTGCAGCCTTTTCAAAAATATCCTGGCGCGTTTCTACTGCCCCTGTAAAGACATTGTCCCACCAGGGTGACTGCTCATTGCTGAGCAAGGAAAGCCGCGAGTTTTTCATCACGGATGTAGTCATCAGCGTGCGGTAGGCTTCCGGGCGCAGCTCGTCTTCCATGGCGCCTTGTAAAGCCGCCGCCAATAAGTTGTAGAAAACGGAGGGTGCCGTGCTGGTTTGGGCGTGGCTGCCATCCCACCCACGAAGTATCTCTGCCAACGGGTGGTAATCTGCGTTTTTGCTTTGCGCGAGCACGCGCGAAAAAATTTGCGCAAGCTCTACGTGGGCGTTGGAGGTAGCATCCAGAATGGTGGCCTTCACATCTTCCACCGTCCATTTTTTGTCTGCACTGAGTAACGTGCGAATCCGCCCGGCGCGACTTTTCGGAAAATAGTAGCCCGGATAAAGCACTCCGTCTACAGAATCCGGTTGATTGTTGGCGGAATACACAAAGCCCCAGGGTGGATTAACCGACCGTGGATTTTTTTCGAACGGGTAAAAACCCTGGTAATGGTGTTTGGGATTAGCTGCATCTAAAAACAACTTCGGCTCCACCGAAGGATCGCGCACCGGCAAACGGGCACACGCCCACCATGCGATATTACCGGCGCGGTCGGCATACATTACGTTTAAGCCGGGAGCTGTAAACTGGCTTGCGGCCGATTCCGCATCCGTGAACGAACGTGCGTGGTTAAGTTGGTAGGCCGCCTGTAGCGCGGTGTTGGTTTGGTGGGTGAGCTGCCAGTGGAATGAAACTGGTTTGTTTGATTTCAGATCGGGCATGTGTTCAATGCCTGCTTCCACCCATACCCCGAACGGAGTAGTATTGACAATCATCTCTATGTCGCCTTGATCCTTTACACCGATCGTTTCCCGAATAACTTGTGTGTTTAACGTGTCGGAACCGATTACCACGCGGCCATCCTGTAGCACCTTGTCTTCGATGAAAAAATCGGTATCATCATTTTCAAACATCGTTAGCCCCCACGCGCAGAAATCGTTTTGCCCCAGCAAACCAAAAGGCAGACCCGCCACATGATGGCCGTAGAACTCAAAGCCCGGATAACTGAGATGCGCTTCGTACCACACGGCGGGTTGCGAAAAACCCATATGCGTATCGTTCGCCAAGATGGGCATGCCGCTGGCGGTGCGACTGCCGCTAATCGCCCAGCCGTTGCTGCCCTGCCACAGCGGAATGGGTATGGCCGTGAGCGCGTGATCTAATTTGGCGATGAGCGAATCCAACGGTTTGCGGTTGGCCTCGCCTTTGTGGATCGGAATCCGCGCGGCATCGGCCGGTGTCTGTACAGCCAGGTCGCGCAGATATTTATCGCCCAACTCCGTCTTGATTTTTTGAAGTACAGGATCGGTGCGCACACCTTCCGCAAAGCCAAAAGCCATAATCCCTACTACGTGATAGAAATCGGCATCGGTAAACGGTGTTTTGGGGATGCCCATCAACAGAAATTCAACAGGAGTAGGCCCTGTGGCGATGAAATGATTTACGCCGCGCTGGTAGGCATGGGCGGCGCGTTGAAAGGGTAGCGAGTCGGCCGACAAAAATTTTGCAGCATGTTCTTTGGCAAATCGGTTGATGCCCAGCGAGCGAAAAAGCTTGTCGGCTGCGAGCGCCTTTTCACCGATCACCTCGGAGAGCCTGCCGGCACCCGCTCTTCGGAGCATCTCCATTTGAAAGAGTCGGTCTTGCGCATGCACGAAACCCAATGCATAGTAGGCGTCCGTTTCGTTGCCGGCGTAAATGTGTGGGACGCCCGCATCATCGTACAAAATCTCCACCGGCTTGTTCAAACCGGGCAAGATCACTGTGCCGCTGTAATCCGGCTTGCTAAACAGATAAAAAACAACGCCGGCCACCCCGACCGCGACCAATAAAGACACCAGAATAATTCCCAGCCACTTTAGCATTTTACTATCTTTGATTAAACCGAAAGATAAATGAAATCCGTGGTAGTCGTTTTCTTTTTGTGTGGTTGGATCACCGCGCCTGCACAATACAAATACGGCATCCGGCCACTGACGTGGGAGGCCTATCAAAGCACAGTTCGTGTAAATCCGAACAAGGCCCTTGTAAATCTCGAAACTCAATTCCCCACCATGTTTTTTGATATCCGCTATGCCACGAAAAACAACTTCACCGGCGAGCAGATTTACGCACTGCCGCGTGCGTACGTGCGCAAGCCCGTAGCCGAGGCGCTTGCAAAAATTCAGGCGGACTTAAAACAAAAAGGCCTCTCACTCAAAATTTATGATGCCTACCGGCCGTACAAAGCCACCGTAAAGTTGTACGAAGTGTATCGCGACACCACCTACGTGGCCTCCCCTTACCGGGGATCACGCCACAACCGTGGGTGTGCGCTTGACCTGACCATAGCCGATGCAAAAACCGGCCAGGAAGTAAAAATGCCCACGGAGTTTGACTCGTTCAAAAAGGAAGCCTGGCCCTCCACGCCCGTGGCCGATCCGGAAGCCCGCGCCAATCGAAAGCTATTGATTGATGTCATGCAAAAACACGGATTCAAAGTAAATGCCTCGGAATGGTGGCATTTTGATTTTGTCGGTTGGCAGCAATATGAAATACTCGATGTTGATTTTGAACAATTGGGGTCTGAAAAATAGTCTACTTACTACACGATGAGAAATTCTGGTTACAATCGGTTAGCGCTAGCGGTTACGTTCCTGCTCATGATCACCTTCATCGGAGGTCATGCGCAACTACAAACCACCTACTGCAACCCCATCAACATCGACTACGGGTACACGCCCATCCCCAACTTCAGCGAGTGGGGCCGCCACCGGGCCACGGCGGACCCCGTGATTGTAAACTACAAAGGCGATTATATTCTTTTCAGCACAAACCAGTGGGGCTATTGGCACAGTCCGGACCTGCTCAATTGGACGTTCGTGTCGCGCAAGTTTCTGCGCCCATGGAATAACGTGTACGATGAACTTTGCGCACCGGCGGTAGGCATCATAGGCGATACGGTTTTGGTGATGGGCTCTACATACACACGCGACTTCACGATCTGGATGAGTACCGATCCAAAAGCCAACAACTGGAAGCCGCTGGTGGAACGTTTCGATATTGGTGGCTGGGATCCCGATTTTTTTACCGATGACACCGGCCGCTTATTTATGTACAACGGCAGCAGCAACAAATTTCCACTGTATGGCGTAGAGCTCCATCGCAAAACGCTACAACCGCTCGGCACACGAAAAGAGGTGTACTTGTTGGAACCCGACCGCTACGGGTGGCAGCGGTTTGGCGAACATATGGACAACACCTTTCTGGATCCGTTTATTGAGGGCGCACATGTAACCAAGCACAACGGCAAATACTACTTGCAATATGGCGCGCCCGGCACGGAATTCAGCGGCTATGCTGATGGTGTGGCGGTAGGCACATCGCCACTGGGGCCGTTTGTGCCGCAGTCCGATCCGCTCAGCATTAAACTGGGCGGATTTGCGCGCGGGGCCGGCCACGGCGCAACGTTTCAAGACAATCAAAAAAACTATTGGCACATCAGTACGATTATGATTTCCGTAAAAAACACCTTCGAAAGGCGGCTTGGCCTTTGGCCCGCCGGGTTTGATGCTGATGGTGTGATGTGGTGCAACACCACGTTTGGCGATTACCCACACCATTTACCCAACGGCAACCAGCCCGGCGCATTCACCGGTTGGATGCTGCTGAACTACAACAAACCGATGGCCGTTTCTTCCACTCTCGGTCATTACACGGCTAACAAAGCCAACGATGAAGATCTAAAAACCTACTGGAGTGCCGCCACCGGCAATGCCGGTGAATGGATACAAACTGATCTTGGGCGCCTGAGTACTGTGCGCGCGTTTCAACTCAACTATGCCGATCAACACGTGGATACTGACCGGCTGGGCAAGCGTACCGATCAATACCATCAATACAAAGCATATTATTCGGTGGATGGCAAGAAGTGGTTGCTGCTCACCGACAAAAGTAAAAACACAAAAGACGTACCGCACGACTACGTGGAGTTACCCACGCCCGTGCAGGCCCGTTACATCAAAATCGAAAATCTCCACATGCCTACAGGTACTTTTGCGCTGAGTGGCCTACGCGTTTTCGGTAGCGGAAATGGTTCAACGCCACCCAAGCCCACACAGTTTTTTGTGCTACGCACCGAAAAAGATAAACGCAGCGCTTACATCAAATGGAGCCCGGTAGATGATGCGTATGCGTACAACCTCTACTACGGAACCGCGCCAGACAAGCTTTACACATCTATCATGGTGATGGGCAACAACGAGTATTGGCTGAAGACAATGGACCGAACAAAGAAATACTATTTCTCCATCGAGGCCATTAATGAGAATGGGGTGAGTGAGCTAAATACGGCAGGTGTGGAATGAATATAACCGGCGAATATGTTTTGCTTTTGTAAAGCAACATCACTATATTCAGGCAAAAAGATTTACACATGAAACAAATAGCGGTTTATTCGTCCAGCGATAATCAATTTCAAATTTACCTGCGTAAAACTTTTGCCATTCTTTCAGTTTTTGGGTTAGCGGGCTGCAACGTTGATTCATTGATTGAACCACATGAACTATCGACAGTTAAAAATGCAAAGCAATGGTTTCACGCTGTGCACGGAATCAATGGCTCCGAAATCTATGGTGGGATTAAAGTGAACTATCTGTGGTCGGACGCAGAAGTTATTTCCACAAAAGACTTCTCGATTATTGAGGTGCCTGCCTCCTATGAGGCAGACTCGAGAATCTCTTTTTCCGGCGCAAAAGGACGATTTGCTGATAGAACTCAAAGCCTTTTGGTTTATAAAAGGACCGAAGGCCAGTTTGATGCAAAGCTTTGTTTTTTGCAAAGTGACTCGGATGATTTAAAATTTATTGATCTTTTCAGAAAAAAACCTTCGGATTTTAGTGGCGAAATTCTTTTTACGTCTTTAGCAGGGATTCCCCAGGACATCGCATTTCTTGAAAAAGGGAAACTGACTCACCCAACGAATCAAACTAACTTCTTGCGTGTATCTCAGTTTTGCCAGTCTTATGTGATTGATGTCGTTCATTCCTGGGTATGCGTTGGCGACTATTGTGCGCCAAAAGAGAGTGAAACTATATGGGGTAGAATCTGTTTTGATACACCAGTTACATTCAATTCTAACGATGCGAGCCTTGACCCAGCTGATCTTTTTTCGGGCATGTTTATGGGCAATGTTGAAGTTGAAAAAGAATTAACAATAAATAATGAACTCACAGATCCTTGCTTGCAAAAAGTTTTTAGTAAGATAAGTGACCCTAATCTGACAAACAATATCACAAGAATTCTGCACGACACCTTTGGCGCAACTGATAACGTGAACGTTACGTTCGGTGAAACTCGTTCTCTCCCGAATGGAAATATGGCGGAAACAATAGCACAAACAACAAACATGGGTTCCTTCAATGTCTTTATTGATCTCAACATAAATGTTTTACCCTCAGCGAGTCAAGAGTATATCGCGGACACCTTTTTTCACGAGATCATCCACGGCTATCTTAGCGCGATGGGTATTGATCTAAATAACCAAGAAGGTCAGCATGTAGCTATTGCCACGACTTATATGAATTCACTAATTCAGGCACAAATTTCATTATTCCCTTCTTTGCCGCCGTTACATGCGAAAGCAATTGTGATTGCAGGCCTTGGGCAGTTAGCGGATAGTAATCCTGCGCTTTTTAACCAAATTCTGGCACAGAATGGTTTGACGCAAAACCAAGTTGTAGGTATTGCAAATGGTTACAAAAACGGGCAAACTGGCACACCATGCGGAATGTAATTGCACTTGTTTTTCTAAGCAGCCTTGGTTTTGCGCAAAGCAAAATCCCAAAAGAGGAAGTAGTTCTTTTGAAAATTTTGAATTTGGCAAGATTCAACTATCACCCGGATACCGTCTGCTGGCAGAAAATGATTGCCGGCAGATTTTTAGTGGGTTTTGATGGGAAAATAGACTCACTCGAATTTTCAAAGGGAACCCCTGAATTTATCCGGGAAGCGTTGGTGCGTTCTTTTCATGAAAGAAGCCCGGAGTTGGCAAATGTCCTTTGGCAAAAATTTCAAGAGCCGACCAAGTTCGCGTTTTTGGTTTTTTACGATATGACAATAAGATGTCATGAAGTCCATCCGGAAACCCGCTTCGGGGTTGATCCTCCGAAGCCGTCCAAGAAAAGAGAGCCAAAGTCAAATCTTAAAACGGACTTTATCAATCTTTTCAAGTTTGAGACGTATTGGAATTTTAACGAGTATATTTTCATCAGTTCAATATACACTAGTAGAATGGTCCCGACGTGGGATTATTAGCGTGCGCTACTTTTTCTTTATAGGATAGTATACCTCCGTTGCCCACTTGGCCGTGTCTCTTTCCACCTCGGGATCGGTGAGATAAACCTCCCAAGGGCCACCTGCTTCTTCATATCCCTTAAAGGGAATGAATTTCACTAACTGATCGTGCGCCACTTGCAACGTTCGGTAACTTCCAAAATGCACGGCTTTCGCGGCCAATCCTGCCGGTTGCTGCTCAATCTTGTACTTCGCAGGTACTTTTGCCTCTGGGCGAACCGGCACAGCACAAATAAAATCCATTGATTCAAGCGTGTAGCGCGGGTACAAACACACCGGAGCGCCCAACAGCTCTACACGGGCCCCCTGCAAATCGCCCAGCAATTGCGTAAACATCCTGGCCGTTTGTGCACTCACTGCATCTGCATCTTTGGGGCTCATGGTATGCTGAATACCCACATAAAAGAAACCCGGTGTTTCCTCAATCGACAACGGCACAGAGAACTTCGGCTTGGCTTGGTTGATCTCTTCCAGCTTGGCAAGCGAATACGAAAATGCCTGATCGATCTCTTTTTGCATAAACAATCCGATCCAACGCCCAATCGGATTTGTACCCATGTCGGCCGTGAGGTTCATTGTAACCTCGGTGGAGTCGCCCTGGCTTACTGTTCCGTAGGTTCCCACGGCCGCATTGCCATCAAACTCAAGGTCGACTTTTACCAATTCCGTCGGCTTGCTTTCCGCAATCGAAACGGAGCCTTGGCCATTCACGGGGCCATCCCACACGTAACTGGCACCGGTTCCTTCAAACTTCTGCCCGTAGGTTACTTTCATATCCGGATCAATCGAATTCCAATAATTCCAGCGACTCCAGTTTTTCAAATTATTAAAATCATCAAATACATAAGCCGCTGGCGCATGTACAATGCCTTTTTTCGTAACTGAAACGTGGCGTGGCAAAAAGAAGCCGATGACTGTAAAAATCAGGACCACCGCCAGCAAGGCAAACAAAATTTTTTTGATCATCCGATAGGGTTAGATAGGAAAAGGTAGAAAAAACCTTTTGATAAACCAAGATTGACTTTCTGAATCCTTCGCGGGAAATTCACCTTAACTAAACCCATTCCTGCTATGAGCCTTTTCACTGATCCCAACAAAATTCCCGAGAACTATGGCCTTCGGCTGGCCGCCGGATTGATTCTTTATTTTCTGGTAATGAAGCTGTTTGGCCTGGCCCACGTAATCGAACTCAGGTTATTAAATCTGTTTATCCTCGTTGCCGCAATCTACTTTGCACTGAAAAAATTTAAGAATACCCACGAACACCACCTCAACTACTTCCGTGGGCTCGCCACAGGCGTGGGCACCGGCGCCATTGGCTCCATCGTTTTTGCCTTGTTCATGTTCATCTACATGAAAGTCGACAGCGCCATGATGCAATCCATTATCGATAACGACCCGATGGGCCGTTACCTTAATGCCTACATGGCTGCTTTCATCATTGCACTGGAAGGAGTCTTCTCCGGGCTGCTGGTAAGTTTTGTATTAATCAACTACGTAGATACGGATGATGTGAACGATCCGATAGGGGAAAGCAATTAAACATTTAGCGCAGCTCATCAAATTAAAAAACCCAGGTACTGCCTGGGTTTTTTGTTGGCAAAGTCGACCGTGCACATGAGTTCCGAGCAACGCAATCCTGTTCGGAAATTTTTGGCAGCCGCACCAAAGCGTGTCGATTTACACGGACTTTTTAAAGCTACTTCACTTCCAGTTCAACAATGGTGTCTACATCAACTCGTTTGCCTCTCGGGATGAGCAGGCTAACACCAAAATCATTCTCCAAAAACCGAATCGATGTTTGATCATGAAACAGCCGCGCGGCCACTACTTTCTGCCCCCATTTCGGTAGCGTGAGCGTCTCGTCTTGCCAGTTCAGGATATGTACATACACCTTGTTACCTTTGCGGGTGGTTACACCCCAATCGCGCGCGCTCAGCGGCCCGCCGCGGGTACCATAAATGGTCTCTCCATTTTTCTGAAGCCAGGCACCCATTTCGCGCAGGCGCTGCTGATGCTCAGGTTGAATCATGCCGTTGGGCATCGGCCCCACATTCAACAGGAAGTTGGCATCATAACCAGCGGCCTTCACCAGGTATTGAATCAGTTCTTTGGTGCTTTTGTGCTTGTCATCTTTCAGGTTAAAGCCCCAGGAGTTGTTGATCGTCTCGCAGGTTTCTTTCGGTAAGGCACCGATTTTTTGCTCGGGCGCAAAACCGGTGGTGTTATGGCCGGGCAAATCTTTTTCGAACATTTGAAAGTCTTCGCCCTCGTAAGGTGCTACGTGGTGGTTACTCCCCACCAGCGCACCCGGCTGCAACCGATGGATTAAATCATACGTTTTCCGCAACCGCCAGTCGTCATCTTTTTTGTCCCACATACCATCAAACCAAATACCACCCAGCTCCCCGTAGCCGGTAAGTAGTTCGGTAAGTTGAGCGTCCATGTAATCGAGGTACGAATACCAATTGCCCTTCTCCGGTCGGCCGGTGTAACTACCGCCCGTAAACCCCCGGGGAAAATAGTCCGGATGCCGCCAGTCCAACTGCGAGTGATAGAAGAACAGTTTAATTCCCTGGGCAAGGCACTCGTCTGCAAGCATTTTCAATACGTCTTTGCCATAGGGTGTTCGTTTTACGATGTTGTAATCCGACACCCGGCTGTCCCACATGGCAAAACCATCGTGGTGTTTGCTGGTGATGGTGATGTATTTCATACCGGCATCTTTTGCCAGCTGCACCCACGCCTTGGCATCGAACGCCTGCGGATTAAAAAAAGTCGGTAACTTTTCGTATGTAGCAATAGGAATCTGTTGATTGTTCATGGCCCACTCCCCATCGCCCAGCACACTGTACACACCCCAGTGGATGAAAAGCCCGAACCGCGCATCCTGAAACCACGCCCGGTTCGCCCGATTTTCCGACGTGGGCTCGTACGCCTGCGCCCAGCCCGTAACGGAAAAAAGAAATACACACAGCATTGCAAAAAGCTTGTTCATGATGTTAGGGTTTTATTTTTAACTTGCCTTCGTTCGAAGAAACAAATTAGGAAATTTTATGCGTTATCGGCCCATCTCAAAGGAGCTTTTTGTTAATAATCGCAAACGTCTCACGCGCATCCTTAAACCCGGCTCCGTTTTGGTGTTGAATACCAACGACATTATGCCGAGCAATGCCGATGGCACCCTTGGCTACCACCCCAACTCCGATTTATTCTACCTCACCGGTATCGAACAAGAGGAAACCATACTGTTGCTCTGCCCGGACTTTCCTGATAAAAACTACCGCGAAGTGCTGTTTGTGCGCGAACCGAACGAGCTCTTGGAAAAATGGGAAGGCCACAAACTTACAAAAGCAGAAGCCACCGGCATCTCCGGAGTTCCCACCGTGCTCTGGTTATCCGATTTTGAAAAATGGTTTCATCACATCATGGTCATGGGCAACGTTACCAACGTGTACCTCAACACCAATGAGCATTACCGCGCCAGCGTAGTGGTGCAAACCCGCGATGCCCGCTTTATTGATTGGTGCCAGGGCCGTTACCCGCTGCACACCTACCAGCGCGCCGCCCCGTTGCTCAGCCAGTTGCGCCGCATCAAGCAGGTGGAAGAAGTTGCCCTGATGCAACAGGCCTGCGACATTACCCAAAAAGGTTTTGAACGTGTGCTCCGCTTTACGAAGCCAGGCGTGATGGAATATGAAATCGAAGCCGAGCTCATTCATGAATTTATTCGCCACGGCTCCAAAGGGTTTGCCTACACACCCATTATTGCCGCAGGAAGCAACAATTGCGTGCTACACTATGTAGAAAACAATCAACCGTGCAAAGCGGGCGACCTGATTTTGCTGGATGTGGCTGCGGAGTACGCCAACTATAACTCGGATTTAACGCGCACCATCCCGGTAAGTGGCCGCTTTACCAAGCGCCAAAAAGAAGTGTACAATGCGGTGCTGCGCATTCAACGCGAAGCATTTAAAATGCTACGCCCCGGCGTGGTATATTTCGATTATCAGAAAGAAATCGAAAAACTGATGGAAAAGGAATTGCTCGGTTTGAAGCTGATCGATAAAACCGATATCAAAAATCAGCCGAAAGGCAACCCCGCCTTGCGCAAATACTTTTACCACGGCACTTCGCACATGCTCGGGCTGGATGTACACGATGTAGGCAACATGCATGACGAAGTACAGGTGGGGTCGGTCTGGACCATCGAGCCCGGAATCTATATTCAACACGAAGGCTTCGGCATTCGTTTGGAAAACAACGTGGTCATTCGAAAAGACAAGAACTTCGATTTGATGCGAAACATTCCCATCGATGCTGATGAAATCGAAGAGTTGATGAACGCCCGGTAAGATGAAACGTGCCGCCGCTACATTTTTAGTAGGATGCAGCTTGATTTTTGCACAAGCGCACGAATTCTGGCTGCAGCCAACAAAATACCGCTACGCCGCAGGCGAAACCGCAGTAATCGACTTTATGGTGGGCGAAAATTTTACCGGCGAGTTCTGGAATTTAGATCGCCACCGCGTAGAGTTGCTCAAATGGTTTACATTATCGGCCGAAAAAGACGTAAAGGCGCAAGTAAAAAATCAAAAGGGTAAAAACATCGCGCTCCCCGCGCTCACCCCCGGCACACACCTGCTCGCGTTGCAAAGCAATGCAGCCTTTATTGAATTAGGTGGGCAAAAGTTTAACGCCTATCTCGAGGAAGATGGCCTGGACAATGTGCTCGACCAACGCAGAAAAGCCAGCGATACCACCCGCGCCCGCGAGTTTTATACCCGCTACGCAAAACTGCTGCTGCAAGCGGGCCCCACGCCCGACAACACGTTCAAAAAGCGTGTGGGATTCCCCATCGAAATTATCCCGCTGCAAAATCCGTATTCCCTTAAAACGGGCGACTACCTCGAGTGCCGCGTGTTCTTCAAAAACCAACCCCGGCCACACCAAAAAGTTAAAATCTGGAGCTTCATCGGCAACCGTATCTTTCTGCAAAATGTGTACACAGAAAAAGACGGCACCGTACGCTTCCCGCTCAGCAACACCGGGCCCTGGATGGTAAGTACAGTAGTAATGGAAAAATCCACCCGCCCGGAGGCCGACTACGAAAGCAGTTGGGCCAGTTTGGTATTTGGTATTGAATAACGTATGGAAAAATTCTCATCCGATAAAGCGCCCGAGCCGGTAGGCCTATATCCGCATGCCCGCAAAGTGGGTAATCTGCTCTTCCTTTCCGGCGTAGGCCCGCGCAAACGCGGCTCTAAAGAAATTCCCGGTGTAACGCTGAACAGCGCAGGCGAAATCGAAGCGTACGACATTGAAGCCCAGTGCCACTCGGTTTTTCAAAATGTGCGTTTGATTTTAGAAGCCGCCGGGGCGCGTTGGGAAAACCTGGTAGACGTAACGGTGTTTCTCACCAACATGAAGCGCGACTTCCCGATTTTTAATCGCGTTTATGCGGAGTACTTTAAAGACAACCAACCCTGCCGCACCACCGTGGAGGTTAACGCGCTGCCCACACCCATCGCCATCGAACTTAAGTGCATCGCCACTATCTAACACAAACAGCACAGTAAAAAAAGCGGCTGTTTCAAAAAGTAAGCGTCATGACAAAAGAGGTGAAGCCATCGGCATCAAGATAACCAAATGCAGATTGCTTCCGCACTTCCGCGCATGCAAAGCCGTTACGATGCGTTCAGAACAGTTGCCAGGTGGTGCAACTCATCAATGCCTTACACGGCAAAACTTTCGCCACAGCCACAGGTGCGGCTGGCGTTAGGGTTGATAAACTGAAACCCTTTACCATTTAGTCCATCCGAAAAATCCAGTGTGGTGCCCAACAAATACAGCAGGCTTTTCTTATCCACCAAAATCTTAATGCCTTTATCTTCAAAAACCTGGTCTGCGGGTTTCACTTCTTCATCAAAACCAAGATCGTACATCAATCCCGAACAACCGCCACCCTTAACCGATACACGAATATTGTGGTGATCGCTCTTGCCTTCTACTTGCCGCAGCGCAACAATTTGCGCCTTCGCTTTTTCAGTAACACTAATCATACTCATGAAACAGGGTTCAATACTACGCTAAAAACAGTAATCGTATTCCGGTCGCGCCCGTAGTATAATTTTTCAAGCGCATCCAAAATATTAGCCGCCCGAAAATAAGACGTATGCAACTCGCGCTCACTCTTGGCCACCCATTGAATGGTGTACGAGTTTTCTTTCTCTTTATAGTTCTGCACATAGTGCAGCATTTTGCGCAACGCATCCACCTTATCTGCGCCTTGCTCGCTGTGGAACAAAAACGATTGGTTGTGGCGCGGGTTAATGGTAATCAAATCCAGTTTCGTGCGCCCATCCACCGCAGAGTATTCAAAAATCAAGTCGCTCGTGCGCAGCCCCAGATAGTCTTTAATCTGCTGCTGCATGCGCGCGGCCTCCACATGCACATCGCCCGTTTCCATCATCACTTTTGGCATACCTGGTGGTTAGAACTTCGTTTTCCTGGTAAAAGTTCAACAAATTTCAGCAAAAATACACAATGCCCGTGGTTTGTTTAAAGTGCCTTGGGCGCCCCGCGCCCCACCCACAGGCAAGCCCTTCGCGCGGCCGGGCTATCACTGCAAGTCCGCACCACCCGCCATTCCACCCCTGGCGGGCTTTCCGTTCTATCCCTTGCGCAGAATTGCAGCAACAACAAGAATCTCAATTCTTCTCAATTCTCAAATCTCAATTCTAAAATCTCAAATCTCAAATCGTAATCCCCCAACACCCCTACTCCTCCACCACCACCGGAAAATCCTGGCCCCGCGAAAACGTGTACGGATACTGCGGCTTACCTTTCATCTTGCGCGTAACCTCCGGCACCTGGTCGTCTAAGTACGACTTCAATTCGTAGATCGTCACCTTACCGTCCTTGGGTGCGCCATCCGCTTCGCCACCCAACGCTTTTAGCAACAGGTATGTAAACAGGCCATGACCCAACGCGGCAAACTCGGTGGCAAACTGCTCGCTGCCGGCCGAGGCCATCACATGAATGCCTGCACTGCGCGAGAGTTGCGCTATGGCTTTCTCTTCGGCAGCCCCGCGGGTGGCCAGCAGTTCAACCGACGCGCCGCTCTGGCAGGCGTCCATCACAATCAATTGCTTTAAGGCTTTAATGTTCTTCAGCCGCTCTTGCAGCACGGTGGCCGCTACGGCTTCAAGCTTCAGGGCCGCCAAATCGTACAGGCGCACGGATTCAGTGGGAATAAAAAAGAATTGATTATCCACCATGCTGCCGTGGCCCGCATAATAGAAAATGAACACATCTTCAGGTTGAATCACCGCCGCCAGCTCGTCCAGCTTCTGTAACAAATTTTCGCGCGTAGCTTCTTGGTCGTACAGCGGGTGTACCACCAGCGATTTAAACAGCGCCTGGCCCTTCTGGTTCATCACCTCACCAAACGATTGAGCATCGGGCTGGGCATAGTTCAACACCATGCGCGGATTTTTATACTGGTTAATACCCACCGCCAGTACGTGGCAAACGCTGTTTTTGCTCACCACTTCGCTGAACACCTCCTTCGTTTCTGTGTCGCTTTCCACGCGATCGTTGTTCGTGGCCGAAGCGGAAAAAAGATTGTTGCCGCCCACGAGATTAACCACCTGATGGTAGGTAACCGATTCGCCCGCGGCGGTTGGTAATTTTTGATCGTGACCGGTCATGGCCACGCGCTTGCCGTTATGAAAAAGTTTAACTTCCTGCACGCCCGCACCCATGTTGGTTACCCGCACGTGCAAATCCGCCTTCCCAGGATCGCGTGTAGGCAGCAGCGCCAATTTTACCGCGGGCGGAGGCGAGTTTTTAATTTTGTTTTGCACGCCTTTGCCGGTGCCACTGCCACCGCGGCTTTGAAAAATTTTCGGCATCAGGTCGGGCCGGTAAAAGTCATTAAAGAACTGGTCAACCGAATACGTCTGCATGCCATCAACAAAGTGAATGAACTTTCGAGCCTGATCTGTGCCGTGAAAGTATCCATCCGGACTTTTCGCCATCCAATCGCGGGTGCCCAGGTGAATGTGTTCGAAAAACTCTTGTTGCGTGGTTAAATCCCAAAACTTAGTAATGCCATCTACGCTGTGGCTGATCAGCATTTTCTGGTCGGGGCTTACCACCAGCGAAGTTACCTCGGCGCGGTGGCCATTGAATTGGTGGATGATTTTACCGGTGGCCGCATCCCACAGCCGGATGCTGCGGTCTGCGCCCGCAGAAAAAACCCGCTGGCCATCCGGGTGGTAAATGGCAATGTGGGCGGCACCACCATGCCCACGCCATTTGCTGATCATCAGCCCGGTGGCAATGTCCCATTGACGCACGGTACCATCCCAACTGGCGGTGAGCAATGTTTTTTGATCCGCACTGATGCGCAGCGACCCGATTACATCGGTATGGCCGGTAAAGGTGCGCACAGCCGTTTTTGTATCCAGTTCCCACATCTGCAGGCTGTGGTCCAGCCGGGTGGTAAATAGGTACAAATCGTTGGGGTGCACCAGCAGGTTGTAGGCCGACATATTCTGGAGATCGAAATACGTTTCCAGTTTGCCCGTGGCAAGGTGGTGTACTTTCAGCGTTGCATCCCAACTGCAGGACACGGCCCGCGTTTCATCGGCACTAAACTGCACATCGAATACGGGCTGGCGGTAGCTGTGTATCACCCGCAGCGTGTCGCCCGTATCGGCATTCCATAAAATCACGTTTCCATCGGCCCCGCCCGTGAGCAGCCGTTTGCCATCGCGCGAAAGCGCATAACAAACCGCCGCCTTCGTGTGGCCTTTGTACTCTAAAATTGTCTTGCCGGAGTTGATTTCCCAACGCCGCACATCGGTACCGAATTTTCCTTTCAACAGTGTTTTACCATCGCGGGCCAGCAGCAGTGCGTTTTTGAAACGCAGGTAGCGGGCGATATTTGCATCCCAATAGGAATTTGGATTGTAGTCCACTCCACCTGCATCGCGTTGGTGGAGAAACCCGGTGAGGGTTTGGGTGGTTTTGCCGGTGCGCCGGTGTACACGAACTGCGGTGTTGTTATCGAGCGCGAGAAAAAAATCCAAATTGTTTGGGTGAAACTTCGCTTGGGTAATCTGCACCCCTTCCGGGGCGGTTACCGTGCGCAACGAATCGCCCGAACTCAGGTTAAAAACGGTGGCAGTTTGTTCGGTGGTTACCACCAGCCACATGCCGTCGCTGCTTACCGCGGTTGAAGTTACATCGTCCAGCGCCTTGCTGTAGTGTGTACTGGCTTTGCCGCTGGAGAGATCGTAGCGCACCACTTCGTTCTTCGTAGCTTTCACCAGCGATTTATTGTCGGGCGTGAACATAAAATCCACCGCACATCCACCGCAAAAATCAAATGCCTGGGGCTTGAAGGTGTGCACTTTTTGCCAATCGCGCATACGGTACACATTTACAGTGGCATCCGCACCTTCCGCCAGCCAGTTGCCATCGGCACTGATGGCCAGGTGGTCTGCGCCGCGGTTGCCTTGCGCCACCAACCACGAGGTTTCTTTCTTGCCGGTGGCAGTGTTCCAAACGTGAATCATTTGGCCCACCGAAATTACGTACCGCCCCTGCGGATCGAACACCACATCGTTGATGCGCTCTTCACCGGCGCCGTAGCGGTCGTCATACGTGCTTTCGAGATCGAGCGAGAAGCTGCGCACCTCGCGGCCGGTTTTTACTTCCCAAATGCGCACGGTGCGGTCGTTACTGCCGGTAACCAGCCAGCGGCCATCGGGGCTAAAATCCAAACACGTTACCGATGCCTGATGGCCGAGGAAGCTACGCGCCTCGCGGCCGGTACTCAACTGCCACAATTTAGCCGACTTGTCGCGGCTGGCGGTGGCTACGTAGTTGCTATCCGGACTGGTTGCGATGGCGAGCACGGCCAACTCGTGGCCCTGCTGCAACACTGTTTCCAGGGCCTGGGCCGTTGCCAGCGTGGACAAGAACAAGTAAACCACCGAAAGTAATGCGCACTTCATCTTGGTAAAGGTACGAGTCGCCACGAAAACGTGCCGCACGGTGTAGCCGCAACTACGTTGTGCCCAAAAGCACCTGCCACCGGCGCTGCCGGTGTGCATAGAACCGGATGGACCACCACGCCACAAGCGGAGTGAGCGCACCAGCGTACAAGTCGACTTCGTCTGTATAGAGCGTTTTATTTGGCGCTACCTCCTGGAGGGTGATGAGGTGATCCCAGACGGAAACCACTGCGCCGCTTTCGCGGGATTGAATGGCGTAGGTAGCCGCATCGATTTTTTCCAACCGAATGGTATGGCGCCCACCTGGCAAAATGCCGTAGAGCCACAAAAAGAAAGGAAATACATCGCCCGTTTTCCAATCGTTACCCAACGGCCCTTTGCCGAGGTAGCTAAAAAACACCCACGGCCGACAAATAAACCGCAGACTGGCAACGGTGGTGAGCTGTGCCCAAATGGCCGCGCTGCTGGCGGGCAAATACGATTGCACTCGAATGCGGATACCCGACACTGATTTGCCGGCCGGAGTACGGAGCGTAATGGGCGTTTGCATACCGATGGTTTTCTCAAAAAAAGGAATTTTTTACATAGCAAGGCAGTTGCGGCAGGGGTGAACTTTAGGCCAGGGATGCGCAGGGCTTGGCCCCGCCACCCGGCGGGGCGGGAGCGCAGCGAACCCCGTAGCAGCCCGGCCCTGAGCCCCAAGGCGAAGGGGGCCGCACGCAAAAAGCGCCTTTATGAGTTAAAAAACGGGTTTTTTAGTTTCTTTCCGGGATTTTTGAGATCGCTTGCAGAATTACAGCCGTTTTCCCGATATTTGCAGTCCCTTTTTCGAGGGGTAAACGATTTTAAGCATATGGCACGGGTTTGTCAGATTACAGGAAAGCGGCCGCGGGTGGGTAACAACGTATCGCACGCGAACAACAAGACCAAGCGCAGGTTCTACCCGAACTTGCAGACCAAGCGTTTCTTCATTCCGGAAGAAAACAAGTGGATTACGTTGAAAGTATCTGCCAAAGCCATTAAGACCATTAATGCCAAAGGCATTACCGCGGTGTTAAAAGATGCGGCTGCCAAAGGAACTCTTTCCATCTAACCGCTAACGAGAAACAATCATGGCTAAGAAAGGAAACCGCATACAGGTAATTTTAGAGTGTACCGAGCACAAAAACAGCGGTATGCCCGGCATGAGCCGCTACATTACCACCAAGAACCGCAAGAATACCACCGAGCGGATTGAACTGAAGAAGTACAACCCGGTGTTGAAAAAATATACTCTACACAAAGAAATTAAGTAACCATGGCAAAGAAAGTTGTTGCTACCCTGAAAAAAGGCGATGGAAAGAACTTCGCGAAAGTGATCCGCGCCGTGAAGAGCGAAAAGACCGGGGCCTATACCTTTAAAGAAGAGATTGTGCCCAACGAGTTGGTAAAAGAAACGCTGGCTAAGAAAGGCTAAGCAAAAACCACAAAACAGAAGGAAGTCCCCGTTTTTACGTGGGACTTTTTTTTTACCCACCAATCGCCCAACTTCCGCCCATGTTTGGATTGTTCTCCAAGGAAAAAAAGGAAAGCCTGGACCAGGGTTTGCAAAAAACCAAAGACACGTTCTTTTCGCGGCTGGGAAAGGCCGTTTTTGGGAAGAGCGAAGTAGACGATGAAGTACTGGACCAGTTGGAAGAAATTCTGGTGGGCAGCGATGTGGGCACGTCTACCACCATGAAGATTGTGCAGCGCATTCAACAGCGGGTGGCGCGCGACAAATACGTGGGAACAGCCGAACTAGATAGCATTTTGCGCGAAGAAATTGCCGGACTGCTGGCGGAAAACCAAAGCGCTGATGTGCCGGATTTTGAAACTCCGGCGGGTGTAAAGCCCTATGTGCTGATGGTGGTGGGCGTAAATGGCGTAGGCAAAACCACTACCATTGGTAAACTCGCGGCGCAGTATAAAAAACAAGGAAAATCGGTAGTGCTGGGTGCAGCCGATACGTTTAGGGCCGCCGCCGTAGATCAGCTTAAACTGTGGGGCGAGCGGGTGGGCGTGCCCGTGGTGGCGAAAGGGATGAATACCGACCCTTCCGCCGTGGCTTTTGAGGCCGTAAAGGAAGGTGTAGAGCGCGGGGCAGACGTAGTTATTGTAGACACCGCCGGGCGTCTGCACACCAAAGTGAACTTAATGCAAGAGCTCTCGAAAATTAAACGCGTAATGGAAAAAGTACTGCCGGCCGCCCCGCACGATGTGTTGCTTGTGCTGGATGGAAGTACCGGACAGAACGCGATGATTCAGGCCCGCGAGTTTACCAAGGCTACGGAAGTAACATGTTTGGCCATTACCAAATTGGATGGCACCGCCAAGGGTGGCGTAGTGATTGGCATTAGCGATGAGTTTAAAATTCCGGTGAAATATATTGGCGTGGGCGAAAAGGTGGGCGACTTGCAGGTATTTAACAAAGCCGAGTTTGTGGATTCGCTTTTCAAAAAATAAGCGAACGGCTAACGGAACTTACTTTTTAACTACCACCGGTTTGGGCTGCTTGCGTACCGGGATTTTAAAAAAGATTTGATAGTTGGCGCCCCACGCATCGTTACGCACGGTGCGGCCAAAGCCCGGCACATCGTACGGTTGCAGATTTTCGTTGCCTTTAATGTTGAGTCCAAACTTGTATCGAAACGTGTAGCCCATCCAAATCCATTTCCACACTTTTACACGCAATCCGCCGGTAAGCTCGCGCCAGGAAGCGCTGCCGTCATTGCCCTGAATGGTTTGCGTAACGCGCCCAAAAGTGGTGTTTTCTGTGGTAATGGTAGCCTGATTTGAAAACTGCGAACTGCCCACACGAAAGCCCAGAAAAATCATGTTGCGGTCGGGGTCTTTCAATAAAAAATTCACGTCACCACCTACCCGCCAGTACGTACCCGTGTTGGTGTAGTACCCGTTTTCCAACGAATCTTTGAAGCTCGACTGCCCGTAATCGAGGGCGAAGTAGTAGCGATAAAAATCAACATCTGCGTTGACTTCATAACCGCTATACGGGCTGTTCAGTGCCTGCCGCACATACGGAAATACATCCATACCCACGCGGATACCGGTAGGGAGGTAGGAGCGCGTGGTGTCGCGCACGTTTTTCTTTTGCGCTTGCGCGAAGCCCGCCAGTAAACAACAACTAAGGACGAAGAGTCGCATTGCGGGCTACGGATTTTAAAAGTTGACGGTTGGTAATGCGTAGCGACTCAGATCCAAACGTATTGACTGAAAAATCAAGGTCGCGGTGGTAGAGAATTGCCCCACAATCGGGGTTGAGCACCAACACCTGATTACGATAGGTAAAGGTGATGGAATCTCTGCGCACGCCGGTTGGGCTGTTCAATGCAGGGCGCGTAAAAACATAGGTGGTGCTGGACGCCGCGGGGTTTACCGGCAGCGAAACACTGGTGCCGTTTACGTTGCTGAGAATCGGCTGGGCCACGCCACTGATGGAGATGGTCGAAAACTGGGCCGCAGCTGCTCTGCCATTGCTGCCCACAAACTCAAGCTCAATGTTTGTTTTGTTGTTTTTTACGCAATCGCCCGGGTTGAAGCAACCCGCTCCCAGCAACGCCAAACCAATCCAAAGAAACCGCATTGTCATCAAAAACGTCCAAATATACCCTTCGCGGGGAAACAAAATCCGGGCCGGACGGAATTTTACTAAATTTGCGCCCTTGTTTGTAAAGCCGTGAAAACCAAGGGAAATACCTCTACCAAAGTAAACATCGTTACACTGGGTTGCTCAAAAAACCAGGTGGATTCCGAGGTGTTGTTAACCCAACTGCGCGGCAACGGCATAGACGCAGTGCACGAATCGGCCAACGATGATGCCAACGTGGTGGTGATTAATACATGCGGGTTTATCGACAATGCCAAGCAAGAATCCATCGATACGATCTTGCGGTATGTAGATGCCAAGCAGGAAGGTATTGTGAATAAAGTATATGTTACCGGCTGCCTCTCGGAGCGCTACAAACACGATCTTGAAAAAGAAATTCCCGAAGTGGATGCGTGGTTCGGCACGCGCGATCTTTCGCGTTTGCTGAAGCAGTTCCGCGCCAATTATAAACAGGAGCTTGTTGGCGAGCGCATTCTCACCAATCCCTCGCATTTTGCGTACCTCAAAATTTCAGAAGGGTGCGATCGGCCCTGTTCGTTTTGCGCCATTCCGTTGATGCGTGGCAAACACGTATCGCGGCCCATGGAAGAGCTGGTGTTGGAAGCCAAAAATCTGGCGAAAAACGGGACGAAAGAATTGCTGCTCATTGCGCAGGATTCCACCTACTACGGGTTGGATATTTATAAAAAGCGTACGCTGGCCGATCTTTTGCAGCGCCTGTCGGACGTGGAGGGCATTGAGTGGATTCGTTTACATTACGCGTTTCCTACGGGCTTTCCGTTGGATGCGTTGGATGTGATGGCCGCCCGCCCGAACATCTGCAAATACCTGGATATTCCGCTTCAGCACGGTGCCACGGAGATGTTGAAGATCATGCGCAGAGGCACCACGCGCGAAAAAACCGAAGAGCTGCTGCATACCATTCGTGCGCGCGTACCGGGCATTGCCATTCGCACCACGCTCATTGCCGGACATCCGGGCGAGACCGATGCGTATTTCCAGGAGATGTATGATTTCGTGGCACGCGCACGGTTCGACCGCCTTGGCGTGTTTACGTATTCGCACGAAGAAAACACGCACGCGCACACCATGGCCGATGACGTGCCGCCCGAAGTGAAGCAAGAGCGTATGGAAGAGATCATGGAATTGCAGCAAGGCATTTCGCTGGAATTGAATCAGGCGAAAGTAGGCCAGACGTTTCGGGTGCTGGTAGACCGAAAAGAAAGCGGATATTTTGTAGGCCGCACGGAGTTCGACTCGCCTGAAGTTGATAACGAAGTGTTAATTGCGAGCGAGGATTACCTGCGGTTGGGCGATTTTGTGCCCGTAACCGTTGAAAGCGCAACCGAGTTTGATTTGATGGGGCGCGTGGCGCGGAACTAACTTCGTATTATTTCGTTTCTACGTACGATGCTCACCCCAATCTCCCGCCCATGCACGTGCACCGCCTGCCGTTAAGAGATACCAAGTCGTTTACCCCTTTTTTCCTCGACTACGTCTCGCAAAAAAAAGAACTCGCACCCTTCTACCACCGGTTTCCGGTGATCGAAAATTTTGAACACCAGATCGCTGAAAAGCAACAGGCATTTCCGTCCGCCCACCGCCTGATCCTACACGATGCACTCACGCGGCAGTACAGGCTACTTTCCGTGCCCGAGGCTGTACAGTTGAATCTCGCCGCACTGCGCGAACCAAACACGTTTACTGTTACCACGGGCCATCAACTCAATGTGTTTACAGGGCCGCTCTATTTCATTTTCAAAATCATTACGGTAGTTAACGCCTGTCGCACATTAAAGGCACAGTATCCCGCGTACCATTTTGTGCCGGTGTATTGGATGGCAAGCGAAGATCATGACTACGATGAGATAAAATACTTCCGCTTGCTGGGAAAAAAAATAACCTGGACGACCGCCCAGCAAGGTGCGGTGGGTAGATTTTCTACCGAAGGCTTAGCGGCTATTGCCCGCGAGCTTCCGGCCGCAGCCGACTTTTTTCGCGAAGCATACACCAAAAACAAGACGCTTAGCGCCGCTGTGCGGCAGTACGTTACGCATTTGTTTGGCTCCGATGGCCTGGTGGTAGTAGATGGCGATGACGCTGCACTAAAAAAAATCTTTGCCCCCGTAGTGGAGCAGGAGTTGTTTCATCAACGGTCGCATGCGTTGGTGGAAAAACAAAACTCCGCACTCGAAGTGCTGGGCTACAAAGCGCAGGTGTTTTCGCGACCAATCAATCTGTTTTACCTGACGGACGCCCTGCGCACCCGGCTAGAACGTACCGACGGGGGTTTTCAGTTAGTTGATCAACCTATCGAATTTACAGCGGCACAAATCCGCAGCGAGCTGGCCACTCATCCGGAACGCTTTAGTCCGAACGTAATTCTACGCCCGTTGTACCAGGAAATGATACTTCCCAATCTGGCGTACTGTGGTGGCCCTGCCGAGATGGTGTACTGGCTGCAACTCAAAGGTGTTTTCGATCATTTCTCCGTGCCCTTCCCGATGCTGCTGCCGCGCAATTTCGCGCTGGTGCTTTCGGCACCCATCGCACAGAAGTGGGAAAAGACGGGGATGAGCTGGACGGATCTATTTGAAGAAAAGAATTTCTTGCACAATCAATGGACGATCCGCAACACGGAGTTATCGCTTACGCTGAGCCAGGAGTTGAATGCCACCCGAACGCTTTTCGAAGCGGTGCAGCAGCGGGCCGGCCAGATTGACACCACGCTGGTGCGGATGGTGGCGGCAGAATCGAAACGCACGCTGGATAGCCTTGAAAAGATTGAGCACAAGTTTTTGCGTGCCGCCAAACGCAAGCAGCGCGAGAAGCTGCAGCAAATCGATTCCGTGAAGGATGCATTGTTTCCAAACGGCAGTTTGCAGGAGCGCACGGACAACTTTTTAAATTTTTACCTGGAAGACCCCCAGTTTCTGGATCGCTTACGGGAGCATCTTGATCCGTTTGATTTTCGCTTTACGCTGATTCACTACACATGACAAAGGCCGAGCTTCGCCAGGTATTCCTCGCGCAGCGGCAGGCCTTGTCGGACGCGGAAGTGATGACTCGCAGCAAAGCCTTATGCGAAAGACTGTTCGTGTCCTTCGATTTTGCTTTTCAAAAAATTGTACACACGTTCTTGCCCATCGAGCGGCAGCGCGAACCGGATACGTGGCTGGCGATTGACCGCTGGCGGCGGGAGTTTCCGCAGGTGCGGATTGTGTTGCCAAAAATGCAACCCGATGGGGCGCTGGTGCACGTGGAGTTTGAGGGCCTGCACCAGCTGAAGAAAAATACGTGGGGCATTCCTGAACCCGTGCACGGCACCGAATTATCGCCCGCGAAACTGGATTTGGTGTTGGTGCCGCTGCTGGTGGCCGACCGATATGGAAACCGGCTGGGTTATGGCAAAGGGTATTACGATCGGTTTTTGGCAGAGGTAAATCCCACCTGCAAAAAAGTGGGTTATTCGCTGCTTCACCTCTACGAAGAAGAGCTACCGCGCGAGGCGTGGGACGTGCAGTTAACACATGTGATTACCCCAAGCGAAGTGCTGTCCATCCGTTCAGCAAAGTAAACCGCAACACGCGTAGGCAACCCCAACGAGCTGCAATCAAACCGCAGGCTCCTGCTGGCTCAAACAATGAAACGAGCCCAGCCCCCAGATGATGTCCCACGAATCCAGACCAATCACTTCGCGATCGGGGAAACAGGTTTGTAAGATCTGCAGCGCGCGGTCGTCCTGCTTATCGCGGAAGGTGGGCACCACCACATATTTGTTGGCGATGTAAAAGTTGGCGTAAGAGGCCGGCAAGCGCATGTCTTCGTACACCACCGCGCCGGGCATGGGCAACTCCACAATATTCAGTGGTTGGCCGTTGAGCAGCCGAAGGGTTTTTAACATCTCCAGATTTTCTTGTAAGGGAGCAAAGTTTTCATCGGATGAATCGTGCTCCACCACCGTTACTACGGTGTTTTCGTTCACGAAGCGCGTGAGGTCATCAATATGGCCGTCGGTATCATCGCCCACGATGCCATCGCCTAGCCACAGCACCTGCTGCACGCCATAGAAGTTATAGAGATATTCTTCAATCTGTTGCTGATTCAGGTGGGGATTACGATTTTGATTTAACAAACAAGAGGTGGTGGTGAGTACCGTACCTTTTCCGTTAAATTCAACTGAGCCGCCTTCCATAACAATGCCGGGATGAAAAACCGGAAGTTTAAAATGCTCGGCAATGCGCGTGGGAATCACATCATCTAAATCATGCGGTGGGTATTTTCCGCCCCAGGCGTTGTAGCCCCAATCCACAATGGCTTTTTTCTTCTCCGTTTGGTGGAGGAGAAACGCCGGGCCATGATCGCGGCACCAGGCATCGTTGGTGGGATGAAAAAAGAATTCAATCCGCGAAAGCGAAGCCCCCGCCTGTTGCAAAAATTCCGTCGCCTGCTGCTGCATGGCCGCATCGCGCACGTTAATGCGCACCCGTTCCCCCTCTGCTACCCGCTTAATGAACTCGGCATATACCGGATAAATGGTTTGAATCTTGCCGGGCCACGACGCTTCCTTGTGTGGCCAACTGAGCCACGTGGCTTCGTGCGGGGCAAATTCTGCGGGGAAGTAGTAGCCGAGTTGTTGGGGGGTCATCGGGGAGTGTAGTTGGTTGTTATTAGTTGGTAGTTGACAGTTGGTAGTTGACAGTTGGTAGTGTTGATTAATTCTGAATAGTTTGTAAAAGCCATCTCAAAAATATCCCGTCATGTCGAACGAAAGTGAGACATCCCTATTTGCAGCGCTGCAATCAAGGATTTCTCGGTCGTACCTCCCTCGAAATGACGCTTTTCATATTTTTGAGATAGCTTCTAATAATAGTTGGCCTTTAACAAGAACTAAGAACTAACAACCAAGAACTAACAACTAAAATACCCCATCAATCTTCATCAATAAATCTGCGGGTAATCGGTTGGTAGGAATCGATTCTGCGATCGCGCAAAAAGGGCCAGTGCGTGCGATAGCTGTCGGTCTTGTGCAGATCAATTTCGTGTACGTGCACTTCTTCCAACTCATGCGAAGCCTGGAACAACACGCGCCCAAACGGATTGGCAATGAACGAGCCGCCCCAGAATTTCATGGCGCCATCTTGCTCGAAACCCACACGATTTACACTGACTACGTGAATGCCGTTCGCTACCGCATGGCTGCGCTGAATGGTTTGCCACGCGTTGTATTGCTCGGTGTTGGTGGCCTCGTCTTGCGACGTGGCCCAGCCGATGGCGGTAGGATAAAACAACACCTCCGCGCCCATGAGCGCGGTGATGCGTGCGGCCTCCGGATACCACTGGTCCCAACAAATCAAAATGCCAATGGCCGCGTACTTGGTTTTAAACACTTTATAGCCGAGATCGCCCGGCGTAAAGTAAAATTTCTCGTAGTAAGCCGGATCATCCGGAATGTGCATCTTCCGGTACTTGCCCAGGTAGGTGCCGTCTGCATCCAACACCGCGGTGGTGTTATGATAAATCCCGTTGGTGCGCTTCTCGAACAGCGAGGCGACAATCACCACGTTGAGTTCTTTCGCCAGTGCGGACAAGGTTTCCGTAGACGGGCCGGGAATGGCTTCGGCCAGTTTGAAATTCTCGTAATCTTCCACATCGCAGAAATAGAGGGAAGTAAACAACTCCTGCAAGCAAACAATTTGTGCGCCTTTGTTAGCCGCTTCGCGAATGCCGGCAATGGCCTTGCGCATGTTTTCCGAGGGCGTGGCCGTGCAACTCATTTGCACCATACCCACCCGCACCAGTTTAGTTGAACTCATAACGGGCGCAAAGGTAGAATTAATCCAAAAACCAACCACCGGCTTGCTGCGCAAAACCCCACGAAACATGAGCTGCAATGAACCTGATTCCCCGCCTTGTTTTTTTGTTTGCGCTGCGTTTCCGCCACCAAATCAGGATGGTGCAGAAAACAGCAAGAGCCGATCGGCCACAACCGCACCACGAGTTCGCCCGAAAGTAACTTACAGGCACGTTTTCATGGGCCTGGCTTCACCGCCCGCACCATCTCCCGCTTCCCGGGTGGGCCGGGCAATGCCTCTACCACAAACCCACAGCTTCGCAAAT
>CAYLWU010000023.1:16628-52297 GCA_964387475.1 uncultured Ohtaekwangia sp. | reverse complement strand
TTCACCAAGGCGATTTGCGCGCGGTGTTGGTAGGCAGGCACGCCAGGTAAATCCCAAAAATTGTTTTTGGCGTATTATCAGGCGTGCCGGAGTTAATCCCCGCTGCACGCGTGGCGCGATGTGTTGCGGCTCAACCTAGTTGAGATCAGGGTGATTACCTTTTTAATGTGGCCTCATACGCGGCAATCCATTGCTCAGGTGTGAGTTTGGCGGCCAGCGCCCCAATCAGTGCCATGGGCACGTCTTCCGGTTTCTTGAAACGGATGCAACTCTTGCCCATGTCAAGTTTTTTGGTGGAGTGGCGTGGCCATTCTTTCTGAAACCACGCCAACAACGCCCCTTGCAGCCCCATGTGGTAGACGGCAATGTGTGTTTTTTGTGAGGCGATATTCATGAAGGGCAACGGTTGTTGTGGTGTTACATGATAGCCGGATGGATACAACTGGTGCGGCACCACATAGCCAATCATGCCGTAGTTCATTTCTTCGCGAAAACCTTTCGGCAGGTTTTTCCGGATCACTTGCCGCAACGCTTGTATCACCGGGGCACGGTCAGCCGGCAGCGCGGCAAGATATTCTGCAACGGTCTTTGCTTTGGATTGCATCTGCGTATTTCGTTACGGGTTGGCTACCGAACCGGCGGGCAAAAATTCTTTCTTGCGCAGCAACCCTGCGCTGAGCAGCGAGATGAGCACACCCACCGGGAACATTTCTACAAAGGCAGTAATCATAAAGCGCATCAACACATTGCTTTGGTAGGCTTCAAACTGGACTTTGGCGGTTTCTAGTTCTTCCGCGGTGGCGCCCTTTTCCTTGAGTTTATCGAAGTAGGTTTGCGACATCTTTTGGATTTGGCTCTCGGGCATGGAGCGGTACGAGATTTCCCAGGCGCTGGCGTACACCAGGCTGGCCACAAGCGTAATGAGCAACCCGATTTGCAGCCCTTTACCAAACGTGATTTTTCCCTGCTGGTGATGGTCGCGGTAGGATTTGATGCCGAAGAAAACCAACGCCAGCGCAATGACCATCGTGGCATAGCCCAGCAGCTCGCCATGTGCCTCATCGAGTACCTCCCGCTCGTACAGCGGCATTGTAATCATGAGCATGGCACCAACGATAGCGCCCGCAATCAAACCATAAACAAGAACAATTTTTTTCATGTGTGTGGGGATTAATTTTTCTGCAAAACAGGTGGTTTTGGCAGTGCCGGCTCTCACCCGAAGGGATGATTTATCAGAAAAGTACAAGAAATCACCCGAAAAGGCGAGTGAAAACGGTAATCGAATCCGGATTGAAGGGTGGGCAGGCCAACGGGCTTCTAGGTTTACCCGCAAGCGGCCGGAGCCGGATGGCCATGCTGTTTCATGAAATTGAATCATCTGCGGAACCAACGGGATTTTTTGATGCTCTAGCAGCGCTTCGCTACACACTGGGTTACCATTTCATAAGCTTGCTGTTGATCGGTTTCATTCTGGCATGGCAACGATCGGTCCTTCGAAGACGGCACTGATGCTGATTCGATCCACACGTGGGGGTGGTACCCCGCTCGCAGCAGGGATGGAGCCATTGTTTGAGCCCCGGTGGGCACGTGCGGTGGGTGGCGAGTGGCGAGAGCCCGGCCCCGCGCCGCGCGGGGGCTGCCCAAAAATTACAGTTCATCCAGTGGCTGCTACGGTTCGGTAACTTCCGGGTGGTCGCGCATGCCCGCTGCGCTACGTTTGTGCATGTACTTGCACAAATTGCTAATGAAAACACTGCTTGCTTTGTTGTTGCCGCTGGGGCTGATGGCGCAAACCAAAATCGGAGGTGTGGTAACGGACACGAAAGGGTTGCCGGTGCCGGGTGCCAACGTGGTGCTTCAGGGTACCTACGATGGCGCATCGACCAACGCGAATGGGCGCTTCGATTTTATTACGGATGAGCGCGGCGCGCGCGTGATCGTGGTGTCGTTTGTGGGTTATACGTCGGTTTCCATGCAGGTGGAACTGACAGACGCACCGCTGGAGCTGTTGGTTGAGTTAAAAGAAGAGATTAACGAGTTGGATGCAGTGGTGATCTCGGCCGGCGCTTTTACGGCGGGCGAGGAAAAGCGCAGAACGGTATTGAAGCCGCTGGACATTGCCATGACTGCCGGCGGCACGGCTGATATTGCCGGCGCGTTGAATACCTTGCCGGGCACCCAACGTGTGGGTGAAAGCGGGCGGTTGTTTGTGCGCGGGGGTGATGGCAACGAGGCCCGCACCTTTATTGACGGCATGGTGGTGTTGGATGCCTACGCACCAGCGGCGCCCAATACGCCTTCGCGGCAGCGGTTTTCGCCATTCATGTTTAAGGGTACAAGTTTTAGTACGGGCGGCTACTCGGCCGAATATGGCCAGGCGCTTTCTTCCGCGCTGGTGTTGAACAGCCGCGATGCGGTGGATCAAAATCAAACGAACATCAGCCTCATGTCTGTGGGTGGAGATGTGGCGCATGCGCAAACGTGGGGTACCGGCTCGGCCGTGGGTAAAGTGGAGTACACCAACATCCGGCCGTATTTTGGATTGATTCGCCAGGAAGTGGATTGGAAAACTCCGCCCGCAGCTGTAGAAACCAGCGGAGCTGTGCGCCAGCGCGTTGGTAAAGATGGTTTGGTAAAAGTGTACGGCAATTACAGCAACACGGACTTTTCGCTTTTTCAACACGATATTCTTAATCCAGCTTCGAAGCAACTGCTGGATTTGCGAAACACCTTTGGCTACGGCAATGCGGCGTACCAGCAGTCGTTGTCGGACAAATGGTCTTTACGGGGCGGTTTTTCGTATTCCTTAAATGAAAACAAGCTGGCGCTGGATGGTTCTCCGCTGGGCGAGCGCGAGGCAGGTATTCATGCTAAGGCTGTGGCCGAACACAGTCTGTCAAACGCAGTGGAACTCCGGATGGGTGTGGAGCATTTTGATCGTACCTACGAAGCATCGCGGTGGGTGGAATCCGCCGGGAGAAACCAAACGTTATCATTCACGGAGCGGTTAACGGCCGCTTTCGCGGAAGGCGAGTGGTACCTGAGCAAGCGGTGGGTAACCCGGGGTGGCTTGCGCGCAGAACACAATGCATGGAATAGCCAAGTGGCAGCAGACCCGCGCGTATCGTTAGCGTATAAACCGGGCGGCGCAGGGCAGTTTTCGTTTGCGTACGGCACGTTCCGGCAATCGGCTGCCAACGTGTGGTTGCGTGCAAACCGCGGCCTGGATGCAGAGCGGGCGCAGCACGTGATCCTGAACTACCAACGGCTCACCGATCGCAAGACGTTTCGTGTGGAAGGTTACTACAAACACTACACCGATCTGGTGAAATTCGAGAACCGAAATCCGCTGTGGCTCAACAACACCGGCAGCGGCTGGGCGCGGGGTGTTGAGATTTTTTGGCGCGACAACGAGACGATCAAGAATGCCGACTATTGGATTTCCTATTCGTTTCTGGATACGGAACGCGACTACCTGAACTTTCCGGTGGCGGCAGCGCCCACGTTTGCCTCACAGCATAACTTCTCAGCGGTGTATAAACATTTTGTACCGGCGTTACAAATGCAATTCGGTGCTACCTATAGTTTTGCCAGTGGGCGTCCGTATTTCAACCCTAACTTGTCGGACGCAGCATTTCACTCCCAACGCACCCCTGCATTTCATGATTTTAGTGCCAACATAGCATATCTGCCCAAAAACTGGCTGATCATTTATGTTTCGTGCACCAATCTGTTTGGCCACGATAACATTTTTGGCTATGAGTTTAGCAGCCAGCCAAACGCGCACGGTGAGTTTGTAGCGCGTGCCATCCGCCAACCTGCGCCGCGGTTTGCGTTTGTGGGTGTATTTATCACCTTTTCGAAAAACAAGGGAGTAAACCAGTTACCGAATCTTTAGACACCGTAGCGTCATGGGCAGCTCGTTGCTGGTCTTCGAGCCAGCAACCAGACACCAGATACCAGCAACCAGCAACAGTTAACCCAATGAATATGAAAACAATTTCTTTTTTACTCGCGATGAGTGTGACGGTATTCGCCTACGCGTCCGACAAGTTTACGGAAACGATGCAGAAATACATTTCGCAAGTGTACGCAGCCCAAACAATCGAGGAATTTCAACCCGTGATTAACTCGTTTGAGCGCATCGCGCAGGCGGAGCCGAACCGGTGGGAGCCACTGTATTACAGCGCCTACGGCAACCTGATGATGGCAGTGCGGCAGCAAGAGGCTGCGAAAAAGGATCAGTACCTCGACCTGGCGTTGGCTGCCGTAGAGCGAGCAAAGAAACTGCAACCGGCCGAGAGCGAAGTAATTTCGCTGGAGGGTTTTGTGCACATGATTCGGGTAGCGGTGGATCCTGCCACCCGCGGCCAACAATATTCCGGGCTGGCCATGCAAACGTTTGGTAAAGCGGTGCAGTTAAATCCAAACAATCCGCGGGCGCTTGCGTTGCTTGCGCAAATGCAGTACGGCATGGCGCAGTTTTTTGGCGCCTCCACCGCGGAGGCTTGCGGCACGGCAAGAAAGGCGCTACAGGTATTTGAGAGCGATGTGCCCAAACACCCGCTGGCCCCGATGTGGGGTGAAGATATGGTTCAGGATTTTTTACAAAACTGTAAGTAGAACAATTTAAGCACGGCGTGATGCCGCAAGCCGCCGGGGTTTAAACACCAAGGATTTACCCGGCGGCTTGATCGGTATCGGCATTTCAATTTGTACATTTGCAACTTGCGCAAGACAACACCCAGGTGTAAAATTTTGTTTTTGAAAAAATACATACGCACGTTTTTGGTTTTTGGTATCGGGGTTTGTTGTGCATCGCTGGTGTGGGCGCAGCCCGATTCAGTAAACCGCAAACGATTCACCGGTTTTCCGATTGTAGGCTTCACGCCCGAGACCAGTGTAATTCTTGGGGCCGGTGGGTTTTACGGCATCACGCCCTCCGATTCCTTGCGGCGCGTGTCCTTTCTGAATGGCAACGGACTTTTTACTTTCAACAAACAATGGCAGATTACGCTTGGGCTGAATTATTTTTCGCGGGAAGAGAAATATTATGTGCAGGGCAACATCAGTTACAACGATTTTCCGCTGTTTTTTTATGGCATAGGCGAGGGCATTAATATTCGCGAGCGTGAGCTGTTCAGTTCTAACAACTTTCGTTTTCAGACGCTGCTGTACCGCACGGTGCGTGGTAAATTGTTTGGAGGCGCGGGCTGGCGGTATGGAAATGTTCATCGGCTTGAATTTCAGCAACAAGGAATTCTCGAAACGTTAGCTCCCACAGGGCTTTTTGGAAACTATTACTCCGGTTTGCAATTGGGTGTTTTGCTCGACAATCGCGATAGCCAGCTTACGCCCACACGCGGTTGGTTTTTGAATGCCACGCATTTTTTTCATCACCGGGTGCTCGGCAGCGAATTCAACTTCGCTACCTATCAGGTGGACGTGCGGCATTACTTCCAACCTGTTGCAAACCGGCCGCACGTGCTGGCGCTGCAGGCATTTGGCGTTCATAACTCCGGGGATGTACCCTTTACCGAGTTAGCGTTGCTAGGTGGCGATAACGCCATGCGCGGCTATTATCTTGGCAAGTACCGCGATAAAAACTACTGGACCGCCCAAGCCGAATACCGGCACCAGATCAACAGTTGGTTTGGGGTGGTGGGTTTTGTGGGGTTGGGTGGCATCGCGCCCACACTTTCGGATTTTGCTTCGGCCACCGTGCTGCCCAACTATGGGGCGGGCGTACGTTTTAAGATTATTCCCAGCGATAACATTAACCTGCGGATTGATTACGGACGTGGGCGCGATACCGGCAATTTTTATTTTGGGATTTCGGAGGCGTTTTAATCTGGTCTGGAAAGACTTCCGAGCTATTTTGACTTTGCAAATTCAAACGTTCGGGAGATGTTGAAACCCAACCGCATTTCGTTGTTGCTCCACGTGTTGGTGGTGTAGGGAATAACCTGGCTTTCGTTGATGCTGTAGCCGTTGGTAACAAAAACCTGAAAGACGTGGCCGCCGGTTTCGATATCGAAGCCAAGGGCGAGCACGTTATAGAATTGACTCATGTTGCGGGAATAACGGGTTACAGGCGCGATGTATTCAGCCGTAACCGCTACACTGCGCGTGAATTTGTAGCGCATGGAACCGGCCAACGCCACCAGGTCATTTTTATCCGTAAGTCGGTCAACCAGATTGTGATGTACAAACAGGGGGCTCACTTGTGCACTGAACTTTTGGTTGAACTTGCGCGCCACCATTACCATGGCAACGTACGACATGCGGTTGGAGAAGAATTCATAGCGCGGATTGCCTGACGGTGTGCCGGGATCGCGTTCGCCCAGAATATTTGCTGTACCCAGCACAGTTAAGGTAACCGGCATGCGATTATCGGTGGTTTGGCGCAGCCATTTGTATTTAATGAATCCGTCAAACAATTTTCTGTCGGACGTGCGGCCCACACCCACCATCAGCCGGTCGGTGAGTGCATAATCCAGCCGGAACTGAATGCTGGCAGGGCCGTCCAAACCCCAGAGGTTTTGCGCGCCTGAGCCGAGGCTTCCAAAGCGGTGGGCGATGCGAAACTCCAGCGATCGCGCCGCCAGTGTTTCGATGGTATGCAAATCCACCAGTCGCGTTCCTTTAAAGGTGGCATACGTGTAATCTTTGGTCTGCGGTTGCATTGCGTCAAGCTCTTTCAGCAGATCGTCTTGGGCCTGAAGGGATGAAACCAACATCAGCGAAAGCGAAAAAAGGAGTAGGGTTTTCATACCGTTATTCCGGGGTTCCGTTTGTAATCCACAATTTGATTTTTTCTATCTGGCAGTCGGGCAGCGGTCGTGACGGCGGCATGGCGGAAAACCCGGGTCTCCGCTCGATCACATTCACCAACAGACTGTTGTTGGTGGCCGCGCGCACGGTTGCGTAGGAGTCTAATCGAATGCCACCGCTGGCATTACCCGCAGAATGGCAAGAAACACAATTCAGGTTAATGATGGTTTGGATTGCGGCCGTGTACGTGGCGGATACTTCCCCACTGCATGGATCAACGGCATTAAGCTGCGGGTAAAGGCCTTCCACGCTGTCGTAATAACATCCGGTGGCCAGCACCAAAAACAAAAACGGAATCACTTTTTTCATACTCACTTTTCTTTTGCCCCCTGGAGAATCCACACGTAAATAAGATTGATTTGCTGGTCGGTAAGCGGCCCATCGGGGGGCATGGCTACGCCGGGCGTAAGGTTAGTGATGATGCGATGCAATTTGCTTCCTTTGGGGTTGCCGGGTTTTACCTGGCTCATCACATCTCCGTAACTTACAAGTGTGGGGCTTTCGCCAGAGCCATTGTGGCAGCCCACCCGGGCACAGTTGTTCAGCGTAATCGGCTGAATATCCTTTTCAAAAGTGAGGCTGGGGGTTTGCGGCACCACCGGATCGTGACTGCAACCGGCCCAAAGAACCAGCACCACGAACGCGCAACAGAGGTATCTCATAGATCAAAAAACGCAACAAGAAGCGAAATCATTTTCGATGCTGCTATGAATTTTATCAATTGTTTTCAACAATTCATCCGGGCCGTGCTACAGTTGAGTAAATGCAAGTGATACTTTCATGCCCGTTCGATCATCTTTCGGAAAAATGGTATGGAAAAAATCATCTCGATAGTACTCGGTGTGCATGTGGCGGCGGGCATTGTCGCTTTCGTGGCTGCACCACTTGCACTTATCGTTAGAAAGGGAGCTGCGGGTCATCGTCTTTTTGGCAGGATTTTCTTTTACGCCATGACGGTGGTGTTCATCTCTGCGCTGATCCTGGCTACCGTGCGGTGGAGCCCGTTTTTGTTGATGATTGCCGTGTTTAGTTATTACGGTGTGGTGAGCGGCTACCGCGCGTTATACCACAAACAATTACACCTGGGCAAAGGGGTTACGTGGTTGGATTGGGGCGCTGCCGTTCTCGCCACAATGTTTAATCTGGTGTTTCTTGGTTTGGGCGTGTATTGGCTGGCACAAGGCGAGGGCGTTGGCATTCTAGCCACCGTCTTTTCGGGCATTGGGCTGGCCGGGTGTATCCGCGACCTGTGGTGGTTTGTTCACCCTCCCAGCGACAAGCATCGGTGGTTGTTTCGGCATATCGGCAATATGATTGGGGCTTACATTGCGGCCATTACTGCGTTCTCTACACAAACCATTCATTTTTTACCGGGTGTGATGCAGTGGTTATGGCCCACGCTTTTGATCTCCCCGCTTATCGCGTTCTGGATTCGTTACTACCGTAAACAATTGGCTGCCGGAGTTCGGCTGGGTGATCTCGTAGAGTTAAAAAGTAAATACCTTTGATCATGGGCCGACTTATCGACTTTTTCAAGACCAACAAATACACCATACTCGGCCTGAGTGTGGTGGGCTTGGTGATGACGCTGGCACAGAAGACCCAGGCGGGCTGGTCGTGGTCGGTTACCGTGTATGTGGCTGCGTTTACCATTTTAATCTGGATGTTTCTGTGGTTGGGCAATGCGGCTTTAAGCGAATGGCTGAACGCCCGAATTTCCTGGCAGCAACAGCCCTTGTTACGGCTGGTGGTAGGCGTGGTGGCCATGGTGGTATACACGTTAAGCTCGGTGTATTTTTTGATTTTCTTTTTTCGGTATGTATTGGCATTTGACGTGGGCGAGGATATGGGTGGGATGTTACAGTCAACTGTGGTGATTACGCTACTGATTACCATGTTTATGACGAGCCGCGCCTTCTTTTTCAATTGGCGGCAATCGGCCGTGGATGCCGAACGCCTGAAACGCGAAAGCATAAAGGCGCAATACGAGAGTCTCAAGAATCAGGTGAATCCGCATTTTCTTTTCAATAGTTTAAACGTGCTCACCAATCTGGTGTACGAAGATCAGGAACGTGCCGTGCGCTTCATCAAGCAACTTTCGGAGGTGTACCGGTACGTGTTGGATACCCGCGATAAAGAAATCGTGCCCATCCAACAGGAAATTACGTTTGTTGATTCGTACCTGTTTTTGCAACGCATCCGTTTTGGCGAAAAGCTGGTAGCCCAGGTTGAGGTGCCCGAGGAAGACGGATTTGTTGCTCCGCTCGCCTTGCAGTTGTTGGTTGAGAACGCCATCAAGCATAACGAAGTATCGGCTGAGTGCCCGCTGCACATACGCGTGCGCCGCGAAGCTGATTTTTTGGTGGTAAGCAACACGTTGCAACGGAAATCGGTGATCCCTGAACCGTCTTCCGGACTTGGCCTGGAAAATCTCAAGAATCGCTACGCGTTTCTGTCGGATACGCCCGTGGCAATTATAGAAACGGCGCAGCAGTTTGTTGTAAAAGTGCCCATCCTTAAATAGACTTTTATGCGGCTTTTTTTTGGATGGTTGGCAACGATCGTGACCAGCGCATTATTCGCGCAGGACAGCGTGTACACCCAGCAGTACCTGTCCAAAAGTACGCGCTTCGCGTGGACCACGTTGGGCGTTGATTTCCTGAGCTTGGGCGGCGGCACAAATACGAGGGTAGATCAGGGCAACCTTGTTACCGGTTCGTTCGGTCGCACCACCTATCCACGGCTCACCATCGGTGGAATTCACTTCTGGGGCCATGCAGACTTTTATGTTACGTTTCCGTTGGGGTCGCTGGCGCTCGAAAACCAGCGCGAGCCGTTAACCGTTGCCTACCAGCAAGGAATTGAAACCGGGGCGCGGGTGTATCCGTGGAAACTGCAGCCCGGAAAGTTACGGCCATTTGTAGGTGCAAGCAGACGCCTGTTGTCTTACCGCCAAAGCGGGAATGATGCAAACGATGGTGTTGCCCCGTACTACCAGCGCTTCATCACGCCCGTTCAGCTTGGGGTTACGTATGCGTCACCACGTTATCTGCTTTCGTTATCTGCATACTATCAGCGCAAGCAAGAGGCCCGCTATTTTGTGTCGCCCATGCAAACCGGCGGGGTTACCTTCGACCCACTGTCGTTTAATGTTAGTTTCTTATGGTATTGGGATACTGACCGAGCGTACCGCACACCGGCGGCTACACGCAATCTGAATGCGTTGTACCACGTGCTGCAAAAAGAGAACTTGCTTAGCGCATGGTACTGGGGCGTGGGCCCATCCTCGGCATTACAAATCAGCCGCTCGCCCTATTTCGAGAAAAACTTTCCTTTTCTTGCTGATGATTTTACCGGAGGGTTTGCACCTGATATTACGTTTGGTCGTTTTTTTAATAAGGCGGAACTGCATGTGGGTGTTTCGTATCGTACCTACGCAGACCGTGTGCGGGGCTTTGATGCGGACATCCGGATGCGCAGACATTCGTTCATGATCGAAGCATTTAAAAATCTCTTTGATTGGTTGGGATTCGTACCCTATGCGGGCATTACCGGCTCGTTGGAAAACTTGCGAACGGAAGTGAATGGCGAACTCTTTACCGAAACGAAACCAGCCGTGGGGTTTATCTTTGGGTGGGATATTCGCGTAACCAAAACCGGCACGAATGTGCTACGCACCAACCTGCGTTACGTGCCGCGGTTACATGCGCAGGTGCAGGGCGAGCACGTGATGTACGATCACCTCGAATTCAACTTCATCCAATGGGTGCAATACATCGGGCGGAAGAAAGCGTATCGGAAGTATTCGGCAAATGAATAGGTGGCGAGGGTTAGAACGGTTTGAAGAAATAAAACCCGCTGCGTTGGCGGTAGGCCGCAAACTCCGGATACCGCGCCAGCGACCGGTCTTTGCGCAGCATGTTGGGAATAAAAATTACACCCACATACAATGCGACCACCAAAAATGGAAGCCAGTGTTGTACAAGCAGGGCAAAGGAAGTATAGATCAGTGTCTCGCCCAGGTAGTTGGTATTGCGTACCCGAGCAAAATAGCCTTCGGTAATAAGCCCGGGCTTGTACTTCAGGGTGAAATACTTTTGCGCATCGCTGCCAAAATGCAGCATCACGCCCAACACATTCAGCATCACCGCGCTGCCAATCAGTACCGGTGGTGGCTCAATTCCGCGACTGATCAACAGAAACGGTGCGATCCAATACAAAAGCAATCCAACGAAAGTGAAAATGGCATAGCCGATGGAGATGACCCGCTCAAACTGGCGGTCGGGGAACAGCCGATCTTTCAACAGCCACAGCAATCCGTACGTGCCGTGCAGCGCCAGGTACACAAACGCGCCCGTACCGAAGTTTTGGAAATAGAACATGAGCGCAAGCACCACAAAAAACGTAGCGCCCTTGTGCAGGTTGATAGGGATTTTGAATTTCATACGAACCAACAAACATAGTTACTTTCGTGAGCATGACCATTCTGATCATTGAAGATGAACCACATGCCAGCCAACGGCTGGAGGCACTCATCCGTTTGTTGCAGCCGGATGCCCGGTTACTTGCCACGCTGGATACGGTTAAACGTGCTGTGGAATGGTTGAGATCGCAACCTGCCCCTGACTTAATTCTGATGGATATTCAATTAGCGGATGGGATTAGCTTTCAGATTTTTGATCAGGTATCCGTGCCCTCGCCGGTGATTTTTACTACGGCCTATAACGAGTACGCGTTAAAGGCGTTTAAGGTGAACAGCATCGACTACCTGCTGAAACCCATCGATCAGCAAGAGTTGGCCGCAGCGCTGCAAAAGTACCGGAGTTGGCAACGCCCCGCAGCATCCACGCAGATGCTCGAAAGCATAGCCTCTGCCATGCAGATGCTTACGCGTAAGTACAAAGAACGGTTCATGGTAAAAGTGGGCGAGCACCTGCGTGCGATTGAAACCACGGAGATTTTGTTCTTCTTTAGTTTGGAGAAAGCCACGTTTGCGCAAACCCGAGATGGGCGAAAACATCTGCTCGATTTTACCCTGGACCAATTGGAAGAGCTGCTGGATACGCGCGTGTTCTTTCGCATTAGCCGCAAGTACATTGTGGCCAGCTACGCCATTCAAGACATGGTTAGTTATGTGAACAGCCGGATTAAACTGGTATTAAAAACCAGCGATGATAACGAAATCATTGTGGCGCGCGAACGCGTGCAGGAATTTAAAGACTGGCTCGATCGTTAGCGAAACAACAGGTACAGGTTCAATACCAGAAAGAAGCCAAGCTGAATAAAGTAATACGGAAGTGCAATGCGGTTGTCTGCATTTACGCGCAGCACGTGGTAGGCCGTCATCATCACCAGCGAGGTAAAAAACCAGCCGATGTAGTTTTGTAATGGCACGGTATTGTTGGCCCACGACCAAAAATCATATTGCATCGCTACAGGTTCGATCAGCCAATCAATAAAAACGGCAAGGGCTGCACCCAACAGAATTTTTGCGATCACGGGAACGCGCAGCGAATCCGACAACGTGGCTACGCAATAAATAATGAGCAGCCAATTCAGGCCGATGATAATCGGCACATTCAGTAGTTTGGGCCCAAGCGTTTTGCCATAGCTGTAATCCCCGAAAAGGAAGCCATAATTCACGCCCAGAAATTCCACGAAAAAGCCAAACGCAAACGTAAAGGCTACGAATAAAACGAACGCGCGGTTGGCTTCGCGGTGGTTTAGGTAAAGCAGAAACCCGCAAATCAGCAGATTCACTGGGGTAAGCAGCCGAAAGTACTCCTGAAAAGGCGAAACCATACCCAAAATACCCACCACGTGCATCAACAACAGGCCCACAATTGAATGCTGAGCCAAGGTGTTTGTAAAACGCAGGTAAAGTATTCTAATCATGCTTGCGAGAACACCGGCCGGGACTACTTTGTTTCGATCAACTCCGAAACAATTTTACCGCTGTTTAACGCCAGCGGAATGCCCCCGCCGGGATGCACACTGCCGCCACAGAAATACAGGTTTTTGATGTTGGAACTGAAGTTTGGATGGCGCAAAAAGGCCGCGAATTTATTGTTTGAGCTGGTGCCGTAAAGCGATCCCTGAAAGGAGCTTGTCTTCGATTCAATCGCGCGCGGATCGAGGATTTCTTCGCAGACAATTAACGGCTCGATATTCGTGTTTAACAGCCGGTTTATTTTTCGGATGATGTTGGCGCGGCACTCCGGCACCCATGCATCCCAATTTTGCCCTTTGTTGGCTGGCACATTTATCATCACAAACCAGTTTTCACCACCGGCCGGCGCATCGGCAGCTACGTATTTTGAGGTGATGTTGATGTACACGGTGGGGTCATGTGTGATGGTGTAGGTCTTGAACAAACCATCGAATTCGGCCCGGTAATTCTCGCTAAAAAGGATGTTATGCAGATGCAATTCCCGGAATGCCCGTCGCATGCCCCAATAAAAAATCAACGCAGAACTGGAGCGCTCTTGCGCCAGCGTTTTCTCCGGAGCAGGGTGATGGGGCAACAATTTACGATAGGTGTGGTACACGTCCATGTTACTTACCACGGCATCCGCCTCAAACGTGTTTGCACCTGCGCGCACACCGGTGGCTTGGTTGTGGGTGGTAAGAATCTCTGCAACGGGCGATTGAAATCGAAACGCTACCCCCAGATCGCACGCCAGTTGGTATAAGGCTTTTGTGATGGTGTGCATGCCACCTTCGGGCAGGTAGGTGCCGATGTTAAACTCCAGGTGCGGAATGGATGCCAGGATGCCCGGCGCCTGGTACGGATCAGAGCCGTTGTAGGTAGCATACCGGTCGAACAGTTGCACCAGCCGCGGGTCCTTCAACTTGCCTTGATTGTACCGATGCAGCGTAGTGAAAATGCCAAGCATCGGAATTTTTACGAGTGCTTTTGCTACAGCGCGCGTTAGCCAGGTGCTGAGTTTGTGCAGCGAGTTTTGTAAGAAAATCTGCCCGGCGGAATTGTATATGTGCCGCGAGCGTTCTAGGTAGTGACGCACCACGCGGGCGGGAACATTCCATTTGTTTTCTACCTCGGCGGCAAACTGATGCGCATCCGCGAAAGCGTGCAGGCGCGAGCCGTCTTCAAAAAAATAATGGCAGGTGGTATCTATTTTTTTATACGTGTAGTAGTTGCGCGGATTTTTGCCCGCGGCCAGAAATACCGCATCCAGAAAATCGGGCATGGTGAATAGCGAGGGCCCGGCATCAAACCGATAGCCGTTCAACACGAATTGGGTGAGTTTGCCACCGGGGTAGGTGTTGGCCTCGAAAACAGTAACCGCGTGGCCCTGCGCTTGCAACCGGCAGGCCGCACTCAGTCCGGCTACCCCCGAGCCTATTACAATTACACGTTTTTTCACCGCGTAAAGAACAACGTGAAACAGGTAAGGTTTGACAACGCCCCGCCTTTTTGCTTTCTTTCGTTTTAAAATTGGCTTATGCCCGACGCTCCCATCGCTCCAGATCAAACTTTTGTGTGGCCTCTTCCCTCATTGGATGGTCATTGCAAGAATTGTGGTTCGCCCGTGCAGGGCAAGTTTTGTGTGGAGTGTGGCCAAAAGACTACGGTAAAGCGCATTAACCTGCGGGAAGGATGGAACGATTTCTGGTCTCGGGTGTACGGCTTTGATGGGATGTTTCCACGCACGTTGCGCGATCTCACCATCCGGCCGGGCCACGCCACGCGCGAGTTTTTGAACGGCAACCGGGTAAAGTATTACGGCCCGGTGGGGTATTTCTTTTTCCTGATTAGCTTGTATTTGCTGGTGATGTCAATGTTGGGGATTACTGCGGAAGAAATTGGAAAAGCTACTGTGGGTGCGCTGGCAAAACCAGGCTCGAGTCAAGATCAGTTTAACAGTAACTTGTTCAACTGGATGACCGAGAATCAAAGAATTGGTGCGTTTTTAATGATTCCCTTCTACGCGCTGGGCGCGAAAATGTTCTTTCGCAGAGAGAGGCTAAATTTTTTAGAGCATTCGGTGCTGATCTTTTACACCCAGGGGCACGTGCAATGGTTATCGATTTTTGGCCTGTTTTCGTTCGTGCTGGTTGGCTACTTCCCTAGTTTTTACTTTCTCCTCATCTTGCAGGTGTTGTACTACGCTTACGCGTGCGTTCAATTATACCAAACGTACCGGCCGTGGGCCGCGTTTATGCGTGGCGTTTTGGTAAACCTGTTCTTTTTCGGGTTTTTTATCATCCTTACCACGGTAGCAATAATAATCGCGTTCATCGTAAATCCGGAGTTAATGGAGCAGTTGCGGCCGTCTAACAATTAGTGATTGAGTTGCTCTGCCAGCAGCCGGTGAAAATGATGGGTGCCTTGCTCACGCGTAACGGAATACCGGCCGTGCGTGTAGAACCGTGAGCGGATTCCTTTTTGCACTTGTTGTACCACATCTTCGTCTTCCATCTCCACCTGGTGCAGGTTGGCGCCAGCGCCCTCCATCAGCTTTTCTTCCTTCCACACGTAGGTAATAAATGAAACTTTGCATTGGCTGGGCGTAAGCGGCTTCACTACATTTATCGATAAGCCCCAAGGGTAGAAATTAAACATCATGTTCGGGAAGATCCAGAAGTAATAGCCCGCAATTTTTTTTCCGTAGTCGGGCGATGTGGGTGGCAAATCAAAACTGGCGTCCTCGCTTTTGGCGATGCCGATCTGCAAATTCGAAAGCGAAAACAGTTCTGTGGTGTACGAGCTATAGTCGATTACCGCATTTAATCCGGCATGGACAAACGGAATATGAAAGCCCTCCAGATAGTTTTCGCAGTACAGGGCCCAATGCGCATCTACCAGATAGTCGCGCGATAAATCCGGCCGCAACTTAAATTCCTCAAACGGAAGCCACCCCACACGCGCTTGTAGGGGTGCAAAAAAATCGGTGGCCGCTTTCGCGGGATGCAGGGCTACGAACAACCACTTGCCCAATTGATACAACGGCAGTTTCTTCAGATGATCGGCTTCGGAGGGGAAGTTTTCTACTTCTTTAAACTCGGGCATGGAGGCAAATGTGCCATCTAAACCGAAGCGCCTGCCGTGGTACTTGCAGCGGAGATCGTGCAGTTTGCAGGCTTTTTCTACCACCAGATTGCCGCGGTGGGTACACACGTTGGATAGGCAATGGATGTGGTTTTGCTTGTCGCGCGAAAGCAGCAGTGGCTCGGCCAGGTAGTGATCGAGCAGTGTTACCGGCTGCACGGAGCCGGAGAAAGGAATTTGGTCTGCATCCCCAAGAAACTGCCAACTGCTGGCGAAGATTTTTTCCTTCGACACCTCAAACCATTGTGGCTGCAGGTAAAATTCAGTGGAAAGGGTTTTTGCGCGGGCAATGTTGGCGTCAACATGAAAAGGGGGCATGAAAAAAACTTTTCCTAAATTTAGTAAAACCAGTGGGATGTCCGTTGGGTGACAAACCGCGGGTAATACCTTACCGTTCTTTACTGCATGACAAAGCTAACCGGATACATTTTTTTGGCGGCACGCGTGGTGGCTGCACTTATTCTATTGCAAACGCTGTTTTTCAAATTTACGGGCGCCCCTGAGTCGGTCTATATTTTTTCTACGCTCGGGGTGGAGCCGTGGGGGCGTTTTTTGGTCGGGTTGTTGGAGCTGGTGGCCGGCGTGTTGTTGTTAATCGGAGCCGTGGCCTGGATTGGAGCCGGGTTGGCCACGGGGTTAATGGTAGGGGCGCTGGGTGCACACCTTACCGTGCTGGGCTTTGAAGTACAGAACGATGATGGTTACTTATTCTTCCTGGCCTTAGCCGTGTTGGCGGCCAGTCTGGTGGTATTGTGGATTCAACGAAAAAAAGTGGCGAGTTTCCTGCCGTTTTAATTTTCTAGCGTGCTGAGGAAAGCATTCAACTCGGCATCCAAACCCTTACCGGCAAGGAATTCCTTGAGTGCGCCAATCTGGTAATTTGGAATTTTTTGGTTGTTCGTCAATTTCGTGGCCATATCGGCTATTAAATCATCCACATCTTTTTGGTTCGCGAGCGCAGCGCCCCGAACCCGTGCGGCCAGTTTTTCGAGCGCGGTTGCCTGGGGTGTGGCGGTGGCGTTCGGTGCTGCCATAGCCGCTTGGGTCAGGGTTTGAACGGCCTTTTTCGTTTCCGCGCATTCGTTATACAAATCAATAATCTGGTCGAGTTCTTTTCGGCCGAGTTCTGCATTCCGGATACGTTCAGCCAGCACATCGCAATCGCCCAAAAATTCGCTTAACTGTTTCTTAAAGCCAATGTTGGGTACTTCCAGTTTTGAGCCATCCATTTTGATCAGCATGCGCCCGTCAAATCCAAACTGGTTTTTCATTCTAAAGCCATACAGACTTAAAAACCCGGATTTCAACACCTGCATGTAGCGGTAGCCATTGTCTAGCCGCTGCACTTTGTACAGTACGCTGTCCAGATACAGCGTGGGCACTTGCAGCGCGGTGTAGTTTTCTTTTTTCTTATCCCGCGTAATCACGAGTCGGTCTTGTAAATCGTAGGTCATCAATTGAATCGTGCCGCGCAGGGTATCGCCTTTCACCGTAACTGCATAGTTGCTCTGCGCACTGCAAAAGAGCGGGAGCACCATCCCAGCCAAAACGAAAATGTGTTTTCTCATAATCCGCAAATTAGCGGAAAGCAAACTTTCCGGGCAAACTTTTTTAACTGGTACTGTTGGGGCTATTTTTGCACCCTCATGGTGAATTACAATCCCAAGTCGTGGCTCTTTCTCATCTCGCATTCGTATAGCCGGTATGTTATTCGAACGCTGTGGCCCGCACTGATTTTTATGGTGGTATATGCCGCAGCAATCTGCTTTCTGTTTCTGGCGGTGTTGCAGGTAAGTGATGAAGATTTTCATAGCACCACGGCCATGCATTCGTTGCTGGGTATTGTGCTGGGTTTGTTTTTGGTGTTTCGAACCAACACCGCGTATGATCGTTGGTGGGAGGGCCGCAAACTTTGGGGTACATTGGTGAACAATACCCGTAACCTCGCGCTTAAATTGCACGGTTTTTTGCCGGCAGCCGCGGCTCACGACCGGCGGTGGTTCGCGCTGATGATTCCCAATTTGGTGGCCGCTATTCGCGACCATCTGCGCGATAAACGTGAACCTGAAGTGTTGGAGGAAGCGGATGCAGCCACCACTACTGCGCTGGCGGGTTTTCAACACCTGCCAAACGGGGTGATGGCGCAGCTTTATCTAAAGGCAACCGCCCTCTACAAAAACCAGCAGCTTTCGGGCGATCAATTGCTGTTGATTGATCGCGAGTTGAAAGAGTTTTCGGATGTGTGCGGCGCGTGCGAACGAATTAAGAATACCCCCATCCCGTACAGCTATTCCATGTACATCAAGAAATTTATTTTTATCTATTTGTTAACGCTGCCGTTTGGGTTTGTTACGGAGATGCATTATTGGACGATACCGATTGTGTTTTTGATCAGTTTTGTGCTGCTGAGTGTAGAGTTGATTGCCGAGGAGATTGAAGAACCCTTTGGCGAAGATGGCAACGACCTGCCAACAGACGAACTTACCCTGAAGATTCGGGAAAACGTGCGCGAAATTTTATTACCTAAACTGCACGAAAACAGCATAAAGAACGATCAGTAGGATCATTACGCCATACATGATCAGGTCTACGCTTACGTACGCCTCGTATTTCCGGTAAAGCCCGATGAGTTTCTTCCACGCATTCATTCCACTATTTTAAAGATTTAAACGTGTATTTAAAAACCAAAAGCCGGTTGAGCCGTTTCAAGGTTCGTATGAGATGGATTTTACTCTTTTCGCTGCTTGCCGGCAGCGTTTTTGGTCAGCAGAAAGTTACCCTGAACGGATACATTAAAGATGCCGCGAATGGCGAGGCGCTGATTGGTGCAACCGTGTTAATCAAGGAGGCAAATACCGGAACCGTAACGAACGAGTATGGCTTCTTTTCGATCACGCTACCGCCCGGCAATTATCAGGTTAGTTTTAGCTATATCGGCTACAAAACGCAGGCGAAGCCCGTAGCGCTTAATCAAAACCAACGGGTTGAAATTGAGCTTGCGGCCGAGGCCGAGGAACTTGAAGAAGTGGTGATTACGGGCGAGTTGGAACAAGCCAACGTAAAGAACATGGAGATGAGCACGAACAAGCTGGACATGAAAGTGATCCAGAAAATTCCTGCTTTTCTTGGCGAAGTAGACGTGCTGCGCAGCATTCAGCTTTTACCTGGGGTAAGTACGGTGGGCGAGGGCTCCAGCGGTTTTAATGTACGCGGGGGAAGCGTGGGCCAGAATCTGGTGTTGTTGGATGAGGCGCCTGTGTACAACACCTCGCATTTGTTTGGATTCTTTTCCGTATTCAACCCCGATGCGGTGAAAGACACCAAATTGTACAAGGGCGCTATTCCCTCGCGCTACGGTGGTCGTTTGGCCTCGATTTTAGATGTTCGCATGAAAGAGGGCAACAGCAAAAAACCGGAAATCACTGGCGGTATTGGTACCGTGTTTAGCCGGTTATCGATCGAGGCACCGATCGTAAAAGACAAGGCATCGTTTATTGTAGCTGCCCGCAGATCGTACATCGATGTGTTGGCTCGACCCTTTGTGGACTTTCTCCAGGATGGCGGGGCGCTGAATTTTTACGACCTCACCGCTAAAGCCAACTACAACATCAACAAAAAAAATCGGGTGTATGCCTCCAGCTATTTTGGGCGCGATAACTTTCTGTTCGATGCCAATCAGGGTTTTAGTTGGGGAAACGCTACCGCTACGGCGCGGTGGAATCACCTGTACAACGATCGGCTGTTTTCTAACCTTACGTTTGTGTACAGTAAATATGATTATCGGTTACAGTTCGGTGATGATAATTTGAATCGCTTCAATTGGAACTCGTCCATCTCGAATTTTATTTTGAAACCGGAATTTACGTACTACCTCAACGATAAAAACGAGTTGAATTTTGGTGCCGAGGCGATCTATTACACATTCGAACCGGCCAACGCGGTAGGGATCACCAACGGCAACACGATCGACATCAGTCTCGATCGCAAGTACAATCTCGAGACCTCCGCCTTCATCGGCAATACGCAAAAAGTGAGCGATCGTGTAAGTCTTGAGTACGGCTTGCGCTTCTCTAACTTCCAGTATTTCGGGCCGGGCGATGCGTACACGTTTGGCGACACTATACCCGGTGTACGCAGGCCGGTAGCAACCGTAACGCGCGTGGACAGGGGCGAAAGCATTGCCAGCTACAACAGCTTGCAACCGCGGTTCTCGTTTAAATACCAGCCCAGCGAGACGAGCTCAATTAAAGGCAGTTACAACCGGATGGTTCAGTTTCTGCATTTGATCTCAAATACTACCGCATCTAATCCGCTGGATGTGTGGGCGCCCACTACCCGGAATATTAAACCCGAATTTGCCGATCAGTTTACCCTGGGCTATTTCCGCGATTTGAATCGCGCCCAGAAGTGGGAGTTTTCGGTGGAAGGTTACCTCCGGTACACACAAAATCAAATCGACTACATCGATGGTGCTGATTTGCTCATCAACCGTTTCCTTGAAGGCGATTTGCTGGCGGGCCGTGGCCGCGCGTATGGCACCGAATTTTATCTCCAAAAGAAAACCGGAAAAGTAAATGGCTGGGTAAGCTACACCCTCGGGCGCACGGAGCTGAAAGTGGATGGCATCAATCGAAATGAGTGGTACGCCACCCGTTTCGATCAATTGCACAACCTCAAGGTGGCTGCGTTTTACGACATCAATGAGCGGTGGTCTGTTTCGGGCAACTTCACATTCACCAGCGGCACGCCCACTACGTTTCCCACCTCGCGCTTCACGCAGCAGGGTATTCTCATTCCGTACAACGCCAACGACTCGCGCAACAACGTGCGCTTGCCCGATTACCACCGGCTGGACATCTCCTTCCGCTGGGAGGGCCGAAAGATGCGGGGCGACAAACAACGGAAGAACCGCGACTACTGGGTGTTTTCGTTTTATAACGTGTATGCACGCAGAAATCCGTTCTCGATTTATTTCGCACAACGCGAGGGCCGTGTGCCGGAAGGTCAACCGCTGGATTCGCAGGCAACCCAGTTGGCAATTGTGGGTACCATCGTTCCTTCTGTTTCATACAATTTCAAATTCTAAGTGTGATGAAAAAATCAGCGTATATTTTTTTGAGTCTGTTGGTGTTGGCACTCGTGTGGAGTTGCGAAGACGTGATCAATCCTGAATTGGAGCGTGCCGACCCGGTGTTGGTGGTAGATGGCTGGATCAGCAATAAACCGGGCAGACAAGTCATTAAGCTTACCTCAACTCAACCCTATTTCGAAAATGTGGTACCGCCGGGCATTCGTAATGCTACCGTTCGGGTAACCGACCTTACCAATGGCCGTGTGTACACCTTTGCTGAAAATACAAGTGTGGCTGGTAGTTATGAGTGGACCCCTGTTGGTAACGAAGTGTTTGGTGTGGTGGGCAACCGCTATGAGTTATCCGTTCGGGTAGGAAGCGAAGAGTATCGGGCAAGTTCGCGCATGGGCCGGGTGCCGCCGGTGGATAGCATTACGTATGCGTTTGAGGAGGCTACTCAGTTTTTTCCGGCTTCTTTCTTTGCTGAGTTTTGGGCTACCGATCCCGCGGGCGCTGGCGATACGTATTGGATTAAGGCATACAAAAACGGAGTATTTCTTAAAAAACCGAATGAGCTGAATGTGGCCTTTGATGCAGGCTTTTCTGAAGGTGGAAATTTTGACGGGGTTACCTTCATTACGCCCATTCGTTCGGGTGTAAATCCGAATGATGTTGATGCGAATGGTCAGGCCATCGCGCCGTTCAAGATTGGTGATTCGTTGTACGTAGAGATTCACTCCATTACTAAGCCTGCATTCAATTTTCTGAATGAAGTGGTAATCCAGATCGATCGTCCCGGCGGATTTTCTGAATTCTTTGCCACGCCGCTGGCCAATGTGGGCACGAATATTGAAAATGTCCGTGCGAATGGACCGAAAGCGGTAGGTTTTTTTAATACCGCAGCGGTGTCTGGCAACGGCAAAAGATTGCGCGAGGAATAATTGGTTGTTAGCGCTTGCGTTTAGCGCCTGCGCGTAACGATGTGCTGGCGAAAATATTAATGGTGCGCTCCACCCGGCCCATGAACATGGCCGTGCGAGATTTCATCCGCAGTGGCTTGACGTACCTCCATAATTTCTACATCGAAGTTGAGTTCAACTCCTGCCAATGGATGGTTGCCATCTACGGTAATGCTTTCTAGTCCTACATGAGTTACGGTAACTACACCGCCATTGTTCGTACTAAAGCGCATGCCGTTTTCTACTTTTTGATCGCCAAAGGCTGCACGCGGCACTTTTTGGATCAAGGCTTCATCTTTTACGCCGTAGCCTTTTTCTGGCGATATTTTTAATGCGAATTTATCGCCTACCGATTTCCCTTCCAGGCCCTCTTCCATTCCAATAATCAGGTTGCCATTGCCGTGCAGGTAGTAAAGCGGGTCGCGCCCTGCACTGGAATCCAGTACCTCGCCCGTATTGTTCGTTAGGGTATAATGAATAGCGGCAACTTTGTCTTTGGAGATTTGCATGGGTAACTTTTTCGAAATCTAGTGAATTAGCAGGCCAAGGAAAAATCAAAATATAAATGCTGCGTTAACTCCGCAGGTGCGAAGTTGCAGGTATTCGCCTTATTGGCGTTATTTGGATAAGTTAGTTGCGCTTTTCGTTTTTTTTTAATTCCATTTATACAAGTTTATGCGAAATTCTTTTTTGATTGTTTTGTTGTACGCACTCGGTTTTGGCGCACTGGCACAGGTAGTTGACCCCACATTTCAAACCAGTATCACAAACACCCCGACAGAGAGTCGCGCACTCCTGCTCGATGACGGCAAATACCTTCTGTTTGGCTCCTTCTTTCTGGTGAATGGTCAAGCCAAGCGTGGTTTGGCGAAGTTTAATGCCAATGGAACTTTGGACGCCACTTTCAACACCAGTCCCAACAACTCGGTCGAAGCCGCCGCTCTGCAAACCGATGGCAAGATTTTGATTGCGGGAAATTTTACTACCATTAACGGCACGCCCCGGGGCGGCCTCGCACGCCTGAATGGCGACGGTACATTAGACCCCAGCTTCCAGCCTCAGGTATTGAGCGCAGGTTTCAACCAATTTTGTATCGCCATTCAAGCCGATGGCAAAGTACTGGTGGGCGGAGGCTATACTGCGGTGGTGGGTACATCATCGGTTTTATTGCCTGGGGTAAACCGGTTCAACACCGACGGAACCCGTGATACTAGCTTTTCAGGCCCCAGCTTGAATTCCATATTCGACATTGAGATTCAGTCCGACGGAAAAATTATTGTGGGTGGGGCCTTTCCGCGGGGCCTTGCCCGTTTAACAGTTACGGGCGCGGTGGATAATTCGTTCACGTTAGGCACGTCGGGGTTCGACAGCTTTGTGTATGACACTGAGGTCACTTCGGACGATAAGATTATTGTAGCCGGAAATTTCACACAACTTAACGGCAGCAGTATGGCATACGTTTGCCGACTCAATGCAAACGGCACGTTAGATGGTACATATGCGGCTAACAACAAGTTCAACAATACCGTTTTTTCAATCCATCTGCTTTCTGATGGGCAGTTGTTGGTCGCTGGCTTTTTCAACCTTTTCGATGGCACTTCAGTAAATCGACTGGCACGACTTTCCCCCGCAGGCGTGCGAGACGCAACGCTTTCGATCGGCACCGGCCCGGGTGCCACAGGGCTGAGGCAAGTTATGGCCAACAGCACGGGCGATATTTTGGTTACAGGTGTCAGCATGACCACATTTAATGGCCAACCGCGCAACCACCTTGCGATAGTAAACTCTACGGGTACACTTCGGGCTACGGCGGCGCTAAATTTGCGCGCTTTTGGCGAGGGCCGAAAAATTGTGGCGCAGGGTACTGACAAGCTGCTTCTTGCAGCAGATGGGGAAGTGAATGGTACGACAACGGTGGGTTTGGTAAGGCTTAACCTCAATGGTACGATAGACGGCTCTTTTCTTGGTAATTCAAAACCAAGTTCTTCAGTTTCAGCAATCGCCTTGGGCGCCTCGGGGAGCATTTTGATTGGGGGATTTTTTACGGCATATGATGGGGTGACTACCAATCATGTGGCGCGCTTGTCGGCAACCGGCGTGCGAGATGCTACTTTCACCACAAATGGGGGTGCGGGGTTGAACGGAGCAGTTTCTGCTATTTTGCCGTTACCGGATGGTAAAATTTTGCTAGGTGGGGGATTTACTTCCTTTAACGGCACGGCGCGTAGGAGTTTGCTTCGCTTGAACGCGGACGGCAGCCTTGATGCCACTTTCAATGCGGGAAATGGGTTTTTGAGTACTTCGGGGCCGACCGTCATTCGCGATCTGGCCGTACAGGCCGATGGCAAAATTCTTGTTGCGGGTGAGTTCGAAGGATTTGCCGGTATTGCCACCCGAGGGTTGTTTCGCCTGAATGTAGACGGCACGCACGACCCATCGTTTCTAATCGGCACGGGTATCTCTCGATCTGGGGCAGCGATATCAGAAGTAACTGGGGTGAAAGTGCTGTCAAACAATAAAATACTCATTGGTGGCTCCTTCGATAGAATCAATGGTGTTTCGAAATTGCATCTGGCCGTATTAAATACCGACGGTACGATTGATAATTCGATCGTTTACCCTAACTTTATTAATCTCATTCAATCTTTGCAGGCGGCACCCGACGGAAAGTATTGGGCGGGCATCAGAGCCACGGGCCAGGTTTTTCGGCTAAATGCCGATGGTAGCTTCGATTCTTCTTTTGATATTTTACCTACCTCATCTTGGGTAACCGATTTCGCAGGCATTAACGGAAATATTGTACTTACGGGGCTTTTGAATCGAGTAGCAGGGAATCAGGTTTCTGGCATAGCCCGTGTCGTTTTTCCAACGGCGGTAGCGCCAACCAATCTTGAGATTTCATCCTTTAATTCTAGTCAAATTGAACTAACGTGGTCCGATAATAGCACAGACGAAACCGCATTTGAAGTTTATCGCTCCATTTCCGATGCGCCCATGGAACTGTTCCAAACTTTGCCGGCCAACACCGTTAGTTTTACGAACACGGGCTTAAATCCCATCACACGATATAGTTACCAAATCCGGGCTGTTACGCCCTCAAACTCGACAGCATTTAGCAACAAGGCATCTCAAACCACCACCCCGAACGAATGGCAACCCATTGCCACTACGCTGCCTCCGCGGAGAACTGGCGTAGCGGTTACCGCCAACGGGCGCGCCTACATGGGCTTGGGGCGCAATGCTACCGGGCGTCTAAAAGACTGGTGGGAGTTTAACCCCATCACGAATCAATGGGTGCAGAAAAGTGATTTTCCGGGCTCGGCACGCGACGGGGCTGTTGCTTTCGGTGCCAACGGGCGAGTGTATGTAGGCACGGGCAATGATGGCACTGGCGGTTTTGAGCGCGATTTCTATGAGTATGACCCCGCCTCCGACGCATGGACCCGAAAGGCTGATTTTCCGGAGGACTTTGCAGCAGCTGCTGGCATTACCTCGGGCGTTGCTTTTTCGATTGACAATATCGGTTATGTAGGTTTGGGAAACACGGGGGTAAATAATACGCAAGCGTTTTTCAAGTATAACCCCGGAACAAATGCATGGCAGTCGAGTGCCGCTTTTCCTGGGCCGGGCCGCATCGGGGCGATTGCGTTTGTAACAGGAGGGAAGGCCTACGTGGGATTTGGTTTCGGTAGCTTGGGGCCTTACCGCAACGATTTGTTTGAATATGATCCCGTAGCCAACACATGGACAACACGGGCCAGCGGCAGTGGCACCGGGCGTGGGGGGGCGGCGGCGGTCACGTTGAATGGGCGCGGACTGGTGTTGGCAGGCATTGAAAATACAACGGGCGGCTTTGGCGGAACAGACGTTTACACAAGTTCAAACTTTGTCTACAATCCAGCTTTAAACACATGGTCGCTCGGTCCACCCGTTCCGAGCCCCGTACGTACTGATGTCATGAGCTTCGCCATTGGCACCAAAGCATATCTGCACGGAGGATTCCGTTTTTCCGGGACCAATATCTTCTTATCGGATTTTTACGCATTTACGCCCACTTCCGATTTCTTCCCGGCAGCACCATCCAACCTAACGGCAACATTCAATTCCACGACCAGCATCCGATGCAACTGGCAAGACAACTCCACTAACGAGTCGGGTTTTGTTTTGGAATTTGCCATTGGCGCAAGCAACACCTTCGCGTTTTTAGCGCAACTACAGGCAGGTGTCACCGAATTTCTTCATACCGGCCTGGTGGCCAACACCCAGTACAAATACAGAGTGCGTGCAATAAATGAGTTTCAAGGCTCTGCGTTTTCGAATATTGCTGTGCTCACCACTACGCCACCGCCAACAAACCCGACGGGCTTAGTGGCCGAGGCAACATCCGCTACAACCTACAATTTAACATGGCTGGATACCTCCATCGAAACCGGCTATGAAGTTTTTCGCGCTGTTGGCGGGAGCTCGGACTTCAACTTGCTGCAAACGCTCGCGGCCAATCAAACCAGTTATACGGATGCCACGGGCGTGGCGGGCACACGTTATGCCTACCGCGTGCGTGCCTTCAACGCCGGCGGACCCTCAAGCTTCTCGAATACGGCCAGTCCCCCGCTTGGTCCTTCGGGCCTTACCGCGGTCAGTGCCTCGCTTACGTCGCTCGAGTTTACTTGGACGGACAATAGCGACAACGAAGCTGAGTTCGAAATATTTAGATCGACTGGCAACAATTCGAATTTTACCTTGGTGCTCACCAGACCTGCAAACTCTACCAGTGCAGTGAATACGGGACTCTTGCCCAACACCACTTATTTCTACCGGGTGCGAGCGGTTAACGGATTATCCGGGTTGTCTGTGTTCAGCAATGAAATTTCGCAAACTACTCTTTCAAATATACCGGCCGCCCCAACGAACCTGGCTGTTCAGTCGGTTAATTCAAACCAAATTGTTCTGACTTGGGTGGACAACGCTACGAATGAAACCGGTTATAGTGTGGAGCGCTCGGTGGGGACTAACCTATCGTTCGAATTTGTGGCGGGATTGGCAGCCAACACCACCACATTTACCAACGGGACGCTTTTGCCCAACACCACCTATTTTTATCGCGTTCGTGCCACTTCAGGTGCGGGAGCATCCGCATTCAGCAACGAAGTTAGTGCAACTACTGCGCCACCACCGCCAACCGCACCCTCAGCGCTTACGGCAAATGCGTTGAGCGCTACGGAGGTAGGTCTTTCATGGGCCGACAATTCGACCAATGAAACTGGTTTTGAAATTCAGCGTTCTTTGAACTTTGCGGCAAATTTCGTCACCGTGCAAACCACGGCGGAAAATGCCACCAGTTTTGTGGACACTGGGCTGACTCCCTTCACCCAATATTTTTACCGGGTCCGTGCTAACGGAACGGCCGGGAGCAATTCCGGCTTTACGCCCTCAACAGCAGTGAACACGTTGCTCCCTCCGCCAGCGGCACCCACCAACTTGGCGGCACGTGTACTCACGGATGCGGAGATCATGCTTAACTGGACTGACAATTCTACAGACGAGAGTGGATTTGTGATTGAACGCTCTGTGGGTGCTAACAATTCATTTAGTGTTATTCAAACTACGACCGCTAATGTTACGAGTTTCATTAACGTTGGCCTTGCCGCGGGCACGGTCTATTTTTACCGTGTGCGGGCAACAAACTTGGGTAGCCTTTCTACATTTAGTAACGTAGTAAGCACAGTGATCACCGGATTAAATGAGCCAACACGATTTGGTTCTTTTACAGCATTCCCCAATCCTGCCAAAGATACATTCACTGTAAAAAACACGACCACCCAGGTGATCAAGTTTTCGGTTTATGATGTTATCGGCCGACTTGTCGTTACGATGAATTGTGATCCGGAGGCCGAGCAAAATGTCGAATGCGGATCTTGGGTTCCAGGGGTTTACCTCGTTCATGTACCCGGAGAAGCCAACTCGTTACGCATTCAAAAGCAATAACGAAAGGCTGAAAAAAAAAGCCTCCGGTTGATGAGACCGGAGGCTTTCTTATGTACCAAAGGTGGGAATCGAACCCACACTCCCGAAGGAACACGATTTTGAGTCGTGCGCGTCTACCAATTCCGCCACTTTGGCTTGTTTCCGTTCGGCCTTCCGCTGAACGGGCTGCAAATATGTAGATTGTTTCCTTTTTCTCAAAAAAGGCCCCTGCTTTTATCCATCCGAATCCGGTAACGAACAGCGTTGGCAATGAAACTAATCCCACACATAAAAACACTCAGGGCAACGGTGCCCCAGCCCACCCACTCGGCTGCTGTGGCGCCCGCCTGTTTCCAATGCGAAACTTCCAAGGTAAAGCACAGACCACTTCCCACCAGCAAAGCGCCCACACCACCGTTGAGCAGCCAACGAAACAGTAATTGCTTGTAACTCATTTCCAAAAAAAGTTAAGGTATCTCCAGGTACTGGATCAACGAAAATGCCTCCGTGCGTCTGGTAAAGAGTTTTTTTACACGGCCCCATACGCGCCCGAACAACTCCGATTTACGGTACTGCTCCAGGCTTGCCTCGCCATCCCAATAGCTGAGTGTAGCGTAGCAGTTTTTATCCTTCGGGTCTTTTAGCAGTTGCAGGTGGCTGCAGCCCGGAAAGTTGCGAATCTGCGTTTTATGCGTGTTGAAAATCTCAAGAAACTCTGCCACTCCGGCATCGGTAAAGTGCATACGTACAATACGAACCAACATGTGTCTTTCGAAAGTTTGGAGAGCAAGGTATAAAGTTTTTGTTTTTGCTAATGAGCGCACTGCCCGCACGCCTACGCCACCGATTCAGCCGGTGCTGGTAATGGAATGGGGTTGGTAACTTACTCGTCAAATAAAATCGTTACCGGACTATCGTAATGCAAGCCGAGCAACTCGCTGGCGTTGCCTTTGTAAATTCCAATCTCCAAAAGATTTAAACTATTGAATACCATGAAGCAATCACCTTGTTCGGTTTGATCGTAACGGGTATGAATGCGTCTGAATTTTTCTCCGCCAAATTGAATGGTGTAGCCGCGGTTCTTACTCAATACATCAAACGCATCTTTTGGAATATTGGTAATGAGGTTGCCGAAATGGTCTACGCGAATAACATGGCCAGAGATCAGTTTTTTCGTTGCCTTAACGTGGCGATCGGTCATTTTTTTGAAAGCGGCAAGCTGCTGCCCCAGGCTGCTGATGCCCACGCCACTGGCTAACTTCGCGGCAGCGGGCGCAAAGATGTCGCGTTCTACAAACGTGGTTTGAATGGGATTGATTTTGTTGAGGGCCACTACGTGGAGGGGTGTTTTGTCCGATATCAAACCCAACAACCCGTGGTCCGGACAAACAAAAAAATGATCTTCCAGTGCCACGGCCAGATAGTCGTCATCCCGCCGGCCGTGGGCGTCTACACCAACCAGGTGCACGGTGTTTTTAGGGAAGTCTCGGAAAACCGATTTCAACACATACGCCCCATGGGCAATATCGCAGGGTTGTATCTGGTGGCTGAGGTCTACTACCGTAATACCCGGATTGATGCTGAGTATCTTGGCCTTGATGGCGGCTACGTAAAAATCGGATTCGCCCGAGTCGGTTAACAACGTTACGATGGCCATTCGGAATAAACGGAACCCCTTCTTCTCGAAACCGGGTTTTCTGTATTTTTGCAATCAAAAGTAAACCATTTCAATCACACTTGCATTGATCGAAAAAACCATCACGCTCGAAGATATTTCGCTGATCGATTTTCTGGGTGCCGAGAACCGAAACGTGAACGAGTTGTCCGTAGCATTTCCGCGCAGCAAGATCATTTCACGTGGCAACGAAATCCTGGTAAAAGGCGATGCCGCAGACGTGTTGCAGATTACGGATGTGCTCACTGCGCTGATCGATCATATCCATCAGTTTGGTCGGATAACGCCCGAAAATGTGCGTGGCTACATCGCACAGGAACAAACCGAGTTCGTACGGGACGATGCGCCAGACGGTGTGCTGCTCTACGGCACGCGGGGTAATCCCATCAAAGTAAAAACCGTTAACCAGCAAAAACTTGTGCAGAGCGTTCGCGATCACGACCTGGTTTTTGCGTTGGGTCCGGCGGGTACCGGTAAGACGTATATTTCTGTGGCGTTGGCGGTTCGGGCGTTAAAGAACAAACAGGTAAAAAAAATCATTATCACCCGGCCGGCGGTGGAAGCGGGCGAGAACCTCGGGTTTTTGCCGGGCGACCTGAAAGAAAAAATTGATCCGTATCTGCGCCCGATTTATGATGCGTTGAACGATATGGTACCTTTTGAAAAATTGCGTTTTTACATGGAGCGGGAAACCATTGAGATTGCCCCGCTTGCTTACATGCGCGGCCGCACATTGAATAACGCATTTATTTTGTTGGATGAGGCGCAAAATACCACGCCCATGCAAATGAAAATGTTTTTAACGCGCATGGGGCCAGACTCAAAAATGATCGTTACCGGAGACACCTCGCAAATCGACTTACCGCCTAACCAGAAATCGGGTTTGCGCGAAGCGGTACGCATTCTGAAAGACGTGAAAGACATTGGCTTTGTTGAGTTGAACGAGCGCGATGTGGTGCGCCACAAGCTGATCAAAGATATTATCGAAGCCTACAATCGCCACCAGCCCCCTGCACAGGCGTAGCGTTTGCTGGTTCGGTAAATTGCAGATAACTTCCATCGTGTTTCGGTGGACCTCCTTTCCGTTTGTTCGCATTACGCTTTTCTTTTCCATAGGCGTACTTCTGGCCGTGTACCGCGTGTTGCCGTTGGTGCACCCCTGGAGCATTTGGGCCGTGGTCATCGGTACGATGATCTTTCTTTTGCTACGCATACTTCCGGCCCGGCATACGCGTAAATGGAGTGGCACGGTGGGCCTGGCTGCGATCTTGTGTTTGGGGTTTGCTGCCGTGCGCGAGCACACGGCAACGCTACGCCCGGATCATCTCTCGCAATTGGTGGGTACGCCCGAGTTTTACATCGCGCGCATCAATTCGTATCCGCATGAGAAGGAAAAAACCTGGCGGCTTTCTGCCCGCGTGGAGGCCGTTCGGCTGCATGGGCGGTGGCAACCCGTTGCTGGCGAGTTGTATTTGTTTCAATCAAAAACCGGTCAATCCGGCCCGTACCAGTATGGCGACCGACTTGTCGTGCGGGGTAGCCCGCAACCCGTGGCGCAGCCCCGAAATCCCGGGGAGTTTGACTACCAAAGGTTTCTTTCATTTCGAAATATTTTTCACCAACATTTTGTTACCGCAGAGCAGGTAAGAAAGCTCGATTGCCAACCCGATAACCTCGTGCTGGCCGCTACCTTGCAGGCACGTGCATGGGCGGGCCAACAACTTCAAACCTATCTGCCTGCGGCGCGCGAACAGGCCGTGGCGAAGGCGTTGGTGTTGGGCATTACCGATGGGCTGGACAATGAATTAACCACTGCCTATGCCGCCACGGGTGCCATGCATGTATTGGCAGTATCCGGTTTGCACGTCAGCATCATTTATGGCTTACTTCTGCTCTTCCTGCGTCCGTTGCAACGGGTAAGGTGGGGCCTCGGCATGCAAACTGCTATTGCACTCGTGGTGCTGTGGCTTTATGCCGCTGTTACCGGGCTATCGCCCTCGGTACTCCGGGCTGTAACCATGTTTTCGTTTGTTGTGCTGGCGCGCCCGTTTGGGCAGCGCACCAACATCTACAACACGCTGGCGGTGGCTGCGTTTTGTTTGTTGTTGTATGATCCGCTCATGATCATGTCGGTTGGATTTCAGCTTTCCTTTCTGGCCGTATTGGGCATTGTGTATTTGCAACCCTGGTTGTATGCGTTATGGGAGCCGAGCTGGAAATGGCTCGATTGGATCTGGCAGGTGTCGTGTGTTTCTATTGCCGCTCAACTCGCCACGTTTGCACTTGGCCTGCTGTATTTTCACCAGTTCCCCAATTACTTTTTGTTTTCAAATCTGGTGGTGATACCGGGGTCGTTTGTGGTATTGGTGGGTGGATTGACGCTCCTGGCCGCAGCACCGGTTTCATGGCTCGCGGCGGCTTTAGGGTGGTTGTTGCAAACCCTGATTTGGCTGTTGAATGAGTTTGTTTTCTGGGTAGAGTCCTGGCCGTTTAGCCTTTCGGAAAACTGGTACATCGCCACCTGGCAATGCTGGGTGCTCATCGCCGGGGTGGTTTGCTTGGTACTCCTGGTGCGGCATCGAAATAGGTGGTGGTTGTATGGTGCAACGGCTACAGCCATACTTTTTTCCGTGGGCAATTGGCATCGGTTTTTTTCCAGCATCCGCAATGAACAACTTACCGTTTACCATGTCAATCGCCATACGGCCTACGATTTTTTTTCTTTCGGTCATGCGTATCAGTTTGTTGATGATGCATTACAAAAGAACCCGGAGGGCTTTCGTTTTCACATTCAACCCAACCGGCTGCGTGCGGGAATTGAAGCCGTGCACCCGTTGGATCACCATCGTGCAGTGGCAGTGCGAGCGGGCGTGCGATACATGGTTTGGAATGGGCGTGTCATTGCCCATATCGTAGAAAAAGACTTTACGCTTTCGCGGATGGCCACGATCGATTGGTTGATCGTAAGTCGTAACACACTCCGCAACCTCGATCAATTGCCTTCCGGATTATCGGTAAAAGCGTTGATCTTTGATACCAGTTGCTCTCCCCAGATAGTCGAAAGACTTACTGAGCAAGCCCGCATTCGCGGATGGCTAACCCATCATGTTTCTCAATCTGCATTCCAAAAAATACTATGATTACTTACCAAGTGCAAGATCGTGTGGCCCGAATTACGTTGAACCGCCCCGATAAGCGAAACGCCTTAAATCCCGAAGTGGTACGTGCGCTTAAAACTGCGCTGACTAACGCGGAGGCGGACGCGAATGTAAAAGTGGTATTGCTAGACGCAGCGGGCGATGCTTTTTGTGCGGGGGCAGATCTTGATCATCTCCAAAAACTTCAGCAAAACAGCTTCACCGAAAATAAGGTCGACAGCCAGGAGTTGCGGTTTCTTTTTCAACAGGTACATGAACTAAAGAAAGTGGTGGTGGCGCAGGTGCAGGGCCCCGCCTTGGCAGGCGGTTGCGGACTGGCTACGGTTTGTGATTTCGTGTTTGCTTCTGAAAAAGCCACGTTCGGTTATACCGAAGTGAAGATTGGATTTATTCCGGCAATCGTGATGGTGTTTCTGGTGAAGAAGATTGGCGATCAACGGGCGCGGGCACTCCTGCTTGGCGGCCAACCTGTAACTGCTGCCGAGGCGCAGGCGCTGGGCCTTGTGTTTCGCGTTACCGCAACGGCAACTTTACACGAAGAAACCTGGCGGTGGGTACAAGCACTGGTGCAACACAATTCCGGAGAAGCCATGGAACGAACCAAAAAAATGTTGGCAACGCTTCAAGACCTGCCGCTGGCCCAAGCCTTGGATGCTGCCGTAGAGCAAAATGCGCAAGCACGCGCCACGCACGATTGCCAGGCGGGTATTTCCGCGTTTCTTGAAAAACGAAAAATTACGTGGTAGGCGCTCATCCTGTGCAATGATTTTATAATTTTCCGGTTCACCAAACTTCCACATTATGATTTCCTGGCAAGGGGTTTTTCCCGCTCTTACCACCAAGTTCACCCCGAACGATGAAATTGACTTTCCACTTTTTGAAAAAAACCTGCATGCGCAATTAGATGCAGGCGTTCACGGCATTATTCTGGGCGGTACGCTTGGCGAGGCGAGTGTGCTAAGCCCGGAGGAAAAATTTGAGCTGGTGCGGTTTACAGTCGGCAAGGTGGCAGGCAAAGTACCGGTTGTTATGAACATTGCCGAAGGCAGCACCCGCGATGCCGTGAAATTGGCCCGGCAGGCAGCCGCTACTGGTGCCAACGGTTTGATGATGTTACCCCCGATGCGCTACAAGTCCGACCACCGCGAAACGGTAGCCTACTACAAGGCAGTGGCCGGAGCTACGGATTTGCCGATTATGGTGTACAACAATCCGGTGGACTATAAAGTGGAAGTTACGTTGGAGATGTTTGCAGAGTTAGCCGACTGTCCTACGATTCAAGCCGTAAAGGAATCCACCCGCGAGGTAAGCAACGTTACACGCATGGTAAATCGGTTTGGCGATCGATTCAAACTACTATGCGGTGTGGATACGTTGGCAATGGAAGAACTCATGCTCGGAGCACACGGCTGGGTGGCCGGTTTGGTATGCGCCTTCCCGCGCGAAACCGTGGCAGTGTACCAGCTAACGAAATCCGGAAAAATTGAGGATGCATTGAAAATTTACCGTTGGTTTTTGCCGCTGTTGGAATTGGATATTCACGCCAAGTTGGTACAATACATCAAGCTTGCTGAGCAAGAGACGGGTCTTGGTTCGGAGCATGTGCGCGCGCCACGGCTGCCGTTAGCGGGCGAAGAGCGCGAACGCATTTTAAAGATCATTCGCGAGGGCATTCGTACCCGGCCCGTGCTCTGATGGCGCGGTTTCGGCTGGCGGATATTCAGGCGGCCGCGCAACGCCTGGACCCTGTTTTTTTAAACTCACCGCAGTTTGTGTGCGAGCCACTGTCGGACGTGTGTGGTGCCGAGGTGGTGGTGAAGGTGGAGACCAACAATCCCATTCGGTCGTTTAAGGGCCGGGGTGCAGACGTACTGGTGCAACGATTCTCCGAACCGCTGGTGTGTGCAAGTGCGGGTAACTTCGGCCAGGCGGTGGCGTATGCTGGCCGCGAGTACGGAATTCCAATAACTGTGTTCGCCAGCCGGCACGCAAATCCACTGAAGGTTACCCGAATGAAAGCACTTGGCGCAGAAGTAATTGCAGCGGGTGCTGATTTCGATGCCGCAAAAGCAGCTGCGCATAGTTTTGCGCATGCACAAAACATTCGGTTTGTGGAAGACGGCCGCGATGTGGAAACAGCAATTGGCGCGGGCACTATTGCCTTGGAATTGTTAACGGGCCCACCCAATGTGGATGCCATACTTGTACCCGTTGGAAACGGGGCGCTCATCAACGGCATCAGCACCGTTTACAAAACCGTGCAACCCACCACAAAAGTATTTGGAGTTCAGGCGCTGGGTGCGCCCGCAATGGTGGAGTCGTGGCGCCAAAACCGCATGATCCGCCACACGGCAGTCAATACCATTGCCGATGGGATTGCCGTGCGTGAACCTGTTCCGGAAGCATTGGAAGACATGCGTGGCAATCTTGATGACGCAATCTTGGTTTCGGAGGAAGCCATACTCCGGGCGATGAGACTCTTGTTCACAGCGGCCGGTCTCGTGGTAGAGCCGGCAGGTGCTGTAGGCGTAGCTGCCTTACTGGAGAAACCGAAGATGTTTCAACACAAGCGGGTAGCCACCATTCTTTGTGGCAGCAACCTTACCGAGGCCCAGATGCATCAGTGGCTCTTGGGCGATACTCCCGTGTTTAAAGCGCCACGCCCAGCTTGAACCCGATGCGCGGAAAAATTCCGGAAAAACCGGGTTCCATCACGGTAGTGTAGATCTCGCGATTTTCGATGTTCGAGATGACATTGATGTTGCTGGCCCGCAATCCACCCCCAACGTAAACATCCAGCGCAACTACGTCCCAAAAAGTTCGTTGCAGGCCAATGGTAAAGCCGCCAGCGATGTGTTGAGTTTCGTATCTACTACCTAAGGTGACTGACTGTGTGGTTTGCCCGGCGGGCCCAAAATAGGTCCACGTGCTGGTG
>CAYLWU010000023.1:9974-16618 GCA_964387475.1 uncultured Ohtaekwangia sp. | reverse complement strand
GTACTCGTTGTCCACTTTGTGCATGCCAGCATTGATAAATGGGCCAAAGTAAATGCCCTGCACGTAGCTTCGGTTCTTTCTACTTGTAAACGGCTGTAGCGGGCGCACATACTTTCGAAATTGAAAGTCAAAATCACCACCACGGATTTTGCGATCATACATGTCGTTGCCGCCCTGGTTTCGGATGCCGAACGTGAAATTTACGCTCTTGGAGAAATCGCGATTAAAGTGCTCGGTGCCGATTTGCAGCGTGTTCGCTATGAAATGCTGCGGTGACAGTTTGATCAACGATCGGGAAGGCAGTGGCTTCGTATCCTGTGCGAGGGCAGCTGAAGCGATTAGAAAACACGAGATGATGAATACCTGTTTCATGTTCAACTTGGTTAAAGTGTAATTCCTATTTTGACTCCAATTCTGGGAAAAATCCCTTGATATCCAGGGGTTGTTACGTCGGTGTTCAGTTGTTGTCGTTGGGGTTCAAGAAACCGGATATTACTCCATCGCATGCCGCCTCCGGCAAAAACATCCACCGCCAGCACATTCCAAAAAACGCGCTGCACGCCTATGGTGAACCCGGTGGCGAAAAAATAATCCTCGAAATCGTTTTGGGTAATTGTTTGTTCAAACCGGGGTGGCGCACTGCTGCTGAAGGAGCTTGTATAGTAACCCGTAACCTGGCGTGAACGAACCATGCCGGCGTTTACAAACGGACCCGCATAAATGCCTTGCACGAGTGTGCGTTTGCGTGTAGTAACGAAATACCTCAGGGCACGCACGTATGTGCGATATTGAAATCCAACATCTACCCCGCGTTCGACCAGATCTTCGGTATTTAGAAACTGACCATGGTGGCGAATTCCTAAATCAATTGCTAGGCTCTTGGAAAGCGTGCTGTTGAAATGTTCGGTGCCGATTTGAAGGGTATTCACGCCAAAGTGCTGGGGTGAAATTTTAAACAGTGTTGGCGATAACAAGGGTTTTGCTTCTTGCCCGAGGAGCGAGCATCCCCAGAGTAAACCCATTGCCGTGAAAAGCAGGTGCGTATTCATGATTCGTTAGCTTAAAAAGCAGTGTGAGAAACTGCAATAAAGTTAAGTCCGCGCAACTGCTTTTTAATGCGGCGTGTACCCCCGAAAAATCAATCCTTAAACAGAATCAAAAAAAGACTACACCCGTTCAATCTGCGCGCCCAATGCCTTTAACCGGCCTTCGATATTTTGATAGCCGCGATCTATTTGTTCAACGTTTGAAATTTCACTTTCACCGGAGGCTGAGAGTGCCGCGATCAACAATGCCACCCCGGCCCGGATGTCGGGCGAGGACATTTTTAACCCGCGTAGTGCCTGCTTGCGTTCAAGGCCGATCACCGTTGCCCGATGGGGGTCGCAAAGAATGATTTGGGCACCCATATCGATGAGCTTGTCTACAAAAAACAGGCGGCTTTCAAACATCTTTTGGTGAATCAATACGGTACCTTTTGCCTGAGTGGCCACGACCAACACAATGCTGAGTAAATCGGGCGTGAAGCCCGGCCATGGCGCATCGGCTACGGTTAAAATTGAACCATCGATAAAGGTTTCGATTTCATACAACTCCTGTGCAGGCACAAAAATGTCGTCTCCACGAAACTCCATGCGGATGCCGAGGCGTTTAAAAATTTCGGGAATAATCCCGAGCATATCGATACGGCAATTCTTAATGGTGATTTCCGACTGCGTCATGGCGGCCAGGCCAATGAAACTTCCCACCTCAATCATGTCGGGTAAACAGGTGTGTTCGGTGCCGCCCAACTCAGTCACGCCCTCAATGACCAACAGGTTAGAACCAATGCCGCTGATTTTTGCACCCATGCGATTCAGCATCGCGCAAAGCTGCTGCAAATATGGTTCGCAAGCCGCGTTGTAAATGGTTGTTGTTCCTTTGGCCATTACGGCGGCCATAACAATATTGGCGGTGCCGGTTACCGAAGCTTCATCCAAGAGCATGTAGCAGCCATGCAAATCCGAAGCATCAATTTGAAAGAGGTTTTCGCTTGGATTGAAGTTGAACTTGGCCCCGAGTTTTTGAAATCCGATGAAGTGTGTATCCAGCCGCCGTCTTCCGATCTTATCGCCCCCGGGCTTTGGAATGTTTGCTTTACCAAAGCGGGCCAGAATAGGGCCGAGTAACATCACCGAGCCGCGCAAGGCAGCTGCTTTTTTTCGGTAGGCAGCCGACAACAGGTATTCTGTGTTTACCTGATCTGCCGTGAAACGAAATGAGCCGCTGCCTAGTTTTTCTACGCGGCAGCCCAGATCGCCAATGAGTTCGATAAGTTTGTTTACGTCTACAATATCCGGCACATTGTGAATCGTTACCGGCTTACGCGTAAGCAGGGGTGCGCATAACACTTGCAGGGCTTCGTTCTTTGCGCCCTGGGGCACGATTTCGCCCCGCAGCTTTTTCCCCCCCTTTATCCGAAAGGAAGTCATCTAGTCTTTTCTGCGATTATGGCGGTTTTTGTTGAACGGACGGCCACCGCGTCCACCGTTTTTGCCTTGCGGCCGGTTAGGGCGCGGCAGGCTGCGCTCATGATACAGTTTTTCGAAAAGATTTTCCTCGCGTGCTTTTTCGAGGTCTAATTTCAACTCGCCTTTCGACAGGTTGCGCAGGTCTTTTACGATCACGGAGTCGTCCAGGCTTTCTTTATTCCAGCTCGCGTAGAATGTTTTCATCAGCTTGCCGAGATAGATGGCCGCATCTTCGCGATCCTGGCCTTCTTTTTTCAATGCCTCTGTTACCAGGTGCTCAAGATTTTTTCCGTAGTGCTTATAACGCACTTCGCTTTGCGGGTATTTCATCCGCTGCGGTTTTTTAAATACCGTTTCCCGGCTTGGAATTGGGTAGGGGTTGTTTACATCCAGATTAAAGTCTGCGATGATGTAGAGGTCATCCCACATGCGCTGGGGGTTTTCCGCTCCTTCTTTCGCCACCGGGGCCAGTTGTTTAATCAGCTCAATCAGCGTGTACGCCAACTGGGTGCGCTTTTCTTTGTCGGGTTCCTGACGGATGAACTCAACTAACTTCTGCACATTTCGGCCGTAGCCTTTCAAGGTAATCCCCGGGCGCTGGGTATTGTATTCCGTAATCATGTAAAAAGGGAAAATATAAAACGTTGTGTAACGCGGAGGTTCGTCATCAATTCTCGTGTATCCTCAGCTTGGCAAAGCTAAGCAATAACGTCTTTTCACCAAAATCGGCAAATAAAATGCGTGCCTTGCGTTCCGGGCCGGCTTGTTCCATTTTTGTAACGGTACCAAACCCAAATTTTGGGTGCTCTACTTTCATGCCCTCTTGCAAGCCGGAGGTGTCGCTGGGTTTGAAATCAGCCGGGGTTTTGTAGGCGCTGGGTTTTGGCACTGCCTGCGAGCTGATGGTTTTCTTCATACCCTCCACAAAGCTGCGGGTAAAATGGGGGTTAGGTGGCGCAGATTCTACCGTGTTGAATTTGGTACTGGCCTTCACCAACCGTTGGTCTACATCATCCAAAAAGCGGCTGGGTTCGCAATTCTTGAGGCGGCCAAAGCGGTAACGGGTGAGGGCGTACGACAGGAAGAGTTTTTTTTGTGCCCGCGTTATTGCTACGTAAAAAAGTCTGCGCTCTTCCTCTAAGTCAGCACGCGAACTCAACATCATCTGCGAGGGGAACAGGTCTTCCTCCAGGCCCACCAAATACACGTACTTAAACTCCAAACCCTTGGCCATGTGTATGGTCATCAAGGTAACCTTTTCAGGATCGTGGTCTTTTTCTTCATCCTGGCTGGTAAGCAACGATACTTCCTGTAAGAACGCAGAGAGACTTTTGTCCTCCCGCTCGGGGTCGTCTACAAATTCTTTCACCGCGTTCAGCAGTTCTTGCACGTTTTCATACCGGCTGAGGCCCTCTACGGTCTTATCTTCGTACAACTCGCGCAGCAGGCCAGAAGATTTGGCAATTTCAGCCGCAGCTTCATAGGCATCTTTGGTTTGAATATCGAACTCGAAGCGCTTGATTTTATTTACGAAATCATCGATCGGCCCGGCTGCCCGCCCACCCAGAAACGTATTGGCATTTTGCACTACCTCCCAGATGGGAATGGCATGATCATTCGCGGCTACAATAATTTTGTCGACAGTAGAATCGCCAATGCCGCGTTTGGGTAAATTGATGATTCTGCGAAATGCGGCCTCGTCTTGATGATTCAGCGAAAAGCGCAAATAGGCCAGCAAGTCTTTAATTTCCTTGCGTTGATAAAACGACAAACCGCCAATCACACGATACTTAATGTTCATTCTGCGCAGGGCCTCTTCAATGGCTCGCGATTGGCTGTTGGTGCGGTACAGCACGGCAATCTGGCTAAATTGCAGTTGGTGCTGCATTTTTTCTTCGAAGATGGAGGTGGCCACCAGCTTGCCCTCTTCGTTGTCGGATACGGCTTTAATTAATTCGATCAGGTTGCCGTCTTCATTGGCCGTCCAGACGTTTTTCGGCAGTTGTGCTTTGTTTTTTGCAATGACGGAGTTGGCTACGGCTACAATGTTTTTGGTGGAGCGGTAGTTTTGCTCCAGCTTAATAATGCGCAAATCGGGGTAGTCTTTCTCAAAGTTTAAAATGTTGCTAATGTCTGCGCCGCGAAAAGCATAGATACTCTGTGCGTCATCGCCCACCACGCAAATGTTTTGGTTTACGGCCGCCATTTTGCGAATGATAAAATACTGGCACAGGTTGGTGTCCTGAAACTCATCTACCAACATGTACCGGATGCGGTGTTGGTATTTGTTCAGCACTTCTAAATGCTCGCGAAAGAGCTTATCGGTATTGAACAGCAAATCATCAAAATCCATTGCGCCCGACTTGAAACAACGCAGCGAATAATTCTTGAAGATATTGCCAATTTCAGGCCGCATGTTGGCGGCATCGTCCTCCAGAAACACGGGGTTTGCCAGATACTCCTGCCACGATACCAGCCGGTTTTTTGCTGACGAAATGCGGTTATACACCACGTTGGGTTTATACTGTGTTTCGTCCAGCCCCATTTCTTTAATGATGCTTTTCAGCAGCGATTTGGAGTCGTCCGTATCGTAAATCGTAAAGTTGTTCGGGTAGCCAATAAAGTGCGCTTCGGCCCGTAAGATGCGTGCAAACACGGAGTGAAAGGTGCCGATCCATAAGTTGCGTGCGTCTGCGCCCACAACTTTTTCGATGCGTTCGCGCATTTCTTTGGCCGCCTTGTTCGTAAAGGTCAGCGCCATGATGTTGAACGGATCAACCCCGTAATTTTGGATGAGGTGGGCGATGCGGAAGGTGAGCACCCGCGTCTTGCCTGAGCCGGCACCGGCAATGATCATGCATGGCCCGTTGATGTTTTCCACGCCTTCGCGCTGCGGCTCGTTAAGCGTGTCGAGATAGTTCAGCATAAGAAAGTGTGGCAAGTTACAGGTTGAGTGGGTTTTCGTGTCACGCCAAATAATATTTTTGCCGCCAGCGCCGCGGGTAATCGCGCCCGGCGCGCGTTAAACAAAATGACAAGTAGTTGCGCAATAGCATCGTAATGCAATCTAAATCAGACGTTAAAACCCAAACACATAAAGTAAATTGAAGCCTTCATTTCTGGTTACGGATAAGAAAGAATCATTTCGGAATTGGTTATTCCGCACGCTCATGAACTGGTATCCCATGTATTTTGGTACCGGCGGTAAAATTCTTTTTTGGGCCCACGATCATACGGAGTTGCATTTACGGCTACGCCTTAATCCGTGGACGTACAACTACGTGGGCACCATTTTCGGGGGTAGCATGTTTTCTGCTTCCGACCCATTTTATATGCTGATGTTGCTGCGGTCTTTGGGGCCGGAATACGTGGTGTGGGATAAATCGGCAGCCATTCGTTTTCGTAAACCGGGCAAGCGCACGTTGTATGCGGTGCTGCGGATACCCGATGCCGAGCGCGACCACGTTAAAAAAGAAGTGCAGGAAAAAGGCGAGACCACGCGCGAGTATGTGGTGCAGTGGGTGGATAAGCATGGCGTAGTGCATGCAGAAATCACCCGGCAGTGTTACATTGCTTCAAAACTGCACTACCAAAAGAAAAAAGGCGAGAGCCAGGCTGCGCGATTAAATGCTCGCGGCGTGTTCTAATGTGAATTGATCAACGCTCTTTGGTTTTTGGTAACCAATTAAGCCAAAGCCAGGCCACCAAACAGCAGCTGAAAAACAGTGTAACCAAAGAACCCTCAAGGCCGAATGCGCCCCCGGTCAACCAATCGGTTTTTTGTTGATGGTCAATGGAAAAAACCCCGGCCAGTACATGTCCGCTCACGTTAAATCCGAGAATGTTTTGGAGTAGATTCCAAACAACATGTGCGGCAATCGGTGCAGAGAGATTTTCTGTTTTTGCGTAAAGAAGTCCGAGTGCCGATCCGCTCACGAAAAGTGTAACAAATCCGATGAAGCCGAAATTGGGGTTGGGAATATGCACCACCGCAAAGACAAGGGAAGAAACGAAAATGGCTGCTCCCGGCGAGATGATTTTTAACAAATCGCGAAGCAAAACACCGCGGAAGATCACTTCCTCGGTAATTCCAATGAGTAAAAAAATGGGAATTGAGGTAAACAAACTTGCCGG
>CAYLWU010000023.1:0-9964 GCA_964387475.1 uncultured Ohtaekwangia sp. | reverse complement strand
GTAATCACTGCCACGCTTGTAACTGCACCCAGTTGCAGTTGGCGAAACTCGGTTTTTGAAAGTCTATCGATGAAATAGCTCTTCAGTCGTACAGTTTTGGGTTCAAAAATAACAAGCGTAACCAACGCGCCCACCAGTGCAAATAGCTGGGAAACCAATAGATAGGTGGGACTACGTTCTACAGAAAACGGATTTCCAAAATCCAGGTCGAATACAAACAATAACACGAGCATACTGCAAATGCCAGAAAAAAACATCCACACAAGCAAGAAACCGATGAATTGAATCAGCACCTCAGCTAACTCACGTAGGCTCTTTTTTACACGCATATCATGGCAATGACAAATCGTAATTGGTTAAAACAATTGTTTCCGGTGCATAAATTTGGTGTTATTTCGCATAAATAATCTGTTTGTATGATGAAAGTAGGCGAAGTACTGGTTTCGGATGATATCAAGTCAGTGGAGTTTGTTTGCCATCTGGAGAAATGCAAAGGCGCCTGCTGCGTGGAAGGAGACTTAGGGGCACCGCTGGCGGAGGATGAGTTGCCGGTGATGCATCAGATTCAGGAGGCAGTTCAGCCCTATCTCACCGAAGCAGGTCGGCAAGCGATACAAGCGCAGGGCCCCTACATTTTGGATGAAGATGGCGATTACTCAACCCCCACCATTGGCGGCCGCGAGTGCGCGTACGCGCATTACGATGACCAGGGTATTTTGAAATGTGGGATTGAACAGGCTTATCGCGATAAAAAAATTGATTTTCCAAAACCGATCTCTTGTCACCTGTATCCCATTCGCATCACACAAAAAAAAGGTTTTGAGGCGGTGAACTACCATAAATGGAGCATTTGTTCGGCTGCCTGTGCATTCGGGAAGTCGTTACAGGTGCCGCTCTACAAATTCCTGAAGGAGCCGCTCATCCGCAAGTATGGAGCGCCGTGGTACAATCAGTTGGTAGCACAAATTGAGGAGACTAACTCCCGTTAGTATCGCGGCAGCGAAAACTCTATCTTTGCCGTCCACAGACGGATATGCAAAGCGTAGCGGAATCAAAAACCCGAAAGAAGAAAACGGAAGTTGAGCGACCTGTGCTGTTGCGGGCGTACGAACTGATGTGTACAGCCCGCGCCATGGCAGAGCTGTACGATGAACAGCGCGACATTTGCAGCCGATACGTGCATTCTACCTCGCGCGGGCACGAAGCCATTCAACTTGCGGCTGGCCTGCAATTGCAGGCGCATGATTTTGCATCCGTGTATTACCGCGATGAGTCAATTTTGCTGGGGATTGGTTTGGAGCCTTGGGAGTTAATGTTGCAGCTTCTCGCCAAGCGCGATGATCCGTTTTCTTCCGGCCGCACGTATTACGGGCATCCTTCGTTGCGGCGCGCGGGCTTCCCGCTCATTCCGCATCAGAGTTCGGCCACGGGCATGCAAGCAATTCCCGCAACCGGTATGGCGCAGGGGCTGGCGTATCTGGAGCAACAAGGGCTACGGGCGCAAAAAGATGCCATAGTTCTTTGTTCTTTGGGCGATGGTTCCGTTACGGAAGGCGAAGTGGCCGAGGCGTTTCAAATGGCGGTGCTGAAGAAGCTACCGATTTTGTATTTGGTTCAGGATAACGATTGGGGCATTAGCGCCACGGGCAAAGAGATGCGCGTGATGGATGCCTATGAATATGCCGAAGGCTTTAAAGGTTTGGAGCGGCTACGCGTAGACGGTGCTGATTTTGTAGAAAGCTATTCGGGTTTAAAACGCGCTTTGGAATACGTGCGCGAGCAGCGCGCGCCCATGCTGGTACATGCACGTTGCCCACTCTTGGGCCATCATACGTCAGGCGTGCGCAGAGAGTGGTATCGGGGCGATAATCTAAAGCAGCACCAAAAGAGCGACCCAATTCCGAAGCTGGAAAAATACCTGGTGGCCATTGGCGAACCCAAATCTTCGTTAGAAGAGATGCGCACCCGTGCGATCGAAAAGGTGAAGGCCGATTTTCAAAAGGCAATGGCCATGCCCGACCCCGATCCAAACGATTTTGATACCCACGAGTTTGCAGCTACACCGGTTCTCGAAGAAAAAGGAAACCGCCATCCCGCCAAGGGCGAAAAAGTGGTGATGGTAGATGCCGCCTTGCACGCAGTGGATGAAATTTTGAGTGCCCACCCGGAAGCGATTTTGTACGGCCAGGATGTAGGCGGCCGGTTGGGTGGTGTATTTCGTGAGGCCGCTACGCTGGCCGCAAAGTATGGCGATCACCGCGTGTTTAACACGCCCATTCAGGAGGCTTACATCATTGGCTCCACAGCAGGCATGAGTTGGGTGGGGGCAAAGCCGATTGTAGAAATCCAATTTGCGGATTACATCTGGCCGGGTATGAACCAGTTGGTAGAAGAGTTATCCAAAGCCTGTTACTTGTCGCACGGCCAGTTTCCGGTGCAGTCGCTCATTCGCGTGCCCATTGGGGCGTATGGCGGCGGTGGTCCGTATCATTCCGGTAGTATAGAATCCGCTTTGCTTACCATCCGGGGAATCAAAGTAGTTTATCCCAGCAATGCTGCGGATATGAAAGGGTTGATGAAAGCCGCCTTTTACGATCCCAACCCGGTGGTGATGTTAGAGCACAAGGGGTTGTATTGGAGTAAAGTGCCGGGTACGCTTGAAGCGAAAACGGTGGAGCCCGATGCAGACTATATCATTCCGTTAGGTAAAGCAAATGTGGTGCTCCAAGCCGCACCGGATTTTGTAGACGCGGGCAGCGCAGCCGTAATCATTACCTACGGCATGGGTGTGTACTGGGCCAAAGAAGCAGCCAAAAAATTTGAAGGCCGGGTTACCATCTTAGACTTGCGCACGCTCAACCCGTTGGATTGGGCTGCGATTGAGTTACAGGTACAACGTCACCATCGGGCGTTTGTACTTACTGAAGAGCCGCTCATGAACTCGTTTGCCGAATCGCTTGCGGGGCGTATTTCCAAAACGTGCTTCACCAGTTTAGATGCCCCCGTATGGACGTTTGGCGCTGCCAACTTGCCCGCGGTACCTTTGAATATAGAATTGGAAAAAATGATGCTGCCAAATGCAGAGAAGGTGGCACGCGAACTTGCCGCACTATTTGCGTTTTGATCCTGCCGTTACGGTTGGAATTTTTCTAAATAGAGCGCCACGTACTCCTCAATTTTTTTTCTGCGGTATTGCATGATAAATCGCGGATGGGGCAATGGAACGATTTCCTGAAAGTACCGTTGGCCTTCATTGATGCGGGTAAGAAACCGGTAGTTTTCTGCCTCGCCCACACAAAAAACCCGATCCGTTCGGCACCCCAAATCAATCTGCTGCTGAAGCCAGTGGTGAATGAGCGGCGTGAGTCGCTTCTCCACCATGGGCAAGTCATAGTAGTTTAAGTTCTTTCCTTTTTGTGTGAACCCTAAAGGCGATACAGACGAGAAATAAAATTTCTTATAGAACTTTTCAGCGCCTCCAAAAGCAGTGATCATGCGGTACATAAACTCGCTGCTGAGCTCCCCTTTTTTAGGAAATGGGTTGGCAATCCCACAGATTTCCTGCAGCCGGATGGGGTCAGTAAACGGAATCCCCGTAAGGCCACCGCCAAGCCGCCCCGGGTTGATGCCGAGAATTAACGTACGCGTTGCGGTGTCTGTGTAATACTTCGTGTAAAAATCCATGCAGCAGTTCCATGCCACCGGGTCTTGATACGGATTCAATATCGCCACTGAGCGGGGCAGCGCCACCGGAATGGTAAGCCCTTTAAGAAAGTTGAGGATCTGCCCGGCAAGCGGCATCGTTGCTGTTTTCTTATTAGCTTGCAAGTAAAATAATCCAAACGCTATGCGAAAACGATTTGCGATCTCTTTGATTATGATCCTCATTCTTTTCAAGCCGGTATGGGCAGATGAGGGCATGTGGTTGGTGCACTTGCTGGGCCAACAGGTGTACAACGATATGGTGAAGCGTGGGTTGAAGCTATCAAAAGAACAATTGTATGCCATCAATAAAGCATCCATCAAAGACGCCATCATCATTTTTGGTGGTGGCTGCACAGGCGAGATTGTTAGTGCAGAGGGTTTGATTTTTACCAACCATCACTGCGGGTACGATGCAATTGCCGCCGCCAGTTCGGTGCAGAATAACTATTTGCGCGATGGTTTTTGGGCGAAAAGCAAAGCGGAGGAGATTCCATCGAAAGGCCTCACGGCCACGTTCTTAACGCGTATAGACGATGTAACCGCCCAGGTTGGGCCCGCGCTTCAAAACCTGAGCGGCACAGAGCGTGCTGCGAAACAACAGGCCGTGTTGGTCGAGGTGGCCAAGAAAGCTACCGAAGGCACTGCGCTGCAAGGGCGTGTAGTGCCCATGTTTGGTGGAAATCAGTTTTTACTTTTTGTATATGAAATCTACCGAGATGTCCGCCTCGTAGGCACACCCCCGGAAAGTATCGGCAAGTTTGGTGGCGACACAGACAACTGGGAGTGGCCGCGCCACACAGGCGATTTTTCGGTGTTCCGTGTGTACATGAGTAAAGACGGCAAGCCTGCCGAATACGCTACCGATAACGTGCCACTAAAGCCGAAGTACTATTTGCCCATTTCTTTGAAAGGCTTTAAGGATGGCGATTATGCGATGATCTACGGATATCCGGGAAGTACCAACCGCTACGAAACTTCTTTTGGTGTGAAATTGAAAACCGATGTTGTGAACCCGGCCACGGTAAACCTGCGCGACATCCGCCTCAAAATCATGTTGGAAGAAATGAAAAAGAGCGACGCGGTGCGGTTGCAACTCGCCTCCGATTACGCATCGGTAGCTAACTATTGGAAATTCTTTGATGGTGAATCCAAGCAACTGCTGAAGTACAAGGTGTACGAACAAAAGCAAAAACAGGAGCAGGCTTTTCAGGCATGGGCCAAGGGTAAACCCGAGTACGAAACCGTTTTTGCGCAATTCGAAAAAGCCTATGCCGATTGGCGGCCGTATGCGCAGCACCGGCAATACCTGAACGAGGGCGTTTTTGGCTCACCTTTAATTGCGTTCAGTGCGTCGCTGCAGGCATTGGAGCGGGCGCTCACAAAAAAATCGCCCGGCGCGGATGAAATCAAACGTGTTGCCGAGAGTCTAACCCGGGCGCGGGTTGGTTTTTTGGAAGGTGCAAATCGCGCTTCGGATGAAAAAATTCTTGCCGCCATCACCAAAAAGTTTTATGAAGACATTGCGGCAGACCAGCGGCCGGCTGCCTTCTATACGGAACTCCAGAACCGGTATGGCGATTTGAAAAACGCAGGTACCTATCAAAAATATGCAGCCGATGTGTTTGATAAGACAATGATTTTGAACGAAGCAAATTGGAGCAAATTTATTGCCCAGCCCGACTCCGCCACGCTGCAAAACGATCCGGCCTACAAGCACATGGCCGCGTTCGTAAAAAACTACAATACTCGGTTTGCGCCGCTGTCCACACAATTCTCAACGGCAAATAACGATCTGAGCAGGCTCTACCTGAAGGGTGTAATGGAAATGGAACCCACAAAAATTCGGTACCCGGATGCCAATTTTACCATGCGCGTTAGCTATGGAAATGTAAAAAGCTACCGGCCGCGCGATGCCGTGTCTTATGACTACGTGTGTACCCTCGGAGGGGTGATCGAAAAATACAAACCGGGCGACTACGAGTTTGATCTGCCCGCCAATTTGATAGACGCTTACAACCGGCGAGACTTTGGCCCATACAAAGATGCGCGGGTAAACGATGTGGTGGTGGGGTTCATTACCACAAACGATATTACCGGTGGAAATTCCGGCTCGCCCATACTCAATGCCAATGGCGAGCTGATTGGTCTTGCGTTTGACGGAAACTACGAAGCGTTAAGCCATAAAATCGCGTTTGATAAAGACCTCAACCGAACGATTTGTGTGGATGTACGCTATGTGTTATGGTGCATCGATAAGTTGGGGGGTGCATCCAATATCATTAAAGAATTGACGCTGAAGTAACTTTAAGACCTCCGGGCGTAGCAGCAGCTGCGCCCGATTCTTTTTTGTGGAGCCTCGTTTTATTACCGATCCAAATGAAGTTGCGTTGCAGGCTGCTGTAAACGCGGCCGACAACCAGTTGCTGAAGGCACGCATAAAAAAAATACCCGTACGGGTGTTGGATGAGCGCGTGGCCGCCATTGCTGGCCGCGTAACCCAATCGATTGATTGCACTACGTGTGCCAACTGCTGCAAAAAACTGGAGCCGGAGTTATCCATCACAGAAATTCACCAGTTGCGGGCTCATCGTCAGGCTTCTCTGGAAGCGTTTACTGCCCGGTTTCTGGATTACGATACGAGGCGGGAGGTGCATTACCTCAAACCAGTGTGTACGTTTCTGCACGACAACAAATGCACCGTTTACACGGATCGCCCCAATGCCTGCCGCGAGTATCCGCGGTTAGTGCCGGATCTAAAATTCCGATGGAAGAAGACCATGGAAGACTACATGATTTGCCCGATCGTGTTTAACACGATTGAGCTTCTCAAGGCAGCGCTTAGCCAGCTAGAAGACGTACCTAATCGATAGACCCGCAGAGGAAGATGCCGGCGTTACGATCAGTTGATTGTAGCGGTCAATTCCTTTCCGCAGTTGCGCGTGGGCAAATACATCCAGAACAATATCAGCACCCACCGCACCCGCAACCAACCACAGGAATGTTCGTGCAGCATTCGATCCTCCGGTGTTGAGGTCGCTGAAGAGAAAAATGGTGGGAACGATGAAAAGAAAATTGCCAACCATGTCCAGCCGCTCGAAATTCCGGTAGCGCTTTTTTACTTCCATATCTTCAATCGATAGTAGTGGCATTTGCAGCGCGTAAGGAGTACGCAGCCGCAGCAAGTCATAGTAGTATTGGTAGCCTCGATTGGAGATCGGCTTTAACTCAATCGTTTTTCTAAACTGCCCAAATGCGGAGGTTCCAATCACCAGGAAGGCAAAGATGACGATGTTTTTCATGCTCGTTATTTGTAAAGTAGATACGCCAATGCGCCCGCGGCCGCCCCTTGAATGGTGCCCCAGGCAATGTCAATCAAACTGATCCATACCGGCCAGTTTTTTACAAACGAGAGGTTTGTAAAATCAAAAACGGCATAAATCAGGCAGCCACCCAACGCGCCAACCAGCAGCAGTGTGGTAAGTCTTTGATCAAGTTGCAGGGTTAATCCCAGCAAAATACTTAGCAGCAATGAAATCGCGATTTGAGCCAGAAGCCCGAAGGATAAGTTGAACGTGATTTTGCCGTCGGCATCTAAGTTGGCCAGGTAACCTAACGCCTGCCGGTACCACGGTGAGGCGAGGCGGGCAAGCCAGATGTAGTCGAGCAAGACAAAAACAACGGCCGAGAGGCCGGCAATTTTCAGAAATCGGAGGGTGAAGAAGTAGTCCATTCTTTTGCTTTTTCGTATGAAACAAATTACCGGTTTATTTTACTCCATCAGGGGTTAGACTGTTTAAGTATTTTTTTGAGTTTGGTAAGTTCTTGTCGGTTTCTTTCGGTGTTGATGTTGTCGATGATGCCGTGTTTTTCGCGTGTGGTAAGGCGCCAACTCAGCGAGGCGCGGGCATTGTTTTGGCGAATAGAGTCCATTTTTTGCAGAATGGGCGAATAGCTTTCGGCTTGGTATTGAAGATCAATGCGGTGCAGCGGGATTTGCATCCATTCGTGCGCTTGCCCGATGAGCAGGTCTGCCGTCATGTCCTGAAAATTCTCGAAGTTGTTGTAGACGCTGCTGATCGGTTGGGTAATATTATCCACAATGGTTTCGCCTTTTCGGGGGGCAATGGTGTGCAATTTGGGCGAATCGCGGATGGATACAAACAACACTCCCCGTGTGTTTTCGTTGATCCATTCGCGAAAGGCGAACATAAATCGCACCGCGTCAGACAACCCGAAGTTATCGCTGATGCCTGCATCCATAATCTGGATAGCCGGTTCGGTAGGTAACGTGGTGTTAGGCGTAATGTACGGAAAGGTAGCGCTCATGCGCAGTGCCGAAAGAAAACGTAGTTGATCGCTGCCATGGGTAGAAAACAATCCATGAAAGTCTACGCCACCTACTTTGGCTAGCCCATACTGCTTCAACTCATGAATCTCGCTGTTCATAAAACTCATGGGGCGGGAGGCGATGAATAGTTTACGGCCATCATTTACAATTGTGGGGGTAAGCAAAATGGTGGGCACCCGGCCCGATCGTTCGACACTGTCGTACGCGGTGAGTGGCTGATCCAGGTAGCCGCCCGTAGATACGCGTAATTGTTCTTCAAAAGTATATGCACGGTCGCGGTGGTAGTGATTTCCCCCGTAAGGGAACTTGGTAAAACCAACAAATAAGTCGTTTGCCAGCAGGCCAAAAATCATCGGGTTGAGGTTGTCCTTGGCAATCCGATCGCGGTGCCACGCAGCGAAGGGTTGGGTGTTCGTACCATGAAGTTGTTGGATTTGCAACTCGCGGTAATACGTGGCCCCAATCAATCCACCCGAAGCACCGGTGATCAATACGCTGTGCTTCAGTAAATCTCCTTGCGTGAGGCTGTCGGCAGTTTGCAGGCAAGTAAACGTCCATAACGCGGCCCGTTTACCGCCTCCACTGGCGCACAAAAACGTGAGCACGGGTTTGGTTTCGCCAAACTGTGCACGCCAGTTATTCAGTGCCTGCAGGCTGAGTTGCCGGTCGCGCGCCATATGGCTGGAATCATTCAACCGCTTGAGTTCATCCACCGAATATGGAACCGGAGGTTTCTGGTAGTCCAAGCCAAATGCTTCATAACGCTTGGAAAACATGTCTTCGCCCACCATGTAATTCACCACTAAAAACAGAACGATGCCTGCTGTGGCCGACCAGCCGCCAAACCAGTAGGAGAAGGCACCCGTGAGCATCACAAAAATGGTGAGGAAAATTATAAAGCTTGCCGCGGCCGGCAGCTGAAATGCCGGCAAATCTTTAAAAATGCCAAGAATCATAACAAACAAGAAAATACCGAGCTCCACCATGACCAGATTGAAGTGGTTTTGATCGAATACCTGTAGCACGGTGGCTTTGTTATAAAAACGGTTTTGTTCCACCCTTTGTATCCGAAAAGGTAAAGCCAGATAGTAGTCTACGCGCACTTGCTTTTTCTGCGCAATACGCAATTTTTTTAGCGCACTTGCCCGCGTGATATTTACCTGCGCTTTTAGTCGCTCATCGATCCGGCAAACGACATATTTGAAAATGTCTTTATTCGTAAACCAGAAGTAGAGTGTAAACAGCAGCGTCATCGCCAGATAGCCGCTGACTAACCCGCCCAGGTGAAGCGCAAGTGTGGTAGCGGTTGAGTATTCATTGTTCAACTGGAAAATAATCACCTCGTACATATACAAACCGAAAAAGAAAGCCGGCAGCAGCGAGTTGTTTAGCTTGTATTGTGTAAAGGGTTTACGCAGCGTGCCCACAAAAGAAAACCGCAGGCTATCGTTAATGTAACAGGTAATGTGGAACGCGTTGGCAAACCCTGCCATTGCGAGACCCATGAGGAAGAAACTTGTAAAGCTAACTTCGTTTAGGTATTCCGGGTCCAGAAAGAGGTAGGGAATACCCAGGTACTTGCCGAAGTTGCCGGTAATCATGGCAAAGAGGATGATCCAGCAAATCATCAAGACAATGTTCCTTCGGAAATTGTTGAGGAGCAACTGAACAGGAAAGGAGTAGAAGAGTTTGGGCAGGAAAAAGTAAAGCGAACGCATCATATCACCCGGGAAGTTAGCAAAAAGGCGGAAACGAAGTACCCCTCGTTTGAGTAAACCACTGATGCGAATCGGGCGCCTTTGTGTAATTTCGGCACCGGCATTAAATTTCAGTTGTTGACCGCCACTTTCAAAATCTACCGCTCGTCAGCCGGCTCGGGCAAAACCCGCACGCTGGCCAAAGCCTACATCA
>CAYLWU010000022.1:0-53947 GCA_964387475.1 uncultured Ohtaekwangia sp. | reverse complement strand
GGGCGGATAACCAAGTCCGGTCCTTTGCCCTTCAACCGGACGGGAAGGTGATCATCGGGGGATTGTTCACCACCTACAACGGCACTTCGCGAAATAGAATTGCCCGCCTGAATGCGGACGGTACACTCGACAACACCTTTGACCCGGGCACGGGGCCGAGTTTCATAGTCAGGACCCTTGCCCTGCAACCGGACGGGAAGGTGCTCATCGGGGGGGATTTCACCAGCTACAACGGCACTCCCCGAAATAGAATTGCCCGCCTGAATGCGGACGGCACACTCGACAACACCTTTAACCCGGGCACGGGGGCGAATAGCATTGTCAATTCGCTTGCCCTTCAACCGGACGGCAAGGTGATCATCGGGGGGGATTTCACCAGTTTCAATAATATTGGACGAAATCGGATTGCACGAATATTCGGTGTTGTTTTACCGCCACCTGTTGCACCTGTTGCAACTGCAGCATCAGGAATAACGCAAACCTCGTTCACTGCCAACTGGAATACCGTAAGCGGTGCCGCTGGCTATCGCTTGGATGTCAGTGCGGACAACTTCGCTACGCTTGTTACGGGCTACAACGATAAAGTCGTCACCGGAACAAGTGATGTGGTAACTGGCTTAACCACCAACACGGCTTACAAGTACCGCGTGCGCGCATTCATTATCGGAGGCACTTCTGCTAACTCCAACGTGATAGACGTTACCACGCTGGCGAAGCAAGACCAAACCATCACCTTTGCTGCCCTTACCGATCGCACCATTGGCGATGCGGCCTTTACGTTGAGTGCCACGGCCTCTTCGGCATTAGCGGTAAGCTTTGAGTCGCTGACCACCAGCAAGGTGACGGTTTCGGGTAACACTGTTACAATTGTTGCCCCCGGCACGGCTACCATCCGCGCCAAGCAAGACGGCAACGCCAACTTTAATGCCGCCCCAAATGTAGACCGCACATTCTGTATCCGCCCAGCGAAGCCCACGATTACACTTACCAATGCCAATACCGAAACGCCAACGTTAACCAGCAGTGCCACGGCCGGCAACCAATGGTTTTTGAACGGCACCGCCATCGCCGGCGCCACGAACGCCACACTTACGGTAACGCAAGCGGGCGTGTACACGGTGCGCAGCACGATTGAGACGTGCGCCAGTGAACTCTCGAATGCCCAAGCGATTATCGTAACAGGCGATATCGCCAGTGGCACGGACGCACTGCGGGTGTACCCCAATCCCGCAAGCGACCGTCTGTATGTTTCGCTTAAGTCATTTGCGCGCGGCAGCGAAGTGCAGCTTCGTTTGGTAGACATGAATGGCAAAGTGCTGCAAAAGCAAGTTGGGCAAGGGGGCGAAACGGTAGAGTTGAGCATGGCGGGCTATGCGGAAGGCGCGTACCTGGTAAAGGCAGAACAGGGCCGGTTACGCGAGCAGGTAAAAATTGTAAAAGAATAACGAGTTAAGCCAACGCAGACAACTATGAAATCGATCAAAAACACATACTCAATTTTAGCAACCACCCTTGTGATTGTAACGTTGCTGCTGATCAGCAGCTGTGGGGGCGATCCACCTGCGCCACAGGAAACGGAGGTAGAGAAAGCGACTAAACTTTTAGCCGGAACATGGACGGTTCAGAATGTAACGGTGGATGGCACAGACCGCACGAGTGTCTATAAAGATGTGCGGATTACATTTAGCGGAACGAGCCTTACGGCAACCAATGGCGGCCAGATTTGGCCAGCCACCACCACGTGGCGCTTTGCGGATGAAGCAGCAAAAACCATTTCGCGTGGCGATGGGCTTACGATTACCGTAAATGAACTAACGGCCACAAAATTCGTTGTCGCTTTAACATGGTCAAGGTCCACGCTTGGCAGTGGCCGGGTCGAGTCAGTAGCCGGACAGCATGTGTTTACGTTTGGGAAGTAGGTTGATTGGATTGTCCCGCTTTTGTGAATTGACATGCGCTACAGCATTGAGCTGCGAGCTTCGAGGATTGGCAGCCAATGCCACGCGAAGTTTGTGGCTTGTAGCAAGCAACTTTCTTCTCGCGTGACGGATTGAGCGGGGTTTGAGCCCGAGAGGGCATGTGCGGTGGGTGGCGATCCGCGAAAGCCGGACCCCGCGCGGCTATGCGCGCAGGAGGGGGCACGCCCAAAACAGCATGATTTACTTCTTGAAGGTTTGCTTCCGCTTACTGGAAGCTCGCTGCTCGCAGCTTCCTTACCGATACATCACCGACTTCACGGCCTTTACCGTGCGCTCCACATTCGGCAGAATGGCCTGAATAAGTGTAGGTGCATAAGGCAGCGGTGCATCAAGACTGTTGATGCGGTGGATGGGGGCATCCAAATAATCGAAGGCGTGCTTCTGTATGTGGTACGTGATCTCGCTGGAGATAGCCGCCAAAGGCCACGCTTCTTCCACGATCACCAAACGATTTGTTTTCTTCACCGATTCCACCACGGTAGCGTAGTCGATCGGGCGCACCGAGCGCAGGTCGATTACTTCTGCGGAGATTCCTTCTTTCGCTAACTCAGCGGCAGCGGCCAACGCTACTTTCATGATCTTACCAAAGGATACAATCGTAACATCGGTGCCCGCACGTTTGATGTCGGCCACACCAATGGGTATAAGGTATTCTTCGGTGGGCACTTCGCCTTTATCACCATACATCAATTCCGATTCCATAAAAATCACGGGATCGTCATCGCGAATGGCGGTCTTTAGCAACCCTTTGGCATCGTACGGGTTGGAGGGCACTACCACTTTTAAACCTGGCGTGTTCGCAAACCAGTTTTCAAAATTCTGGGAGTGCTGCGACGCGAGTTGTCCGGCGTTTCCGGTGGGGCCACGAAATACAATCGGTACATGGTACTGGCCACCCGACATATTCATCATCTTCGCCGCCGAGTTGATCACCTGATCGATCGCCACCAGTGAGAAGTTGAACGTCATGAATTCGATAATCGGCCGCAAGCCATTTACTGCGGCGCCCACACCAATACCCGCAAAACCCAGTTCGGAAATGGGAGTGTCAATCACACGGTCGGGGCCAAATTCATCCAACATCCCCTGGCTCACTTTGTAAGCACCGTTGTACTCGGCCACTTCTTCGCCCATCAAAAAAATAGTGGAATCCCTGCGCATTTCTTCACTCATGGCTTCGCGAAGTGCTTCACGGAACTGGATTTCTCTCATACGATCGTTTGTAAAGGGCTCAAAAATAGAAGGTACCGGTCAATTCCCGAAAGAATCGACCGGATAAAAATTGGCAGTTTACGCGAAAAAGGCCGTTTTTCAGGCTTGTTCAAGCGCGTGTACGCCCGGAAGCACTTTTCCTTCGAAGTACTCCAACAAGGCGCCGCCACCGGTTGACACGTAACTCACGTGGTCGCTCAAACCAAATTGGGCAATGGCTGCGGCAGAGTCGCCCCCGCCAATCAGGCTAAACGCTCCGTTTTTCGTGGCGGCTACAATCGCCTGCGCTACTTCTTTCGTGCCATTTTCGAACTTGGCCATTTCGAAAACGCCCATCGGGCCATTCCACAAAATTGTTTTTGAGTCTTTGATCACTTTCGCAAACACTTCGCGCGCCTGCGGGCCGATGTCCAAGCCCATCCAGCCATTAGGAATGGCGGTATTCATGGCGGTGCTGGTATTGGCGTTTGCGTCAAATTTGTCGGCAATGATGGAGTCGATGGGCAGGTGGAGTTCTACGCCTTTCGCTTTTGCCTTTTGGATGAGTTCCTTCGCGAGTTCCAGTTTATCGGCCTCCACCAAAGAGTTGCCGATGCTGCCGCCCATGGCTTTGAAGAACGTGTACGACATGCCGCCCCCGATGATGAGGTGATTTACCTTATCCAGCAGCTTTTCAATGATCAGAATTTTATCGGAGATTTTAGCTCCGCCCATGATGGCGGTAAATGGTTTGTTGGCGTTTTCCAAAACTTTTTTGGCGTTGTCGAGTTCGGCTGCCATCACATAACCCGCGCATTTTTCTTTCAGGAACCGGGCCACAATGGTGGTGGATGCGTGTGCGCGGTGTGCAGTGCCGAACGCATCGTTAACGTAAACATCGCCATGTTTGGAAAGTTTCTCCGCGAAAGCGAGATCGCCTTTTTCTTCCTGCTTGTAGAAGCGCAGATTTTCGAGCAAAAGTACTTCACCCGGTTTTAGCGCAGTCGATTGTGTAAAGGCATCTTCACCGATGCAGTCGGCAGCAAACTTTACGGATGTGCCAAGGAGTTCTTCTGTTTTTTTGATGGTATGCTTTAATGAATACTTTTCTTCCGGCCCTTCTTTTGGGCGCCCCAGGTGCGACATGAGTACGAGGCTGCCACCGTCCTTCAGAATTTTTTTGAGTGTGGGAATGGTAGCGCGAATCCGGTTGTCGTCTGTTACCTGGAAACTCTTGTCGAGCGGTACGTTAAAATCCACGCGAATCAACGCGCGCTTATTTTGAAAAGAAATGTCGTTTACGGTTTTCATCTGTAGTTGGTCGTTTCTGGTTTCTAGTCGCTAGTTTCTGGTCTCTGGTTTCTAGTTTCTCGTCTCTGGTTTCTGGTCGCTAGTTTCTGGTTACTAGGTTATCGTTTTTGCTCCTCAGCTTTTGATTCTTTCTCAAATCTCAAATCTCAAGTCTCACATCTCACTTTCAACTTACCCCTCATCCCCAAACGAAATGCCCAACCCGCGCGCCGCTTTCACTAGCGGGCCCTGGATGTTTACGTGGTTGTAGTCTTTCGTGGCTTCCTCCAGCGTAACGCTCGTAATCTGGTTGTTTTTCAAAGCCACCATGTGGCCGAATTTGCCTTCCTGTACCAGATCGAATGCTTTTACTCCAAAGAGTGTTGCCAGAATCCGATCGAACGCTGTAGGGCCCCCGCCCCGTTGTACGTGACCAAGTACGGTTTCGCGAATCTCGGCTTTGCAGCCCGCGTCTTTCAATTGTTTGGATAATTGATAGGCCACGCCACCCAACCGCACGTGTTCTGATCCAACCGAACCAGCAGACGATGTAATTGTTCCATCTTTCGCTTTGGCGCCCTCGGCCACTACAATGTTTACAAAACCAATTCCTTTGTTGTAGCGCGACTCAATGCGTTTCAGCAGCACGTTAATGTCGTAGGGAATCTCGGGAATCAGGCAAATCTCTGCTCCGCCCGCTACCGCGGTGTGCAAGGCAATCCAACCCGCATCGCGGCCCATCACTTCCATGATCATCACCCGGTCGTGGCTCTCGGCCGTGGTTACTAGTTTATCAAAACTATCGGTGGCAATTTGCACGGCGGTTTGAAAACCAAACGTCATATCGGTAGCCGATAAATCATTGTCGATGGTTTTGGGTACACCAATAATGTTGAGCCCACGTTTGAACAAGGCTTGCGAGATTTTTTGCGAGCCATCCCCACCAATATTAATCACTGCGTGAAACCCCAGGTCTTTAATGCGTTTGGCGAGTTCTTCGGTACGATCGATAAACTGCACAGTGCCGTCGGGCTGTGGCACCGGGAATTTCATGGGGTTGCCTTTGTTCGTGGTACGCAAAATGGTACCGCCGCGCACATGGATGCCACCCGTAACTTCGCGCGTGAGTTTAATGATTTGAGTAGGCTCGCTAAACACGCCCTGAAAGGCTTCAATGCTGCCGTACACTTCCCAGCCTTCTTCTCTGCGGGCGCGTTTGGCAATACCACGAATTACTGCATTCAGGCCCGGGCAGTCGCCACCCCCTGTAAGTACCAGTATTTTTTTAGTCATCGTATGCTACATTAAAGCGGGAAGATAGCGTAGCTAATCTGATCTGGAAAATGATTTTAATTAGACCCATCTCAAAAATCGTTCCGTCAGGTTGAACAATAGTGAGGCAGCCCTGATTTCCGGTCGGGAATCAGAGATTTCTCGGTCGTTCCTCTTTTGAGAGATGTCCATTTCGTTTTTTAGGCGAGTTCTAGTAGCTTGTAACGGTTTCCGAAGGGTGCGGTATCCGAACACGATTGCATTGGGCTGTACGTGTGCGCGGTGCGTGCAACCTGTGCGCGTTTCGTTCGTCTTTACTCTTGTTATCATAATCCCATCGATATGCTGGCGCATGATCTGTTGTTGATTTACCGGAATTTCATTCGCGCAAAAGGCTACTTCGTGATCAATCTGGTAGGATTGGTGAGCGGCCTCACGTGCACGCTATTAATTTATTTGTGGGTAACGGATGAGTTATCGGTCAACCAGTTTCATGCTGCCGATGCCCGCTTGTTTCAAGTAATGGAACACCAGCAATATGCTGAAGAAATCATGACCACCACGTCTACGCCCGGCATTTTGGCTGAGACGCTGAAAGCCGACTTTCCGGAAGTGGAGTATGCGGCTACCCTTACCTGGGCTTCGCCCATGACGGTGTCCGACCGCGATCACAATGTTAAGGCGCAAGGCTTTAGCGTAGGTCCGGATTTCTTCCGGATTTTTTCTTACCCGTTGGTGCAGGGGCGTGCAGAGCAGGTGCTTACCGATAAGTTATCGATTGTGATTTCCGAGAGCCTGGCGCGCAAACTGTTTCGCGATGCGGATCAGGCCGTGGGTAAGGTGGTAGAAGTGCAGCACGATAAATCCTTTACCGTTACAGGTGTGTTTGCAGATTTGCCCGCAGCGTCTTCGCTTCAGTTTGAGTTTGTTACATCTTTTGAGTTATTCAAAGACGAAAACCCTTGGGTAAAAGAGTGGGACAATAACGGGCCGTCTACTGTGCTTACCCTGCATGCAGGTGTTGATGCAAACGCGTTCGCGGAGAAAATCAAAGACTTTATCAAAACCAAAGCGCCGGACACGCACATTTCTCTGTTTCTTCAAAAGTACTCCGATCGCTACCTCTACGGGCGTTTTGAAAACGGACAACCGGCCGGGGGCCGCATTGAGTACGTGCAGTTGTTTTCCATCATCGCAATTTTTATTCTGCTTATTGCCTGTATTAACTTTATGAATCTGGCCACAGCGCGCGCATCGCGTAAAGCAAAAGAAGTTGGCATCAAGAAAACCGTGGGTGCCCATCGCGGCGCATTGATTCGGCAGTTCCTTACCGAGTCGTTGGTGCTTACCACCATTGCAGCTGTGTTCAGTGTGGCATTGGTTTTATTATTACTGCCCGCATTTAATTTCATTACAGAAAAAAGGATTGTGCTGTCGTTCGCACAACAGCCTATCTGGTTGGGTTTATTGGCGATTACCGCAATTACAGGTCTGCTATCCGGCAGTTATCCGGCAGTGTACCTCAGCGGTTTTCAACCCGTGGCCGTATTAAAAGGCGAGGCACGCGGATCGTGGGGCGAGCTGTGGGCTCGCAAAGGACTTGTTGTGTTTCAGTTTTTTCTTTCAGTGATTTTGATTGTGTCGGTACTGGTGGTGTATCGCCAGTTGGCGTATGTGCAGGCAAAAAATCTGGGGTTCAATAAAGAGCAATTGATTCGGTTTCCAATAGAGGGTGAGTTGGTGAGGAATCGCGCGGCGTTCTTAACCGAGGTACGCAGGCTGCCCGGTGTGGCGGGCGCTACATCTATGGGGCACACAATGGTGGGGCGCAACAACAACACTAGCGGGTTACAATGGGAAGGCAAAAATCCGGATGACCTGATTTTATTTGAAAATATTTCAGCCGATCATCAATTGCTGGAAACGCTGGGGGTAGAGTTGGTTGAGGGGCGCACCTTTCGTGAAGATACCCCGGCCGATACCAGTAAAATTATTTTGAATGAGGCCGCTATCCGCGCCATGGGTCTTGCTGATCCAATTGGAAAAACGATTCGCCTGTGGGATCAGTTTGATTTGGAGATCATTGGCATCGTTAAAGATTTTCATTTCCAATCGTTACACGATGCCGTGAGTCCGTTGTTCTTTCGTTTGGCACCAGAGAACTCCTGGAATGTGCTGGTTCGGCTGCACCCGGGCAACACCACAGAAACACTCGAAAAAATTCGTGCGGTGTACAATAAGCTAAATCCCGGTTTTAGTTTTGAGTATGTGTTTTTAGATGCGGAGTATGCGCGCCAGTACGCCGCTGAACAGCGTGTGGCTTCACTATCGCTGTATTTCGCTTCCATGGCGATTGTGATTTCATGTTTGGGTTTGTTTGGATTGTCGGCCTTCACCGCTGAGCGGAGACGAAAGGAAATTGGCATACGCAAAGCGTTAGGATCAAACGTGCGGAATATTGTGGTATTGCTCTCAGGCGATTTTATGCGCGTGGTAGTTGTGGCTGTACTGGCCGGTTTGCCGGTGAGCTATTGGCTGCTGGCGCGTTGGCTGGAGCGATTTGAATATCGCATGGAACTCTCGTGGTATTACTTTGTGCTGGCGGGCGTCCTGGCGTTGGTCATTGCTGGCCTCACCGTGGCCTCTCAAGCCTGGAAAGCCGCGCGGCTGAATCCGGTGAAGAGTCTTCGAAGCGAGTGAGTCGTTCACTTCAACGCCATTTGTCGCGACTTGCGTACACCCGGTACCACGCCCGCGTATAACAAAAGGCTCTTTTTAATTCTTTTGTTTATCTTTCTTCAGTCGAAAAACTCATCCATGAAAAAACGTAGCTGGGTATTTTTTTGCGGTGTGTTTGGCCTGCTTGTTTCCCTTCCGGGGATTGCTCAAATTCAAGTATCCGCCAACGGTAAATTTTTGCAAACGCGGGAGGGGCAACCCTTCTTTTGGCTGGGCGATACCGCATGGGAGTTATTTCATCGTCTTACCCGCGAAGAAGCGATTGCATTTTTGGACATCCGCCAGCAGCAGGGATTTAATGTGATTCAGGCCGTGGCGCTTGCGGAGTTAAACGGCATTCGCCAGCCCAACCGGTATGGCGACTGGCCCTTGAACAACGAAAATCCTGCACAATTAGCAATTACTCCGGGAAGCAATCCGGCCGATGCGTATGAGTATGATTATTGGGATCATGTGGATTTTGTGATAAACGAAGCCGCCAAACGAAATCTGTACATTGGCTTGCTGCCCACTTGGGGCGATAAGTTGGCCCACATGTGGGGCGATGGTCCAATTATCTTCAATGAACAAAACGCGTTTTCCTATGGAGCGATACTTGCGAAGCGCTATCAAAAGCAGTGGAATGTGCTCTGGGTTTTGGGTGGCGACCGGCCCGCGGTATACACGTGGAAAATCGATGGTACGGAAAAATCGTTTGATGATCGCGCCATGTGGCGTGCCATGGCCCACGGCATTGAGAGTGTGTTGGGTAAGGCAGCATTTATTACCTACCACCCGGCCGGTGGCTCGAACTCCACCACGCAGTTTATTCATGATGAAACCTGGTTAGATCTCAATGCATTTCAATCTGGTCATGGTGCGCGCGAAACCGATGCCTGGAACTGGGTGGTGCGCGATCTGACCAAACAGCCACAGAAGCCTACATTGGATATGGAGCCGTGCTATGAAGACCATCCGGTAAATCCGTGGGACGGCAAGTGGACGCGGCAACGCGGCTACTTTAATGCGTATGATGTGCGTGCGCGTATTTATCGGGCCGTATTTGCCGGAGGTTGTGGTGTTACCTACGGTCATCATCAAATCTGGCAATTTTTAAACGAAGCGCTGTATCCTCCTGTAAACATTGGCGATACGATTATTGGCTGGCGCGCGGCAGCGCGGGCGGAAGCTGCCAATCAGATGATGCACCTGAAAAACCTGATGTTATCAAAACCGTATTTCAATCGCATTTCTGACAATTCCATCATTTTGTCTGACAAAGGAAAAGACTATACCGATCTGTTGTGGGCCACGCGCGATGAACCTGGCACGTATGCGCTGGTCTATCTTCCACAGCCCAAGGCGGTGCGGATTGACCTCACCAAAATCAAGTCTCCAAGGAAGAAGGCGTCCTGGTTTGATGTGCGCACGGGGCAGTATATCGAAGCTGCCATAAAGGGCAAGTCTGCGGCTACGTTTACTCCGCCCAAAGGTGGAAAGGACTGGGTGTTGGTGGTTGAAACGGAGTAACGGTTGAAAGATTGCGTACGGACTAAAATTCCTAGATTTGTGTTTATAAGGTGACCCAATTATGACGAGAGCGACTCTCCTGAAAAAAACAATCGATAGCCTCCAGAAACTGCCGGATCAGAATCTGCAAGAGGTTTCCGATTTTGCGGAGTTTCTTTTGCATAAAATCGACAACCAGATCATTGCGGAGGGCATCCGGCAATTGGCATCGGAGTCAAAGTCTTTTCAATTTTTAGAAGAAGAGGAGAATCTGTACACGGTTAATGACTTGAAGGAAAAGTACAAATGACCAAAGGGGATATTGTTCTTGTACCCTTTCCATTTACCGATCTCTCAGGATCGAAATTGCGGCCAGCACTTGTTTTGGTAAATCGTAACGAAGATGTCGTGGTGGCGTTTATTACTTCGCAAATAGCTTTTTTGGATGAATTTGATTTCCCCGTTAAACCTACGCTGGAAAACGGCTTAAAAAAGCCTTCACTTATTCGACTTGACAAACTTGCTTCAATCGATAAGCGCCTCGTTGCGGGCGAGGGAAAGATATTGGGCACACTGACAAAAATGGAGTTAGAGAAAATCGATGTACTGCTGGGTAGAATGTTTCAACTTTTCAGGGTCGCCTAAACCTCGCTAAGTTCCTCCATCAAACCATCCAGGTCCAATGCCTTTGTAAACATCTCAATTTCGCCCGAGGCCGTGCGCGGCCATTGGTCTGGCGCTCGGTCGCAATACAGTTCTACTCCATTTTGATCGGGATCGGCCAGGTAGATCGCTTCCGACACGCCATGATCGGACGCACCTTGGATGGGATAATCGGCATCCACCAAACGTTTGAGGGCGATCGCCAAGTCCTTACGTGTGGGATATAAAATAGCCGTATGAAAAAGCCCGGCACTCCGCACCGGGGCAGGTGGCGCATGCTTACTATACCACGTGTTGAGCCCGATGTGGTGGTGGTAGCCTCCGGCTGAAATGAACGCAGCATCTTTTCCGTACGTGGTCATCAGTTCGAAGCCAAGTAAACCACAGTAAAAATCAAGTGCGCGTTGTAAATCGGCCACTTTTAGATGCACATGGCCAATGCGCGTTTGGGCGGGAATGCGGTAGCTCATAGAAAATTTTGGTATGAAAACGCAGATAAAAGAAAAAAGGCTCCCATTCCGGAAGCCTTTTTTGTGGAGCATATCGGAGTCGAACCGATGACCTCTACAATGCCATTGTAGCGCTCTAGCCAGCTGAGCTAATACCCCAACGGGCTGCAAATATAGAATTTCCCAACTATTTCCGTGCAACCGCAGCCTCGGCTAAGGCGCGCATTTTTTTTATCCGGTCGGGATTGACGGTGCGCAGCAGGTATTCGTTACCGGATTCATCGCCCATACCCGCAATAGCCGGATTACGGTATTCCATCGGGCTTGGGTTCATGGCTGTTGCCGAGAAGTGAATTTCCTGTACGCCCGTTTGCGACACGATGGCGTGTACTGTGGTTTCGTTTACACCCGACCCGGGCATGATGCGAATTCGGCCAGCTGCACGTTTTACCAATTCGGCAATCACGTCCACACCTTCAATGGCTTTTGGTTTTTGCCCAGCCGTGAGAATGCGATCAAACCCAACATCAATGCAGTCTTCCAGCGCCTCGAATGGATCGCGCGCCATATCAAAAGCCCGGTGGCAGGTGGCTTGCAGCGGCCGGATTTTATCAATCAGTTCCTTACACCTTTTTTTGTCGATGCGTCCGTCGGGGGTTAAGATTCCGAACACGATTCCATCGGCACTGGCTTTCTGGAAGTGATAGATATCGCGCTTCATGCTGTGAAACTCGTAGTTGGAATAGCAAAAATCGCCACCCCGTGGTCGCACCATCGGAAAAATATCCAGTGTGGTGTTTTGCCGTGCGTTCTCTACCGTGCCCAGCGAAGGGGTTGTGCCGCCCTCGCCGGGGTTATCGCACAGTTCAATGCGGTCGGCTCCACCCAGTTCGGCTTGCAGCGCGGAAGCGAGATTATACACTACAATTTCCAGGATCATGAAAAATGGCTGGCTACTGGTTGACTTTCGTGATTGTGCTGGTGGGAGGATACGGTTACTGTAAAACCGGTTTGCAATGAGTACCCACCGAATTCGCCCGCCTTGTTTAGTGCCACAAAACCCACTTGAATTTCTTTGGCTTTAGTCAAATCGCGCTTCACGATGCGTTCTACCGCTGCGCGGCACGCTTCGTCCGGGCTTTTTCCTTGGCGCATCAATTCCACCACCAAATAGCTGCCAACCATTTTGATTACTTCTTCGCCCACCCCGGTGGCCGCCGCCGCACCCACTTCGTTGTCTACATACAGGCCCGCTCCGATGATGGGTGAATCCCCGATGCGGCCGTGCATTTTGTACGCCATGCCGCTGGTGGTGCACGCACCTGACAGATTACCGGCGGCATCTAGCGCCACGATGCCAATTGTATCGTGGTTGAGGTTGAAGTCTTTCATCGAAGGTTTATACTTCGAAGTTTTTAACCACTCCTTCCATGCTTGCTCGGATTCCTTCGTGAGCAGGTTTTCTTTTTTGAAGCCTTGCGCCAATGCAAATTGTTCTGCACCCACACCGGCCAACATCACGTGTGGTGTTTTTTCCATCACCTGTCGCGCGATGGAGATCACGTGTTTGAAACCTTGTACAAATACCACTGCGCCGCAATTGCCTTTTTCGTCCATGATGCAGGCATCCAACGTTACCCGCCCTTCGCGATCGGGCAGGCCCCCATAGCCTACAGAATTATCCTTCGGGTCGGCCTCCGGAATCCGCGCACCCGCTTCCACAGCATCTAATGCGCGGCCGTTTTTGTTTAGAATGGCCCAGGCCGCGGCATTGGCTTTGGCGTTGTTCCAGGTGCTGATCACGATCGGGCGAAGCGGCGCTGCGGGTCGGGCCAGAGCAGGTAATCCCGCGAAAGCGGAAGCCATTGCGGCGCTTGTTTTTAGAAATCTTCTGCGGGTTGAACTCATATTAATCGATAATTCTTCGCGCGAGGCGGAAACGTTTGTTGTAATAGTCGGAGAAAAGATTGGTTTCTACTACCCCCAGCGATGTGGACGCATGTATAAACTTGATGTCAGTATCGGATTTTCGTTCGGTTACAATACCCACGTGGGTGATTTCCCGTTTCTTTTTTCCGGTGGCAAAGAAAACCAGATCGCCCGGGCGCACCTCGCGCTGTTTGATTTTCTCGCCCACGGTTGATTGTTCCTCGGCCTGCCGTGGCAAACTAATGTTGATGGCGCGAAACGCATGGGTGGTAAGTGCGGAACAATCCATACCCGAACGGGTGGTGCCTCCGTATTTGTAGGGCGTGCCCGTGAAGCCGCGCGCGGTTTGAATTACCGTGCTCACCTGTTGCTGCCGGGCGCGGGCTTTTTTTGACGAAGCACAACTCGAAAACCCGAGCACGATCGTCATCAACAGAAACGCGAGGATCGGGTGGAATTGCGTACTTTTGAGCCGAAAAAAAATTTCCTTCACGGATATCAAAGGTAGCGCTTTCATGACACAAGTTAAAGACCTTTCCGCCCCACTTGTTCCCGTAAAAATCAAACAGGCGATTCCGTTTTTTCAGGAATTGATTGGCACCTCGTACGTGTTGCTGGATGATTCCGCAAAAGAGGACTACGCACACGATAAAACGGAAGACTATCATTTTATGCCTGCGGTGGTGCTAAAGCCCGGCTCGGTGGACGAGGTGGCGCAGATTCTGCGCTACTGCAATGAACATAGAATACCGGTTACGCCACGGGGCGCAGGCACAGGGCTGGCAGGAGCTGCTTTGCCTACTCACTTGGGCGTGGTGCTATCGATGGAACGTTTTAATAAAATACTGAACATCGATGAGTTGAACCTGCAAGCCACTGTAGAACCTGGGGTAATTACAGAGGTGTTTCAAAATGCGGTAAAAGAAAAAGGACTTTTCTATCCACCCGATCCGGCCAGCCGCGGTTCGTGTTTTCTAGGTGGCAATCTGGCGCAGAATTCGGGTGGCCCAAAAGCAGTGAAATATGGCGTAACCCGGGATTACGTTTTGAATCTGGAAGTGGTGTTACCCTCGGGTGAGGTGATCTGGACTGGCGCCAACGTATTGAAGAATTCCACAGGCTATAATCTTACCCAGCTCATGTGTGGCAGCGAAGGTACACTGGGTATTATCACAAAAATTGTGTTTAAACTCCGTGGGTTGCCGCGTAAGAATGTGTTGTTGCTGATTCCCTTTGTGAGCAACGAGGAGGCGTGTCGCGGCATTGCGGCTATTTTTACCGCAGGCATCAGCCCCTCGGGCATGGAGTTTTTTGAGCGTGAAGCGGCCGCAAAAACGTTCGAATATTGCGAGAAAGTATTGAATAGCCCTGTTACCACGGTTTTACCCGAGCACATGCATGCGTATTTGCTGTGCGAATTAGATGGCAACGATGAAGAGGTACTGATGCGCGATGCCGAACGCGTGATGAATGTGGTGGAGCAATTCCAGAGCGGCGAGATTTTGTTTGCCGATAGCGAAGCGCAAAAAGAGGAACTCTGGAAAGTGCGAAAAAACATCTCACCGGCGGTGAATTGGTTTACACTTACGAAGTCGGATGACGTGGTGGTGCCTCGTGGTAATTTACCGAAGCTGATCTCGGGCATCAAAGAAATTGGCAAGCGTTACGGATTTAATACAGTTTGCTTTGGCCATTTGGGCGATGGCAACCTGCACGTCAATATCCTGAAGGAAAATCTGGACGAGGTGTATTGGAATACCAAAGTGAACGAAGGCATAGGGGAAATTTTCAAACTCACCGTAAGCCTTGGGGGTACCCTTTCGGGTGAGCACGGCATCGGTATTGCGAAGCGCCCCTATATGCCGTTGGCGATGAGTGAGGTGAACCTGAACCTCATGCGCGGCATTAAGCAGGTGTTTGATCCGAATGGGATCTTAAATCCCGGCAAAATTTTTTAATGACCCTGTAAAGCAAAGCGAGAGATTCTTTACGATGAACCTCTCGCTTCGCGCTACGGCTGCAAACTCTTTTGTTATTTCCGCGACCGCAACACACCCAGCGAGTAGTGCAGGCCGAGTTGTACCCCAACCAGTACGTTGGCACGCGAGCCAAAAATGTCCGACGCATTGCCGCTTTTAATTGCGTTAATAACATCGCCATTGCGCATATCCGTCAATGAATAATTTGCCCGCACTTGGGTAGACAACATCAAGTGGCGCGATAAATCAAAATCTAATCCAAAAGCAGCAGCAAGCGAGAACTCGGTATTCTTGAAGTCGTTGGCTTCTTTGGTGAGAACATCTTTTGCCGTATTTGCCGGAACGGTATAGGAGCCATCAGGGTTAAGCGTGGCGTTAGGGAAATCCTGGCGAATATCCGCAATGGTTAAGCCAGACGGAATCGCGAAACTGTTGCCCGCGTTCGCCTGAATCGATTCTACCGCCCGGGTAAGAATAGATAGTTGCGGCCCGAAGTTGAAATTACCCCGCACGGCACCACTGCCGCCACCCATGAATTTCATCATCAAAGGCAGTTGCAAGTATTGAAGATCAATCTTGCGTTCCCCCGCCACCTGCTTCGCAGTGTTTACAAGCTGATAAATCTGCCCTTGGTTAGAGAGTATGGATTCCAGCTGCAGCCCGAATTTACGTACCACGTCTACACCAAAGGCAAACCCAATGGGTGCCAGGTTATAGGTGTAGGTTGAGTTGTAACGCGGGTCTTCACTCAGGCCCTTATCTAGAACAAATGTAGCGTTGTATGCGGTGGTAGCGCCAAACCGGATGGCCTGGGCGGACACGGTAAGTGCGAAAAGACAAAAAACAATTGTGCAGGGTATTCTCATAAGGGTTATTTTTAAGTGTTGAATCACCTAATCAAGAAAACGGTAACCCATAAAACTTACGCTATGAAAAACTATCTGTTTGCGGCTGTTGCCTTATACGCGGCGGCCTGTACGCCCCCCGCGAAAGAAGCTACCACGGAAGCGGCGGCACCCAACATCCTCACCGACCAGCAAAAGGCGGATGGCTGGCAATTGTTATTTGATGGTCAGACCATGAACGGCTGGCGGTTTTTCAAAGGCTACGCTAACGATAGTTGGGAAGTAGCGGATGGTGCACTGCATTGCAAACCGCCCCGAGAGGGTGAGGGTGCGCTGAACCAACGGTCGGACATCATGACTGAAAATCAATATGAAAACTTCGAGTTGATGTTGGAATGGAAAATTTCAAACGCCGGCAACAGCGGTATCATGTACCGTGTTACGGAAGAATTCGATCAGCCGTACTACTCCGGTCCGGAGTATCAGGTATTGGATGACGAAGGATACCCCGGCCCGCTGCAACCCGCGCAGTTCTCCGGCGCGAATTACGATATGCACGTGGCTGAACCGAAGGTGACTAAACCGGTGGGCGAGTGGAATCAAACAAAAATTGTAGTGAATGGAAATCATGTGGAGCATTGGCTCAACGGCACCAAAGTGGTGGAGTATGAGTTGGGCTCAGAAGACTGGACGACCCGCAAGAACGGCAGCAAGTGGAAAGATGCACCTGGCTATGGCATGGCCGCGAAAGGGCATATCGATTTGCAAGATCATGGCAATGAAGTGTGGTACAGAAATATCTTCATCAAGCCGTTATAAAAGGCTACTGTTTTTATGAAGGCCTCCCAACCGGAGGCCTTTTTATTTTTTACTTTTGGGCATGTGTGGTATCACGGGCATCTTCGCATTTAACCTCGTAGGCAATGTGCACAAAATCAATATTACTGCTGCTACACAGGCATTAGCCCGCCGGGGCCCGGATCATCAAGCCGTTTACACAGATGAACGCGTTGGCCTGGGCCACCGCAGACTCTCCATCATCGATACCCGTGAGGTAAGCCACCAACCGATGTGGGATCCCACCGGTCGCTACGCCATTGTTTTTAACGGAGAGATCTTTAACTACCGCGAGCTTCGGAAGGAGCTTCAAAATCAGGGCGTTGGTTTTGCCTCGCAGTCGGACACAGAAGTATTGCTGCATTTATTGATCCGCGAGGGGGCCCGTGCGTTACCACGCCTCAACGGTTTCTTTGCGTTTTGTCTGTATGATAAGTTGGAGCAGTCGTTCTTGCTTGCGCGCGATCGCTACGGCATCAAGCCGTTGGTGTATTTGATTGACGAGGACAAATTTGTTTTCGCCTCCGAGATGAAGAGCTTGCTGGCCTACGGCATCGACCGCACACTGGATCGCGCTTCGCTCTTCGCTTACGTTCAGCTCAATTATATTCCCGGGCCCAACTCCATTTTCCAACACGTAAAAAAAATCCGCCCCGGGCATTTTGCTACCGTTCGCGGTCGCGTATTCGAAGAAAAAGCATACTACCAAATTCCCTATCCGCCAAAAGAAGCGCCGCGGAGTTACGATGACGCCAAAGCAAAATTTCGGAAGTTGTTGGAAGAGTCTGTTCAACGCAGACTTGTGGCGGATGTTCCGTTAGGGTCTTTTTTGAGTGGTGGTATTGATTCGTCCGTCATCGCTACACTAGCCAGCCAGCACCAACCCCATCTGCATACCTTTTCCATCGGCTACCGCGATGAAAAATTCTTTGATGAAACAGCTTACGCGCGTCTTGTTGCAAAAAAGCTTCGCACCGACCATACAGTGTTTTCGCTTACCCTTCAGGATTTATTTGCGCACCTCCATAGCATCCTCGACTATATTGATGAGCCGTTTGCGGATTCCTCGGCCATAGCCGTGTACATCTTGAGCCGCGAGACCCGCAAGTACGCCACCGTTGCCCTTTCGGGCGATGGTGCAGATGAATTGCTGGCGGGGTATAACAAACATGCTGCGTTTTACCGGCTGCAACATCCGGGATGGATGGAGCAGGCAGCTACAGCCGCGGGTTCATTATTGCGCGCCTGGCCGCAATCGCGCCACGGTTTTGTTTCGAACAAAGTGCGCCAGTTGGTGCGGTTTTCGGAGGGCGCAAAATTGTCACTCGCAGATCGTTACTACCGGTGGGCCACCTTTGCCACCGAGAGCGAGGCGGGCAAACTATTGAAACCCCTTGCGGATGAATACCCCGACTTTCAATCCCGTAAGGCAGCGTGGCTACAACACCTTCATCCGCGTGCGGGTATGAATGAAATCTTATTGACGGACATGGAACTGGTGCTTGCCAACGACATGCTCACGAAGGTGGACGCCATGAGCATGGCAAACAGCCTCGAAGTGCGCGTGCCCTTCCTGGATGTAAACGTGGTAAACTTCCTGTTTTCGCTGCCAGAGGATTACAAAATCAATCGAAGTATTCGCAAACGAATTTTGCAAGACACGTTTCGTAACGATTTGCCGCCGGAGTTGTACAATCGTCCAAAAAAAGGTTTTGAAGTGCCGTTATTGAAATGGCTCCGTACGGAAATGAAGGATTTGATTCTGAACGATCTGCTGAGCGAAAAAAATATTCGCGAGCAGGGTATTTTCGATTGGGATGCCGTACGCGCTCTTACGCACCGGCTTTTTTCTTCCAACCCCGGCGATGTTCACGCGCGCATCTGGGCGCTTGTGGTGTTTCAATGGTGGTGGAAGCGGTATGGCCGGAGCTAACGCGCCCGAAAAAAGCGGCTGCTACTTTTGTTCCTTTGCCCACGTATCGCGCAGCGTTACGGTCCGGTTAAAAACTAACCGCCCGGCTGAACTATCGGGATCTAGGCAAAAGTACCCCATGCGTAAAAACTGAAAAGGCTCGCCGGGCTTTGCCATTTTCAACGCAGGCTCAGCGTATACGGTTTTAACGCGCAACGAATCGGGATTTAAGTGTTCTTTAAAATCACCCTCGGCTTCGCCCAGGTTTTCTACTTTAAACAGCCGGTCGTACAATCGTACGTCCACCGGTACTGCGTGGGCGGCACTTACCCAATGCAGCGTTCCTTTTACACTGATGCCAGACGTGTCGGATCCACTCTTGCTTTCTGGAATGTATGTGCAATGCACTTCGGTTACCTGGCCGTTGGTATCTTTCACTACCGATTCGCACTTAATAATGTACGCGCTCTTTAGCCGCACCATTTGCCCCGGGGCTAACCGGAAGAACTTTTTGGGCGGCACTTCCATAAAGTCATCGCGCTCGATGTACAACTCAGGGCCAAACGGCATCAGGCGCGTGCTGCCACTTCCGTCTTCCGGGTTGTTCTCGCTCGGCAATTCTTCTGGCTGGCCAGCCGGGTAGTTGGTGATGACAATTTTTAACGGATCAAACACCACCATCCGGCGTTGCGCCACTTTATTCAAATGCTCGCGCACGCAAAACTCCAGCAAGCCAATGTCAATCAGGTTGTCGCGCTTCGCTACGCCCACGCGGTCGCAGAAATCACGAATCGCTTCGGGTGTGTAGCCGCGGCGGCGCACGCCGCTAAGCGTAGGCATGCGCGGGTCGTCCCAACCGGATACATGTTTTTCGTTTACCAGTTGCAGCAGTTTGCGTTTGCTCATCACCGTGTAGGTAACATTCAGCCGGGCGAACTCATACTGGCGTGATGGGTAGATGTTCAGCTTCTCGATGAACCAATCGTACAACTCGCGGTGTGGAATAAACTCCAGCGTGCAAATGCTGTGGGTAATGTTTTCGATTGAGTCGCTTTGGCCGTGGGCGAAATCGTACATCGGGTAAATGCACCAACGGTCGCCCGTGCGGTGGTGGTGGGCATGTTTAATGCGGTACAAAATCGGATCGCGCATGTGCATGTTGGGGTGGGCCATGTCGATTTTTGCGCGTAACACTTTCTCGCCATCCTTATAAACACCCGCTTTCATGTCGTTGAAGAGCCGCAGGTTTTCTTCCACCGTTCGGCTACGAAAAGGGCTATCGGTTCCGGGGGTGGTAGGTGTTCCTTTTTGTGCGGCAATGGCTTCGCTGGAACTGTCGTCTACATAAGCCAGATTTTTTTCGATTAAGGTAATCGCGAAAGCAAAAAGCTGATCGAAATAGTCTGAAGCATAAAACTCATTCGCCCACTCAAATCCCAGCCAACGCACATCGGCTTTGATGCTTTCCACGTACTCGGTTTCTTCGGTAACGGGATTGGTATCGTCAAAACGCAAATTAGTTTTGCCACCGTACTGTTTCGCCAAACCAAAATTCAGGCAAATGCTTTTTGCGTGACCTAAATGCAGGTAGCCGTTGGGTTCGGGTGGGAAGCGGGTAAGAATCGTTTTGTATTTGCCTGCCTTCAGATCGGAGGCAACAATTTCTTCCAGAAAGTTCAGTCCTTTTTCTTCAGCCATATCGGGCGCAAAGGTAAACACCAAATTGAATTGATGCGTGCGCGGATTAGCCTAATCTTCCGGATACGGGATGAAAACGAAGTTGGTAAACGCCTGGTCCACTACGAACAAGCAGCAAAACTCGTCCGGGTCTTTATAGGTGCTTCTAAAATCCTCCTCTTTTTCTTTTGCCACCAGTTCGCGCTGAACAAACTCGTCTAAGAACGAGGCATAGTAATTCCATTCTAACTGGAGTAACTGCCGTTCGAACAGTATCTGCCCGATGGGTATGGGTGTTTTGGAGATGGCAAAAATCGGGAATGCAAAACCCGCTTTTCGAATCTGGTAGGAAGACTCCCGCAAGGTGTCGGCAACCTTCACAAAATCCTGCGAGATGGTGCCCAGGTATTTTCCGTTTAATTCCGGATCGTTGAACATGATGTGGTTTTCGGGCCACTAAAATAATAATCTACCGGCGGATTCTCCGGTTCGGTGCGAATGCTGTAATTTTCTGAAAATTGTTTTTATGCGCCTCATATGTCTTTTCCTGTTGGTGGTACGGGTTGCTGTAAGTCAACCCACCACGCCCGCCCAGTTGGAGCAGTCTTATCAGCAACGAAAATCGCTGGCAGCTACTTCGCTGCTAAAAAATTACCCGGTTCGCCATATTGGCCCCACGTTACGGGGTGGGCGGATTGTGGATATTGAGGTGAACCTCAACAACCCAAAAGACTTTTATGTGGGCTACGCGTCGGGTGGTATTTTTCGCACCCGCAATAATGGCATCACCTTCGAGCCCGTTTTTGATCATCAAGACGCCCTTGGTATTGGCGATTTCGCCCTCGCGGCCAGCGATGCCAATGTACTCTACGTGGGTACGGGCGAAAAAAATGGCAGCCGCTCCAGCTATGCGGGCAGCGGTGTGTATAAAACGGCAGATGGCGGCAAGACCTGGCAGCACGTGGGCCTTACCGGTACCCAGCACGTAAGCCGCGTGTTGATTCACCCGCAAGATGTAAATACTGTTTGGGTAGCCTCACTGGGTGCGTTGTACTCAAACAACCCCGAGCGCGGAGTTTTCAAATCCACCGATGGCGGTAAAACCTGGAAAAAAACACTCTTTGTGAACGACAGCACCGGGGTATCGGATTTGGTGATTAATCCGCAGAATCCACGCCAACTTTGGGCCGCCACATGGGAGCGTACCCGTAAAGCGTGGGATTTCAAAGGCAATGGTCCCGGCTCTGCCATCTACCGCAGCGAAGACGGTGGCGATACCTGGACGAAATCCGTGGCCGGCTTCCCACAGGCAAAAACTGTCGGTCGCATTGGTCTTGATATTTGCTGGTCGAAACCAAATACCCTGTATGCCGTGCTCGACAATCAAGAGGAAGTGAAAAGTACTGAGGTGCCCAAAGACGATGGCAAGCTCAAACCGGCACTCTTTAAAGACATCAGCAACGAAGCTTTTTTGGCGCTTGATGAAAAAAAGTTGGATGATTTTCTAAAAGACAACCGCTTTCCCAAAAAGTACTCTGGCAGCAGTGTGAAGAAAGACATTCGCGGCGGCAGATACACGCCGCGAGCGTTGTACGAGTATTTAGGTGCCGATGCCAATGCCGATTTGTTTACAGCCAAGATTAAAGGTGCCGAAGTATACCGCAGCGATGATGGCGGAAAGAATTGGCAGCGCACCCACAGCTTTGATATTGATGGCGTGTACTTTACGTATGGATATTATTTTGGCGAGAACCGGGTGTCGCCCGCAAACCCGGATCACGTGTTTATCTACGGTGTGCCGATGTTGCGTTCGCGCGATGGCGGTAAAACCTGGGTTGAGATGGATTCCGTGGGGCAGGTTCACTCAGATCATCACGCACTTTGGATCAATCCTAAAGACGATCAGCACATGCTGATGGGCAATGATGGCGGCCTGTATCAAACCTACGATCAGGGCGACACGTGGCTGCACATCAATAATGTTGCAGCAGGCCAATTTTATACAGTGAATGTAGATATGGAAACGCCCTACAACGTATATGGTGGTTTGCAGGATAACGGGGTACAGCGTGGCAGTTCAAAATCGATTCCGAACCGCACCAAACACTGGGAGGCGATTTTCGGAGGCGATGGGATGTATGTGGCGCCCGATCCGCGCAATAGCAAACTGGTCTACACCGGATTTCAATTTGGTAACTATTTCCGGTTGGAGTTAGACCGCGGCAGAAACACACGCATAACGCCACAACACGATTTGGGCGAGGCACCGTTGCGCTGGAACTGGCGCACACCATTGATTTTGAGCAAACACAACCCAGATATTGTGTACATGGCCGCCCAGCGCGTGTACCGTAGTCTTAACAAAGGGGATGATTGGGAGGCCATTAGTGGTGACCTAACACGCAACCGCAAGCAAGGCAACGTGCCTTTTTCGTCCATCGCAGCTCTGGCTGAGTCACCGCTGCAATTTGGATTACTCTATGCCGGCTCCGATGATGGTTTGTTGTGGGTAAGTAAAAATGGCGGTGTGTCATGGGAGGCCATCCACACCGGCTTACCCGCCAATCGATGGATCAGCAGCGTGTTTCCGTCGCCCCACGATAAATCCACTGTTTTTGTTACCCTGAATGGCTATCGCGAGGACGAGTTCAATACCTATATATACAAGAGCGTGGATTACGGCAAGACGTGGATATCGCTAAAAGGCAACCTGCCCGAGTCGGTGGCAAACGTAATTGTACAGGACCCGGTAAGTGCCGAACTGCTTTATGCCGGGCTCGACAACGGTAGCTACGTAAGTTTGGATGGTGGCAACGCATGGCATGCGCTACCCGGTGCATTAAATGTGCCCGTGTACGACATGATTGTACACCCCCGCGACTTTGAGTTGGTAATTGGTACACACGGGCGAAGCGTGATGATTGCAGACGTAAAGCCATTACAAGCATTGCGCGAGGGTGGAATTGCGAAGGGCGTAGTGGCTTTTGCACCCGAGAGCATCCGCTTCAGCGAGCAGTGGGGCAAGCGGCCCTATACGTGGGCGCCGGTGAACCAACCGAAAGCAGGCATTTTCTACTATGTGGGCCAAGCAGGCAACACCAAGGTGGAGGTGCTGGACGAGAAGAACAATGTGCTACGCACACTTTTCGGAAAAAGCGAACTTGGCTTTAATACACTTTTGTGGGATTTGCAGGTAGAAGAAGTGGCGGTTGCGGCCAAAGGAAAGGCAAAACCTGCACCCACGCTGAAGTACGCCAGCAAAGGAAAGTATAAATTGAAATTCACGAATGGATCCGCGGTTGCTGAGGTGGTGGTAGAGGTTAAGTAGGTTTTGGATGGAGTTAGTTGTTAGTTGGCAGTTGTTGGTTGTTAGTTGGCAGTTGTTAGAGCTGTTTACGCCAACAACTGACAACCAACAACTGACAACTAATTTCTACCCCCGATCTTTCAACCACTCGCTGGCGAACTGTCGTACCTCTGGAAAGAACGCCCGGAATTCGGTTTCAAATTCGGTATAGTAAGTGCGCAAGTCTTCGGTGGCCCGATCCATGTTCGATTCGAAACGAGTTCTGCGTGCCATGCCGCTAAGGGCCCGGTGTAAGCCTTCCAAACGAGCGTAGTTCGATAGCCAATCGCCCTTCATAATGTGTGGCAGCATCCAGCGTACTCGCTCGGGCAGCACCGCATCGTGGGCCAGCAGGTTGGCATAACTTCGTTCCGCATAGTCGGGCAAGAAGCTGTCGTGGTACTCGTTCCAGTTCCGGGCCAGGAAATGATCACAATACAAATCCACGATCACAGCCGCGTAATGCCGGTAGGTTGGCCAAAGCCGGTTTTTGCTTTTTTTGATTTCCGGATGCCGGTCAGTAAACAAATCAATTTCGCGGTGCAGTTCAATACCCAACGCAATTGGCCGCTCGAACTGTTGGTGCACATCGCGCCCCTTCACAAAGTCGCCAATGAAATTGCCGACCTGTATTTTGGGGTCATCGCCAGACAGGTACAGGTGGGCCAAAAAGTTCACGTAGAAAGGTAGGGCAGAATGGCTTACAATTGCCCAAAAGTTTGTGCATTTTTGTTTGAAACAACCCGATATGGCAACATTGGCACAACTCAAGTTATTAATTACGCTGGCACGGGCCGATGGCTCCATTGGTGATTTAGAAAAGAATTACATCATCAATATCGGGCGTGCCAACCAGGTGTACCCGGATGAAGTTGAGCCGCTGTTTGCCCAGCAGCATGCCGGCGTAGTGCCGGATAACCTTACCAATGACCAGAAGTTTGAATACATCTTCAGCTTGGTGCAGCTCATGAAGATAGATGAGCGCATGTACAAACCCGAGCTGCAATTTTGTTCAAAGGTAGCCACCCGGCTGGGGTACCAACAGCAAGCCATGTTTGATTTGTTGCTTCATGTGCGGAGCGATACGATGGCGCAGGCCGAAAAAGAGGAGTTAAAACGGTCGTTGGAAAAGTACTTGAGCTAGGGGCGCATCTCATCGGTTCGTGAGGCATGTAACGTTTTTTGGCTTCCTTGCGATGGAATGCAGAACACAGGCGGTGGTAAATTCTTTCAAAGCGGCAATGCCCGGGAATGCCAGCGGGCACAGCATTCTGTTTTAGGTTTCTTGTCTGCCGCTGGATTGAATTACCTTAAGAAAAATTAATCTGATATAAAGGTCATTTTTATACGGCCACTGTTTTTTCGTATCAAAAAAAATGTTTCGAAAAATCGTAGTGAGCGTGCTTTTTGCCCTGGTTGGGGCAGCAAGCTATTGTCAACAGAAGACACATCTCGTCACCGTTTCCAGCACCATTAAGGCATTTCAGCCTGGGCCGTGGTTTGCGTATGCAAAAATCGCCTTTGAGAAGGAAATTGGTCAGTTGGGTGTTGATTATGCGTTTTTTCCCGAAGACCATGGCGAGCGCGTGTTTGCCATGTTTAAGGTGGGCGATGCGGTTGAAATGTCTTTGCAAGTTCCCGCAAACCTCCGTGAGCTTGCAAGCAGCCCTGACGCAAAAAAGCTGATGCTGTTGGATATGATTATGAAACCGGCAATTTTATCGATATCCAACGGAGCGAAAACGCTTCGGTTCGATTGGGCGGTTGCGGAAACGAGGCCCGAGTCCCGATATGCGGTGAAACTTAATAAGTACATCGACTCCACATTTCAAATTGACGGTAAGCGGTATTACCGGTTTTCGGATGGCTTAATGGTGGTCAGCAGGTTTAATACAGATCGTGAGTTTAAAAACCTGGCGCCCGGAGTACCGGTTTCTTTTGCCGGTCTGGAGTTTATGAAAGTACGCGGTGCCGTGTATCCGGTAGAAAATGTTTTGGGTTTCCTTTTTTTCCAAAGGTTGGTTGTTGCCACCGGCCATTTGGCTTCGCTGTTGCATAAACAAAACAGCGTTTGCATCGGGCTGAAAATTAAAACTCAGCAAGACGATGTGGAGTTGTTTTTTCCAAGTGATCGTGCCCGGGAGATTCGGGATTTTTTAGCCAATGGTAAACAAGCTCAATTTTACTATCATCCTTTGGGCGCGACAACCCGTTTCGATCGACCCCCGCTTCATGCAATTGTACGCGGCAAAGACACCCTGAAAATCGAAAGTTCTTTTCATGGCGCCCCCGACGTTGAGCATGAGTTCACACCTTTTGAGGAGGGGGGCAAAATCACTGCGTTGAATGTCAACGACAACGGAAAACTGATCGGTTTGGTCATGAACAATCAGATTTATGTTGATATTGACAACATGTCCGAACTTTTGGTGGGTAAACTGCTGCGGCGTGGAATTCAAATTCAGGTTACGGGCGATGAACGCGTAAAAAAAGATGGCGAAATTTATCGCGACCCGTTTCGGATCGTTTCCCCCAGGACTTTCGTGATTGGGGGTAAAACATTTTTAGTTAGAAATTAACGGTTGCATGGCACGTATCCTCATTGTTGAAGACGAACCGAAATTGCGCCAACATGTGGCGCAGGCGCTGGTGGCGGAGGGCTTTGTTGTTTCGGCACACGAAACCGGCGCAGCTGCATTGGAAGCACTGGCTGAACATGCGTTTGATTTAGTGTTGCTGGATTTAATGTTGCCGGGGCAGAATGGATGGCAGGTGCTTGATAACATGAAGGCGTTCGGGCTTGATACATCCGTGCTGGTAATGAGTGCAATTAGCGATACCAATCATGTTATTGAAGCCCTTAACCGGGGGGCAGTGGACTATTTGCGTAAACCTTTTGAGATAGGCGAATTAATCGCGCGCGTTCGCGCCGCCATACGAAAAAACAGCCCGCAGCAGGCGCTACATTATGTTGTGGGCGATCTTGAAATTGACCTGATGCAACGTAAGGTGTTGTTTAAAGGCAGTGAGGTGATCCTGACCAAAAGGGAGTTTATGATCCTGGAATTACTTGTTGCCAACTGTAACCGGATCGTATCAAAAGCACTGATTGCAGAAAAAGTATGGGAAGTAAATTTTGATATGGGTAGCAATGTCATTGAAGTTCATATGTCGCAGTTGCGTAAGAAACTAAATAATCAAGTTATTACCACCCGCGTGGGCATGGGTTACTGCATCGAGGGCAAACTGTTTACCCGCTAGCGATGAGCATTCGTCTCAAAACGGCAGCGGTTTTTTTCTTTGTGTTTGTGGCCATCTTGTTACCCGTAAATGTAATTGTGTTCAACCGGCTGCAACGTACTTTGGAACAAGCCAGTCAGCGCGAAATGCAAGTGGAAGCGCAAAAGTTGCTGGCACAGGTAAAAACTGATCCTGTGGTTATTCCCGCGCCAGCCCCGGGGTATGCCTTTCGGCTGACTAAAATGCTAGGCGAACTGGAAGTGGAGCTGCATGCTACAACAAACTTCCCCGAATGGGTGGAGTTGGTGCTTCCTCGAACTTATTTCCGCCTCGATTCTTTGGAGATTTTTGTGCAGCAGAACCGAGACGAACGGGGTGCCTTTAATCTCGTACTTGCCCGATCAGCCGATCGTTTGCGCGAAGAATTGGCTACACTCAAGAGCTACCTGTTCCTTTCGCTTACTATATCGGTATTTTTTTCCGGATCATTGATTTACCTGATTACCGGCTACCTGCTCAAGCCGGTAACCGATATAGCACAAGTGGCCACAGAAATTGATTTGTCCAAGAGTAACAAACGCGTTCGGGTGCCCGTTGCAAATGATGAAACGAGGCAACTGGCGGAAGCGATCAACTTAATGTTATCGCGGATCGATCAAGATGCGAAGAATCAAACCTACTTTTTTGCTGCTGCTGCTCATGAACTGAAAACGCCCCTCGCGGTTATGAAGGCGGAATTGGCTGTCCGTCCCCTCAATCCCGATAGCCTCCTCCACGAATTGCAGCGCCTCGAAAATACAGTGGAAGATTTCACCATTCTGGCACTCCTTAAATCAGAAAAGCTACAGTTGCGGCTAGAGAGCCTGGGCTTTGACGAGTTGGTCTACGCGGCTTTGCGGAAGTTGCGATTTGCCAGTCAGTCCAAGCAAACCGTTATTCAGGTTACGATCCCGGAGGTTGATTTGCCTCGGGTAATGGCGGACGCCTTTAAGATGGAGGCAGTGCTTATCAATCTGATTGAGAATGCCATTCGGCACTCGGCGGGCGGAGGGGCTGTCGTCATTACCGTCGCGGTAACACAGAAGGGCCTGAACTGCGCCATATCAAACCCGGTGGGTGTAGAAATTTCAAACCCAAACGCCTTTCGTAGGGAATTCACCAAATCAGATGCGTTTACACCCGGGATGGGGATGGGCCTTTGGATTTGCGATCGGATTCTCGCCCTTCATGGCTTTGCGTTTAACCTGGCGTGCACATCGGGCCAATTCACCGCCACCATTAACATTCCCCGCACCGATTCACCCGCGTAGCGCGCTTCTCCGGCAGGTAGAAATGATCGCCTGCGCTGGCGAAAAAATCCCTACTTTTGCACCTCAAAATCAAGGCACGCGTACATGAAGGGCATGGATAATATTCGCAACTTTTGCATCATCGCACATATCGACCACGGCAAGAGCACTTTGGCCGACCGGCTGTTGGAGTTCACCGGAACCCTGTCGCAGCGCCAAATGCAGGCCCAAGTGCTTGATAACATGGATTTGGAGCGCGAAAAGGGCATCACGATTAAAGCCCACGCCATTCAAATGAACTACAAACTCGATGGCCAGGAATACGTGCTCAACCTGATCGATACCCCCGGCCACGTAGACTTTTCGTATGAGGTGAGCCGCTCCATTGCCGCCTGCGAAGGCGCACTGTTAATTGTGGATGCGAGTCAAGGCATAGAAGCGCAGACCATTTCAAACCTTTATCTGGCACTAGAACACAACCTGGAGATCATCCCGGTGTTAAACAAAATCGATTTACCCCACGCCATGCCCGAAGAAGTGACGGATGAAGTGGTTGACCTGACGGGTTGCAAACGCGAAGATGTAATCCGCGCAAGCGCCAAAGAAGGTATTGGTATTGAAGATATTTTAAAGGCGGTGGTGAAGCGCGTACCCGCACCAAAAGGCGATCCGAAGGCTCCGCTGCAGGCCATGATTTTTGATTCCGTGTTCAACTCGTTCCGCGGCATTGAGGTGTATTTCCGCGTGTTTAATGGCACGATCAGGAAAGGCGAGAAGGTAAAGTTTGTGAGTACCGGCCAGGAGTATGAGGCAGACGAGATCGGAGTTCTGAAACTGGATAAGCAGCCAAAAGATGAGATCAGTGTTGGCAACGTGGGTTACCTGATTTCGGGAATTAAAGTAGCGAGCGAGGTAAAAGTGGGAGATACAATTACCCACCCCGAGCGGCCGGGCGAGGCCATTCATGGTTTTGAGAACGTAAAGCCGATGGTGTTTGCGGGTATCTATCCGGTAGAAACCAGCGAGTTTGAAGAGCTCCGCGCGTCAATGGAAAAACTTCAGCTCAACGACGCATCACTTGTGTGGGAGCCGGAGACATCGGCAGCCCTTGGATTTGGATTTCGCTGTGGCTTCTTGGGCATGCTGCACATGGAAATCATTCAGGAGCGGCTGGAGCGCGAGTTCAACATGACCGTAATTACCACGGTACCCTCGGTACAGTTTAAGGCGTATCTCACCAATGGCGAGATGCTCAATATTCAGGCGCCGTCTGACATGCCCGATCCCACCAAAACAGAGCGCATTGAAGAGCCGTTCATCCGCGCACAGATCATTTCAAAAGCGGAGTACATCGGTGCAATTATTAAGTTGTGTATGGACAAGCGCGGCATCATCATCAACCAACATTACCTCACCACCGACCGCGTGGAGTTAACGTTTGAAATGCCGCTGGCAGAAATTGTTTTTGATTTCTTTGATAAACTCAAAACGATTTCCCGCGGGTACGCTTCGCTGGATTACCATTTGATTGGCTTCCGCGAAAGCGACATGGTGAAGTTAGATGTGATGCTAAATGGCGATAAAGTGGATGCGCTCTCTGCGATTGTGCACCGCAACAAAGCACAGGAGTGGGGCCGCAAGTTGTGCGAGAAACTGCGCGAACTTATTCCGCGCCAGATGTTTGAGGTAGCCATCCAGGCCGCAATTGGCCAAAAGATTATCGCCCGCGAAACCCTCAGCGCAATTCGCAAAAACGTATTGGCAAAGTGTTACGGTGGCGATATTTCGCGTAAGCGAAAACTGTTAGAAAAGCAGAAAAAGGGGAAGAAACGCATGCGCCAGATTGGCTCCGTAGAGGTGCCCCAGGAGGCGTTCATGGCTGTGTTGAAAATTGACTAACTCAAAAGCAAAAGCGTTACAGCCGGTGGAGGGAAATTATGGCGAGATGGTTTCAAACATGTTGAGCTGCGCGTATCTGGCCGCACTCAGCAAGAAATCAACAAACAACTTCTCCGGGCGCGTAAAGGTTTAAATTAGAATTGATGCAGACCACGGTTGGCTACACTCTGATCGATGGCAAGAAAGTTGCCAGCGACATCAAACAGGAAATCATTCAGCAAGTGGCCGAGCGCAAGGCCGCCGGAAAGAAAGTACCGCATCTGGCCATAATTTTGGTGGGCGATGATGGGGCCAGCCAAACGTATGTAGACCACAAGGTGCGCGCCTGTAAAGACGTGGGCTTTCACTATACCATGATGCGCTTCGCGGATACGATCAGTGAGGAAAAGCTCATGAAGCACATCGACCAGGTGAACAAAGACGAAGATGTGGATGGTTTCATTGTTCAGCTTCCACTGCCGCCGCACATTTCCGTAGAACGCATCACCGAGAAAATCCGGGCAGATAAAGACGTAGACGGGTTCACCAATCAAAACTTCGGTAGTATCGTATCAAAAAACCCACTACTTATGCCGGCTACGCCTTTTGGGGTGATGGAGCTAATCCGCCGGTATCAAATCAAAACGGAAGGAAAACATGCGGTAATGGTAGGTGCCAGCCGCATCGTGGGTGCACCGCTGAGCATGATGCTGGCCGAACAAGGCCGCGCTACGGTAACGATCTGCCACAAGTACACGCAGCATCTGGGCGATTTTACCCGGCTGGCTGATATTCTGCTTGTGGGTGTGGGCAAGCCGGATTTGATTACGGCTGATATGGTAAAAGAAGGCGCTGTGGTGATAGATATTGGCACCACCCGCGTGGAAGATCCTACCAAAAAAACGGGGTATACATTAAAAGGGGATGTCGATTTTAAAGCTGTAGCCCCCAAGACCTCGTTCATTACTCCGGTACCGGGCGGTGTGGGCCCGATGACCATTTCATCTTTACTGTTAAACACGTTGCGTGCAACTGAGCACCGACACCCGTAGTTTTGTATTTTCGAGAAGTGGAATCGCTTGCTGAACATCGGGTAACATCCGTGCCGTTGATGGAAGATTTTTATACCATTCAAGGCGAGGGAGCCTTTCAGGGGCAGGCTGCTTACTTCGTGCGCCTTGGGGGTTGTGAGGTGCGCTGCGTGTGGTGCGATGTGAAAGACTCCTGGGATGTGAACGCCCACCCGCTGGTGCATGTGGATGAGATCGCCAAAAAGGCGCAACAAAGTGGTGCTCCGGTAGCGGTAGTTACCGGGGGTGAGCCTACCATGCATAATCTGGAGGGGCTTACCCAGGCCCTACGTGGTGCAGGTTTACGCACGCACATCGAAACCTCCGGCGCGTATCCCATCACGGGCACGTGGGATTGGATTTGTTTCTCGCCAAAAAAATTTAAAGCGCCCCATCCGTCAGCGCCCGCCAAGGCCAATGAATTGAAAGTGGTCATCTTTCACAAAAAAGACTTTGCTTGGGCCGAAGAATATGCGCGGTTGGTAAATGCGGAATGCGAATTATTTTTACAACCGGAATGGTCGAAAGAAAAAGAAATGGTGCCGCTTATCGTTGAGTATGTAAAGAAAAACCCGCGATGGAAAATTTCTTTACAAATTCACAAATACATGGACATCCCGTAAGGCCTGCCGCCAACGTGTACGTGAAATTTTTCTTCTTCGTTTTGGTTTTGTTTGTGGGATATGCCCGCCCGTGTCAGGCACAAACTCCGGTCAGTTCCAAAAACAAAAAGGCCGTGGAGTGGTACACGCAGGCCGATAACTTCCGCGTGCGTGGGCAATACCCGGAAGCCGTGGCGTTGCTGCGCAAAGCGATTGAGCGAGATGCAGATTTTTTTGAAGCCTATTTTCGATTGGGATTGATATTTAAGGCGCTGAAAGACTGGAGTGAATCTACGCGGCAGTTTGAGCAGGGCCTCGCACGTACGGGCGATGCCCGGTGGCGAAAGGCGTTTTCGTACGAGCTGGGCGACAACTTTTTGCAAGTGGGCGATTATGCAAATGCAAAAAAGTATTTGGATGCGTATCTGTTGGGGGAGTCGATAACCAAACCCAAGGTAGTCTACGCAAAAATGCTGCGCGATAATGCGGCGTACGGGTTGGCAAACAAGCAAGAGTCGATCAACTTGATTACCCGCCCCATGCCGGATTCGGTGAATGCCGCCCAGCTTCAGTATTTCCCGGTGCTTACAGCAGATGAAATGCAGATTGTGTTTACACGCAGAAGATCGGCCGCCCCCGAGGCAGATGAAGATCTTGTTGTTTCTACCCAAACCGCAGACGGCCGTTGGACCACCCCGCGATCGATTTCCGAAAAGATTAATTCGGCCGAGAACGAGGGCACCTGCACGGTCTCGGCCGATGGGCGCACCTTGATCTTTACCTCCTGTGGCGGTCGCAGGGGTTTTGGCAATTGCGATTTGTTTCAATCGCAGAAAACCGGCAACGAATGGTCGGTGCCCGTAAATATGGGCGCTTCCATCAACTCTGCCGCTTGGGAGAGTCAGCCTTCGCTTTCCGCGGATGGGCGCGTATTGTATTTTGTATCCGATCGTAAAGGCGGGCTAGGGGGCCGCGATCTTTATGTCTCCTATCGGCTGGATGATGGGAAGTGGACGAAGGGGGAAAACCTCGGCAAAAGCATCAATACACAGTATGATGAAATCTCGCCCTTTATTCATGCCAGCGGCCAGGTGCTCTTTTTTTCATCCAATGGTCGCCCCGGCTTTGGCGGCTACGATGTATATCGCAGCGAAAAAACTGAGTTGGGTTGGGGTGAACCCGCAAATCTGGGTTATCCGATCAATAACCATCAAGATCAATTCTCGCTGTTTGTAACCCCGGACGGCGTGCGCGGCTACTACGCGCATGAAGAGGAAGGCAAGCGGAATACTTCTTTGTTGTACCAATTTGAAGTGCCTGAGGCGCTACGTATCAAGTTTCGGAGCAACGTAGTAAAAGGAGTGGTGCGCGATCGGCAAACGAAACAGCCCGTAAAGGCGCGGATCGAACTCTTCGATTTACGGAAAAATGCGCTGCAGTCGTGGGTACAGTCTGATTCGCTTACCGGTGAGTACCTCATCGTGCTCAACCAAGGTTCTGATTATGCCTTGTTTTCGTCCGCTCCGGAGTATTTGTTTGCCAGCGCCAACTTTAATTATGAGTCATCCTGGCAAACGGAACCTGTTGTGTTGGATGTTTTTCTTGATCGGGTAGCTAAGGGGAAATCCGTGGTGTTACAAAATATCTTTTTTGAATTTAACAGTTATGAATTGGGTGAAAAATCAAAAACCGAATTGGAGAAAGTGGTGAGTTTTTTGCGTGCGAACCCTACCGTTCAGATAGAAATAGGTGGGCACACCGACAATCTAGGCTCAGAATCATACAACCAAATACTCTCGAAGAACCGGGCATTAAGCGTTGCCGCTTTTTTAACGCAGGCGGGGATTGAAAGTGCCCGTGTGGTGCCCAAAGGCTACGGCTCTCAAAAACCGCGGCAACCAAACGACACGGAGGAAAACCGCCAACAAAACCGTAGAATCGAGTTCCAGATCATTCGCCAGTAGCCTTACTTGGGTTAGGAAAATTTGGCTGAGTGGGTTTATTTATAAATAAAAGGTGATTAAATTTTACCAACGGATGATCATTTGGGGAATTTTAGTCTATGTTTGGATGTTTTTTTCTCAATAAAGTTTCACCTAAACCTAAACTACATGAAGAGAATTCTACTTTTAGTAGTGTTTGCTTTCGGGTTCGCTGTGCTGTGGGCCCAGGAGCGTAACATCTCGGGAAAAGTAACTTCCGCAGATGACGGAAGTTCTATCCCTGGGGTTAACGTGCTCGTAAAGGGCACAAGTAACGGAACCGTCACCGATGCCGAAGGCACTTATCGCCTTTCTATTCCTTCCTCTGGAACGCTTGTATTTTCCTTCGTGGGGTTCCAAACTTTAGAAGTACCCATCGGAAATCAGTCGATTATTGACGCTCAACTTCAAACAGACGTCACCCAACTTTCAGAGGTTGTAATTACAGGTTATGGCGCGCAAGAGAAGCGTCAGATCACTGGCTCAATTTCACAAGTGAAAGGGTCGGTAATTGAAAACCTGCCCCTCCAGAGCTTTGACCGCGCTTTACAAGGTCGTGCTTCGGGCGTATTGGTACAATCAAATAACGGTATCCCGGGCGGTGGCGTGAACGTTCGGATTCGTGGCGTTGGATCAATTTCTGCAGGTAACAACCCACTTTACATTGTGGATGGTGTGCAGATCAATAACCGGAACGATGCGAATTTTACCCAGGCCAATCCGTTGGCATTTCTTAACCCGAATGATATTGCTTCCATGGAGGTTTTGAAGGATGCTGCGTCTGCTTCAATCTATGGTGCGCAGGCGGCTAACGGCGTTGTTATCATTACCACCAAGAAAGGAAAAGCCGGAAAACCTCAGCTTGATTTAAATTATTATGAAGGTGTAAGTGAGCCGCTAAAATATTTGGATGTTCTGAATGCACAGGAATGGTTTTCGCTCCGCAGAGAGGCGAGAATTAACTCCGGGAACACGGCACTGGCCGCTACGCAAAACACATTGAATGAAATGGGCCGCCTCCCAGCTAATTTTGCTACGCTAACCGAAGGTCAGTTACTGGATGTAGCAAATGCACTTCCTACTTTTGACTGGCAACGCGAAGCGTTTCAAACCGGAAGGGTTCGTAATGCGGAACTTTCATTCTCCGGCGGAGATGACAAGAATAAATATTACATCTCTGGTTCCTTCAATGAGCAGCAGGCAATTATTACGCCGGTTGACTTTGTACGCGGTACGCTGAAATTGGATTTGACAAATACAATCTCATCGAAGCTGAAGGTAGTGACCTCAATTAACCTTTCTAGCTTTACACAAAACCTGCCGTTTGGAGTCTCGGGTGCTTTTTTGGGCTCCCCTGCATTCTCCAGTTCAGCGGTGTTACCTCACAACCCTGTTTTTAATGAAGATGGAACATTCAATACCAGCATTGCTGGCGTGCTCAACCAGAACGTGGTAGCTGTATCGGCTCAGAATTCTGGGCGTCAAGTAACTAATCAAGCGGTGGGTAACATGACTTTCAACTATCAAATCATAAAGGATTTGTCCTTTAAATCTTTGTTCGGTTTGGATTATCGCCTCGTGCAGGGAGAGCAATATCGCGATCCACGTACCCCAGATGGTCAAGGCGTACAAGGTCGCAACAGCCAACAGTCAATTTGGAATTCAAATTTCATCACCACCCAAACGTTGAACTACAACAAGTCATTCAATAAAACCCATTCGATTAATGCATTAGCGGGTATTGAGTATCGTAGCGAAACAGTGCAGAGTATTGATGCGGCATCAACAGGATTCCCGTCCTTCCTTTTCCGCGATATCGGTTCGGGAGCGGTAGATGAAAATGTTACCGGATTTTGGAGCGGGTTCAAGCGCTTTTCAGTTTTCGGCCAAGTGAACTATGATTTTAAAAAGAAGTATCTGGCAACGGTAACACTTCGTCAGGATGCATCGTCCCGTTTCGGGTCAAACAATCGCAGTGCCTTATTTAAGTCGTTGTCGGTAGGTTGGGCATTGAAGGAAGAAAACTTCCTGAAAGACGTTGAATTTGTTTCCGATTTGAAAATTCGGGCTTCAATCGGGCAGACCGGGAATGATGATATTGGTGATTTCGGCTGGCGTGCGCTCACTACAGCGGGGGCTGGTTCGAGTTACAATGGAGCCTCAGGCTTACGCCTTTCGTCATTGGCCAACCCCAATTTAACATGGGAGACAAACGAAACGGTCAATTTTGGTATTGATTACGGCTTTTTTAACAACCGTGTTTCTGGTAGCATTGAAGCCTTCCGAAGAACGACTAAAGGCTTACTACTTTTCCAACCTACTCCTTGGTTAAGTGGCTTTGATGGTTATTTCGCGAATGTGGGCGAACTTCAAAACCAAGGCATCGAGTTTGAAATCAATACGGTCAATTTCGACCGCGATGGATTTACCTGGAAGACCAACTTTAACTTCACTTACGTAACCAATGAAGTTACTCAGTTATACGGTGGACTCAGGGAACTACCCGGCAACCCTTCGGTGCGTGTTGGACATTCGCTCGGAACTCATTTCGTTCAACAGTTCGCGGGCGTGAACCCGGCCTCCGGCCGGCCGATGTGGTATGATCAAGCAGGGAATGTTGTCTATAGCCCGATTGCAGCAGATCGCACGCCTCTCGGTAACACGCTGCCAGAGTTCTTTGGTGGATTCACCAATACGTTTCAGTACAAAGGCTTCGGGCTCGATTTATTCTTTAATTACGAGTATGGCCGGGTTGTACCCGATGGCCAAGTTGGTTTCCTTCGGGAAAACGGAACACGTCTGACGTTGAATGCTTTACAGGCAACCCATGATGCGCGCTGGACTACGCCAGGTCAGGTGACTTGGATACCGCGCCCAGTAGTAGGTGGTGCAGAAGTTCGAGGAGTAGGTGTTAACACAGGAAATGTAAACCTCTGGAAAGCAGATTACATTCGCCTGAAGCAGATTACATTATCATACACTTTCCCGCGCGAATTAATTCAGCGTTTCCGTTTGACACGTGCGCGAGTTTATGCACAAGGCATAAATCTTTGGACGTACGATGACTATCTCGGCTACGATCCTGAGTTCGTGGATGGTGCCAACAATGGTGCCGGTATATTGCCACAAGCGAAGAATTATACAATTGGACTTCAGTTAGGGTTTTAATGAATGAATACTATGATTAAGATCAATAAGATAACAAAAGTTGCGTTTGTCTTACCGCTATTGTTCTTGGCATTTGCATGCGACAATATGTTGGATGTACAGCCGAGAACTCAAGTTAGCTCGGACAACGTCTTGCAAACGCCGGATGATATTTCATCTGCAATTATTTCAGTTTATGCACGATTGCGGGCGGAATCTAACTATGGCCGAAATTTGATGGCTGTTAGTGATGCACTGGCAGACATCGGTTTTGCTACTAACAACTCCGGACGTTTAATCAATGAAAACCGAAATATTCCGCTGAATCACTTTACCCATTGGCAGAATAGTTATTTCGCGATTAACGAAATCAATGTGGCATTAAAGTCCATTGAGCAGTTAACGTTTACTCCGGCACCTACTCAGCAGACGATCGACCGTTGGATCGGACAGTTGAAGTTTTTACGCGCGCTTTATTACCATGATCTGGTAAAAGCATACGCGTACGACCCCGGAACTGCGGCTGCCGTAGGTTCCCAAGATAGAGGTGGTATTCCGTTGGTATTGAATGGCGTGAAGACTCTGGCAGCAGATGCAACGGCCGCTGCCTTTCCTCGCGCAACTGTTGCCGAAGTGTATACACAGTTGTATGCTGATTTAAATGATGCGATTGCTCGCTTCAATACGTCTGGATCGCCAAGTGGTGCGCCGTTCATAGCAGGTGGACCAGCGGCTCAGGCGTTGCTTTCGCGTGTTGCTTTATTTAATCGCGACTATGCAACGGTGGTTACAGCCTCCACTGCGGCAATTACCACGTCAACGGTTGGTAATCTTCAATCCGGAAATGCCTACGTGGCAGCATGGAGAGCGGCCCAGCACCCAGAGTCGATATTTGAAGTGAAGTTTCAAGCTGCGATTGAGTCTCTGGGCGTAAATGTTTCTATGCAGAGCTCCTTTACCAGCGGTTTGAGTTTGGCCGCGTTAACGTCGCAAGGTGGTTGGGGAGATTTCGCTCCGCTGCCGTCTTTAATCGCTGCTTACGGAATAACACCCGCGCCCGCGATTGGCACGGCATTAACTATCCCTGCCGGCACAATTGCAACAGCAACCGACGTGCGGGCTCAGTTATTTGCCGCCGGACCTGGCCGAGGTAGCGGTAGAAAGTGGGAGTGTATCAAATTTATTGCAAAGAACGGAGTTCCATATTTGGATAACATCCCTGTGTTCAGAGAAGCTGAGATGTTCCTGAATCGCGCGGAGGCGTATGCCACGCCCGGTTCACCCGTGTTTAACGAGACACTGGCCTTGGCCGACCTCAACACAATTCGTACTGCGCGTGGTCTTGCCACAGTCACGCTTACCGGAACTGCACTTTATAATGAGATTTTGAATCAGCGCAGGCTCGAGTTCGCTTTCGAAGGTCACCGTTGGTTTGATCTGAAGCGTCTTGGTCTTGATGTAATCAAAGCGGGTCAATTCACCGGTGCGGTAAATGTTCCGTTTACTGATTTCAGAAGACTCGCAAACATCCCTCAACGCGAAGTAGACGGGAATCCGAACTTGCAACAGAACTTTGGCTACTAAAAATTGATAATTATGAGAAAATATTTTTTTGTTGTCATAGCGGCGATGTTGGCTGTTGGTTGTATTGAAAACGAGCCAATATTGTTCAAGGACGCGATTGCCGAATTTGACGCAACGGTTTGGAACGCGCCTGCGGTTGGTGTAAATTATCCTATCATTACGAGGGTAGTTGGTTTCGGCAGAGCTGCCACAACTGCAGACCCGTTAATTGCGCGTAATACAGGAACCATGAATGTGCGCATAAACCTTGTGAGTGCCCAGTTTGCTACCGACCAAGTCTTGAATATCTCGGTGGTGAACGGTGCAACCACGGCGGTTGCAGGTACACACTACAATATTCCCGCTACGGTTACCGTTCCAGCTAATTCAAGCTTTGCATTGCTGCCGGTTACAATAGTAAATCCGGTTACCGGTACAGGTACTGTTGATTTGGTCGTCCAGATCGATGGGAACGAGACGGTGAAGCCAAGTGAGAACTTTAAGCGGCTAGGTATTCGGATTCCGTTAAACTGATTTATTGCTTTGTAAGCAAGGGCTGCTACAGAAATGTGGCGGCCTTTGTTTTTTTTAATATATTTCCACTATGCGATTTTTCCTTACAATTCTCATTTTCGTCCTGGCTGGTGCTCTTGATATCTTGGCTCAGGGAAATTTCCTTCAGGATTATCGGCAAGCGGGTAAGCCAATTGAAGCTAAACAGGATTTCGAAATCGAGGGGTCTCCGTATCTGCTGGCAAATCCGGTATTGATTTTTGTTCAAGTTCGAAACACGACAAACTACTTGAAGATTGATCGGGGATTGTACAATGTCCTTGAGGAACGCATAGAGTATAATGTGGACGGAAAGCAACTATTCATGGATCCGCTTTTATTCGAGCAATTTTTGCTTGTGGTCGGGGGCGATACGCTTACGTTTAAAAATGGACTCACGACTCAGTCGCCATTTTCAAAAAAGTCATATTTCGAAATTTTGATACGTGCAAGTGACGCATCAGTTTGGGTTAAAAAAAATGTGAAGAACTTAGTAAACAGTCCAAATGCTACATATGGCTCGACCAAACAAAAGGCCATTCAGGATGATGTCTTCTACTATATCATTTCTGCCAACGGTGAACTAGAAAAATTTAAACCTTCAAAAAAATTTTTCATGAAGCGCTATCCGCAATGGGAGATAGATATCAATGCCTTTATCAAAGAAAAAGGGATTAACTTTGACGTAGATGCAGATCTGCGGAAAATCATTAGTTGGCTTGAGTCGAAGAAGTAGCTGGCGCTTTGGTTTTTTTGTTCTCTTTTTTATTGGGTTTTTATCCGCGTATCCACAAGCCCCGCTACACCAACTAGCTGTTCGCCAGCAGCAAAAGTTTGCAAAGGATAAAGAGCAGTTTATCCAGGCGAAATCCACGTGGGATGGCGGCTTTGAATTTTCGCGGTATTCCCCGCTGGGAGTGCCATTGTTCTTGGCAACTTTAAACTTTAATTCTGCCCGCGCCACAGGCACCACTACACTTACTGACGCTGCCTCAGGCATTCGGCTGCAAGGTGACGGTATGCAGATGGCCGCGTGGGACGATGGCCTGGTTGCATCACACATCGAGTTGGGTGCCCGCGTGGTGGCTACCGAAGGCACACAACTTAAAACACATGCAACGCATGTTGCAGGTACACTTATCGCTTCCGGCATCAACCCTGCTGCTCGCGGTATGGCGCCACACGCACAGCTGCTGGCCTTTCGGTTCGATAACGATGAGGCCGAGATGGCGGTACTGGCCGCATCAACCGAAACGCCCTTGTTACTTTCTAATCACTCGTATGGTACTGTCACTGGCTGGACGAACGCGGGTGGCGCGTGGCGCTGGGTGGGAAACGCTTCCGTAAGCGAAGTGGAGGATTACAACTTTGGACTATACACTGCGAAGGCCGAATTGGTGGATGAGATTGCAAGCCTTGCGCCCTATTATACGATTTGTTGGGCTGCGGGCAACGACCGTGGCGAGCCCGGCGATGGTAGCCGACCGCCCGATTGCAATGGCGGCACTGGCTTCGACTGCATTATTCCGGATGCCGTGGCAAAAAATATCATTACGGTTGGAGCGATTGAGCCGTTGGTGGCTTACACTTCGCCCGCTAGTGTTGTGATGAGCAGCTATAGTAGTTGGGGCCCGACAGACGATGGGAGAATTAAACCTGACCTGGTGGGCATAGGGTCGAATGTTTTTTCGCTTAGTGCCGCACCGGCAAACAGCTATACCGTACTGTCTGGTACATCAATGGCAACGCCTAACGTATCGGGTTCGTTGCTGCTGTTGCAAGAACTTCATAAGAAACTTGGTGGCGGTAAACCAATGCGTGCGGCCACCTTAAAAGCGCTGGCGATACACACCGCAAAGGAAGCCGGTGATTTTGCCGGACCCGACTACCGGTTTGGTTGGGGTTTGTTAGACACCCAAGCGGCCGCCCAGGTTTTATTACAACGCGATGGAGTTCAAACCATCGTTCAGGAAAGTACCTTGAAAACCGGCGAGACGTGGACGCTGAACATCAACCCTCAATCGGGTAGAAAAATTACCATTACCTTGGCATGGACGGACGTACCGGCAACGCCAGCGCCAGATCAACTCGACCCACCTAATCTGGCGTTGGTAAATGATCTCGACATCCGATTGGTGGATGATCAGGGAACGACCCATTTTCCGTGGATACTGAATCCTGCAAGTCCGGCTGATCGCGCAACACGGGGCGATAACTTTCGCGACAATATTGAGAAAATAGAGCTTGATGCGCCTGCTGCTCGCCCGTACCAGATTCGATTGTCTCACAAAGGAGTACTTAGGCAAGGCAAGCAAGACTATTCCATTGTGGTAACGTATTCGGCAAACGCTCAATCGCGCACGTTGTATTGGATAGGTGATGAAGGTAATTGGAACGATGCCACCAAGTGGTCGTTGGCATCTGGAGGGCCCGCTGCGTTTACTGTGCCAACGTCAAATGACCGAGTGATCATAGACGAAAATTCATTTCAAAATGAAGATGTAAATGCAATTCAACTGAATGCACCTGTAACTATTCGTAGTCTGATTTGGCTCGCGAGTAAACCTGCCGGTATTGAGTTTAATGGCTCCGTCCTTACGGTGACTTCCGAGGTCAAAATCGCTTCGTCTGCATTTCGATCTTCAAGCGGCTTGATTCAATTGAGTAATTCCACTGCCGCAAGGTGTAGTTTTGATGTTTTTAATGTGAATGCCCCGCAACTGCAACTTCGGTTCGTCAACGGGTACTGGCGGATACGCGGATCTGCACGGGTAAGATCCATTGAGACGAACATATCGCAACTGGAGATGGACGAAGTTCGTTTTCAGTTGGAATCTTGGCGCGCCAATGTGGCCCAGGCTGCTCAATGGAGTTTCATGGACTCGGAGCTGTTGCTCACAAAAGAGTTTGATTTTTTGAACGCAGGTAGGATCGCTGCAACGGCTACTAAAGCAACGGTGAAGTTTAGGGGTGATGTGCGCATGCGGGTATCTGATTTGGCTTGGCCGCTCACCACCGTGCTTGATTCTGGTGCATTAACCTGGGAAGGCACGGGAAACTTTTTTCGCTCGTTCGAAACCTCAGGTGTTGCGGTCATCACGGGGTCAAATCGATTCGATCGAATCGAGGTGAATTCAGGTTCGGTTACTTTCGCTGCTGCTACCCGGCAGCTGGTTGCATCCTTACGAATAAATAGCGGTGTAAGTATAGAGGGTGGTAGCAGCACGGTGATGGAGTTAGTGAAGCCGGAAAAGTTTTGTTTCGATCAACTGCGGATTTCTGATGTTGCTTTAACCGGAATAGGCGCTGTTTCCGTGGGTACAAACAGTGTTCTGCTTCGTGCGTCTGGCTGGCAATCAGTCGCATGCGCGAACACACTTTTTGCGCACTTTACAATGAAGTATCCTTGTCAAGGTGGGCAAACCGTGTTTCTGTCGAGTTCGTCCGGAATGCCGGATCGCACAGTTTGGGTATTTGCACAAGGCGATCGATCGGGCAACGCAGATGGAATTCAATCCCACTTTCAATTCTCAAACACTGGCAGTGCACGTGTCATGCTTACCGTTAGCCGAGGTACAGACTCGCACATCCGCGATTCTGTTATTCACATACGGGCGAATACAATTTCGGAAAATGAAATCCTGGCCACGAGCGATCGCCTTACCAGTTTTCTTGCGGCAGAGCGATTTGAGTGGTACCGAAATCAACAAAAGTTGGAAGGCCAAAACGAGCGATTCATCATTCACAACGGTGAGCCGGGGGCTTACCATGTGTTGGTATTCCAGGGCGATTGTAATCGCTGGTCTCCAGTATATACAGTTACCAGTCTCCGGGAGTCGGGCCGCCAAGTGGCCGTGTACCCGAACCCGGTTACGGAAAGGATTTTCGTAGAAAGTTCGGAGGAAGTAAAAGAACTTGTTATTTACGATCTCACCGGAAAGCACCTGAAGGCAAGCAGCGGAAATTTTGCGGAGATATCTGATTTATCCGGAGGCGTTTACGTGTGCGAGGTGCGAACCGATACGGGCGTGGTGCGAATTAAATTTCTCGTGCAGCGGTAGGTTACAAGTGCCTTAACCCGTTGTTCAGGTAATTTGTCACGTAGTCGGTCACACCTTGTTCCAGTGTGTGAAATGCCTTTGTGAAGCCGATACCTTGTAGTTTACGCATGTTCGCCTCGGTAAAGTATTGATAGGTACTTCGGATATCAGCGGGCGTATCAACAAATGAAATTTTTTCTGGTTGATTCATTGCATGAAACACGTTTCGGGCCAAATCCAGGAAGGTGCGGGCCCTGCCTGAGCCGAGATTATAGATCCCGGAGTTTTTTCGGGTGTGCATCAGAAACGCGCAAACATCTATTACGTCCTTTACGTACACAAAATCCCGCATCTGTTCGCCATCGCGGTAATTGGGGTGGTGGCTTCTAAAGAGTTTCATGGCGCCCGTTTCTTGAATCTGCCGGAAGGTGTGCCAAATTACCGACGCCATACGGCCTTTGTGATACTCGTTGGGGCCGTAGACATTAAAAAATTTAAGGCCTGCCCAAAAAAACGGTTTTTCCATTTGTGTAAGGGCCCACACATCGAAGTCTTGTTTCGATTGACCGTACGGATTCAGCGGTTTAAGGGCCGGAATTCGTTTCTCGTCATCGTCATACCCCAGTTCTCCTAAACCGTACGTTGCCGCAGACGAGGCGTAAACCAAAGGAATTTGGTACCGTACACATCGCTGCCAAACCGCTTTGCTGTAGTTCAGATTCAGTTGGTCAAACACGGCAACTGAGAATTCGGTTGTGTCTGTGCGTGCCCCGATGTGGAAGATAAATTCTACGGTTTCGTGGTGCTCATCCAGCCATGCAAAAAAATGGTCGCGATCTACTTGCTGCATCACCCGGGCGTTCGCAAGGTTTTTCTTTTTCGCAGGCTGATCGAAATGGTCAACTGCAATAATGGCGTTGAAATTTTCCTCATTCAACTTGCGGATCAGGCAACTGCCGATAAAACCAGCTGCCCCGGTAACAACAATCATAGATCTAACTATTTCACGCAATTTACGCTAAGAAACTATCTTTGCGTCATGGTTTACGTTAGCCGCAAAGAGCATTTCAACGCTGCCCATAAATTGTATAACCCGGCCTGGAGCCAGGCGAAAAATGAGGAGGTGTTTGGTCCGTGCGCCAATGCCAATTGGCACGGCCATAATTTTGATTTGATCATCACGGTAAAAGGCAAGGCTGACCCGGACACGGGGTTTGTGGTGGACCTAAAAAAACTTAGCACCTTGATTCGTACGGAGGTAACCGAGAAACTGGACCACAAAAATCTGAATCTGGATGTGGATTTTATGCGCGATAAATTAGCGAGTTGCGAGAACCTGGTGATTGAAATTTGGAAAATCCTGGCTCCGCGCATTAAAACCATCAGCAAGTATGGTTCGCTGCACTCGGTGAAGTTGTATGAAACGCCGCGAAACTTTGTGGAGTATTTTGGTGAAGAAATCGCCTAATCACCAGTCATGAAGTTTTACCTGGTGGCAGGAGAGCGCTCGGGCGATTTACATGGCGGAAATCTGTTACGTCAGCTCAAAAACGTTGATCCGCAAGTGGTAAGCCGTGGTTTTGGAGGCGATGAGATGCAAGCAGCCGGCATGGTGCTGGCCATGCATTACCGCGAAATGGAAATGATGGGGTTTCTGTCCATCACACTTCATTTACCCCGAATTTTTCGATACATCGATCAATGCCAACGCGATATACTGGCGTTTCAGCCAGATGTGGTGGTACTCATCGATTACGGTGGGTTTAACATGCGCATCGCCAAGTTTGCGCATGCAAAAGGGCTTCGTGTGTTTTATTACATCCCACCAAAAATCTGGGCCTGGTACCAAAGCCGTGCGCGTAAATTGAAAACGTGGGTAGAACGGTTGTTTCTCATCCTCCCGTTTGAGAAGGAATTTTACGCTCGTTATGGTTTGCAAGCAGATTATGTGGGCAATCCCGTGCTGGATGCAATAAAGGCACACCAGCAGGATGCAAGTTTTAGTGCACGACTCCCCCTGCCGCCCGATCGGCCCCTGGTGGCGTTGCTTCCGGGCTCAAGACGCGGCGAGTTGAAGCGAATTGTACCGATTATGGCGGAGGTGGCAAAGCAGAAGCCACAGTGGCATTTTGTGGTGGCCGCAGTAAAAAACCTGCCCGCGTCTTGTTACCAGGCGTTAGAGGGGATGTTAAACGTTTCGTTTGTGTGGGAGAGTACTTACGACTTACTGGGTTGCGCACAAGCAGCGGTGGTTACCTCCGGCACGGCTACCCTGGAAACGGCCCTTCTGAAGGTACCTCAGGTAGTGGTGTACCGAACGGGTGCCCTTGAATTCCGGATTGCCCGCGCCTTGGTGCAGGTGCCGTTTATTTCGTTGGTGAATTTAATTGGGAACAACCTGGTGGTGCAGGAACTCATTCAAGACCGATGCACACCAGAGCAGATTAGCAGCGAACTTGACCGTTTGCTTCACGATAAAATCTATCGGGAAGAAGTGCTGAATTCCTATCAACGGATTTTTAATCTCCTGGATGTGGGCTCGGCCTCCGAAAATACTGCACGCTTAATGGTGAAGTACCTCACCGAGAAGGCTTAGGCCACCTTCAGTTTGCTGTAATGTGATTTGCTGAATTTTTCCTCTGCATAGGCGCGGTTAATCACCAGCCGCTCGGTTGATTTTTCGCTCGGCAGTTCGAACATCGCATCATTAATAATTGCTTCCATAATCGAGCGCAGGCCGCGCGCCCCCAGCTTGTATTCCATAGCTTTATCTACGATGAAGTCCAGTGCACCATCTTTAAACTCCAGCTCAATGTTCTCCATCTCAAACAATTTTTTGTATTGTTTGATCAATGCGTTTTTCGGTTCGGTAAGAATTTTCCGTAACGCACCATGATCCAGTGGGTTGAGGAAAGAGAGTACCGGCAACCGGCCAATCAATTCGGGAATCAATCCGAAGCTTTTCAAATCCTGGGCGGAGATAAACTGCAGCAGATTATCTTTCTCTACGTCCAGCGGGCTAAGGCTGTCGGCTGTCGCTGCAAAGCCAAGCGGGCGCGTGTTTAGCCTGCGGGAGATGAAACGTTGCATTCCTTCAAACGCACCGCCGCACACAAATAAAATGTTTTCCGTGTTTACGGTAATCATCTTCTGGTCGGGGTGTTTACGGCCACCCTGCGGGGGCACGTTTACCTGCGTACCCTCTAGTAACTTGAGTAGCGCTTGTTGCACGCCCTCGCCGCTTACATCCCGGGTAATGGAGGGATTGTCGGATTTACGTGCAATTTTATCGATCTCATCAATGTACACAATCCCGCGCTCAGCGGCCTCTACGTTATAGTCGGCCGCTTGCAACAAGCGGGTGAGAATACTTTCTACGTCTTCGCCCACGTAACCGGCCTCCGTTAGTACCGTGGCATCGGCAATACAGAAGGGCACTTGTAAAATGCGGGCCAAGGTGCGGGCCAGGTAGGTTTTTCCGGTGCCGGTTTCACCTACCATAATAATGTTCGATTTTTCAATCGTTACATCAGATTCAGCCTTTTTCTGCATCAGCCGCTTGTAGTGGTTGTACACCGCTACCGAAATTACTTTTTTGGCTTCGTCCTGCCCGATTACGTACTCATCCAGAAACTTCTTGATTTCGCGTGGTTTGATGAGTTTAAAATTGGGTAGGTTGCCGGGCTCTGTTTTGTTTTTCTTTTCCTCCTGCAAAATCTGGCTGGCTTGGGTAACGCACTTGTCGCAAATGTGTGCGTGGATACCCGAAATCATGAGGTCTACATCCTTCTTATTGCGCCCGCAAAACGAACAAGTTACTTCAGCCATGGCCGTTGGTGGTTAGTAAAACAAACACGGGGTTTGAACGAACATCAAAAACCAAAGGTAGAGTTTTTCTTTGGTATTGACGTAACGATTCAAACCCCGCTCGGGTTTGGCCGAAAAAGCAAAAGCTACTTCTTTCTGCGTTCCAGCACTTCGTCAATCATGCCGTACTCCTTGGCTTCCGTGGCTTTCATCCAGTAGTCGCGGTCGGAGTCTTTTTCGATTGTTTCAAATGTTTTTCCGGTATGCAGGGCAAGGATTTTATACAAATCTGCACGTACCTCGATGGTCTGTTTTAGCGAGATTTCCATGTCTTTGCTGGTTCCTTGCATGCCGGAAGAGGGCTGGTGAATCATAATTCGGCTGTGGGGTAGCCCGGAACGCTTTTTGGCCGTACCCGCCGCAAGTAGTACCGCACCCATAGACGCCGCTAAACCGGTGCAAATGGTGGCTACATCCGGATTGATGTATTGCATCGTATCATAAATGCCTAACCCTGCGTACACGCTGCCGCCCGGGCTGTTGATATACATGATGATGTCTTTTTTGGGATCAGCCGACTCCAGAAACAACAGTTGGGCGGTGATCAGGTTGGCGATTTGGTCGTCAATGCCCATGCCGAGGAAAATAATCCGGTCGGAGATGAGGCGCGTAAATACATCAATGGCACGGAAGTTACCCGGCCGCTCTTCAATGACGTACTGCGTCATGTTCTCGATCTTCTGGGCATAGCCATCAATGGTGTTGCCGCTCATGCCAAGATGGTGCACGGCATATTTTCGGAATTCGTTCGATTGGTTCATGTGATTTTATTTTGCTAATAGACGACTTATACGCGTAGTTATTCTACTCCCGCCAAGGTAAACAAGAATTCAGCAATTCAGGTTGCAAGTTGTACACAAAAAAAAGGCCGCCTGGGTGGGCAGCCTTTGCACAAGCGGTTTCGCGGATGTTAGTGTTTGTGTTCGGCAGCAATTTTCTTGAACTGCTCTACGTTTACCTTTTTCTCCTGAACGGTGATCTTTTCTTTGATCAACGTCATTAGTTTTTCGTTCCGTAATTGGTTGTAGATGCGCATAAACTGCTGGCCTTTGCCATCCTGGCCAGCCAGGTAGTTATTCACGAGCGCATCGAACCGGTCGCCCAGTTGGTCGGCAAACGCAACGCCACCAAATTGCTCGGCAATCATTTCTTTCGCTTTCTGGCGTACTTCATCGCCCTCCACTTTAATGCCGTTGTCGTCTGCAATTTTGTTTTTGATCAGATCCCATTTCAGCGACTCGCGATAGGCTTTGAATTCTTTTTCCAATACCTCATCGGTGATCTGTTGGTTGCCGCTGGCTTTTAACCACGACTTCAGGAATTCGTCAGGCAAGTTAATCTTCGTGTTCTCCACATAGTAATGTTGAATCTCGTGCTCCAACAAGTGGTTCGTTTCACGCTCATAATTGCGCGAAATGGTATCTTTTACTTTTGCGATAAATGCCTCGTTCGAATCCACAACGCCGGGGCCGAACACCTTGTCGAACAGCTCCTGATTCAGTTCAGCGGGTTCAGTACGGCTGATCGAGGATACGTGGAAGGAATAACTGCCGCGCACATTTTTCGCATCTTCTTCGCTGATGTTGAGGATTTGCGCGATTACGAGCGTGTCGTCCGCCAAATCTTCGATCGCAAAGGTGATGACATCTTCTTTTTTTACACCAATAAATTTCTTCTGCTCCTTCTTCTTGAGTTTTTCAATCACTACAAAAGAACCTTTTTTCTCCTCGGTACCTGCGGCCGCAATTTCGCCATACACACGGTCGCCCAATTCGCTTGTTTCCGGGTACGTTACCTTGCCAAACCGCTGCTTCAGGTCGGTAAGGGTTTCGTCCATTGCTTTTTCGTCTACCTCAATGGGGTGACTCGTTACTTTTACTTTGCTGGAAAGCTCGTAGGCGAACTCTTCCACCATGCCAATTTGAAATTCGAACTCAAAATCGCGCTGGGTGTCCCAATCGATGCTTCGGGTCTTCTCTTCATTGGGCAGCGGGTCGCCTAAAACCGTTAGTTTTTGGTCGCGGATGTAGTCGGAGATGGAAGTTGAAACCATTTGGTTGATTTCTTCTACCATGATCGATTTACCATACATACGCTGAATCATGCCCGCGGGCACTTTGCCTTGACGGAAACCCTTGATTTGCGCCTTACGGGCGAAGTCTTTGATTTTTTCCGCCACTTTCGGTTGATAGTCGGTTTCGGCCAAACTAATTTTCAGCAAGGCGTCGGTAGCGCTTTTTTTGTCGAGTGTAATGTTCAAGGTAATCGGATTTTAAAATACGGGTTCAGCACGGTCCGGAGGCTCGCCCGTTCGAAACTCCGGTTTAGCAGTAAGTGCGGATGGAGGGACTCGAACCCCCACGCCTTTCGGCACCAGATCCTAAGTCTGGCACGGCTACCAATTACGCCACATCCGCAAGGATTTTTGCTTTTTTCGGGCGTTTCCCGGAAAAAGGAGTGCAAATTTAGAGATTATTCATTATGATTAAAGTCCGGATGAAAAAAGTGCACCTGTGGCGCTGGAAGCATCCTTGAAAGGCTTTACCGCTGTGCAGCAACCTACACTACAAATCGTTGACGAAAAGAAGGAAATCATCGCCCGTTACCGCAGGCTATTGCGTAAGGCGAAACCCATTTTAAAGGAAGGCGATGCCCGCCAGATAAAAAAAGCCTTCACGTTAGCCCTTGAAGCGCATAAAGACATGCGCCGGAAGTCGGGCGAGCCGTTTATTTTTCACCCGTTGGCGGTGGCCGAGATTTGTGTAGAGGAAATCGGGCTGGGCACCACGTCCATCATTTCGGCATTGATTCACGATGTAGTGGAGGATACCGATATCGAGCTTTCAGATATCGAACGGATGTTTGGCAAGAAGATCGCCAAAATTGTGGACGGCCTCACCAAAATCCGGGGCGTGTTTGAATATGGCACGTCTGCGCAGGCAGAGAATTTCCGCAAAATGCTCTTCACGCTCTCCGAAGACGTGCGCGTGATTTTGATCAAACTGGCCGACCGGCTCCATAACATGCGCACCCTCGATAGCATGCCGCGCAATAAGCAACTTAAGGTAGCCTCTGAAACGATTTTTTTGTATGCACCATTGGCGCATCGGCTCGGGTTGAATGCCATCAAAACAGAACTGGAAGATTTGTATTTGCGCTTTACGGATTTTGAAGCGTTTAATGAGATCCAGAATAAGATTGAAGAAACTAAAGTTTCGCGTAACAAATTCATTCGGCAGTTTATCCAGCCCATTAAAGATGAACTGGATCGCATGAAGATCGAATACGAAATCAAAGGCCGCCCCAAGTCGATTTACTCCATCTTCAATAAAATGCGCAAGCAGAACATCCCTTTTGAAGAGGTGTTCGATCTGTTCGCCATCCGTATCATTCTCGATACGCCGCTCGATCAGGAAAAATCGTACTGCTGGCAGGCCTATTCGATCGTAACAGATCATTACACCCCCAATCCCGACCGCCTGCGCGATTGGATAAGCACCCCACGCAGCAATGGCTATGAGTCGTTGCACACCACCGTTATGGCTAAAAACGGGCAGTGGGTAGAAGTGCAGATTCGTACCAGCCGCATGGACGATATTGCCGAAAAAGGGTATGCCGCTCACTGGAAATACAAAGACAGTGCGGCCAACCACGAGTCGAACCTGGAAAAGTGGTTAGTGCGGGTGCGCGAGTTGCTGGAGCGCCAAGACCTCACGGCCCTGGAGTTTGTAGACGATTTCCGCGGCAATCTGTTTACGGAGGAAGTTTTTGTGTTTACGCCCAAAGGCGAACTGCGCACACTGCAAAATGGCGCAACCGCGCTTGATTTCGCTTTCGAAATCCACACCGATATTGGGGCAAAATGTATTGGCGCCAAAGTCAATCAAAAGCTGGTGCCGATTAACCAGGTATTAAAAAATGGCGATCAGATAGAAATCCTCACATCGTCTAAACAGAAGCCGGGCGATGATTGGTTACGTTTTGTAGTTACCACGAAAGCCAAATCCAAAATCAAGGATTTGCTGAAGGAAGACAAACGCCGGGTGGCGGAGGAAGGCAAAGAACTGCTTCAGCGCAAGCTCAAGCAACTGAAAGTGGATTTTACGCCCCAACTGTATGAGCACCTGCTGCCGTTCTTCAATGTAAGCTCTAAGCTCGACTTCAACTACCGGGTAGGCAAGGGCATCATTTCGGTAAATGATCTGAAACGTTTTAAAGAAAGCCGCGAAACCAAACCGGAGGTGCCGCGCCAAAAACCGGAGGGTACACCCGAAACGTCCATCACGGAAATTCCCAAACCAAAAAGCCGTTACGATGATATTTTGCTGATAGGCGAGGATATGGATGTGGTGGAATACAAATTGGCCAAATGCTGCACGCCCATTCCGGGCGATGAAGTTTTTGGGTTCATTACCGTAAACGAGGGCATCAAAATCCACCGCTCCAATTGCCCCAATGCGGCTGAGTTATTGGCCAAGCACAGCAACCGGGTAATCAAGGCCAAATGGACATCGCAGCACGAAGTGGCCTTTCTCACCGGCTTAAAAATTGTGGGTACCGATCGAGTTGGCCTGATCAACGATGTCTCGCGCATTATTTCCGAAGAATTGAAAGTGAATATGAGCTCAATTTCGTTTCACACCGATCATGGCATTTTCGAAGGCGAAATCATGCTCTATGTAAACGATACGCGCCACCTGGAGATGCTCATCAGCAAGTTGGAAACGGTGGAGGGCGTGGTAAAAGTAAATCGGTTTGAATCGAAGCCGCAGCATGCAGCATAGGCGGATTTTAGGCTGCGCCTGATTTGGGCAGTCCGGCTAAAAAGTACACTTTTGTAGGTCGATTTGCACGATGGCCTTTAATTCAACCGTTTTTGAGGAAGTTCGAAAAATTTTTTCCGCTTATCTGGAAAATAAGAATCTACGGAAGACGTCAGAACGGTACGCCATCCTGGAAGAAATCTACGCGCATAACGGCCACTTCGATGTGGAGTCGTTGTACTTGATGATGAAAAACAAGAACTATCGGGTAAGCCGTGCCACAGTCTACAATACGTTAGATTTGCTGGTGGAATGCGATTTGGTGAGTAAGCACCAGTTTGGGAAAAATCAGGCCCAGTTCGAAAAATCCTATGGCTACAAGCAGCACGATCACCTGATCTGCACCGACTGCAACAAAGTAGTAGAGTTTTGCGATCCGCGGGTGCAAAACATCCAAAACACCGTGGGCGAGCTGCTGCACTTTAACGTCATCCACCATTCACTTATCTTGTACGCGGCTTGCAAAAAGCAGAGTTGCGAGAATAAAAAAACAGGGACTACAAAAACCGAGAAATAACCCCGTGTGTACGGGCAAGACAAAATACTATGAAATTCAGTAAGGAAATACGCTCAGGAGTGCTGCTCCTCCATGTGGAGGGTGACTTGATTGGTGAGGACAACGGCACCGCATTAATTGAGGCCGCGGCGCAAGCCATCCAGGATCAGGTGCGGCATTGCATCATCGAAATCGGGCAACTACGTTACATCAACAGCAGCGGTATTGGTGTGTTGATTACCATTCTTACCAAATTTCGAAATAAGGGCGGTGAAGTATTCCTGATGAATCCATCCGAGAGCGTAAAAAAACTGCTGGTGATTACCAAGCTAAACGCCATCTTTCAAACTGTTCAATCCGAAGCAGACGTGCTTACCAAACTTACCAAATAGCCATGAAGGTAGACGTGTTATTGGGCTTGCAGTGGGGCGATGAAGGCAAAGGCAAGATTGTGGATGTGCTTGCCCCAAAATACGATGTGGTAGCCCGCTTTCAAGGCGGCCCAAATGCCGGGCACACCTTGGAGTTTGATGGTAAAAAAGTAGTGCTTCACCAGATTCCCTCTGGTATTTTCAGAAGCAATACGCGTAACGTAATCGGCAACGGGGTGGTATTAGATCCCATCGTGCTTCGGCAGGAAATCGAGAAGTTACAGGTGCATGGTATCAATGCCCCAAAAAACTTATTCATTTCCAAAAAGGCCACGATTATTTTGCCTACGCACCGGTTGTTAGATCAGGCCCAGGAAAAGGCAAAAGGGGACAATAAAATTGGCTCAACCTTAAAAGGCATTGGGCCGTCTTACCAAGATAAAATCGGTCGGCAAGGCTTGCGTGTGGGCGATGTGCTGTCACCACACTTTCAAGAGCGATTTAAAAAACTTACAGATATTCATTTCGATATCCTGAAATCGCACGACATCACGTTCAACTGGCAAGAGTTGGAAGAACAATTTTTAGATGCGATTTCCTTCCTTAAAACACTGCACCTTATCGATAGCGAATATTTCCTGAACAACGAACTCAAGAACGGTTCCAGCATTTTGGCGGAAGGTGCGCAAGGCTCGCTGCTAGACATTGATTTTGGCAGTTATCCTTTTGTTACCAGCTCCAACACCGTTACCGCAGGCGCGTGTACCGGTCTTGGCATTGCGCCACGGCAGGTGGGCGAGGTGTATGGAATTTTTAAGGCATATAGCACCCGCGTGGGCAGCGGCCCCTTTCCCACCGAACTTCTCAACGAAGAAGGCGACCGCATGCGCAAGGAGGGGAATGAATTTGGCTCCACTACGGGGCGCCCGCGCAGATGTGGCTGGATTGATCTGCCCGCACTGAAATATTCAATCATGATTAATGGCGTAACCCAGCTACTCATGATGAAAGCCGATGTGCTGAGTATTTTCCCTACGATTAAAATTTGTACCCATTACCAATTGAGCGATGGGCAAATTACGGAAGCGGTACCCTATGAATTTGTACATCAGCAGATCACGCCGGTGTATACCGAAATAAAAGGCTGGAATTCCGATATCAAACAGATCAAGGCACACGAGGTTCCTACGGAATTGAATGAGTATATCCTGTTTCTAGAGCGCGAACTACAGGTGCCCATTACCCTTATTTCTACCGGTCCCGACCGGGTGCAAACAATTTATAGAACCTAAGTCGCTGATTTTATTTCACTTACGTGGATTGAGGATCAGGTTGATAACTTTTTTTGTAGGTTTTTTTGCAAGACAGCAACTTAGCATTACCTTTGCACTCCCATTTAGGGAAGCCCTTGGTAGGAGGGTGTTTTAAGGA
>CAYLWU010000021.1:0-56284 GCA_964387475.1 uncultured Ohtaekwangia sp. | reverse complement strand
CCGTGCCCGGGTTAAAGGTATTGTCGAGTGTGCCATCCGCATTCAGGCGGGCAATGCTATTTCGGGAAGTGCCGTTGTAGCTGGTGAATGCTCCCCCGATGAGCACCTTCCCGTCCGGTTGAAGGGCAAGGGCCAAGACTCCGCCACTCGCCCCCGTGCCCGGGTTAAAGGTATTGTCGAGTGTGCCATCCGCATTCAGGCGGGCAATGCTATTTCGGGAAGTGCCGTTGTAGCTGGTGAATGCTCCCCCGATGAGCACCTTCCCGTCCGGTTGAAGGGCAAGGGCCAAGACTCCGCCACTCGCCCCCGTGCCCGGGTTAAAGGTATTGTCGAGTGTGCCATCCGCATTCAGGCGGGCAATTCGGTTTCGGGAAGTGCCGTTGTAGCTGGTGAAAAATCCCCCGATGATCACCTTCCCATCCGGTTGAAGGGCAAGGGTCCAGACTGTGCTACTCGCCCCCGTGCCCGGGTTGAAGGTGTTGTCAAGTGTGCCGTCCGCATTCAGGCGGGCAATGCTGTTTCGGGAAGTGCCGTTGTAGGTGGCGAAATCCCCCCCGATGATCACCTTCCCGTCCGGTTGAAGGGCAAGGGTCTGGACTGTGCTATTCGGTCCATCCCCAAGGCCAAATCCAACATCATTAGGGTTGAAGGAAGTGTCCAGCGCGCCAGGTGTTTGGGCTTTGACACTAAACGCAAACACTAATGTTACGATAAAGAATAAGATATGTACACGGCTGGCTTTGGTCGCTCTTTGAATACGTTGAATTGCAGGAGTGAGTGTCGAGAGAGCCTTCATGGTTTATGGGGTGTTAAATGGTTCAGCAATAAATTAATTCACCAGTTTTTTGATGTTAACTTCGTCCGTTCAGCGATGTTTCTCATAAAATCGAGAGCGAAAATGGATGTTAGACTATAGACGAAAGGTAAAGAAACCTGCGGCAACCGCCCAACACAGAAGAAAAAAAACAGTGTTAACCAACCCCACCAAAAGTAAGATCGGTATAAGCTACCTGGCGCGATTTGTGATCTGTGATTTGTGATTTTGGATTAGTGATTGGCGATTTGATCTGCTCGACCAAAGTTGGTTGTAACTACTTCAACACCACCACCGTAATCCCCGCGCCACCACGCTCTACGTGCTCGTCTGCAAACGAGGCTACATGCTTGTTCCGCTTCAACACATCGCGAACCACTTGCCGAAGTACGCCCTCGCCCTTGCCGTGCAGAATGCGTAATTCGCCATGACTTAATAAGATTGCATCGTCCAGGAACTGCGTAAGCTGAGGCAATACTTCTTCTACACGTTTGCCGCGTACATCCAGTGTAGTGCTGAACATGGCTTGCTTTTGCCGGATGTCCAACCCCACCGACCGCGCTATTTTCACGACCGGATCATCGGCTGCCTGGTCGCTACGTACCAACTGCTCCAGCTTGGCCACCGTGCGAATCTCGCCAAATCGCACCACGGTTTGCTTGCCATTAATTTCCAACAACGTGCCCGTTACCTCTTGCCCGCGAATGCGCACCTTGTCGCCTACCTTAAGCTGCACTGGCTCCGGTTTTTCGTTTGGAGCCGCCACTTTCGTATTCAGCTCCCGCAGCGATTCGCGCACTTTTTTGGTCTCTTTCTTCTCCGCCTTGTTCTCCTTAATGTGGCGGATGGTTTTCTCGATCTCGCGGTTGGTTTCCTTCAGCAAACTGGCTGCCTCCAACTTCGCGCGATCTATGATTTCCTTTTTACGGGCATCCAATTCGGTCGCTAGTTTTTGATAGCGCGCCTGGAGGGTGGCGAGCTCTTCCTCGCGTTGCGTAATCAACCGGGTTTTACGCTGCACCTCCTGCTGTTCTTCCGCCACTTTTTTCATCAGTCGCTCCAAGCCGGCCACATCTTTACCGATGATTTCTTCGGCTTGCTGGATCAGCGTTTCAGGAAAACCAATCTTCTGGGCAATCTCCAAAGCAAATGAACTTCCCGGTTTGCCCACCTCAAGTAAATACAGCGGTTGTAGCCTTGCCGTATCGAACAGCATGGCGCCGTTTAGAATTCCGGGTGTGTTGCTGGCAAACACTTTTAAGTTGTAATAGTGCGTAGTGGCTACGCCCCAGCTCTTCTTCGCCACCAGCGTAGCCAACACGGCTTGTGCAATGCCGCCACCAAAGTTTGGATCTGTACCGCCGCCCAACTCATCGAGCAAAATCATCGTCTCATGATCTGCTGATTCAGAGAACAACTTCATGTTGCGCAGGTGCGAGCTGTATGTGCTTAAGTCATTTTCAATCGACTGCTGATCGCCAATGTCCACAAGTATGTTCGTAAACAAACCCATACGCGAGTGGCCCGCCATCGGGACCAGTAAGCCGCATTGCAACATGTATTGAATTAGACCCACGGTCTTTAGGCATACCGACTTTCCACCCGCATTAGGCCCGGATACCAACAAGAAACGGTCGTTGCCATCTAACACCAGATTCAGCGGCACCACCGGGCGCTTACCTTTCAGGTTCAGCACCAGCAACGGATGCCGCGCATTTTGCCACTCGAATACCGGTGGCTGCTGAAGTTGTGGTAGATCGGCTTCCAGTTCGCGTGCGAGTCGGGCTTTTGCATTTGTAAAATCGGCTACAGCCAAAAAAGCATAGCCCGCACGCAGATCGGCCATGTTCGCCCGCAGCAGATCAGTCAGGGCCCGAAGCACGCGAATAATTTCTCTGCGCTCCGCCAACTGCAAATCGCGGATTTCGTTGTTTGCCTCCAAAACCTCCACGGGTTCCATAAAAACCGTTTGCCCCGTATTGGACTCATCCACCACAAATCCTTTCAGCTTCCGCTTATGCTCTGCCAGAATCGGAATCACCAACCGGCCATCGCGCACCGTGGCAGAGATTCCATCTGGCACCCAACCCGAATCTGCGGCCTGGCGAAACAACCGATCGGTAAGCCGCCGCATGTTGCTTTCTTCCTCACGCAGGCGCCTGCGTACGCGGGCCAGTTCGGGCGTGGCATTGTCGGCAAGCTTGCCCTGATCATCAAAGTAGCCCGCCATGGTTTGTAACAACTTGGTTGGTACCTGCAGCGAAACAATGAGTTGGTACAAGGCTGGAAAATCAGCTTTGTTTTTGTCGATGGCGGTGATCAATTCCCGAAGCGTGCGTAGCGACTGCAAGATGTGGTAGATATCTTCAGCTTCCAGAAATGCGCCTTCCACTGCAATTACCGTCCACCACGGTTCCGGATTTTCATGGGCCATGAGTGGAAAGGCATCGCCCCGCTCCAACCACTGTTTAAGTTCACGGGTTTGTTGCAAACGTGGCTGTAGCTGTTCAACCCGGCTCTCGAATTGCATGCGTTGCACCAACTGCTTGCCGGGTTCGCTCACACAATGGCTTTCTAACCAGGCCCGAAGTACATCAAAACCGAGCCGCTGTTCCAAGTCGGGCGGATACAACATGCTTTACCTGGGTGCGGGCGTGCTGGCTGCTTTTTGCAGGCGCAGGTTAAGGGAATCCACCACGGCAGCATACACGCGTTCAAACTGCTCTGGACGATCGAGATAATATTCATACGACTTGCGCAGTACCGAATCAGAAAGTGCGTGAGCGCGCAGCAGTGAATCCTCAAATGGCACAAAATATTTATACCCCGAATCTTTCGGTACGTTTTGTAACGCGATGCGCGACTCTGCCAAATACAGGTCAATCAGCAGCGTAACCATCTGCTGTTGATCAAGCACTTCCGGAGGCCTTGCATCGCGCGTACAGGCCAGCATGAAGATACCCAATACAAAGGTTAAGAGTCCATATTTCTTCACTCGCAACATCGGGGTGCCAAAATACTATAATTCGACTAAATTTGACCCGCTAAAATAGTGCCGGAGTGAGAGACCTGCTGAAAAAGCTGCGCAAATACGAAATTCAGATCCGCAAAGCCATTAATAGCCAGATGATGGGCGACTTTCACTCCATCTTCAAAGGCTCGGGGCTGGAGTTTGATGACGTGCGCCCCTACCAGTATGGCGATGACATCCGCACGATCGACTGGAACGTAACCGCTAAAGGGCACGGCACGTTTGTAAAAACCTTTAAAGAAGAAAAGGAGCAAACCATTTACTTCATTTTGGATGTGAGCGCCTCGCAAACCATCGGTACCGCGGGCAACACCAAATTGGATATTGCGAAAGAGATTTGCGGAGTACTTTCGTTGGCTGGCGCAAAAGAATCAAGTCAAATTGGTTTAATCTGCTACAGCGATGCACGCGAAGAGTTTGTAAAGCCAGCGAAGGGCATGCAACAGGCGTACGAAGTCGTAGCACGGCTGATTCGACTAAAGCCAAGTTCGATGAAAACAAACTTGAAAAAGGGAATTGCTTTTGCATTGAACTCCATCAAGCGGCGAAGCGTGATCATCATGATTTCGGATTTTATCGATGAGGGCTTTTACCCCAACCTGAAATCACTTGCCCGGAAACATGATCTGGTGGTGATTCAAATTCACGATGCGCGCGAAACTCAGCTCCCGAAGCTGGGTATTATTCCGGTACTGGATAAAGAATCTAATCAAACCATCTGGATTAACACTTCTTTTGGCGACTTCCGCGAGCGGCTCGTGCAACACCACACGCAACGCGTAGACGAGTTATCTCAGTTCTGCAAAAAGCACCAGGTTAATTTTTTGCGGGTAGATACCAATGAAGACTACGTGCCCAAACTGCTGCGCTTGTTTAAAGTACGAAACAAATCGTTAAAGAGTGCGTAGCATTTTGATTTGGATTTTCGCCTTCCTGCTGGTGGCCACCCATGCCCGTGCGCAAAGCGTACGGGTTGAAGGCCGTTTCGTGGCCGATAGTTTGAAAATCGGTATGCCCACGCCCTTTGTACTTACCGCGCGCTACCCGCAAGAAGCCACGGTACTCTTTCCGGACACCACGTTTACCTTTACCCCGTTTGAATTTGCCCGGCGCACGTATTTTCCCACCCGTACCCGCAATGGCGAAAGCCTGGACTCAGTAGTGTACGAACTTACCTCGTTTGAGGTAGACAGCATTCAATACCTGCAGTTGCCAGTGTTTCTTGTGGCCGCCCAAGACTGTACCGTGTGGCAAAGCCCACGCGATTCCATTTTTCTTGCTGCGCTGGTGGCGCAGGTTCCAGACTCTGTGCAGACCACTGCCCTGCCGATGAAAATCAACACTTCCTACCAGTTTGTATCGAAGCTGTTGAACTACCCGGTGCTGCTGCTTTTTGTTGGTATAGCGGTTGTTGTAGCAATTGTTGTGGCGCTTGTATTCGGCAAACGAATCCGCAAGTATTTCCAAAAACGCGCGCTACGAAAACGGCATGTGCAGTTTCTTGCCGCCTTTCAGAACGAAGTGGAAAAGCTGGAGCAAAATTTTTCGGCTTCAAAAGCCGAGGCATGCCTGGTGATCTGGAAAGGTTATATGGAACAGCTTTTACAGCATCCGATCACAAAACTTACAAGTCGTGAAATCATTCAACAATTGTCGGACAACAGCTTAAAGACCACGCTCGCTGAAATCGACCGGATGATTTATGCACATACCCGGGACTGGGCACGCGAGCCGTTTTATGCCCTGAAGGAGCAGGGGCAAAAAGCATTTGAACGAAAACTGGAGGAGGTAACGTATGGATAACCTCGACCCCTGGTACGCGCCCGTATGGTTCATGCCCGCTACGTTTCGGCAATACAGCTGGGAAAACCCTGTTTTTCTTTGGCTACTGCTGGCCATTCCTTTCTTATTTGTTGGTCGCTGGTTGATTCGCTTTTTTACCAACCAGAAACTGGCCGTTGCCCTGGTGAAAAGCGACCTGAAGCGCTCGCCACTAACATTGATCCGTTTCATACCCGAACTACTGCTCATGGTAATGTTGGGTCTGATTGTTATTGCATTGGCCCGGCCGCAAAAAAGTAATGAAAAAGTAGAGCAGTACACGGAAGGTATTGATATCATGCTGGCGATGGACATCTCCCAGTCGATGCAACTGGAGGATTTTAACCCCAACCGACTGGAGGCTGCCAAAGAAGTTGCCCGTAATTTTATTAAAGGACGAAAGCAAGACCGCATTGGTATTGTCGTGTTTTCGGGCGATGCATTTTCGCTGGCGCCGCTTACTACCGACTACGATTTGCTTAACTCGTACATCAACGAAATGGGCTTTGATATGATCGAAAACCGAGGCACTGCCATTGGCAGCGCACTGTCTGTGGTGATCAACCGGATGCGCGAGTCCGAATCGAAATCCAAGGTATGCATTCTACTTAGCGATGGCGAAAGCAACGCGGGCAACATCGACCCGATAACCGCAGCCGAACTGGCGAGCGCATACGGCATCACGATCTATACCATTATCGTGGGTAAAGAAGGCCTTGTACCTTTTGGCAAAGACTTCTTTGGACGACCACAAATGGTAGAAAACGAAATTGACGAGAGCAGCATGCGAAAGATTGCCGAAATCGGCCGTGGCGAATTTTTTCGCGCAGAAGATGACGAGGCACTGAAAACGGTGTTTGCAAAAATCGATCAGTATGAAAAAGCTGAAATCAAAGAATCGCGATACAAAGACACTTCGGATTACTACTTTATCTACCTGCGCTGGGCAATTTTACTGTTCGTTGTGTGGCTGCTGCTTAAATCCACCTTTATAAGCAACGTGCTGCAAGACTAGAACGCAACGGAGGAGTAAGCAGCGCGTCTGAAAAAAAATCAACGCAGAAGCGCGGTCAAATACGCCGGAAATTTGCTGGCGTTTTGAGATGAGCGCTAAATAAAGTCAGCGCCTACAAATAAAAGGCGAATACCAAAAAGCATCAAGGCAATGCCCACCACAATATGCACCACGGAGAGTATCCGCGGCTGAATCAACTTACGCAGGCGACCGGCCAGATAGGCTTTCAATATATCGGTGGCCAGCACCGTACCGAGCAAGGCAGTGAAGAAAATCAAGTATTCCCGGTGGGTAGCGTAACCAAAGTTAACCGAAGCGGCACTGATCGTGGCCAGCCAAAAGACCAATACCATGGGGCTAAGTCCGTTAATGATAAATCCTTTGATGACGTAGCGCACGTGACCTGTACCAGCCACAGACTCCTTCAGCATCAGCTGCTTTCTGCTTTTAACAAAAAGATGGTAAACACCGAAGCCGATCAGCACCACACCCCCAACAAAGGCCAGATACTTTTTCGCCATGGGTTGTTGCAAGATTTGCGCTAATCCAAAATAGCACACCGCAACGTACAACATGTCGCTAAGCGACACTCCAAGCGAAACCAATACACCTTTCGAAAAACCTTTCTCCAGGCTGGTTTGAATAATCGTAAAAAACACAGGCCCGATTAGAAATGCGAGCACAACGCCCAACTCAATGCCTTGCTTTACGATTTGCATTAATTCGCGTTAGCCAGATATTTTTTCCAATCTTCCAATTGGGTTTTATTCATTACGCGCGGAAACTTATTCTGGCCACCTTGTTTTCCCTTCGACTTCATCCAGCCGTAGAACTTCTCTACCGGTAACACATCCACCACCACTTCCCGTAAGGCAGCTGTTCGTTCTACCGCGTAATCGTCATTCAGATCTTTTAGATGAAAATCCAGTCGATCGCGCAACTTATCCGCATCTACATTGTGATCTGTTCCTACAAACCAATGATGGGCGAAGAGCGAACCGTGCGGCACGCCGCTCACCGTAAACTCATTGATTTCCACATTCAATTCGGACGACACGAGCTCAATGGCTTTGTTCATGTTATCCACCGAAAGGTGCTCTCCGCACAAGCTTAAAAAGTGTTTCGTGCGGCCGGTTATTACGATTTCAGACTCTTCGAGTGAAGTAAACTTGATCACATCCCCGATCAGGTAGCGCCACGCGCCGGCACATGTGGAGAGCAAAAGCGCATACTCGGCACCCTCTTGCACTTGATCGATCAGCAGCGTTTCCGCATCAGGTTTGATTTCCCCCGTGGGCAGGAAATTGCGCTCGTTAAAGGGCACAAACTCATAAAATATCCCGTTATTCAATACCAGGCGCATTGTCTTTCTTTTTGGCAATGCCTGGTAAGCAATAAAACCTTCGGAGGCGAGATACGTCTCGATATATTCAATGGGTCGGCCCATTAGCTTTTCAAAACTTTTTCGATACGGATCTAACGAAACGCCCCCGTGTACATACACTTGTAAATTGGGCCAGATCTGATGGATGTGCTCTACCTTGTGGTACTCGATAATGCGCTCCAGCAAAATTTGCAGCCACGCGGGCACGCCAACAATAATCCCAATGTCCCACTGGCGTGCATTCACGGTAATTTCATTCAACTTGCGTTCCCAATCGCGCGTGCGCGCAATCTTTTTACCTGGCTTGTAAAAATGCTGAAACCAGAACGGCAGCCGTGCCGCCTGAATGCCGGATAAGTCGCCTTCAAAGTAATGGCCCCGTTTGTTTAAATGAGTGCTACCCCCGATCATTAAAATGCCCTTGCCAAAAAATTCGTCCGGGAGATCGTATTTGGATAAGCTTAGAATTTGACGAATGCTGGTGCGCTGAATGGCTTTCGTCATCTCTTTCGTTACCGGAATGTACTTGGATGACGCTTCGGAAGTGCCCGAACTCAGCGCGAAATACTTGATGCGCCCTGGCCAGCACACATTCTTGGCCCCCTTTTGGGCCAAATGCCACCACTCTTTGTAGATCTTGTTGTAATCGTGAATGGGCACGCGCGCCTTAAAAGCATTGTAAAACTGTTGGTTACCCTGCCGAAAGTGCTGCAAGATTTCGTGAAAGTTGTAATACTTACCGAATTCGGTGGCGTTGGCTTCGATCAGGAGTTTTTTTAACTCCAGCTTTTGTAACTCCATGGGCGCGGAATACTCCTGCTCCAGGATTTCGCGAAGTTTTATTCCCTTCTTTAATAAAGTACCCAGTATGGCCATATTTTTGCGCTCGGTAAGAAACCGTCAAATTTATACAATGAGCATCAAAACTAACATTGAATTGTTGAACGGGGAACTGAGTGCAAAGGGTGCGCGGCTGGTGGCGGTAAGCAAAACCTACCCGGTGGAACTCATTCGCGAAGCCTACCAGGCCGGGCATCGGATTTTTGGCGAAAACCGGGTGCAAGAGCTTGTGCCCAAATTTGAAGAACTACCCAAAGACATCGCCTGGCACCTCATCGGCCACTTGCAAACCAATAAAGTAAAATACATTGCACCTTTTGTAAGCCTCATCCATTCTGTAGACAGCCTGAAGTTGCTCCAGGAAATCAACAAACAGGGGCAAAAAATAGGTCGGGTTATTCCCTGCCTGTTGCAGGTCTACATCGCAAAAGAAGAAACGAAATTTGGGTGGGATCGAGACGAACTGCTGGCCGCGGTTACACAAAAAGGTTTTGACGAGTTTGCATTTGTGAAAATTGATGGACTTATGGGTGTGGCCTCGCTCACCGACAATACTGCGCAAATTCATGCCGAAATGCAGGCACTGGAAGATCTTTTTCTACTACTCAAAACCATGCCGCTGCCGCCCAACATGGAAATGAAAGAACTCTCCCTGGGCATGAGTTCGGATTACCGCATTGCATTGCAGCACGGCACCACACTTGTTCGTATTGGCACAACCATTTTTGGAAACCGTAACTATCAAAAAGCATGACCACGCGTGTAACCTGGATTGCTGCCGCCTGCCTGGGTCTTTCCGGCGTTGCCTTAGGTGCATTCGGGGCACACGCACTCAAGCCAATGCTTACCGCGAATGGTCGGGTGGAAACGTACGAGCTTGCCGTGCGGTACATCATGTTTCATGCACTTGCGCTTTTTGCGATCGGATTTCTTCATGAAAAATTTCCGGGTGTACGCATTCGGCTGGCGGGATTGCTGCTACTCTCCGGTGTGCTGGTGTTTAGCGGCAGCCTTTTGTTGTTGGCACTGCTGAACTGGCGCAGCATGGCTTTTTTCACGCCGTTTGGTGGCGTACTCATGCTTTCCGGCTGGGGTTTGCTAGTTTACGTAATTGCAACCACCCGAAAAGGCCTGTAAAGCACATCGTCTGCGTGAAGCAACCCCGAGACGGTTACTTCCAATTGGCCGGATCCAGCCGCCAGCTTTTTATGTAAATCAAGTCATTCTCAGAAACGTAGTTCATCGCCACGGCTGTTTCCAGCAAACTGGTGAAATCCGAGAGGCAAATCAAAGGAATTTTAGCGGCTGCAAATGCCTGATCCGCGGTAGCAAACCCGTACGTAAAAATGGCCACCATACCAATCACGTCAAAGCCGGCATCGCGCAGCGCCTCAGCCGCCTTTAATGAACTGCCGCCGGTAGAAATCAAATCTTCCACCAATACCACCCGTTGGCCTTTCGTAATTTTTCCCTCGATTAAATTACCCATGCCATGATCTTTTGGCTTGGGGCGCACATACACATACGGAAGCGCAAGGGCATCGGCAATCAGCGCGCCTTGCGGCACACCCGCCGTAGCCACGCCTGCGATGCACTCCGCGCCCGGGAAGTACTTTTTAACCGAAGCGGCCAACGCGTCTTTTATTGATGTGCGAATGTTTGGGTAAGATAGCGCAAGCCGGTTATCGCAGTAAATGGGCGACTTCCAGCCGGAACTCCAGGTAAATGGTTGCTTGTAATTGATGCGAATGGCTTCTATTTGCAACAAGTGGCGGGCCACTGCGCTGGCAGTATCCGCATTAACGGTAATGAATGACATGATGGGCCGAAATTATCGGTAAAAAACCCAAAATTCCATTTGACCCTTTCGGAATAATTTATGTTTTTGCACTACGGGTTTCATGAACTTATTCATCAACGACATCCCGATCAGGATATTACGCCCCGGTGTGCAACCGGAAGCTGGTCATTACAACTACCTGATTGACGCCCGAAAAGAATCGATCACAAAGGCCGGGCTAATTCATCATGTTTGGGTTAACCATGCAGACACCTACCATGTAGATGTGATTCTTGATCTGATCAACTCAAAAGTACCTACCCACCTGTTATCCCTCTTTATTACCGCCGAGGATTACGAGTTTATCAAGGTCTATTTAAAGAGGAAGTTTAAAGTGGTGAAGGCCGCGGGCGGGTTGATTCAGAAGAAAGACCGGTTTTTGATGATTTACCGGATGAAGAAGTGGGATTTGCCTAAAGGCAAAAAAGATGCGGGCGAGAAAGCCGTACAAACCGCTGCCCGCGAGGTACAGGAAGAATGCAACGTATCCGTTAAGGTGGGTAAGAAACTCTGCACCACCTGGCACACATACACCATGAATAAAAATGTGATGCTCAAGCAAACCAAGTGGTTTTTAATGGAGCTAACGGACGACTCAAAAATGAAACCCAGCATTGAGGAAGACATTGAAGAACTACGCTGGATGACGCGCAAGGAAGTTTACCACGCCCTGGAAAACTCATACAAATCCATCCAGTTTGTATTTGAGGAATTCTACCGTAAAACCGACACGGTAAAGGGATAATTTACTCGCGCCGCCCGAAGCCGGGCAAACAACTAAAGTGTATACGGCAGGTAACCGCTTACATCGCCACCATACCGGTGCACTTCCCGCACGATGGACGAATTAATTGCGGCTAGTGTGGGCGAGGTAATCAAGAAAACCGACTCCATTTTTTTATTTAAATCGCGGTTTACCTGAGAAATAGTGTTTTCATACTCAAAGTCGGTGGTATTGCGCAGGCCGCGCAACAGGTAACTTGCACCTTTTTTTTGCGCAAACGTGGCCGTAAGTTCGGAATACGTCTCTACACTGATTTGCGGATAATTTTTAAACGTCTGGCGGATACAGCCCAACATCATCTCAATCTCAAAATACCGGGCGCTTTTTTTACTGTTGTAACCGATCGCAATCACAATTTCATCAAACAAGGAAAGGCCACGCAAAACGATGTCTTCATGCCCTTTGGTAAAGGGATCGAAAGATCCTGGAAAAAGTGCTACCCGTTTCAAGCGGCAAAGTAGTGAGCCGAGAAAAGATCGAAATAATGATGATCCTGCACTTCATCAAAAACATACCCGAATTTTAGTGAAGCAGGCCGGGTACCAAAAGAAACGTTCTTAATGTATTTGATGAACTCTTCGTAATGCGGAGAATTCTGCCCGATGTAACCCCACAACAAGATGCCGTTTTTCTGTTGATCCAGTCCCAATACGGACATCACCATCACAATGTACTTCACGTAATCAGAAAACTGCTTGATGGGAAACTGGTTGTAATACACCAGTTTGTGGTCTTGATGAAAAAGAACATGCAATTTGAACCGATCTACGTACAAAAAAACCGGCAGACCAGAAGTCGTTATGCCCGCGGTGCCGCGAATGAGTGCAGCGGATTGATGTACAAACCGAACGCCCGTGCGTTGATACGTTTTTTGAAAGAACGCCTGTAGGTCTTTTTGAATCGCAAATACGGTAACGATACCCTGCGACTGACAATGCGCATAGATTTCCGAACCCGGATCTAAACTGGCGTTGAGCGCGAGATATTCGGCCTTAGCGTCTTCAACAAAAAGACTCTCGGGCACTTGAACAAATTTATTGTGCTTAAAGCAAATGGTAACGGATTTCCAAAAACCAGCCGTAGCCAACGGGTGGGCCTCTAACAGGTCTTCCACAACTTTATTGTGCTGGGTTTGGCCCTCTACTTCAGAAAAAACGTAGTCCTCCAAAAGCAGTGCTCTGTTTTGCTGGTCTACCACTAAAAATTGTAAATCCCTCGCTCCGATTTGGAGAACGAGGGAATACGTATGTAACTGTTCTTCGTCTAGCAGGTCGTCTTTTACCTTCTTAATTAACTTATAGGTTGCGACCGCAGCTTGCACAGAATCGGCTTATTCCCAGTTTCCGGCCGTAGACACATCCGTTCTTGAGCCAAAACGCAGCGGCTTGCGTGCCTTTTGCTCATTGGTCTCTTTCCGGGTCGGATTATCCGGTTTGGGGTCGCGTACTTCAATTACCTGCACCATCAAACCTGACTTATCTACTTTACCCACAAAAATCTCCAGTTTGTCATCGCTATCGGGCTTAAAGCCGACACGAGAAAGATCTACGTCTGGGTTAAACTGGTACCGGGAATAGTTAATCAAAATTTTACCGCGGGTAACTTCAGTACCGGGAGCAACATCTGCCAGGTTATCAATTACGCCTTCCTCAGGAAAAGGAGGTTGCTTTTCGTTACCATCTACGCTAATGCGGTAGGCTTTCATGTTGCGAATCACATTGTCGCCCACCTTCACGTTGTAACCCAAAAATGTTCCGTTTTCAGCTGCGCTTAAGGTGAAGTTCTTCTTAAAAATCCGCTCTTTAGCCGACACAAAACCCAGTGTGTCGAAAGTAACTTTTACCTCTTCACCACCATATGCCTTTTGGATGATGGTTTCTTTCCGTTCGATAATCGGCACCTGACCATTTTGAATGAAATTGGCCAGCGAGTCCCAGTTGGCCGTGTAACGACCGTTTACTTCGTTAAACACGATTTGTGCCTCCCGAATCAGTTTCAATCGCTCAATTACTGCAGTTTCCTTGGATTCAATCGCTTTGCGGTCGTCAATCACTTTTTCAACGCTTGAATACAGGTACGCAAACATGCCGATGCTAATCGCCAGCAGAACAAACGTTAAAACTTTGGTTAAGGCATTCATTGTTGGGTTCAGGTTTAAGCCTGCAATAATACTTATTTTCAATAGTTCTAAACAACCCCCTACAAAGTAAAATAACCCCGTAAACCGATAATTTGGGCTGGATTTGAACAAAAACGAAAAGCCCCATGCATTTCGCTGGGCGGGTATTTCGCCAACTCGGGGAAGGGAATCCATTGCACGGTCTCCAAAACACCCAACGCGGGATTTTCCGGATCGTGGCCCACACGAAGCTGACCACCCGCACGTTTAACCTCAAAAAACAGCTCAATGGCATGGAGCGGCTCATGAACATACTCGCACGCAAACAAAAAACTGCCAACCTCTACGGTCAGATTGGTCTCCTCAGCAAACTCACGGGCCACCGCGTGGGCGGCGGTCTCACCGAAATTCACCCCACCGCCGGGTGGTGCCCAGAAGTTGCCGCTCCGAACCCCGCGGTGGTTAGCCAGCAGAATTGCACCGTTTTCAATACAGATACCGCAGCTGCGCACCCGCAGCCGATTTCCGTAAAATTGATGAACCTGGTGTTGATCTGCCACGTTAGAAAGGTAGGTATTTCACGTACGATGCGATTTTTTTTGATCTCGATTTTTTGCGTTGGAGTGGTCTCGGGCTGGGCCCAAGGCGCACTGATCCAGTGGGAAAATAGCAAACATGAGTTTGGCGATGTGGTGCAAGGCACCCGCGTGGAGCACACCTTCAAGTTTACGAACATTGGCACCAGTCCATTGATCATCACAAACGTGGAGGTTAGTTGCGGATGCACCACGCCAAAAGGGTGGCCGCGAGACCCGATCAAACCCGGCGAGAAGGGCGAAATACGGGTGGCTTTCAACAGTACGTCCAAATATGGGTTGCAGAACAAAGTAGTAACCATTGTCAGCAACGCGGGCAATCCAGATGCCCGCCAGTTGGTACTTACGGCAAACGTGGTAACGAAAGCGCAGGCACAGCGGTAAGTTTGGAGTTATCCGCTAATGGCGTCAGCGCTTCTGTGTTTGGCGGGCGTGAGGTTTAGCGGTAAACTAAATCACCAGCATAAAAAGAGGCCGCCCGATTGAGGCAGCCTCCCTTTGTTCACCGCAACTTATTCATCCGCCGCTGAAGATCCCTGCGCTTACAGGGGTACAACAGGGCGAAATATGCGATCGAGATTCTAAAATTTCCGGCCAGGAAAAAATGCAACATCGCCCAATTCTTCTTCGATGCGAATGAGTTGATTATACTTCGCCATCCGATCAGAACGGGAGGCAGATCCGGTTTTGATCTGTCCGGTATTCAGGGCCACGGCCAGGTCGGCAATGGTACTGTCTTCGGTTTCACCACTGCGGTGCGACATGATGCTCTTGTAACTGTTGCGCTTCGCCAAGTTTACGGCGTTAATGGTTTCGGTGAGCGAGCCAATCTGGTTTACCTTGATGAGAATGGAGTTGGCCACGCCCATGTCTATGCCTTTCTGTAAAAACTGTACGTTCGTCACGAACAAATCGTCACCCACCAGTTGTACTTTCTTGCCAATCTTTTCTGTTAGTTTTTTCCAGCCGGTCCAATCCCCCTCGGCCATGCCATCTTCTATAGAAATAATCGGGTACTTACTTGCCCAACTTGCCCAGTAATCCACCATCTCATCCGAAGAAATTTGCTTACCCGAGGATTTCTTGAATGTGTACACCCCTTTCTCTTCGTTGTAAAACTCCGATGTTGCCGCATCCATGGCAATGAAGATATCCTCCCCCGGCTTAAAGCCCGCTTTCTCAATCGCCTGAATCACCACTTCAATTGCTTCTTCATTAGAAGTAATGTTCGGAGCAAAACCACCCTCATCGCCCACGTTGGTCGAAAGCTTTTTATCGTGCAACACTTTCTTCAGCGTATGAAATACTTCTGTGCCCATCCGCAATGCTTCCGAGAACGTGTCGGCCTTCACCGGCATCACCATAAACTCCTGAAAATCGATGGAATTATCTGCATGGCTGCCACCATTAAGGATATTCATCATTGGTACAGGCAACGTGTTTGCGTTTACACCACCGATGTACCGATAGAGCGACTGGCCGGTTTCCATGGCCGCCGCTTTGGCAATGGCCAGCGAAGTTCCCAGAATGGCGTTAGCGCCCAGGTTACCTTTGTTGGGGGTGCCATCTAATTCAATCATTACTTTGTCGGCAACGTTTTGCTCCAACACAGAAAGCCCTACCAATTCTGCCGCAATCTTGTTGTTTACGTTCTCTACTGCCTTTAACACCCCTTTGCCCATAAAGCGTTTCTTATCGCCATCGCGCAATTCAATCGCTTCGTGTGTTCCGGTAGATGCCCCCGAAGGCACTGCCGCGCGGCCGAATGCCCCGCTCTCGGTCATCACGTCTACTTCAATGGTTGGGTTTCCGCGGCTATCCAGAATTTGTCTGGCGTGGATGGATTCGATTAAGCTCATACTGTTGATTTTAGTTTTGTTATTCGTTTTGTACTCACGCCCCCACTTTCTCGGACGCTCGGATCAGTTCAATGAACTGATCAAAAAGATAATTTGAGTCGTGCGGCCCGGGCGATGCCTCGGGGTGATACTGAACCGAGAATGCTTTCTTATTTTTCAGTCGCAGGCCCATGATCGTGTTGTCGTTCAGATGCCGGTGTGTAATCTCCACTTCGGCATGATTTTCCAGGCCTTCATCACTTACGGCAAACCCGTGGTTTTGCGATGTCATTTCGCCCAAACCCGTAATCAAATTCTTCACGGGGTGGTTTAAGCCGCGGTGCCCGTGATGCATTTTGTAGGTTTTTAAGCCATTGGCGAGGGCAAGGATTTGATGCCCCAGACAAATACCGAATAGCGGCTTATCGGCCTTTAGAATAGCGCGTACGGTGTCTACGGCATAAGGCATCACAGAAGGGTCTCCCGGGCCGTTGGATATGAAGTAGCCGTGAGGTTGCCATTGCGCCATCTCCGCATAGGTGGTTTTTGCCGGGAATACCTGTACATAGCAACCGCGGGCAGCGAGGTTGCGCAAGATGTTCTTCTTGATGCCGAGGTCTAAGGCTGCAATTCGAATGGGTGCCGCGGGCTGGCCAACAAAATAGGATGCACGCGTGCTTACCACAGAAGAAAGTTCCAGGCCATCCATTGCGGGTATTTTGCGCAACTCAGCTTTCATTTGATCAGGCGAAAGCTCAGAAGAGATGAGCGCGTTCTGGGCACCCGCCTTGCGAATGTGGCGTACCAGCAGCCGGGTGTCTACGTTGGCGATCCCCACCACCCCATGCTTGTTCAAGTAACTTTGCAAACTTTCAGTTGCCGTTTTACGGCTGAATTCCGAAGAAAACTCATTGATGACCACGCCTTGAATTTGCGGTTTGTCGGATTCTTGCTCGTCATCCTCTGTACCATAATTTCCGATGTGCGCGTTGGTTGTTACCACGATTTGGCCGGCGTAGGACGGATCCGTGTAAATTTCCTGATAGCCGGTCATGCCCGTATTAAAGCAAATTTCTCCGCCTGTAGTGCCTTTCCTGCCAATGGCATGGCCCTCGAGCAACAGGCCATCTTCTAGTAACAGATACGCTTTTTCGATCACAGTCCTTCGTGGTGGTTAATTCAACAAAAATACACGGGGCGAGGCGGAAAGCGCAGCCCGGGGCTGGATATTTTGCCCCGGCATCGCTGAACTGAGCGCCTCATATTAAACAAAAAAGGGACTGACTTGCGGTCAATCCCTTTCTTCACATTTGCTATCGTTTGCACCCTTATTCTTCTTTCTTGGCGCTCTTTTTTGCTTTCTTCGGCTTCTCTGCAACTTCGGCTGCAGGCGCCTCCGCGGCTACTTCTGCGCCCTCCGCTTTTTTTCCTTTGCGGCTTCTGCGCGTCTTGCCTTTTTTCGCTGCTTCTTTCGGCTTGTACACGTCGTTGAAGTCAACCAGCTCCATCAGGCACATCTCTGCGTTATCGCCCAGCCGTACTTCGCTTAATTTCACAATGCGCGTGTATCCGCCGTTTCGCTCCGCTATACGGCCCGCCACTTCTCCAAATAATGACTGAAGTGCTTCTTTGTTTTGGAGGTACGACATCACCGTTCTGCGCGAGTGGGTGGTATCTGCTTTCGCCTTGGTCAGCAGGGGTTCCACATACTTGCGTAACGCCTTTGCTTTTGCTACCGTAGTGGTAATGCGCTTGTTCAAAATCAGCGAGCTTGCCAGGTTGGAAAGCAACGCCTCACGATGGGCGGTTTTGCGACCCAGGTGATTTATTTTCTTACCGTGTCTCATTAGTCTTCTTCCAGTTTATACTTGGCCAGATCCATTCCAAAGGTCAGGTTCTTTTCTGCCACTAATTGTTCTAACTCTGCCAACGACTTCTTGCCGAAGTTGCGGAATTTCATCATATCGGAAATCTCCAACTGAACCAAGTCGCCCAACGTTTTTACATCAGCTGCCTTCAAACAGTTGTACGCACGAACAGAAAGATCCAAATCATGCAATTGCGTTTTCAACAACTTGCGCATGTGCAAGAACTCTTCGTCCACCTGTTCTACTTCTTTGTCTTTGCCGGTATCTAACTCGATCGACTTGTCGGAGAACAAACGGAAATGCTGGATTAGAATGAATGCCGCACCTTCCAGCGCCTTTTCAGGATGGATGGAACCGTCCGTTTCGATGTCAATCAAAAGTTTTTCGTAGTCAGTCTTCTGTTCTACGCGGGTGTTCTCCACGCTGTATTTCACATTTTTTACTGGCGTGAAAATCGCGTCAATCGGAATGAAGCCAAATACCTGCTCGTTCGGTTTGTTTTCCTCAGCAGGAAGATAGCCACGGCCTTTTTCAATAGTAAGTTCAATTTCAAAATGCGCTGATTCATCCAGATTGCAGATCACATGCTCCGGGTTCAGGATTTCGAATGCTGACGTAAACTTTGAAATATCGCCCGCCTTAAATTGCTTTTGGCGCTTAATGCTAACTGTTACTTTGGTATCAAAGCTGTCCGTAGACTTGCGAAAGCGTACCTGTTTCAGGTTTAAGATGATTTCTGCTACATCTTCCAATACGCCTTCAATGGTAGAAAACTCATGCAACACGCCCGGGATCTTAATACCGGTAATGGCGTACCCTTCCAGAGAAGACAATAGGATTCTGCGTAACGCATTACCAATCGTTACACCATAGCCTTTCTCCAGCGGCTTGAAGGTGAAGAGCCCCCGGAAATCATCCGATTTCTCCATCACCACTTTATCCGGCATTTGGAATGCTAATATTGACATAGGCAATTGTTGATTTACGTGAAAAAATTATTTCGAGTACAATTCAACGATCAGCTGCTCGTTGATGTTCTCCGGAATGTCGGCACGCACGGGCAGATGCACGAGTTTGCCGGCCATTTCGTTTGCATCCCACTCCAACCAGCTGTACTTCTTAGCGCCCTGAATGGAGAGGCTGTTGGTGATTGATTCGAGTGACTTGGCTTTCTCCCGCACACCAATTACATCGCCCGGCCGAAGGGTAAAGGACGGGATGTTTACGATGTCGCCATTCACAGTAATGTGTTTGTGGATGACCAACTGACGCGCAGCTCTACGCGTAGGCGCTATGCCCAGGCGGTACACCGTGTTATCCAAACGTGCCTCAAGCAATTGCAGCAATACCTCGCCGGTTACACCCTTTTTACGGGTGGCCTTATCAAAAGTATGTGCAAACTGGCGCTCCAATACTCCGTAGATGTACTTCGCCTTTTGCTTTTCCGCCAACTGCACGGCATATTCAGACTGCTTCCGCTTCTTGCCCTTGCCATGCTGGCCGGGCGCGTAGTTCTTTTTCTGCAATGCCTTGCTCTCGCCTAAAATCGGCTCGTTAAACTTCCTGGAGATTCTGGCCTTAGGACCGATATATCTTGCCATTTTCTATTGGTTGTTTTGGGATGATGGCCCTTGGGAGTTGCCCCGCACGCCACTTCTCATATTTATTTCCTTTTCAATCCGACTCAACACGTTACACTCTTCTCGACTTGGGCGGCCGACATCCGTTGTGCGGCAGCGGGGTAACATCGCGAATGGTGGTAATCTCGATGCCCGTTCCCTGAATTGTACGGATGGCCGACTCACGGCCAGAACCCGGACCCTTCACGAATACTTCCACCTTGCGCAACCCCAATTCAAAGGCCTTCGCAGCGCACTCCTGTGCCGCGGTTTGCGCAGCGTAAGGTGTGTTTTTCTTGGATCCCTTGAAACCCATCTTGCCAGCCGATGCCCACGCAATCACCTGGCCGGTGGAGTTGGTCATCGAGATGATGATGTTATTGAAGGTAGCATGAATGTGCGCCTGGCCTACGGCCTCCACATTAACCACGCGTTTCTTGCTCTTATCCTTCTTCTTTTCTACCGGTGCATTCGCCATACCGAAAAGTGTTTTTACTGTCTAATTAACCTTTAGTTGCTTTCTTTTTATTGGCTACCGTCTTACGCTTGCCCTTACGGGTACGCGCGTTGTTCTTGGTAGTCTGACCCCGAACCGGCAAGCCTTTGCGGTGGCGCAGCCCACGGTAGCAGCCAATATCCATCAATCGCTTGATGCTCAGCTGCGTCTCCGAGCGGAGCGAACCCTCAATGCGGAATTGCTCGGCAATAATCGCACGGATCGTGTTCGAATCTCCATCCGACCACTCCTTCACTTTTTTATCCTTATCCACTCCGGCCTGAGCGAGGATTTTTTGCGCTGATCTACGGCCAATGCCATAGATATACGTGAGGCTGATCTCGCCCCGCTTATTATCCGGAATGTCAACACCTGCGATACGTGCCATAATTATCCTTGTCTTTGTTTATACCTCGGGTTCTTCTTGTTGATTACATACAACTTGCCTTTGCGCCGGATGATCTTGCATTCCGCGCTGCGCTTTTTAATCGATGCTCTAACTTTCATGGTTCTTATATCTAAAAGTTATTCTCCCTTTGGTTAAGTCGTAGGGAGACATTTCCAATCTTACTCTATCCCCCGGCAACAAACGAATGTAGTTCATCCGCATCTTGCCGCTAATGTGTGCCAATACTTCGTGACCGTTTTCCAACTGCACGCGAAACATGGCATTCGATAATGCTTCCATTATCGTTCCGTCCTGCTCTAATGACCGTTGCTTCGCCACTTGTAGTTATATGTTTGTTCTATGTACTCATGCGTTGTAACGATCTCTGTTCGGTCCGGCCAAATCGCCACCATGTGTTCGAAGTGGGCCGATGGCTTCCGGTCTGAAGTGCGGATCGTCCAACCGTCCTTCTCCTGAACCACTTGGCGCGAACCCATGTTAATCATTGGTTCGATGGCGAACACCATGCCCGGCGCCAGCTTTACGCCTTTGCCGCGCTTGCCGTAATTGGGTACCTCCGGGTCTTCGTGCAGATTCTTACCCACACCATGACCAACCAACTCCCGCACAACGCCATACCCAAACTTCTCCACGTGGCTCTGAATCGCATTTCCCACATCGCCCATCCGGTTTCCCGCCCGGGCTTGTTCAATGCCCAGCAGTAACGATTCGTACGTGCGCTTCAGCAGGTTCAGCACCTCAGGTTTCACGCCCTCCAACGGGTACGTGTATGCCGAGTCGCTGTGATAACCCTGATAAAACACACCACAATCAATCGATACGATGTCGCCTTCCTTCAATTCATAATTTCCGGGCAACCCGTGCACTACCACCTCGTTTACGGAGATGCATAGTGAAGCAGGAAAACTGCCCCGATAATTCTTGAACGAAGGCACCGCCTGATGATCGCGGATAAATTCTTCCGCGATGCGATCGAGATCTTTCGTTTTCACACCGGGTTTAATGGCCCGTGCTACTTCCGCGTGAGTTCGGCCCAAAATCTGGGCACTTGCTTTTATGATCTCGACCTGTTCAGGCGTCTTGTAGTGAACCATTCAACTTCAAGCCGCAGCAAACTGAGAACGTCCTTTTACTCTACCGGACTTCATCATCCCCTCGTAATGGCGCATCAACAAATAACTCTCTACTTGCTGCAGTGTATCCAACACCACACCCACGAGAATTAACAGCGATGTTCCGCCAAAAAACTGGGCAAAATTCTGTGTGATTCCGGCCTTCACAGCAAATGCTGGAAGCACCGCGATCACTACCAGAAAGATGGCGCCCGGTAAAGTAATCTTTGATAGTATACTATCGATAAATTCTGCCGTTGGCTTGCCGGGTTTAATACCCGGTATGAAGCCTCCGTTTTTCTTTAAGTTCTCTGCGATGTCGTTCGAAGGCACGGTGATTGCGGTGTAGAAAAATGTAAACACCAGAATCAACAAACCAAACACCAGGTTGTATTGCCAAGAGGTAAAGTCAGCAAAGGTGGTGCCTACATATGCGCTGATATCGTTGTCGCGCCAGATGCTTGCCATCAGCGGCGGAATGAACATCAATGCCTGTGCAAAGATGATTGGCATCACGCCTGAAGAGTTGAGCTTCAGCGGAATGAAATCGCGTTTGCCGCCATACAGTTTGTTGCCTACCACCTGCTTCGCATATTGCACAGGAATTCTGCGCGTGGCTTGCACCAACGCAATGGTTCCCACAACTACAAAGAATAACGTGAATGCCTCAATGATCAGAAGGATAGCGCCGTTCATCCCTTTTGCATCCATCTCTTGGTAAATCGCAGCCGGGAAGCGGCTTACAATACCAATCATGATGAGCATGGAAATACCATTACCAATACCCTTGTCGGTAATACGTTCGCCCAACCACATACAGAACATGGTTCCTGCCACCAGGATCACAATCGAAGGGATGGTAAACGACCAGAACCCCGGATTTGCAATGGCCTCAGGATTAATCGTGGCGCGCAAGTAACCGTACGATTGAGCCGCCGTAATCACGATCGTTAACACGCGCGTGAATTGGTTCAACCGCTTGCGGCCGCTCTCGCCTTCCTTTTGCATCTTGGTGAAATAGGGCACTGCTACCGTGAGCAACTGCACCACGATGGATGCCGAGATGTAGGGCATAATGCCGAGGGCAAAAATGGAAGCGCGGCTGAAGGACCCGCCCAAAAAGGTATTGATCAAATCAAATAAACCACCTTGATTACCCGCCAACGCGTTGGCGTCAACGCCGGGTAAAACAATGTACGTACCCAAACGGAAGATGATCAGGAATCCGATCGTGTTCAGAATCCGCGTACGCAGCTCTTCAATTGCGAAAATGTTCCGTATGGTGGTGAAGAAACGCTTCATTTTTAAATCTTTGTAGCTGTACCCCCCGCTTGCTCAATGGCCTTTGTAGCCGTTTCAGAAAAGGCGTGTGCCTCAACTGTTACTTTTGATTTCAACTCGCCGCGGCCCAGGATTTTCACCTTATCGTTCTTGCCCACAATGCCGTTTTCAAACATGCTCTTCAGCGTAACGTTACCGTTCGTTCTCTGAGCAAGTGCTTCCAGCGCATCCAGATTAACGGCTTTGAAATAAATCTTGTCGTTATTCTTAAAACCGAACTTCGGCACACGTCTTTGCAGTGGCATCTGACCACCTTCAAAACCGATTTTCTTGTGGTAACCTGCACGCGACTGCGCACCTTTGTGCCCGCGGCCGGCTGTGCTTCCGCCTGACCCTTGGCCACGTCCTAAACGCTTGTTATTCTTCACCGATCCTTCGGCCGGCTTCAGTGTATGCAGTTTCATGTTAAATTGCAGTAACGGTTACTAAGTGTCCTACTTTTTTTACCATGCCCTGAATTTGCGGGGTATACTCAACCTCTACAGTAGCATGCAGCTTTCCTAATCCCAAAGACTGAATTGTACGCAATTGCGTTTCAGGTCTTTTAATCGTGCTCCGGATTTGGGTAATCTTAACCTTCGCCATAACTCTTATCCGTTAAAAACTTTCGTTAACTCCACTCCGCGGTTGCGGGCCACGGTGTATGCATCGCGCATGTTGGTAAGCGCCTTGAAGGTTGCCTTCACCACATTGTGCGGGTTGGAAGATCCTTTTGATTTTGCCAACACGTTATGCACACCCGCACTCTCCAAAACAGCGCGCATGGCACCACCGGCAATTACACCCGTACCGGGAGACGCGGGCTTTAATAGCACCAGGCCACCTCCAAATTTACCGAGCGACTCGTGCGGCACAGTACCTTTAATGATAGGTACTTTCACCAGATGCTTCTTGGCATCATCAATACCTTTGGTGATGGCATCCTGCACCTCGTTTGCTTTCCCTAAACCGTATCCTACTACGCCATTGCCATCACCCACGACTACGATGGCCGAGAAGCTAAAGCGTCTACCGCCTTTAACCACTTTGGCTACTCGTTGAATAGCAACAACTTTTTCTTTTAAGTCGATTTCGCTTGCCTTAACTGTGCTGACGTTGCTCTGTGTCATGCTCTTAGAATTTTAAACCTCCCTCTCTGGCGCCTTCGGCCAAAGCTTTAACATTACCGTGGTAGAGGTATCCGTTACGATCGAATACAATCTCTTCGATGCCGGCTGCTTTCGCTTTTTCGGCAATTTTCTGGCCTACCGTTTTGGATATCGCCAGGTTCACTCCGCCTTTCTTCTTGTCGAGTTCGAAGGACGAAGCGGCCGCTATGGTTACGCCTTTTGCATCATCAATCAATTGAACATAGATGGCTTTGTTGCTCCGGAAAACCGTTAAGCGCGGGCGGACAGTTGTTCCCTTTACCACTCTGCGGATTCCCATCTTAATCCGCTTTCTTCTGCCCTCTTTGGTCTTGATGTTCGACATGGCCTCAATTATTTAGCAGCTGCCTTACCAGCTTTTCTACGTACATACTCACCCACATAGCGAATACCCTTTCCTTTGTAAGGTTCAACTTTGCGGAGCGACTTGATCTTTGCAGCTACCTGACCGATCAGTTGCTTATCAATACCTTCCAGAATGATCATCGGGTTTTGACCCTTTTCTTGTACTGCTTGAACTTTCAATTCCGAAGGAATACCAAGAAAAACGTTGTGCGAATATCCCAAGCTCAGCTCAAGCACGTTGCTTTGTGCATTGGCTTTGTAACCCACACCCACCAATTCCATCTCGCGCTTATAGCCTTTGCTTACGCCTTCCACCATGTTGGCGATGAGGGCGCGATACAAACCATGCTTCGCTTTGTGATCTTTTTGATCAGACGGGCGTGCAATTTCGATGTGATCGCCCTCTACTTTCACTTGAAAACCAGACTCAATCGTCTGCTTTAATTCACCTTTCGGGCCCTTAACCGTAACTTGGTTTTCGCCCACTGTGCAGGTAACACCTTTGGGCAATGAAACGGGCAATCTTCCAATTCGTGACATGGCGCTGCAATTAATAAACGTAACACAATACTTCACCACCCACGTTCATCTGGCGGGCTTCCTTATCGGTAATTACACCCTTGGAGGTAGAGAGAATAGCAATTCCCAATCCGTTCAATACCTTCGGTAACTCGGTAGCCGGCTTGTATTGACGCAAACCGGGGGAACTGATGCGCTCCAGCTTGGTAATGGCCGACTCTTTTGTTTCGGTATTGTACTTCAAGGCGATTTTGATTTTGCCCTGCTTGTTCTCGGTATCCTCGAACCGGTAGTTCGTAATGTAGCCCTTCTCGAAGAGCACCTTGGTCATTTCCTTCTTCAAATTTGAAGCAGGCACCTCTACCACGCGGTGCTTCGCCTTAATCGCATTGCGAAGCCGGGTCAAATAATCTGCAATCGGATCAGTCGTTTTCATCTTCTTTCCTTAATAAAAAGCAAGCCCGCTTTTTTGAAACGGGCTGCAAAGATAGTTAACAATTTTTGTTATCCAAACTGTTACCTGGTTTCGGCTCCTGTTTCGGGATACCGACCTTGATACTCAGCAACCTATATTTTTCGGGCCCCTACTTTAGGAACCCGTTCACTTCTCCGTTACCAGCTAGCCTTGGTAAGCCCGGGGATTTTTCCCTCGTGCGCCATTTGGCGGAACTGGTTTCTGCAGATGCCAAACTTACGCATGTACCCACGGGGGCGGCCGGTAAGCTTGCAACGACTGCGCAAACGCACGGCCGAAGAGCTACGGGGCAGTTTATCCAAGCCGGCCCAGTCGCCCGCTTCTTTCAACGCCTTACGCTTCGCCGCGTACTTTTGCACCAATTCCAGTTTCTTCTGGGTTCTCGCTACGATTGATAGTTTCGCCATTCGTTCTCGCGATTAGTTGTTTTTGTTTGCAAACGGCATTCCGAATGCCTTCAATAATTCAAAACTTTCTTCATCTGTTTTGGCAGTGGTTACGAACGTAATATCCATACCACTGATTTTCGACACCTTATCGATGGAAATCTCGGGGAAGATAATCTGTTCTTTTACGCCCAGCGTGTAGTTACCCTGCCCATCAAAGCCTTTGTCGTTTATCCCGCGGAAATCGCGTACCCGCGGCAGCGCCACATTCATCAGGCGATCCAGGAATTCATACATCTTATCGCCACGCAACGTTACACGAGCGCCAATGGGCTGGTTTGCACGCAACTTAAAGTTGGAGATGTCCTTTTTCGAGCGCGTAGGTACTGCTTTCTGCCCCGTGATGGTGGTTAACTCCTCCACGCCGGCATCAATCAGCTTCTTATCCGCTACCGCAGCGCCAATACCTTTATTGATGCTGATTTTGGTGATTTTAGGAACCTGCATTACCGATTTGTACTGGAACTTGTCTTTCAAGCCAGGTACAATCTCCTTCAGGTATTTTTCTTTTAAACGAGGCGTTGCCATGTTACTTGATGAATTCTCCGGTTTTCTTTGAATAGCGTTGCAGCTTACCCTTTTCGTTTAGTTTCCTACCCGTGCGGGTAGGCTTTCCCGATGCAGGGTCAATCAACATCAGATTACTGATGTGAATGGTGCCCTCCACCTTCTTGATGCCACCTTCCGGCTTGCCGGCCGAAGGCTTCTGATGCTTGGTGATGATATTGCGGCCTTCTACCAGGGCGCGGTTTTTGGCAGGGAACACCTCCAACACCTTGCCTTCTTTGCCTTTGTCTTCGCCCGCAATCACCACCACGGTGTCGCCTTTGCGAATGTGCAACTTCGGTTGCTTGTTAAATTTTCTCTCCATGGCTTATAAAACTTCTGGGGCCAGCGATACAATCTTCATGAATTGCTTCTCGCGCAGCTCGCGTGCCACGGGTCCGAAAATCCGGGTGCCGCGGGGCTCATCTTGTGCATTGAGTAGCACAGCTGCGTTGTCTTCAAAGCGAATGTAAGAACCGTCTTTTCTGCGCACTTCCTTCTTCGTGCGCACAATTACGGCCTTCGATACGGTCCCTTTTTTGATCTGGCTGGTGGGGATAGCGGACTTTACAGTGACCACAATCTTGTCGCCCACCGAGGCGCTACCACGCTTGGAACCGCCCAACACGTGCATACAAAGAACTTCTTTCGCTCCGCTGTTATCAGCTACAGTTAATCGGCTTTCGGTACGGATCATGATTACTTCGCTTTTTCAATTACTTCCACCAATCTCCAACGCTTGTTCTTGCTTAACGGACGCGTTTCCATAATGCGAACAACATCGCCAATACCGGCTTCGTTCTTCTCATCATGCGCCATGAACTTGGTAGTTTTGTTCATGAACTTTCCATAAATCGGGTGCATCACCTTTCGGTCAACAGCAATCGTAATGGTCTTCTGCATTTTATTGCTTACCACCTTGCCGACTCTTTCTTTACGTAGGTTTCTTTCGATTTCCATACTGGCGTTACTTTTTGCTTTCGGATGCCGTAAGTGCCGTTTGGAGGCGGGCAATCAGTCTGCGTGTTTCTTTAATTTTCATCGGGTTTTCGATGGCCGAAATGCGGTGTGCAAATTTCACTTTACGCAACGCTTCTTTCTCGCTGACGATTTTTTCTTTCAGCTCGGTAACGTTCAAACCTCTGATTTCTTCGTTTGTCATACGTCTTATTGTTCTACGTAGTCTCTTCTTACCGTAAACTTCGTCTTGATCGGCAACTTGCCATCAGCCAGCGCCAACGCTTCTTTGGCCGTAGCCACATTCACGCCACCTGCTTCGAACAGGATCGTACCGGGTTTTACCACCGCCACCCAAAACTCGGGCGCACCCTTACCTTTACCCATACGTACTTCCGCAGGCTTTTTGGTTACCGGCTTATCAGGGAAGATGCGAATCCACACCTGGCCTTCGCGTTTCATGGCGCGGGTAACTGCCACACGGGCAGCCTCCAACTGGCGGGAAGTAATCCAACCACCCTCCATGGCCTTTAATGCAAATGAACCAAAAGCAATGGTATGTCCGCGTGTGGCCATGCCTTTCACGCGGCCTTTCTGCATTTTGCGAAACTTGGTTCTTTTGGGCTGTAACATACGTTTACAATCTTAAAGTGCTGCTTGCTTAGTTATTCTCTCTTCTTCTTCCACCGCGGTCGTTACGATCTCCGCCACGATCGCGATCTCTGTCGCGACCACCACCGCCACCACGTCTGCGGTCATTGCCGCCACCGGGCTGGCCACCTTTGGTGTCGCCTTGGTTAATCATACCGATGTTCGGAGACAGATCGCGCTTACCGTATACCTCGCCTTTAAAGATCCACACCTTAATGCCGATCTTGCCGTACACGGTCTGCGCTTCGCTAATTGCGTAGTCTACATCCGCACGCAAGGTGTGCAACGGAATACGGCCTTCTTTATACTGTTCTGTGCGAGCCATATCGGCACCAGCCAAACGACCCGACAACTTCACCTTAATTCCTTCAGCGCCCACGCGCATCGAAGAAGCAATCGCTTGCTTCATGGCTCTCCGGTAAGAAATCCGTGCTTCTAACTGTTGTGCGATGCTCTCGCCTACCAGACGCGCATCCAACTCCGGGCGCTTGATCTCAAAGATGTTGATTTGTACATCCTTGCCCGTGAGTTTCTTCAACTCTTCCTTGATTTTATCAACCTCGTTGCCGCCTTTGCCAATCACCACTCCCGGACGCGCCGTGTGAATGGTTAACGTAATGCGCTTCAGCGTGCGTTCGATCACTACTTTTGCGATACCGGCCTTGGGAATCCGTACATCGATGTACTTACGGATTTTCTGATCTTCAACAAGCTTATCGGAAAAGGTCTTGCCGCCAAACCAATTGGAATCCCAACCGCGAATTACTCCTAAACGTAAACCTACCGGGTTAATTTTTTGTCCCATGCTTCTCTCGTTTATTCAGCCGTTTTAGTTTCTGTTGCCTGCATGCGGTCGATCACCAACGTAACATGGTTCGAGCGCTTCCGCACGCGGTGCGCACGCCCCTGCGGCGCCGGACGGAGACGCTTCAAAATAGATCCGCCCCCAACATAAATATCCTTCACAAACAAATCGGCCTCTTCCAGTTTCACATCGCTGTTTTTGGCCTCCCAGTTTGAGATGGCCGACAGCAGCAGTTTCTCCAAACGAATCGAAGGGTGCTTGGCATCGTACTTCAGGATGTTGAGCGCATGATTCACGCGCTGACCGCGGATCATGTCTGCTACCAACCTCATCTTGCGGGGGGAGGTAGGTACATCTACGAGATGTGCGGTAACCGCCCCCGTTTTTGCGGCTTCTTTTACGGCCTGAATCTTGGCGCGCTTCTGTACCGATCGTTTAACTTTCTTTTCTGCCGTTTCCATATCCGGAGATGTTGTTCAGTGCTAATTATTTACCAGGCTCACTTTTGTTATTGCCGGAGTGGCCCTTGAACGTGCGCGTAGGCGCAAACTCGCCCAACTTGTGGCCTACCATATTCTCCGTAACATATACCGGGATGAACTTATTGCCGTTGTGCACAGCAAACGTATGCCCAATCATGTCGGGTGTGATAGTCGATCTGCGCGACCAGGTTTTGATAACTGACTTCTTACCGGATGTTTCCATCGCCTGCACCTTCTTTGCGAGGCGGGCGTCCAGGTAGGGTCCTTTTTTAATCGAGCGTCCCATTATTTCTTCCTTCTAGCGATAATTAAACCATCAGAGTATTTCTTCGGGTGACGGGTTTTCTTGCCCTTCGTGTACAAGCCCTTCCGTGATCTTGGGTGACCACCGGATGCCCGGCCTTCACCACCACCCATCGGGTGATCAACCGGGTTCATGGCCACACCACGGGTGCGGGGCCGAATACCTCTCCAACGCGAACGGCCCGCTTTACCCACACTTTCGTTCATGTGGTCTGCATTTGACACGGTGCCCACCGTAGCGATGCAGCGGCTTAACACGTTGCGCATCTCGCCCGAGGGCATTTTAAGTGTAGCATACTCGCCTTCGCGTGCTACCAATTGCACAAACGAACCAGCGCTACGCGCAATTGAACCACCCTTGCCCGGTTGGATTTCTACATTGTGTACGATAGTACCTACCGGAATTTTTGCCAGCGGCAGCGCATTGCCTACTTCGGGGGCAACGTCTTCGCCAGACATTAGCTTTTGGCCAACCTTAATACCCGCAGGTGCAAGGATGTACGCTTTGGCGCCATCGGCATAGTACAACTTGGCTAACCGCGCGCTGCGTGTAGGGTCGTACTCAATTGATTTTACAGTAGCCGGAACACCCGTTTTATCGCGCTTGAAATCAATCACACGCAATTTCTGTTTGTGGCCACCACCGATGTAACGCATGGTTAAGTGACCAACGTTGTTACGCCCACCGGTTTTCTTTAGCGGCGCGAGGAGTGATTTCTCCGGCTTACTTTCGGTAATGTCATCAAAACCCGGAGCCAAACGATGGCGGGTTCCTGCGGTTACCGGTTTTAGTTTCTTTAAGGCCATACAATCCGTCCTTAGATGTTGTTATAAAAGTCAATTACCTCGCCACTCGCCAGAGTAACAATGGCTTTTTTGTACGAGGGCTTATTTCCGGCCAACACGCCTGCTTTGGTATAGCGGCTCTTGCGCTTACCCATCACACGCATGGTGTTCACGGCTTCTACGTTCACGCCGTATTGCTTTTCTACAGCGTTTTTGATTTCAACTTTGTTGGCCTCCATCGAAACGATGAAGCCGTACTTGCCTTTTTCGTTAAGGGCGGAAACTTTTTCCGTAACCAGCGGTCGTTTTAAGATGCTCATCGCGATCAGGCTTTATTGAGGATGGAATCGATTTTTGTTAACGCGCTCTCCACCACAATCAACTGCTCAGCATTCAACACATCGTAGGTGTTGAGTTGTGCAGCGGTGATGACCTTTGTCTTGGGTAAATTACGACCTGAGAGCGATACCGAACTGTTTGCCTCCGGCAACACCAACAGCGTCTTTTTGTCGGCTACAGCCAAGGCCTTCAGCATCGACTGATATTGCTTCGTTTTTGGGGAAGCAAAAGAAAAGTCTTCGATTACCGCGATTTGGTTATCCTTTGCTTTGTAAGTAAGGGCCGATTTGCGGGCGAGATCTTTTACTTTTTTGTTGATCTTCATTCCGTAATCGCGCGGCACAGGACCGAAAATCCGGCCACCGCCTTTGAATTGCGGGTTCTTAATGTTACCCGCGCGGGCGCCACCAGTACCTTTTTGTTTCTTGATCTTTTTGCTGGAACCGGTGATTTCGTTCCGCTGCTTGGATTTGTGTGTTCCCTGGCGCTGGTTAGCGAGGATGTTCTTCACATCTAACCAAATGGCGTGGTCGTTCGGTTCGATACCGAAGGTCTGGGAGGACAACTCCACATTACGACCGGTTGTTTCGCCCGTATGTTTTACAACTGCTACGTTCATTACTTCTGCAGAATTATCGTTGAATTCTTAGCCCCTGGTACAGAGCCGCTCACCAGAATCAAATTCTGGTCGGCCATGATCTTTACCACCTGGAGATTGGTGGCCTTTACGCGCTCGCCACCCATACGGCCGGCCAGACGCTTTCCTTTAATTACACGCGACGCAAACGAAGCGTTACCCATGGAACCCGGTGCGCGCAAGCGGTTGTGCTGGCCGTGGGTTTGACCACCCACCCCGCTAAATCCGTGACGCTTCACTACCCCTTGGAAACCGCGGCCTTTTGAGGTGCCCACCGCATCCAGGAAATCGCCCTCTGCAAACACATCCGTTACCTTCAATTCCTTACCCAGTTCTGCAAATGCATCGAACTCCGCACCAAAATCGCGGAACTCTACAATATTGCGCTTCGGTGTGGTGTTTGCCTTTTTAAAATGCCCTTGTAACGGCTTGGTGGTGTTCTTCTCCTTCTTCTCACCGAAAGCCAGTTGAACGGCCTTGTAGCCATCGCTTTCCTGGGTCTTTACCTGAGTTACTACACAAGGGCCTGCTTCAATGACCGTAACGGCAACATTGTGCCCTGCTGCGTTAAAAACGCTGGTCATTCCTATCTTACGTCCGATGATTCCAGGCATGGTTAAAAACTGTTTTGCTTGTTTTTACATCATTTTGCGGGTTTCCTTCCGCAAAAAGGACTGCAAAGATAGGAACTAAAGTTTAGGTAACAAGTCGGGGTTTCAAAAAAACTGAGGAATTTGAAGGCATTCGGTTTACCGGATTTAACTCTTTGATTATCAAAGGAATTATTCGATTCCCGGCCATGGTGGCAAACTTGTAATCGCCACCCGCAAACCTTCTTAAAAAAGGTTCAACTTTGCCCGTTCATCACGATGCAGAAATCCGGAAAACCAATCCTTGCCCTGTCGCTTATCGCCTTGTTGGCCGTATTTCTCCTCAATGTGTCCGTAGGAAGTACATCCATCGCGTTAAGCGACATCATTTTAGCATTGCTACGCAGGGCCGATGCTGCCACCACATCTATCGTTTGGTTTTTTCGGCTGCCAAAGGCCATTACCTGCGTGTTGGTTGGGGCGGGCCTTGCCACAAGTGGGTTATTGATGCAGACGTTGTTTCGCAATCCTCTGGCGGGGCCGGATGTGTTAGGTCTTAGCTCGGGCGCGAGTCTGGCGGTGGCGGTGGTTATTCTCGCCGGCCGGGCGTTACTGCTACCCTTCACCGCACCTTGGGTAATTGCCACGGCTGCCAGTGTGGGTTGCGCAGCAATTTTTCTTTTGATGATGGCGGTTGCCAACCGCATGCAAAATGCCATTTCGTTATTGATTATTGGCCTAATGATATCCGCAGCCACCACTTCAGTTGTTGCCATATTGCAATACATCAGCCGGGCTGATGACTTGCAGGCGTATATCATCTGGACGATGGGGAGTGTGAGCGGAACGGGCTGGGCTGAAATTGCCGTGCTGTTGGGATTCTTCGCGCTGGGAGCCGCCTTAGCAGTAACGCAAATCAAGCCATTAAACAGTTGGATACTTGGGGAAGCGTACGCTAAAAGTCTGGGTATCTCAGTTACCCGCGCACGCATCCTGATCATGCTCGCCACAAGCTTAATTACGGGCGCGGTTACGGCATTCTGTGGGCCGATTTCATTTGTTGGGCTGGCCGTGCCGCACGTTGTGCGCATGGTGGCGCCCACGATGCAGCACCAACGTTTGTTGCCCCTGGTCATGATTGCCGGGGCTGCACTCTTGCTCCTGTGCGATTGGTTAGCTCAACTGCCAGGGGCCACGCAGGTATTACCGCTGAATGCCGTAACTGCGCTGCTGGGCGCCCCGGTGGTGGTATGGGTAGTGATCCGTTCGAAAAAAATTGCCTTTTAGAAAAAATGGCTGCGCTTACTTTTTCCAAACTTAGCATCGGGTATCGGGCAGGGCACGTAACCCACACCCTGTTCGAGCACCTGGACCTGAAGCTTGAACCGGGCACGCTGGTTTGCTTTATGGGGCCAAATGGCATCGGCAAGTCTACCTTGCTACGCACGTTGGCCGGTTTGCATCCCCCGCTCTCGGGCAACCTTCCCGCTGTTTCGCCCGAAACCATCGCCATTGTACTTACCGAAAAAATTCAATCGCCAAACCTCACGGTGCGGGAACTCATTACGTTTGGCCGGTATCCATTTCTGGATTGGCATGTTGCCTTACGGGATGAAGACGCAGCGATTGTGCAGCGATGTTTGGCGCAAGTACGCATGGAGGCATTGGCGAACACACGGCTATCCGAACTAAGCGATGGGCAGTTGCAGATGGCCATGATCGGCCGTGCGCTGGCGCAAACAACGCCTGTGTTATTACTGGACGAACCCACGGCCCACCTCGACTTGAACAACCGCGTGGAAATAATGAAACTTCTGCACGGGCTGGCCCGCAAAGAAGGAAAGGCCATTGTCGTGGCCACCCACGAGTTGGATCTTGCCCTCCAAACCGCTGACCGAATTTGGCTGGCCAACGGCAAAAATATCATTAGGGGCATTCCTGAAGATCTGGTACTGAACGGCGCATTCGATGAGGTTTTTCAACTGAAGGGTTTCGATTTAAAAACCGGAAAAGTACAGCACGAGCCCTTTCGCAACCGGCCACTCCAACTCATCGGCTCCGGGCACTATTACTTGTGGACAAAAAATGCGCTGGAGCGCGAAGGTTTTGAAATCCGCGAAAGCGCACAAGAAACGGTTCAAATCCGCGATGAAATTTGGGTTCGGTCGGCTGGCCAAACTTTTAGCCGATTAGAGGACTTGATCAGGTCATTCGCTTAGGCCGGGCGTTGATTTCAATACCGCAGCCCCAAAACAAGTGAGTGGTAATTGTATCCGAGCAAAGTTGCGCTTGTGCCTCCGTTGGTGCGCAGCCGAAATGTACTGATCGAGGCGACACCAGAGCTAGGTCAACGGTCTTTAGTTATCTGCGGATGCGCGCAACACCAAGTCCTGGTTGGTCTGAGCAATACATTACGCCCTCTTTTAAAATAAAGCCTCCCTGCACCTCATCACGACCTAAATCCAGGCTACCGTCTAAATCAATATACTTGGTATGGTTGCAGGCAAAAGCGGCATGCAGCGCTGCCGTAATGCTTACAATACTTTCATCATTGCAGCCCCAAAACAACTCTACGCCAGAAAGGGCCGCCACATCGGCAATGCGTAAGCCCGGGCTTACGCCACCACACTTCATTAACTTAATGTTGAAAATACCACTGGCGCGCGGCGGTTGCACCAACCGAAACCCATCGGCCGGAGTAATGAGCGATTCATCTGCGGCAATGATCTGCTTTATTTCATCGGGCAACTGTTTCATTTCTTCTACCGCTTTCGCGGGAAGGGGTTGCTCGATCAACTCAATTTCAAGGTGTTTGGTGCGATTGTAAAATGTAATGGTTTGCTGCGAAGTATAGCCTTGGTTCGCATCAATCCGAATGATGAATTTCTTGCCAAACCGCTCGCGCAGCTTCACCATGCGCTCAATATCTTCTTCCAAATCCCGGCCCAGCTTTACTTTCAGAATCCGAAAACCTTGCTTGCCGTAATCTTCGGCTTCTTTTAACGTTTCCTCCACGTTTTTGATGCCGATGGTATTGGAAGTGGGCATTGCCAGAATTTTCTGACCGAGGAACTTCACCAACGGCACGCCCAGGAATTTTGTAAACACATCGTGCAAAGCAATATCCAGTGCGGCACGGGCCGCGGGGTTTTTAGGAAACCGCTGCTGCACTTCGCTGGTAAGGGCGCCAAATTCGCGGATGTCGCGCCCGAGCAAAAACTCGAGGTTATTTTCTTGCAACGCATCCAACGTTTGGTTCAGGTTTTCGCCAACCACGTATTCGCTGGGGTTGCCCGAGCCAATGCCGGTTATTCCGTTGGCCAGGGTAATTTCCACAAACGCATTGCGTACCTGATCTACGGTCTTAAAAGCAATGGTATAGGGGCGTGTGTTGCCCAGATCGGCCGACCACACCTCGATGTTTTTGATCTTCATAGAACGTGTGCGTTATACCTGTGCAATGGATTTCTCAATCAATTCTTTAAACAACGGCACCAACCTGCCAACCCCGTCTTCCAACGGTAACACCACGGGAATACCGAGTTCATCTTCGTACTTTCTGGCCATGACTCTTGCTTCGGCCACCTGCATTTTTGCGGTGTTGAGTGTAATCGCCACCGTAGTTGCCCCATAGCGCCTGATGAGATCAATCTCATCTTTCAAGTCGGGAATGTACGCGGGGTAAAACTCAAGATCTTTGTATTGTTTGCGTACGGGGTGGTGTTGCAATACAACGGCGGTGGCATCGGCAGACACGATCCACTCTGAGCCGGCCGGACCGCTGGGATTGCGCAGGGACGACTGGCCCTCAATAAAAACGATCTCGGGTTTTGCCTCTTCCCAGCACTGCACGATTGCATGTTCCATCTCACCTGAGATAAAGTCGTTCAGCGTGCTATCAAACACAAAACCGTACCGCGCACCTTGCATCCAGCCGGTCTGCCCGGTGTAGATCATCTCCGCCCGGTGCCCGGCTTGCTGCATGGCCTGCGTTAAAAACCGCGTAGTGGTACGTTTCCCCAAGGCACAGTCGGTGCCCAGTACAGCAATTTTGGGGCAGCGTACCGACTTGATCTTGCCCGACCAAAAATGCAGGTCTTTAAATTTCTTGGGCTTGCGCACATCAATGATTTCCAACCCGCGCTGGTGGGCCAGGTTTACCAGCTCTGGGTGATCTGACACATAATCGTGGAGGCCGTTTACAATACTCAGGTCGTGCTCCAGCGCTTCTTGTAACATGGCCCGCAATGAATCCGGTATTACGCCGCCTTTGGTGGCTACACCAATCACACAATACTTAGCTATTTGTTTTGACTGCAAACGGAATTCGCTCAACGAGGCATACACCGGGATGTTGCGGTGGTGGCCATCCAGCACTTCGCCCGCGTCTTTACCCGCGTGCTTTGAATCGATCACGCCCAACACATTGAATCGTTCTGTTCCGCGAATAAGCCCGTGTGCGGTTTTTCCGTTGCTGGTATCCAAATAACCGGCTGTTAAGATAACGGCGTTACTTTTTTGCATGTTGTAAGAATGAAAGCGGCAAATTGACGGTTTCCTGCCAGATTTTCAAACCTTACCGGGGCCGTTCGTAGGATAATTTGAATCGCGATAAATCGGGTTTTCTGGCGCGTGCCCGCTTTTGTTCATGATCATACACCAGGCGGCCTAACTCCCGCATAAACGGAAAGCCCAATGTAGCGTATTCATATTTTCCATCGTTAAAAATACCATCGGTATTGGTATTGATCACTGCGGAGAGCATGAACTCCACACCACTTTCAAAATCTACGATATAGGCGTTATCGATCAAATAACCATACGCGTCTCCCACCTTGTTGAATATCCGCAGCCGATCGGGTATCCGCTCGCGCGCCTCACCGAACAAAAGGAATTTGCAATACGCATCGTATAGCGTACTGTCCTGAAAGTATGGCGGGTACTCGGTTTCGGCCGGGTACTGCGACATGTATTGAAATAGAAACGCACGGTCCTCTGGCGAAAGATCAAACTGCAGCTGTGGTGGAACTGTTTCCGGAAATAAAAGTGTGCGCAAAAAGCGTTGCTGCTCGTTGAGCGGGTAAAAATTTTTGTAGGTAAAATCAAATGGCTCAGCCACCAGCGAGTCGGCCCGGATATAACCATCACCCCGCAACACGGGTGTGGCTACGGCAATGGAATCGTTTACCAACATGGGTTGCGTGTAGACTTCGCGCTGCTGATCATCCAAAAAACGTACTGCTTCGGTGTGGCGATTCTGGTCTGGCGTGAGGGGCCGTTCCAACCGATGGAGTATTCGCGTTTGGTACCCGCGCGTACGTAAGGCCTCGTTCGTTTCACGCTGGCCCACAAATTCGTAGAGGCGGTTAAACGCATCGTTATCGCTCACCACCAGTATTTTTTTGGCATAATGCGCAATTGAGGGCCGGCCGTTGGGCGCCGTGCTATCTTGGTGGGCCGAAATCTGCCCGGAATAAACGGAATCCGAAACCATTGCCGTAAACTTGTTTACTCCCGGCACGTTGAGTTGATTCAATTTTTGAAAGGCCAATACCACCTGTGGCAGTTTTACGGTGGATGCGGGATAGAAATAGCGGGTGGAATCAAAATTAAAGTAATAGGATTTAAACGAAGGTCGGTTGGCGGAGTCACGATCGATCTGGGTGTAAATCACCTGAATTTCCCAATCGGCCCGATGGTTCAGATATTTTTCAAAAAAAGTGAGGTTAGTTTTCATCAGGCGCTCCAGCAGTTGCTCGTCTTCCTGAATCGCCGGTTTACATGTAGTAACCAGCCCCATGATCACAAAAAAAATAACGACTTGAAAAATTGCACGCATACAGCGAAGAACGCATTTCCGGTTTCCAAACGCAAATTCAAATCGCTCCCGACTTTTACGCTAACTTTGTGCCCAATGTATGGAAACAGCCGTTAAACGCGACATCCGAAAGCTAAAACCGGAAGACCTAAAAGAGTTTTTCGTAACCCATGGCGACAAAGCCTTCCGCGCGCAGCAGGTGCAGGAATGGCTGTGGCAGAAATCAGCCAAAGATTTCGACCAGATGAGTAATCTATCGAAAGAAACCCGCGAACTGCTTAAGCAACACTTTGTGATTAACCACATCCATGTTGACAACATGCAGCGGAGCGCGGACGGCACCATTAAAAACGCAGTAAAATTGCATGATGGTTTAATTGTTGAATCCGTGCTAATCCCCACCGAGAAGCGCATTACCGCCTGTGTTTCATCGCAAGTGGGCTGTAGTTTGGATTGTAAGTTTTGTGCTACCGCCCGCCTAAAGCGCATGCGGAATTTAAATGCCGATGAGATTTACGATCAGGTGGTCGCCATCCAACAACAAGCCGAAATGTTTTTCAACCGGCCGCTCACGAATGTGGTGTTCATGGGTATGGGCGAGCCACTACTGAATTACGCCAACGTGGTGGAAGCGATAGAAAAGATTACCTCGCAAAAGGGGCTAAACATGGCCAGCAAGCGCATCACGCTAAGTACCGTGGGCATTGCCAAGATGATTCGAAAAATGGCAGACGATGAGGTAAAGTTCAACCTGGCGGTGTCGCTGCATGCGGCCGTGAACGACACGCGATCGGGCATCATGCCAATTAACGAAACGAACTCGCTGGAAGAATTAGGCGATGCATTGGAATACTGGTACAAAAAACGGCGCAAAAAAGTGACGTACGAATACGTGGTCTGGCGCGGCATTAACGATTCGCCAGAACATGCCCAGGCTTTACTCAAGTTTTGCCAGCGTGTGCCATCTAAAGTTAACCTGATTGAGTATAACCCGATTGATGACGGAATTTTCCAACAGGCCTCCGAAAAAGCGATTGCGATGTATCAACACCTGCTCGAATCGCACGGAATCGTGACGCGCATTAGAAAGAGCCGCGGTAAAGATATTGACGCGGCCTGTGGCCAGTTGGCAAACAAATTCTAGAACCCTACAACTTTTACCTCTCGACCGGCATCCTCTGTAAAAACGATGGTACGGTGAAAGCCCTCGCATTATGGACGTGTGCGATTTGCCTGGGCGGAAGTTCGCTTCTTTACGGGCAAGAAATTGTATTGCACGGAACGGTAATCGACTCGGTTACCCGGCAGCCGCTGCCGTTTGTGGCGATTACGGCCAAGGGACGAAAAACATCAACGATCAGCATGGACGACGGCCACTTTCGTTACTCCTGTTTTTTCGGAGACACCGTGTTGTTTATGTGTTTAGGATATGAACAGCAGCGCGTCATAGCGAGGAACTCCGGCAACATTCGTGTGGAGCTAAAAGAAGTTCCGAAACTACTGGAATCGGTTACCATCTACAGCAGGTATAAACCTCAAGGCTATGAGCAATGGAAGTTGGCGGTAAATCTACCGCAGTTCCAAAACCCGGGTGCACAACCCACCAACAATTATATGCAAACGGTGGGTGTTGGTGGCGGCATGGGAGTGGACTTCGATTATTTCAGCAAAGAGAAACGCGAGAAGCGCAAACTGCAACGCGTACACGAGGAACTCGAAAAAACAAAGGTGTTCCGCGCCACAGTGCAAGACCCGGAAACCAAACGGTACCTTATGAATCTGTTTAAGTTATCGGAGGGGGAATACACCGCCAAACTTGCCGCCTTTAATCAACACATGCCGGAGGCACAACGAGCAAAAACAAAAGCAGAAGTAATTGATCTGTTGATCGGTTTTTTTGCGTTGAAATAAGAGGGGTACAGTTTTCGTCTTTTTGCGAGACAACCATCGTTAATTTGTGTCGTTTAAAGCACAGTATGAAGCCCATCTTAACCTTCCTTCTCCTCGGTTTTTTGCTCATATCGTTTACAACTCAAAACCCGGAACCACCTGCATTTGTATCTTTACTAAGTAAGTTTAGCGAGGAGTTTCCACAAGAGAAGGTTTACCTACACACCGACAAACCCTATTATCTCACCGGTGAAACGGTTTGGTTTCAAGCCTACGTAACGGCAGGAGCAATACACCAGTTATCGCCACTGAGCAAGACGTTATATGTAGAGTTAATTAATTCAAATCAAGAGTTTATTGGGCGATACCTTATTCGGGTTGAAAACGGCTTAGGACGAGGGCAAGTTCCACTGGCTCGTTATCTCGCCACAGGATCATACCAATTGCGCGCGTATACAAACTGGATGCGAAACTTTTCGGATGACTTTTTTTTTACGAAAGAGCTAAAAATCTGGAACGCGGACGAACCGGATGACGAAATCTCAAATTCGAACACCAATAACATTGACGTTCAATTTTTTCCTGAAGGTGGAAATCTGGTGGCCGGAATCAAAACAAATGTGGCGTTTAAAGCAATTGGAACTGATGGATTACATCGCGAAATGTCAGCGGCATTAATAAATGGCCGTGGCGAGCAGATTGGTGAAGTAAACAGTAACCATCTTGGCATGGGTGTATTTTCTTTAACCCCGCAAATGAATGAACAATATTTCTTGCGCGCAGCCGGCACAGACCACAAATACCCCCTACCGCAGGTACAGCAAACAGGCTTTGTGCTTACATTAATCCCCAAATTCGATAGTCCGGAGGTAACCATTAAGTTACAGAGTTCGCCAACTACGCCAAACCGCGAGTCGGTCACACTTGTCGTTCACAACCGTGGCATCCCTGCGTTTATTGCCCAAGCTAGCCTAAGCAATAACCTTTATTTCTTAAAAATTCCGAAAGCAAAACTGCAACACGGCCTTGCCCATTTTACGCTGTTTGATGGAGCTGGCCGACCACAAGCCAATCGATTATTTTTTACAAATTTGGCGAATCCGCTTCAGGTAGAAGTCACCACAGCAAAAAAGGAAGTTCAGTCCCGCGAGCTGACGGTAATCGAAATCCAAACCCGAGACGCCAAAAATCAACCGGTGCAGGCATTTGTATCCCTAACGGCTACAAATAACGATGAGGTTATTGTTGATAACGCGGCCACCACCATTGAGAACTACTTACTGCTCCAATCGGATTTAAAAGGTCATATCGAAAACCCCGGATACTATTTTGATGAAACAAAAACTGATCGATTAGAAAAACTTGACCTCTTACTGATGACCCAAGGTTGGGTACGATTTAATTGGTCAAATTTAATTGCAGACCAATGGCCACAGATTACCCATGGAATTGAGCAAGGGATAAACATTCAAGGGTCCATGAAAGATGATCTGAGTAAAAAAGGCGTGGAAGGTGGTAAAGTCACGTACGTGCCGATAGAGGGATCATCTGATATTGTGGTTGCGCCCACGGGTAAGGACGGTAGATTCATTTTCGATGCACTAACCTTTTACGATTCGGCCGCGATCGTTTTGCAAGGAACGAATAAAAAAGACAAGCCATTTGTTTTGCTTGAGGTTGACCCAATCTATCCCAGCCAAGCCACATCATTCACACCAACGCAAATCAGCAGTAGCAAAAGTGAGTTTGAGCGGTTTCTGATTCAGAAAGGATTAGAGCGCAATAAGATTAACGCAGCCTACGGCTTTGGAGAGAACGTGATCGTGTTGGATGAGGTGAAAATTGAGGCAACCAAGGTGGATGAGAGTAAAGAAAATCGGGTGTACACGGGAGCCAGTCGGTCAATTAAGGCCAGTTCGGTGCCCGGTGCGGCTTATCTCTTTCACCCATTAGAATTAATCCGGGGAGTGGCGGGCGTGCAATTGCGCCCGAACCCACCCGGATATGACGTAGTCATTCGTGGTGTGGGATCTATTGCTAGTGGTACTACCCCATTAATTTTGTTGGATAACGTGCCAATCACGATCACTTCACTTAACCAGATTGCGGTTGAATCAATCGAAAGCGTAGACGTCTTTAAGGGTACAGAAGCAGCAATATTTGGATCCCAAGGGGGCAATGGCGTAATCGCGTTCTTTTCTAAAAAAGGCTATTCCGGACAAGTAGATAGAAAAGGAGTTTTAAGTACTCGTGTGGGGGGCTATCAAGTGGCTCAAGAATTCTATGTGCCAAAATACGATGTAAGCAAACCAGAACATGTAAAACCAGATCGTAGAAGTACTGTTTTCTGGAGCCCCGCCATTCAAACAGACGTTAACGGATATGCGCGAATGGAGTATTACAACGGCGATGAAGCGATTTCCGTGCGAATTCAAGCAGAGGGCATAACCCCAGCGGGATTAATGGGTGTAGGGAGAAATTTCTATCGTGTAAAAAAGGGCAGTTGATTCCCTCATTTTTTACTCGCATTAAACAGCTTTTCTTTTTCTTCTTTAGATAGGCTTTCGTACCCGCGCTCAGAAATTTTATCCAGGATAGCATCGATTTCTTCCTGGGTGGCTTTGTTAAAGCCCGTGGCCGACTTTTTTGAATCGGTTTTTCGATACGTCACTTTCACTCGGGCCGAGGGCTGAAAGAGGCCTCTTACCCACTGGATGGTTGCGGTAATCCATCCACCCCAATTAACTCCTATCTGTAATTGCTTGATATACACAAATCCCATCAAAGCGCCACCCAGATGCGCCAAATTACCACCCGCGTTCGGGCCCACCGAACCCAAAAATGAGCCGACGATGAAAAACAGCGCGATGTATTTGATGCGTACCGGGCCAAAGAATAACAGAAAAAAGGTGTAATCGGGTAAAAGAGTTGCCGTAGCCACCATTACCGCATACACCGCAGCCGAAGCGCCCACCATGCCGGAAAATTCTGAGCGGTTAACAAAAAAAGGAATGGTATTGAACATCAACAGGTAAACTACACCGCCCGCAATCGCACCCAAAACATACAGCGCCACTAGCTTGTCGCTACCCAGGTATTCAATGAACAGCTTGCCGAACCAGTATAACGCCAGCATGTTGAATACGATGTGGAAGATGGCCTGCAAAGAATGAGCAAAACTGTAAGTTAAGATGGTCCAAGGACGCGCAAAAAATTCGATCAGGTTCGGAGGAATGGAAAATTGATTTTCGATCACCTCGAAAATGGGTTCAACCTCCGCAATTTTTGTAAAAACAAACACCACGCCCAAAACCAAAAAGATCACCACATTGATGATGATCAACTGTACATGCGCGTTGTTCGGCTTATCGAATGCGTTTTTGAATTCGCTAAACATACCCTACCGGATCCTCCCCCCGAATTGAATAAACAAAATGGCCATCACAATACCTCCCAGATGCGCAAAATGTGCCGTGTTGTCGCCGGGAGACGCATTAAATCCAGAAAACAAAGCAATACCGCCCAGAATCAGCACCAAATACTTTGCCTTGATTGGAATCGGTGGAATCAACAGCATAATTTCCATGTTTGGAAATAGAATGCCGAAGGCCGTAAGTACACCATACACCGCGCCCGAAGCACCCATCATCAATCCAAAAGTGCCCACGCCAAAAAACAGATCAATCAGTATATTAAAAATTCCGGCTCCGATACCCGTAATCACATAAAATGCAAGAAAGCGATTCTGTCCCCACACCGACTCAAGAATCGGGCCCATAAACGCCAGCGCCATCATATTAAATAAGATGTGAATGAAGCCCCCATGCATGAACATGTACGTAAACAGCTGATAGGGTTGAAACCCATCTGACTTGATATTCCAAAGCGAGAGCTTTTCTTCCAGCCGTAAGCCCGGCACGATGCTGCCCACAATAAATATGATGGCGTTGATCATAATAAGATTTCGCACTACCGGTGTTAAACGCATCATGGGTGTCTGTCTAAAGTCTTAGCGAGTAAAATAACGTTCTATAGTAGACGTTTCCAACTGAAAAAATGTTGGGTTTCCGTCGGGTGTGTAGGCAGGCTGTTTACAGGCAAAAAGTTGATGAACCACGGCATGCATTTCTTCGGAGGTAAGCTGCTTGGCCATATTTGCACTACCCCGTTTGGCAAGTGCGGCCGCCAGTTTTTCATTTAAGGGCAGATGTAGTTGGTGTTGGTGGTTTTTGAACTGCTCCAGCAACTCGCTTAATAACCGGGCTTCCTGGCCGCTCACTTCCGCAGGCACAGCCGTTACCAGCACGGTTTCTTTGCCAAAAGGCTCCAATTGAAACCCCAGCGCGCGTAATTCTCCCTCCAACTCCCACACCATCGCGAAGTCGGCTGGCGTCAGCGCTACCGTTACCGGAAACATCAACTGTTGTGCCAGGGCATGCTTGCTGTGCAACTGCCGCAAGAATTTTTCAAACAAAATACGCTCGTGCGCCGCTTGCTGATCCACTACGCGCACCGAATCGGCCATGGGAAAAAAGATGTATCGCCCACGAAATTGGAAAACCGGAACCGCAGTAGGCGGCACATCTTCCTGCGGCCCGGTAGGCAGCGGGTACAAGGGCTGTGTTGGCTGGTCGGTAAAAATACCACCCAGCGTAGGCCGGTTGTGTTCAAAAAGTTTTTCCCAGTTGCGCAGGTTGTTGTGGGCTAGCGATCCAAATTGCTCGTTGATGTATTGATCTTTGGAAATGCTGGTATTTTGAATCTTGGTTACCAGATTCACATCGGCCGCAAAATCGATCGCGGGCGCCAGATTACCCGATCCCAGCGCCTGACGGGCGGCTGCGCTGACTACTGCATATACAGCACGTTCATCATCAAATTTAATTTCCGTCTTGGTGGGATGTACGTTTACATCAATATGCTTCGGGTCGATATCAAGAAACAAAACGAAAAACGGGTGCGCATCAGTTGGAATCAATCCGGCAAACGCATCGCGTACCGCATAACTGAGATAATGGCTACGGATAAACCTGTTATTGACAAACAGAAACTGTTCATCTTTTTTCTTTCGCGCCGTTTCCGGCCGCCCAACATACCCGGTGATTTTCACCAGGCTGGTTTCTTCGCGGCAAGGGGTGAGCTGATGTTGGTAGGCTTTACCAAATAATGCAACAATGCGCTGACTTAACTTGGATGGCGGGAGATCATACAGCACTTCGTCATGATGCACAAGCTGAAACGCCTTGTCTGCGTGCGCCAGTGCCAGCCGGAAAAACTCATTCTGAATGTGCAACATTTCCACCGGGTTGCTCTTCAAAAAATTTCTTCGGGCCGGAATGTTATAAAACAAGTTCCTCACGGTAATGCTGGTACCGGTCTCGCAGGCCACGGGTTCCTGGCGCTTTACCTGCGAGGCCTCCACCTGAATGGCGGTTCCCAACTCGCGGGTGGCCATACGTGTGCGAATTTCTACCTGAGCTACGGCCGCAATAGACGCCAACGCTTCTCCGCGAAAACCCATTGTCCGGATGGTAAACAAATCTTCTGCTTTGCGGATCTTTGATGTTGCGTGCCGCTCAATACTGAGCCGCGCATCGGTATCGCTCATCCCGCTGCCATCGTCTATCACTTGAATGAAGCTCTTGCCCGCTTCGCGCAAGATCAACTGCACCCGGCGGGCGCCCGCATCAATCGCGTTCTCCATCAACTCTTTTACCACCGAAGCCGGCCGTTGCACTACTTCGCCAGCCGCGATTTGGTTGGCGATGGAATCCGGCAAGAGTTGGATGATATCGGGCATGCGGCAACTACCGGTTTCTAAATCGCAAAAAGAAATACACCGGAATAAACAAAAACAGACTGTATAAAACGGGCTTGCCCCACGTAATAAATGCGATAAGAAACACCGAAATAAACAACAGCGCACCCAGGCGGATCATAATTATAGTGCCACTTTGCGACGGGTTCGACCGCCTGCGGGCTGCTTGAAAAGCACCGGCAATCCGGGAACGATGCCCGCCCGCCTCTTCTACGGCTTGCCCCCGTTCGCGGGCCAACTCCGTGCGAATGCGGCTTTCGCGCTCCTCCATTTCTTCTTTCTGCGCATCGTAATAACGCGGTTTATATTGAAACCGCTGATGCTGAGGAGCCTTCGTAAATAGCGACAAAAATTTCATAGCTGGTAACGCAGGTTATCGTGCGATTCAATGTTTCCGAGTTGGGCAAAATTCACTTTATTAACGGGCAATTACAAAACCCTAACCCGCAGATGTTCAAAAAAGTTTTGCTGTTTTTTGTAGTCACGCTGCACGTTTCACTGGCCGGTGCGCAAACTGCGCGCGAGCGGTGGGTAGACAGCGTGATGGCCAAACTGGCTGCGCACGAAAAAATCGGGCAACTTTTTGTGTTACAAGCCCGGGTACCCGTTACCGCAGCCGACTGGGAAGACTTGGCCGAAAAAATAAAACGGTTTCATCCCGGCAGCGTAGAATTTGTAGGCAGCCCTTACGGGGATGTGAAAACCCTGATACAGCGCCTGCGCGGAATGACATCTGTGCCGCTGTTAATAGGATGGGACGAAAATCGGCTGCTGATTCAGGCCGACTCCGGCCACGCATTCCCCAGTCACCTGCAGTTGGCGGCCATTGCCAACGATTCGTTGGTAGGCAAAGTCAATGACCTGGCGGCAACATGGATCGCAGCGCAAGGTGTGGATTACACCACGGGCATGCGGGTAGACGCGCTGGACGTTGGCAGCACAACCTGGCAACACCAGCTTCGGCAAGTGGGTGGCGAGCCAGGACGCATCAAGGCAAACTTCGGGCGCTGGGCTGCGAGCCTGCAACGCTCCGGTGTTTTTGCCGTGCCAGAATTTGAAACACCGGACAGCCATTTGGATTGGACTAAAGGCGATTCACTACGGCTTAGTAAAACGGAAGATTTCTTCTTCTTGCGCGATACCCGCGTAAAAATTGTGCGCAGTACCGATTTTCATTTTCGCGTACGTACGAACGACCAAACCTACCCGGCAGCCCGATCTGGCCAGTTTATCCAACATGTTATTCGGAAACAGTTGCGCTACCCGGGATTATTAAACTACGTGGTCCCTGCCAACGAAAATGAGGATTACCTCAGTATCTTCCTGGCAGGAAATAACATCGTTACAACCGCCACCATCAACGCCCGGCAGCTCAGCGCAATCAACAAATCGTTCAGGAAAAACAAATTATTAAAAGTACATCTTGACCAATCGCTCCGACAGTTGCTCACACTCAAGTTTGATGTGATCACCGGTGGCACAAAAAATTCAATAAATACGTGGTGGTGGCATGCGCCCGAAAAGCGAATGCTGTTTCAACAGGTTTTCGAAAACAGCATCACGGTGGTTCAAAACAAATCGCAAACGCTGCCGATCCGAAATTTGGACTTGCAGAAACTCGCGCTCATTACCATCGGCCCAGACCAAAATCGCGCGTTCGAACTCCAAGCAAAAAGGTATGCGCCACTAATCAAAAAGAGCATACTCCAGAGCAACGATACCACGGCAGGCCGGGGATTTGAGGAAGCGTCAATCGTGATCGTGGCCGTGTACGATCCACACCTGGGTAGGGAGGTCATGTCCTGGCTAAAAAAGCACACCGCTACAAAACAGGTGGTAGTTTGCCATCTGGCCGGTATTTCAAATCTCGACCAATGGGCGGAATTTGATGCTCTTCTTGCCGGTTTTGCACCTGCTGCTGAGGTGACGAATGGCATAGTACAAACCCTTTTTGGTGTTGAGCCCGGCCAAGGCGTGTTACCCCTCGTCCCGAAGGGCAATGCCCCCGCTGTTCAGACCGTGGAGCCGCTTCCGAGGTTTGCATTCACGCAACCCGAGGCCGTGGAAATGGACTCCCATACATTGGCGAAAATCGAGCCGATTGTTCAAGAGGCCATAGCTGCGGGGGCCACGCCCGGCGCACAGATTGTTATCGCCCGAAAGGGAAAGATCGTCTACCAAAAAAGTTTTGGCACGCTAACGTATACAAGTACTGATCCCGTTACCGACTCCACGCTGTATGATTTGGCATCGGTAACAAAAGTGAGCGCAACATTGCAGGCGATTATGTTTTTGCACGAAAAGAAACTAATCGATCTCAACAAAAAGGCTTCGGCCTATTTGCCCGAGTTGAAGGGCACCAACAAAGAAGATATGGTGCTGCGCGATATCCTTACGCACCAAGCGGGCCTATGGCCTTTTTTGCCTTTTTGGGCCAGCACCATGAAAGACAGCGTGTGGCTGGCCGACTACTACCAACAGGCAACCTCGCCAGATTATCCGTGGCCCGTAGCCGAAAATCTGTATGCACGCCACACCATGAAAGACAGCTTGTGGAACTGGATCATCCAATCGAAAGTGCGTGAAAAACGGCTTCGCACCCCCTATGATTACCGGTATAGCGACATGGGTTTTTACATTCTGCACCGCCTGGCCGAAAAACTGCTCAATCAGCCAATAGACGAGTTTTTAGCCCAGAACCTGTATGAGCCTTTAGGGGCTTTCAGCCTGGGCTATCTACCCCGCGCCCGTTATTCGAAGGCACAAATAGCGCCCACGGAGCAAGACAAGTTATTCCGCAAAAGCCTGTTGGTTGGATACGTACACGATCAGGGCGCAGCCATGCACGGAGGCATTGCCGGCCACGCCGGACTTTTTGGCACCGCATTAGATTTGGCCAAGTTGGGGCAACTTTGGCTAAATGGGGGCACTTACGGAGACACGCGCTTTTTTCAACGGCAAACCGTTAACCTCTTTACCAGTCGCCAGTTTACCCCGAGCCGCCGGGGTCTCGGCTGGGACAAGCCGATACTAAACGACTGGAGTAGTCCCACGGCGTTAGCCGCTTCGCCATTTACTTTCGGGCATACCGGCTTTACAGGCACGTGCATATGGGTTGACCCCGCCTACGAGCTGGTGTACGTCTTTCTTTCCAACCGGGTTCATCCGGATATGAACAACAATAAACTATTAAACCTCAATATTCGTCCTCGAATTCAGGAGGTGGTGTATCAATCGGTTTTCAACTATATGTTATATCAACCCACCGCCCGAAACTAAAACGGCAGGAACAGAGTTAAACAGAAAAGAGCACGTTGGAAACAATTAACATCGGCATAGTTTGTTACCCCACATTTGGGGGTAGTGGCGTGGTAGCCACGGAGTTAGGTAAGGCGTTGGCAAAAGAAGGCCATAAGGTGCATTTCATTACCTACAGCCAACCTAGCCGGTTGGATTTCCTGAACGAGAATCTCTTTTACCACGAAGTTGAATTCCGTTCCTATCCGCTTTTTGAATATCCGCCTTACGAATTGGCCCTTGCCAGCAAAATGGTAAGCGTGGTGCGCAATGAAAAGTTGGATTTGTTGCACGTACACTATGCCATCCCACATGCTTCGGCTGCCTACATGGCCAAGCAAATCTTGAAAACCGAGGGCATTTACATCCCGGTGGTAACCACGCTCCATGGTACAGACATCACCTTGGTTGGCAAGGATGCCTCGTACGAACCCGTAGTAACGTTCAGCATCAACCAATCCGATGGCGTTACCGCCGTTTCGCGCGACCTCCGGAAGGAAACCTATGATTTTTTCCCCATCTCAAAAGAAATTGAGGTTATCCCCAACTTCATCGACCTCGAAAAATTTAAAAAGCAGAAAAAAGACCACTTCAAAAAAGCGATTTGCCCCAACGGGGAGGCTTTGGTGGTGCACATCTCCAATTTTCGAAAAGTGAAACGGATTGGCGATGTGATCCGGGTCTTTAATAACGTGCATGAGCAACGGCCAGCCAAGCTGTTGATGATTGGCGACGGGCCGGAACGCAGCAGTGCCGAACAACAATGCCGCGAGTTGGGTATTTTAGGTGATGTGCGTTTTTTGGGTAAACTGGAAGCGGTAGAAGAAGTGTTATCCGTGGCCGATTTGTTCCTGTTACCGTCTGAAAAAGAAAGTTTCGGGCTCTCGGCATTAGAAGCCATGGCCTGCGAGGTGCCGGTAATCTCATCAAACACCGGGGGTATTCCAGAGCTAAACGTGCAGGGCGTAACCGGATTTTTAAGTGAAGTAGGCGATGTAGACGATATGACCCAAAAATCGCTGTTTGTGCTCGATAAGGCGAACTTGCCGCGGTTTAAGGAAAATGCCTTAAAACGAGCAAAAGAGTTTGATATCTCAAACGTTTTGCCGTTGTACGAAGCCTATTACACACGCATCCGAAATCAAAATTTAACCCTTTCCGCTAATCTTTAATGTCCGTTTGCCCGTTGCATACAATCGAAATAAATTTGTAATGCCAGTGAAGTTGAATTGAGTATGGAAACACTTGAGATCAAACCACAGAACAAAGGCACAAAAAGGCTTTTCGACAATCCTGTTTTAGAAAAACTTACCCGCACCCACATTGCAGTGCCTTTAATTGTTTTCTTCTTTTACGCTGCAGCCTTGCTGGGTTGGAGTGTTTACACTACCCAGCTATCAGTAGCATTAACCAGTACCGTTTTCTTTTTGGGCTGGTTGGTGTTTTCGTGGGTGGAGTACAACGTGCATCGCTTTGTTTTTCACCTGGTGGGAAATACGCCCCGGAAGGCCAAGTTTCAATATACGATCCATGGGGTACACCACGAGTTCCCGAAAGACAAAGAGCGACTAGCCATGCCTCCCATCATGAGCGTAACCATTGCCACCATTTTATTGGGCGTTTTTCGGTTGGTTATGGGTGATTTCGCTTTTGCTTTTACCGCAGGCTTTATTGTAGGTTACAGCCTGTACCTGTGGGTGCATTACATGGTGCACGCCTACGCGCCACCAAAGAACTTTTTCCGGATACTATGGCTCAACCACAGTCTGCACCACTACAAAAACGGAAAAATGGTGTTTGGCGTAAGCAGCCCCCTGTGGGATTACATCTACGGAACAATGCCGAAAGGAACGCTGGCGAAGGCATAGCCGCCCAGCGCACAGCAACCCTAAATGCGGTGTGCTTTGGCGGGAGCGGGATTCGCCTTGGAGTACGTGGGACAGGTATAGTTCGCACAACTGGTGGCCACCAACCCCGCAAACGCTAACACAAACAACACTTTTTTCATAACGTCTTTTTTATTTTGAATTTTCTAACGTGGCAAACGTACGGTCGGTTTTGTTTCCGAATTTTTCTTTCAGCTACAAAACCTTACGTGCATCACGGCAAATAACACCCGGCCAAATAAACTGCTGAACTACTTGAACAGAATTGTTTACATCGGGGTTCTCCATCCGATGCCACGTTGTTTATATCTTTAAAACATGATAGGTCACCGCTTTACGCGATATTTTCCGCCGCCCGAGCAGCCGCAAACCGATTTCGATCGGCTCCTGAAGATATTTATGCAGCTTGCACTGATCACTTCCGGCAACCTTTCGGAGGCGTTGCAATGGATGACGGAGGTAGACCGCCAGCACCGCATTACAACCGAAAATTACGGGATGGGCGATTTTATTGAAGACCTGAAAAAAAACGGGTACATCACAGAAGATCCAACGTCGGGCGGGTTCAAGCTAAATGCCAAAAGCGAGCAGCGGCTGCGGCAAAGCGCCCTGGAAGAAATTTTCGGGAAACTAAAAAAATCGAAAGGGGGCGACCATAAAACTCCACCCCCGGGCCGGGGCGATGAAGCCACGACCGACCGCAGAGCATACGAATTTGGCGATACACTCGAACAGATTGCGATGACCGATTCGCTGCGCAACGCACAAATCCAGCATGGTTTGGAGGAGTTTCAAATGACAGAAAATGATTTGGAAGTGCTTGACAGTGAGTACAAAACCCAAACCAGCACGGTGTTAATGATCGATATTTCGCACTCCATGATTCTGTATGGCGAAGACCGCATCACGCCCGCCAAAAAAGTAGCGATGGCCTTGGCCGAGTTGATCACAAAAAAGTATCCCAAAGACACGCTGGATATCTTGGTATTTGGAGATGATGCCTGGCAGGTGGCCATTAAAGATCTTCCTTACCTGCAAGTTGGGCCGTTTCATACCAACACGGTAGCAGGGCTGGAGTTGGCGATGGATTTGCTGCGCAGACGCAAGAATGCGAACAAACAGATTTTCATGATCACCGATGGAAAACCTACGTGCATCAAACAAGGCATAAAGTATTACAAGAATAGTTTTGGCCTTGACCCAAAAATCCTGAACAAAACGCTCACCCTCGCCACCCAATTACGAAAGCTAAAAATTCCAGTTACCACGTTTATGATCGCCAGCGATCCGTACCTAAAAGCCTTTGTGCGCGAGTTTACGCAAGCCAACAACGGCAACGCGTATTACAGTGGGCTGCAAGGGCTTGGCAACCTGGTGTTCGAAGATTTCAAACGCAACCGAAGAAAAACGCTCTAATGAAAGACCTGCAAAAGATCAAAACACTCGCTCAGTTAAAGGGTGCTGGCTACCGGCATTTATCGATAAAAGAAGAAATCAGAAACAACCTGATTCGCAAATGGCAGAATAAAGAAAACGTCTTCGAGGGCATTTGGGGCTACGAAGAAACCGTAATACCCGACATTGAACGTGCTTTACTCGCGGGCCATGACATCAACCTGCTTGGGTTGCGGGGGCAAGCAAAAACCCGCCTTGCACGCATGATGGTGCACTTACTGGATGAATACATTCCTGTGATCGAGGGCTCGGAACTGAATGATGATCCATTGTTCCCTATATCTCGGTTTGGGCGAGATCTGGTGGCCGAATTAAAAGACGAAACGCCGGTGGCGTGGCTGCATCGCGATGAGCGCTACACCGAGAAACTGGCTACACCCGATGTATCGATTGCCGATTTGATTGGCGATGTCGATCCGATTAAAGCAGCGGCGCTAAAGTTACCGTATGCCGATGAGCGCGTCATCCATTTTGGTTTGATCCCGCGGTCGCACCGCTCCATTTTTGTGATTAACGAGTTACCCGATCTTCAGGCACGCATTCAGGTAGCCTTGTTCAATATTTTACAGGAGGGTGATATTCAAATTCGCGGCTTCAAACTCCGGTTGCCGTTGGATCTTCAATTTGTATTCACGGCAAATCCGGAAGATTACACAAACCGGGGATCTATCATTACCCCGCTGAAAGACCGAATCGATAGCCAGATTATCACCCATTATCCCAAAACGCTGGACATCGGCAAGCGCATTACCCAACAAGAAGCGCGCATCATTCCGGAGCAAAAAACACGCGTTATGCCAGTAGAGCTGGCGAAGGATCTGGTAGAGCAGATTGCAATTGAAGCCAGAAAGAGCGAGTTGGTAGACGCGAAAAGCGGGGTATCGGCCCGGCTAACGATTTCTGCTTACGAAAATCTGGTAGCCGCTGCCGAACGCAGATCGTTACTTAACAACGAGAAGATCACCTACATCCGCGTAGCCGACTTTGTAGGGGTGGTGCCCGCCATCACCGGCAAGGTAGAACTGGTGTATGAAGGCGAACAAGAAGGGCCTGCCATAGTAGCACAAAATCTCATGGGCAAAGCCATCCGGGCACAATTCGTAAACTACTTTCCAGACCCCGAAAAATTCCGAAAGCAAAAAGAAAAAAGCCCGTACAAAAAAATTGCCGATTGGTTTGGTGCGGGAAACGCTGTAGATGTACTGAACGATGCAACGCAGAGCGAATACGAGGCGGCGCTGCGCAAAGTGCCGGGATTACAAGCATTGGTAACAGAGTTTCAAAGCCAGGCAGACAGCGCCACACAGCTTTTTCTCATGGAATTTGCCTTGCACGGGCTGGCGGAATTCAGCTTGATTAGCAAGCACAACCTGGTGCGCGGCCTTCAGTTCAAAGACCTGTTAAGTTCGATGTTTACCATGCCAACACCGGGTGAGGGAGATGAAGACGAAGACGAGGCAGACGACTTTGACGCGCCAAGGGGCAAACGTTAACCAGCCGTGAAGCTTCAAACCGAGGCGCTTTTACCCCGTGCAGCTGACTTAACCCTGCTACGAAAGCAAGTAGCCGGTGGCGAAGGGCTGCAAATGGAATTTAAACGTAAAGTAGCGTACCCTGACAAGGTAGTTCGGGAGTTAATCGCGTTTGCCAATACCTTGGGCGGAGTTTTATTGATTGGCGTAGATGATGATGGCACACTGCCCGGGGTGCGTTATCCGGAAGAAGAAATCATTGACGTGAAACGGGCCTTACAGAAGCATGCCCAGCCGCGGGTGGGTATAAAAAGCGAGGTGCTTGCCCTCAACAAAAAAAAATTTGTTGTGCGATTAGTGGTTGCCCCCCATCCGCAGCGGCCGGTATTCTTTGTTCACCCGGATGGAAAAAAAGAATGCTATGTACGCCACAACGATCAAAGTATGAAAGCGAGCTACGAGATGCGCGAGATCATACGCCAGTCGAAATGGAAGAAAGATATTCAATTTACATTTGGAGAAGCCGAGAGCAAGTTGTTTTCCTACCTGCAAGCACATTCAAGCATTACTTTAAGTCAGTTTCGCGCGGCGGTACCGCTCTCGCGAAATGAGGCTTCGGCAAAACTGATTAAACTTGTTTTGGCAAACCTGTTGCGCATCACACCCTCCGATAAAGGCGATTTGTACTCGCGCGTGTAGCCAAGCACAACGCATAACAAAAGTTTATTATTGAATGCTTGCCTTGCACCCGGGCGTTGCTTAGCTTTATCCAACTGTAAAAGGAATTGGGAAGACACGTTTTGATACAAAGGCGATGCAGATCCGTTGTACAACCCGTGTCTTCTTTTTTTTGTGCTTTCTCCAACCACTACCCCGCGTTTATTTATGAGTAAAGTTGCCAGCAAAAAAGAAAAAAAAATTTTCGTATTAGATACCTCGGTAATCATCTACGAACACAACTCCATCCTGAATTTTGACGAACATGACATTGGTATACCGATTACCGTATTGGAAGAGCTGGACAACTTCAAGAAGGGCAACGACACCAAAAATTTTGAAGCGCGCGAGTTTATCCGGTTAATCGATAAGCTCGCCAAAGACCAGATGCTGCATCATTGGAATCCAATCAACGGCAAAGGCAAAGGCAACTTTAAGGTGATTATGGACACCGGTGGAAACGGACTGGTGGATGCCAATAAAGTGTACAATGAAGACAAGCCTGACCACCGGATACTAAACAGCGCCCTGCATCTACAAAAGGAAGAGAAAGGGCGTAAAGTGATTCTGGTTAGTAAAGACATTAATCTCCGCCTCAAAGCAAAAGCACTGGGGCTACAGGCGGAAGATTACACTACCGGTAAAATTCAAAACATTAACTCGTTGCACACCGGCCGCACGGTAGTAGACGAGGCCGACCCGGATGCGATCAACTTATTGTACGACAAAGGTTATTGCCCGCCCGCCGAGGTGCTGGGCAAAGAAAAGCCGATGAAAAACCATTACTACATCCTGAAAAGCGGCAAAAAATCCGTGCTGGCTTTTTATAATTCTGCCAATGGTATGGTAGAGCAAGTGGAAAAACGAACCGCCTACGGCATTAAGCCGCGCAATGCTGAACAAGCCTTTGCGATACACGCGGTTTTAAAACCAGAGATAAAGCTGGTATCCATGCAGGGTGTAGCCGGCACCGGAAAAACACTAATTGCACTGGCGGCCGCGCTTGAGCAAAAGCGAGAGTTTAAACAAATCTACCTGGCACGTCCAATTGTGCCCCTGAGTAACAAAGACATCGGATACTTGCCGGGCGACATAAAATCGAAACTCAACCCCTACATGGAGCCGCTGTGGGACAACCTGAAGTTTATTCAGAATCAATACAGCGAATCGGACAAAGAGTATTCCAAGATTACCGAGATGGTGCAAAACGAAAAACTCGTGATTACCCCATTGGCGTACATTCGCGGTCGAAGTCTTTCGAACATCTGTTTTATTGTAGACGAGGCTCAGAACTTAACGCCGCACGAAGTCAAAACCATCATTACCCGGGCAGGCGAAAACACAAAAATCATTTTCACGGGTGATATCTACCAGATTGATACGCCCTACCTGGATTCTCAATCTAACGGGCTCTCCTACCTGATCGATAGGTTAAAAGATCATGAGTTGTATGCCCATGTTACCCTTGAAAAAGGAGAGCGCTCGGAGTTGGCAAACCTTGCAAATGAGTTATTGTAAGGATTTTCTTGGGATGCAAGATTAGCAGCGCAAATTGATTTTTTCGCGCTCAAAACAGGAACAAAGCGGTTTCTAACGTTTGCTGCGGGTACCGCATTGGCGCATGAAACCATGATAAAGAAAGAATTTGTGGTTTTTCTGCCGAAACACCACTCCTTCTTATCTGGCCAAATTCCGGGCTATTTCGTTACGCGAAATCAAAGTCATTCCTTTGCCGCCGCAAAAAAACCAAAAAGGCACCATGTTCTTCCGACTTACATTCAAGCACTATTCTGAAGCTAGAAAAATAAAAGAGATTCGCGAGAATGGGATTTTGCTTGGCTCGCGTTCCGCCAACGGTCGCCAGGTATTTTTGTATATGATTCAAGACATCTTCGCGGAAGTACTCTACGCGGCTGATGATCTTGACGCTCAGCCAGAAAAAATTGAGGTTTTCGCCAATCTTGGCAGTTTAAAC
>CAYLWU010000020.1:0-59818 GCA_964387475.1 uncultured Ohtaekwangia sp. | reverse complement strand
TCCTTAAAACACCCTCCTACCAAGGGCTTCCCTAAATGGGAGTGCAAAGGTAATGGCTGGGGTGCTTTCTGCAAATTCTGCTTAAAAAATAGTTTTCCACAATTCCACCGGGCAAATATGAAGCGCCAATAACCTCCTGATAATCAACGGGCCGTAGAAGGCTGTGCAGCCGAAAAAAAAGTTGAAAAACTTCGTTTTTTTGACTGAAAGTGCGTTTTCGCACCGATTTGCGGTAGGGACAGCAGCGGAAATCCTTTTTGCCCGGCACAAAAAACAACCCGGGTGGAATCTTGCCCGGGCAAAAAGATTGCAGCGAATGGCCCGGCCCGACCGCCACAAGCGGGCGGGACCGCCCAAAGCCTTATGTTCTCAGATTTTCTTGGCTTTAAACAGCGGCACCGTGCTGCACGGTTCGCCAAACATGAGCGAGGCTACTACGGGGCGCAGCCGGTTGGTGGCTTCTACGTATACCGACACGGGCACTTCTACTTTGCTGCAGCCTTTGATGACGACTTTGGCGTGCTGAAATTCTGCAAAGTTGATTTGGTTGAATTTCTCCAGATAGATTTGGTGCTCCAACTCGGCGCGGGTGCCAAACACAACTTTGGTTGCGTACGGTTGCAGGGCAATGGCCACGAGCATGTACGCCCACGTGGGCACGATGGCATCGGCCGAGCAATTTATGGCCACGAACTGATGTTGGTATTGGGCCCAGTGGTGGGTTTTAATCCACTCGCGAAACGGCTGCTCGCGTAGCATTAGGCCTTGGTAAAGCTGATCTTTAATATCGAGCTCCACGCGCGTACCTGGTGTATAGAGCGTTTCCAGATCGAACGTGCGAAGTGGACTTGCGGCTACACGATTGATGATTTCGCTTTCCATACCTGGCAAATGAACACTAAAAGAACGGTTTTGGTTTTTTGGCGATAAACTCTTTGAGATAGACTGGCTCGAACGTTGCGAGGTTGCTAAACTGCTGCTCCTGCCACAACCGCCAGGCAAGGGGCCCCATGGCCTGTGCCGAAGGGGCAATGCCCGCGATGAAGTGTGCATGGGGATGTTGTAGCAGCGGTTGGCATTTTGCAGCGCCATCGCCAAAAAAATAAACCGGATGCTGATCTAAAAACTCCTGAAACGAATCGCTGTTGATGATGCGCGCATCCACCGGCAGCACGGGCGTGCCGGTGTGGGTGTAAAGGCTGCAGTATACCTCCATTCTGCGGGCATCGATCATGGGGCAAAGGTAGCAGGGTGCCGATACCGGATGGCTACTTACCTCTTGCAATAAAATTTCTAACGTGTTCACTGCCAGCAGCGGTAAGCGAAGCGCATAACAAATGCCCTTGGCTGTTGCTGCGCCAATGCGCAGCCCGGTGTAGGAGCCGGGCCCTGCAGAAACGGCCACGGCCTGGAGTTGACCACTGCCCACCGCAGCAGTGTGCATCACCTGATCAACCAAAGGCATAAGCTGTGATGATGCTGCCTGGGGAAGGGGTGTGGTGGCATAGCCTACGCACCGACCGTTTTCATGCACTGCCACGGAGGTGAGGCCAGTGGCACACTCCAGGCTGAGGATGGTAGCCATTATTGAGGTGTAAGCAGCTTCTGGTACATGGCCGATTGGCTCAGCACGACGCGGGCGGTGCCAATCTCCGGGTCGCGTTGGATGGCCACCTCGGTTTGGCCGGCCTGCAGGTGATAGTGGAACGCGATTTCTTTCTCTAACTGCTCAAGAATTTCGGGCTTGAACCGTACCCAGTGATCTTTACGATTGGCTTGCACTTTGTTTTGGAGTTGCTGGAGCGACTCTTTCAATTCCGGATAAAGCTGATCGGCTTGCGCCGTAGCCACAAGTTTCTCAGTGTGTTTCTCCATCTCGGTTTCGTACGTGAAGGGTTGGTTTTTCATCCACGCTACAAAATCGGCATAGTCTGCATCGGAGAGTTGAAATTTGCTGAACGAGGCGGGCGGTTGTTTCTGGCCGCAGTAGTGGGTAGCATACTCGAAGAACCAACCTTGGCGCACCAGTTCAACGGTGATGGGCGCAAAGTCATCCGATTTCACTTGAATATCCGGGTCAAGGCCGCCGCCATCGTACACGGTGCGGCCGCCTTTGGTACGGAAAGCCGTTTTTAATGAATCCGCCATTTTATCCACGGAGCCATCGGCATTGCGGTGTGTGTAGTCGAGTGCCTGAATGCAGCGACCGCTGGGGATATAATACTTTGCGGTGGTGACTTTTAGTTGCGCGTTGTAGGCCAGATCGCGCGTAGTTTGCACCAACCCTTTACCGAAGGTGCGTTGGCCGATCAATAACCCGCGATCGTAATCCTGAATGGCGCCGGCCACAATCTCCGAGGCAGAAGCGCTGTTGCCACTGACAAGCACCGCGAGGGGTATCTCGGTATCGGTGGGGTTGTTGAGGGTTTTGTACGTCTTGTTCCAATCGGTCACTTTGCCTTTGGTGCTTACAATTTCTTTGCCTTTTGGCAGAAACACGTTGGCGATGTTTACGGCTTCGTTGAGCAAACCTCCGGGGTTGTCGCGCAGATCGAGCACGATGCTTTTCGCGCCTTGCTGCTTCAGCGATTGCACCACACTTTCTACCTCTTTGCCGGCACCGGGCGTAAAATCGTCAATCTTGATGTAGCCCGTTTGGGTATCGATCAGCCCGGCGTAGACTACATTTTTTACTTTGATGCGTTCGCGCGCCAGCGTAAAGCGTAGCGGTTCTTTGGTGCCCGCCCGTTTCAGCACTACCTCCACGGATGTTTGTGGCTTACCCTTTAGCAGCGTACTGATCTCCTGCGTGGGTTTGCCTTGTACGTTTTTGCCATCGATGGTGAGAAATTCATCGCCCACGCGGATGCCCGCCCGTTGTGCAGGAAAGCCGAGGTACGGATTAGTGACCACCGTTTTTTTGTTGACCACACCAATTAACGCCCCAATGCCGGCATACTCGCCAGTGGTTTGGATGCTAAAAGTTTCCATTTCTTCTTCGGGGATGTAGGTAGTATATGGATCGAGTGTTTCGAGCATGCCCTCAATACCGGTGCTCACCAACTTGGCGGGGTCCACCTCATCTACATAATACAGGTTTACTTCTTTGAAGAGCGTGGTGAAAATGTCCAGGTTCTTGGCGATTTCGAAATAGCGATCGCCCGGGCCGCGGAAAGCCCAGAATGCGGTGGCTCCAAGGGCCAAACATCCAATAGCAAGGTGAGTTCGCTTCATGCCTGAGGTTGAGCTATTTTTTCCAGCGCCCGCAAAAGGCTTTTCTGGATGGTATCAAAGGTTGCCAATTCTGTTCCAATATACACAAACGCTAGTTTCCGGGTGGGCATGGGCGGCAACCGGCCCTTGTTGAGTCGATACGCTTCGCGCATTCTGCGTTTTAGTTTGTTACGATCCACCGCGCGCTTAAAGTTTCTTTTCGGTACGGAGAACAGTGCCTGGTGAGGCAGATCAGGGGCCGACTGAGGCAGGTAAATCACCCGCAAGGGGTATAAATGAAAAGAGGAACCCCGTTGAAAGAGTTCCTGAATTTCTTTTTCACGGCAAAGCCGCTCGGTTTTTAGCAAGGAAAAATTCCCCATCGCCTGATAAAGGTAGCGATCAGGGCGCGCAGGTTATTTCTTTTTGAACGTGCGCTCGTCTGAAACCGTAAGTTTTTTTCTTCCCTTCTTTCTGCGGGAGGCCAGCACTCTGCGGCCATTGTGCGATTCCATACGCTCACGGAAGCCGTGCTTGTTTTTTCTTTTTCTGCGGGATGGTTGATACGTGCGCTTCATAATGCTGTCCGATTTTACCCTTTCTGTAAAAGGGCTGCAAAGATGGGCAGGATAATCGGTTTTTGCAAACCCGCGCGCATTCTCGAAAGGGGCGTATGGAACCGGGTTTTTACCTCAAAAACGCAGGAAACAGCGGCGCCCCGTGGCGAATCAGCGCTCTTGCCGGTTCCATTCGTACACTTTTTCGGCAATATCAATCAGTAGTTCCGGATCCTTTTCAAGCGCATTTCCCACCACAATCAGGTCGGCCCCGGCTTGTAAGGCGGTAAGTGCTTTTTGGCCGGAATTAATGCCACCCCCCACAATCAGCGGGCAGCTAATGGCCTTTCTTACGGTGCCGATCATCTTTGCGCTGATTTCGCGCTCGGCTCCACTGCCGGCGTCCAGGTATATCAGTTTCAACCCCAGCATCTCGCCTGCCATGGCCGTGCACGCCGCAAGCGAGTGTTTGTCTTCGGGTATGGGGGTGGTATTGCTGATGTACGCTACCGAAGTAAGCTTACCGGAGTTAACCAAAATATAGCCGGTGGGCAACACCTCTAAGCGACTATTGCGAATGATGGGGGCAGCCTGCACATGTTGGCCGATGAGCAGATCCGGATTGCGGCCCGAGATGAGCGACAAAAACAAAATCGCATCTGCATGCGGGTCGATGTGCAGCGAACTGCCCGGAAACAGCAGCACCGGAATGGTGGTGTTTTCCTTCAGCGTGCGGATAACCTCGCCCAAATGATAATTGGTGATGAGGCTGCCGCCCACAAAAAAGAAGTCGATGTTACTTTCACTGGCCAGCCGGATGAGGGGGTGCAATTTTTGGATGTCTTCTACCTTATCCGGGTCGATTAGCACGGCCAGCGACTTACGGCCTTCGCGCTGGCGTTGTTGTAGGGTGTTAAGTAACGTCATGCCTGCGGGGTGCGTTGCTTGAAATAGTCGGTAAGTTTTTCGCGCGCAATTTCAAGCAACATAAGTGTAGCCGCGTTTACCACTTTGCTACCCACCTTCGAAAGCAGCGTAGGTTCTTCTGGTTCAGTTGCCGCCACCGGTTGTGTTTCGGGGGCTGCTTTTTTCACTTTCGTGGATGTGGTGCTGCTTTTGGTAAGCTGCGTTACCAGCAGGTATGTAACCGCCAGTGCGCCTCCAATGATGAGGGCATTTTTGATGACTTGCTCACTACGGGTAGCGATTTGGTGTACCTCGCGCTCCAACTCGCGCCGGTGTTGCTCGGATGTTTCGAGCAGGCGTTTCTTTTCCGGGTCCTGGGTTTCGAGCAGTTCCATTTAGCTTTTCTGTTCTTTCTTTTTGATGAGTTGCTTCATGCGGTGCTCCAGCGCTGTTTCAATCGATTTGCGGAACAAGAAAAAGATCGCGAAAAGCAAGCCATAAAAGCCGGCCACCCACACGTAGCCCATCCAATCATGGCCCACCACCTCATTAATCACATGCACTACGGCCAGACTAAAAAAAAGTAGAAATAAAAACGCAAAGAAAAAGATCACTACCGCCACAAGGCCTTTGCTTACCACGTGCGAAACCTCTTCGCGCACTTCAATTTTGATGAGCGCCATTTTGGCCTCCACGTAGCCGGTAAGATGTGCCAGGATGTTTTCTAATCCCAACAGGCGGATAAGCGTGTCTTTAATGTCCATAAACCGTAGGCAATATAGCACAAAACCGCGCGGGTTCTGTTAGCGGGCCCGGAGTTCTTCCACGGCCATCCACGCCATTAGGCCGGGGCCAATGGCCAGCGCATCTTCGTCTACATCAAACGTAGGTGTGTGCACGTAACTGGTAATGCCTTTGGCTTCGTTGCGGGTGCCTAACCGGTAAAACGAGGCTGGAATTTTCTGCGAATAGTAGGCAAAATCTTCCGCGCCCAGTGTAATGTCCAGATCAACGATGTTCTCCTTCCCTACGTACGCTTCCGCGGAAGCGCGAATGCTGCGGGTAAGCGCCGGATTGTTTTCGAGATACGGGTAGCCGCGGGAAATGTCCACCTCACAGCGACCGCCCATGCTCTCCGCCAAGCCCGTGGCCAGCGTGCGGATTTTTTTCAGCGCTGCTTCCCGCCACTCCTCATTCATGGCGCGAAAGGTGCCTGCGATATTTACTTCGTTGGGGATAATGTTTGTGGCGCCTTCGCCACTGATTTTTCCGAACGTAAGTACCGTTGGCTGTTTAGGACTGGCATTGCGGCTGATGACTTGCTGCATGGCTACAATGAGGTGCGACGCAATCAAAATAGGATCGACCGCCAGCTCGGGCGCGGCCCCGTGGCCACCTTTACCGATCACTTTTAGATAGATCTCATCGCAACTGGCCATGTACATGCCTTCGCGAAAGCCGATTTTGCCCACGGGAATCAGGGGCATCACGTGTTGCCCCAGAATGCCCGCCGGGGTTGGATTTTCTAATGCGCCATCGCGAATCATATACGATGCGCCGCCGGGATTCTTTTCTTCTCCGGGCTGGAAAATCAGTTTTACTGTGCCCTCAAACTGATTACGGACCTCGGCCAAAATGCGTGCTGTGGTGAGTAGCGAGGCCGTGTGCACATCGTGGCCACACGCATGCATCACTCCTTTGTTTTTTGATTTGTAGGGAACCGCGTTGGCCTCTTCAATTGGCAACGCATCCATATCCGCGCGGAGGGCGATTGTCTTTACCTGCGGATTTTTACCCTCGATCAGGGCCACAATGCCGGTATCGGCCATGGGCATGGGGTTCAGGCCGATGTTGGTTAACTCAGCGGCCACAAAGCGTGCAGTCTCCTTTTCTTGATACGACAATTCGGGATGCGTGTGCAGATGTCTGCGCAAGCGCACGGTGTCTGCGTGAAAGTGGTTCGATTTTGCTTTTATCGAGTCTAACATACCGCAAAAATACACCAAGTTATGCGGTTGCCCTCAAGACCTTACCCCGTGGTGCGCTATAAATTTGAGGCCACACTGCCTAACTCTTCGAACCTTCGTTTGCGATAAAATCAAGTTAACTTTAAACAGGGAACATCATTCTTGCTCGCGCAGTTGAAAGACTGTTCAGCAAAAAGCTATGTTTAGACAAAAAATAACCTATGAAAACCGTGAAGCAAGTATATGTATTAATTGTTTCGATTTCTCTTTTTGTGAGTTGCAAAAAAACTTCGCAACAACAAATTTCAACCTATGTAATTGGAAAAATGGGCACGGCAGGCGTACCTGCTGTGACGGTTGAACCAACTGACTTGTTACCACTGCTACAAGGCAGTTTTGACATTCAATCGGTTGACGATGTGAACATTCGTTATACGCACGAGAATTTGTTGATGCTGGAAACTCGTGGCCCGGCAAAGAATGGAACTTATATTACAATTGGTTCAATTGTTACCGTTAATGACGCTGGTTTGATCATGCTGTCTGGTAGCTGTTCGCAGAGTTGCACTAGCGTAGCTCCATGTAATGGCTGTACGCTCACCATCAGTAGCGACTGTTCCGGCTACTGCGACTGTAGTTCCGGTTTCGGGGGTAGCTGTACGCACACGGTGAAAACCAAAGACGAGAAAATTATCTAGAAGAGGTGTTGCTGCTTCTAGCCAAAGGCCGCGTATGAAATCGGGCGGCTTTTTTGTGCTCTTTTGTCGCGACTGTTGATCCCGACATTAGTCTACTTAAGCCGAAAGCCACCCGCCATCCAATCCAGCGCCAGCGGTAAAGACTCAAAATCTTGGAACTGGAAGCCCAAATCTGTTGCGCGTTGTTGCATGCGCTCGAAATACGCCACGCGGGCCGGATCGTGAAAGCCAATCGTAGCAATTCTGCGCAGTCCATTTTTTACCGCTTCGGGCAGAATGGTGGTGGTAAACCATTTTTGATCCTCTTCGGGCACACGCCCTTGCTGGCGTAAATCGGCAATCCAGCCGGGCGAGTGATACGTACGCAGCGTATTCAATACTGTCTCGAATACCGCGCGATAGGAATGGCTGGTAACCTCCTTCTTCCAATTGATGACTGTGCAATTCACATTCGCATCATAAAAAAGCAGTGCGGTTTCACTCTCATAAAAAACTTGCCGCTCGATGGACTCCGGATCGGGCAGCAAAATCGTGAACGTAGTGCCCTCGTTGAGGCGGGACTGCACCTCTACGCGGCCGCCCAGCAACTCCGTTTGCGTTTTTACAAGATATAGACCAAGGCCGCGGCCTTGCACGTGGGTATGGAATCGTTTATACAGCTTAAAGACTTTACCCTGCTGCTCGCTTAGATCAAAGCCCAGGCCATTGTCTGTAATTTGAAACACAGTTTCGTTATTGCCTCGCCAGGTTTTCGCTTCAATCACCAATGGGCGGTCGTGCGAACGATACTTGAGGGCGTTGCTTAAGAGATTGTACAAGATGCTTTGCAGCAGGCCGCGAACGCCAAAAATAAACGGGGCATCATCAAAATGGTGGCGGATAGCAAAACCCGGCTGTATTTGATCCTGCAAGAGTACGTAGCAGCGGTTCCATTCGTCTTGAAAATACACCTTATCACGAATGTGCGACACATTCTTCCGCAACTCGATGATATTCGTAAGATCGCGCAGCACGGTATCCAATTCCACGGTGGATACTTTGATCATTTCGAGTATCCGGTTCACCTCACCCGGTTCTTTGATGACCTGCAACAAATCGGAAAGCCCCATCAACCGCGCCAACGGGCCGCGCAGGTTGTGCGAAATGCTATACGAAAACTGCAGCAGATCTGCGTTGTACTTACTCAGCTCTTCATTGGTTTGTAGCAGGTCGCGACTTTTCTCCAGCACCTTCTTTTCCAAATCCTCGTTCAGTTGCTGAATCGTTTCGTAGCTCTCGGCCAGTTCTTCTGCCTGGGCCTGCACTTCTTCCGATTTCTCCTGAAGCTCCCGGTGGGAAATATTGATCTCCCGGGCCTGGGCCTGAAGCTGCTGATTTTTTTCGGTGATTTCAGTGAGTAGCTTCTCCAGTGTTGCGCGCCGTTTACGCCCTGTAAACTTTGCCAGTTGATACGATAGCCACGCGATGCCAAACAGCAGCACAAAAACAAGCAACATGAACCAAGGTCTTAGCCAAGGTGGCCTGCGCACCGTGAAGGGTAGCTGCCATGCCTCGCTCCAGGTAAAACCGCCATTCTTCTTGGCCCGGATTTGTAGTTTGTATTTGCCCGGTAGAAGGCTGGCCAGGTTAATGTGATTGTCCACCACGTCTATCCACGGCACATCGTCTGCCAGGCGGTACTGAAGTGTAATCGCGCCGGCCGAAAACGTGTTTGGCGCAAGTTCAATATCCACAAATGAATTATAGCCGATTTGCAGTCCATCCATAAAACGCCGCGGGTGGCCGTTAATCAATACTTGTTCAATCCAAGGCGGCAGCGTGGGAAGCAAGCCCGAAACTGATTGCACAGAATACGCGAGTCCCTGGCTGGTTCCTACCCACACGGTGCTATCGCGGGCCAACAGTATACCACGATTGCTTACGGTGTTTGAAGGCAGCCCCGAGCCATCGTTGTACACCGACCACTCGCCCGTGCGCAGGTGATAGCGAAAAATTCCAAAAGAGTTTCCAAACAAGATTTCATCTTTTGTAAACCGCTCAATTGTGCGTACGGCCTGCCGAGTGTAGCGATCGCCCAAATCCATCCGCTGCAACGTACTGCCGGTGTAGCGCAGCAGTCCTTCGGAGGAGGCGAGCCAAAGTACGCCATCCACTTCAATCAATTCCGCCACACTTAAATCACCTTCAGCATCAAAGTCAGGCGGCACACTCACGTTTGTAAACGCGGTGTCCGACGGAGCTTTAAAAAACAGGTAGGAGGTGAAGCCGGAGGCACACGCATACAACCCGCGGGTGGTCTGGCGTATCGCATTCACAGTGGCCTGGGTAGGTATCGGTACGGGCACGCGTTGCACCTGCAGATCGGGTGTAAACCGAAGTGCAAACCGGTTGCCATCCTGCGCGGCCCAGATGTTGCCTTGCCGGTCGGCCATCAAATCAAAAATAAACCTCCCTTCATTCTCAAAATCCCAGGCTTTTATTTTTCGGTTGCCCTCGTACACGTACACCTCCATGCGGTTGGACGCCCACAACCGGCCACCAGAAATCACCACCGATTGGAAATAACGGCCGGGCAGGTGCTGTACCACTTGCGCCTCCGGCTTTGGCTGGCCCTGGGCTACCCGAAAAAGATTTTCCACAGTGGCAAAATAGATGTCGCCCGTGAGCGGATCTTCTGTGATGCTTTCGATAAACGTGGGTTCAATTCCGGGTTGCGCAACTGCTTGAAAAACATTTTTCTGCAACACGCGAATGCCCTCGCTGCTACTCAGCCACCAGGTGCCATCGGTCATGCGGGTAATCGCATTTACATCTTTAATGGTGATTTGGAATGGCCGTGTGTAGCCGGATTGATTGACAACAACATGCTGTTTGCCAAACGTAGTAACAAGCAAAAGTCCATCATCCATTTTGGCTACCGCCGAGGCGCCAGGAATGGAAGCCACTCGTTCTAAGGATGTTAGTCGCCCCCCGGACACGCGAAGCCGCGAAAGCCCATCGCCCGCCACCACCCAGAGGGTACTATCGATCCGGCTGATTTGACTGATTGCATTGGGCAATTGCCCGATTTTTTGAAATCCATTTTTAGCCGCATCAAACGCACACAGGCCACCGGGATACGAAGCCGTATAAACTCCCCCGGCTGCATCTTCAAAAAATGAAAACGACCGGGTGAACACGGGCGTCTGGTCTTCCATGGGGAAATTATACCTACGCAGTTTCCCATTTTTCCAACATACTACCGATTGCGGCTCGCCAACCCAAAGCGCTCCCTGCCGGTCTTCGTAAATCGACTTCGGGTACCACAGCGTACTGTCTGTAGGATTACGTGTGCCCGCGATTAACGACCTGAATTCAACCGTATCAATGCGGTTTACAATTTCCACCAGATCAAGGTCACCAATCAGGTACAGGGCGCCGTTTGCCGTGCGCAGAAATTTTTTCGCGTATTGGCTGCGCAGTGCATTTTTGTATTCGATGAAACGGTGCCCATTGAATTTCACTAATCCGTCATCCGTGGCAATCCAGACAAAGCAAAGGGAATCTTGCGCGATGTCCTTCACCACATCGGTGGGTAAGCCATCTTTTACGCGGTATTCATAAAACCTGAATTCCTGGGCGTTGCTGGTTACAGCCGCCACCAGCAAAAAAATAGGGACAAAAACGAAGCCAACTAACCGAGACATGAAGCACAACTTGTAGGAAAGGTATCAAAAAAGATTGCATCGTAATGGTGTCTTTGTAATGCAGCGGTAAAAAAAAAGGACGCGTAGGGCGTCCTTTTTCATTCGTAGCGATGTGTTACAGCCAACTGATTTTATAATCATCAAATTCATCGCCATTCTTTACACTCTTTACATATTCAACTTTCGGCAGCGTTACCCCTGTTTTGCGGATGATTTCATCCAGCAAACCAAATTGAAGTGTGCTGTTAAAAGTTTGCGTTCTGCGCATGATGATATGTTTGGGTGCTTGTTCCAGAATTTCCCAGCCGCGTTTCTGCGGATCCTGAATCATGGTACTGGCTACCAATGCCAGCGCTTTCATGGCGTCTATGGGTGTTGGCTTCTCCGAGATCATCTTAAAGTTAACCATGGCCCGAAACGCCGTATTGCCGATTTTACGCCCCACTTTGCGGGTATTCGCTTCGCCAATTTGCGTTTCAATCCAATTGCACATGTTGTTGTACACCTGCATCGGTACCTGGTTCATGGGGTTGGTCAAATCTACACCGGCTGCCATGCCCTGCAAATGGCGGTAATCATCCGGGTTGTCTTTGTATAATTCAAGAATGTCGGACACAAAGGCAGCGGCAAGGGTAACGTTTTCAGTAGAATGATTCATAGTTCAATTAGTTAGTTAGATGAAATTGCGTGTGTTAATGCGTTCAATTGTTTGGTTTTGAATACAAGGGTAATCAGCTCGGCGCAGCTGCGCAAGAAGTCCGCATCTTCGTCCGTCCAGCGTTTGGTTTCGTGCTGATGTTCGCAGCAAATCACACCCAACACTTTGCCTTGATTGAAGAGGGGCACATCTAACATCGACTCAATGTGGAGCGGTTTTAAATACACCTCAGAAAACTCGCGCGTGGCCGCGTGGGTGTGCGCATGTTCTGCCACGATGTTCTCTTCGGCCAGAACGGCACGGAAATACCCGGGGAAATCTTTGCCGAACAGTTGTGTGCCACTTTCATACTGGCGGGTGGCGTGCAGGAAGAGTTTTTCGCACATAATGGCGTGGTGTTCCGGTTGATAGGTCCAAACGCTGGCGCGGGATACGTTCAGGAACCGGCAAATAGCAGCCGTTATTTTCTCGAGCGATTCGTTCCAGCGGCCGGCTTGCACATCTTCATCTTTGGTAAGCTCGAGCAACCGCTTACGGCCTTCGCGCACACGTTCCGACTTCAACTGTTCTTCCTCCAACACTTTGCGCACGTGCTGTTCTTTTCTGCGCATTTCTTCCTGGGTGGCCTGCAACTCCTCCATATTTTGCCGCATCTCTTCTTCTTGCGCCCGCATTTCTTCCGTTTGTTGCTGTGACTCGCTGAGGAGCGCTTTGACACGCTCCGTAACACGCGAGGAGACAATGGACGATGCCATGTTCTCGGCCGCCTTCTTCAAAAAATCAATCTGAAAATCTTCTAACGGTTTAAACGACGCAAGTTCAATTACGCCAACAATCTCATCCGAGGTCATGACAGGCACCAGAATAACGCACGAGGGATTTGCGCCTCCCAAGCCGCTGGTAATTTGTACATAATCTTGGGGCACTTGTGTCATGTACACGATGTCGCGCTCCAGAAAGCACTGGCCAACCAAGCCCTCGCCCAAACCAATCTTTTTATTCAGATACTTTTTGCGTTCAAAAGCGTAGCACGCAGCGAGGTTAAGATATTCATCGCCCTTCTCGCCTTCGAGTAAAAACAGTCCGCCCTGATTCATATCCATATACTTCACCAGTGTACGGATAAAATCATCTGCCAGGCTCTGCACCGAATTGGCATTTTTGCGGATGACATCGCCAATCTGAGTGATACCCACCGTAATAAATTTTTCCTGATGTTCCTTGCGAGCGGCTACGGCCAGGTTCTGGCGCATTTTCATCAACGCCCTGCCCAGTTCATCGCTGTCGTTTTTCAGTTGGTACGCTACGTCCAGTTTACCCGAGCTAATCTCCTCCGCGAAAGCGATGTTGTGCGTAACGGTTTCTAACTGGTTTTCCAGCGCTTTTTTGTTCATTGCCTCTGTGAGGGTGCGTTTTTCCATTTCATAGGCCCAGTACCCGCAGATAGCTACAATCACAGCGGCTAGTCCGCCATGAAAGATGAACGTTTGCAAATCCATGTACTCCAATTGCGTGAAATAGATTTCTTTGTTGCCACTGTATTGGAGGTATGCAAAAGTGGCATGGTGAACCACCACAAGTAAAATCAACGGCAGTTGCAACCGCCAGTTTTGGTAGGTAATCAACAAAGTAGAACCCACAAAGACAAAAAAGTGCATTTCGAACAGCCCGTGCATTTGGTAGATAAACTGTGCTGCAAAAACCGCCAGCACTGCACCCAGCACATACTGGTAGAGGTTGCTTTTGGGCAGCAGCCATTTTGAAACGAAGTACCCAGCAAGGCACAGCCCACCCACGCCAATGGCAATCAGGTAGGTATCGTAGAAAAAAGAAAGAAATACGCCAAACCCGAAATAGGCCAGCAGCGCGATGGTCATAAACCCATCCGACTTTGCCCGCACCAATTCGAAGATATGCCGTTTCTCGTCTGACGTAAGTGTTTTGATATCCATAAGATGAGTCGTTTATTCCAACGTAAGGAGATTTTCATTCCAGGCACACCCATACGAAATGGTGGCCTCTTCAATAAATACGGGAGCGGCCTGATGATTTAACATCGCCACAAGAGCTAACTCAGCAAAGTTGGTAGCCTTTGCCGTACAATACCTAGAGCGATTATAATTGCCTCGATAGAAGAGGGCGCCGGTGGCATCGACCAGCGCCGCCTGCGGTGTAGCATACACACCACATGCCTGGGCAATCCGATCGCCATGGTCCACCACGTACTGCTGATCTGTACCAAATTCATTTAACGCTTTTCGCGCGGCGCGTTGGTTTGGCACAACAATCACCACCGGGATGGAATCCTGGTAGCTGCGAATTAATTTTTTCAGGTGGTTGGCATTAAATCGGGAACATGGGCAATCCGGATTATAAAAATGTAAGAAGGCTGCCCCGTTTGGCAGGCGGTTGTTGATTGAATGAAGTTGGAGAGGAGTTCCTGTGGCCACCGGCTGGTACCGGACCGGCACTGGCGTTGGTAAAGCGTACTTTAGCTCCTGTTGCCAAAACAACGATACCACGGCAGCCCCACAGCCAGTGAGAAAAAAGATGACCAAAAATACACGCACAGCTTTCGCTTTGGTGTGTCAAATCAATGGGATTTTTAATCCGAAAAACGTACGGAATATGCGCTTTCCGTTGGCATGTAAGACTGTTTAACGATGCCCGGCTTTTTGTTCTACTATTTCCGGCTACGGGAATTAAATTCCTAAACAAACAAGGCCAGAATGCTTAAAAAAGGTCATCGATCTGGTGATCTGGTTAAAGCCGATGAAGTACCAAAATGCCGGGTTTTTCAGAAATGCTCCGAATTAAATCCAAGCGGCTCAAAAAATTTCATGCACTACTTTGGCGAACGCTGCCTGCGCACTCGCTTGCAACGGATGCTGATGCTGGTGCACCACCCATTGCCCGCCCACCAGGGTGGCCACGGGCGGTTGCGTGTGGGTATAAAGCAACACCGATAACCGCGTGCGATCATCACTGCCGGCTAATCGTGGATCGGTGGTAGTATACACGGCCACATCCAGCGGATCGCCCAAGTTAAAAAAGCTGGCTGCGCGGCCAACGCTGCGAAGTCCATTGAAGATGCTTGCACCGATCAGTTGCTCTGCGGGTGAAGCACCCAAGGGATTCCGCTGCCGTAACAGCAACCGTTGCCGATAGTCAATCATCCGTAGCTCTTCCAGAGGCGACAAGCCCACGTGACTATCTGTGCCTATACACCAACGCCCTTGGTTTTGCAGGTGTTCCGTCATCCGGAAAAACCCGTCTCCCAGATTGCCCTCGGTAGAGGGGCAGAGTACAACCGTAGCCTGCGTGGGCGCGAGTTGCTGAAGTTCCTGATCGTTAAGATGGGTGCTGTGTACCAGAAAAAAACGTTCGTTGAGCACGCCCTGATTCAGTAGCCACTCCATCGGCCGCTGCCCATAATGGCGCACACAATCCTCGACCTCTTTCGTCTGCTCGGCCACATGTAAGTGGAATGGATAAACTCCCGGCACGGCCTGTACCGTTTCCAACAGCGCATCGCTGGCCACTGCACGTAAGGAGTGCACGCTGGCCGCAAGGTTACTGTTGGTAAACCGGTTCACTATTTTTTCGCTGGCAGCCCACAGTGTAAGGTATTCATCGGTGGTAGCAGAAAGAAATCTGCGCTGCCGCGGATGTAGCGCTACACCAAAGTTAGCTTGTTGGTAAAAAACGGGAATGAGTGTGATGCGAATACCCGCAGTGGCAGCGGCCGCAAGCAGGCGCTCGCCCATTTCCGCGAGGTGCGCGTAGGGCTTGCCGTTTTTATCGTGGTGGAGGTAGTGAAACTCGGCCACATGGGTGTACCCGTTCTTCAGCATGTCGATGTACAACATGGTGGCGATGGCCTGCATTTGATCGGGGTCTACCGCCAGTGCGGTTTGATACATCGCTTCACGCCATGTCCAGAAATCATCGCGCAGTCCTTCCGGATGTTGTTCTGCGCGGCCGGCCATAGCATATTGAAACGCGTGAGAATGAGCATTGATAAAGCCGGGCAGTCCAACGCCCGCAACAAATTCTACGGCAACGCCATCTGGTATTTCTTTGCTGAGGTACGTAATCTCACCCGCACTGCCAATACCCACACATGCGGGGGTGAGCCAGCCCGCGCCGGTGTAAAGCGATTCAAACCGGAAATAGCGCACGGTACTATGCATGGCGGGTCGGCTTGGAAAGCAACACGTGCGCTAACTGTTGCAGCGTGCGCTGCAAAATGCGGGCAGTACCTGCAGCCCGATCGTGATGATATTGTGTCTCGGTATCGTCCATGTAATTCGTCTTACTCATCTCCAACTGCAACGCATGCACGCCGGCCGCGGGGTTACCGTACCTGCGGGTAATGTAACCTCCTTTAAATGGAAAATTGTGAGCGGTTTCGCGGGCACTGTTTTGCAACACGGCCAACGCTGTTTCCACCAGCGCGGCCGAGGCGGACGTGCCGTCTGCGCTCCCTAAAATGAAATCCGGAAAGGGCTGCGCATGAATGGCCGGTACATGCTTTCGAATGGAATGGCAATCCCACAGCAAAACAGTTCCAAACTTTTTTGTCATCACCTCCAACCGGTTGCGCAGTGTTTCATGGTAGGGTTCGAAAAACCGAAATCTTCGCTGCTCAATTTCTGCGGGTTCGAGGTGCGTGCGTTGATCGCGATAAATCGGGTTCCCTAAAAAATCGGTGGTGGTACATAAGCCGGTAATCACCCGGCCATCGGTGTACAGGGGTTTTTGATCGGGCGACCGATTCAGATCAATCACCCAGCGGTGGTAGTTGGCACGCAGCACGGGAATACCCATCGCGGAAGCAAAACCATACAGACGATCTACAAACCAATCGGTATCGTCCAAATTCGCCAGATGTGTTGGCGCAATCTGTTCACGAATTTCATCGGGAAATAAAGTGCCGGCATGTGGCACACTTAACACGATGGGTAACTCGGTGCGATCGGGTTCCAGCCAGGTGAAGATGTTCATGGTCGTCCGCGCTTGCCGACTGCCCCCGGATCATCCACGCTTGCGCTTTTTCTTCTTCGCAGCCGGTGGTTCAACCGAAATTTGGGAGGCCGCGAGCTGTTGCTGCAATGCCGCAATCGTTTTTGCCTGTTGGGCCAACTGTTGATCAAGTTGATTTTTCTGATCCAGGCGTCGTTTCAACTTCATGATGCGCTGATAGCTTTGGTTGATCCGCGCCAGCGGAACGTCTCCTTTTTCCACGGCAGTGCGAATGATTTGATACACCTGATCTACGGTGCGCTGCTCGCTGCCGGGAATATTATTCGAAAAACAGAGCACGTCAATGCCCGCATTGATGGCGCGTTTAATCGCCTCGTCCCAGCCGTATTGCTTACTGATGGCATGCATGTGCATATCGTCTGAGAACACCACGCCATCGAAATGCAGTTGTTTACGCAGCACGCTGTCTAACACACGTTTCGACATGGTGCCGGGATAGGCAGCCGGGTCTAGCCCTTTGTGTACGATGTGAGATGACATCACCGCATCCGCAAAGCCTTCGTCAATAAGTTGGCGATACGGTTTCAATTCATCGGTTGTCCAGGTGTTGGTTACGTCGGCCACGCCAAAATGCGTATCGGCTGTGCTGCTGCCGTGCCCGGGAAAATGTTTTAAACTTGTAAGCACTCCGATTTTACGATGCGCTTTTATGTATTCGCGGGCGTATAACACAACCGAATCTGGGTCTTTGGCGAATGGGCGCTCGGGCCTGACTATGGCCGTATTTGTTGGGTTAATTTTCAAATCTACCACCGGGGCAAAGTTGATGTTGAAGCCCAGACCGGCGAGGTTGCCGGCAAGCGACTCGGCATAGAACTGCACGGAATCCAGCGGGTACTTACCTAATTGAGTTGCACTTACTGAACGCGGAAACCCGTACTTTTCTTTCAAGCGGTTTACCTTACCACCCTCCTGATCGATGGCCACCAACAACGGAATGGTGGCTGCCTTTTTATAACTCCAGATGATTTTCTTTAATCCGTTGTACGAGTTGGTTGGCGGGATATTTTTTTCAAAGAAAATCACCGCACCTGCTTTGCCAGCCGCCACCTCTTGCAGCACTAAGCTATCAACTTGTGATCCGGGAAATCCAATCATAATCATCTGCCCAATCTTAATGGCCAGGCTATCGCGTTTTTGGGCCGTCGCTCCGGCCGCGATTACAAAACAAAAAAGGAGAACTCTAGTATGTATCATGCACCAATTTTAAGATTTTTTCCATTCGTTCGCGCACCCGCGCTGTGGGCGCTACAAAACCACTGTTCATGTAGCTAAAAAACAGCACTTTGCCTTTGCGCGTAAAAAGATAGCCACTTAAACAATGATTGTTACTAAGCGAGCCGGTTTTACCGTAGATGAACGGGCGCTCGTTTTTGTAATAGTTGCGAATGGTGCCGTTCTGCCCGCCAATCGCCAATAGTGGCAATAACTGCTCCCGCGGACCCAACTGATCTAATTTGCGCCAGACCGCCACAATGCTGCGCGGTGTAAACTGGTTGTAGCGCGACAGTCCCGAGCCATCCACCCAACGCACCGGGTCGGGCAGGTCTGCAAATTCGTTCTTCTGGATGTGCCTGATGGCAATCTCCGTACGTAACGAGTCGGCCAACGTTAACGCGCACATCAGCAACAGTTGCTCGGCAATCATGTTGTCACTGATCTGCATCAGTGTTTTATACGCGCTATCGGCCGGAATGCTTTTCATGATCTGGGCATCCCGCGGCAGCGGAATCCGGGCCACCGAAACGGGACGCTGTAACGTATCCTTCAACACCGTAGCAAGAAATTGTGGTGAATACCGAAATGGTACGTTCCAGATACCGCGGCTGGAAGAGTCCGCCCGCACTTGAAGTTCATTTTCGTATTCCAGTCGGGTTACCGGCTCTGGTAAACGCGGGTGAACGGAAACGGGAACCTTGGGCACCGTGCGAATTTCTTTCGCCACTTCTACCGCAATGAGGTTGCCATATACGGGCAAGGGTGATTTTTCGGGCGAGTAGTCGTACGCGAAATCGCTCCAAGCCCAACCGGCTCCAAACCGTTCCGAAAAAAAGTGATCATCAGAAAAAATCAGTTTGCCCGGCGTGGTGCGCAGCCAGTGAAATACATTTTTGTTTTGGTGCACGGGCGGGTACAAAAAAGAGGGATCGCCCGAGCCCCAAATAAGCACACTGTCGGCCCGGTGTTGGTAGCGAAACGCCGTGAGGGAGTCTCCCAATATTTTTTTTGCGGCAAAAAGCGTAAGAATTTTTGTGTTCGAGGCGGGTGTAAAGTATTTGTCCTCTTTGTAGCCCATTACTGGTTTTTGTCTGACGTCATCCCACAAATAAAACCCGATGTGGTGGTGCAAATCGCGCTCCGCCCGGCGCAGTTCTCGGGTAACTTTAGTGGGTAGCGAACACGCTTGCACCAACGCGGCAAGCATCAGTAACCACAGCAACCTCATACCAAATAGCGTTCGCGCAAGATGTTGCGGTGATGCGTTTCGTGCCCAGCTACAATAAAACCAAGCGCCGCTACAGAAACTTCGTTTTTGTTGGCCTTTCCCTTACGGGATAACATCTCTTCCGAAAAGCTTTCAAAAAGATCAATTGTACCCAGCCGCACGTGCATGAACTCGTCTGCTATTTTCTTCAGCGAGCGCCCGGAAGCATTCGACTCCGGCACATATTGGTTCTCATCAAAACCAGGCAATTCTGTTTTATCATTACGTGCAAAAGTAAGTGCACGGTAAGCAAAAATCCGCTCTGCGTCAATAACATGGCACCACAATTCGCGCACACTCCATTTGCCTGCAGCATACCGAAAATCCCACTTGCGCTCAGGCACCGAATGAAGCAACTCCAAACTACGGTAGCTGGATAGCCGCAACGCTTGCAGCAGATCGGTTTCATCCACAAGTTTGATATACGCTTTATAAAAGGGCGGTATGGTTTCGAGGTTGATGATCATGAGTGCTGCGTATAAATGTTTTCTAGTTTAGCTTTCGAGATTGCGTTGAGGAGGCATGAACAGTTTGCTGATTTGGTACTTCCCCGCGGTGGCCATTTCCATGAAACGCCTTAATCGCTGTTCCAGTGGCAAGACCAGTAGCGCAATGGCCACCTGAATAAAAAACTCAATCACCGGCGAGCTGCGCAGATTAATGAATGAATAGACGGAGGTCTGTACCAATTGTATAAACAGGATAATGGTAAGCATCGAAAGCACCTGGCTAACCGGGCGGTATTTGGGGTTACTTACACTCAGCCAAACCGAGAGCATCACCAGCATCAGGAAAGCAGAAAGTTCGAGGGCGTAAAACCAGGGTGTCTTCCAATAAGGCGGAAGCACGCGTACCTGAATGGTTTCGAGGTGGCGCACTTCGCCAAACAAATCGCGCGACTCTACTTCCACCGCATAATTTCCACTGGGCAAATACGGAATCGGAATAGCATTGTCGTACGTCCAGGGCGACCATTGTTTGGTAAGCCCTTTAAACCAATACCGGTACTGGGTTGTGCTGGTACCCCAATATTCGGGTTGAATGAATTGAAACGACAAAAAGCCCGATTCTTTCACTTCCAGTTTTTTTCCGGCCGACACTTTTACATCTTCGCCTTGCGCAAGTTTGAACGAAAGCGGATGAGGTTGGGGTACAGTTGCCGATGACGGCGTGAAATGATACAATTCATTGTTGGATGCAATCACCCACATACCCGAACCGGTATCGTCTAAAGAAAGGAATCGCAAATCGGCAAACAGATCAAGCCAATCCATTTTTAGTCTTTTTGACAGTGAGCCATCGATCGTGCGCCACTGCTGGCCATCGTTAAACCAGAAAAGCCCGGCGGACGCGAGGTACTTTCGCGTATCGGGTAACGAGTCGTAAGCGGAAAACGCATTTTTGGCCGAATTGTATTGAAAGAATTTTCCGCCACTCACAATATAGACATCCGTACCCACGGCCAATCCTACGGTTTCGTCATCGGTTGGGTTGTCAAAGAAAATTTCATCTACGTTGGTCAACTCGTTATCGAGGTATTCCAATTTTACAATTCCTTTTCTGCCGCAGTACCACACGTTTTGCAGTTTGTCCTCGAAGATGTGGGTAAAGAAATCGCGTACCGAGTCCGGCAGGCCGAGGCGTTGTGGGTTCCCTTTGGAGAGGTCAAAACACTCCATTTTTTCATCGTAGGTGCCTACAAAAAGCTGGTTTAGCGAAGTCGATTGAAACACCGTAGATACCGGCGCAGCGTGGATGAGCCGTGCGCTCACATCGCTCACCAGGTAAAGCCCGCCCACCCCGGCAGCCACCAATTTACCGCCACTTTGTGTGATGTGGGTTACTTTGCCATCCACCCCAGCCACACGTACAAAAGCGTACTGTAGCGATTTTAGTACCCTGCGGGTTTTCTTCTCACGTGTAGTTAACTCTTGAAATCCAGGCTGTGCGCTTGCAGCAGCACTAAGCGTGGGTTCCTCCTCCTTGTTACTGCCCGTTCTTCTCTTTTTGCCAAACAAGCCCTTCTTTCCCGATTGTTTTTCCGCGGGTGCATCCGCAGCGGGCAGCGAAGCGCGCTGCGGCTCGCCCGGCACCACCACGCGCCGGGTAGCGGTAACATAATACACTTGTTCTTCGTACTGCAGGTCCTTCACCAATTTAAAAAGTCCAAGCGAAGTGCCCACGTACAAAGCGCCATTATACGAATAGGCACTTAGCACATTGCCGCTCAATCCGGGGTAGTGAGTAAAGGTGCGAAACGGCAGCGTAGGCGAAATTCGTGTAATGCCATACTCGTGCGCCACCCACACGCCCTGTTGCCCATCACCAAAAAGCGAAAACACTTCATTGTCGGGCAAGCCCGTGTAGTAGTTGGTAATTTCCCGCGTTTCGCCCGTGGTCGGATCTACGAAGATCACACCCCCGCGTAAGGTGCCGAGTGCAATCAGGTTATCGGTTACCCACGTGCCTCCCACCAACGTGTTCGCCTGCAAAAATTCGAATTCCTTTATCTGAACCGGTTGAATCTCGTTACCCGCCACCACATAGACAGAAGGCAGACTGGTTCCGATTAGTGTTTTGCCATTCAGTGTATGCGCGAATACAAGATCGCCAAAATCGGCATTGAACTGAGAAGGTTTAAGAGCATTACCTTGTAACTGATACAACGTGCCGTTCTCGGTGGTAACAAAGGTTTTTGTACCCACCGCAAATAACTTTTTAAATGCATTTGTTTTCTCGGGCAATGAAATTTTTTGAACTTTTTGTGTTTTGCGTTCCAACGAGAAAACAATCGACTTTGTGAGCCAATACACAAAGTTTTCATCGGCTATGCTGGAGGTAATTCCTTTGGCGTCTGCATCGATGCCCGATAGTGTACCAAATGCAAGCTCGCCTTTGGAAAAATCGAGTTTACCAAAACCAGCAAGCCCGCCGGCAAAAACCTGCCCATCTGGCGTGGTGGCCAGCGTGTAGATGGGATATTCCGTGGTGGCCAAGCGCCAACTTTTCCCGTCAAATTCCAAAACACCAGACCGGTTGGCGAAATACATAATGCCGCGGGCATCTTGTACTAACGCATAACAAATGGGATCCAACTTTTTATCAGGTGGTGCGTAGTGCGACAGGAAATAATTCCCTGTCTGACTGCGCGCTGCCACAACCAATCCAACTAAGACAAGGGTAAGCGCAAATCGGTACATAAAGCCTCCCGAAGGTATGAAAAACAAACAAAAAAGGGTGGCTGGGCCACCCTTTCTCAATCATTTGTCTGCCGACTATTTCGCAATAAAAATAAAGTCGCTGCCGGGTGCGTTGTCGCCAAACTCGCCAAAGCGCGGCTGAATTTTTAAACGCTCCACGTAGGTAAAGAGCTCGGGCAGGGTAAGCACACCATCGCGGCCGCCGCGCGAGCGTAGTGCATCCAAAAAGTTCTTTGCAAAAGGCGAGTGCTTTCCGGGAATGCCATCCGATACGTATGTTTTACCGCCGCTGGTCAGGAAGCGTCTGGTCTTGTACGTAAGTTTACGGGTAATAAACTCCACGGGGTTTTGTTCCTTGTACACTTCCTCCTCGCCACCGCGGGCAGATGCCAGCGCCTGATCGAACGTGCCGCCAAAACAAACATCCATCGCCAGGAAGATATGCTCGCACTGAATGTTGTTGATAATCGACCGAAGCCGGTTGTGCGACAGGTACGTGGTTTTGGCCTCATCGTTTAACAGCGATTCTTTCGTTACCACAAATCCTTCACCAAACGTCTGATCGTACGATCCGTGTCCGGCAAAGAAGATAAACAACTGATCGAGCGGTTGGTATTTGCGTTCGGCATATTCACGCAACTTCTTCAGGATTTCTGCCTGGGTGGGATTCTCCACCAGATCGACCTTGAAGTTATAGGTGTTTCGCAACTCATCTGAGATCGTGCGCGAATCAAAAACAGGATTTACCAGGTCACCCCAGTGTTCGTATTGATCTGTGGCAAACACCAGCGCATAATCAGTACGCTTCAGCGAACTGGCATTGGCTATACCCACTGAGCCCACACGCACGGTACGTGTGCTAATGGTTTTTAGACCATCTACGTTCTCCACTACTACCTCAATCAGATTTTCGCCATCCATGAGCGTAACGGTGCGGTCTACCACCAACTTGTTTTTTTCTTCCGGTTTCGGTTCGAGCGGCAAAGAGCCACGCGTGCTTGCCAGTTCGTTTTCGCGAATATTAATCGTTACTCCCTTGATTGCCGCAGCAGAGTGCACCTCAAAAGAGACTTTGAACTTCGCCTCCTGCACGTAGTTTGTTTCAGGGATAGGTGAAATCCACGAAACCGTTGGAATGGCCGAATTGATGGCTCGTTTAGGGTCTGAGAGATCTATCTCGAACGCTTGCGAGCGCGAGGAGACGTTTTGGGCAAACAAACCAAAAGCCCCTAAAAATCCGAACAAAAAGATAAGCGTTTTCATATTGCGTACTTTAAATGTGATCATGCTACTCACTGTTTTTTTACAAGAATTTTACCACCAACAGTCTCCCGGCCACCGCCGGAAGCGACCGACAGCCGATAAATAAAAATCCCATCTGCAACAGCATCAGGTATCTGCCAGGTACCCTGATAAAATCCTGCGGCAAGTTGCTGATTCAGAATCGTATCGACCCTGCGACCCAGAGCATCAAAAATTTCGAGTTGAACGGAGTAGGTTCCAATCTTTGATTTTTCAGGAATTGAAAAGGGAATTGTTGCAACTCTGCTTACGGGACTTGGGAACACGGGCCCGGCCGCTATCCTGGACGGTTTCAGTTTGCTCATCACATCCTTACCATAAAAGATTGAGAACCGAGAAGATTGAGAAGGGTCAAATGTGTATGCCGATTGACGAAGCATGTCTACCGGCACCTGGGCGGCCTCGTCATATAGAATTAAATCTCCAGCAATAGAAACCCGGCTTGCATCCCAATCCAAGATTGCAACCCCTGCCGAACTGGCACGCACGATAAAGGACCATTCGTGCTCATTTGATGTCGGCACAATATCCTTCGTAAAATATTTCATAAAGTGTTCCGGACGTTCAAACCGGATTTCCACTTGCGCATCAAAGGCAGGTGGAGTAAGATCGTCTAAGCCATCGAACGAACGAGAAGCTTCACGATGCATGCCAATGCCGCCCAGATCATTTTTAACTACGCCATCAGAAACCCTAATCGGCAACAGCCAGTCTTCACCTTCGAACACAGGCACGCTGCTTCTGCCGCCACTAGTCTGGCCCTGAAACGAAAACTTCACATTGTTAATGGCCTCGTTAGCAAAGACAAATCCACCGCGCAAGGGCAAAAGTTCGTTGCCGTTGGTATAGACACCATTTGCAAAAAGTTTGAGGGATCCTACGGTGTTGCTGATATTGTTAAAAGTGCGAATGTCATCCCAAAACAAGGGAACCGTGTATGGATTCCCAATCAAATTCCAGCCTCTAACCAGATTTAGCTCGAACAGTTTTGATCTGGAGAAATCCGGAGCTTTCGCATTATTTAGTTGTATCTCCTTCTGTTCAAATGCATTGATAAAATACCCCCGGCCTCGCTGAATTGTGCTGAACGTGGGAAACTCTACCCAACTTTCAACAACGGGGCTAACGGTTGTATTTGCGCTGTACTGTAGCATTCGCCATGTTGTTTTGCTACTTGGCCCCAACTCCGAAAATATTTCGCTGATCTGCTGCGTGTTCAATTCGTGGGGAATGGCGATGATTCGCCAACTTTGTTTTGAGCCTCCTCCCGGCACATTTACAATGGGCCGGTTGGACCCACTAAAGGTAAGCCGAGCAGTAAAGAATTGCGTGGCCTGATTGGGTAATCGGGCTTTATTGCCTGCGGCATCTTCGGCTTCCAAATAGTATTCAAACCCCAAATCATCTGCGAATGAATTCTGTATTTGGCCTGTCCATGGATTTACTTGAGGAGCCGAGGGGGCCGTTAATGGCAGTGTGTTGAAGGTGGCCGCTCCAGCACCGGCGCGCCTATGGAACAAGGTTACCCGAGCCACATTTCTATTGTCGGTTACGGTTGCCGCGATATTGATTGGCGAAAATCCCTTTTCAAGCGAAGCCAGCACACCTGCATCAAAATTGATCACCGGGGCAGTTTGGTCGGGTGCCACAACGGTTGTGAATGTATACTGATTAGCCGCAACGGCCGCAGATTCATTTTGCACGGCGTCAACAAAGGCACCCGCATCCAAAATCACCTGCAAACTACGTTCAAAGGGCAGGTCTGCTGAAGGATCCAATGTGAAACGGGTACCGCTAATCGTGCCAGTGCTCACCTCCACGTTTAAGATCGTTGTTGGCCCATCCACAACCCGGATTCGTTTGCCCGCCACGGCAGTGATGGTGCGATCAAAATTAAGTTCAATGTTCGCGTTGACGGGAACGTTGGTGGCCCCATTAGTTGGCACACGCGAGGACAAGACGGGGCCAGCGCCCACAGTGAACTGCCAAGACGTAACAGGCACAGTGGCGTTGGTATTACCAAAGGCATCGGCAAAGGCGCCCTCTTCTACTTGCACCGCATATTGAGCCCCTTGATTGAGGCGCGCAGGTAAAGTGTACGAAAATGTATTACCCGTTTTAACTCCCGCTGTGGCGGGCAGGGTGAATACGGCTGTGGTCGTGTTGGATGCCAAATAAACGAAGATCGACTTCCCGGTTACGGCATTCGCATCTTCTGATGTTGTGATGTCTAGCTTGGTGCCAGCAAACACATCTGTTGTACCCGATGCGGGAACAAACGCGAGTGTTGGTCCATCCGTATCTTCAATGACTTCCAACGTTTGGTTAATCGCAACATTCGAAACCACCTGCACTTTATTGTTGGGCCACGTTACCCGCACCGTTACTGGCCCCGCTTCCGACGCGAGACCAAAATGTTGTACCAGACTATGCTGGCCGTTAAGCCCGCCGCCCGCTTGAGCAAAAACATCACGGATTTGCGTGCGCGCGCCAGACAAAACCTGAATGCGTGCTCCAATACCGGAGCGATTGGATGCAACCCCTCGTAATCTCACTTTGAGCCAATTGCCGGTGGTGAATTTGTTGTTTTGGAGAATATACCGGTAGCGATCGCTCGTTCCCAACGCCACGTCGAGATAACCGTCATTGTTGAAATCCCCGGCAGTAAATTGATTCTTTCCCGGGAAGCTTTGATTCAGAAATTCGCCATCACCCGTTCGCCTAGCATACGTTCCTGTGCCATTATTCAGGTACAACACAGCGTTTGCCGTGGTTGGAGTGCTGATTTGTTGGTTTACAATCACATCCAAATCGCCATCGTTCTCTACATCGAGAAGGATACCAGAAGTTGTGCCCGCAACAAAGGGTTCGGCAACAGCACTTGCGGTGAGGTTAGTAAAAGCCCCATTGCCATCATTTCTAAACAAGGCTTTTGTTGCTGGTGTGGAGCCATAGGCGCAAACCAGATCCAAGTCACCATCGTTGTCGATATCGCCCCACGCAGCACTTTGCATTACGCTAGACGGATTTATCTCAAGCGATGGAATAGGGGTTTGCGTAAATGTCCCGGTTCCGTTATTTCTGAAAATGCGATGATTGACGGTTCCAAAAATGCCCGCAAGAAAGATATCCGTGTCACCATCGTTGTCGTAATCCGCCAAAGCAATATCTACAACACCATTGGTGGAAGGCTCGTTGGAATATAAATCTGTACCCTGAGAATAATTTCCGTTTCCTTCGTTCTGAAAAATACTAAGTCGGCTCGTGCTTGTTAGTGTCGCGGTGTTGGTCACTAACGCCTCAGTAAGAATGTCTAACCGACCATCCTGGTTAAAATCATACAATGCAATATCGCTAAATGACACTGCGGTAGGCGCTCTACGATGCGCAAGCGTGAAGCCGCCCGTGCCGTTCCCATGGTAAACCTCCAACGCATAAGTGCCGAAGACTGTAGCATCTTGCATCGCGCAAACCAAATCGATGTTTCCGTCGTTGTTCATGTCCCCAAAACGGATGTTGCGGTAGATTTTCAGGTTGGAATTACCAAACTCGTTCAGCGCGACTGAGGGTTGCCCAATATTTGAAATAAACCCAGCCCGATTAACATTACTGTTTACCGCGTAGAACAACTCATCAGTTCCACTATTGTCAATGTCAACCCAGCTGGTGTACAACTTCGATGCCACGGGGTAAAACGGAACAGCTTCAATCGCAGCAAAGTAGGGCTTACGAAAAAGTACCGAGTTGTTTGCTACACTCGGAATATTTCCGCTTGCATTGTAGAAGTTCAACCGATAGAAGTACGTGGTTCCAAAGGCTAGCCCGGCAGAGCGATCTGCATAATTTGTTTCGGGGGAATTCACTCTGCCCACTTCTACCCAAGGTCCGGTAGCCGCAGGAGCACGCTCTACCGCAATCTGCTGGGCAAAGGCGATATTACCGGTCCATGACACCATTATGCCGTTGTCATCCAGCACAGACAAAAAAGGCTGTAATGAGTTGGCTGCTGGAGGCGGGTCAGTTGGGTTTAACGTGAGTTCCGTTGTCTCCGAGAATGGTGTAATTCCTGAAGTGGTACCACGGTTTACTTTCCATTTAATCGTAATTTTTCCTGTGGCGGCATTCCACGTGCCATTTCCATTCATGGTGTAGTTGTTGGAATTGAAAATATAAACCGACCCGCAGTTCTCGATTAACGTGGTTGTGGCGGTATTTAAATTGGGGTTTGGTGCCGCCCAAGCCGGGGTGTTTCCCGCGAAAGAGCTAAGAGTGAATTGAAAGTTATCAAGCCTTGATAGTTGCAGACTCACGTTCAGTCTGGTGCGCACACCTAGACCACTTTCGTTGAGCGTGGCTAATGACCAACTGCGGTTTTCCGGGATGGTCGTGGCGCAACGCGCGGGCGTAACCACGGAAACCTCGTTGCTGTAGGCCGATCTTCCCGCACCATTTACTGCAATCACGCGATAGAAGTAGGTGGTTTGCGGCTCCACATTGAAAAAGATATTGATGGCTGCGAAGTTGGAGGCATTGATCGTACCAATGCTATCATAGGAAGTATTGTTTCCCACGGAACGCTCCACCCGGTAATACGATTCATTGGTGGCATTATCGTCCCATTCCAAGCGCACCTGATTAAACGTGCTGCCGAGTACTTGCAGGTTGGTGGGATTAGCCGGCAAAACTACCGCTGCCGTTGACTGGTAAAGCCCTCGTGAATCGACCAGCACATTCAGCAAACCCGCGGGGTCGGTCTCGACCGACCGTATGCCAAAAAATTCTCCGGCACTAAACCCGAGGTTAGCCGTTAGCCAGGTTTGGCCATCGTCTCGAGTAAAGGTGACCAAACCCGAAGTCATTGCATAGGCAGGATATCCCGATGAGGTTAAAAAAGCTGTGGCCGAGGTAACGCCAGGTACCGAAACCGTATTCCACACCGTACCGTTGTTAGACGAGACCGACAACTGGGCGATGGCACCGTTCGTGCTGGTCAGGTACAATTTACCGCCAAAGCCGCGCAAGCCTCCTTGCTGCAAGGTAACCGCCCCGGGAGGATTCGGAATAAGGGTGGCCGCTAAACTCGTGAGATCAACTCGGTAGTATCTCACACCAGCATCATTTCCGCCCATATAGAGCGTGTTGTTCATGACGAAAAAGGATAGATTCGAGTTATTAAAGTTGAAAGTGCCGGGCAGCCCGGTGATTGCCAACTGCTGCCAGGTAACACCTTCGTCTGTAGACGAAAAGACACGGGCGGTGCTGGTGTTCGCATAGATCGTGTCTCCACTGCTGGTAATATTATTCAAAAAGCCCTCCCCGGTTGCGAGTGCGCGGGGCGTCCAAGTGGCGCCCTGATCGGTGGACACGTATAAATTCGTGACATTGGGTGACACTGAGGTCTGGTCGCCTATCATCAACCAATTGCCGCTCGGTAACTGTACGAAACCACGCGGGGTACCAAGCAAACCGGTTCCGGTCGCACGCGTCCAAGTTGCTCCGTCCGTGCCGGCCGAAAACAGCGGATTGGTTCCAATTACGAGCCCGGTGGTTGAAGCCCGTAATAGAGGCGCATTCTGATATGAACTGAAAAATTGAAGCCCCTCCATACCGGTGACGGAAAAAGTCCAAGCCGTGCCGTTGGTGGAACGGCTGAACCCAACGGTCTCGCCCAGATAAAACTCAGTGGCTGAGCGGGCATAAAACCGGGTAAAAAAACTACGTGTTGCCGCGCTGGTTGCGTTGCTCCAAGCAACTGCCCCCGCGGCCGGGACAGCGAGGGTAAACAGTTGCGGAGTTGTACCCACATTATTATATACCTGCAGCGTAGACCCATAACCCGACATTTGAATGAAGCTGCCGCCGCTTGCGGTAGAAAAAGTCCCCGGCAATGACGGTGTCACCGTCCAGGTCTGGCCCATGTCTGTGCTTTCGGCTAAGCCACTTAAGCCGGCATTTACAAACAAGCGGGCGGGAGATCCCGCAAAGGCCAAAGATCCGCGATGAAAAAACATACTTGCCAGCGATGTCACACTGGAATTAGAAACCGCAAACGTGCCAACATTACCGGTCGCGCTGCGAACAACTCCCTTGTTGTTAACCAACAAAACCACCGCGCCTCCAGACGTTGAAGTAATGCCCGTGATTTCGTTTGCCGTGCTGGCTTCCGAGTACACTTCGATCCAAGAGGATCCGTTATCAATTGAGCGAAAAACCGCCTGTTTTGATAGTGTGAAATTGTAGCCGGTAACAATATAAACGGGCGAGTTGGCGGCCGTTCCGGAACGCTCTACAAGCCGCGGGGTGTAGTTGAAGTCGCCAAAGGGATTGCTTCCCGTACGTTGGGTCCATGTCAACCCATTATCGGTAGATTGAAACATCGCTGCGGACGAGCTCGTTACTAAAAAGATGCTTCCGGCCGGATCAATCTCAATATCAAAAAAGTTATTGTTTAAGCTATTGTTACTTGAAACGGCTACTTTATTCCATGTAGTTCCGGAATCCGTAGACCGGAACAAACCATTACTCGCCACAACTGCGTAAACCGTTCCTGTGGGGTGCACTTCAATGTCAACAATGTTTCCGCCGAGAGGTGCCCCCTTGCGGGTCATCGGCACATTTTGACCGAAAATGGCACTTGAAACTGCGATGCAAACAAAAATTGAAAAAAACCTCTTTACCATAAAAACACGCTCGCTATACTTTGTCAATAATCACTAAAAACAGGAAAATCAATTTCTGGGGAAGTCCGGGTCGGGTATTTCATTTTCGGGCGTAGGCGCAGGGCCGGAACCGCCACCCTCCTGGCCTGCCAGAAACACCAGGCCACCGGCTATTGCCGCCACCGGCAACAACTTTAGTAAAAGTGGAATTTTCGGTTTTACTTTAAACGAGGGGGTGAATAATACTTCATCTGTCTGCTTCGCATCCGAGATTTTAATGCGGAAATCACCACCTGGCTTCACTCCTCCTGGTAGATAAAACGTATGACTCCCATTGTTGGGCTGATTCATTTCGCCTGAAATCCGTTGACCTCCTTTGTACACTTCAATGTGTACAGGATTGGTATTGCCGGCTTTCCAGTTGAGCAGATAGCTTTTGCCCCGTTTGTATGATTTTTTGGTATCGAAGTTCTGCAACTTCACAAACGGAATAAACACTTTACCCCGGATTTCCAGGGAAAGGCGGCCTTTGTAGTTGCCCAACTCTTCCCGCGCATTCCAGCGCACTTTCTTGTCTGTGCCGGGCTTCACCTCCGAACCAATATCGCCCGTTACTTTGGTGAGGGCCGACGCAAAATTATCGCGCGATGCAAATAAACTGAGCTGGTATTCGTTGTTTGGATTACTATCGTCCAAATCGTAGTGAACAACAATGTCGTCTCCGGCTACTTCAATTTTCTTGATGGCTACGGACTGGGCCGTTACCGAAAATGCCGCCAAACAAAAGAAAAGCAATAGAATTTGCTTCATGGGTCTAGGATTAACATATAAAAGTAGGGTTTTTCCTTAACAATAGGGAAACCTCCTACGCCGCGCTGGATACCCAAAATGCACAAACGGTAAACGATTGCGCCAAAAAATGACCTTTCTCGGCCAAATCAGCTAATCCGGCTCCAGTTCACCACGGTTTTTTTCATCGACTCGATCTGAATCTTTACAACTTGATTATCTGCCAATTGCAACTCCGGATCGGCTTGCAACAGCGCTTTTGCCGCGTCGCGGGCTTTTTCCAACACCGGCCCGTCCTTGCTCAGATCGGCAATGAGCAGGTCTAACGCCCCGCTTTGTTGGGTGCCCATTAAATCGCCCGGGCCGCGTAACTGCAAATCGGTTTCGGCAATTTCAAACCCATTGTTGGTCTTTACCATGGTATCTAGCCGCTTGCGACTGTCGGCCGAAAGCTTTACATCGGTCATTAATAGACAGTACGATTGCTCCGCCCCCCGACCTACGCGACCCCGCAGTTGGTGGAGCTGAGATAATCCAAATCGTTCGGCATTCTCAATCACCATTACCGAGGCATTGGGCACATCCACGCCTACTTCAATTACCGTAGTCGCCACCATAATCTTGGTTTCGCCCTTCGCGAACCGGGCCATTTCATACTCCTTTGCCTCAGGCTTCATTTTGCCGTGCACAATGCTAATCGCCACGTCCGGAAAAGCGCGTGCTGCACTCTCGTAGCCGTCCATCAAATGTTTTAAGTCCACTTTTTCGGATTCTTCGATTAACGGATAGACGATGTATACCTGCCGGCCGGCCGCCATTTGAGTCCGTAAGAACTGATTTACCTGTAAGCGGTGGCTGTCGAACCGGTGCTGGGTTACAATCGGCTTGCGCCCTTTGGGCAATTCATCAATCACAGAAATCTCCAAATCGCCATAGAGCGTCATCGCCAGCGTGCGCGGAATGGGTGTGGCCGTCATCACCAATACATGCGGATAAACGTTCTCGTTTTTCTGCCACAGTTTAGATCGCTGGGCCACGCCAAAACGATGCTGCTCATCAATAATCGCCAAACCAAGTCGTTTAAACTTCACTTCCTCCTCCAACAGCGCGTGCGTACCAATCAGAATTTTCAGCTCCCCGCGCTGCAGTTGCTCATGCAAGGGTTTGCGATCTTTCTTTTTTACCGAGCCCGTAAGCAACGCAATCGGAAGTTGCATGGCATCCGCATACCGTTTTAAGTTGGCGTAGTGCTGCTGCGCCAGAATTTCTGTGGGGGCCATTAATGCGGCCTGGGCATCGCCACCAATCACCAGTAACATGCACAGAAAGGCCACAATTGTTTTGCCGGAGCCTACATCGCCCTGCAACAGCCGATTCATTTGTTTGCCCGACTTCAGGTCGGCATAAATTTCCCGAATCACGCGTTTTTGTGCTTCCGTGAGTGGAAACGGTAAGTGGTGATTATAAAACTGCGTAACGATGGAGGCATCGTTAAAAACCTGGCCTCTGAATTTTTCCTGTCGCACCAATTTGAGCTTGAGCAGCCGCAATTGAATGTAAAAGAGTTCCTCAAACTTGAGGCGTTGCTGGGCGGCCACCAACTGTTGGGCATCGCGAGGAAAATGAATCTGGATGAGGGCTTGCCTTTTCGGGATGAGTTGAAACTGCTGTAGCACACTTTGGGGGAGCGTCTCGCGAATGTAGCTCTGCGCTAACTGCAACAGTTGTTGTTGCAGCTTTACTAGTAAGCGGTTGTCGATATGGCGGCTGCGCAACTTTTCGGTTAACGGGTAGACCGGTTGCAGATAGCTGGCATTGGCCGCGCGCTCGGTGACTGGCTCTAGCTCAGGATGGGCAATGGAAATGGTGCTGCCATACCGCGCGGGCTTGCCAAATACAATGTACTCTACACCCGGTTTAACTTTGCCCAACACCCAATTGATGCCTTGAAACCAAACCAGTTCAATTTCTGCGGTGCCATCCGTAAAGTAGCCCACCAGCCTTTTTTTGTAGCCCGCGCCAACGGTTTCGAAGCGAAGGATAGTGCCTCTTACTTGTACCGTGGGAAGTTCCTCGCTGATCTCCGCAACTTTGTAAAAGCGTGTGCGGTCTTCGTGCCGAAATGGGTAGTGCTGAATCAGGTCTCCGTAGGTAAAAATGCGCAGTTCTTTTTGCAGCAAGGTTGCGCGCTGGGGGCCAACACCCTTCAGAAATTCAATGGAAGTATCAAAAAAATGCGATTGGCTCATGCGGCTTTTTCATCCACGTTGCAACGGCCGCTTACTGCCTCCACTCCAGTGTGTTAATCAAATGCATCGCTTCTTTTTTCATGTAATCGATGGCGGGCCGCAACGAGTCGTTTTTTACCTCCGAAAAAAAATACACCGCGCCGCGCATGAAATGGCGGCTGGAATCGGTTACCGTAAACTGAAATTGACTGGGCACTTCGCCTTCGATCTCGGCAATTACTGCCGTTTTTCCCAGCGGCGTTTTTATAATGGTTTCGTCAATGGCATTTGCTTTTATCTGGTGTTTAGCGGTTAAGCGAAAGGCATCGGTGTAGTACGCCTTGAGCAACTCTTCTTTGTTTTTTACCGCCTTGTAGGTGATGTGAATGGTTGCCTTTAACGTGGGGTAATACACTTCCACCCAGTACCGATCGCTGATGGCGGTTGTATCTCGCAACAGGCGGGCATGGGCGGAATATTCAAACGCGTAGGGCAAGGTGTCGGGGCCGGGCACGTAGCGTGGCTCGGGCAGCACCAGCCGGTTGTAGCCTTTCGGTTTTGGCTGAAAATCTGCGGTGCAGGAAAGCAGCAGCAGGCAGCTACAGACCAGCCATATCCACCCGCTGCGCATGGCCTTAAAACGGAAGGTCATCCGTAGCGTTATCGGGCACTTTAAAATCCTCGGCGGGAGTGTTGTACTGCGGGGCGGACGGCTTGTATTCGGCACCACCACCTGCGCTGCTGCCGCGGGGTGTTAGCATCGTCATGTTATCGCCCACCACTTCAGTGGTGTACCGCGTAACACCTTCTTTCTCCCACGAGCGGGTGCGCAACTTCCCTTCAATGTACACCATATCGCCTTTGTGCAAGTACTTGGCAGCCACATCGGCCAGCCCCCGCCACAACACAATGTTGTGCCACTCCGTAATCTCTTTGCGTTCGCCCGTGTTTTTGTCTTTGTACGTTTCGCTCGTGGCAATGGTAAAATTTGCCACCGTGGCGCCACTTTCTAAATTTCGCACCTCAGGATCTTTACCGAGGCGGCCTACCAAAATCACTTTGTTTACTCCAGACATATCTATTGCTTTTAATTTTTGTCCTTGGGTACCGCTTGCGCGGATATTGCCTACGTGCAAAAATAGAAATTACACGATCATCGGCCCGGGTGCCCAAAGCCAATCTCCTGCAAATACCGCGTAAGAACAATTGGTTTCGCCAACCGATCCGCTTTCCGGGCGTTTTGCCAGGCAAAACCTTCGGGCAGTTTTTTCCATTCCTTTTTCAACTCAATTTGATAAAGTTGAATGTGAAGTACCTGATGAGAGAGCAGATGGCGGTAGCTGTACACGGATTTTGGTTTTGCCGTGCGTACTGCAGCCGGTGCCGTTTGTAGTTGTTCTTGCAGCCGATCCCACCGCACCGCCCGTGTGGTTTCCACAAGTAAGAAGTCATGCAAACCTTGCCAGATATCTCTGGCCGTACGGGGGCGCATTAACAATTGGTTTTTCCACATCAACACCAAATAATTTAAATACCGGTGGCGGACTTTCTGTTTTTTTAACTTCACCGGCAGCGACTGTTGTAAGTTGTGCCTGCGTGCAAAACACTGCTGTTCAAAAACACATTCGCCACAGCGCGGGTTTCTGGGCACGCACTGGAGGGCACCAAACTCCATCAGCGCCTGGTTAAAAATATCCGGCTGCCCGCGGTCCATGAGGCGATTAGCATGTTCAAAAAAGAACGCGCGACCGGTCTGGCTGGCAGTGTCTTGATCAAATCCAAATACGCGTGCCAACACCCGAAACACGTTACCATCTACCACGGCCACGGGTTCTTTAAATGCAAACGAAGCAATGGCTGCAGCCGTGTAGGGGCCAATACCCGGTAAGTGCTGCAAGTGTTGGAACGTGGTGGGAAAACTACCCCCGTGTTTTTCTACTACCGTGCGGGCACAAGCATGCAGATTGCGCGCGCGACTATAATACCCCAAACCCTGCCATAGACGCAACACGGTGGCTTGCGGCGCAGCCGCCAGCGCCTGCACGTTTGGAAACGCTTCCAAAAAACGCTGGTAATACGGTAGCCCTTGCGCCACGCGGGTTTGCTGAAGAATGATCTCCGAAAGCCAGATTCGGTACGGATCATGGGTATTTCGCCATGGCAGCGGCCGTTGATGGTGCTGATACCAACCGATAAGGGTGCGTGCAAAATCCGGAGGTTGCATGGGTGCCAAACGCGCGAAGCTGTGAAATTGATTTACGAATTGAAAGAAAAACGAAAGTCTTTGCGTGCTTTTCGCGATTTATCGGGATTAAAACCCATCTAAGTGATAATCAGCAAATTCATTTTGCGTTTGTGAATTGCACTTCTAACTTTGCCGCCCTGAATTTTATTTACCTGTAACCCACGCACCTGTGACGAAGGCCGATGTAATCAATCAAATCGCGGATAAAACCGGCATTGACAAGGCCGATGTAACCGCGTCTGTAGAAGCGTTCTTCTCCATTGTAAAAAACAACATGGCTGCCGGCCATAACATTTATGTGCGTGGCTTTGGCAGCTTCATCAACAAAAAACGCAAAAAGAAAATTGCGCGTAATATTTCGCGTAACACCGCCATCGTCATTGATGAGCACTACATCCCCAGCTTCAAACCCGCCAAGATTTTCATTAATAAAATCAAGAACAGCGAAAAGGTGAAGGAGTTGGCCGACAAAGCTGCCGCGGAAGACATGGACGTAGATTAATAACGCTGGGCCACCCGGCGTTAGCTGAAGATGCTTAAAATCCGAATTCTTTTGATTATTGCAGCCGCAGGGCTGATCGTGCTCTTGTTTTTGCTGCCCAAAGTAGTAGTAGAGAACGATAGCCAACTTACGGCCGCAGATTCTGCCTCATTGCAATTAATGCCAGCGGGCCACCAAGCCGTACCCGCCACAGTGGCGGCCGCCATTGGTAGATTGCGCGCCCAGTTGGGCCAAGGTTCCCAAAATGAAAAAAGTTCTATCTTTGCCGACTCGTTGCAAAATCTGTATGCCGAAATCGGCAAATTTGATAGCGCAGCATGGTTTGCCGAGCAAGCCGCCACGTTCTTACAAACTACTAATGCGTACCGCGTAGCCGGAAACCGCTACTACGAGGCTTTTACTTTTGCGATGGAGCCCGCCAAACAAAATGCGCTGGCGGCGAAAACCCGCGAGTACCTCGAAAAAGTGACGGCTGCCAATCCTAAAGATTTTGAGTCGCGCAATAAGATTGCGATGACGTACGTCAGCTCAGATTCACCCATGCAAGGAATCATGATGCTGCGGCAGGTTCTGGAAGATGATCCCAAAAACGAATTGGCACTTTTTAATCTGGGCATGTTGTCCATTCAATCCGGACAATATCAACGCGCCACCGAACACCTCACACGGTTGTTGGAGTTAAATCCTGAAAGTACTCAGGGCCGACTTCTGCTGGGGGTGGCCTACTTAAAAAGTGGCGAAAAGGCCCGCGCAAAGCAAGAGTTTGAAAGAGTAAAGGCGCAAGACAGCGACCCTTCCGTGCAGGCCACGGTGGACAGCTATCTGCAAGAGGTAAACCAGAAATAAATTCCGCGCAAGCGGCACATTAAAATAACCAGGTACTATGCCGAGTGGTAAAAAACGAAAAAAGCACAAAATGGCGACCCACAAACGCAAGAAGCGTTTGAGAAAGAATCGCCACAAGAAGAAGTAGTAACCGGAGGAACGAGGTTCCTCCGCACGCAAATCATTTTTAAACATCCAAAACTTGAGTTTTGAGCAATGAATTAATCATCAGCGCCACTCAAAACGGATGTCGTATAGCCTTATTAAAAGACAAGCAGCTTGTTGAATTCCACGAAGAGTCGGAAAACAGCAAGTTCATGGTGGGCGAAGTTTACCTGGGCACCGTAAAAAAGGTAGTTCAGGGGTTGAACGCAGCGTTTATTGACATCGGGTACGAGAAAGATGCCTTTCTGCATTATCTCGATCTGGGTCCGCAGTTCGGCAGCCTTCAAAAATTCACCAAACTTGTTAAGGGTAAACGCCTCACCGGAGGCAAGCTGGACAAATTTCAGCTGGAAAAAGACATCGACAAGCACGGCAAAATCGGCCAGCAGCTTGTAAAGGGTCAAATCATTCCGGTGCAGATTGTTAAAGAACCCATTTCTACCAAAGGCCCGCGACTAACGTGTGAGTTATCGATAGCAGGACGCTATCTGGTATTGGTGCCCTTTTCTACATCGGTAAGCATTTCCAAACGCATTGCCAGCAGCGAGGAGCGCAAACGCCTCCAGCGCATTATCCAATCCATTAAACCGGAAGGCTTCGGGGTGATCATTCGCACCGTAGCCGAAGGCAAAGACACGGCCGAGCTCGACCGCGACTTACGTAACCTGGTAAAGAACTGGGAAGACGGCATCGCGCGCATGGTGGAAGGCCAGCCCCGCGAAAAAATCATCGGAGAGTTGAGCAAGACCAACTCTATTCTGCGCGACTTGCTGAACGAATCGTTCGACAACGTACAGATTGACGACAAAAAGATGTTCGAAGAGGTGAAAACCTACGTGAAGACCATCGCCCCCGACAAAGAGAAAATCGTAAAACTCTTCACGGGCAAAGCGAAAATTTTCGAACACTTCGGCATCGAAAAACAAATCAAGTCGGCCTTCGGGCAAACGGTAAGCTTGCGCGGCGGCGGATATCTGATTATCGAACACACCGAAGCCCTGCACGTGATTGACGTGAACAGCGGCAACAAATCCAACCGCGAAGAAAACCAGGAAACCACGGCCATGTCCGTAAACCTGGAAGCCGCCAAGGAAATTGCCCGCCAGTTGCGTTTGCGCGATATGGGTGGAATTATTGTGATCGACTTCATCGACATGCGTAGTCAGGACAACAAAAAGCTGATCTACAAAACGATGAAAGACGTGATGGCCGAAAACGATCGCTCGAAGCACACGGTGCTGCCGCTTTCGAAATTTGGCCTGATGCAAATTACCCGCGAGCGCGTGCGCCCGCAGATGAACATCGTTACCAAAGAGGTGTGCCCGGCATGCAATGGCACCGGCTCGATCACTGCCTCAATTTTGGTTACCGATCAGATCGACAACCATCTGCAACACCTGCTGGTAAAGCAAAACGAAGCCAACCTGGTGCTGGCCGTGCATCCTTTTTTGTATGCCTATTACACCAAAGGCATTTTCTCGCACCGCGTAAAATGGTTTTTAAAGTACAAGCGGTGGGTACAACTGATAAAAGATACCTCGCTGGGTATTACGGAATATCACTTTCTAAATAAAGATGGCGAAGAGATTGACCTCGGCCGTAATGCAGAAGCCGAAGCCAAAAAAGAAGAAGTAGCCTGATTGTACGCTATGCTTTTAACGCCAGTCGATTTGAAATCGGCTGGCGTTTTTTTTCCAAGAGCAATAGCATTTCGTTGTTTTGGTTGCTTGCTTTAACGGAAAATTTTTTCAAAATAAATTTCAAGAGCCGTAACAGGTTGTATCTTTATACAGAAACGATTAGCAACAATTCCTTTCAATTTATGCGAAGCAAAACAATCACTGCAGTTCTTGTTTTATGTTCACTTGGCGCGATTGCCCAACCGAAACTCAAAGAATACCAGGCCGGACATACCTTTTCAGTTAGTCTACCAGACTATATGAGCAAAACCATTGGGCTTAATAGCGCCGCGGCAATTCAGTATAAAAGCGTAGTGAAGGACGTGTATGGATTCATCATTTTTGATACAAAAGAAGAATTGTCGTTGGCCGAGATGAACTATTCATCCTTAAATGAGTTTTACGAAGATTTTATTGACGATTTTTTGGTCGATCAGGAAAATCGAAAAGTATCAACCCCTTTTTTTCAAAAAAAGGCAACCACCAATTTTGTTGAATGTGATGTAACTTATTTCGATAAGGATGTAGGAGGTGATATTTATTATCTTGTGGGAATTGTAGAAACCAAGGTATCGTACTACAAAGTACTTTCTTGGACTACTGCAGAGGGCAAAGACAAGTTCAAAGCCGATTTTCAAAAAATATTGTACAGCATTAAGGACTAGGCCGAATTTGACATTTGCAACACTGCACATTCCTCCCGCGCCACTCGCTAATTCTGAGAACATCTATTTTTGGGAAACTAAACACGGCCAATGAACGAGCGGGCTAAAATCGTTGACTTTTATCTACGGAGAATTGATGACAACAACTTCGATTTATCCATCGTTCGAAAAGAACTTGAAAGTACCGGGATTCCGAAAGAAGAAATACGCGTAATCATTCGGGTTATTGATAGCGAAATCCAACGCAGGCTTCAAGTCAAAGAAACGAACAGATACGCTCGAAACATGATTGCCGTTGGCTCCATTCTTACCGGTTTGGGTGTAATTATTACGGCATTCACTTATACCGGGCTACTAAACATGGGCGACTCGTTTCTGATTGCCTGGGGGCCTATTCTTGCGGGCCTTTCAATTGTAGTAACCGGACTTGCGAAACGATCTCATAAATAGACTGCAAACCCATTTCTTTTGGCTTTACGGATTGCTAAAATGGGCAAAAATCGACCCCAAACCCACTGCCATCCTGACAGACCCGCGCTACTGGAACAATCCTTGTCCGCTGTGTGCAACACAGCATTGGTCTATTAAAACCGAAAAATTATGGCAGAAGTGGCAGAAAAAGGCTCAATATCCATTCATACGGAGAACATCTTTCCGATCATCAAGAAATTTCTCTATTCCGATCACGAAATCTTTTTGCGTGAGCTGGTGAGCAACGCGGTAGATGCTACCCAAAAACTAAAAAAACTGGCCGCGCTGGGCGAATATGCAGGCGAGGTGGGTGAGGCACGCATTGAGGTGAGCTTCGATAAGAAGAAGAAAACCATCACGGTGAGCGATCAGGGCCTTGGCATGACGGGCGAGGAAATCAAAAAATACATCAACCAGATTGCATTCTCTGGCGCTACTGAATTTGTTGAGAAATTTAAAGACAAAACCGATGCAAAAGATATCATCGGCAAATTCGGTCTTGGTTTTTATTCGGCCTTCATGGTGTCCGACAAAGTGGAAATTCTTTCGCGCTCCTACAAGGTAGAAGAAAACGACGCAGCCCATTGGGAGTGCGATGGCTCAACCGAATTTACCTTGGCTCCCGCGAAAAAAGCCAACCGCGGTACTGATGTTATTCTCCACATCAACAAAGACTCCGAAGAGTTTCTGGACGAATGGCGCATCAAAGGCATTCTTGAAAAATACTGCAAGTTTCTGCCGGTAGAAATTAAGTTCGGTACGCAAGAAACCAGTGAAGAGGATGGCGAAGACGCCGAGGGAAAGAAAAAATATAAAACGGTTACCAAAGACCGGATCATCAACAATCCGCAGCCGGTTTGGAGCAAAACGCCCAGCGAGCTCAAGGATGAAGATTACCTGAAGTTCTACAAAGAATTGTACCCCTTCAGCGAGGACCCGCTGTTCTGGATTCACCTGAATGTAGATTACCCGTTCAACCTCACCGGTGTGCTGTACTTCCCGAAAGTGAAGAATGATTTTGAGCTGAACAAAAACAAAATCCAGCTCTACTCACGGCAGGTGTTTATCACCGATGAAGTAAAAGATGTAGTGCCGGATTTTCTCATGCTGCTCCACGGCATCCTCGATTCTCCGGATATCCCGCTGAATGTATCGCGCAGCTACCTGCAAAGCGATGCCAACGTGAAGAAGATCAGTCAGCATATTTCCAAAAAGGTAGCCGACAAGCTGCAAGAGCTCTTCAAAAAAGACCGTGCCGATTTCGAAAAGAAATGGGATGACATCAACATCTTTGTAAAGTACGGCATGATTGCCGATGAAAAATTCTACGACCGCGCAAAAGAATTTGCACTACTCAAAAACACGCAAGGCAAGTATTACACGCTGGAGGAGTACCGCGAATACGTAAAAGATCTGCAAACCGACAAAGACAAAAACCTGGTGTACCTCTACACCACCGATACGGGTAAGCAACACACCTACATTGAGCGCGCAAACCGAAAAGCGTACGATGTATTGGTATTGGATGGTGTACTCGATAGCCACTTTATCAACACGCTGGAACAGAAACTCGAAAAAACCCAACTAAAACGCGTAGACAGCGATACCATCGACAAACTGGTGGTGAAAGAGGAAAAAGTAGAAAGCGTACTCACCCAAGCCGAACAAGACCAGGTAAAAGCCATTTTCGAAAAAGCCATCAACAACCAACACATGACGGTAACGGTAGACGCGCTAAGCGCAGACGATATGCCCGTGCTGGTAACGATGAGCGAGTGGATGCGCCGCATGAAAGACATGGCCAAGACCGGCGGTGGCGGCATGTACGGCATGATGGGCAACATGCCCGATAGCTACAGTGTATCCATCAATGGCAACCACCGCATCGTACAAAAGATGCTGAAAGCCGAAAATGACGAGCAGCGCGAAATGCTGGCAAAGCAGGCATACGATCTGGCCCTGCTCTCGCAAGGCATGTTAACGGGAGCCGATCTCACTAACTTTGTGAAACGCAGCGTGGAGTTAGTAGGCTAGCCCGATTTATCACAAAACAAAAAAGAGGCGGTCGCAAACGACAAACGTCATTGCGAACGAACGGAAGCAATCTTGATAAAATAGTCAACTACGGTTTGCTTCGGTCGTTCCTCCCTCGCAAAGACGTTACTTTGTACTTTTGGGGCAGCCTCTTTTCTTTTGATGGTTATTTCATCCACTCAAACACCTGGTAGTGGTTACCGTTCATTCCTAATTTGGTGTACACCTCCTGGGCCGAGCGATTGGTTCGGTCTACATACAACCGAATGCCGCGCAGATCAGGATCAAACTGCACTTGTTTTTTAATGTGCAGGTACAAAAACCTATACACCCCTTGCCCACGATATTCCGGCAGCACATACACGGATTGAATCCACCATACGTTACCGCACCGCCAATCGCTCCATTCGGAGGTAATCATCAGGCAGGCAATTACACGCCCTTCATTCTCCACCACAAAATACCGGCCCTTGCCCGGGTCTGCAAAGACGGCATCCACACCCCGCGTAACCGTGGGCACATCCAGCGTGATGTGCTCCGTTTCCTGCGCCATGCGCAACTGAAATTCAATAAGCTGCGGTTTGTCTGCAGGCTGGGCGGTACGTACGAGCATAGGTGTTTTTTAATTGGGTAAATATACCTCCACGCCCAGTTTTATTGAAGTGTCTGTAAAAAGTGCTCAGCCCTGGAAAAGTGATCGGATTTTCTTGCGGCCGTCATTTTCTCCGCCACGCTGGTGATCATGCGCATGCGGTGATTCTTCTTAAAGAGCTCTTGGTTGAGCAGGATGTAGCGCCAGTAGAGCGAATCCCACACGGCACACCAAGCTCCTTTTTTGTAGTCGCTCATTTTTAAAATATAGTTGGAGCCGGATACGTACGGCTTTGTGGTCATTAATCCCCCATCAGCATATTGGGTCATGCCATACACGTTAGGCACCATCACCCAATCGTATGCATCAATGAACAATTCCATAAACCACTGATAGACCGCATCGGGATGAAAGCCACACAAGTGCATAAAGTTGCCAAGTACCATCAGCCGCTCAATATGGTGGCAATAGCCGGTAGCAAGTACTTTTTTGATCACATCATCTACGGGCACAATGCCGGTAGTGCCATCGTAAAAGCTTTTGGGAATTTGCCTTTCGAACCCGAAAAAATTGGTGGTGCGCTGGCGCACGCCTTCCCGATTATACACCCCACGAATAAATTCGCGCCAGCCAATGATCTGGCGAACGAAACCCTCTAGACTATTGAGCGGATAATTTTTGCGTGCATGAAATTCCAGCGTTCGTTGCAGTACCTCGCTGGGCGATAACAACCCCGTGTTGAGCAAGGGCGAAAGCAGCGAATGAAAGAGCACAGGTTCGCGCTGTACCATGGCATCTTCATACGCACCAAAATGCAGTAGGCGGTGTTCCAGAAAATCATCCAGGGCTGCGCGTGCTGCCGCGCGCGTTACCGGATACGCAAAGTTGGCCGTGGTACCGTAGTGATCAGCAAAAGCCTGCTGCACGTATTCGGTGGCTTCGGCCACAAACGGGTTGGCCGCCACGGGTGCCGCTTTTGGAATAGCCATGCCCGCAGGCACGCGTTGTCTGTTCTCCGCGTCAAAACTCCATTGGCCCCCCAAAGGCTCGCCCGTCGCATCCAAAAGCAAGCGAAGTCGCTTACGCTGCCAAACGTAGAAATTGGCCATAAAGTAGCGCTTATCTTTCTTTTTGAATTCGTCAAACTCCGCCACCGTTGTTAAAAAGTTGGGCGACTCAAGCAGGTGTGCCGATACACCTGCATTTGCCAGCGCTTTGTGCAGGCGCTTCGCGAGATAATCGTCCACCGGATCGGCATAAAAAACACGTACGATGTTTTGGTGCCGGAGTTCCCGCGCCAACGGCCCCAAGGCACTGTGCGCATGATCAACGTACGCCACGTCAAAGCCTGCCTGCTGCAACTCGTGGGCATACGCTTTCATCGATGCGCGGTGCAACACCAGCTTCTGCTTATGAAACCGGTAGTGCGAAAAGAAAAGTGCGTGCTCAATTAAAAACACCTTTCGGCCGGGCGCAAGGGCTGGGTGAGCGGCAAAAAGTTGATGCGGGAAAATGAAAGCTGCTTCCATGCCTCAAGGAACAACGTTACCCGGATTTGGTTTCGGCCGTGGACTGGAGCAACGTATCCAGAATCAAAAAAAGGAAGCTACCTTCGGCAGAGATTTAACTCACAAAATGAAATTCCGAGCGGCTGTCTTTTTCCTTACGGTGATGGGATGCCAAACTCCTGAGGGAGAGGCACCCACGATGTACGTTACCACGGCAGACCAGCAGCGGTTGTTAGATGCTGTGCCGCTCCAGGCCGCCTCAACCGGCGATTCGGTGCTTTCACTTTCGTGGGATGCATCCATCACACACCAGGAAATAGAAGGTTTTGGCGCGTCCCTCACGGGGGCATCGGCTTTCGTGCTACACCAGTTGCCCCCGGAAAAACGAACGGCCGTGCTACGCCAGTTGTTCGATGCCGAGCGCGGCATCGGCCTAAGCTACTTGCGCCTAACGATGGGTGCTTCTGATTTTTCTACGCGACCGTTTACCTACAACGACTTGCCCGCAGGTGAAACCGATACGGCCCAAACCCACTTTAGCCTGGCAGCCGATGAAAAAGAGCTACTACCCGTAGTGCAGGAAATTCTATCCATAGACCCGAATCTACCCATCATGGGCAGCCCCTGGAGTGCACCCGCCTGGATGAAAACCTCCGGGCGGCTGGAGGGCGGCCGACTTAGTCCGGAATGGTATGGCAGCTACGCCACCTATTTCGTGAAATACGTACAACAGATGAAAGCGCGCGGCGTAACGATTGATGCAATCACGATCCAAAATGAACCGCAATACGAAGCCGCCTACCCTACCATGGCCATGTCGGCCGAAGCGCAAAACACATTCGTGCGCGATCATCTAGGGCCACGATTCGTACAGGAAAACATCGCCACAAAAATTGTTGTGTACGATCATAATTGGGATACTCCCGAATATCCCATCAGCATCTTTAACGATCCCGTTACACGCAACTACGTTCACGGTGCGGCCTTCCACTGCTATGGTGGCGATGTGGCAAACATGGCGCAGGTGCAGCAAGCCCATCCCGACAAAAAACTATACTTCACGGAATGCTCCGGCGGCAGTTGGGCGCCCAACTTTGGCGACAATCTGATGTGGTACACCGAAAAACTCTTGATCGGCACTACGCGCTACGGCTCAAGCAACGTGCTGCTGTGGAATTTAGCACTTAACGAAACCCACGGCCCAACCACAAACCCTCCCGACAGCACCCGGAAGGAAAACCTCGGTTGCATGACCTGCCGCGGTGTTATCACGGTAGATAGCAAAACAAACGAAATCACGTTAAATGAAGAGTACTATGCGCTGGCGCAGTTTTCGAAATTTGTAAGACGCGGTGCCCGCAGAATTTCCTGCACGGTTGATCTGCCGCTGCAGGCGGTTGCCTTCCAGAATCCGGATAAATCAATTGTGGTGGTCGTGCTCAACACCACCCACACACCGAAAAGTATTTCGTGGGGCAGCCGGGCCGTTACCGTAGCCGCACGCTCCGTGGGTACGCTCGTGTTTTAGACATACCTTACTTTCTAAAATCTGCACCGAATCTGCATTGCTTATTTGATCTACATCAAATTCGCAGCTCGGCATGTAGGGGATGTTTGCAAAAAAAAACGCATGGAAAAAACCAACACCCGAATCGCGGGCTTCGACCTTGCCCGGGCCTACGCCATCCTTGGCATGCTCATCGTAAATTTTAATGTGGTCTTTGGTAACCTGAACGACCCCTCGTGGCTGGCCGCATTTATGCGTTTGTTTAATGGCAACAGCAGTACGGTGTTTGTTATGCTGGCGGGCATGGGCGTGGCATTCATGACCGGCAGGCTAGGCTACAGCCCGGAAGAAAAGAAAAAGCTGCGCAGCACGGTGCTCAAGCGCGCCACGTTTTTGTTCGTTAGCGGTATGCTGCTTTTTTTATGGTGGCCGGCCGATATTCTGCATTTCTATGCCATCTACATGGAAGTAGCAGCCCTGGTGCTGTTTGTGCCGAGCCGCTATTACCTGTGGCTGGCAGCCGCAGCGGTGGTCGTGTTTCACGCGCTCATCTTGGTTATTCCGTTTGAAACCGGTTGGAATTTTTCTACGTACGCCTACGCGGATTTTTGGACGGTGTCCGGTTTTTTGCGAAACACGTTTTACAACGGCTGGAATGCCGCATTTCCATGGCTTGCGTTCTTTTTCGTTGGCATGTGGCTGGGGCGGTTGGATTGGAAGGATGCCGCTCTGAAGCGTACGCTGTTTTGGTACGCCATTGCTGTGTTTGTGCTTGTGGAAGCAGCACAATTACTGGCTGTGGCCGATGTATTTCCCGCTGCGGTAAATGAATATTTGGCCGCAGATTACCTTCCGCCTTTTCTGCCCTTTCAGCTCAGCACAATCTCGTTTGGCATATTAGTGTTGTTGGTTTGTTTTTGGCTGGGCGAGCGCTTTGTACACCAACGCTGGCTACAGGTGTTAAGCGCCACCGGGCAGATGACGCTTACGCATTACGTGTCGCACACCACGGTGGGAATGGTGGTATTTGCCATCCTTACCAACGTATCCACAGACGATCTTCTTGCCCGTAACGTAGAAGTTGCACCGATTTGGATTTTGCTTTTTTCGATCGGCTATTTTACCCTAAGTGTGGCGCTCAGCGCGTGGTGGAGCAGTAGGTTTAAAAACGGACCGTTGGAAGCACTGATGCGATGGGCCACGCGCTAGCCCGCCACCTTCAATACCCGCCTAAGAATTTGCGTGCAAACCACTCGACCGAAACAAGTACCAGCAGAACAAAAAATACCCACTTTAGCTGAAGTAAAGATTGAAACGTCTCGTCCGTGCGGATAATGCGTTTCGCGGGTGTATTCGCTATCGTGCGCGCCACGCCACCAAAATTCTGCAACGCGAAAAATTGGCCACCCGTTTTTTCGCTGAGTTGTTGTAGCAGGCGGAAATCGGCCGTGGTCTGCTGGCTTTCGGGGCTTTGCGCGTTCACCACAAACTCGCCGCGGGTAGTTTCCGTAATGTTATTCCAAACAGTAGTAGCACGGTAGCGATATACGCCCTGCGGCAATTGGCCTAGGCGGTAACGCATGTTGCCCGGACTGGTGGCATAGGTGTAGCGTTCCGTGCGGTTGTTTTCATCCGTAATTTCCAATTGCACCGCATTGCCATAGATTGGCTCCAGCAGCTCATTGTAGAGTTGGCTTTCAAACTGCACCGGCTCAGCACCAGAAAATTCCGGCCGAACAGAGAAGCAACGAAAGCGGCTGCGATCTTCGCGGGTACTCAGGTATTGCACCAGCTTACCGGTAAGCTCCGCAAAGGCTTCCGTTTTCTCCGTCTCCCGAAATTCGCTTAACCGCCAACGCCAGAGGCCATCGGCCAGCAGTAGCGCGCGCTTTGCCTCATTTTCATTCCACGTAAGTAACAGCGGCCGGGCTGTGGCCACGCTGCCAATGCGCTGATGCAGCAAAATGTGCGCATCGGGCGGAAAAGAGAATTTGCCAAACGGTACGGACACGGGCGGATAGCGGGCAATGAGCGAGCCCGTGTTTTCACCAAATGCAAAATCGCGAAACGTGCTATTCAGCACTGGCGTTACTTCATCCCGTTGTACGCTATTTTCAAAAACAAAAGGCAGGCCGTGCGCGGCAAACATCCGCGGATTCGTTTCGTACCCGGTAATGAGCCAAACACCACCGGAAGCGCTCTTTGCCTGCTGCAAAAAAGGAATCATTTTCGGGTTTAATGCCTGATGCAAAATCAACAAATCAATCTGGCCGTTTTGCCAATTTGCGGGCGTCGGTTTCACGTTGGGAATGTGTACAATCCACTCGTAGTTGGACTGCGACTGAATAACTGCCTCCAGCGCCTTGATGTCCGGATGGGGCGCAGGCGCGATAAGCACGATGCGCTTTTTTCCATCCGCCACCTCTAAAAACACGGTGTACCGATTGTTCTGCACGTTCTTTTCATCCGGTAGTGGCACCACCTCCACATCAAAACGCTGTACACCTTTATCGCGCGCCTCTATTTCAAAATCAAAAACCGACAATGGCGCACCAGTACTGGTCTTTGTTTGCGATGCAATTAATTGCCCGCCTTTGCGCACCCGCACCTGCGGGGCCGCGTTAGCAATCCCAGACGCCAGTACCTCTACACGAAGGGGAAAACGATTGCCCTGGTAAACAACTTTGTTATAGCCCACGTTGCGGATGGCCAAGTCCGGCCGCACGGTGGTATCGCCCACGCCTACGGAAAACACCGGCACGCGATAGTCCAGGTACAACGGCGAGCTACCGCTGTTGTACACGCCGTCGGAAACCAATACCACGCCCGCCAGATTGCGCCCCTCAAAATCATTTTGAATTTTTCGAAACGGCCCCGCGAGATCCGACTGTTGATGCGAGAACGTGAGCGAATCAGTGCCCGACAATGTGCGTAGTTCTGCTTCGTAATCGGCTGCGGCTAATTGCGTTCGAAAATCAGCGGCGCTTTCGCGGAGGAGATTTCGCGCCACGGAATCCGTACCCTGGCGCACAGATTGCGAATCGTCTACCAACAACACCCATACTGGTTTTTCGAAATCATTACGGATCAGCTTCAACAACGGGCCCAGCAGCAAAAACGCCAGCAGCGTAACCAACACGGCACGCACGCCCATCAGCATGCGGTTGGTTGATTTCGTCCACGGGCTCTTGGCCGAATACAGCAACCATGCATACCCCACCCCTGCAACGATACACGCCAGCAACCAACCGGCCGGATATTCAAAAATAAGTCGTTGTTGATTCAAGTTTAGTACCCGTATTTATCGCCCCACAATTTCTTCAAAAATTCCCGAAGCTCCGCCTCGCGTGCGTTCTTGCCGGGTTCGTAAAAGCGAGTGCCCGCGATCGCATCTGGCAGAAACTCCATGTTCGCAAAATTACCTTCAAAACTATGCGCATATTGGTAGCCTTTGCCGTAGTTCAAGTCTTTCATCAGTTTGGTTGGCGAATTTCGAATGGCCAGCGGCACCGGCAGATCGCCCGTTTCGTGCACTTTCTGAAGCGCACTTTCGATAGCTGCATAACTGGCGTTGCTCTTTGGAGAGCACGCAAGGTACGTGGTGCACTGCGCCAGGATGATGCGTGCTTCCGGGTAGCCGATGAGCGTAACGGCCTGAAATGCGTTAGTAGCGAGCACCAAAGCGGTGGGGTTAGCATTACCAATATCTTCAGCGGCCAGAATCACCAACCGGCGGGCGATGAATTTTACATCTTCGCCTCCCTCAATCATGCGGGCGAGATAGTACAAGGCGGCATTGGGATCGCTGCCGCGGATGGATTTGATGAATGCGGAGATAATGTCGTAGTGCTGTTCGCCACTTTTGTCGTAGATGGCGATGTGTTTCTGCGCCACCCGCATCACCAGTTCGTCTGTAATCACAAGGGGATCGGGTACAGCCTGCGCCAGTAAATCAACGAGGTTCAACACTTTGCGCGCATCGCCTCCCGAAATCTGAAACAGGGCTTGATGCTCGCGCAGTTCTATGCTGCGCTGCTTCAACTCGGTATCGTGGTTAAGCGCATGCCGAACGAGTTGCAACAGATGCGCTTCGGTAAGTGGCTTGAGTACATACACCTGGCAACGCGAAAGCAACGCGGAGTTTACCTCAAACGAAGGATTCTCGGTCGTTGCACCAATTAATGTAATCGTTCCCTTTTCTACCGCGCCCAGCAACGCATCTTGTTGTGCTTTGTTAAACCGGTGGATCTCATCAATAAAAAGAATGGTCCGGGGCGTGTGTCGCGCTTTTTCAATCACCTCGCGCACTTCCTTTACACCCGCGCTAATGGCGCTTAATACAAAGAACGGCCGCTTTACTTCATTGGCTATAATGTTGGCGATGGTGGTTTTGCCTACGCCGGGTGGGCCCCATAAAATCATGGACGGCACATTTTGGGAAGCAATGGCTTGCCGGATGATGCCGCCATCAGCCACCAGGTGCTCCTGCCCGATCAATTGCTGCAGCGCAGTGGGGCGCAGACGCTCGGCCAGCGGTGGAAGCGCAGACAACACCATCAGAGAGTAAATACAATGAACAGCCCCCACAACACAAACACGAGGGTGATGGCCAGCAAAAACAAAAACAAAAAGATGGCCCACTTCGTCAGCGTCTTGCGCCAACTTTGTTGGTACGCCCGCTTCAACGCCACCGCAAGATAAACCAGCACCCACAACCCCAACAGTTGCCCCATCCATGCCAGCCAGGGCACCTCGCCAACCAACACCTGCAGGGAAAATATGAGGTAAGCAAAATTGTAGAAGTAGATTGAGAACACCAGATGCTCACTATAAAAATAATCGCTGCGTGCGTACAGCAGCTTTAGCAGCAGCGCGAAAATGGGCAGCAACACAAAAAGAATTTTCGAAAAGTTTTCATCCAGCGCTTTCAAAAAATCTTTACCGAAGTCTGCACTGCGTTTGTACCGGTTGTTGAGTTCATAGTTGCGTTCCGTAAGCTTGCGTATGATCCAATTGTCGCGCTTGTCTTCCGGCAGGCGTTGCTGGGCCGAATCATACGCAGCGAAGGTTTTATGCTCTAGTGTGGTTAGTGAAACAGGTTTTGCCGACTGGCCGTTAGCGGAGCGGAGTGAGTCCAGCCAGGCGGTGGGTACTTCCGTGTCGCCCGTTTCTGTTTTTTTGCCGCGCGCAAGCAGCAGCGAATCAATCTTCACCGAGGGGAAATCTGCACGCAGCTCGGCTACGTCTTCCGGATCAAGCTGCGCCATGTTTACGGCAGCATCGTCTGAGAACGATGAAAAAACTAAAAAGAAAACAAAGCTGATGAACACGTACATCCGCGCGGGGTGGTAGTACCGCTCGCGCCTGCCGGCATTATATTCGGTGGCCAAAAAACCGGGCTTCAACAAGAGGTGGCGCGTGGTTAAGAAGAACTTCCCCTCATAACTCCAAAACGAACTAATGAAGTTGGTAAACAGCTCGCCCAGCGTCTGACGTCTGGGGATATCTTTCTGCCCGCAGTGATGGCAAAAAACATCGTGCAATTCCGCGCCACAATTCAGGCAATGGGTGTTGCTGCGCGGTTTCCGCACCGCTTGCTCTGCCTCCACCAACGCTTCCGCCTGCCCGGCAGTTGTGGTTGCCTGGCCAAGGGGGGCTGGCGATTCTTCCAGTGGCTCGTTTTCTTCCATGAATTACAGCGTAAGTTGTTGTATCACTCGCACGGTATGCTCAAGCATCGCGTCAGTAAAATCCAGATGCGTAACAAAACGAATCTGCTGCGCACCAAACGCCAGCGCCCGCACACCTTTCTCGTTCATCCGGGTTAGCCACTGTTCGGGCAAGATGCCATCTGCCAGGGTGAAGATCACAATATTGGTATCCACCGGCATCACCGCTGCCACCCATGGTTTTCCGTTCAAAGCATTGGCCAATGCGCGCGCACGTGCGTGGTCTTCTTTTAATCGCTCGCGATGGTGATCGAGCGCATAAATACCTGCCGCCGCCAAAAGTCCTGCCTGCCGCATGCCACCACCCAGCACCTTGCGCATTCTGCGCACGGCAGGTGCTAATTCTTTTTTGCACACCAATACCGAACCCACCGGGGCACCGAGACCTTTGGAAAGGCAAATCGAAATGGTATCAAAGTGTTGGCCGTAGACCTGGGGCGAGTCGCCCGTTTCGGCAAGTGCGTTGAACAACCGCGCGCCATCCAAATGCATGTGCAATCCGCGGCTGCGTGCAAAAGTACTGATGGCTACCACCTGATCCAGCGTATAAAAACTACCTGCTTCGCGCACCACCGTGTTTTCTAACGCAACCACGGTAGTGAGCGGTTGATGGGCATCTTTGGAGTTGTTTATGTTCGGTTCGATTTCGCTTACGCGAATACGGCCGCGGTCGCCCTCCAGCAGACGTACACTCACGCCACTGGTGCCGGCCAGGCCTCCGCCCTCATACTTGTAAATGTGTGCTCCTTTATAGCAGATCACCTCCTCATACGGCCGCGTAAGCACTTTAATGCCGATTTGGTTCGTCATCGTGCCCGAAGGGCAAAAAACAGCTGCATCCATGCCCAACAGCGAAGCACATTTTTCTTCCAGTTTATTTACGGTGGGGTCCTCGCCAAACACATCATCGCCCAAAGGTGCGGCCCACATCGCTTGTTTCATGGCCGGTGTGGGCTGCGTAACCGTGTCGCTGCGCAAATCTGCTATCATAACCTGCAAGATAAGCGCCATCCGGCAAACGTTTGGCACAACCGCTGGCGCTAAACTTTCAAAGGTTTGGTGCAATTAAGGTGAGCAGAGTTGTTTTTTAGCGACCAGACCGCTACTTTTGCACCCACTTTACCGCGGGGTGGAGCAGTTGGTAGCTCGTTGGGCTCATAACCCAAAGGTCGTAAGTTCGAGTCTTACCCCCGCTACTAGAAAAGAGAACTGAAAGGTTCTCTTTTTTTATTCCCTACTTTTTTTGGGCGGCATCTCCGGCTGGCGGCAGTCGCCAATCCACCGCACGTTCCATTTCGGGCTCCAACAAATGCCGCCATCCGGGCCGCTCCGATTTCAATTAAAATATACCGGCCAACCACGAGCCACCACAAACCAGCGCCTCCTCCGATCCGGGCAACTCATTCCCGCGCCATCACCAACTTCCGATCAATCGTGTACACCAGGTTCAGGCTCCAATCAAAATCGCGCGCGGCAATGGTCGACTGGATCGCCTTGTTCACAATCCCCGAAAGGGTAACCGGAAACCCATGCACCCCCAGCGTAGTGGTGGCGTTTACGTAGTAACCATCATCTGCATCCACCTTCAGGTAAAACACCTGCGGGTTGAAACTAAAATAGCTTTTCCCCGCTAATTTTATTTTGGTAAAGTTGCCTTGCAACGCCAGAAAATTAGAGTTCTGCGGCCCATGCTGTTGAAAGCCGCGGCCACGCAGGTAATACATACTTACACTTGTACGCGGCGAGATTTTATACGTGGGTATAATTTCGGCCGCCAAAAAGCGCCGGGCTACCGAGAGCGGCTCTTGAATGCCACTGATATCTACCGTGCGGGTGATGTAATTTAACCCCGGCGCGTGCGTACCCACCGTTAACTGGAATCTGGGTTTTAGAATTGCTTTGTAACGGTAGATGAAAATGAACGACCACGGGCGACCGTCCAGCGCAAAACGAAACTGCGGCTCGAAGGTGAGGCGTTTGTTACCCATACGCATATCCAAAAATGCCGCCGGTGCACCCAGCGTAAACGCGGGCACAATCGAGAACCCGTTATTGGTTAACGTGAGATCGGTGTGAAAAACAAAAGTGCTGTCTTTGGGTTGGGCCCTCGCGCCACAAAATAAGAGCATGCATAAAAAAACAGTAAAAACACTCGACTTCATCGATAAGGGGTTAGTTCACACGCCACATGGCTTACAGAAAATACACGGGATTAAAAGATCAATTTATTTTGAATTTCTTACGCCATTACCCCACCTGTTCCAGTTGCCTAAAAAAGGGTTGTTGATAGAACCTTTTGCCGCTCGCTTTGTACAACGCATTGGCCACCGCACCAAATACCGGAGGAAAGGGGGGTTCGCCCAGCCCAGTTGGGTCAATGCTGCTTGACACAAAATGTACATCAACTTTTTGCGGCGCTTCTTTGTGGCGGATCATCCGATACGTGTTGAAATTTTTCTGGTCGGGAATTCCATCTGTGTGTGTTAGCGCGCCATACAGTGCGTTCCCAATCCCATCGACTACGGCGCCCTGCACCATATTATTGGCTGCATCCGGGTTAATCACCAAACCACAATCAATCGCACTTGTTACACGCGCTACGTAGGGTTGCCCGTCTTTATTCACTATGTCTACCACGTGGGCTGCATACGAATTATGGCAGAAGTAAGCAGCCACACCACGGCTGTATTTCTTGTTTTCAGAGTTATCCCATCCTGATTTTTCCCGAACCAACTTCAATACACCGGCATATCGGTCTGCATCGTAGTCGTTATTCTTGCCCACGGGCTTTTCTTTGGCGCGTTGCAAAAGTTCCAGCCGAAAATCAATCGGATCTTTGCCCATCAGCTCGGCCAATTCGTCCAGAAAAGATTGTTCTGCCGCAGCATTAAAGTTAGACCGCGGCGCACGAAAAGCACCAATGGTAATATTTGATGGAATGGCCCAGCCCTCTGCCAGATAGTTATCCACCGCGCCCGCCGGAAACCGGTTGGCATGAATGGGATGCTCCGGAATGCCGCCACCTTTTACATGAAAACCAATCAGGTTTTTGTTTGCATCCAACGCGGCACGATAGGTTGCCGTGTACATGGGGCGATAAATGCCGTAGGTCATGTCGTCTTCACGTGTGTACACGAGTTTCACGGGCGCTTTCACTTTTCGGGATATAAGCGCAGCTTCTACTGCGTAATGTCCGTATGCACGAAGACCAAACCCCCCGCCCATCCTGCTTAGTTGTATTTCAATCTTCTCGGGTGGCAAATTCAAAATCTTCGAAAGTGTAGGTTCAATCCAACCAGGTGCCTGGTGGGGGCCTATCAGCAACGCGTTTTCATCTGTAACGTGCGCAAAGAAATTCATAGGCTCCATACAGTTGTGCGCCAGGAAGGGCGCGGTGTACGTGCGCTCTAGTACATGAGCCGCGTTCGCAAATGCTGCTTCGGGGTCTCCGTCTTTGCGCAGTTGCTGCGCGGGCTTCGTGGCAAACTCGGCCATCTTCGCCAACTGTTCAGGGGTGCTTTCAAGTTCGGCAGGAATCACCACCTCCGTTTTCCCGCGGAAACCTGCAATTACTTCTTTGGTTTCATTGATCGGCTGCCATTCCACCTTTAATTTTTTGCGGGCGTTCATTACCTCCCACGTCGTGTTGCCCACCACCACCAGCAGGTCATTAAACGTTCGGGTATCAAACCCGGCTTGTTCAAAACCGTCCGGATATAATTGAAGACTAAAAACATCCCGAATCCCGGGCATTTTCAGCGCTTCAACAGCATCGAATGATTTCAGCTTTTTGCCAAATGCCGGCGGATGCTCAATCATCGCGATCAACATCCCCTCCTGCTTATAGTCCGATCCAAACAGCGGCTTGCCCGTTACAATTTTTAAACCCTCCACATTCTTACTTGAGTGGCCCACCCGATTAAAGCTTGAAAACTCCTTTAACGCCACGCCTTTCGGGATCGGGTTGGCCGCGGCCTTTTCCGCAAAAACGCCATACGTTCCTGACTTCCCACTTTTTTGATGGTGAAGTATCCCCGCTTTTGTTGTCACCTCTTCCAGCGGCACACCCCACGTTTCAGCGGCCGCCGAGCGCAACATGTGGCGGGCAGCAGCACCGGCTTCCCGCAGGGGTTTCCAATACATCCTCACCGAATTACTGCCCCCGGTAAACTGAGGCCCCAATTTTACACTGTCGTGCGATCCCATTTCAACGATCACCTTCTGCCAGTCTACATCCAATTCTTCGGCAACAATCATGGGCAGCGAAGTCATTACATTTTGGCCAAACTCGGGGTTGGGATTGAAAATCTTAATGAGATTATCGGAGGTGATTTTGATGTAGCCGGTAATCTCATTCCACGCCTCAGCACGAGCTTGTGTACTGATTTGTTCGTTTGACACCAGTTCCGCCAATCCGCTAAAACTGATCATAAGGCCACCGCCCGCCAACACGGTCGATTTTAGAAACGATCGCCTGCTTGATGAAGTTGAATGATTTTCCATTTTCAATTCTTTGGTTTACGGAGTACAATCTTGCTTCTTACTTCGCCCGAGCGACCGTTTTGATCGCATCTTTGATGCGCAAATACGTTCCGCACCGACAAATATTCCCCGACATGGCCGCTTCGATTTGGGCATCTGTGGGACTCGGGGTTCTTTTTAGCAGCGCGGCGGCAGCCATAATCTGGCCTGTTTGGCAATACCCACATTGGGCTACGTCATGTTCCAGCCATGCTTGCTGCACAGGATGTTCCCCCTGATTGGACAAGCCTTCTATTGTAGTGATGGATTTGTTACCGATAGCGCCCACCGGCAACTGACATGACCGCGCGGCAACACCATCGAGGTGAATCGTGCAAGCGCCGCACTGCGCAATGCCGCACCCATATTTGGTGCCCACCAGATTCAGGTGTTCGCGCAGTACCCAGAGCAAAGGTGTTTTGGGGTCAACATGAACTGTCTGTCTTTTGCCGTTAACGTTGATATTCAGTGTTTCCATACTCAATAAATTTCAATTTCGGTTTATACGCTTGCCAATGGTTACAATAACCAGAACTCTTCGACTTTATTTTTTTGCACGAAGATGGATCTAAGAACGGCTGTTCACTATTTATTTGTCTGTTGTGCAGACAAACCCGTATAGCGATCGCCTACTATTGTTATTTTATTCACCTCTGCCGTGAGCATATTTAGTTCGTTTGAAGAAAAAACGTAATCAGCCGCCCACACATTCTCCTGAAAATGAGCCAGCTTGGTAGTGCCGGGTATGGGAACAATAAACGGCTTTTGCGCCAACAACCAAGCTAACGCAACTTGGGCTGCGGTTAGGCCCCTGTGGTCGCCAAACTCCTTTAAGGTTTCAATTAATGGCCAGTTAGCAATCAGTGCCTCTTTTTGGTAGCGTGGCAACGAAGCCCTGTTATCATTTGCTGCATTATACTTGGTGCGTTCATTCAAATATCCGGATAACATTCCGCGACTTAACGGACTGTATGGCACAAAACCTATCCCCAACTCTTCGCACACTTTAATTACATCGTTTTCGGGTTGCCGCGTCATGAGTGAATATTCACTTTGCAAAGCGGTAAGCGGTTGCACGGCATGGGCCTTTCTGATGTTCTCGCTGTTGGCTTCGCTCAAACCAAAATTCTTTACTTTCCCTTCTTTTATAAGCTCCTTCACCGTACCGGCAACCTCCTCAATCGGAATGTTCGGATCAACCCGATGTTGATATAGCAAGTCAATATAATCAGTCCGCAAACTTTTTAATGAACGTTCAACCACTTGCCGGATTCGTTCAGGGCGGCTATCTAAACCCAAGGTTGGTTTACCATCTTTAAATCCGAATTTTGTTGCAATAACTACGTCTTTGCGGGAAGGTGCTAATGCCTCCCCCACCAGTTCTTCATTTACCCATGGGCCGTACGCCTCGGCCGTATCAAAAAAATTTACACCAAGCTCTGTTGCCTTGCGAATCAGCGTAATCATTGCTTTTCTGTCAGGAATAAAACTACGGTGATAGCTCATGCCCATACAGCCAAGGCCCACCGCAGATACTTTCATACTATGCTTGCCAGATCCTATGATACGATATCGGCCTGGAGTTACTTTTTCTCTATTTTTCAACGTGTTGCTTTTTGTCTCGTGACTCGCAGCAAGGGTGTGCTGCGTCATGAAAGTAGCCCCCAGTAGGGCACCCATCTGTAAAAATTGACGCCTGCCAGAGATAAAACCGGAGGCATTCGTTCTATTAATTTCGTTGGTTTGCGTTTTCATTTTAATATGAATCGAGATTCAGGATTTGCCGGTTAAATTCATTTTCTAAACCTAAAATACTCATCAAGAAAGTTCAAGACCTAAAAGCCAAAGGCCACAAGACCAGAATTATGTTCGATTTATTGCCAAAAATCACAAGGTTTTGATTCCCACAATGGATACAAATTCCGGAATTCCTTACCCATTTCACTGATTTGGCCGGGCGGGCACGAAAAACGGCCGGGTACGCTTTATTTTTGAATATGTTTCAAACCCGATGAGCATGCTGATTTTTGATACCATTACCCAGTACAATGCGTTTAACAACAACGAAACGCTCCATCCGCTGGTTGGCGTGGTAGACTTATCTAAAGCAGCACCACGAACACTTAGGCGAATGCGCTTCGGCTTTTATACGATCTTTTTAAAAGAAGTGAAGTGTGGCGACTTGCGTTACGGATGCACCCAGTACGACTACGAAGAAGGTACATTGATATTCATCGCACCCGGCCAGGTAGTTGGATCCGAAGGTGATGAGTACTATCAACCCAAGGGGCTCGCATTGGTTTTCCATCCCGATTTCATTCATGGTACATCGCTGGCCCGAAGGATCCATGAGTACACGTTTTTCTCGTATGCGGTGCACGAGGCGTTACACTTATCCGAACACGAGCGGCAAATTATGCTCGACTGCTTCTCGAAGATTCAGGTAGAATTAAATCAGCGGCTGGATAAACACAGCAGAACACTGATCGTCTCCAACATCGAACTATTTCTCAATTATTGCACCCGGTTTTACGATCGCCAGTTTATCACGCGGGAAAACTCGGTGAAAGGCACAGTAGCACAATTCGAAGCATTGCTCAATACATTCTTCGCATCAAACAAACCTCAAGAAGTAGGCCTGCCCACCGTTGCCTACTGTGCGCAGGCATTACATCTCTCGCCAAATTACTTTGGAGACCTTATCAAAAAAGAAACCGGCAAAACCGCGTTGGAGTACATTCACCTGAAATTAATTACGCTGGCAAAAGAGAAGGTCTTTAACCGCGATAAATCGATGAGTGAAATAGCCTACGAATTGGGTTTTAAATACCCCCAGCACTTCACTCGCTTCTTCAAACAAAAAACAGGTGTTGCTCCGTTGGAGTACCGATCCCTAAACTAAATTACCCGGACCCCAGAGTTTGGTACCGATGGTAATTTTAGCCGTTGCCCACGTGGCCAGGCGTGCAACCCTGAGGCTAAAATTACCGGTAACCACTGGCTATTGACTGTCTTTCAAATACTGATCTAAGAACTTCAGCACCTCTTCAGCGGCTTTGATGTTGTTTTCTTTCTTTACAAATCCATGACCTTCATCTGGGAAGATGACGTACTCTACGGGTACGTTGTTTTTCTTCGCAGCCGCTACAATCTCATCCGACTCCACCTGTAGCACCCGCGGATCGTTGCTGCCCTGCAATACAATAAATGGCTTCTTGATTTTTTGGGCATGGAAGAGCGGTGACTTGTTATACAGTGCCACCGAATCTTTCACCGGATCGCCCATCTCGGTGTAGAGCGCCTCACGGAAGGACGTCCACCACGGGGGAATGCTCTTGAGCGTGCGCAGCCAGTTGGTGACGCCAAAGTAGTTTACGCCTACATTAAACTCATCGGGCGCAAAGGCGAGGGCGGCCATTACCATGTAACCCCCATAGCTGCCGCCAGAAATACCAATCTTTTGCGCATCGATAAAATCGAGCGACTGCAGATATTGCTTGCCGGCAATACAATCTTTTAAATCTTCATTACCATGGCGTTTATCATCGGCTGCAAAAAACGTTTTGCCATAACCTGAGCTGCCGCGGTTGTTCACGCATAAAATGGCGTAGCCGTGATTGATCAGATACTGATAGCCGCTGGAGTAATTCAGGCGTGTTTGCCCACCGGGGCCGCCATGTACCTGCACTAACGCGGGCACTTTCTGGCCTTTCTTAATTCCCCTCGGCTTGTACAACAGGGCCGGTATCTCCATTCCGTCAAACGACTTAAAGCGCACCACCTCGCCTTCGACCAGATCATTTGCATCAATTTCAGGCGAGAGGGTATTAGTCAGTTGTTTGATTATTTTTGTTTCGAAATTATACAAGTAAAGGTTTTGGGGTGAGCGGGAAGTACTCACATAAAATGTCATGAACTTTTCGCTATCGGAAATGTTTACTCCGGATACGTCTCCGGCCGGCAGGCCAGCGATCTCCAGGG